>CAMLMC010000001.1 GCA_946481075.1 uncultured Alphaproteobacteria bacterium
CCTTTACCGCCAATGTCAAATACGCCACGGGGCAACAGGCCTATAGATGGGAAGCAGGCAACTGGAGCGCGTGTCCTTGCGCGGGAACGGACATTAGTAAAAACCCGACACAAAGCCGGCCAGTGACATGCGTCAACAGTGCGGGCACGGTTGTAGCCGATTCTTATTGCGCCGGTATGGACAGGCCTTTGGCGTCTCAGTCCTGCGTGGGTTATTGCTGGATGGTGACACAGGCGACGCCGCCAACGTGTACCGGTTGCGAGGCCACCGCCAGAACGGTTACGAATTACGGTGAAGTTCAGTGTGAACGCCGCTATGCCGGTAGCGCGCCCTTGGCGGATAACAGAAATCAATGTGTAAGTTATGACGGGGCCGAACCTGCAACACCTTCGGCGTCCTGTACCATTCCTGCCTGTCCTCCGCCACCACCACCGCCAAGCAGTGGCAGCGGTGATAGTGATGATGGCGGCACTTGGTATGACTATGATGGAGATGGCATAGGTGACACGACTTATCCTTGTACCGGATGTGATGCTGTGGACTTTGGAACAACTGACGCGTTTATTGATCCGGGATCTAGTTCCTCCAGCAGCAGCTCCTCATCTTCAAGCTCAAGCAGCAGTAGCGGTGGTAGTTCGTCGGTCATTTGTACGCACTTCTATCGCCGGAAGCGTTTGCCTGCTGATTTGTGGAGAGCGGATCTGGAGTTTGCGCACAGCCAGCTATCGAAGACCGCGATCCGTGGCTATCACGTGTGGGGTATACGCTCTGTCGAATTGATGCGTAAATATCCATCGACGGAAACGTTCTTCTGGTTCCTTGCCAAGAACCGCGCGGAAGAAATCGGCTACCAGATGGGCCTGCGCGAGCGCCCGAATTACAAGGGCAAGGTGATCCGCATGATCATGGAACCGCTTTGCTTCGTGATCGGTATCTTCGCGCCCGAGCAGAACTGGCAGAAGGTTCATGCCGATATGGATTTGCAGAAGGCTTAGAAAAAAGATCAGAAGAAAAAACCCCGGGATTATCGGGGTTTTTTTATAGGCCGCTTTCTCTTTTATTTAAATAAGTTAGGAATTCGTCCCAACTCACATAATTATCCTTGTTGGCATCGACATTCGAAAAAATTCTTTTGTGAGCAAGCAGGTTTTCGTATTCAAGTACCAGATTGTCCCCGTTGAGATCTTCCAGATTGAATCTGGCTTCGAATTCTTCATATAAATAGCGTGGGACAAAGGCATTATTTTCATTTGGCGCTATGTTATGCTTTCTCAGGTATTCGTGATAGAGGTAATTTATATTCTCGCCCCTGCTGATTTTGCCGTTGCCGTCCGGATCCCGTAATTTAAAATCCCTGATCATGTCTTGTTTGTATTCAAAATCGGCTATCACTCCATCTTTGTTATGATCATGTCCGTCAAATACCCTTCGTTCGTTGGCATATTTGTCTTCGGCTTTGTCGGGAAGCCTCTGAGCCTCGGAAGCCATCGGCGCGGCGGTCAAGAAGGCGGACCCCAGCAACAAAGAAAGAATATATTTCATGCCTGCATACCTGTGTCCAATACTGGTTGGCCAATATCCATTATAAAATAGACGATAGGCCCTTTGGAAGTTTTATTCCTTATGGCTTCTCAAGCACTGTGGGCACGGGCGGGAGCGGGGTAGAGGGCGTGAAAATTTCGCCATCCGCGTTGGCCGCGCCCTGACATGAAACGGTCAGGTTTAATAATTCCGGCCATTTTTCGACCCATCCTGACTCATGGTCCGCATCCGGCACAAAAGTATAATGGACGCAATCGGATTCTCCCATTGCCTGGCGGTAGGTATGATAAACGCCTGCCGGAACATAGGTGTCACCGCCGCCGATGAAATGATGCTGTGGCAGGTTGGCGAGGTTCGGCGCGAGATCTTTCGCAAGCACGGAATCGCTGTCTAAGGCCGGCGTTTCGATTTTATCCTTCACCACCGGTTTGTAGACCATTTGCGGATTGAGGATACCTGCCACGGTCCGCAGTGATGCGACGTCAGTGCGGGCGGCCGCAATCGCCGCTGCAATGTTAGCGCCGCCGTCATAGCCGATCAGGTTGATATCCGTGATGTCCCAGCGTTTCTTAACATCGTCGATTACATCGTTGAAGGCGGCGATGACTTCGGGAGAGAACCGGCGGTTTTGCCACAGCGCGGATCCGCAGGTTTCATCCGGCGATTCCATGAACTGGCACGGGCGGGCGATATAGATAAGGTTTTTTGCCTTGTCGCGGGAGGCAAGGTTCAATGCCAGCGGATTGGAGGGGGAAGAGTCCAGTGTGTAAAAATCTCCCTTGGAGGCTGTGTGTCCATCGCCTTCGATATAGATATTGGCGGGTTCGCCGCGGCGGTGCGCGCGTTCCCACAACTGGAATTTCATGCCGTTCGCATCAATCTTGCGCTCGACCATAAAGGCCGGGCGGGCGATACGTTCGGCGGTCACTTCGCGTGTTTCACCGGATATGGAGGCGCAGGAGGCAATACCAAACGCGGCTCCGGCCATCAAGGCGGCAATCGCAACGGCGGTCAGGGATTTTTTCATCATGGCAGGATTTCCATTAGAAGAATCAGGAATTTGTCTAAGGCGATTCTAGGCGGTTTTGCATGGTTTGGCCATGGCAAATTTGGCCTTATTCAGGAGTCCAGCCGTTCATCCAGTCCGTAATGGGCACGATATGGATAGGCTGTCCATTGTCCCCGAACCATGAATCGACGGCATATTCCGCGCCTGTTTCGGTTTCCCGCACCACGGCGGTCTGGTGCATCCACCCCCGGCCCGAAACAAGGGGGTATCGCACCTGCGGCTGTTCGACCGTATGGAACTTGATCAGGCCCTTTTGCGCGAGCAGAATCATATAAACGGTTGTGTTCGTGCTTTCATCCACGCAATCGATTTGCCCGTGACCAGTCTGAACAAACGTGCCCGCTTTGTCGTGATGGGTCTCTGTTATTTTCCCGACGGTGTGTTCGAACATGGGGATAGTCTTTGCAATTTTGGCGCGTTCTTCTTTGGCGGATTTTGCTTGTTTACCATAGGCCTTGGTGATTTTTTTCCATTCCTGCTTGTTCAGTTTGACGTTCTTGACGAGCGCACAGCCATAATTCTGGCAATGTGGAAACAGCTCTGCCGTCGGTTCGATCAGGTTTTTTGACGCCATATACGAGGGTAAGGAGCTGTATAAATGCGGCGCGCAGGCCGAAAGGCAGCATATGGCGGCGATTAGAAACGCATTCTTCATCGTAGCTCCAGAACCACGGGCGTGTGGTCGGAAGGGCTTTCCTCGCCACGTGGGCCTTTGTCGATGGTGCAGGATTTCAGGCGGTCTGCGATAGTGGGGGAGAGCAGGAAATGATCGATGCGGATGCCCTTGTCGGCGGGCCAGCATCCTCCCTGATAATCCCAGAATGTGTATTGATGATCCTGGCTATTCAGTGCCCTGAACGCATCGGTTAAACCGAGATTTAAAAGGGCGCGAAATTTCTGACGTGTTTCAAGGCGGTAGAGGGCATCATTCTCCCACAGCTTCGGGTCCCAGCAATCGCGTGCTTCGGGGATGGCGTTGAAATCGCCCCCTATAACGAAGGGAATGTCCTCTGCCCGCAATTGTGCGAGGCGGTTGTAAAGTCTATCCATCCAGCGCAATTTGTAATCGAACTTTTCGCCTGGCCACGGGTTGCCGTTCGGCAGATAGATATTAATGATGCGGATACCCGCACTTTCAATTTCAAGATAACGTGCCTGTTCGTCCGAGTCCTCCCCGTCAAGGCGATTGGTGATGATATTGAAGGGCGTTTTAGAAAATGTGGCAATGCCGTTATAGGCCTTTTGCCCGACCGCATGGATTTCGTATCCCTCGAACGCATCATGCGGGAAGTCGAGCCCCTTCAATTCCTGGATCATAAGGATATCTGGCTGGTTGGCCGCAAGCCAGCGTTTGACGTGCTCTGTTCGGGCCTTGATTGAATTCACGTTCCATGTGGCGATTTTCATAGGGGTACTATGCCACGGGGGAAATGCTCCGCAAAGCCCCTAATCCTTCACCATGAAGGATGTGCCGCAGCCGCAGGTGGACACCGCATTGGGATTTTGCACGGCGAAATGGGCGCCGACCAGATCATCGACATAATCGATCACCGCGCCCGCCATATAGGGCAGGGAGATATCGTCGATAACAACACCGACCCCGTCTTTTTCAAAGACTTCGTCGTCTGCTGTGATTTCATCGGTCAGGGAAAATTTATATTCAAAGCCCTGACATCCGCCGCCATCGACCAGAATACGGAGTTTCATATCCGGCTTGCCGTCCTGCTCTTGCAGGACGCGGATACGTTTCACGAGGGAGTCGGTCAGGGTGATAGAGCTCATGCCAGTAATGTGGCGATATTGCCCCCAATATTCAAGGCCGTTTTAAAAGCCCGCGATATGAAATTTTTCCGCCATCGGGGCGATGATATTGCGGATGGCATTGTCCCGTCCGGCGATATTCAGGATATCGGTCAGTTGCTGGCGCAGTGATTGTACATTGAACATGTAGGAATAAGTGTCGCGGGACGCCAGATTGACCACTTTTGATGCGTGCTCCGTAAATTCTTCGGTCGCCTGCACCCGTTCCGCAGGGTCCCCGCCGATGACGCGCTGAAACGCCTCGTCTTTAGAATGTACTTCGGTTGCCAAGGAATAGTCAGGTTCTTGCATATCAAAATCCCCCTTTGATAAGAAAAGGCTAAATCAGGCAACTTCCTTTCGTCAATGATCAATCTGGAGTTATAAAAAACCTTTTGTGCTGCGGTGCCGTTCGGGGGTAGATTACCCTTATGAATCAAAGCTCTCCCATTGCGTATAATTACTGTGCGCTGCCGCTTGCGGCTTATGCCTGTCGTCCTGACCTGTCCAAGGGGCGCATCTATCCCGAAGATGAAAGCACGACCAGAACATGTTTTCAGCGTGACCGCGATCGGATTATCCACACCTCGGCCTTTCGCCGTTTGAAGGATAAAACACAGGTGTTTGTGTATCACGAGGGAGATCATTACCGCACACGCCTGTCGCACACGCTCGAGGTATCGCAAATCGCCCGCACGCTGGCGCGGGCATTGCTGGTAAATGAGGATCTTGCGGAAGGCATTGCGCTTTCTCATGATCTCGGCCACACACCTTTCGCCCATACGGGGGAGGAGGCGCTGGAAAAATGCATGGAGCCGTTCGGCGGGTTCGAGCACAATGATCAGTCGCTCCGCGTACTGACGCGGTTGGAGCGTAAATATCCGAAATGGCCGGGCCTCAACCTGACATGGGAAACGCTGGAAGGCGTCGTCAAACACAACGGACCGGTGCAGTATAACAAACTGCCGATCACGCTTTCGGAAGTGCAAAAGCAAACGGATTTACAGCTATCGACCTATGCGAGCGTTGAGGCGCAGTGCGCGGCAATTGCCGATGACATCGCCTATAACAATCACGATGTGGAAGATGGCCTTCGCGCGGGCATGTTTACGCTGACAGACCTTGAAGGCATTGCCCTGCTGCGTGAAGTGATCACCGGCGTGCGCAAATCCTATCCGGATATCAGTGAACACCATCTCGTGCAGGAAATGATCCGCGAAATGATCGGCGCGATGGTGACCGATGTGCTCACCGAGGCGCAAAAACGCCTTCGTGAACTGGCTCCGACATCGCCCGATGATATCCGCCTCGCGGGCCGCGCCATGGTGGCGTTCTCGCCATCCATGCTCGAAAAGGTGGAAGAACTGCGTGCTTTCCTACATCATCGCATGTATCGCCATTACAGCGTCATGCGCGTGCGTTTGAAGGCTGAAAAGATTTTGACGGATTTATTCTGCGCGTTTCAGGATCGCTATACCCTTCTGCCCGATCACTGGCAGAAAAGGGTGGAAGAGGCGGGCGGGATGCTCGGTGATACGGAGCGCGCGCGTATTGTGTGTGATTACATCGCGGGTATGACGGACCGTTACGCTATCCGCGAACATGAACGCCTGTTTGATCTGTATTGGGATAAGTAATCATTAAAAAAGGCCGGAAATTTCTTTCCGGCCTTTTGTTTGAAACTTAATCGTAACTCGGTCCGTAGCGACCCTCTGGTCCATAGCCTTGATGCATTGCCAATTCTGCGGCGGCACGGCTTTTGGGCGTGGATACAAATGGTCCTGTATCCTTGGGTTCGTCATCATCACCGGCAATCCCGTTTGGATAGGCCACAAAGAATACATCCGGTGCGGGTGCTTTTGTTACGGGGGCTGGTTCTGCTGCGAGGGGGAAGTCTTCGTCTAGGTTAGGAACGTTGCTTGGGTTTTTCAACACCTGGTATCTCCCTTGATAAGTGGGTTACTGAAAGCCGGACCATACAGTGATTTGCCGCCGGAAAGCAAACAATCCTTCGGCTGCGGTGCAAAAGAAAAGGCCGGAATAACCGGCCTTTTTAAATAATGGTCATATTTTTAATCAAAACCGCGCATTTGGTGCACGGGTAGGTTGCGCTGTATTAAGGCTGTTGCCTTATCGCATGTCGCTCCGCCGCCTTCTGGCGTTATGCCGAGATAATCATTTTCGAGAGTATAGTATGGTTCTGCCGAGGTTTCCGTGACCTTCGCCGCTGGGCCGTAAGCATTGCCGAGCTGCATATCGTTTTCCCCATAAAATTCACGGGCGCGAGCGGCCAGATCATCTCTATTGGCTTGTTGCTCTGGTGTAAGTTTTTGCGCCGGGATTAGATGGGCGTAAGCGCTAACACCTTCATAATCTCTTGCGATATCCGGAACGTTGCTTGTGTCTTTCGACATTGTGGTATCTCCTAATAAATAAGCCGTGTTGGTTTTGAAGTCCTGAGATTATTATAATATGTAAATTAAAGCAAGTCTTTTTATTATAAATGCGGGCAATTTTAAAAAGGTTAATTTCCCCGGTCCTATCGTCAATGAAATTAACCAATATTAGCGGTGAATAGGGTGCAATCCCCTTTGAAAGTCACTTGAGATTCCGCGTTTTTTTTCATAGCATCCGATTCATGGCTAGAAAATTTGATGATTTCGATGAACCGGAAGGGGATGGCGTATTCGACCAGATCCTGACCATTGTGGGTGAACGCAAGCGTGAGTTTGCCATCGCCTGTGTTTCCGCTGCCGTGATTTTGCTCGGCCTGATTGTCTGGGGAAGCTACCCGGATGAGGACGGCGCGAATGGCGCTAGCGTGCCAATCGTTCGCGCCGATGCGGGTGATTATAAGACCACGCCGGACAATCCGGGCGGGATGGAAATTCCCTATCGTGATTCCACGGTCTTTTCTTCGGGTGGGCAGGCCGAAGGGACGGTTGAAAATATTCTGGCAGATGAATCTGCCGAACCCCCCGTGCCGCGCAGTCAGTTGTTCGCGGGTTTGAACACCGAAGGTACGACATCTGCGGTTAGCGCCGAAGAGGCGCCGATTGACCTGACGGCAGAGGCTGTGCCACCGTCAAACGATGCGCTGGTCAAGGAAGCAATCGGCACATCCGAGATGCCACAAGTGGTTGAGGAAGTAGAGCCGCCAAAGCAAGTGGCCGCCGCAACGACAACGTCTCCTGCTGCCGTTAAGCCTGCTCCGGCAAAACCGGCTGAGGATAAAACGGCTGAAAAAGTGGCCAAGACCGAACCTGCTGCCGGTGCTGCAGGCACAGCAGCCAAGGCTGTAACACCGGGCGGATACTATATTCAGGTCGGGTCGGTCCGCTCTGAATCCGGTGCGGACAGTGAGTGGAAGAAAATTCAGGCGAAATATTCCGCGCAGCTTGGGGGCTTGAAATACCGCACACAGGAAGCAAATCTTGGGGCCAAGGGCGTTTTCTATCGCATACAGGCCGGCCCGATGAGCAAAGAATCAGCGGACAGCCTCTGCGCCAAGATCAAGGCCCAAACACCGGGCGCTTGCCTCGTGACGAAATAAAAAACCTCGTGCATAAATTTTGCAAACCCCCGCCCGTGTGCGGGGGTTCGTGTATAAAGGGATCATGATCAAAGATACAAAAGCCGTTATTGTTTCGTGCTCTGGCACAGTTCTGACCGAAGATGAAGCTGCATTATTCGCTTCCATGAAGCCGTTCGGGTTCATCCTCTTCGGCCGCAATGTCGAAAACAAGGAGCAGATGACAAAGCTCTGTGCCGATCTGCGTGACAGCGTCGGCTGGGATTGCCCCATCCTGATCGATCAGGAAGGCGGACGCGTTCGCCGCATGCGCCCGCCCGTTTGGAACGATTACCCCGCGATGAAGGATATCGGTGATGCAAACGATTATGATCTTCTTATTAAAACCATCGACGGTATCTGCAATGACTTGAACGAAGTCGGGATCGATGTCGATTGTGTGCCCGTGCTCGACGTACTCTTTGAAGACACGCATCAGGCGATTGGTAATCGCGCCTTTTCATCTGATCCTGTTCTGGTGGGAGATATGGGGGCTGTGGTAATCGAACGCTGCATCGCCAACGGCATAACACCAGTTATCAAACATATTCCGGGTCAGGGGCGTTCCGCGCTTGATTCCCACTATGATCTACCTGTTGTACGGGCAAGCTTGAAGGAACTGGAAGACGTCGATTTTGCCCCTTTCCGCTATGTACTTGATAAAGATAACGCAAATCATGTCTGGGGCATGGTGTCGCATATCGTCTATGAAGCGATCGATCCGGTGGATCCGGCCTCCGTATCCCCGAAGATCATCGATATTATTCGTGAAAATATAGGTTTTTCTGGGCTTTTGCTCTCTGATGACCTATGTATGGACGCACTTAAAAGATACGGATCGCCTGCGGATAGAGTGGTTAAAACGCTGGAAGCGGGCATGGATATCGCGCTATATTGCGCCGGTAAGCTTGAGGATTTGACCGAAATAGCAAGTGTTTCCATACCCTTGCGTGAAATAAGTATTAAACGATATGAACGAAGCAAGATCGCAAAACGATGATAAAGCTTTGCCGCTTTCCTATCACTGGAACCGGTCGCAAAGCAACTTGGCGCTGGTAGGTGCGTTTATGTTTGCGGGTCTTGCGGGTTTGGCCTACGTCGCAGGCGATAGCCATAAGGTCGATATTGATGCGCTTTGCGCACCTGAAAATATGGCCTGTCATGATTATGTGGAAGCAAAGATGGAGCAGGAGCGCTTGGCTGTTCCTTTGCTCGTGCTGATCATTGGTGGCGGTATGGGCCTCTCGCGTGCCTCGCATTTTTATCGCCGCGCTGAAGAGATCAGGCAGCAGCATGAAGGGCCAAGCGTTATATGACCGCCATGGAAGAAGAATATGTTGAAGATGTGTCTGCGGAACTGCTGGACGAAGGCGTGCATGAGGCGGATTCGCTTCTTCTGAACTTGGATGGATTCGAAGGGCCGATTGACGTTCTTCTCGAAATGGCGCGCAATCAGAAGGTGGATCTTCGCGAAATTTCCATCCTGCAACTGGCGCGTCAATATCTCGACTTTATAGAACGCGCGAAAGATTTGCGCCTCGACCTCGCCGCCGAATATCTGGTCATGGCGGCCTGGCTTGCTTATCTGAAATCCCGTCTCCTTCTGCCGCGCGAAAAAGACAATGAAGAAGGGCCGAGCGGGGAGGCTATGGCGGAAGCCTTGCAATTCCAGCTTCGCCGTCTGGAGTCGATGCGTAAGGCTGCTGAAACGCTGATGAACCGTCCACAGCTGGGCATCAATATCTTTGGTCGCGGTATGCCGGAAGGCCTACGCGTCCATTATAACGCGACCTATCAGGTAACGCTCTATGATCTTTTAAAGGCCTATGGCGATATCAAACGCCGCGCTGAGTTTAGTTCTTATGAACTCCCGACCTTCAATGTCATGACGATGGAGGAGGCGATTGACCGGATGAGGAAGATGCTCGGCAATTTGCCGAAATCTGGCCCGCATACGGTGTGGACGACGCTGCAAAGCTTTATGCCGGACAATATTCAGGACCCGCTGCTGCGCCGTTCCTCCATGGCCTCCACCTTTACGGCAGGGCTGGAACTGGCGAAACAGGGCAAGGTCGAAATCCGACAGGATGGTTTGTTCCGCCCTGTTTATATCCGCTCTGCCAACCGCCCGCCAGTATTTGACGAAGTTGTGGAAACGACTGATACGAAAGAAGATGATGATGGAAGCACAACAGCAAACTGATCAACAACTGAAAATCCTCGAAGCGCTGCTTTTCGCTGCGCCAAATCCGCTGACGCCGCAGGCAATTTTGGAACGCATGCCAGAAGGCTCGGACCTTGCCGTATTGCTGCCGGAATTGCAGGCGAATTATAACGAGCGCGGGATCGAACTTGTCGAAATCAACGGCGCCTATGCGTTCCGCACATCGGCTGCCGTTGCCGATGCGCTGACTATTGAAAAGGATGTGGAACGGAAACTCTCGAAGGCCGCTTTGGAGACGATGGCGGTGATTGCCTATCATCAGCCAATCACACGCGCAGAAATCGAGAACATTCGCGGGGTGGCCACGCACAAGGGCACGATCGACCAGCTTCTTGAAATGGGCTGGATCAAGCCGGGCAAGCGGCGCGAAACGCCGGGCCGCCCGTTGACATGGCTTACCACCAACGGTTTCCTTGACCAGTTCGGTTTGGGCTCTATTATGGAGCTGCCGGGGCTCGAAGATTTGAAGGCCGCCGGCCTGCTGGATCGCCGTCCGGCCATAGATACGGTTCCGGACAACCGCGACTTGTTCGACGATGCGGATAAATCGGCGGCTGAGGTTTTATCAGGCGTGAAAGATGAAGAGGCCGATACCGGCAATGATGGCGAAGATGAATTCGCCGGATATGATGAAGAGGAATAATTGAACTTAATTTTAAAGTTTTTAATTGTCCTAACGCTTGTAATAAATGTTTTCCTGACCTTATTGCTTGATTTGGGGCCAGGAATACTGGCGGGCGTTATTTTCATCCTTGTTCCAATAATTTTACGTCATTTCATACTTCGCAATAAGGCGCAAACTAGAGTAATAGAAGCATCATCATTCAAAGTATCAAAATTGAGATTTTGTATTGATGTTTCCATAGTTTTGGCATTTATTGCGGCGATTTTTTTAATTTCAGACAAACTAGTTGATTTTAGTACGCATGTGCTAAGTTACGTACATCTTTCAACCATTGAAATATTGTGCTTTATAATACTCAACAGTGCCGTTTTTTTGATTTTTGCTGCCCGCCTATGGCATCAGATCAATTATAAAAGTTAGGAAGAATAAGATATGGGACTAAGCATCTGGCATATTCTGGTCGTGGCGATTGTTGTGATCGTTCTGTTCGGCCGTGGTAAAATTTCCGGCGTCATGGAAGAAATCGGCAAAGGCATCAACGGCTTCAAACGCGGTCTGAACGACAAGACCCCGGAAGATGAGCCGCAAAAAATTATCGAACAAGACAAACAGAAAGACCTGTAGACCATGTTCGGTATCGACTGGTCCGAATTGATGGTGATCCTTGTGATCGCCGTCATTGTTATCGGACCAAAGGATATTCCTAAAATCATGTATACGCTGGGCCGCCTTGCGCGTCGTTTCCAGTATGCCAAATTCGCAATGACCCAGCAGTTCGATGAAATCCTGAAAGCTGGCGATATCGAAGAGCTTCGCCGCGGCGTGAATTTTGAAGCGCGTCATCATGACGAGGCCGCTGCGGATGCTGGGCATGACCATCACGACATAAAACCGCTCGAAAATCCTGAAAACGTCTCGGATAACGATAAACGGGGTGAGGCATGACCGACGATCCATCGCAAAAACTGGAAACCCTCACCGAACACGTGACCGAATTGCGCAAACGCATCATGTGGTCCTTGTTTGCCATCATCGGCGGTACGGGTATCTGCTATTTGTTCAAAGAAGATATTTATGGCTTCTTGGTCAAACCGCTGGCCGACGCTATGCAAAGCACGGGGGGCGGGACAGACCGTCTGATCTATACAAACCTTACCGAAGCGTTTTTCACGTATTTGCGCGTATCCTTCTTTGCCGGATGCTTCCTGACAATTCCGGTGATCCTGTCGCAAATATGGATGTTCATCGCGCCGGCGCTCTACAAAAACGAAAAGAAGGTTTTCTTTCCCTATTTGGTTGCAACACCGGTTCTGTTCTTCATCGGCGGCGCGTTGGTCTATTACTTGATCATTCCCATGGCATGGAAATTCTTCCTTGGGTTTCAAAGCACGGGCACGGAAACAGCACTGCCTATTCAACTCGAGGCGAAGGTCGGCGAATATCTTGATCTTATCATGACATTGATCATGGCATTCGGCCTGTGTTTCCAATTGCCTGTTCTATTGTCCCTTTTGGCGCAGGCGGGTGTTATCACCGCTGACCATCTGATTGCGTTTCGAAAATACGCGATTGTCATCATTTTTACGGTTGCCGCCGTCATTACACCGCCTGATGTGATCAGCCAGATAGGCCTTGCTGTGCCTATATGCCTTTTGTACGAGCTGTCGATTATTCTTGTTCGCCGTATTCAAAAGAAACGGGCCGCCTAATGGATGTATTGTCCCGCTATCATGACAAAGTGGAATCCGGCGACCTCCTGAGCGATATGCAGCAAAAAAATGCGGCCGAGGCCTTGGAACGGTTGCGTGCCGATCTTGCCAACCCGAAAAAATCCATCTTTGGCCTTGGCAAAGTAAAGCCCGTGCAAGGCGTCTATATCCACGGCGGCGTGGGGCGCGGCAAATCCATGTTGATGGATCTGTTTTTCGATACCGTACCACACGGCCTGAAAAAACGCCGGGTCCATTTTCATGAATTCATGATTGAAACCCATGACTGGCTTCATAAACGTAGGGTCGAAGCCGTTGATGATTTATTGCCTCAATATGCGCGGCATGTTGCCAAGACAGTGAATATTCTTTGTTTTGATGAATTCCATGTGACCGATGTGGCCGATGCGATGATTTTGTCGCGGCTTTTTACCGACTTATTCGATCTGGGGCTTGCCGTTGTCGCCACATCGAACTGGCCACCGGAACGCCTTTATGAAGGCGGGTTGCAACGCGAACGCTTCTTGCCTTTCGTTGATCTCATCAAGCGCCGAATGCAGATTGTGCATGTCGATAGTCAAACCGATTACCGCGAAATTGCAGTGAAAGACCTCGACACTTATCTTTATCCTCTCAACGCGAAAACCAAGCAGGGCATCGAGGATTTTTTTAAAGTATTATCCCACAACGAGCCTGAAAGATCGGTGGAATTGAACGTGAAGGGGCGCATTTTCCACGCCCGCACGGCCAATGGCGCGGCGCGTTTTACCTTCGCCGAATTGTGCGAGCAGCCGCATGGCGCGGAAGATTATCTGGCGATTGCGGAAAAATTCGAATCCATCATCATAGAGAATATTCCCAAGCTTGGTTATGACCGTCGCAATGAAACCAAGCGTTTTATGACGTTGATTGACGTTCTTTATGATATGCGCCGCCGCGTGGTGATGTCGGCAGAAGCGGCAGCCGACAAACTTTACCAAGGCACCGACTATATTTTTGAATTCGAACGGACGGTTAGCCGTCTGATGGAAATGCAATCGACATCCTATCTTCCAGCCGCTGGCCCGGCTGTGGTAAGATAAGTAATGCTTTCCTTTCTGGAAAAATTCTTTCCGGCTCTCTCCAAACCGCTTGCCGAAGTGGACGAAATGATACTTGCCGAAAACGGCACCGAAAAACAGCGTTATGCATTGGCCCGTAGTGAGCAGACATCACAGGATACATTATATTTTCTGGCCGACAATGATCCGTCCGTGAAAGTCAGGCGCGCGGTTGCGGGAAATCCGTCTACACCGATTCAGGCAGCAACAGTTTTGGCGTCGGATAAATCCGAAGATGTACGGATGATATTGGCGCGGCGTTTGATGGTGGTATTGCCGTCCCTATCGCAGGATAAATACAGTCAGCTTTATGCCTTTGCGGTGCAGGCCTTAGGCGATCTTGCGCTCGATGAAGTCCTAAAGGTACGCCGTGCGCTGGCTGAAACATTGAAGGATCATGCGCATACGCCGCCCTCCGTTGCCCTGCAATTGGCAAAAGATTTAGAAAGAACTGTGTCCGAACCGATCCTGCGCTTTTGCACGGCGCTATCGGACGATGCACTCATAGAGGTTTTGCAAACCCATCCGGCGCAATGGGCTGCCGAGGCGGTAGCGCAGCGTAAAACGTTGAGTGCGCCAGTATCCAAAGCCGTTATTCAGACAGGAAACCGTAAGGCCGGGGAATATTTGTTACAGAACGAGGGCGCGGAGATAACGATTGCTTTGCTGGAGGATATTGTCGAACGTGCCCGCGAATATCCGGAATGGCATAAACCGATTGCGAGCCGTGCTGCGCTGCCGCCACTCATGGCTGAAAAGCTCGCGGCGTATGTGGATCAATCGGTCCGTAAGATTTTGATGGAGCGTAGCGACCTTGATGAACACACGATTCAGAAGATAGCGGTCATCATGCAACGCCGCGTCAAGTTTCAGGACGAACATAAAAAACGCACGCAGGCCGTCAAGGACGATAAAAGCCCTGCACAAAAAGCGCGGGAATTTTTTGATAACAATGAATTGACCGAAGAATTGATCGGCGATGCGCTTGCTATGCGGGACTACGGCTTTGTCATGGAATCTTTGGCACTCCTTGCAAAGGCCAAGCCGCAAACCATTCAAACGGTGTTCGATGCAAAGGCACCGAAATCCATATGTGCCATATGCTGGAAGGCGGGCTTCTCCATGCGCTTTGCTTTGCAATTGCAACAAACAATGGGGCAAGTGCCTGCTAAATCGCTTGTCTATCCGCGTGGCGGTACGGATTATCCTTTCACGAGGCAAGAGATGGAATGGCAGCTGGATATAATCGGGATTAATTAAGGGTATTTTGCCGTTGCCGCAAAATTTGCCCGGCGAGCACAGGGTTCAACATAGGGAAGAGCATCAATGGCAGCTCGCAAAATTTTGTAACCTCGTTTTGCTCGAGAACGATTTCCATACCGTCCTTGTCGAAGGCGATGCAGAATCCTTCCTCATGAAAAACTTCCGAAAGAATCTCTATTACTTTTTGTCCATCTAATCGGCCAGTTCCACAGATGCTGTTTGAAGGATAGGCAACCTTAAGCAGGATAACGTTTTGCCCATATCGATTGTCGACATCAACTACGGCTTTAGGTTTTGGAGAATCGTCGGGCACCTGCGTGGCAACAATCTCGTTGAACGCATCTTTCAAGTAGAACTCAATCCAATCGGCATCAGTATCAGACATGTAAATTACCCATGGTATGCTTTTATAAGCGTCTTTCTGTTATGTCAATATACCATTCGTTAACCACCCTTGTGCTGTGATGCAGCGGTGATAAACTTCCCACAATTGGGATTCATTTAACGTTCAAAGGACACATTATGGCACGCGCAAAAATCGGTTTGGTTGGGGCAGGGATGATCGGCGGGACGCTCGCACACCTTGCGGGTTTGAAGGAATTGGGCGATATCGCGTTGGTTGATGTTGCCGATGGTATTCCGCAAGGGAAGGGTCTTGACCTCGCCGAAAGCGCCCCTGTCGAAGGGTTTGACGCCAATTATGTCGGCTCCACTGATTATGGGATTCTTGAAGGCAGCGATGTCGTCATTGTGACGGCCGGTGTTCCGCGCAAGCCGGGCATGTCCCGCGATGATCTGATTGGCATCAATTCCGGCATCATCAAAACCGCCGGTGAAGGCATTAAAAAATATGCGCCGAACGCGTTTGTGATTGTGATCACAAACCCGCTCGATGCCATGGTTGGCATTATGCAGCAGGTCACAGGCTTTAAACCCGAGAAGGTTGTGGGTATGGCGGGGGTTTTGGATTCCGCGCGTTTCCGATACTTCCTTGCCGAAGAATTCAAAGTGTCGGTGGAAGATGTGACGGCCTTCGTTCTTGGCGGTCACGGTGATACCATGGTGCCGCTGGTTCGTTATTCGACAGTGGCGGGCATTCCTTTGCCGGATCTCGTTAAAATGGGTTGGACAACACAGGAAAAGCTGGACCAGATCGTTCAGCGCACCCGTGACGGCGGCGCCGAGATTGTGGCTCTGCTCAAGACCGGTTCTGCTTATTATGCGCCGGCCTCATCCGCTATCGCGATGGCCGAAAGCTATCTGAAAGACAAAAAGCGCGTTCTTCCATGTGCCGCCAAACTGACGGGGCAATATGGTGTGAAGGATCTCTATATTGGCGTCCCGGTTGTGATCGGCAAGAACGGCGTTGAAAAAATCGTCGAAATCGAACTAAACGCGGAAGAACAGAAAATGTTCGATCATTCGGTGAATGCGGTGAAGGATTTGATGACGGCTGCGCAAAAGGTTGCCGCGTAATCACATATCATTACAAATGAAGAAGGCCCGGAAAAACCGGGCCTTTTTTCTTTACCTTACGAATTTCAACTCAGGTGGTGCGACAATCTGCGGAGTTTGAATTTCAACTTTTCCGATCGTTTCATCAGGATCGTTGTCAAACTGGTCCGCGACATCGATTTTTATACGGCGGCTGTCATGGGCTGTGCTACGTGGTTTGAAAACGCAGACCATGCCGCTGCAATCCCTGCCATCGGGGTCTAGGAAATTTTCAATCTTTGTGACTTTTTCCGGTTCGAAGGCGAAGCCTACTCGATCGTGGAAGCGGACATTGGACCGTTCGATCAATCGATCCAACGCATCCTTGCGTTCCGCATATTGCAGGGGGTCTGTAATGGATTGCAGTTCCCTTTGTTCGCGCAAAATACGTGCCATACGGTTGTTGAGAAGGCGGGCTGTTTCCGCGCTGACATCCTCGCTCTCATAAATAAACTGCGCATCGGCGAAAATCATTTCGTTCGATTTATCATCAAATTTACCTGATAAGGATGGAGATGTCGATGCCGCCACAGGCGCTGCGACGGCCGCAAAGGCCCGTTTGGCCCATTGTTCGATGAGGGCGGTGGATAGCGCCATCGCCTGTAATGCTTCTGCTAGCGCCTTTACGCCATAGGGATCGTGCCCGTGATGTATGGTGTGATGGCGGTTTTTTCCGCCGCGTCCAACGATGATCTTGCCCGCACCCGTTGTGACGGAATCATCGTCCAGATCGTGATAGGCGGCATTTTCAAGGGCGACTTCACCCCGGAAAAAATCATCCCGCTCTTCTTTGTCTTTCCTGTTCTCTCGCCGGTTCTTTTCAAGGCGCTGCTGTTCGAACAATTTATCCAGCAATTCCTGCGTGGACATAAACTGCGCCTGCTGCTTTTCCCTGACCATTTTTATATCTTGCATGATTGCACCATACCATAAATGCAGGTTTGGTGCAAATTTTTGACATAACTATCTTTGGAGATTACGGACCATTCGGCGTTAGAGCAGGCGAGGCCAGAAAGGGTTTTGTACTATCGTCATAGGTGACATTGTTAACGCTTACGGTGCTTGCTCTCAAGAAACCGGCATTGGCCAGATCTTGTCCTGTCATACCAATTTCTTCGGCGGTTTTCAGTATATCCAGAACAGTTGGTTCTTCCATCGGGATTGTGCCGCCATTGTTTTCGGCCTCAACAAGTTGCTCCTGGATTTCAGGCGGCAAATCCTCTATGGGCTTCTCGCCGGTCTCAACCTGTCTTTTATATTCTTCGATCATCAACTGTTCGTCGAGGATAACTTCATTCACATGTGCGGTATACATATACGCGGCGGAATTCACGCGTACGCCATCGACAATCGTTGTCTGGTCGATCGAAAGCTGGTCGATACACATACCTTTTTCGTCCTGAAGTGCTTTGAGATCCTCTACCGTCTCAATCGGCTTACCATTTGTTCCCCTTGCGATCATGGAATCATCAACACGGATGGCATCCAAGTTACGCTGGATCGTCTCGGTATATTGACGGCTGATCGATTCAAAATTCTCGATAACATCGTTATACGTCAGATCCGAAAATGTTTTCATACCTGTCGCATACATTTGGCGGCGGAATTTTTCTTCTTCCTTTTTCTTTTCTTCGGCTTGTGGGTCATGATCGCCGTTTAATGCTGTGCGGGTAAATTGGCTGGCGTTATAACCGGATTGCGCAAAGAGCAGATATTCCTGACTCGGCGTTGCCACCAGATTGAAGTTGTTCAGCATGGATTTTGGGGCGATACGCCCGAACTGTTCCACCGGCACCTCGATACCGGGGAATTCGGATAAATTCGCTTTTTGTCCCTGTGTCTCCATTTCCTATAGAGTACCATTTTGGCGTTAACGAATTCAAATTTCAGGGCAAAATCCCCTGTGAGCGCCGCGGAAATAGGGGGTTTTCAGGGCTGCGCGCAAATGCTAGAAAATGGGGGCAATTATCGGGCTTCCGGCCCGGACTTCCTTACAAAAACAAAGGGTTAAAAATGAATATCCATGAATATCAGGCCAAAGAACTCCTCGCGAAATACGGCGTTGCCGTGCCCAAGGGCATTCCGGCGCTGAGCGTTGCGGAGGCGGTGGCCGCCGTGGACCAGCTTCCGGGTCCGCTTTATGTCGTAAAGGCCCAGATTCATGCGGGTGGGCGCGGCGCCGGTAAATTCAAAAATAACCCCGAAGGCAAGGGCGGTGTCCGCCTCTGCAAATCCAAGGACGAAGTAAAGGCAGCCGCCGAGGCGATGATGGATCAGACGTTGGTCACTATCCAGACGGGTCCCGAAGGGAAGCTGGTTCAACGTCTATACGTGACGGACGGTGTGGACATTTCCAAGGAATATTACTGCTCTGTCGTTCTCGATCGCGCCACCAGCCGTATTACATTCATGGTGTCTACCGAAGGCGGTATGGATATTGAAGAAGTGGCCCATAAACACCCTGAAAAAATCACGAAGGTGGCAATCGATCCGGTTACGGGCCTTCAGGGCTTCCATGCACGCAAACTCGCATTTGGTCTCGGCCTCGAAGGCGACACACTGAAATCTGCCACGAAGTTTTTCACGGCGCTTTATAAGGCGTTTGTCGAACTCGATTGCTCTATCGTTGAAATCAACCCGCTGATCGTCACGGACAAAAACGAAGTGATGGCGCTCGATGCGAAAATGAACTTCGATGACAATGCGTTGTTCCGCCAGAAGGCGGTTGCCGATATGCGCGATGAATCCGAAGAAGATGAAAATGAACGCCTCGCGAAAGACTGGGAACTCTCCTACGTCCGCATGGACGGCAATATCGGCTGTATGGTCAATGGCGCGGGCCTTGCGATGGCGACCATGGACATCATCAAATTGTATGGCGGTGAGCCTGCAAACTTCCTCGATGTCGGCGGCGGCGCCACGACGGAGCGCGTGACGGCGGCCTTCAAGATCATCCTGTCCGACCCGAATGTGAAGGGCGTCCTCGTCAACATTTTCGGCGGTATCATGAAATGCGATATCATCGCGAACGGCGTTATCGCCGCCGCGAAAGAAGTTGCCCTGTCCGTTCCGCTCGTTGTGCGCCTTGAAGGCACGAACGTGGAACTGGGCAAGGAAATATTGAACAATTCCGGCCTGCCGATTGTGTCGGCGGACAATCTGGCGGACGCAGCCCAAAAGGTTGTCGAGGCCACGAAGAAAGCGCAAGCCGCCGCGTAATGTGCAATCTGCCGGAATAACCGCAAAGAAAAGGCGCTTTATCAAAGCGCCTTTTTTATCCGTTGCTTTGAGGTGTGGGCCCCTGTGGCCTTAACGCGAGCGGGGTCGGCATTGGGGCATCGACTTTCTTCCGGCCCGTTGTCGCAAACGCAACCGCATCCGTACCCTGTAATTGGATGGCCCATCTTCTGTGGCTTTCATTCCAGTTGATATTCAAAATGTCGCCGACATATTCACGCGATTGAACATGCCATGCCTTGTTGCTTCGTTCGGTGTCGGCTTCATATCGCGCATCCATGACGGCCAGCCATTGTTTGCCTGTAATTGTATTGATGCCCAGTTGCTTTCGTGCTGTGTCAACGGCCCCTGGTCCGCCGTTATAGGCGGCAAGTGCGAGAACATAATCTTCGTTGTAATTATTGAGCAGGTCGCGCATGTGTTTGGCTGCAGCGGCAATCGATTTTTGCGGATCAAAAAAATCTTCGGTCGTGTATAGGCCGTATTGATTGCCCGTGCTTTCAATAAATTGTCCCATGCCCATGGCATTTGCATCAGACATTTCGGGCCCATAAATATATTTCGGGTTGAAGTGCACAGTCTCACGGAACAGTTGGTTGCCAAGGATGACGGGATTGATGTTGTTTTTCGCGGCCTCTTCATTGATCCATTCAATATATTGTCGCGCCTTTGCGCTTTTTTCCATTTTCTGCACTAGATAAGGGCTATAGAGATAGCCGCCCTCATTGGTCATGGGTATAGCTGCGTTGAACTGTCCTTGCAGGTTTGCCCCATCGACTGTAATGCGGAGTGGAAAATAGGATGAGCCGGAAATCGTGTCTGTTTGCGGGGCTGCGTTGAAATCATTGAGCGCGGAATTGATATCGTTCTGCGAAACAGCGGCCTGTGCCTGCGCGCTGAACAATCCTAAAAGCGATACCTGTACGCCTAGCGCGGTCGCCAATTGTCTTTCTCTGACTGTAAGCCCTGCCGTACTGCCGATGGCGGCGAGCCAATCGACGCCGGCCTTGAATATGTTGCCGCGTTTCATGGCTTCTTTGCCGAGCCTGAAATTTTCCTTGGCTTCATCGACGGATGATATTCGGCGTACGCTGACAGGGATATTGCTGACCGGCAGTTTGCCTCTGCGTTTTTCAAGATAATCATCCAGCAATTCCCTTACGCCATCGACAACGTCACGGTTTTTGCTTTTCAAATTGCTAACGAGGGTTTGAATATCCAGTTCGGGGCCATAAAAATCCAGGATATCTTTCTGAATTTTGGGCGTACGAGCAATGTAGCTGGCAATTTCCCGCGGTTTGTTCGCGGCCAGGAATTCGTTTAGACGAATCTGCTCGTGCGTGGGCATATGACAGGTTTCCTTCGTAAACCTCGATAGGCCCATCCTATTTTATGGATATTAAAATTTCATGAAGGAAAACAACGGTTAAAAGCGGATATTGGGGTGATTTAGGGCTTTGAATTTATGGCCTCGCTCTTTATAAAGAGGGGGTAATTAAAACAGTTAACAAAGGGTAAAAAATGGCTGTATTGGTCGGCAAGGACACGAAAGTGATCTGTCAGGGTTTCACCGGCGCGCAAGGCACGTTCCATAGCGAGCAGGCTATTGCGTATGGCACGAAAATGGTTGGCGGTGTCACGCCGAGTAAGGGCGGCCAACAGCATCTGGGTCTTCCGGTGTTTAATACGGTGGATGAAGCCGTGAAGAAGACAGGCGCGAATGCCTCTGTCATTTATGTGCCGCCGCCGTTTGCAGCCGATTCTATTCTTGAGGCTATTGATGCGAACATCCCACTGGTCGTTTGCATCACCGAAGGTATTCCGGTTTTGGACATGGTGAAGGTCAAGCGTGCGTTAACAGGCTCTAAAACCCGTTTGATTGGTCCGAACTGTCCGGGCATCATCACGCCGGGCGAATGCAAGATCGGCATTATGCCAGGTCATATTCACAAGCGCGGCAAGGTCGGGATCGTTTCCCGTTCCGGCACGCTGACATACGAGGCGGTCGCGCAAACAGGTGCTGCGGGCCTTGGTCAATCGACCTGTATCGGCATCGGCGGTGACCCCGTCAACGGCACGAACTTTATCGACTGTCTTGAACTGTTCATGAACGATCCGGAAACGGAATCCATCGTGATGATCGGCGAGATCGGCGGCACGGCGGAAATCGAAGCCGCGCAATGGTACAAGGATTCCAAAACGAAAAAGCCGATTGCAGGCTTCATTGCCGGAGCAACGGCCCCTCCGGGCAAACGCATGGGCCATGCTGGTGCCATTATCTCCGGTGGTGATGACACCGCCTCTGCCAAGATGGACGCGATGCGCTCTGCCGGCTTCGTGGTATCGGAATCCCCGGCAGGTCTCGGCGATGCGATCGTCAAGGCGATGGCCGCGTAGAGCAGCCTCAGCCTAAGAGTTTCAAAGGCGGCCCTTCACCGGGCCGTTTTTTTGTGCCTTGCAACCGGCGCTTAAATCCGCAGGCTTCCCTTTTTTATAAAAAACCGTTAGTATAGAGGGGCTTAACCTTATGCCCGAGGGGCGCATCTTGAGTATTCCGGCTAGCCACAATTTCGAAGATATCCTTAGCGGCCTGACAGCCGATGATGCGGCCATGCTGGTCTCCCTGCCATACCGGATCGGGCTATATGTCAGTTATTCCGATGTGACCGGCGGATGGGATGCGCAGGAGCGAGAGCTTCAGTCGCTTTCGAATATCTTGCGCCAATACTCTGAAGATTTTTGCAAAAGTCCCTTTTGCCAGAAGCTTTTGATGGAAACCTTGAACCGTCGTCTTGACTGGCCGTCATGGGCCCAGAATATCGATGCCTTGCCGGATCAGGCGGGCCGGTCTATCGGGCTAGTTTCCAGTCATCTGACCGAGAAGGAATTGCGGGGATTCAAAGAAGTGCTGATCGACATTGCCATTTCGGTTGCAATGGCCTTCCATGAAGGGTGGCATGATGAAGATGACAAGATTATTCATCAAAATCAGGGTTTTGTCAGTTCCCTCTTATCCAAAATAAAAGGTGGCGACAAGCAGGTAACCGCAATCGATCATATTCATATAAGCCGGTCTGAACGCGCGGCGCTTTCCCGCGTTTGTGAGGCCATGAAACACAGGATTCAGGAATAGAAATGGGAACGTCCTACTTCACGGATTTTCAGCCCGAAGAACTTGATGTGGTTTTATCGATGCCCTATCGCGTGGGGGTATGGATATCCCGCATCGACGATGTCGCTAATACCGGGCGGGACGACGCGCGCGAAGGTATGACGCTTGAAAACACGCTGGGACGGATCGGGGAGAAGGCGGGTAAGGGCAGTTTTGTCGCCACGATCATTTCCGAAATTCTGGCGCATAAGGATGTCTGGCCATTATGGGATGAAATGGCGGGCACCGCACCGAACGATTTACCAAAGGCTTTGGCTCTGGTCGATGATCGCTTGCCTTTACGTGAAGCGGCCTTGTACCGTAAATCTATTTTCCACATCGCCAAAAGGGTTGCCATGGCGGCCAGCGAAGGGGCGGACGCGCATGAGGATTTGTCGACCCATATGTTTGGGGGAAAGCTGATTGCGAAGGTGACCGACTGGGTTGCCGCTAGAGCGGATGACACAATGCCGGAGAATATTTCCGGGTCTGAGAAAGAAGCGCTTGGCCGCTTGCTGCAACTGCTCAAAAATCCCGCCTGAAGACCTTGTGTTTTCTTTGTTTTTCGGGATTGTACTGTACATGCGGTGTATTATATAACCATTCGCGTAGAGACCATCATCAAGCGGGGCCGCGTGATAACGCGGATATAATAGAGAAATGTCTGAAAACCTGTCCTTCCTCACCGGTGCCAACGGCGAATATATCGCGCATCTGTATAGCAGCTATTTAAAAAACCCCGGCAGCGTCGACCGCAGCTGGAAGGATTTCTTTATCACGCTGAACGATAAGGAAATTACCATCCTTCGTGAATTGCACGGTGCAAGCTGGACCCCTTCTGAAAACCGCCGTGACGGCAATGGCTTTAATACCCCTGCCAATGGGAATGTCGAAGGCTCTGCTTCTCCGGCGGCTTCCGGTGATGCCCGTCAGGCGGCGCTGGATTCCATCCGTGCCCTGATGTTGATCCGCGCGTACCGCGCCCGCGGTCATCTGCTTTCGAACCTTGACCCGCTGGGATTGAAACCGGTGGATGTCCATCCGGAATTGGATCCTGCCCATTACGGTTTTACCGATGCGGATTATAACCGTTCGATCTTTATCAATGGCGTATTGGGCAAGGAATATGCGACGCTTACCGATATTCTCGATGTGTTGAAATCCACCTATTGCGGCAATATCGGTGTTGAATTCCTTCATATGTCGGATCCTGCCGAGAAACAATGGATCCAGGAACGGATTGAGGGGCCGCGGAACCAGACGGACTTTACGGTCAATGGCAAGCGCGCAATTTTGCAACGTTTGACCGCCGCCGAAAACTTCGAAAAATTCCTGCACACGAAATATGTCGGCACCAAACGTTTTGGCCTTGATGGCGGTGAAGCCCTTATTCCGTGTATCGAACAAATTCTGAAGCGTGGCGGCCAGCTCGGCCTGAAGGAAGTTGTGGTCGGTATGGCGCACCGTGGCCGCCTGAACGTCCTGACCAACGTCATGATGAAGCCGTTCACAGCCGTCTTCTCGGAATTTCAGGGTATCTCTGCCGTGCCGGATGATGTTCAGGGTTCTGGCGACGTTAAATACCACCTCGGGACTTCTGCCGACCGTGATTTTGACGGCAACACAATCCACCTGTCGCTGACAGCCAACCCGTCGCACCTCGAACTGGTCGATCCGGTCGTAATAGGCAAGGTCCGCGCAAAACAAATTCAGCGCGGCGATACAACCGGCAACCAGGTCCTTCCTCTGCTGCTCCATGGTGACGCCGCGTTCGCGGGACAGGGGATCATTCCCGAAACTCTCATGATGTCCGAATTGCCGGGCTATCGCGTTGGCGGGACCATCCATATCGTCATCAATAACCAGATCGGTTTTACGACGATGCCGAAATTCGGCCGTTCGGGCCCCTACTGCACGGACGTTGCGAAGATGCTGTCCGCACCGATCTTCCATGTGAATGGTGATGATCCGGAAGCCGTCGTTCACGTTGCGCGCATTGCGACCGAATTCCGTCAGGAGTTCAAGAAGGATGTCGTTATCGACATGTTCTGCTACCGTCGCTTTGGTCACAATGAAGGAGATGAGCCGGCCTTCACACAGCCTTTGATGTACAAGAAGATCAAAGATCAAACCACAACGCGTGAACAATATGCGGCGCAGCTCGCCGCCGAAAACGTTATTACGGCGGATGAGGCAAAGGCCATGTCCGACGAATTCAACAAATATCTGGAAGATGCGTTTGAGGCGACCAAGAGCTTCAAGCCGAACAAGGCCGACTATCTGGAAGGCAAATGGACCGGAATGAAGGTTGCCTATGGCGATGACCGCCGCGGCGAAACTGCTGTGCCCATTGCGCGCTTGCAGGACGTCGGCAAAGTGATTACATCGGTGCCGGATGGGTTTACGGCGAATCCGAAAATTCTTCGTCTGCTCGAAACCAAGAAGAAAATGTTTGAAACCGGCAAGGATTTCGACTGGGCGACTGGCGAAGCGCTGGCTTTTGGCACCTTGCTACAAGATGGTTATGCTGTTCGCTTGTCCGGCGAAGATGTCGGGCGCGGCACGTTCTCGCAACGTCACTGCATCATCTATGATCAGAACAATGAAAACAAACATATTGCGCTACAAAACATCGCGCCGGATCAGCCGCGGTTCGAAGCGCATGATTCGCCACTTTCCGAACTTGCTGTGCTCGGTTTCGAATACGGGTACTCTATGGCGGAACCGCGTGCCCTGACGTTATGGGAGGCGCAGTTCGGTGATTTCGTCAATGGTGCGCAAATGATCATTGATCAATTCATCTCCTCCGCCGAATCCAAATGGTTACGTATGTCCGGCCTTGTCATGCTGCTCCCGCACGGGATGGAGGGGCAGGGGCCGGAACACTCATCCGCTCGCCCCGAGCGTTTCTTGCAAATGTGCGCGGAAGACAACTGGCAGGTCTGTAATATCACGACGCCTGCCAACTATTTCCACGCTCTGCGCCGCCAGATGTGCCGTGACTTCAGAAAGCCACTGATCATCATGACGCCGAAATCGCTTCTGCGTCACAAACTCGCGGTGTCGGACCTTGCGGATTTCGCCGAAGGCACAACCTTCCACCGCGTTCTGTGGGATACAGACCGCGATAGCCTTGCCAAGCCGGACAAGATCAAGCGCGTGGTCCTGTGCACAGGTAAGGTTTATTATGACCTTCTGGCCGAGCGGAGAGAGCGCAAGATTGATGATGTCATGATCCTGCGTCTTGAACAGCTTTATCCGTTCCCACACAAGGTTTTGATGGAGGAGCTGAAACAATATCCGAACGCCGAAATCATCTGGTGTCAGGAAGAACCGCAAAACCAGGGCTATTGGCATTTCGTCGACCGCCGGATCGAAGCCGTTCTGGCCGAAGGCAAACATAAGGCGAGCCGTCCGCGCTATGTCGGGCGTATCGATGCCGCCGCGCCCGCCACCGGTCTTCTCGCCCGTCACCAGGCCGAACAGGCCAAGTTGATCGACGAGGCGCTGAAAGTCTAATCGCCGTAACATATTGAATTAAAACCCCTCTGCGCCGCCTGAGGGGTTTTTTCTGGCTTTTTCCCAAATGGTTTGCCATATAAGGCGTATGTCACAAAAACGCGAAATCGATGTAACCAAAGGGTATCGTATTGTTTTTAATACTCTATCCCATAGCGAAGTGCTGTCTACATTCGGACAGGCGCATTTCGGCACCCCACGCGCAAAAAGCAAATGGCTTTTAAACGACCCGGACCTTCGTGATCGGGAAACATGGACCATCAAATCGCCGGATGATTTTATTCGTCTTTTGCAAACGGCGGATCGCTCGCGCATTGAGGATTCCGTTGTGCTGGTAGGCACGGACGCCCCTGTTCCATGGATGAGGTTTTTTGGTCTTGCCCGCGAAAAAGATGGCCCGCTCTGGCTCGTCGATCTTTACAACCGTCTTGGTAAAAACAGAAAGAGCGATCCCGTTCCCTGCGCCATGGTATTCGAAGCGACTGAAGACAAAACCGTTGGCCTGTTCCGTGACAGGCTCGATCATAAAACAGGCCATAAAAAGGGGTCTTATCGTGATGTGTCGCTGAAGGGCCGCACATTTGAAGTGGATGGCAAAGAGGTAGTGATTGAACTGAAGCTTTCCTATCTGAAACACACCAATCTCCAAAACCCTTTCGTGCGTCATGGTGATCTGTTTCTGGTGACCGGTATGGCCTCTTTTGATTTCTGGGCGTCCCCACGTACCGTGATGCAGGTAGATGTTCTTGATCGGGAAGCGATGAGACTGACATCCATTTCGGAGCTGGTAACGCCGCCACCGCCGCAGGAACCTGCCGCGCCGATGCAGCTGACCTACGAAATGCTTGGCAAGCTGGATTAATTATAACAAGAGAGAGTGAGTGCTATGTTGACGATTATTGAAGAAACTTCCTTTGACGCCATCGAGACGATTCTGAGGCAAAAGAATATTTCCAGCGGCATTTTCACCAATGGCATTTATGCGGCATCACAGGACGTTGTTTTGCCGACAACGCTCGCCGGATTTCAGGTGGCGGTTGACCGTTACAGCCGCCCGCATGATGCTATTATCGTCGCCATCAATTCGGATGTTAGTCTCGACATTATTTATGAACAGAAATCCGAGAAACTGCACGAAGATTATGTTGCCGCCGAGCTTGATTCGGAAACGGATGAAGAGCTTGAGGAAGCTGCTCAAGCCCTTACAGAAGCGCAGCGGAAATTACAGACGGATCGTGGCAATACAGAGCTTCAGAACGTTCGCGCCGCCAAACTGGCGCAACCTCTGGCCGATCAATTCCCGAACCGTGACATCGTAATCCTGTTCTATGATGAGGCGACGCCGACGGAGCTTTACGAGGCTCTCTCCTTGAAGGGGTTTGGTATGACCACGCTTTTTAAATGGGGTTTCGGAACAAAACCGGATGCCCCGCGTATCGAAGGGGCCGGCAATTTTGAAAATGTTCTGGCTTTCCCGTTTTTGAACGATGACAAGGCGATTTGCCATGACATCACGGTGGCGGAAGACCAATCGGATTTTGTCAAGGTCATGCGCCTGCAGGAAGAAACGGATATACGTCCTGCCTATATGTCAACGGATGGCAAGCTGCTCTTCCGCTTGGCAGAAAGCTTGCAACGATACGCCCCCGCACAATCTCCTGCACAGGGTGCGGCTCCCCCAACCCTACAACTTTGAACGACCGCCGTTTTTGCCGGAAAATTCCCATCTATCCTATTGATCTTCGCCTCTTTTCGCGCCAAATTAGGGGCGCAATTAACCATCACTTGAAAAGACATAAAAATGGCTGACATCAAAGTCCCGACACTGGGTGAATCCGTATCCGAAGCAACCGTTGCCAAATGGCTGAAAAAGGAAGGAGATGCCGTTGCCGCCGATGAAACGATCGTCGAGCTGGAAACGGACAAGGTGACTCTGGAAGTCAATGCGCCAGAGGCAGGAATTATATCCCGTATCATTGCGAAGGAAGGGACCAATGTCGGCGTTGGCGCGATCCTTGGTGAAATTGGCGCCGCTGGTTCTGTTGCTGCTGCGCCAAAGTCTGATCCTGTTGCCCCGGCGGCGGCACCGTCCGCACCCGCGGTTGCGAGCGAAGCGGCCCCGACACCGGTGGCATCATCTTCAACATCACCCGGCAACAACGGCCCCGCAGCGAACAAGATGATGGCCGATAACAACATTAATCCGTCCGATGTCGCGGGCACAGGCCGCGATGGCCGCGTGACAAAGGGCGATGTTATCAATCATCTCGAAGGCGGTGCAAAACCTGCTGTTGCCGCTGCTGCTCCGGTGCCAGTTATCTCCGCACCGCGTGACATTGGCCCGCGGGAGGAGCGTGTGAAAATGACGCGCCTGCGTCAGTCGATTGCAAAACGCCTGAAGGAGGCGCAAAACACTGCTGCCATGCTGACGACCTTCAACGAAGTCGACATGACGAACGTGATGGCCATCCGCAATCAATATAAAGATGCGTTCGAAAAGAAATATGGCACCAAGCTTGGTTTCATGTCGTTTTTCGTGAAGGCCGCCGTTAATGCACTAAAAGAATTCCCTGCGGTGAATGCCGAAATTTCCGGTGATGAGATCATTTATAAAAACTATTACGACCTCGGTGTTGCCGTATCGACACCACAAGGCCTTGTGGTCCCGGTTGTCAAAGACTGCGACACGAAAAACATGGCGCAGATTGAAAAAGACATTGCAACGCTGGGCGTGAAGGCGAAGGATGGAAAACTCTCCATCGCCGAAATGCAGGGTGGCACGTTTACCATTACCAATGGCGGCATTTTCGGCTCTATGCTGTCTACGCCAATCCTGAATACACCGCAGGTCGGTATCCTTGGCATGCACAACATCGTGCAGCGTCCTGTTGTGATGCCGAACGGCGAAATCAAGGCCCGCCCGATTATGTATGTCGCGTTGTCTTACGATCACCGTATCATTGATGGGAAAGAGGCCGTATCGTTCCTCGTCCGCATCAAGAACGCGATTGAAGACCCGAGCCGCCTCGTTCTTGAAATCTGATCAATTAAAACCCCGCTCATTGGCGGGGTTTTTCTTTATCTGGGAATTTGGCCAGAGCCTTAAATTCAGCAAGCGCATATGCACCAATTAATCCTGTAGGCAATAGGATGGTATGCGCAGTGGCCCTATCGATATAATCATCCATGATAAAACCTAGTACGAGAGCAATAATGAAGAAACTGGGAATATATAATAGTTTTAATTTTCTGGCATATTCATCGCGCTGGGCCTGTATTGAATTTAAATAGGCTTTTTTCCCTTCGCGCATTCTTTCTAAAATACTCTTAGACATACTCTAATATGCCTTTGTCTCTTAATTGCCCCATCGCAACCAACCCATCCGCATCGCGGCATTTTTTAAGGTCGCCGATGGTGATGCGTTTGATGCCCGCACCAACCAGATTCACCTGTTCTCTGCTGGTTGGCACTTGGGAAGCGAACAAATATCCATTTACCAGCTTATATCCGTGACGACGCAGATACATCATCATGCGGTTCACCGGTTCCTGGAATAGCGAATATTTGTCTTCTTTCACTTCTGCTTCGCCAATATCGCTGGGGTCTTCCATAGTGAAACCGGTGACAGCGTGACCGCGCGCAGTAAAGATAAAAAGTCTGTCTGTTGCGTCCGCCGCGATGGCAAGGCAAAACTTGCGGCGTTCATGAATTTTATAGGCGCCCGCAATCGCATCTTTAAATACGGCCTCGCTCGCGCTTTCTATCGGTTCCTTGTAAACAGGGGAGTCTTCATCAGCGACGAAAAAATCCGGTACTTCGTATATTGCCTGAATGCGTTCGTCCTTGCGCCAGAGTTGATAAACGCTCACGCCGGCCTTTTCACAAATGCGCATCGACATGGTGTCGAAATGCCCGCTGCGTCGCTGGAAGAAATCCTTATCGAATCCCTTATGATCGATATAGATTTTCTTGATTCCTGCCTCGACAATATTTTTCGCGCAGTTAGGGCAGAAGGGGTCCGTGATACAAAGCGATGCGCCGTCCGTGGCTTGTATGGATTCTAAAATACAGGCTGTTTCGGCATGGACTGTGCCGGATGAATTGCCGATATCGGTATCTTTTCCAAAGGCGCGCAGGATAGGCGCGGGCCAGTAATTGGTACGTGAAAGTCCCCAATCCTTACCGAACAGGGTCGCCGCGATTTTGTTGTCCGGATGCGGGCTGGACGCCACGATATCGACGGCGGCCTGCATGGCGTCATAGGGATTGGAAAAATACATCGGGGCCTTGGGTAACGCTGCGTTATTCACGCCCTAATTATACGGCGACAGGGGTTAATTGCAAAGGAAAGGTTGTGGTGCTTTACAGGCGGTATTTGGCCGGCTGGAATGTGTCCGTTTCAGGATGCATCATACGTTCGATCTGCGCCTTCACACGAGCAACGTTATGCCAGATATTCTCAAGATTGACGTCTTGTGGCTTAACCTGTTGGGATAGTGAAAACAGTGTTGCCTCATGAACGCGTTTTTCAAAGTCAAACTGGCTGGCCAGCCCGTGCACAGGCATGCCATACACGCTTTCCAGTCCGTTCCGTCCGCGAACCGATTTTGCTATTGTGTTGGGGTGAATGCTTGGATCGGCCCCAAGAATGACCCGGTTCAAAAGCCCCATAGCTTTGAATTTCAATTCTTCATAGCCTGCCGCACTGATATCATCCGGCGTCAGGTTGTAAAAGCCAAGGAACTCGGCCTCTGCTTCGCTGTCTTCTGTTGTTACGACATCGGCGTGGGGCGTCATGAAAAGATTTTTCCAGTCTTCCGTGTGCTGGAAGGCAGTCAACACGGTTTTTCCGCGTCTTTTGAATTTCTCATAGGATGAGTAAATATTGCGTGGTGATGCGCCAATGCTTTCCACCAGGAATTCTTCATCCTTGATATGGCCGTCTTTGAAAAATTCTGGCAGCGGACGCTCTCTAAGGCGGTTTTGCTCGATCATTTCCGCCATGCTGGGTTTCAGGGTTTTAAGCGAAGCTTCCCATTCCCCGCGATTAAATTGAACGACTTTTCCATCGCCCAACGAGGTTTTTATGCACATATCGATGCTTTTGATGTTCTGGCCATCAAACGCGAAACGCACACGTAGGGAATAACCGGCCTGCCATAATTGTCGGTCGGCCGTATCAAGATTTAATGTGACAAGAATATAATCGTTTGCGACAAGCGATCGTTTATCAATGCGGCGATTGGGAGCGTTGTGAACGGCGTTGCGGATTTTGAGAAATTGGTCTGTGCTGTATTTAAGTTCTTCTTCGTCGCAGTCGATTTTCGGGAAGAACGGAATGATACCGTTGTCAAACGAAGATAATTTCAGGCCGAACTCAGCCGCCATTCTTTCATCAAGCGAATCTTCCGGATCAAACATAACGCCCCCGTTATTTAACTCTGACTGCCTGTTTTCTACCCTAACATTAGTTTTTCGTCAACTAAAATTATGAAAATAACAAGGGACTAGAAATGGTTAACCCCGTGGCGTATATAGGGATTCAAGGATTTTCAACCAACTCAAACACTTGTGGATTAAAAAAATGGCGGACGGAACTTCGTATGATGTGGTGGTAATCGGTGCGGGCCCTGGGGGATATGTGGCGGCGATTCGCGCCTCTCAGCTCGGTATGAAGGTTGCCTGCGTGGAAAAACGCGGCACATTGGGTGGCACTTGCCTGAATGTCGGCTGTATCCCGTCCAAGGCCATGCTTCACGCCTCCGAACGCTATGAAGAGGCGGGCCATCAATTCAAGGACCTTGGTATTGAAGTCTCTGGTGTCAAGCTCGACCTGAAAGGTATGATGCGGCACAAACAAAAAGTGGTCGATGCCAACACGAAGGGTATCGAATTCCTGTTCAAGAAAAACAAGATCGACTGGCTCAAAGGCACCGGCAAGGTCGAAGGCGCGGGCAAGTTCTCGGTCGATGGCAAGCAATATGCCGCCAAGAATATTATTATTGCCACAGGGTCCGATGTTGTTTCGCTTCCCGGGATTACGATCGATGAAAAGAAAATAGTGTCTTCTACCGGCGCGTTGGAATTGGAGAAAGTCCCGCAAAGCCTGATCGTGATTGGCGCGGGTGTAATCGGTCTTGAGCTGGGCTCCGTCTGGGCACGTTTGGGTGCGAAGGTGACAGTGATTGAATATCTCGACCGCATTCTACCGGGTATGGACGGCGAAGTTGCGAAGGAAGCGCAGAAGATCCTCACCAAACAGGGATTGACCTTCAAACTCGGCGCGAAGGTTACATCTGCCGTGTCCGGCGCCAAAGGTGTTGATTTGAGTGTTGAACCTGCCGCTGGCGGTGCTGCTGAAAAACTTTCGGCCGATATCGTTCTCGTTGCCGTGGGCCGTAAGCCATATACAGAAGGCCTAGGATTGCAGGAAGCGGGCGTTGCGCTCGATGAACGCGGGCGCATCAAAACCGATGGTCATTTTGCCACGAATGTTCCGGGTATTTATGCGATTGGCGATGTTATTATCGGCCCAATGTTGGCGCACAAAGCAGAGGATGAGGGTGTTGTCCTTGCCGAAATGCTCGCGGGTCAAACGGGCCACATTGATTACAACCTCATCCCCGGCGTGGTTTACACGCATCCGGAAATTGCCTCTGTCGGAAAGACCGAAGAGCAACTTAAATCAGAAGGCGTTGATTACAAGGTCGGAAAATTCCCGTTCATGGCCAATGGCCGCGCGCGCGCCATGAACGCCGTGGAAGGTTTCGTCAAGATTCTCGCCGACGCCAAAACCGACAAGGTTTTAGGCTGCCACATCGTAGGGGCAGAGGCAGGAACCTTGATTGCCGAAGTTGTGATTGCAATGGAATTCGGTGCATCTTCGGAAGACATTGCCCGCACATGTCATGCGCACCCGACACTGGAAGAAGTTGTGAAGGAGGCTGCGCTCGCCGTGGCCGGCCGTCCGCTGCATATCTGATCTATTACAGGTCTAGAAAGACATCTGTGCCGTCGCAAGGAAATTGCGGCGGCATAATGTTATCTTGCAAGAGGCAAGAATAAGGTTTTATCCTTTTGACGGAATATTGCGCATGACCACGCAACCATGGGATTTAAGAGCTTCCAGAACTTCCGGGTTATCAGATAGGTTGAATTCCCTCTCATATTTTGTGGGCTTCTTATAGGGAAGTTCCAGATCACGGAAATCGCCGCATTTTGACGGTATCGATGATCTGATATAAACGGCGAAAGTCGGGGCTTCCTGATTAACATCCATATTCGCCAATTTTTTGACATTGATACGGTATGCGGACGGGTCGTTATTCAAAACGCTGGCCTTGATGGTTTCGTGTCCGCCCGGTGATGTCACGGAAAAATTGCCGCTAGCTGTCATTACACTCGAACCTTCGCCGTTTTGCATGCGTGTGGCTGCAAAGGCGGCTATGCTTAATCCCGCTGCGGCTATAAAGGCTACGATCATGAAACGGTTAAGGTTATGCATGGTCATCCTTCTATTTTTGACTGGTTGGATTTGACGATGATGCAACCATATTCTTCAAAGGCCTGAACCACGTCACGATGACCGCGCAGGTCGAAACTTCGCTTGTATTTCGATGGTTGCCAATAGGTGATATCCTTGCCTGTAAAATCACCGCACGTGGCGGGCAGGGTGCCGTTGGTATAGACGGCATAGGTTTCGGCGTTTTCGTTCGCACTGATATTGGCAAATTGCTGAATATCCAGCGTGAAATTCGAAAGCCGTTTATTAACGATATCGGCGCGCAACGGTTCGTGTCCTGCTGGTGATGCGGTTGGAATGCCGATATCGGCATGGTTGGCAGAAATCTTGGCGCGGCCCGCCCCGGCCAAGCCGCACAGAACCACAAGCATGATCAATGCAGATCCATATTTTTTCATGGTTTCTTTCCCGCTCTTTTCGGTTTTCTTCACCTATGAAAACGAGCGGGGCGGGGAAAAGTTCAAAGGAATTGCTGGTTAGTTAAATTCCCCTGAAGTTTAATGAGGGGACGTTCTGCGTGACCATTTCGGCCAATTGCACAATAGTGTCGTTATGTTTCTCGATGATAGGCGGTAAGACCAAGGTATTGAATGCAATCGCCAATGTAAAAAGGGCTCCACCGTATATTCCTTTTATCCGTGATGCCTCATGTTCTTCGGAGGGGGTATAACACTCGTTCCATTCTTTGCCAGTTATAATGTTTGCAAGGATGGGAACGCCAAGCGCGATACCCCCAAATAGCAAATACCCGGCGGCGGGTGTGGCGGCGAATTGAGTTAAAAATCCGTCATCGGCAGGGGTAAAACTTTTAGTAAGACGCTGTAGGGCGATAACACTACCCGCACCTGCGCCTGCGACAATGGAAAACTCATGGATAAAGCCATGCAGGTTGTCTTTATCCCTTGTGACAGTGTCGTGATCATTTGTCATGTCTTATCCCCCTTATGGGAATAATCATGAGCCGCTCCGCCGCTTGATGTAAATATTCAAATCAACTTATCCACCATTCGCGCGGGGATGGGCTTTTTTGTATATGGCGATCATTTCTTCTGCATTGATATCGGTATAACGCTGGGTGGTGGAAAGGGAGGCGTGGCCCAGAAGCTCCTGAATCTCCCGCAAATTCGCGCCGTTCTGGAGTAGGTGTGTGGCAAAGGAATGGCGCAGGGCGTGGGGCGTTGCGGTTTCGGGAAGGTTTAATGCACCGCGCAAATCACGCATCGCCTTTTGTGCAACTCCCTGATTCAGGCGTTTGCCGTTCTTGGTGCCGACGAAGAGGGGGCGGGTGCTTTCTTCCGCGTAAGGGCAGGCATCGCGATAGGCGGAAAGGGCATCGTTTACGAGGGGAAGCACCGGCACCTGCCTTTCTTTGCGGCCTTTACCGATCACGCGCAAAAAACCATCACGTGGCAGATCGTTGATGTTAAGCGACAGGGCCTCGTCGATCCGGAGACCGCAGCCGTATAGCAGTGTGAAGAGCGCCTTGTCGCGCAGCGTGACCCAGTCATCGCCTTCGGCTTTTTCAAGAAGGCGAAAGGCCTGTTGCTCTTGCAGGGGCCGTGGCAATTTGCGTGGTTGTTTGGGCGTGCGCACGGTCTTAATCGCTGCATTATGCGCGATGCCTTGTTTGTCGAGCCAGCCGAGAAAGTTTTTAAGACCAGAAAGCGTCCGGGCGCGGGACGATGCCGCCGCGCCGTTCACGGTCTGGCGCGACATCCATGACCGGAAATCCGGCAGGCTGGCGCTGGCAACATCGTTGATGCCGACGGCTTTGCCTTTATGATTGCTCAGGAACCTCACAAATTGCGACAGATCACCCGCATAGGCGCGTAGCGTGTGTTTGGAGACGTTCTTTTCGACCTTGAGCCATTGTTGCCATTCGCCAAGTGATTGGCTGAGGTCGGCGGCGCAGCAGAGAAGAACGTCTTCCTTGATCATGTCCTATTTCAGTTTTTCGGCGAAATTGATGAACCGGTCGACAAATCCCTGAAGGAATTTTTTTGTGTCTTCGTTGGTGACGTTTGATTGCTCGTCAAAAATGCCGTCTTTGTAGGTAAAATAAACTTCTCCCGGCAAAACGCTGCCGCCGATATCGCCCATGACGGCGCGCAAATGCTGTTGCACGGCCGCGGTGCCGATGGCGCCCGGTGTCGTGCCGGTGATGGCGATCGGCCGTTTCCATGCGCCTTGCCCCGATTTACGCGATCCCCAGTCGATCGCGTTTTTAAGGAGGGCGGGAATGGAGCGGTTATATTCCGGTGTTACCATCAATACGGCGTCATTTTGGGAAACCGCCTCGCCGAAAGCAAGTGCTTGCGCAGGCGTGTCTTTTTCAAGGTCCTCATTGAACATGGGCAAGGCCGCGATATCAATGAAATTGAAATTGGCCTTCCCTTGTCCGAGGTTGGCAAGGGCCTTTGCATATTTGCGGTTGATGGAATCTTTTCTGTTGCTGCCAACAATGACGGCGATGTTCAGGGTCATGATAAGTCCTTAAGCTTTGTGAATAATACCCCAGTCAACTAGGCCGCTTTTCCGTTTTGAAAAGCCCCTAACCGATGGAAAGCCACTGGCGGAACGCCCGTTCGACCACGCGGGCGAGGAAAAGAATCTGTTCTGTGCCCTGGTCTTCGTCGAACATTTCGGGATCGCGACTGCCAAAGGCGAGGATCGCAGGCGGGGTGTTCATCGAGATATCGACGCGCAGCAACGCCTGCGACTGGACGAGCGCGAACGCTCCGCCATAAATGGCTTCGATGCCGCTGATATTGGACTGAAGAAGGGCGTCCTTACCGGCCATCCAACGGTCGATCGTGCCTGGCGGGACGATGCGTATGCCGGATGTGAGGACATGCGGGATATCATTGCCATTGGTTTCAACGACGAGGACGGCAATATCGGTGTCGAGCATCGTTGCCATATCGGCGGTAATGATTTCAATGAATTCATCGAACGTGCGGGCCTCTAAAAGGCGCAGGATAACGTTCTGGATGCGCTGCTGGTTGTTCATATTGGAGCGCGCGTTTTCAATGAGTGTGCGGGCCGTGCCCATCACGCGTTCCTTGTCGTTTTTGAGGCGCTCGATCATCGCGGACTGGAAATCCCGGACATTCTTGCCTTGCTCGCTTTTGGTCGGCGGGACCAGGTAATCATACGCTTCCGGATTGTCCTTCAGAAAGGACGGGTTATCCTTCAGGTAGAGGAGGATATCTTCGACGGTCAGATCTTTTTCTTTTTCCACTGCGGCCACATTCGACATGAATCAGGTTCCTTTTTTATGATTCTAACACGGGGATTCTGGCGGGTATAAGCCAAAAATCGCTTGATAAATTCCATAATTACAAATAGTTTTTCGTTATGTTTGATGAAAAAACTTTGCTGGATAAAGTTTGTACGTTGGCCTTCGTAAAGCCTGACGGTTCCCGTACGGGCGGGCAGGGCGTTCTGATCATGCCGGATATCGTGTTAACCGCATGGCACGTTCTGGAAGATTTGCCTTTGGATGAAATTCGCGTAGAGCACGGTTCGGGAAAAATCGCCTCAATCGTGCGCGGGAAATATAGTCGTAAACATCCGGCGCTTGATCTGGCGACTGTTGAAATTTCGCGGCCTCTTTGTAAATCGTCTTTCGCATTTGTAGGCGATAACGATGCTATGCGTGACGGCTGGCTTGTGACGAATTATACCGGCGATACAACCATACATCGCGCAGGCATTGATTTCCGCCTGGCTGCCTTTGACGCAGAACATCTCTATCCTGAAAAACGAAGTTTTATCTCGGATATAGCAACAAGGCCCGGATATTCTGGCTCTCCGGTATTTGACAGCCGCGGACGATTATCGTCTGTTGTGTCAGGTACCGTTTCGTATGCCATTCGGGACACAGGTGAGCGGGTTAATGGCCACAGTCCTTATAATTTTGCCGGTCCTACCCCTACGCGCCTCGGCTGGTTCGTCCGGCAAGTTTTAGATATTTAACGGGTATTTTTGGCAATAAACATCTTTTCAAGCTACCCCTTTCTATGCATTAGTTATTTATCATCTAAGTTTGCTAAGTGGGGGAATAACCTGTGTCCGTTGACGTTTCCGATTGGACAGCGCGAAAAAAGTTGAAATACAGCCTGCTGCGACGCGCGGTAAGGCAAAATCGTGGTGGTGAGGTAATCCTGCTCATGCAATGGCGCATGGCGATGGAACGCCATAAAAACAAGGAAGGCGCACAGGAGGCACAAGACTTTGAAGCCGAAAACGCTGGGCAGCCGCGTGCGCTTCGCGCTCTGAACCTGATCTCTAAAAACATGGGCCTGTCGACAATCTACAAGGATACTATCGCTCAGCCCGGGCAAAAGCAGCCATCAAAAGAAATTTATTATATCAAGCCGGGTTTCGTTGATCGCGCGTATGATAGGGCCTGGCGCGAACCGGACTATCTGCCTGTCGTAAATAGGCTCAATCAAATCCCCGCAACCGAACGCTGCGCCATTTCTATCACCCGTCTACAGGGTCTGCTTTATGATCAAACGGCGGATAACATCGTGATGCGTTCGATTCTTCTGCAGGATCGTAACGATAAGGCGCTTGAACAATTCAAACGTATGAAGCTTGCAAGTCATGACGGGATAGACCGCACGAAATTGCAAGAGGAGGAGACTGCCATGCAAAAGGCAGCCTACAATGACAATGAAGAGGCCATGGATGTTGACGCATATGTATCTCAAATCATCGAAAATTATTTTGATGACGATCCGGAAAATGATACGGCGCCGGATGACCTGACCGTGATCGGTGCGCATTACAAATATACCATGTAAAAAATCCCCGCAGAGAGCGGGGATTTTAATTTGTATACCGTGTAATCCTTACAGGATCGACTGGCCTGTTTTTTTCCAGTCATCGACAAAGGTCGCAAGGCCCTTGTCGGTCAGCGGGTGGTTGTAAAGCTGCTTGATGACCGATGGTGGGCACGTCACAACGTCTGCACCCATTTTGGCGGATTCGATAATGTGCATCGGGTGGCGGACGGAGGCGACCAGAACTTCGGTATAGAATTCCGGATAATTGTTATAGATCGTCACGATGTCGGCGATGAGGCCCATGCCGTCATGGGCAAGATCATCCAGACGGCCAACGAAAGGCGATACGAATGTCGCACCGGCCTTGGCAGCGAGGATCGCTTGGGCAGGCGAAAAGCAAAGCGTGACATTGACCATGCGGCCTTCGTCGGACATTTCCTTACAGACTTTCAAACCTGCCGGCGTCAGGGGAACCTTGATCGCGACATGGTCGGCAATTTCCGCCAGGCGGCGGGCTTCCTTGATCATCGTTTCATAATCGGTGCTGGCGACTTCTGCGGAAACGGGGCCATCGACCACGGCGCAGATTTCTTCGATCAGCGGAATGAACTGTTTGCCGGATTTGGCGATCAATGTGGGGTTGGTGGTTACACCATCGAGCAGGCCTGTTGCGGCCAGGTCCTTGATTTCGTTGATATCGGCGGTGTCGACAAAGAATTTCATGGTTTTGCGTCCTTGGTTTCAAAGGGTGGATGTCGTGCCCTAGTCCTATCGCCACCGTCCCAAAAGGGCAAGGGGAAACAGGATGCTTAACCCAGATTCAGGGGGATGCCCTCGAAAGGTTCTGTGGGGCGCTTTTGAGAAATCAGGGCCTGTTGGTGGTAATCCTGTCCGATCTGCGGGTTCTCGGTGAAAAAGCGCGATAGCCTGCTGTAAAAATGCCGTGTGGCGCTTGCTGGATCGGAAATGAAAACGGCATGCGCATTGGTTTTTACAGGCGGGGTAGGAACATCGATACGCTGTCTTTGTGCCACGCGATAGTTTGCCAGGGCCTCGTTCGGGGGCGTCAGGTCGGCAACCGTCATCATTTTTTCCTGTGCTTCCAGCAATTCTGCTCGGTGAAGTTCAAAGTAGCTGCGTGCATCATCATAATATCGGCACGCGCGGGTATCCCGCGGAATCATGTGCGCGACATTGTCGTTCGTCGTAAACCAGCGGCGGGACCGGGTGCGTAGGTATTTTTCGGTTTCCAGCAGGAAGGGCTGATAATGCCAGATATTGCCAATCACTGTTTTCTCGACATAGACGTCATGGCTATCAACATTTTGTTCGCGCAAGATGCTCGCTACAATAAACAATGTGTCGCCCAGTCTTTCCATTTGTTGCCTGTCTTCGCTGCTGGCGGCGGCGGTGGCGCTTTCCCGTATCCATTCTGCCATCTGTAGCCATCCGGCAGTGGGAGCATCGCCCTGCACAATAATGTCACTGATGGCTTCATGAAAAAACGCGACGGGGATGCGGTAGTGATCGCGCAGTAAGGCTTGTTGCTTGGATTCCTGCGTCTGGAAAAATCGAAATAACGCAGATAGGCTTTTAAAATTCATGGTTACTCTCTTCGTCCGTCCGTTTTCATTTGTACGGTAGTATGTTATTCGAACCTATTAAGGACACAGCACGCTAACGGCAAATTAAAGTTATGTCAATAAAGACGGTTTTGGTGCCATATCCCGTTGACCGGGCTTACGATTATGCCGTGCCGGAAGGGCTGGATGTCGCAGACGGCGATTACGTGATCGTGCCGCTTGGCGCGCGCAACGTCATTGGTGTTGTCTGGGGCGATGGCGGGACGGAAAAGGTCAAACCCGGTAAAATCAAAGATATCGTTTCAAAATATGATATACCGCCGATGAACGCGGCGCAGCGGAAATTTATCGACTGGTCCGCGCATTACACGATGAGCGCGCTCGGTTCGTTCTTGAAATTGTCGCTCAGCGTGCCATCTGCCATGGAGCCCCCACGTCAGATCAAGGCGTATCGTTCTGCCGGAAAACAACTCGGCGAAGGCGAATCTCTCTCTCCCAAACACAAATCTATTATGGACATCGCCGCAGATGGCCTTGCCCGCCGTGCTTCCGAACTGGCGCGGGAAGCGGGCGTTACACCATCGGTTATCAAAACCCTTACTGACAAGGGGCTTCTTGTCGAAACGCATCTTGAAGAGCCTCCACCGTGCCGTCGCCCTGATTGGAATGCGGGAGGTGCGACATTGACAGATGCACAGCGTAAGGCCGCTGACCACCTCATCCTTGCGGTGGAAAAGCATCAGTTTAGCGCGACACTGCTCGACGGGGTCACAGGTTCGGGTAAAACCGAAGTATATTTTGAAGCTGTGGCGGCGGCGCTGGAACAAGGCAAGCAAGCCCTGATTTTGCTACCTGAAATCGCGCTGTCAAATGCATTTCTGTCGCGGTTTAAAGACCGTTTTGGTTGTGCGCCCGCGCTCTGGCATTCGTCTCTCTCCGACCATCAGCGCAAAGTCACTTGGCGCGGGGTGGCGAGCGGTGAAAGCCGCGTGGTTGTGGGTGCGCGTTCTGCGCTGTTTCTTCCCTATAAGGATCTTGGGCTGATCATCGTCGATGAAGAACACGATCCTGCCTATAAACAGGAAGAGGGCGTAATCTACAATGCGCGTGATCTTGCCGTTGTTCGTGCCTCCATGGGAAAAATTCCCGTGGCCCTTGTGTCTGCAACGCCATCATTGGAAACCATGCAGAATGTCTGGCTTGGTAAATATCATCATTGCCATTTGCCCGATCGCCATGGCGGCGCCGGTATGCCGGATATCCATCTGGTCGATTTGCGCCGCGATAAGCCGGACAAACAGAAATTTATCGCGCCTTCGCTCGTAAAGGCGATGGAAAAAACCTTGAATGACGATAACGGTCAGGTATTGCTATTCCTCAACCGCCGCGGCTATGCACCGCTCACGCTTTGCCGCACCTGCGGTCATCGTTTTGAATGCCCGCGCTGCACGGCGTGGCTGATCGAGCACCGTAAATCCGGCAAACTTCACTGTCATCATTGCGGGTTCGATATGAAGGTGCCGGATAAATGCCCGTCCTGTAATGAGGAAGATTCTTTGGCCGCCTGCGGTCCCGGCGTCGAAAGGATTTTGGAAGAGGTGAAAGAACTCTTCCCAGAAAAAATCACCAAGATACTTTCCAGCGATACGGCGCAGACGCATGAACAACTCCGCTCTATGCTTGCCGATATCCGCGACCACAAGGTCGATATCATCATCGGAACACAGATTATCGCGAAGGGCCATCACTTTCCAAAGCTGACTTGCGTGGGTATTATCGATGGAGATCTAGGCCTTACGGGGGGGGATCTCCGCGCTTCCGAACGCACGTTCCAGCTACTCCATCAGGTTGCGGGGCGCGCGGGGCGAGAGGAAGAAAAGGGCCATGTCTACATCCAGACCTTCGACTCTGAAAGCCGCGTTATGCAGGCGCTGAGCTCTGGCGGACGCGATGAATTTCTGGAGGTGGAGGCAGGCGCAAGGGAGGCCGCGAATATGCCGCCGTTTTCCCGTCTGGCCGGAATTATCGTGTCCGGCCGCGATGAAGCGATGGTGGTGGATGCCTCGCGCAAGCTCGGCATGGCGGCGCCGCATGGAACGGGTCTGCAAACGCTGGGGCCGGCCGACGCACCGATGTATAAATTACGGGGCCGGTTCCGTCGCCGTCTTCTGGTCCGCGCCGACAAGACCCTTGATATACAAAAAACTATTGCCCATTGGATTTCTTCGGTAAAGCTACCCACTGCAATCAAGGTTCAAATCGATATAGACCCGCAGAGCTTCTTTTAATATGACACGCGCGCAAACCAGCAATCTGACCTCGTATGACTTCGTGAAATTCACGGCGCTCGCGTTGATGATCGTCGATCACATCGGTTATTTCTTTTATCCGGATGAAATGTGGCTGCGGGCTGTTGGCCGCTTGTCCGCGCCTATGTGGCTATTCCTTATCGGTTATGCCCGTTCGCGCGATTTGCCATGGCAGATGTGGGCAGGGACGGTTCTTCTGATGCTGGTGAATTACAGCGTGGGAAAAGATATCCTGCCTGTCTATATTATAGGCTCGATGTTGTTGTTCCGTATCATTCTTGACCCCGTCATGAATTTTATACGGCGTGATACGAAATCTCTATATCCTCTGACGGCTGTTTTGTTTGCTCTCACGGCCCTTACTGCGCCTCTGTTCGAATACGGTGCCGAAGGCTTCATTGTTGTGATGGCGGGCTATATCTGCCGCAATAAAGAGGAAATGGGCTTTGGTTCAAACCGCATTGCCCTCTATATGATCACGGCTGCGGCCGCACATCTGGCTTCGGTTTATCTATTTTTCTTCGGCAGCGATTTTTCGCCTGTGCATTATATATTTGTCGCGCTCGGTCTGGTGGTGATCATGCTGGGCCTGTCCCGGTTTAGGCCGGCCGAGTACCCGGGTCTGACACAAAATCTTCCGTATCTTTTAATCGCCTTCGTGCAATTTTGCGGTCGCCGAACGCTGGAAATCTATGTCGTCCATCTCGCCGCTTTCCATCTGATCGCGGCCTATAGCGGCGATGAACGGTTCAGGTTCATTAGGATTATTTCTCAACTCTGGTCTTAGGCCGGTCATAATAGGACGTATTCTTATTGTCGGTATATATCGTCCGCTCATTCTCATCTGCGCGATGGTGGTAAATATACATGACGTTCTGGCGCTGTTGCGTGTCCCATCCATTATATTGGCCGACAATATGGCGGGACATCAGAGGATAGACCGACCGCATGGTGGTATCGAGATTTTTAGCGAAGTCATCGCCGAAGGCGGGATTCAGAACAAAATTGCATACGACAATTCCGTCATCCTTCAGGCGGTTTTTAACGCGGGCAAAGAAATCCTGCGTTACGAGGTTTTCCGGCAGTGTAGTATCGCCCTGAAACGCGTCTATAACAATCAGGTCGAATTTCTCGCCTTTTTCGATGACAAAGGATTCCGCGGGCACCGGATGGAATATCTGGTTTTCGTTCAGGGGACGATCCAGAAAATCCTTTTCGGCAATTTCTTTTAATTGTGGGTCGATGTCGACGTAATGATATGTGTTGATGGGGTCGTCAAGCCCCAGTGTAAAACCGCCCGCGCCGATGACCAGAACCTTGATCGGCTCCGCATCACTCCATCGCGAATAGATAAAATTGTTTTCGATGAAATCGATATAATCATGCTTCTTCTTCGTTTCCGGGTCATAATAGGAATCCGAATTGCGGTTCAGCGACAAAATACGCGTGTCGTCGGTTGATGATTTCAAAACTGTCACCACATTATACTGGTTATTGGCGATGACGTTGATGGATCTCATCGCAGCGCCTGTGTTGGCCGCGATGCCGATGACCATGATGGTGAACATTCCGGCCCACAGGGCGATATGCCTGCGGCGGGCGAGAAGGGCAAAGAGAGCGGCCAGCAAAACGAAATTGAGGGCCGCCGTATAGTGCACGCCTATGGTTGCCATCAGGACAAGGGTGGAAAAACACGCGCCAAGGAATGATCCGATGGTCGAGAAGAACAGGATTTTTCCGGTAATCCGGGAAAGTCTTTGCCGTCCGAAATAGTGGCTAATAAGGGGGATGGTCTGGCCCAGCAGGAAAACGGGGACGACAAGGAAAAGAAGAGAATAAAGTACGGCGAGCGCCAACCGGTGCCCGATTCCCCAATTCATAAGGCTTTCCATGAAGATGGAGAGTAAAAGATAGGAAATGCCGACCAGTAAAAAGGCGGCGGAGACAACGATGTTGGTGGTCAGACGGCCTCGCACCGTGACCCATTTCCCGAAGATATTCCGATGAGGGCGAAATTTGCCCCCGAAATAGTAACCGAAGGAAAGGGGGAGGAGCACGGCTGCGATAATGACCGACACTATATCTGTTCCACTGCCGATGAAGGGCATGGTGACGCGTATGGCCAGAAGTTCGGAAGAAAGGACGACATAACCCTCAATTATAATTATGGTAAATATCGCTATAAGGGCTCGCTGGGTAAGGGGCATAATAATTGTCCTGAAATCCTTTTTGAAACGGCTTTGGCGTACGCTTGTCCAGTATCGCCGCTCGGCGGCAGAATTCCAGCGTTTTTTACCTCTCATAAACGCTTGCACACCCTGTTCTGCCGTGCTATCGAAAGCGCAACATTTAACACCTATATTTAAAGGGACATGCGTGGCTTCTAATAATAGATCCTCAGGCACTGCCGCCTTACGGTACGCTTCGGCCCTCGTCGATTTGGCGATGGAGCAGGGGGCGGTTCAAACCGTTGAAAAAGATGTGACCGAACTTCGGTCCATGATCGAATCTTCCCAAGATCTCAAGGCGTTGCTTCGCTCTCCTTTGGTGAAAGCCGATGCTGCATCTGCCGCCCTGACCGCTCTGGCTGATGAGGCAAAGTTCAGCGCCTTGACCAAGAATTTCCTGTTGACGCTGGCCGCGAACCGCCGCCTGGCCGAAACGGACACCATCCTGAAATCCGTTCAGGACACGATCGCGGCGAGCCGCGGTGAAGTGAAGGCGGATGTCGAATCGGCAGTAGAACTGTCCGCCGCACAGAAAAAGGAACTGGAAGGCACCCTCTCCAAAACGGTGGGGCGTCCGGTTTCCGTGTCGGTCAAGGTGAATGCGGATCTGATCGGTGGCCTCGTCGTCACGCTTGGTTCCCTGCAAATTGACGATAGCGTGAAGAGCAAGCTGGACCGCCTGTCCCGCGCGATGAAATACAGCCGCGATGCCGCGTAATTAACAAACACGATACGAATACGATTTTTAAAAGAGGAAAAAATGGAAATCAAAGCAGCCGAAATTTCGCAGATCCTGAAAAAGCAGATCGCAGACTTTAGCGCACAGGCAGATGTGGCTGAAATCGGTCAGGTGCTAAGCGTCGGGGACGGCGTTGCCCGCGTCTATGGTCTGGACCGCGTTCAGGCCGGTGAAATGGTTGAATTCCCGGGCGGGGTCAAAGGTATGGCGCTGAACCTTGAATCCGACAATGTCGGGGTTGTTATTTTCGGTTCCGATCGCGCGATTAAAGAAGGCGACATCGTCAAGCGTACGGGTCAGATCGTGGAAGTTCCAGTTGGTCGTGGTCTTCTGGGACGTGTTGTCGATGGTCTGGGGAATCCTATTGATGGCAAAGGCCCGATCAAAGATGCGCAGATGTCCCGCGTTGAAGTCAAAGCGCCGGGCGTTATCGCGCGTAAATCGGTGCATGAGCCGATGCAGACAGGTTTGAAGGCGATTGACGCTCTCGTTCCGGTTGGCCGCGGTCAGCGCGAACTGATCATCGGCGACCGTCAGACAGGTAAAACGGCAGTTGCGATCGATGCGATCATCAACCAGAAAAACGTCAACAAAGACCCTGACCCGAAAAAGCACATGGTCTGTATCTATGTCGCCATCGGTCAGAAACGCTCCACAGTGGCGCAGCTGGTTCGCGAACTCGAAGAAAACGGCGCGATGGAATATTCCATCGTTGTGGCGGCCACTGCGTCCGACCCGGCGCCGATGCAGTTCCTTGCCCCTTACACAGGTTGTGCGATGGGCGAATATTTCCGCGACAACGGCCAGCACGGTCTGATCGTTTATGACGATCTGTCCAAGCAAGCTGTTGCCTACCGCCAAATGTCCCTGCTGCTGCGTCGTCCTCCAGGACGCGAAGCGTATCCGGGCGATGTGTTCTACATTCACTCCCGTCTGCTGGAACGCGCCTGTAAAGTGAACGACGATCTTGGCGCTGGTTCCTTGACCGCTTTGCCGATCATCGAAACACAGGCCGGTGACGTTTCCGCATATATCCCGACAAACGTGATTTCCATTACTGATGGTCAGATCTTCTTGGAAACTGGTCTGTTCTTTAAAGGTATCCGTCCGGCGATTAACGTAGGTCTGTCCGTTTCCCGCGTTGGTTCTGCGGCGCAGATCAAGGCGATGAAACAGGTTGCCGGTACGATCAAGCTCGACCTCGCCCAGTACCGCGAGATGGAAGCCTTCGCACAGTTCGCGTCCGACCTCGATGCCTCGACACAAAAACTGTTGGCACGCGGTGCGCGCCTGACGCAGCTTTTGAAACAGCCGCAATATTCTCCGCTGTCTGTGGAAGAGCAAGTTGTTGTTATTTATGCCGGTACAAAAGGCTATCTCGACAATGTTGCCGTGAACGATGTGTCCAGCTTCGAACGCGCTCTGCTTGATGCGTTGCGTACGAACGGAAAGGACATCATCGACACAATCCGTCAGGATCAGAAGATCGATGGCGTAGAAGCCCGCATGAAGGAATTCTTGGGCGAGTTTGCAAACTCCTATGCTCCGGCGAAGAAGGCTGCGTAGTCAACAAGACGTCATCCCGGCGAAAGCCGGGATCTTCGAAAACGACGAAGTACAAAATTGAATTTGGATAGAAGATGCCAAGCTTAAAGGAATACAGAAACAGGATCGCATCCGTAAAATCGACGCGTAAAATTACGTCGGCGATGAAAATGGTTGCGGCCTCGAAACTGAAAAAGGCGCAGGAGAAGGCGGAAGCCGCTCAGCCCTACGCCCGCGCCATGGCCGGTATCATGGACCGTGTGAGCAAAGGTGTACAGATCACGAATGCTTCGCCGAAACTGCTTGCCGGAACGGGTAAGGACGATGTTCACCTGCTGGTTGTCATCACATCTGACCGCGGCCTTGCCGGTGGTTTCAACGGAAACCTGATCCGCACCGCGCGTCAGCAAATCCGCCAGTTGGTATCCGAAGGCAAAACGGTCAAGCTCGTAACTGTTGGCCGTAAGGCGCGTGATCTTCTGAAGCGCGATAATGCTGACAAAATAGTGAAATCCTTTACCAACCTCGGTGCTGGTAAGTCCCTGAACTTTGCTGATGCCGATGAAGTCACGCAATATGTCCTTGGCATGTTCAATGCCGGTGAATTTGATGTTGCGTCCATCGTCTATAACAAATTCGTATCCGTTCTGGCGCAGAAACCGACTTTGCAGCAGATCATCCCGTTCAAGGCAGAAGAGGCTTCGGTTAAGGGTAAGGTAGAGGCGCCGGCCCCACAGGAAGGCGCACTGGTGTCGCCATACTCGTTCGAACCGAATGAAGATGAAATTCTTGCGCTGCTGTTGCCGAAGAACCTTGGCACGCAAATGTTCCGTGCGCTGCTCGACTCTGCTGCCGGTGAACAGGCCGCGCGTATGACGGCGATGGACAATGCGACACGCAACGCGGGCGATATGATCAAGCGTTTGACCGTCCAATATAACCGTGCGCGTCAGGCTTACATCACCAAAGAACTTATCGAAATTATTTCCGGCGCTGAAGCCGTCTAACCAGGATTAAAAGAGGAAGAAGAAAAATGGCAAAAGGTTATATCCAACAGGTACTCGGCGCGGTTGTCGACGTGACGTTTCCGGAAGGCAATGTCCCGGCGATTTTGAACGCTCTGCACACGCAAAACGACGGCAAGACACTCGTGCTTGAAGTGGCGCAACACCTTGGTGAAAACACAGTGCGCGCTATCGCGATGGACTCGACAGACGGTCTCGTTCGCGGCGCGGAAGTGGCTGACACAGGCGATGCGATTTCCGTTCCGGTTGGTCCTGAAACTTTGGGCCGTATCGTTGACGTTATTGGCAATTCCATCGATGAGCGCGGTCCGGTAAACACAGCCAAGAAATACCCAATTCACCGCGAAGCACCAGCTTTCGTTGATCAATCTGCCGAAGCAGAACAGCTTGTAACAGGTATTAAAGTTATCGACCTTCTCTGCCCATACCTCAAAGGCGGTAAGATCGGTCTGTTCGGCGGCGCCGGTGTGGGTAAGACGGTTACCATTCAGGAACTGATCAACAACATCGCGAAGGCGCACGGCGGCGTGTCCGTGTTCGCTGGAGTTGGTGAGCGTACCCGCGAAGGGAACGACCTGTACCATGAAATGATGGATGCTGGCGTTATCAATCTCGATGGCGTTTCCAAAGTGGCCCTCGTATACGGCCAGATGAACGAACCGCCGGGAGCGCGCGCCCGCGTTGCCCTGACAGGTCTTTCGATGGCGGAATATTTCCGCGATGAAGAAGGTCAGGACGTTCTGTTCTTCATGGACAACGTGTTCCGCTTTACACAGGCCGGTGCCGAAGTGTCCGCTCTGCTGGGTCGCATTCCATCCGCTGTGGGTTACCAACCAACGCTGGCGACAGATATGGGCGCTCTGCAAGAACGTATTACTTCCACAAACAAGGGGTCCATCACATCCGTTCAGGCCGTTTATGTTCCTGCGGACGACTTGACAGACCCTGCGCCTGCAACAACCTTCGCGCACCTTGATGCGACAACCGTTCTGTCCCGTCAGATCGCGGAACTGGGTATTTACCCTGCGGTTGACCCGCTGGATTCGACGTCCCGTATTCTGGACCCACGCGTTGTCGGTGAAGAACACTATAAATGTGCGGCGGATGTTCAGCGTACATTGCAACAATACAAGGCATTGCAGGACATCATCGCCATTCTGGGTATGGACGAACTGTCTGAAGAAGACAAACTCGTTGTCGCCCGTGCGCGTAAGATCCAGCGCTTCCTGTCTCAACCGTTCCACGTTGCCGAAGTCTTCACAGGTTCTCCGGGTAAACTGGTTGCGCTTGAAGACACGATCAAAGGCTTCCGTGCGATTGTCGATGGTAAGTATGACCATCTGCCGGAATCGGCCTTCTACATGGTTGGCACGATCGAAGAGGCCGAAGCCAAAGCCAAGAAAATGGCAGCCGAGGCCGCGTAATGACGGACGAAGAAGCGCGAAAAATCTTGGAAGGCGTAAAGACAGATTTGGGATTGCCTCAAACCACTTCTGCCGCCCAGACATTTCGCGCAGCTTTGGAATTTTCGGGATTGAAGCCTAAGGGTGGCGGTAAAGTGACACCGTTACAGCCGGCGAATGACCCAAAACCGGGAAGGTAATCATGACAAAGAAGGACCGCGATATCGAGAAGGGCTATAGCAACGCAGCTATCGTTGAAAAACTGCGTCGTCTTGCCGATTGCATCGAAAACGGGACCAACTTTGAAATTCAGGTCGCCGGAGAGCGCATTTATGTTCCCGCCCGCGCCGAATTTACGATCGAGCATGAGCGCGGTGGCGGCGGCGAAGAGCTGGAATTCCAGTTCAAGTGGAGCGTGAAAGAATAATGATTAAGAGCCCGGCAGAGCTAAAGGCATCGCAGGTTCGTCTGGCGAGACAAGAGCTGGACGGATCCCGTGGTCTAAGCCTCAGCCCGTTCATCGTTGCGGCCCGCGATATGGACACGATTGAACGATTGAAATTGCTTTCCGGCGATATCGCCAAGGCGAAAGAAACGCTCGAGATCATGGCTGGGACCAAAGTAGTAATCGATGGTAGCCGCCCGCAGAGCGTCAAGGCCGTGGCACGTGAATATGTTGGATCTAAAGACGATGTTGAGAGAACATCGAGGTTTAATCAGTCCTTTTTGAAAAGTTCGGGTCTGCTGGTTCAGTCAATGCGCGACCTTGAGAAAAAGATCGCCAGAAGCAGCGTTTTTCCAAAAGACGCTACTGAACAAACCATGAAGCAACTGGATAATTTTGGCATCTTTATCGATGCGGCGCGGATAGTATACCGCACAGAAGTTAGAGCACCGTAAGGAATAGAAAATGGCATCTGAATCACAAACATTCAATTTCGAACTCGTCTCACCGGAAAAAATTCTGGTGTCCGAACCGGCGTGGCAAGTTGTTGTGCCGGGGGAAGAGGGGTATTTCGGTGTGCGCGCGGGCCACATGTCTTTGATCGCCGCAATCCGTCCGGGTGTTGTCGAAGTTTACAAATCCGAAGGCGCATCGCCTGAGAAAATCTTTATTGCAGGCGGTTTTGCCGATGTGTCCGCCGCCAACTGCACCATTCTCGCAGAGCAAGCGGTGAATGTGAACGATATCGATGCGGCAAAGGTTCAGGCCGATCTTGATGCCCTGAATGAAAAGCTGAAGAACGAGAGCGATATGGCGGAAAAATCCGTCCTGCATAACAAGATTTTGGTGGCGACACTGAAATTGCAGGCAGTTCAACAGGCTGCGTAATCGAAAAAATGAAAGAAGCCCTGCAAAAGTGGGGTTTTCTATTGCAGTATCACTTCCCGCATCCCGATAAAGGAATTGGTGAGAAAGACCTCTGCCGCAGCTCGCATTCGATCTTCTGAAATGCTTTGTTCGATGGCTTCGCCGCGATCCAGAATATTCCGGCGTGTGACACCGGCAAGAACGCCATCGCGCAAAGGCGGGGTATATAATTGCCCGTTCTCTCTGATAAAAATATTGCTGGTCGCGCCGCAGGCGATGTTGCCTTCGGTATTGGTGAGGATCGCTTCTTCCGCGCCGAGCGCACGCGCTTGCCGCCGCGCCGCAAAAGACCGCGTGTAATCCAGCCGTTTACAATTCTCAAGTACATCACCCGCAATACGGGGGAAGTCACGAATAACAGCACACCGTAAGGGTGAAGCATTGTCAGCCGCGGCTGCATGCGCGGCTGTTACAATGACGGTCGGCACGGCAGAAATAGTCAGCGGCCCTTGTGAAATGCCTCCCGTGATGGTCGTGCGAATACGCGCATAGCCCTTGGTCAGGCTGTTGTCCGATAACAATGGTTGCCAAACTTCGGTCATCTGGACAAACCCGGGCAGCCATGACGGGCCCATGCCAAGAACGATCTCCGCATCATGAAGCAGGCGATCAAAATGGTATCCTGCGTCAATCAAAACGCCGTCATGCGCCATCATGGAATCGAACACGCCAAGCCCGCCGGCAAGACCGCAATCTTCGGCAAACACGCTCGGTGAAAATCCGTCTAGGAATTGGCCGTCTTTCCAGATGATGCTCATGCGGCACCCCTTAATTTCGCGTTCCATTCATCGGCCATCATAACGAAATTGCGAAGTATGTCGATGCCATGGTCGGTAAGACAGCTTTCGGGATGAAATTGTATACCATAAACAGGATGTGTCTTATGTTCGAACGCCATGACGATGCGGTCGTCTTCTGTCTGCGCCGTGATTTTTAGCGGCACATCGGCCGGCACATGCACGATCAATGAATGATAACGTCCAACCGTAAGAGGGTTCGGCAGTCCCATGAAAATACCGTCCGCTTGATGATCGATGATAGATGCCTTGCCGTGGCAAGGTTCCGGCGCGCGGATAACCTGTCCGCCATAAACTTCGCCGATGCATTGGTGGCCGAGGCAGACACCGAGAATAGGGATCCGCCTTCCGAAGCGGCGTATCAGTTCGTTCGATAGACCTGCTTCGCTTGGCGTGCACGGGCCGGGGGAGATAATAATCGCATCCGGCGGATTGCGGGATATGTCGTTCAGATCGATTACATCATTACGAACCACTATGCGCTCACGACCCAGAATGCCGATGTAACGTGCGAGATTGTGGACGAAGCTGTCATAATTGTCGATCAGAAGAATCATGCCCGCTCTGCCATGATGTTTACGCCAAAACTTTCGAATAATTTGTTTGCCTTGGTCAGTGTTTCGGCAACCTCGGATTTCGGGTCTGAATCGGCAATGATACCTGCGCCTGTCTGAATATGTGCTTTGCCGTTCTCATAGACAATCGTGCGTATGGTGATCGATGTATCCATATCCCCGTTATAGCCGATCCAGCCAACGGCGCCGCAATAGGGCCCGCGGCGATGCGGTTCGAGTTCGTCTATAATTTCCATTGCGCGGATTTTTGGTGCGCCGGTTACGGATCCGCCCGGGAAACAGGCGCGTAGCGCATCGGGAGAAGTTTGGTCGGCGCGCAAAATGCCGCGAACGGTCGATATCATATGATGCAGACCTTCGAATGTTTCGATGCCGCAAAGCTCCGTTACATCGATCGAATGATCTTCGCATACTTTGGATAAGTCATTACGCATCAAATCGACGATCATGACGTTTTCTGCACGGTCTTTTTCGCTGTTTGTAAGGTCACTCGCAGGTTTTGCCGACGGCATTGTCCCTTTGATGGGACGTGTTTCGATTGTTTTTCCGCTCACGCTTAGAAACCGCTCCGGCGAAGCGCTGGCCATTATCAAACTGCCAAAATTCATATAGGCGCCGAACGGCGCGGCATTGATATCGCGCAAATGCCCATAATGCGCATAGGGGTCAAAATTTTGCGGTATGTCCGCACTAAACCGCCGCGATAAATTTGTCTGGAATATATCGCCAGCGTGAATATATCTGATGGCACGCGCGATATCCTGTGTAAATTGTTCATCGCTTCTTTCGACCGACCAATCCAGTGGTATAGGGAAGGGGGCATTGGTCGGCACTGTCAGACTTTCGATATATGCCCTGTGTATCAACGCCTCCTTCTCATCATTGGCATGAATCATAAGAAACGCTTCACCTGCCGCATGATCGAACGCGATAACCTTGTCGTAGATTCCTATGCACATGTCCGGCATGTCATGTCTTGCCGCCTTCGATGGAATATTCTCCAATATACGTGCGAGTTCATACCCAAAAAATCCGGCTGCGCCGCCTTGAAAAGGAGGAAGGGTTTTATCGCTTCTGCGGTTCTCCCCCCATAGCGCAAGGCGTTCGCGCACGACGATAAACGGGTCAGCGCGATAGCTGAACTGGTTTTCTCGGTTGGTGATGGTAACGCATCCATCCTTGCATTCGATGGTTTCGAACGGATGCCAGCAAAGATAGGAATAGTTGTTGGATGGGTGCCCGTTTCGTGCGGAATCAAAAAACAAACTGTAAGGCTGCATCGCCAACGGCGCGAACGTGTCATAGGGGTTTTTCCCCTGCCACGGATAGACAAACAATTGTTTGCGGGCGGCCCAGTTCATGTCCGCCTTATGACGGGTTTTTTGGTTTCAGGCAAGAAATTTCTGGATTTGCGCAGAGGCTTCCGCAAGGCCGCATTTAACCACTTCCACGCCAGGCGGAAAAGCGCCATGCAGGCGGCTTGGCAGCATGGAATCCAGCATCACGAACACGCCCCTGTCACCGGCGCGGCGGATCAGGCGGCCAAAGGCCTGTTTGAGTTTTAACCGCGCTATTCGCTCATCATAACGGCGCCCGCCGAAATGATCGCGCCGCGCCTTATGAAGTATGGTCGGGCGCGGCCAAGGCACACGGTCGAATACGATCAACCGTAGGGAGTCGCCGGGGACATCGACACCATCGCGCACCGCGTCGGTGCCGAGCAGGCAGGCATTGACATCGTCCCTGAAGATATCGACCAGTGTGCCGTTATCCATCATGTCGACATGCTGGGCGTATAGATGCAATCCTTTGTCCTCAAGCGGTCCTGCGATTTTGTTTTGCACGGCCTTAAGGCGGGAAATGGCGGTGAAAAGGCCAAGCGCGCCGCCGCGCGAGGATTCGAATAACGAACGATAGGCGCTTGCAACCTGATCGAGATCATCTTTCCGCACATCGTTGATGACAAAAATTTTGGTGCGCGCCGGATAATCGAACGGAGATTCAAAAGATTCTTCCTGCACATGGGCGTTCATATGTGTAAAGCCGGAAAGGTCACGCGCCACGCGCCAGTTTTCTTCATCGCTTTCTGTTCCATCGCGGAGAGTGGCGGATGTCACGGCAACACCGTGCGCGTGCGGCTGGAGGCTGGATGCAAAAGGTATCATCGGGTCTACCCAGTGGCGGTATAGGCCCACATCATAGGCGCGGCCATCGATGCGTTCTATCTCCATCCAGTCGATAAACTGGTCGGGCTGCTTCGTGGTGGCTAGGGCATCCAGCATCGCTATCCATGCGGTGATCGTCATGGTGCGCAGGCCCATCGATGTGATGATCGCATCCAGTCTTCTGCGATCGTCGGCCTCCAACGCGTCCGCCTGATCGTTTAACTTTTTGCGGAAGGCATTGGCCAAATCCTGCATAGGCTTTTGCAAATGCATTAAACCTGTCTTTAGTTTGATCGCGGCTTCATAGACCTCGTCATCGATTGGGTATGTGCCGGTTTCAAGGGAGTAGGGGCCATCACGCCCTTCGGCGCGTGCATAAACCTGTTTATAAACCTCATGCAGGAAGGTCTCGCACACATCTTTGGGTTGTCCTTCCTTCAATCTTGCGGCCCATCCTTCGGAAGTGAGGATACGGCTTGCCTCGATCACATCCTGTAGTAAACGTTCCAGCTTTTCATCGCCCGCGACCAGTCCTTCGGCGCGGCGTTTTAACCCTCGGGCGCGGGTGCGTTTGCCGCCTTCGTTCCCGCGCAGCCACCGACGCAGATCATATGTTTCAATTGCGGTCAGGTGCCCGGCATAGGCGGAATCGGCGGCATCGAACAAATGATGCCCTTCGTCGAAAATATAATGCGACGGAAGATCGGAATCCGATGATGAATCGGCTGTTTGAATCATGACAAGCGCGTGGTTGGCGATGACGAGTTCGGCGTGACGCGCACGGCGGATGGAGCGTTCGACAAAGCACCGGTGATAATGGTCGCAAGCGGAATAGATGCATTCGCCGCGCTTGTCGGCGAGGCCGCTTGTGTAATTATATCCAAGAAGGCCCGTGATCCATCCAGGGAAATCACCACCCGACAAATCGCCATCGCGCGTGGCGGCGGCCCACCGCGCCATGATGCCGGCGGCAATGGCGACATTTGGGTGTTTGGCGAGTGCTGCGCCCGCCGATATTTCTTCAAGGTTTAAAAGGCATAAATAATTCTCGCGGCCTTTGCGCACCGCAACCTTTGCATCTTTCAAATCCGGGTTGGGATAGATGCGGTCCAGCTCCTGCGCGATCTGCCGTTGCAGGTTCTTGGTATAGGTTGAAATCCATACGCTGCCGCCGTTCTTTTGCGCCCAGACGGAAGCGGGGGAGAGGTAGCCTAGCGTTTTACCTACGCCCGTTCCGGCCTCTGCCAGAACGGCATGCGGTGTGCCGTCATGGTCAATCGGCTTGAACGCGCATGTCATAACACTGGCGTAATTCATCTGCGCATCGCGTTCTTCGGCGTTGCCGCCCAGCGCGTCGGACAATCGTGCGCGTGCCTCTTCTCCTGTGACGGGGTGATGCGATGCAGGCGGGGGCGGTGCGCCTTCCGACCACTCTGGCAAAGACTTCCAGACATTGAGGTCCGCCACCGAAATCACCGTTTCCTTCGGGTCATAGACCTGCCCATAGGCGGCATAGATAAACGGCGTCCAAACCCACCCCTTACCGTTTTGCCCCATCACGCGGGCGATTTTCATGGCGTCCGCGCGGCCCCGCCATTTGTCGGTGCGAATGTCCGAAAGCAACGCCTGCATAATTTCGATCAGGGCAAAGGGGTAATCCTCTGCCTCCTTCGGGATGGATATGCCGAGCGCCTTGGCAAGCCCGACAGGGGTGGGGACGGCGAATGTCGCGGGGTGCACGAAGGCAAATAATTCCAGCACATCAAACGCGAAAATGCTGTCGATGCCAAGCCGCGTGCAGGTATAGGGCGCGTGGCAGACGAGGACGGGTTTTTGGTGGATCAACCGCTTCGCCGCTTCGTGGGAAAGCGTTTGTATGTCGCCATCGGTCGTAAGCACAAATGCCTGCCGCGCGTTCACATACATCGCCGGAATGCGAGGGGTAGCGATAGTCTCCGGCGGGCTTTCGGTCTGCGCTGTTGTCATGTTACGGATATAGCACAGCGAATTGATTTGTGTATAGAATGCTGGAGCAAGACCGTTAATTTATCTCGGCAATATTGTAGAGTAAAAGATATAAGTGTCGATTACTGGTCTGTTTTGCTTGACTTGTATGCAAAGTGCTTTTCGGCCTTTTATCAAGCCGTTATCCGCAAGGGCACCATCATCACCTAACCCCTGGTCTGAAACATATGTGCCATTGAATCTTCTTGCGGCGTATTCGGAAGAATTGTTTACGCCATTATCGGCGGGAATGACTGAAACACCTAAACTCCTGTTCAAGGCAGTGCATATATCCTTTTTAATGTATTGAATATAATATATCAGTTCGCTCCGGCTTGTGTCGGCAAGTTCAAGTACACGTGCAGAGCCTGTGTAATAGTTCTGTCCGTAAAGGTATGAAGCGGAGTATGTGGAATCTAGCCAACTGGTTTTCAGTTTCGGAATATTAAGCCCTGCACCTTGAGTAAAGAAAACATGACAGGATCGATCCGAAGGGGCCGATGGGTTGTAATAATCGTCACTGGCATCTTCGACGCCGTTACCATCGCTGTCATTCCAGAAGGATATCTGGTTCTCGCCGCAGCCCCTTGATCGCAAATTTGATATGGCGCTCTCTAAAGACGCCGCGTTCTTTAAAATTTCAGATGCCGCAATGGATGCCTGCTCGCTGCTCCCTGTATCCTCGCTCTGGCTGTTGGTGCGGGACATCAAAACGGTCAAGCCCCCGAGCAGGAAAATACCGATTAGGATAAAAAACAGGACGTTGCCGGCCCGAGAAATTTGTTGTGTTTGTTTCATCTTCTTACCTTGCGATCAAAACCTGATAGAATTCGTAATAGCCGGGAGCATAGCTGAGGTCGTTTCGTTTCAGGCAGCCAGCCTTTTTCCCTGCAAGGATATTCCCATCCTGGTTGCCGATATAGGAACCTGTACCCGAAGAATTAAACGGATAAAATCCCGAAAAAAAGTTGCCCGAAGCCCAGCTCCACCCGGACACTTGCTCCGAGGCTGCATAGGGTATATCTAATTTTTTATTAATTGCATTACAGACTTCCAGTGTCAGATCGCCGAATGACATTATCAGCTCGTTGCAGCTATTCGCGGCACAATCCGTCCCCATACCGACCACTTGCGCCCTGCCGGTAAACATTGCCTTACCGTAAAATGATGTCTCTGGATGGATTTTTGCGACTGCGTCTAAATTGATTGTCGGATAGGATACCCCCCCTCCGGCAGGTTCGAAGACATGACAGCTTTTGTTGGCGGGAGAGGATGCGTTGGTATATCCGCTGGTGATGACACTGTTTTGAAACGATATATTGCTGTCCGTACAGCCATTGATGAGTAGAGTTTTTACAGCTTGGTTGATCGTATTTGCGCTCGTGATGATTTCGGTGGCAAGCAGGTTGGCTTTTTCCTGCGTAATTTGTCCTGCGCCCGTTCGGCTGCCTTGGGATACCACGAACGACAACATGCCGAACAGGGCGACGAGCACGAGAATCCAGATAATGACGGATCCGCGCTGCGCGACCGGGGCCCCGTTGTCCGTGTCTGCCCGCGTCAGAACGCGGGGATGACGGTGCAGGAGGGGGGGTAAAACCTCTGAATCGCCTTGATTTTTCATAGGGTTTTGGTCCATAAATATCCTTAATTCCTGTCATTCTGAGGCGTAGCCGAAGAATCTCAAAGGTCCGCCCGGAAGAGATCCTTCGCCTTTGGCTCAGGATGACTAAATATAACAACATTTTACCATAGAAGACCGTCATGACGCACCCTGAAAAAGCCTCCGCTGCCCCCCTGTCCACCGATCCGCGGGAGGCGCGGGAGCAAAAGCTCAAGATGCTGGAAGATCGCGGCATTCCGGCCTATCCGCATGTCTTCCCGCGCAGCCACAAGGCGGGCGAATTACAGGACAAATACGCGGCGCTGGAAAACGGGTCCGAAACCAACGATGAAGTGGCGGTTGCCGGGCGCATCATGTCGATTCGCAACAACGGCATGTTTTTGGACCTGAACGACCCGTCTGGCAAAATCCAGGTTTTCTGTCACAAGGATTCTCTTTCGGAAGAAGAACTATCCAAGCTCGATCTGTTCGATATCGGCGATATTATCGGCGCCTATGGCACCATCCGCCGCACCCCGCGCGGGGAATTGTCTGTGCGCGCCACCAAAATCGAAATGCTGACGAAATCCATGTTGCCTCTGCCGGAAAAATATCACGGCCTCACGGATGTCGAGGCGCGGTACCGTCAACGTTATCTCGACCTTATTATGAACGAAGAAAGCCGCAATACATTGCGCGCCCGTTCCAAAATTGTCCAGATGATCCGCAATTACATGAACGATGTGATCGGCGCGATCGAGGTTGAAACGCCTATCTTTCACGCCATCATGGGCGGCGCATCGGCGAAACCGTTCATAACACATCACAACGCACTGGATGCCGACTTCTATCTGCGTATCGCGACAGAGTTGCCATTAAAGCGTCTGATCGTCGGCGGCCTTGCGGATTCGGTCTATGAAATAGGCCGCATCTTCCGCAATGAAGGTATTTCCATCAAACACAATCCTGAATTTACCTCGATTGAATCCTACCACGCCTATATGGATTACAAGGATATCATGGACCTGACCGAAGGCCTCGTCTGTCATATCGTGCAGGAACTGCATGGTGGTATGAAGGTTCAGTTTGGCGACAAGGAGATCGATTTTACACGCCCATGGCGCCGTGAAACGATGACAAATCTGATCAAGGAACAAACCGGCGTCGATTTCATGGAATGTGAAAGTGCGCGTGAGGCCCTTGACGAAGCCATGAAACTAAAGGTTAAAGTCGATCCCAAATCCAACTGGGGGCAAATCGTCGTGGCCGTGTTCGATGAAAAGGTCGAACATACGCTGATCAATCCGACCCATGTGATTGACCAACCGCTCGATATTTCCCCGTTGGCAAAGGTTCACCGCGACAATCCGCGTCTGGTTGAACGTTTCGAGACATTCTGCAATGGCTGGGAAATTATCAATGCCTTTACTGAATTGAATGACCCCGCGATTCAGAAGTTGCGTTTTGAAGAGCAGGTGGCACAGCGTGAAGGCGGCGATGAAGAGGCGCAAATGATGGATGATGATTTTGTCACCGCGCTGGAATACGGCCTCCCGCCGACGGGGGGATGGGGTCTTGGCGTTGACCGTTTTGTCATGCTGATGACCAACAGCCACAATATCCGCGATGTGATCGCATTCCCGACGCTGAAACCGAAAAAGGACCAATGATCATGGGCGCTGCTCTCGACAAAGCTTTGGAAGACGTTTACACATCGCTTTCGAATGACAATGAAAACATAGATGCCTGCATCGCTGCATTGAAAGAGGCCGCTCGGTCCGAAGGCATCAAGGAAGTTCCGATCAAGGGTGATCGTCTTCCTGTGCCAAACCGCGAAGGTCGCTTGCTTCTTAAGTCATACTTCAAGAAACGCGGCGTTGCCGTGAAGTTTGAAAAAGAATAATCACCGTACCTGCGGAAAGAATTCGCGAATTTTATCCAGGCGTTCGTGATTGATCATTGATGCCACCAGCGGGGCCGGTTTCTTCGCATCGTCTTGTTCTATGAGTGCCAGATCTTTTTGCAGGGATTTGAATATCTGCTGTATCGAAAAAGTGTGCGGTCTGTGGCCATCCACCGACAGGCTCGTCACCTTGCTAAAATTTTCCCGTGCGTACTGGCCCAGATACGTTGTCGGCGGGCCGAAATTTTGTAATTTGTCTGCAAGTTGAAGCAGGGCGACCTTGGCTTCCTCGATGGCAAGATCCTGCCGCACGGATGGTATGTTGGTGCGGCCCGAAAGTGTAGAGGTAAAACTGGCGCATGTACCGCGCGCATCGGTGAAATAAGTCGTCAGTTTTTTACCCTTGGCCGCGCCCAGCGCGAATCCATGCGGTGGTTCCGATTTCATGATGTCTCTACCCTCTGTTTTTGAGGGGATAGTAGAAATTCATGTTACCTTATGTCAATAAAAATCACCAATCCGGTCTGGGCGGCGGGGTAGCGGGGTGCGTGACGCGCCATTGATGTCCGGCCTTTTCCAGTTCCATCAGGGCTTCACAATCGGCGATAACAAAGGCCGTAACGCCTTCGATGCTCGCGCTTGCCGCGCTGATGGCAAGACCAAGCGATGATCCCGCGATTTTGATAATCTGGAAGTTCCGCGCCGCGTCCGGCATGGCGCCGGGTTCATGCACGGCGGTCCAGATATCGGTTGAAACTTCCATCGCTTGATGCGGAAATGTATAGGCTAAATTCGATGCAATTGAAAATGCGTGTGGCAACAAATCGGTCAAGTGGCCGATGTCCATGATGTTCTCCCTGTTATTGGCGCTCTAACGGCGTCTTTGTTCTAAAAGACTATCCGAAAAAGGCCGTTTTTTCAAGGAAATTAGACTGTTTTAAAGCCGACGCGCGGTAATCCCGTGCCCTGACGGCCATAGTGATCGCCCTTGTTTGGTTTGTATTCCTGCGACCAACTATTGACGATGTCATGCAGGGCAGGACGCTCGCGCTCTTCCGGTTGTTCCATCTGCTGTCCGATATAAATGAAACCCGCAACATGGTCGCGCTCATCCATGCCGAGCGCTTCATGAACCCGCGGGTTATAGGCAACCCATTCCGTAACCCAGTTGGTGGCAAAGCCGAGGGCATTCGCCGCAAGGCATAGATTGTAACAGCAAGCGCCTGCGCTTAGGATCTGTTCCCATTGCGGGGCCTTGCCTTCCTTGATGCGGGATATGACGGCGACCACGAGCGGCGCACGCATAAATCGCTCTGCTTCCAGATCAAGCTTGGATGGTGCTGCCTCCGGCTCTTCCGCTAAATACGCTTTGCGCAACACCGTTTCGCCGAACTCTTTACGCGCATTGCCTTCGAACACGACAAACCACCATGGTGCCAGTTTATTGTGGTCCGGTACGCGGCTTGCCGCCTGCAATATCTGTTGTATCTGCTCCGCGCTCGGGGCATCGCCACCCAAATGTTTGATGGGCGTGGAACGGCGGGAAAGAAGTGTGGAGATCATGACCAATTATCCTTTTCGGGGATAACCATAGGGGCGCTTAGGGCCCGTTTCAACCCTTCGGTTTTAAAACTGGCACGGATGTCCAGAGCGGTGCTCCGGACTCATCGGCGAATCGGGTAGGGACTATCTGCTTTGCCTTGAATTCGGAATAACCTTCCATGAATTCTTTCCACGCGCCCTTGATCGACTTTGCAGCGTCAGTGATTTTACCTTCCGAAACGTCTTCTGCTTTTGACAGTTTGCCATAGGCGGCGATGATCTGTTTTGTTGCCATGTTCGCCAGTTTTTGATCGACATTCTGATACGCGGTCAGGGAATTTCCTTCCTGCGTCACGAAATCATAGGCCTGTTTCAACGTGGCAAGGCGTGGTGTTACTCCGGCATCTTTCGGATACATGACACGCCAAATATCATCGACCATGGGAATATTATCCGGCAGATCGTTAAGTGCAATATCGTTTTCAAGCGATGGAATGTTTTTAACCCCTTCGCTGAACGCTTCCGGTCTGTCCTTCGCCAGGTCTTTCAGGGCGCGCAAGCCCGACACTGATTTGAATGCCTTGGCGATATCCGGCGCAATCAATCCGGCCTTTACGGCGTTGGGCAGTGTAATGTCGGGCTGATATCCTGCAATGTCGTAATCTCTCTTTTTGCGCCCCTTTTTTTCGTCTTTCACTTCGCTTCCAAATGCCGTCATGGCATCGCGTTTCTTGCCGCCCTTGATGCCGACCGGGGTAAAGTGCCCGAACAGCATCGGGTCGGTTCGGCGTTCTTTCGGCCCAATCCCTTCGGTGTAGAGTTTTGCCTCACCGCCATGGTCCTGAATGCAGTCCTGCACGGCATCGAATGTCATGCTGTTATATAAATTGCCAATCCGCTGGACCAAGCCGTCATTGCGGCCTGTGCCTTTTTTCGATGGTTCAATGGCAAGCGGATCGATCACAATGCACCATGGATTGCTATTATCGCCTGTACCTGCAAGGCCGAGCATATGGCCATCAATATTCTGGTCAATTCTGGCGAATTTTTTACCGCTCTTTACGGCCTCTTCTTGCGTTTGGATCGGAAAGACCGTGAATTCCTTCACATCGTCTTTTTTCTGGGTTAGGTAGTTGACATGGTGGACGTAACCATAGGCCGGCTTTCCCGTGCGGCGTTCAATCGCGCTTAACGGGCGAAATTGAATGATATCGCCTTCGTTGAGAGAACCCTCGCTGACCAAGCTTCTGAATTTGTTCATTTTTATTTTCACGCCGTTCTAATTGTTAAGAATTTCCTAACATATATTTGACATAAAATCAATAAAATTATGGGAAGCCTCCTTGTTGCGAGCCAAAAAGCGGGCCATGATCTTTTTGAATTTACCGATTGAGGATCAATCCATGAGCCAGAGTACAGCCGTTATCAAAGCCGAGCCGAACAAATCGGGTGTCTACAAGGTGGTAGAGGCCAGCGAGAAGGGCCTCGGAAAAATCAAGGCGCGCACACGGGATGAATTCAATGGTCTTTTGATGGGGGCAGAACGTCTGCAAGGACGTCCCATCCTCGTGCGCTATCCTGACGAAACGGTAACATTGCAGCCGAAGGTTCAGTCCTTATAGGCGCCTTTATAAATCTTCCAGCGGGCAGGGCGGTCCTCCATGGGCACGGCGTCCCATCCGCGGTTGAGCACGTCGAGGGCGGGGTCCAAAAACAATCCGTCTTTCATGATTATCTCACCGTCCAGATATATATCCCCCAGCATCGTCGTGATATCCCAATGGTCGATACTGTCATTGCCGTTGTTCATATGCACGTCTTTGCCGAGGTAGTTGGTAATCTGGTACGCCTCGCCAAGCGCGAGGTGGAATGAGCTGCTGACTTTTTCGACCAGCAATCCATTTGCCACGTGGCGTTTTAAATGCGGGTTGGTGCCGATGCCCAGTTCGCCGACATAACGGTTGTTCGGGTGGCGGTTTAAAAATTCCTCAAAATTCTCGCGGCCCTTGGCGGCGTCGAATTCGACAATCTGTCCATCCTTGAACACCATGGTCAAATCTTCGATCAGGCTGTCTTTGCTGCCCTTTGGCATGAAACGGCCTTTGGAAACGATTTTGCCGTTGATGGAATCACGGCGCGGCGCGCTGAATACTTCGGACCCAGGGATATTTTTCTTCGTCTGGCTGTTGGCAAAGGTGAAATGGCGCCCGTCGGTGTCGATCAGGCTCATCGAAATATCCGTGCCCTCTTTGTTTGTGAAGCGCACCGTGGAGGCTTTTTCCAGTTTGGTGATCAGAACCTCGTTTGCTGCCTCGATCCATTTATCCGGCTGGTCGCACATCTCGAAATAAAGGTTCAGGTAATCGTCATAGGGGATGCCGTCGATCTCGGCATCAATTTCGGTCGGGAAATAGGTCAGGGTGAACATCACCTGTCCGCTCAATCCGCGCTTGGCAATCGGTTCTATGATCTTGCTGAATTGTTTTGCACGCTCTTTGTTGTCGGGCACCGGGCTTGCTGCGGTCGCGTTAGGCATGGCGACGCATCGGTGCGTGACGGGTTCATTCATGCGTAAATACCATGCCCCGTATGATTTCATGCCCGCATCGTCGATATGGTTCAGAACAAGGCGCATGAAGGTCTCATCCGCTACGCGGATCAGGAACGGGATGCGCTCGTCTTTCAATCGTTCAATCAAAGGCCGCGCGATATGATTGGCACCTTCGCCGATAATCACGACTGCAAAGGGATTTTCAAACCCTTGTGGAATGTTGAACAATCTCTTGCCCAGTTCTTCCTGCTTAGGGATATCGGTTTTAAGGGGCGTATAGTCTTTCCAGCTTTTTGGTTTATGCTGGTCCATGCCTTCGCGGAAACCGTGGTTGTTTAAAAGCCCCGCATGCCGGGCTGTTACCATCCGCACGGCCTGCTGCACGGCCTCGATCAAATCACCCGTGTTTGTGTAATTGTGCTCCAATCCGGCAATCGCGTTTTTGATGTCACCTTCGAACAATGTGCGTTCCGGCGCCTTTTTCAGGTCGTGCAAAAGATCGGAAAAACAGGGGCTGATATCGGCGTTGCGCATGGAGTGTATCAAGGGGTGGGCTAGGGGGTGGCAGGTTTGCCACTATAGCACAAAATCGCCCCTTAAAATCCATAACAATTTATTTGACGGGCGGGCGGAATCTCGCCTATTTATCCGCAATATTGGGCCAGCGGCGGCCCGCCAATGACCGGGTGTGAATCTATGTACCTTATCGATATGTTTTACTTTGTGGCCCAGAAACTGCCTGCGGCCTATGCGCCGGTAATGCCGGCCACGCTTGATAAACCTTTGGATCTGCGTTTTGTGTTGGAGGTTCAGGGTGCCTTTCTCGGTATGGCGCTGGACGGGGCGCAAGAAGTCCCTACGGAAGTCGCGGCGGCCGTCCGCGATATTCATCACCGTGCGATCACGGAATTCGATTCCACTTATGCCCGCGGCATCGTCGGTGGGTTCAATCGTATTTCCCGTCATATCGATATGGGAATGTATGACGCCGCCTATATCATGGGAACACAATCGCGCCTGACGCACAGGCTGGCGGATGACCTGTGCAAGGGCGCGTTTTTGGCGGAACACCGGATCCGCTCGGTGCAGGCGGCCTTTCAATCAATGGGCATGGAATTTTCCGGTGAACACAAAGACCGTGTTGTCGATGCACTCTATGACCGGTTCGATACGGATATTCGTATCGGCCGCAACGATCTGTCGGGGGAAATTGAAAAAATCGGGGAAATTACCGAACGTCTCGATCATTGCATCAAACACCCGCAGAATGATTTGCGGATGATTTAATCCGGTTCTTCGGCCTAATAGATGTCTGGTTCCGGCATGGGTTTTTCCACGGCGTTCGCGCTGAAATAACCGATCATCCCGCCCAGCGCGGTGGTCAGTCGTTTGGTTGTGGGGTGGATATTTTGCTCATAATAATCGTTAAGGCCCTGTTCGATTTTATGGTCGGGTAGATTTTCCGGCAGGGTATCGCGCGTGCTTTCTATCAAATCCATCGACACGGCCATCCATTCATCGCGCATGCATTTGCTCATGGTGGGGCCGAGGACAACCGCTCCTGCAAGACTATAGGCTAGTTGGCCCAGTAAAACGCGGCGGTTCATCGTTGGTTTGGTATCGGACATAGAAAACTCCTGTGGACTGGCAAAACCCTATCCGCCGCTTTGCCATATGTCAACGGGTGTTGCCAATTTGTTCACGTCACACTATATATAACGGATGCGCGGAATGGTCGAAATCAATGCCGCGGCAGCCACCCCCATGGAAAGCTCGCCGCCCTTTAAAATCCACTCGGACTTCAAACCCTCGGGCGATCAGCCCGCGGCAATCAAAAAGCTGGTCGAAGGGCTGGAGGCAGGCTTGACGGATCAGGTGCTGCTCGGCGTGACGGGCTCAGGCAAGACCTTCACGATGGCGCATGTCATTCAGGAAACACAGCGCCCCGCGCTGATCCTCGCGCCCAACAAAACCCTCGCGGCGCAGCTCTATGGCGAGATGAAAGCCTTCTTCCCCGATAACGCGGTGGAATATTTCGTGTCCTACTACGATTATTACCAGCCGGAGGCCTATGTCCCGCGCACCGATACCTATATCGAAAAGGACAGCTCCATCAACGAACAGATCGACCGGATGCGCCACGCCGCCACCCGCGCGATTTTCGAGCGTAAGGATTTGATCGTCGTCGCCTCCGTCTCCTGTATCTACGGTATCGGGTCGAAGGAAGATTATCAGGCGATGACAGTCGATATCCGCCGCGGCGACCGCATGGACCGGCAGGAACTGATCGGCAAGCTAATCACGCTGCAATACAAACGCAATGATTTAAGCTTCGAGCGCGGCAGTTTCCGCGTGCGCGGCGATACGGTGGAATTGTTCCCAAGCCACATGGAGGACAGCGCATGGCGCTTCTCCCTGTTCGGGGATGAGGTGGAAGAGATTGTCGAATTCGACGCGCTGACGGGTGAGAAACAGGGAAAGCTGGACGGCGTGCGCATATATGCGAACAGCCACTATATCACGCCAGGACCTACGATGGCGCAGGCGATCAAGCAAATCCAGCACGATATGAAACAACAAGTGGCTTACTTCGAACGCGAGGGAAAATTGCTGGAGGCCCAGCGCCTGCAACAACGCACGCAGTTCGATATCGAAATGCTGATGGCGACCGGCGTGTGCCCCGGCATTGAAAATTATTCACGTTATCTCACGGGCCGTGCGCCGGGAGAGGCGCCGCCGACGTTGGTTGAATATCTCCCGAAAGACGCGATCATTATCCTCGATGAATCCCACGTCATGGTGCCGCAACTGGGCGCGATGTATAACGGCGACCGCGCGAGGAAGACCACATTGGTCGAATATGGTTTCCGTGTGCCGGCCGCGCTTGACAACCGCCCGCTGAAGTTCGAGGAATTCAATGCGCTGCGCGGGCAGATCATCTATGTCTCCGCGACGCCCGGGCCGTATGAGCTGGAACAAACAGGCGGTGATTTCGCCGAGCAGGTGGTGCGCCCCACGGGCCTCATCGATCCGCCCGTCGAAATCCGCCCGACGGAACATCAGGTCGATGATTTGATGTCCGAATGCAAGATCGTCGCGGAAAAGGGCGGGCGCGTCCTTGTTACCACGCTGACGAAAAAGATGGCAGAGGCGCTCACGGAATATCTCGATGAAAACGGTGTGCGCGTTCGCTATATGCACTCCGACATCGACACGCTGGAACGCATCGAAATCATGCGTGATCTGCGCATGGGCGAATTCGATGTGCTGGTCGGCATCAACTTGTTGCGTGAGGGGCTTGATATCCCCGAATGTATGCTGGTGGCCATCCTCGATGCGGATAAGGAAGGGTTCCTGCGCTCCCGCACCTCGCTGATCCAGACCATCGGCCGCGCTGCGCGGAACCTCGATGGCCGCGTGATTTTATATGCGGATTCCGTGACGAAATCGATGCAGGCCGCGATTGACGAAACCGACCGCCGCCGTGAAAAGCAAAAGGCGTATAACATTGCCAACGGCATCACACCGGCGAGCGTGAAAAAGAATATCAGTGATGTTTTGCATTCCGTGTTCGAACGCGCCGACCATGTGGAGGTGGAGCGCGCGATCATGGGCCTTGCGGAGGAGGAGCAGGAGGCACTTGCCAATCCCGCCGCGTTCCAACGGCATATCAAAAAACTGGAAAGCGATATGCGCAAGGCCGCCGCCGATCTGGAGTTTGAAGAGGCGGGGCGGATCCGCGATCAAATCCGGCGGCTGGAGGCGATGGATCTGGGCCTGACAGGCGCGATGACCAACCCGCGCCTCGCAAATGGCTGGAGCGTCAATTCAAACGCGCCGAAAAAGAGTGGCAGGAAGAAACGGTAGTTACCCTCCTCTAATTCTTGATTGGGGGATGTTATCAGAAATAAGCATAAAATGTAATAGGCAATGAAAGAAATAAGAAAAATTTGAAAGAGTTATAAATATCCATGCGCATAGAACGATTTTTATATAACTGGAAGCAGGATAATAGTTTATATCTATAGAGGAAAGTATCAGAGAATAAAGACTGCTAAACAAGCTTATAATTGTAGTCCGAAGTACAAAGCATTTGATCGATTTAAATGTTTCAGTGTTTTGGATCCTATCCAGAAAAGGGTTGTTGCTAACAACTATAAAACAATAGATCGTAAAAAGGAAACCTGTGAGGATGGCTGCTATATTAAAAACGCCATTGTAAATGACGTTCATGCCTATTTTATTGGCTATTAAAAACTCAATAATATTCTCGAATAGTAGGTAGAATACCAACGTTGATAACGCTGGTATTAAATATGGCAAACAATCTATTTTAAAAAACTTCATGTGCCTGTGCCATATATTTGTTGCAGTGTTGGTTTAAAGCTATTAAAGGCTCGCATAATAAATCTTCTTCTTTCATCATAATGCGCGTCTAAATCATTATCATTTAAATCCAGCGTTTCCTTTGTTTTCATTTGCTCGCCCAGTAAATCAATTATCTCTTCTTCTCCTTCAGCCTTAATCTGCATTTTTTGAATGTCCGCACCCTCGGCTTTATTGCGCATCATTGATCTTACAACATCCATCAAACTTCTGGGGTTTAGGCTGCCGTCATATCTTCCCCAGCCAACAGTGATCTCAACAACAGGGCCGCCGAATGCATCTTTCATTGCGTTAATATTTCCAGCGACGGTACGAGATGTTGCATTTTCTACAGATCTTAGATTTTCCGGATGAGCAACTTTTATTGTGAACGACTTAGGGGTGCAGAGTTTAAAACGTTCAAATGCTGTTTCCGACATTGCCGGTAAAAATCCAAAACCATTATGGGAGGCAGCTTCACGAATGTATTCGTTTATACGTGTGCAAGATAGACCATTTCTGTTAAATTCCAGTGCAAAAATATCCAGTTGAGGGTCGTATCTAAAAGCAGCCCTATGTGCAATAGGATCGCGGCTAGGCTCTAACGGTCGTCCGTCTCTTGCTTTGGGTGGGATGTTCACAACTTGGCGTCTAGTGAATTCACCTTCGTATACACCTGATCTGCGTGTAAGCCTCTCTAAGCGTATATAAACATCCTCGCGTATCTCTATCCATTCGTTGTGTTTGTTTGCAAATATCCACTCTAGAGTGGTTGAGAATAGCTCGTCGGCATCATTCATTCTTGATATCTGGTAAAATCTTACACTTACGGTTTTATCCATTAAAAAAGTCCTTTTACTAATATTCATAATTTGAAAAAGTGAGCGTAATTTAGTTTATTATTATCGTCAAATAAGTATTTTTGCACAGATATACATTGATATTCAGTTTGATAAATATGGTCTTTCTCTTGTTGTCGTGTAGTTATTTCTCGCAATTTCCCCCCACATTTCCTACACTCATACCAACATTAATACCCGCTGATGCGCCCCCCCGCGCTCCGCGGGTTTTTCTTGACATAATTTCGTGAAATTGCTTTGTTTGGCTGCGTTCAATCAGGATAGGGGATGTCGCGCCATGACGATGAGCAAGCTTTTCAGGGATGCCGTGCAAAAGGGTGTCGAGGTGATCAGAACGATGCGCACCGGCAACAAACACGGTATAGGCGCACAGGAAACGAAGCAGGCTATTACGCTCTCGCTACTGGTCGATGAAACCAAGGATGCGTTCAAGGCGTGCGATCCTTTCTCCCAGGAAATTTTTGGCCGCACGATCCATGCCAATTTTCTTTCGCATATGAACGCGGCCCATACGGGCGTCACATCGTGGATGCAGGTTGCGGGCATGATCGATGCGGCCTGCCAGACGGTGGATGACACCGCCGCGTTTGGAAAGCCACTCGCGCCGCCGCTCAAAAACCTTCGCGACAAAGCCTCGCTTTTGTCGGAAGTTATCCATGATATGCCGCCGCATATGATCGAATTTTTCGATGAACATGTGACCGAACCGCGGGATGCGGTTTTGTTGTCGCTGGTGCCGAGCCTTCCACGGCAGGAATTGATTTTCAAACTGGCGGCCCATAAGGCAAATGTCCAGCATATCGTGGAGCCGCGGCTTGCGGGGTGGGATGTGTTCAAGGACGGCCCGAAAAACTAATCCTCGCAACTTAATCCTACATTTTCTATACTCATACCAACAATGATACCCGCTGATGCGCCCCAAGCGCTTCTGCGGGTTTTTTGTCCTCTCACGCTGAGCGCTATCGCGAATTTCATTCTCGATAAGCGATGAGATGCAACTGGCTCTCACATCTTCAGAATTTTATCTGTGATGATATCAAGAGTAGGGGGCAGGGCCTTTAATCAATCCCGCGGCGGACACAAAACGCGCACCACGCGCCAAACCTGCATATTGTCCGGGCGTCCGCGCCTTGCGGCCGTTGGAAAGGGAATGATTTGCGCGCTTTGGCGGCGCTGCTGGCGTTCTTCGAAAATCTCTCTGCGGGTTTTCATGGTGTTGTCCTCCTCGCGCATTTTCGCCTTTTCAAACGGTTGGCGCGGCGCGGGGTTCCATGCCGCTTGAAATACCGCTTTTTAGGAACCCTTTGCGTGGGCGTCTGTTGGCAAAACGGGGGCGAGAGAAACGATGGAGGACATAATAAAAATGACAGCCCTTATCAAACACCCGCTTTTGGCCGCTATGATGTTCGTCACGGCCTATTTTACGACAATCACGGTGAAGGCGAACGCGCAGGATACCGTCGTTACGGGCGATGCGGTGCAGGTTCGCGAAGGTGCGGGCTCTCTCATTACAGGCACGATCACCGACGTTAATGACCGTTATTTCGATATGGATTCCAACGGCAAAACGATGCGTGTGATGTTGTATGACGTGGGATTGAAGGCCGATGCCGATGATGTTTTTACCGCGGGTATGAATGTCACGGTGCGCGGTGAATTCAGCGGAGAGGAATTCGGCCGCACGATTGTCCGCGCGGACAATGTCGTGGCCTCTACCGGGCCGACGACGACATTGATGGAAGGCGGGTTGAGGCGTTAATAAATCGGCGCCGCCGCAAGGGGCGCCGCAAAAGATGACGAGGCGGAATGGGTGTAAACCTTCTCCGCCTCTTGTGTTTTCAAAAGATCGTCATAGGCCAGACAGTTTTCTTCCGATGGCAGGTTGTTATAACGGCAAAGCTCTTCGATATCACCGCGGGCATTGAGGCTGCGTGCCTTGAGCCCGTTCAGGAATCGTGGGTCGAGCGTGCCGCCTTTGCCAAGCGTATTGGGAATGGCCGGGTGATCGCCGATCATAAAAAGGTTTTCGTGGCTGAGCGTGACCAGTCTATACGGCTCACCCGCGCGCAAGACAAATCCGTTCCAGTAATCGGCCATGGCGCTGTCGTGATAATTGTCGCCATAGGTGCGTCCGTGCGAAAGTTGCCTGCGCGTGTGCCGTTCCAGACTGCGCACCGATGTTTCGATCAACGCGTCTTGCATAGTTTGCGTATGTGCCAGAATATCTTCGAATTCCTGGAGAGGGACCAGGCTGGTTTGCGTATGCGCCAGAATGCGGTCGCGCAATTCCGGCCTGGATTGCGCCAGAAGATGGTTCATGAAGGTTTGATAGGCATAGGCATGGCGCTCCGTCATCGTGATGGCGCGCAGCCATGATTCCGGGTGAAGGAAGATATTCGTGTTCTTGTTCCACGGCGATAGGTGGAGGAAGGGCGCGGCCCTGATCTGCCCTGCATGGGCCATTTCGTGGTTTCTGGAATCGTAATAGACGACCGCATCCTCGCTGCCTAATCGCGCGGCATTGACGCTGATCTCGTTGATGAATCCTTTGGCAAGATTGTAGGGGGCGTATTCGGCAACCGGTGCGCCGGAGTTCGTTGCCGTGACGAAATGCGCGCCCAATCCTTTTTCCCATGCCGCGATTGTTTGCCCGATCGCAGGATTGCTTTCGTGCGACAGTCCGTTCATCCATATATCGATTTCGTTTCGCGTTTTGGGGTCCACCTCCACATGAAGTGCGTAACGGTTTTTGTCGATGCGTGACCCGATCTGCCGCAATTTGGCGATCTGCGCACGCAAATCGTCCGCGTTTTGTCCGGATGCGGAAACGCTGATCGCTTCGGCAAGGCGGGATATATCGTCATCGATGCGGCGGATGATCGCGCCGATATCTTCCGCAGGTTTTGTGTATCCTGCGGCGTTGTTGAATAATCCTGTGTTTTGCGTGTCTGCCGAAGGATATCCGGCGGATGGACTGTTGAGATCCAAGAACTACCCCTGTGATTAAGTCATCCTGACCATTCGAAAATGGTATGGCATTTTACAGGGAAGCGATCATGAAAAAGCGGCGTTATCCACAAGCGGGGTGTTATGTGGGCGCAAAAAGGCCGCGCAAACAAAAACGGACGAAGAAATCTTCGTCCGTTTTATGAATTCGGTTCTGTCGAAATTAGGCAGCGATGTTAACAGCGCTGGATTTGCCTTTTTTCGGGTCTTCTTGAACATCATAAGTCACTTTCTGACCTTCGTTCAGTGTGCGCAGACCTGCTTTTTCAAGGGCTGTGATGTGCACGAAAATGTCCGCGCCGCCATCATCTGGCTGAATGAAGCCATAGCCTTTTTGTGTGTTGAACCATTTTACTGTACCGGTAGCCATAGTCGTAGTCTCCTTAGTTTGTCATGTTGCGTTGTCCACACCGCGTGGTTTCCCGCATAGTTAATGTTTGATTTTGTTATAGAGCCTTAAATCAAACCGACTTTAACAAACTAGGATGGTTCCGTTGTCGCTAGGGTCGAGTAGTCCAGGTCGTTTTATATTCGTATCAAACTATCTCTAGTTGCCCATATTTATCAGAAATGGTCAAGTGAATTCAGTCCGTTAAATCGCGCAAATGATAGTTTCGCCGTTCCCACACGGTCGTAAGGTAGGTGGGATGTGCCAGAAAACGGAATAACTGGTAAAAGGCAGGCATCCTGGCCGAGAGGTCCGGCGTATCCGGATGGGCCGCGCTGACGGCCTGACGCATGGGGCGTCCGTCTTGTGCATTGTCGTTGGCAAGATTGTAAAGTTCGGCCATCTGGGTGTGGCAATGGGCCTCTGCCCGCAGGCGCAGGGCGGTGGCCAGAGTTTCGGGGCTGGCCGCTGCTTCACGGAAGTCTTTGACCAAGGCTTTGTACCCGCCGGGATATTCACGGCTGACCAGATCATCGAGCCAGTACCATGCGGTTTTCGGCATGGATACCACGGCATGGGCTGGCTGGGAGTGATCGGTTTCGGGCAGAAGGGGAAGGCGGAGGATTCTGGTTTCGGATGCGCTCATATGGTCCCTTAGAATAATGGTTGGTCTTCTTGATTGATTCCATCATGCCATTTTTGGGCGATCCGGATCAAATTCAGGGCGAGCCCGGTCGTTTATGCCCTTGGTAAAATTAGGGGATAGACAATTATCCACAGGCCTTGTATCCTTGTGGACAAGTATTCGCCGTAAGCATTTCCGCTTAGATTTTCCGCCTGTTTGTGGGGTTATTTATGAAAACGTATCGTTTGCCGATTCTGGTTCTGTCCGCATTGTCGCCACTTGCGTTATCCGCATGCGGTGAGGGGTATGAGGCCGTTCCATACCACGGTGTTCCCTATACCGAAGAGCGCACGGCGGGGGCCGGCGTTCAATATGTCCGCGCCCATATGCTACCTGAAAAAGGGCCGGTTCTGGCACCCGCGGTTCCCGCTGTTGTAGAGCCGGTGGAAGAAACGGTTGTGAAAGATGCCGCGCCATTGTTTGGCACGGGCCAATTGAAGAAATGATCTTTCCGCAAAGGAAGGTATATGCAAACCCGGCCAATGGCCGGGTTTTGTTTTGGGCGAGGGGATGGATAAGATTTGAAATAATTCCGAAACGAAAGATATGGACGCACCCTATCCAAAAGAATTAACATAATTGAAGAGATGTCCTGTATGGGACGCTCTTTTGAAAAAGCACATGCCGCGCGCCCGTTCTATGGCCATTAGACCGACCATCCAGACCGCCCGCGCCCCCTCTATGCTTTGAACTTAAATATCCAGGACAAAAAACAACTGATGGTAAATCGGAAAGGGTGTGTGTTGCCATGTCGGTCAGTGCAGAAACATATATTGTGATATCGCTTATGTTCGCGGTGTTCGCGGCGGTGGCGGCCGTGGGGACAAGCGTGGTGTTGGGGGCCGGATTTGAACGGTTGCGTGCGGGGTTTGAGTTGATCAAGGGGCAAAGCGGGTTCTTTGCCGATGCGATCTATAAGCTTGATATACGCACACAAAAGCTTGATGAAGAAACCGCCAAAATGAAATCGGGCATGGGCGTTGTTCATGACCGTATGGAACGCGTAGAAAAACAGACCAGCTTTATCGCCGGCGAAGTCGTGGCGATGGAACAGCGCATTTTGCAAGGATCGCCCATGCAGCCGAGCCCGCAAGCCCGCACGCATGACGGCTCTCTCGATGCCATGATGCATCCATCCATGACATCAAGGACCGAAGAGCGGTCGGATGCCATTCACCATGACTTCCTGAGTCTGCATAATCCGGTCCGGGAGCCCGCGGTGGCAGCGCCGAAGATGGAACCGCGTGAGTCCATGCTGACTGGCATGTTCCGTGACAATGGCGCCGAAATCGCCGTCTGCGATGCGATCGAAGAGGACTCGGCTGAAGATGTCGATAATTCGGGTCATTCGGGGCTTGGAACGCTTCTGACCCGCTATTTCCAGGGGGAAAACGACAAAGGCGTGATCTATCACTGATCGGCCCGAAGGCACCCTCTGCGAAGACGGGGCTCCCATCAGCGGGGCCCCGCCTTTTTCTGCGGATTTCCAAACAAAAGGTGACAGGGCCATCCAGTTAAAGGTATGATAATTACTTGAAGGGGCAGGATATTTGTCCCGAAAAGAGCAGGAATTACGCCTTTATGTTTTGGATTTTTGTCTGGTTCGTCTTATCGGCTATTTTGATCGGTGCGACCGTATGGTCGCTGCAAATCCTGCTTCGTCAGAAAAAAGCATGGGCGGCGTTTGCGAAGAAGCATAATTTTGCCTTTCAGAAAGGCACGTTCATGGGGCCTGCCGAAATGTCGGGTTCTATCGGCGAATATAAAATCGGTTTCTTTACGGCAGAGCGTATGACGCTCGATGTTCGCGGCAAGCGTTATGTCAGCGTTATCGAGGTGCAATTGCTCGAAGGGCTGATCGATGGCGGCGTTGCCGGCACGAAAGAAATGCAGGCCTTTATGAACACGCTGGCGCAGCTTCAGCCCTATCCGGTAAACAAGCAGGGGTGGAACCCCGAACATACTATTCATGTACGCGACAAGGCAGTGGCCGATGCCTATTTCACGCCCGAGCGCCTTGATGCGTTCGAACAGGTTTTGAAAACGCGCGGCGCGGACGTCATCATCGTATTCAATCATGAAGAGTTTGTTATCCGCATGGAAACATCGGACCCGATGATGGATCCGGCCAAGATTGAAAAAGTCGTGAGCCGCCAGATGGCGCTTGCGAACAAAATGCGCATTACGCCGCAGCAGCGCAGCGAGTATATGGCGAAGAAGGTTTCTGCTTAATAGTCATTGCGAGCGTAGAGAAGTAATCCAGACGAAAATCCTCTTAAACATCTGAATGGATTGCCGCTCAACCTATCTGTTTCTTCGCAATGACGGGTTAGGGCTTAGCAATAAATATCCCAAAACCCGGCAAGAACAGACCCCCGTCTTTAATTTCACCGCGCGCTACAATGATCGCATCGTCCAGTATCTCCGTACCGCCCATCCCTTTGAAGGTTTTTGGTTCGACCCCGAGATTATATACGCAGAGGATGGTTTCGCCTTCATAGACGCGGCGGAAGGCGAGAATCTTGTCATCTCCCGTTTCAACGAATTCCATCGTGCCATAGGCGAGGGGGGCTTGTGTTTTGCGCCATTTCAAAAAGGCGCGCGTGAAATTCAACGTTGAATCCGGTTCCTCATGTTGTTTGTCTGCCGCCAGATGGATATGGGTATCAGGTATGGGCAGCCACGTGTCCTCGCCTGTATTGCTGAAGCCCGCATGGTGGTTGGTGGCGGACCATGGCATCGGCGTGCGGCATCCATCGCGTCCCTGCCATTCGGGCCACAGGGCCTTGCCCCACGGATCCTGAATTTTATCGAACGGGATGATCGCTTCGGGCAGGCCCAGTTCTTCTCCCTGATAGATATAGGGTGATCCGCGCAACGTTGTGACCATCGCGATCAAAAGCTTGGCAAAATCCCGCTGGTATTCTGGCGGTACATCTTTGCCCCAGCGCGTGACAGGACGCACGACATCATGATTGCAAAACGCCCAGGACGGCCAGCCTTTGCCCGCGGCCTGATACATCTCAATGGGATGGCGAATAATATCGGCGGTCAATGATTTGCTGGTCCCTGCCATCATATGTGTGTTGTAGCAGGTGTGCAGCATATCCGGCCCGTGCGTGTATTCGACAGACAGGTGGAACGGATCATCGTCGCCGACCTCGCCAATCGACATTTTGGCGTCATATTCATTAAGCAGGGCGCGGAAACGTTTAAGGAAGTCGAACATTTCGGGCTGAGACTTATCGTAGAGATGCTGTTGCATCACATACGGGTATTTTTTTTCGTATTGAACGCCCGTCGATACCGCGTTTGGATCACGCGGCGGATTGTTCCTAAGTTGTTTATCGCAGAAATAGAAATTGACGACGTCCAAGCGGAAACCGTCAACCCCGCGTTCCAGCCAGAACTGGCATTCTTTCAGTACGGCATCCTGCACCTCCGGATTGTGGAAGTTGAGGTCCGGTTGTTCGGGCAGGAAATTATGAAGGTAATATTGTTCGCGGCGCGTGTCATAGGTCCATGCCGCGCCGGAAAAACAGGATTGCCAGTTGTTGGGCGGCGTGCCATCCGGCGATGGGTCTGCCCAGACATACCAGTCGGCGCGCGCATTATCGCGGCTTGACCTGCTTTCGATAAACCATGGATGTTCATTCGACGTGTGTGAAAGCACCATATCGACGATTATTTTGAGGCCGAGTTCGTGCGCACGTTTCAGAAGAATATCGAAATCTTCATTCTTGCCAAAGATGGGGTCGACGCTCGCATAATCGGAAACGTCATAACCGAAATCCTTCATCGGTGATTTGAAGAAGGGAGATATCCAGATGGCATCGACGCCGAGCGAGGCCACATAATCCAGTTTGTCCGTGATGCCGGCGAGATCACCCACGCCGTCGCCATTGCTGTCCTTATAGGAACGCGGATAGATTTGATAGGTTACGGCGCTGCGCCACCAGTTTTTATCGGTCATTGTTTATCCTGTCATCCTGAAGGAGCGAAGCGACTGAAGGATCTCTTGGGATTCTTCGCTACGCTCAGAATGACATTTATATCATACATGGTCATAATGACAAATCAGTCGATCTATGAAACAATCATTTCATGGAATTCCCGCTCTGGGCCATTTTCGCCCTTCTTTGCGCCGCCTCATCCGCCCTTGTCCTGATCATCCCCGAACGGGTGAAATGTGACGGTTTCGCGCTCGCCTTCTGGAACAAGGTCGCGGCGTTCTTTTTTATGATCCCGATGGTCATCTGGATGGGGATGCCAACGCAATGGGAATTTTACGCGCTTGTCGCCGCGCAGGCATGTTTATGGGTGATCAGCGATGTGATTTTCTTCCGCGCATTGCCCGTGGTGGGAGCAGGGGTTATATCGCGCCTGTTGCCATCAACGGTCATCGTGACCTTCGTTCTTTGGTTTTTGTTCGAGCCATCTTTGCTCGGGGAATATTTACAGCAACCGGTTCTAAGCGCGATTGTTTTCATGGCCCTATGCGGATCGGTTTATTTTGCAACGCGGCTGAAACGTGATCCGGTGTCGTGGCAGGCGGTGCGGATGATCTGGTTCGTTCTCTTTGCCGCCATCATCGGGCCGCTGATGTATAAGACCGTGACAAAATATGTATCGATAGAGCAGGGAGCGTTTGCTTTCGTTCTATTCGAATCTTTTGTGATGGTGTCGATCTGGTCCGTTTTCTATGCGGTGAAAAGGCCCATCGCGAAGGAAGTTCTGTTTTCGATAGAATCTTTACGCGGCGGCGCCATGGTCGGCGCGGCGATGTGCCTAGTCTCGCTGTCGAAGTTCGCGGCGATGCATTCCGTAGACAATCCCGGCCTTGTGCCGGCCGTCAAATATCTCGATGCCATCATCATCATGGCCTATTACCGCGCCATCGGTAAAATAGAAAAGGCAGATGTATTGGCGGGGCTTGGCATCGTTGCCTGCGCCGTGGTTATCATTCTTGCCCGTTCATTTGCCTGAGGGTTCTTTATTTTAGAAAAAATCCCCGCTGCTTGGCGGGGACTTTAATTTCATTACTTCGCGTCGGCGGCGACTTCCAGTTTGATGATCTTGTCTGGATCTGACGGCGGCTCACCGCGCTTGATTTTATCAACGAATTCCATACCGGAAACGACCTGGCCCCAGATTGTGTACTGGCCGTTCAGGAAGCTGCAATCGTCAAAGCAGATGAACCACTGGCTGTTTGCGCTGTTCGGGTCGTTCGTGCGCGCTGCGCCAATTACGCCGCGGCCGAAATTGTAATCGCTGAATTCTGCCTTGAGGTCCGGCTTGTCGGAGCCGCCGGTGCCTGTGCCTGTGGGGTCGCCTGTCTGCGCCATGAAGCCATCGATCACGCGGTGGAAGACGATACCGTTATAGAATCCTTCGCGTGTCAGTTCTTTGATACGTGCGACATGGTTCGGCGCGAGGTCCGGCATTAATTTGATGACGACTGTGCCGTCTTTCAATTGCAGGTTCAGTGTGTTTTCCGGATCGAGTTCGGCGGCGTTTGTTGTGCTGGTCATTAATAAGATACTCCCGAGGACGAGGGCTAAAGTTTTCAACATTCGTTAGGCTCCATTGAAGCGTTAAACAGGCACAACATGTGACATAGGGGCCTCCGAAAGGCAAGGGGAGGTTTGGCAGGCAATCAGCCCGTCCGCCGTGCCCGCCGCTTGCTGGCGTTTTTGTTCGACGATCCGCTCTATATGTGGCAAGCAGCCCCCGCAACAGCCGGCGATTTGTCCCAATGTTTCGCCGATGGGTTTCAAGCGGCCTTTTTGCAGGATTTTGCTGTCCGCTTTGAGGGTGTCTTCTGGAAGAGGGGATTGTTTTTCCAATTCTTCGAAAATGGCGGTCAGGTGCATTTCGCACAACCTATTGCATTGGCATAATAGAATCGGCATAGGCCGTTATTCCGCCGTGGCGAATTCGTCTTCGGTGAATTCCTCGCCCGCGAATTCGGGCATGGATTCCTTGATTTTTTGAACGCCGAGATTGGATTGGTGATCGACGATCATGCATTTGACCGCGTTGATACAGGAACCGCAATTGGGGCCGTTGCCGCCGGAACAGGCCTTGTAAATTTGCGCCGTGGTGTTTGGCACTTCCGGATTTTCCAGCGCTTTTGTAACGTCCTTGTCCGTAAACGGATTGCAAAGGCATACATACATTTTATTCATCCCCCGCCGGGTCGCATTGTGATCTGCCGTGGAATTTAGGGTAAGTGAGAATTATTCGCAAGAAGAAAATGAGAATGATTTTCATTTTGCTGCGGGCCTGCTAAAGATGAAGACCATGATCCGCCCGAAAGCCCTAAAAACACCCATAATACGCCGGATAGAAGAACCGGACGAGCCGTCTGCCCATTGGCAACGGCTGTTTGACTTGGACCAGATCGAGGCCTTGCTTCAGGCGAGTGCGCGGGAGGGGCGGCCGATTTCCTATTCGGAAACGCTGGACGCGCTGGGTTATCAGTTTTCCCGCCCAAAAATGCGGGCGTTGTGCGTGGCGCTTGGCGAGGTGGATAGACGCGCGGCAGAGCGGGGAGAGCCGGAGCTGGCCGTGCTCGTCGTCCGTGCCTCTGATCTCATTCCCGGGCAAGGGTGGTGGGTAAATCGGAATGACCCCAAATATAACGGCCCGTGGGAGGGACCGCGGGCCGAAAAATATATCAAGGCGATTCAAAAGAAGGCCTTTGATTATTGGTCATCCAGATAATTACTCCGCATCCGCCTGATCTGTAGAATCGGAATTCAGATGAATGTAATTCTGCATGCCGATACGTTCCAGAAGATCAAGCTGCGTTTGCAGGAAGTCCTGATGGCCTTCTTCGTCTTTTAGAATTTGCAGGAACAGATCGCGCGTCACGTAATCATGCGCCGCTTCGCAATCCTTGATCCCCTCGCGATAGTTGGCAATACCTTCGACTTCCAGTTTCAGATCGCCTTGCAGGATTTCGATGACGGTTTCACCGATATGAAGTTTGCCAAGGTCTTGCAGGTTCGGCAGGCCGCCCAGCATGAGAATACGTTTGATCAGAAGATCTGCATGCTGCATCTCTTCGATCGATTCCTTGTATTCATGACGGGCGAATTTCGTGATTCCCCAATCTTCCAGCATACGGGAATGCAGGAAATATTGGTTGATGGCGGTCAACTCGCCTTTCAAGGCAAGGTTCAGACGTTTTAATACTTGTGCATCGCCTTTCATGGCAGTCTCCTTTTTGGGTCCATCGTCGCCAGCCGTCGCTTTGCTCCGTCGAGCCGATGAACATATAATAAATTTTAAACCAGTGTGCGGTCGATAATCGCGTCCACATGCTTGATGTAATCATCGTATTTGAAGATACTCTCAAGGGCGGATTTGTCCAGCTTTTGCGTTACTTCATTGTCCTCTAATAATAGGGAAAGCAGCGTTTTCGTTCCGCGGGATTCCCAGACCTTCATCGCGTTGCGCTGGACGATGCGATAGGCGTCTTCGCGGGCGATACCGGCCTGTGTCAGGGCAAGCAGGGTTTTCTGGCTGAAAACCAGTCCGCCCATTTTGTTGAGGTTGTCCATCATCGTATCCGGATAGACCAGAAGCTTGTCGATAACGCTAGTCATTCGCACGAGCGCGAAATCGAGCGCGATACAGGCATCCGGTGCCATGATGCGTTCGACAGAGGAGTGGGAAATATCCCGCTCGTGCCACAGCGCGACATTTTCGAGCGCGGGCGTGACGGCGGCGCGGACCACACGGGCAAGGCCGGTGAGGTTTTCCGTCAAGATCGGGTTGCGCTTGTGCGGCATCGCGGACGAGCCTTTTTGACCCGGAGAGAAATATTCTTCTGCTTCGCGCACTTCGGTTCTTTGCAGGTGGCGGATTTCCACGGCGAGGTTTTCGATTGAAGATGCAATGACGCCGAGCGTGGCAAAGAACATGGCATGGCGGTCGCGCGGGATGACTTGCGTCGAAACGTCTTCGCGTGTGAGGCCCAGTTTTTCTGCCACATAATCCTGCACGGCGGGATCGACGGTGGCGTATGTGCCAACCGCGCCGGAGATGGAGCAAACGGCAATTTCCTTGCGCGCGTTGATCAGGCGCTGCTTCGCACGTTTGAACGCCGCATAATGACCGGCGAGTTTGAATCCGAATGTGGTCGGCTCCGCATGGATACCGTGGGAACGCCCGATGCAAAGCGTGTTCTTGTGCTCCAGGCTGCGGCGTTTGAGGGCGGCGAGCAGGGCGTCGAGGTCTTCCAGAAGAATGTCGGCGGCTTGCGTCAGCTGAACGGAAAACGCGGTGTCGATCACATCGCTCGATGTCATGCCTTGGTGGACGTAACGGGAATCTTCACCGACAAATTCGGCAACCGATGTCAGGAAGGCGATAACGTCGTGTTTCACTTCCTTTTCAATCTCGTCAATACGGGCAATGTCGAAATTGCCCTTTTCTCGCATGGATTTTGCCACCGATTTCGGCACCGTGCCCATTTCGCCCATCTTTTTGGCAGCAAGGGTTTCAATCTCCAGCCAGATTTTAAAACGGTTTTCGGCTTCGAAAATATCGGCCATCACGGGGCGGGTATAACGGGGGATCATGCTTCTGCTCTTCTTAAGTCTTTGGTGAATTTGGGGCTTTTTTACCACCAAGAGCCGCCCGAACCAAGGGTTTTCCTGCCTTCACCGGTTGTTAATCCATTTTTTGCATACTGGGCGGCATGGAAGCCCTGTTTTCTCAGCTCTATCCCTTTGTGTTCCTGATCGGCCTTGCCGGTTTCGGGCCGCAGATTTATCAATTGATGCGCAACCCTGCCAGCGCGGATTCCCTCTCGCTCTCCACATGGGCGATCTGGGCGCTGACATGGTTTATCTCGCTTGGCTATGGGGTGACGAAACTCCATGATTTCATGTTCTGCCTGACGGCGTCGGTGAACTTCTCCGCGCACATGGCAATTTTCCTTATCATTGCCTATCGCCGTCTGCACCATATGATGGCGTTTCAATCGCTTCGCCCTGCCTATTTGCGCATGCGAAAATAATCATGAAATACCAACTGTTTTAGAAAGTCCTTGAAAAAGGGCTTTTTTCATGTATTCTTAAAAATCGAACCAAAATAATAAAAAAATAATTTGAACACAGGAAGGTTATTCATGTCTGACGCACAAGTTGCGGCGCAGAGCCACGCCCCCACGCCCAAATTCTGTTACGATTTTCCGCAAGGCTCCCCTTGCGCCAATATCATTCTGTATACGCAGGACACGGATAGCAAAGGCACCCGCCTGACCATTATGACGACAATCCGCGCGCCGCATGTCGGGGCGGGGCGGGCGCTTTCCGCCGGCGGGTTTTACGAGGTCAAGGATATGTTCAACGAAGTAGGGAAGGTTCAGAACGGCCTGAAAGAGCTTTACCGCGAATGTTACGAAGAACTGGGCGAGGAGTTTAAAACCATTATCCCGTATGAGGACTTTGAACGGCGCGCGCAGTATTTATGGAGCGGGATGCACCGCATCCGCGATACGCAGCTCGTCCACAATATCCTCTCCATGACCATGCAAATCAGCCACGAAGAAATGGACGCGATTGTCGCGCTGCCCGATACGGAGGAACAGATCGGCAAAGTCCTCGAAACCTTCACGCTCGAATATGACGGCAGCACGACGAGCGAAGAGGCTGTGATGGAACGCTTTGCCGATTTCTATCACCCGATGGAAAAAACCGTGAGCGCGATGTTCCTTGCGAAACAACACGCGGCGTTCAAAGGCATGGTGGATGATTATGTGCCTTATGCTTAATACAGATCAATATTCTAATTTTTACTCATAAGTATTTCTTGAATTTTTTCAAAGCCGTGAAAAAAATCTGTAAATCCTATGATGCAAAAATAGAAAGCAGCATATCCGAATGAAAGCATCAATAAATTGATCACTAAAGAGAGAAACTGCGCGAAATTATGGTTAGGTATTATTTCGCAAATATAATCTACTATACATGCAGTGTAAGTGAGACAAATACAGATGAGTGCCGAAATTGTAGCCTTTAAAAATTCGTCAAAGGGAGAATCAATTACCTGTAATGTTTTTAAGGCCAAATTTGGAGACTTCTCATGCAGAGAAGAAAACAAGGTTCCCATCGCAGCTATAGTGAAAGCACAAGCGCCCACGCTTACTGTCATGATAGTTTTTAAAGCAATTTGGCCATATGTATCCAAATCTTCTAGTGACTTTTTCAAATCAATCTGACGACTTGCTTCATCATTATTATTTGTATCCGTCATATCAACCCCAATGATTTAAAACTCGTCACCCCGCCACGGGAGACGATCAGATGATCGTGAACGATAATCGTGAACGGCTTGGCGGCGGCGCAGATGAGTTTGGTCATCTCGATGTCCGCTTGTGATGGCGTGGCATCCCCGCTCGGGTGATTGTGCACCAGAATGAGCGCGGTCGCGCCGAGCTCCAACGCGCGTTTCATGATTTCACGCGGATAGGCGGGGGTGTGGTCCACCGTGCCGGATTGTTGAATCTCGTCCGCGATCAATTCATTCTTTTTGTTTAAGAAAAGAAGGCGGAAATGCTCGCGGGCCTCATGCGCCATTGATGCCTGAAGGTAGTCGAGCAGACGCTGCCATGAATTGAGGATGGTGCGGCCAGACAAATCTTGTTTGAGCATGCGAAGGCCCGCCGCCTGAATGGCCTTGATCGCCGTTGCCGTGGTTTCCGATATGCCGTCAACGGATTCCAGATCGGCGCGGTTCGCGTGGAGCACGCCGTTCAATGATCCGAACCGCGCAATCAATTGCTTGGCAATGGGTTTCACATCCCTGCGCGGAATCGCCATGAACAAAAGCAGTTCCAGAAGTTCGTAATCGGGCAAACTGTCCGGCGCATTCAAAAACCGTTCGCGCAGCCGGTCGCGATGCCCTGCATAATGCGGTTTATCCTCGGGCGCTGCTTTTTTCGCGGCTTGTTCCATGCCAAGTGTTTTAGCATTTTGCGCAAGGCTTGTCATCCTGAGCGTTAGCGAAGGATCTCATGGGTGGGGAATACAAGATCCTTCGGGCTTTGCCCTCAGGATGACACTACGCATATGGCGGTTTGGTGTATCCGGCGGGGGAAAGGGTGAAGATTTCAAACCCGTCATCCGTCACGGCCAATGAATGTTCGAACTGCGCCGACAATGACCTGTCGCGTGTCACGGCGGTCCAGCCATCGGCCAGAACCTTTGTGGCGTAATGGCCTGCGTTGATCATCGGCTCGATCGTAAAGAACATGCCGGGCTCCAGCACGGGGCCTTCGCCGGGGCGTCCGAAATGGACAACGCTTGGCGGTTCATGGAATTGCTGGCCAAGGCCATGGCCACAGAAATCACGCACCACGGAAAAACGGTGGCTTTCCGCATAGCTTTGGATCGCATACCCGATATCGCCGAATGTGTTGCCGGGCTTTACCGCCTCGATCCCCTTCATCATGGCGTCATAGGTGACCTCTACCAGATTGCGGGCTTTCACCGGAATCTTATCACCGACCAGATAGGTGCGGGAATTATCGCCATACCACCCGTCCACGATGCAGGTGTAATCGATATTGACGATGTCGCCTTCGACCAGTTTTTTGTCGAAGGAGGGGATGCCGTGGCAGACGACATGGTTGATGGAAATGCATGTCGCGTGTTGATAGCCCTTGTACCCGATGGTGGCCGACACCGCGCCGTTTTGAACCGTGAACTCTTCCAGTTTTTTATCGAGGTCGCCCGTCACGGCGCCCGGCACGACAAAGGGCGTGATCATGTCAAGGGCGCTCGCGGCCAGTTTTCCGGCCTTTCGCATCCCTTCATACCCTTCCGGCCCGTAAAGGCGGATTCCGTCCATGCTGTATCTGTTCTTATTCATCGCGGTTGCTTTATAGGCCAATTTTGGTACCCTTGTCATATAGAAAATTAGTCCGCATTTGAACAGGTTAAATAGCCATGAAGGCCTTTCTGAAAGAAAATCTTGTCCTGATTGCCGGAATAGCCTTGCCGCTGCTGCTCGGCATCGGCTTTTTGGTGGCCACGAAAGTGAGCGTGATCGGGATTGCCCCGCCGCAGACTTCGGTCCTTTATTTCTACAAAAACTATGGTCCGGCGGATTTCAAGGTGCGTGACGGTGTCGTGTATTACCATGAAACCGGGCCAAAGCCCGCGAACTATGATTTTCGCCGCGAGACGGAGCTTTATATCTTCGATCCGGTAAAGGGCGAACGCCGCAGGATCGACCTGCCCGATGTGCCCGAAGACGGGACGGGTAAGGATGGCTTGCCGGTCGAAGGGTTGAAAGACCTGAAGATTTCGGATGCGCCCGAAAGTCCGGATGGTTTTGTTTTCCGGAACGGCTGGGAGCATTCTTATAATGGCGGCCTTGTTCTGGAGATATTCGGCGGCTCTAGGCACGATCGCAACGCCTATCTGCAAAAAGGCGCATTGAAGGTTGAAATAGCCGACCAGAACCAACCCTATTACAGGCAGCCCGCCTTTATCGGATGGGTGATAGAATGAATAATTATATCCAGACGGACCGCGACCGTGCCTTGTCGGAAATCGCCGGGCTTGCGGCCGCGCACAATCTTACACTCGATGACATCGGGGCCGTGCTGACCAAAGACGCGCAAGGGCGGAAATCTCCCGGTCTTATTGCCCGCATACTCGGATATCTCGGCGCCGCGCTGATCTTTGGCGGGCTCGCGCTTTATATAGGTATGCAATGGGATATGTTGCCGAGCGCAGCCCGCGTCATCATCACCTATGGCACAGGGTTCACTGCTTTTGTGCTGGCGGTTCTGGCGGCCAAGAACCCACGGTATCATGAGGCATCGACCGTTCTGTTCATCAAAAGCGCCCTATTGCTGCCGACAGGGATGTTTGTTTTCCTGCATGAGTATTCGCAAGGCGGCGATCCGGAATTGGCATCCATAATCGTTTTCGGGTTGCTCACGCTGCAATTCCTTGCGACCTTTTCCAAACTGAAAACGACATCGCTTTTGTTTTTTACCTATCTGTTTTTCAACGTGGCGACGGCATCGCTTCTTTCCTATATCGGTGTGAATAAGAATGTGGCCGCGATTGCGCTTAGCCTCTCCATCCTTATGGTGAGCTGGAAAATCGATAGCACGTCATATCGCGCTATCGCGCCATTCTGGTATTTCACCGGCGGCGTTGGCCTTATGATTTCCGCGTTCGATATCCTGGAAGGAACACCTTTGGATACAGGGCTTGCAGCGCTATCGGCCGGCCTTATGTATGTCAGTGTCCGCGCGAAAAGCCGGACCTTGCTGACCGTCAGCACCGTTGCCTTTCTTGCGTTCCTTGGATATTACACCGACGAATATTTCAAGGATATTGTCGGCTGGCCGATTGCGCTGATTATTGCGGGGTTCGGCCTTGTTGCTATTAGTGCCTGGGCCGTCAAGCTCGGGCGTACAATCAAGTATGGTGCGTAATGGATAATCAACAGGACAAAGACATATACCGCGCATCTATTGTGGTGGTCGGCAATGAAATTCTTTCCGGCCGGACAAAGGATGCCAATACGTCGTGGATCGCCGAACAGATGGTGCAAGCCGGTGTCGTACTGGCCGAGGTTCGCGTGGTGCCCGATATCCGGGATGAAATCGTTTTTGCGGTTAACGAACTCAGGCGCAAATACGACTATGTGTTCACCACCGGCGGGATCGGTCCGACCCATGACGATATTACAGCGGAATCGATTGCTCATGCCTTCGGTACGACGTTGGAACTGAATGAAGAAGCCTATGGTATTCTGGTCCGCCATTATGGATCGGAAGAAGAAGTCACGCCGCCGCGCCGAAAAATGGCAATGATCCCTGTTGGTGCCAGCCTGATTAACAACCCTGTCAGCGGCGCACCGGGATTCCAGCTGGAAAATGTGTTTGTCATGGCTGGCGTACCAAGGATCATGCAGGCGATGCTCGATGACATCAAACCCCGGTTGAAAAGGGGGCGGACGATGCTATCAAACACCATCGCCTGTTCGCTCGCCGAAAGTGCCGTGGCCGAACCGCTTTCAAAAATTCAGGATCGGTTCCCGACGGTTTCGATCGGCAGTTATCCGCATTTTCGTGGGGGCATCTTGGGGCTTAGTCTGGTTTTACGCTCGCCTGAGAACGAGGCGCTCGACACTGCTACGGCCGAAGTTATCCGCATGGTCGCCGATCTTGGCGGTGAGGCGAACGCCCTTAGCATCCAGTCGACCGGAAAGAGTCTGGGGCTGATATAATGCAAATTCTAACCCCCGCCCAATGCCGCGCTGCCCGTGCCCTTCTGAACTGGAGCCAGCCGGAACTGGCGCAGCGTGCGGGGATGCATGTGCAGACGATTTCGTCTTTTGAGTCGGAAGGCGGTACGCCGACCAAAACGACGATTGAGAAGATTGCAGGGGCGCTAGAATATGGAGGGGTAGAATTTCTTCCGAATTCAGGTGTCTGTCACCGTTCCCAAAATATAAGATTTTATGAAGGGCGAGAGGGAAATAACACATTTTTTGATGATGTTTACAATGTGGTGTGTGAGGGGGCTGACGATCTCTGTGTTAGTAACGTGTCGGAAAGCACTTTCGATGGCTGGTCACCTGATAAGGGGATTGAACATAAAAAACGTATGACAAAACATAAGCTCGAAAACCCGTCTTTTGAGATGCGCATTTTGGTAAAAAGTGGGGATATGTACTTTCCAGCAAGCGCTTATGCACAGTATAAGTGGGTGGAGCCGGATCAATTCAAAAACGTGCCTTTTTATGTGTATGGTGATCGTCTCGCAATTGTTATGCAACGCCAAAAGAATTTTTATGTTTGCGTCATTCATAATCGCGATGTTGCGGACGCCTATCGTGCTCAATTCAACCTTGCCTGGGATGCTGCGAAGGAGCCACCAAAGGGGTAGAGAAATGGTGCGGGTAGCCGGAATCGAACCGGCACGGGATTGCTCCCTCAGGATTTTAAGTCCTGTGCGTCTACCTGTTCCGCCATACCCGCGAGGCCGTCAAAAGAACAGAAATGCGAGATAATCATAATCCGCCCCCCAAGACAAGTTGCGATCCGCACTTTCCTGCCCTAAATAGGTAGGGAATGAGTATGACCGCGCTGGAGCGGGGGGCGGATCTAATCCGCGATTACGCCAAACGGCTCCCCGAAAAACCCGGAGTTTACCGGATGATCGATGTAAAGGGGGATGTCCTTTACGTCGGGAAGGCGCGCGCCCTGAAAAAACGCGTGGTGACCTATTCGCACGTGGCCAAGCTGCCGAACCGTCTGAAGCGCATGGTATCCGAAACCGTGACCATGGAATTCATCACGACGAATTCGGAAGTCGAGGCGCTGCTTCTGGAATCCAACCTCATCAAAAAACTAAAGCCGCGTTTCAATATTTTACTGAGGGATGACAAATCCTTCCCGTATATTCTTCTGACATCCGGTCATGATTTTCCGCAGGTGAAAAAACATCGTGGCGCCCGCGATGGTGCGGGTGAATTCTATGGCCCGTTTGCCAATGCCGGGGCTGTAAACCACACGATCGATATGCTCCAGCGGATTTTCAAATTGCGCAATTGCACAGATTCCTATTTTGCGGCCCGAAAAAGGCCGTGCCTTCAATATCACATCAAACGCTGTACCGCGCCATGCGTCGGACGTATTTCGAAAGAAGAGTATGCGGAATCCGTTTCGCAAGCGCGCGACTTTTTGTCTGGGAAAAGCAGGGCGTTACAAGAGGAATTTCAGAAAGAGATGGAGGCTGCCAGCGAGGCGATGGATTACGAACTCGCCGCCGAATATCGCGATAAGATCAAAGTCCTCGCCGCCGTCCAGATGCATCAGGATATCAACATTGAAGGGATGCGCGATGCCGATGTGATCTACCTGTATCAACGCGAAGGCAAGACCTGTATTCAGGCGTTCTTTTTCCGGGGTGGGCAGAATTTCGGCAACCGCGCCTATTTCCCGCGCCACGACGGGGAAGTTACGCCGCAAACGATTATGGCGAATTTTCTGGCGCAGTTTTACGAGAGTAAGCCCGTGCCGCCGGATATCATGGTCAACATTTTGCCCGCCGAGCGGGAACTGCTGGAGCAGGCGCTGGCCCAGCGCGGCAAGGATAGCGGGGTGCGCAGGGTCTCGATCGCGCAGCCGGCACGGGGGCAACGTAAACGCCTGATGGATTTTGTCGAAAACAACGCCAAGCAGGCACTGGAGCGCCACCTTCTGGAGCGCAAAGGTGAGGCGCAGCTTTTACAGGGGGTCGCGGATCTTTTCGGGTTGGAGGGGCCGCCGGCGCGGATCGAAGTCTACGACAACTCCCACATCTCCGGCACCAATATGGTGGGCGGCATGGTGGTGGCGGGGCCGGAAGGGTTTCGCAAGAATGCCTATCGCAAATTCAATATCCGCACCGCCGACGCCGCCGATGATTACGGCATGATGCGTGAGGTGATGACGCGGCGGTTCGGACGCGCCATCAAAGACGAGGTGGATCGCGAGAGTGATGATTGGCCGGATTTGCTTTTGATCGATGGTGGTTTGGGCCAATTCAACGCGGTGAAAGATGTTCTGACCGAAATGGGAGTTTGGGATGATCTCATCGTTGTTGCCATTTCCAAGGGGCCGGATCGCAATGCGGGTCGCGAACAATTCTTTATGGAGGGCCGCGCGCCGTTCCGTCTGCCGGAAAACGATGCCGTGCTTCATTATCTGCAACGCCTGCGCGACGAGGTTCACCGGTTTGCCATCGGGGCGCACCGCACGCGCCGGAAGATGGACATCGGCAAAAACCCGCTCGATGAAATCGCCGGTATTGGTGCGGCCCGTAAAAGGGCGCTGCTCCATCATTTCGGGTCCGCCAAGGCGATCAAATCCGCCGGGGTGGAGGATTTGATGAAGGTTGAGGGGATTTCTAAGGCTCAGGCCGAGAAGATATTCAAATTCTTTAATGAATAGAGTATGTTGGCGCGTCTTCCGCTTGTTGAATGTTTGAAAATATTGTGCTTCGAAACTTATTCACAAGCGGCGTGAGCGAAAAAATCCAATGCCTTCAAACTACTTACAAAATAGCTGTTTATAACTTCCAAACCGGGTTGTGAGGGCGGAAGAGCCATGTTAGCGTTCTCTCATCAATCATCGTCACGAAGCAAATCTGTACGGCCTGTCAGTGGTCTGCCATTTGCTGGTGGTTACAAATGTGGAGTGAAAGAGAATGTTTCATCGTACGACGAACAATGGCGTCAATACCCCCCCGCAGCCCGAAGAATTCGAAGCCGCAGGTCAGCAGCAATCGTTTCCTTACCAGACAAAGGTTATTGAACAATCCGCTGTCGAGCGTTATGCGCGTTCGGAAGCCGCCCGTCGTCCGTCCGCAGCCCCGGTTGCCAACCAAAGCGAGCCATTGACCGGCAACCAGTTTTATGTTTATGAATCTCAAAATCCCTACGAAGAAGAAAAGGACACTCAACCCATGAATTCCGCCGAAGACAACAAAGAGAACAAGACAGAATCCGCTGCTGCCCCGAATTCCCGTATTGATATTCCGGGTGGCGTATTCTCCCGTCCCGGCCAGCCGCCGATCGCGGGCCGTGCTCCCGGTGCTTATCCGGGTGCCTATCCTGGCGCGACGACATTCGGCCAGACATCTGTTGCAACATCGAATGATGCTGCCGCAGGCCGTAAACTCTATATCGGTCAGGGCATCACCCTTTCCGGCGAAATCGAAGCTTGCGATCACTTGGTCGTTGAAGGTGTTGTCGAAGCCGCGCTGAAAGGTGCAAGCGTTCTGGAAATCGCCGAGTCCGGCGCGTTCTATGGAACGGTTGACATCGATGAAGCCACAATCGCCGGCCGTTTCGAAGGCGACCTGACGGTTCGTGGCCGCCTGACAATCAAAGCATCCGGTTCCATCACCGGCGCGGTCACATACAAAGAACTGGCCGTTGAAGCCGGTGCCGCCGTTGACGGTAAACTGACGCCGCTCGATGCGAAAAACGCTGGCGCACGCAACAACAAATCTGACAACAAGTCTGCTGCTCCCCGCAAGACAACAGACTTCGGGGCAGAGCTGCCGTTTGAAGGCAAGGCTGTTGCCGCCGAGTAATTTCCATTTCCTAGGGTAATGTACAATGAAAACCGGGCAGCGATGCCCGGTTTTTTCTCTTTGATACCGTTGTCGTCAACCGTCGCTGCGCTCCGTCGAGCCAACGGTCCTATTGCTACGCCGTCTTGTTTTTGAAGGCGCAAAGATCACGCACCACACATTGCGCGCATTTGGGGGAGCGCGCGGTGCACACGTAACGTCCGTGCAGAATCAGCCAGTGATGGGCGTGGAGCAGGAATTCATCCGGCACCACTTTCTCCAGCTTTTCCTCGACCTTTTCGACGCTGTCGCCCGGTGCAAGGCCCGTGCGGTTGCTAATCCGGAAGATATGCGTGTCGACCGCGATCGTTGGCTGGCCGAAGGCGATGTTCAAAACCACATTGGCGGTTTTGCGTCCGACGCCGGGAAGTTTGACGAGTTCATCCCGTGATTGCGGAACCTCGCCGCCGTAGCGCTCGACCAGAATTTTGGAGAGCAGGTAGACATTCTTTGCCTTGGCATTGAAAAGGCCGATTGTCTTGATGCAATCACGGATTTTGTCTTCGCCGAGTTTGACCATCTTCGCCGGTGTGTCCGCGGCCTTGAAAAGGGCGGGGGTCGCCTTGTTCACGCCCTTATCCGTTGCCTGCGCCGACAGGACGACGGCAACCAGAAGCGTGAAAGGGTTGGTATAATCCAGCTCCCCCTTCGGTTCGGGGTTTTGCGCCCGAAGGCGGCGGAAGAATTCGATAACTTTGGCTCTTGTCATAGGATTTTATAACCTATCCAAAACTTGCATGCGGGATAAATTTTATATATCCATAATTGATGAGCAAATTTGTCCCAGAACCTGAAATTTTTCTGCCCGGTCAGAAATTGCCGGAATCTATCACAAGCGTTCGTGCCTTCAATGATCCCGCATCGTCGACAGTAGTGGAGGCCGAAGTTGAAGCGCGGATGTCCAAATCCCAAAAGGAATGGGAGGCTGAAGACATTATTCATTTTCGGACATATACTCAGGATAGAACGGGCAATGAAACATCGGAAGAAATTGAAAAACGCCTTCTTCAGGACATTGAAGAGATAAGCGCAGAAATGAAGAACCCTAGCGTCATTACAGTGGATGAGAAAACGGAAATCATTCTGCCAAACGTTTCTGCTTATTACGTATTCAAACTTTAAAGCCTCACGATCACAAGAAACGGGTTGGAAAGCCCCCGTTTTTGTATCAAGGTGCCGTTATGGGCGATTTCAAAGACGATATCATCACGAAAGCCATTGATTACCTGGCGGCGCACGGGCATGAGAATCCCGATCTTGATAGTCTTGGGGCCCGGTTCGGGTATGAAGCCACACATTTCCAAAAGCTGTTCAAAGAGAAAGTCGGCATCAGCCCCAAACGCATGATGCAGTTCATGAATTACAAACGCGCACGGGACTTTCTTCTAGAGGGTTATCCAACCCTTGATGCGGCGTATCAGGCGGGGTTGTCGAGCGCGGGCCGTCTGCACGATTTGTTTGTGGCGTGCGAAGCTGCGACGCCCGGCATGGTACAACGGCGCGGCGATGGGATGACCATAACCTATGGCTATCATGCATCGCCGATTGGTGATTTGCTTATCGCGCAAACGCAGATTGGTGTTTGCTGGCTCGGTTTCGTGATCGGCAATGATCGCGCCGAGCCTTTCCGCCGCATGAATAAACACTGGCCATGTGCCAACTTTTTAGAGAATGCAGAAGTAACGCGCAGCGCGGCGGAGCATGTCATGCATATCTGGCAAGGGCAGGGTGACCGCGCGAACAAGTTGCGGCTTGACCTCCACGGCACCAATTTCCAGATACAGGTCTGGCGCGCCCTTTTGAAAATACCAACAGGCGGGGCGGTGAGTTATCAGCAGATTGCCGCCGCGCTGGGTGATGCCAATGCCTGCCGCGCCGTCGGCACAGCGGTTGGAGCCAACCCCATCACCCTTTTGATTCCCTGTCACCGCGTGATCCAGCGCAGCGGCATTGTAGAGAACTACGCCTGGGGATCTGCGCGCAAGAAGATGTTATTGGGCTTAGAGGCCGAGAACATCCCGCATGGTATAGAGCCCGGCAGGCTTCCCTTGTAACCATTCGGCGGCTTTCAAAGCGCCGCGCGCGAACAGGGTGCGGTCCGATGCCTTGTGCGCGAGTTCGATCCGTTCTCCCATGCCGTAAAAGGTCACCGTGTGTTCGCCAACCACATCGCCGCCGCGGGACACGGCATAACCGATATCACCGTCTTTGCGTTTGCCTTTGCGGTTGTCAACGAAGTCGCCGCCGCCGCGCCCAGATTGCGCGGCCTTGCCCAGCGCCAATGCCGTGCCGGAGGGCGCATCAATCTTATTCTTATGGTGCGATTCAAAAATTTCGATATCCCAGTCGGGACCAAGGCGCGCCGCCGCCTGTTCCACCAACGCCAGCAGGAGATTGACTCCCACGCTCATATTCGCGGCATAGACGATAGGAATTTCTTTGGCAGCATCGGCGATTTTCGTTTCCAGATCGTGTGTGATACCGGTCGTGCCGATCACCAGCGAGGTTTTGTTTCGGATGGCGGCGGCAATATTCGTCAGTGTAGCCTCCGGTGTGGTGAAATCGATCACGCAGTCACAGGCCTGCATCAGTTCATCGGCGTCCGTGACGACGCCATATGGTTCAGAGGGAAAATGTTCGGGATGAAGCGTGCGCGTACTGACGCAGGCGAGGGTCAATCCCGGCCATGCGCCCGATTGTAGTTCCCTCACCAGAATCTGGCCGACCCGGCCTTTATATCCCGCGATTCCTATTTCCATGATTTGATCCTATGCCACCGTTAACGTTTGTCTAGTTCGTTTGGCGTTTTTATGCATTTTTCAGAAATCTATAATCCATTAGTTTGTTTTTCGATTTTCTTCGCCTGCCTATGCTTTTTTTCAAAGACATCAAAGGGATAATAGGATTAAATTCCCAAATTGTCAAGTTCTATCTATGTCACGAATGGCGACGGAAAGGCGCACCGTGCAGTTCATCTTGCCTTCGTCGTTGTAAGTGTCGATTTGCCAAAGATGCGTGGTCCGTCCAAGGTGGATCGGTTTACAAATACCGGTGACATGGCCGGAAGAAACGGGGCGAAGATGGTGGGCATGGATTTCAAATCCATTGGCGCGCTGTTTATCGCCATCGATGCACATCCAGGCGGCGATACTGCCCAGGCTTTCGGCCAGAACGCAGGAGGACCCGCCATGCAGAATGCCGAAGGGTTGTTTGGTGCGTTCATCAACCGGCATTGTGGCCTTTAAATAATCATCCCCGATTTCCGTGATACGGATATCCAGATGTTTGTTGATGTTGTCTTTTTGCACGCCGCGCAGGTCGTTCAAATCTTCAAGCGTGAATGTTTTGTGCCAGATGCTCATGGGGAAAAGATACACCAATCCCTAGGTCGGTGAAAGCCTGAAAGGGCCAAGTTAGCTCTTCAAATCAGACCATAGGTCTTTCATCTTTGACATGAAACCTTCGGATTCCGGTGAGTGACCGGATTTTTCCGCCGCCAGATCATCCGCCAGTTTGCGCATCATGTCTTTTTGCTTGCTGTTGAGATTGACAGGCGTTTCGACAAAAATTTCGATGAACAAATCGCCACGCGAGTCAGACCGCATGATCGACATGCCTTTGCCGCGCAGGCGGAATTGCTGACCCGTTTGCGTGCCCGCCGGAATCTTGACATTGTTGCGCGAACCATCGATGGAGGCGACTTCAATCTCCCCGCCAATTGCGGCGGTTGTCATCGGGATTGGCACGCGGCAATAAAGATTGCTGCCGTCACGTTCAAAGAGTTTGTGTGGTTTGATGTTGATGAGGACATATAGATCGCCCGCAGGGCCGCCGCGCAGACCCGCTTCACCTTCACCCGCAAGGCGGATGCGGCGCCCCGCATCAATGCCCGCCGGTACAGAGACTTTCAAGGTTTTTTCCTTGCGCACGCGGCCCGCGCCGTTGCATTTGCGGCACGGGTCTTTGATGACGGAGCCCGCCCCGCCGCAGGTGGAGCAGGTGCGCTCTATCGTGAAGAAACCCTGCTGCGCGCGCATGCGGCCCGACCCGTGACAGGTGGGGCATGTTTCCGCGCCCTTTGTGTCTTCAGAGCCAGACCCATCACATTTATCGCATGTGTCGTTGACCGGTATTTTGATTGTGACTTCTTTGCCGTTAAAGGCATCTTCAAGGGAAATATCATAGGCGTATTGCAGATCGGAGCCGCGTGTCGAGGCAGAAGCCCGTCCACCGCCGCGGCCGCCCATCATATCGCCAAACATGTCTTCGAAAATATCGGAGAAGGCACCGCCGAAGCCGGCACCACCGCCAAAGCCACCGCCGCCGAAACCGCCGCCGCCCATCGAGCCGTCAAACGCGCTCTTGCCAAACCGGTCATAGGCCGCGCGTTTTTGTTCGTCTTTCAAAACGTCATAGGCCTCGTTCAATTCCTTGAACTTGGCTTCGGCCTCTTTGTTGTCCTTGTTCTGGTCGGGGTGATATTTCATAGCGAGCTTGCGATAAGCCTTTTTCAGCTCATCCGCGCTTGCCGTTTTTGCAACCCCCAGAATTTCGTAATAATCACGTGCCATGCTGACCACAGTTTACTGTCATCTTGAGCGGAGCGAAAGATCCCATTTTCGCCGTACGGCATGAGATTCTTTGTCGCTCCGCTCCTTAGAATGACATTTGATGGAGTTTAGTTTTTCTTGTCGTCATCGACTTCGGTGAAATCCGCATCGATCACGTCATCGCCCGCCGGTTTGGAAGATCCTTCTTCCGTGGACGGATTGTCCGCCGCGCCGGCCTGTTCCTCCTGCGCCTTGCGGTAGGCAAGCTCACCAAGCTTCATCGACGCTTGCATCAAAGCCGATGTTTTGGAATCGATGGCTTCCTTGTCTTCACTGTCCAGAACGCCACGCAGATCGGAAATTGCCGACTCCACAGCGGATTTTTCTTCCGAAGGGACCTGATCGCCCAGATCTTTGAGGGTTTTTTCCGTCTGGTGGATCATCGATTCCGCCTGGTTCTTGGCGTCGATCAGCTCACGCTTTTTCTTGTCGCCTTCGGCGTTCGCTTCGGCATCCTTGACCATTTTTTCGATGTCGGCATCGGTCAGGCCGCCGGAGGCCTGAATACGGATTTGCTGTTCCTTATTCGTGGCTTTATCCTTCGCCGTCACATGGACGATACCGTTGGCGTCGATGTCGAACGTCACTTCGATCTGCGGAACGCCGCGCGGGGCGGATGGAATGCCGACAAGGTCGAATTGGCCCAGCAATTTGTTGTCTGCTGCCATCTCACGTTCACCCTGGAACACGCGGATCGTCACGGCGGACTGATTGTCTTCAGCCGTCGAGAAGGTCTGCGATTTTTTCGTCGGAATGGTCGTGTTACGGTCGATCAGGCGTGTGAAGACACCGCCCAAAGTTTCGATACCAAGGGACAGAGGTGTCACGTCGAGAAGGAGAACGTCTTTGACGTCGCCTTGCAGAACGCCGCCCTGAATCGCCGCGCCATCGGCGACGACTTCATCAGGGTTCACGCCCTTGTGCGGATCCTTGCCGAAGAATTCCTTCACGGTTTCGACGATCTTCGGCATACGTGTCATACCGCCGACAAGAACGATGTCATCGATGTCGGATGCCTTCAGACCCGCATCTTTCAGCGCGGCCTTGACGGGCCCAAGCGTGTTGCGGACGAGATCATCGACAAGGCTTTCCAGCTTCGCACGGGAGAGTTTGATATTCAGGTGTTTCGGCCCCGAAGCATCCGCCGTAATAAACGGCAGGTTGACATCGGTGGATTGCGAGGAGGAGAGTTCGATTTTCGCTTTTTCCGCGGCCTCTTTCAAACGTTGCAGGGCGAGTTTGTCCTGACGCAGATCGATGCCTTGTTCTTTTTTGAATTCATCCGCGAGATAGTGAATAACGCGATCATCGAAATCTTCCCCACCGAGGAACGTATCCCCGTTGGTGGATTTGACTTCGAACACGCCATCGCCGATTTCGAGGACGGAAACGTCGAACGTACCGCCGCCAAGGTCGTACACAACGATGGTGCCGGATGATTTTTTGTCGAGACCGTAGGCAAGGGCCGCGGCTGTCGGTTCATTGATGATACGCAGAACTTCGAGGCCCGCGATCTTACCGGCATCTTTTGTCGCCTGACGCTGGGAGTCGTTGAAGTACGCCGGAACGGTGATAACGGCTTGCTCGACTTTTTCACCAAGGAAGCTCTCGGCGGTTTCCTTCATCTTCTGAAGCACCATGGCGGAGATTTGCGCCGGGGATTTTTTCTCGCCGTCGACTTCCACCCATGCATCGCCGTTGTCGGCCTTGATGATTTTGAAAGGGGCCGTTTTGATCATTTTCTGCACTTCGGCGTCATCGAAGCGGCGGCCGATCAAACGTTTAACGGCATAAAGAGTGTTTTCGGGGTTTGTGACCGCTTGGCGTTTTGCGGGCTGACCCACAAGACGTTCACCATCCTTGGTGAAAGCGATCATAGACGGCGTCGTGCGCGCGCCTTCGGAGTTTTCGATAACCCGCGCTTCTTTTCCGTCCATGACGGACACGCAGGAGTTGGTTGTTCCAAGGTCAATACCAATGACTTTGCCCATAACATATTCCTTTCGTTGGCAAATTTACGGGGATAGCCCACCTGAAGTAGCACCATCCCACCATTTCCTATGGGGAGCACGTGGCTTCCACAGCGGTTTATATAGCACACGCCGCCGTAAATGCCAGAGCCGAAACCCCAAAATTTCCCCCGGTTGTGGGCAGATTTTTGCGGTTTCTATGATTTATACGGGGCGGTGATTACGGCGGATCACACGTTTTTCTTGACATAATAAATGGGCTGGCTTAAGTCTCCGGAAAGAAGAGGGTGTATATGAAAGAACTTTTTACTAACGCGGTGGCTATTCTTGGAAACCAAGGAAAAAAAGACCTTGCTCCATCTATGGTCGCGTATGCAGAAGCTGTGGATTTTGTAACAGAGTTTATGGATAGCGCGAAGAAGCTGGGCATCATTGATCGTTATACTTTCACACCTTCCGAACGTTCGAGTGAATCCAAGGCAGATTCATATTTTGCCGCATTTTCTCTTAATTCCGAGGAGCGATTTGCGGGGCGTCCTATAAAGTTAAAAAGAGGTGATTTTGGCGTCCATCTTTCAGCATATGCAGACAAAGAGACTTTTTGGATTGCGACAAAAAGCCATCAACCTTACGGCTCGGCCAACATTTATGATGGATCGCATTGTGCTGATTTTAGCAGCATCCAAGATCCGGGATTCCAGTCTTACATGAAAAATCTTGCAGATTTTGCGGCCAAGATTGCTGTCAGCCCGAGAATTGTGAAGGCTGAACAGATTAACCCTCCGTCAGTATAAGGCTTAAGCGCTTTGATCCACCTGATGCGTACCGCCGGGCTCTCCCTTGGAGATGCCGACTTTGGCGGCGCGGAGCAGACGGTCGTGGAATACATACTCGGCCTCTACCACCTGAATCACTATGCCGCCCGGTTTGCCGGGGATTGGCTGTTAAAAGGGGGCGGGGGGCATTGGGACGGTTTTCGGGATTGGATTTGCGGTGTGGCGGATCCATTGAGAAGCGAATTTGACCAATTCATCGGTCGCCGGGTCGTAGCTTTCCAGTTTGATGTCCTGAGGGCGTGCTCCACCCGTAAAAGCGACATCAGGGCGTATTTTACCTTCGTATGGGACCTTATCACGGTCAGCCATAAATCCGGCCGTGAACGCGACAACCCGGTCTTGAAATTTAAAGGCGGGGTTTGAGGAAGAGTTTCCTGCACTGTTCGCGCCAAAAGTTTTTACGTTTTCTAATTTTTGAAATGCGAGAAGTATTAATTCGCCGGAACTGTTGGTGCCGCTACCTGTCAACACTGCAATAGGTTTATTGGCTTGTTGAGGTCTATAGGCTGTATTCACTTCGCAAGGTTGTTCTTTGAAGTTGAACTGCGGATGGATCAGATATGCATGTGTTCCATTTCCAAGAAGCGGGCCTATGCCTTCAAGCATTGGTGCGTGGTCGCCGCCTGAATTAATGCGCAAATCAACAATCCATCCTTCTATATCCGATTGGTCTAGTTCTTTGATGATGTTGTGTGTAGCCACCGTATAGCGATCATCCCCATCGTTTGTTCGATTCCACTCCGGCAGGCGCAGATAGGCCGTTTTGCCTATTAATCTGCCGACAGGCATCGGGGGCGTTTTTATCGTTCCATTGGTGAGTTCCTCATTAATGATGCCGCTGTGACCATCGTGCAATTCATCCAATGCATATCGTAAGACAGATATATCATCCTTAAGTGGGTTTGATTGACGAAAGGAATCGATCTTATCGCTCCACACGTTCCAATCAATCGGCGGCATACCTTTGAAGACGGTGTTTCGGATAGAGTATGTTTTTAAGGCCTCTAAGGCCTCATCGAGAGTATCGATCTTCCATAGGTCCATACGTCTAATCTTTCATATAATTTAATATATGATTAAACTATACCAATGACGAATGAATTGCAAATTAAGCGCTTTGATCCACCTGGTGCGTGCCGCCGGGTTCTCCCTTGGAGATGCCGACTTTGGCGGCGCGGAGCAGGCGGTCATTAAGGACGTATCCGGCCTCTACCACCTGAATCACGATGCCGCCCGGTTTGCCGGGGATCGGCGCTTCGAACATCACTTCGTGGAAGTTCGGATTGAATGGTTCATCGAGCGGTTCGATCTTTTTGATGCCGTGGCGTTCAAACACGGACAGCAATTCGCGGTCCATCGCATCAAGACCGGCAATCACGCCCGCGACTTTTTCATCGCTCGCCAGTTCCGGCGGGATCGCGCCCATCGCGCGGTGGAAATTATCGGAGAAGGCGAGCATGTCACGCGCGAAATTCTGCACGGCGTATTTGCCCGCATCTTCGCGGTCTTTCACGGCGCGGCGGCGCGTGTTTTCGGCGTCCGCCAGCGCACGCATCATTTTGTCTTTTGCGGAGTCGGCCTCTGCCTGAAGCGCCTTGATTGCGGCTTCGTAAAATTCCGGCGTGCCTTCCGCAGCAGCGTCGGCAGATTCCGCCGCCTGTGCGTCATTCAGAATTTCAGAGATGGATTCCGGCAATTCTTCGGGTGTTTTGTTTTGTTCGTCGTTTGTCATGGCAGTAGTTATAAGTCGTTTTTTCGAAGTTTCCAGTGGTTTTGTTATTGTCCGGCGATCCGGACTTTATGGATCCCCGCTGTGCGTAGGCGCTTCGCGCCTGCCGCGGGGATGACAAATAAGGGATTAAAGCTGGGTTCCCGGGCGGGTTGCAAAGACGCTTAGGGTGACAGGGGTCCAGACACGGCCATTCGCCCCGTCATAAGGACGGGCCACGGTGATGGTGCCAACTTCGCCGTATCCGTCTGGGCCGATCTGGCTTTGGATACCACCGCTTTGGTCATGGAAATAAAGAATCGGTGCGCCCGTACCGCTGCGCCCCGGTGTGTTGCCCGTGGGGGAGAGGGCGTTCATGCCCGCGAATTTCAATAGCTCGTTCCCGATTTCATCACCGGCCTGCGCCATCGGCACATGAAGCGCCACGACATTGTCGCCTGTAAAATTATAAACGATGCGGTCTTTCAGTTCGCCGCCGAATTGCGATGGTTTGAAGACCACCATGCTTTGCGGAACGAGTTCCAGGGACGCATCGGACAAATTGATTTTATAGGTGTCGATCGCGGCCTCTGTCGAAAAGCGGATTTCTTTCGTGCCGCGGGAGAGAAGGTCTGCCTTCGACAGAACCATCATGGCCGTAGACATTTTATTCTGACGATCGCATTGCGTTGCAGAGGATGCGCCTTCGGGCGCGATACGGCGATAACGCTTTACCTTGATATCAAGGAAATAAGGGTCGATGAAATTTGCTTCATATTCAAGAGGCGTGAGTTTGTAACATCCGCTTTCCACATCCGGCACCGCCATTTGCAGGCCGAACTGGTCGCCATCCATATAAGGTTCGTGCACGATAGAAACGTGAACGGTTTGAGGCTTTATAAAACCCTTGTCGACCTGACTGCGCGCCTGAAGGTCACGGATATATTCACCGGTTTTGTTCGCGCCGCTGCCCGTCGGGTCAAAGGTCTGCATTTCGGGCGTGCCGTCCTGCGCCATCGCGGGCACAGACAAGAGGGCGATCATCAAAAAGGCGAATATACGGGACACAGTTCTCTCTCCATCGTTATCCGCCAAGGATACAGATATTGACGGCGCGGGGCAATTATTCGCCCGACAATTTCCGGATGTTACGCGCAATCATTTCGGCCATGAAGTTTACGCTCGGGATTATTTTTGCATAATCAAGGCGGGTGGGGCCGATCACGCCGACCGCGCCGACGAATGAGCCCGCCCCGTTGCGGTAGGGGCGGAGGATGAGGGAATAGCCGCCATCCTGAAACACCGGGTTTTCCGCGCCAAGAAAAATTTTGATCCCGTCGGCCTGAGAGGCCTGATCCAGCAGTTTTGAGACCGTTTCCTTCGCCTCAAGCTGTTCCATCAGCATCCGGACCCGTTCAAGGTCTTGCAGCGAGCTTTGGTCGAGCAATTTGGCCGCGCCGCGGACAATGAGAGTCCCATCCCCTGTTTGCAGGGCAAGGCCTTCTTCGACGATGCGGGTCATAAGCTGTCCCAGTTCCCCTTCACGGGCGCTGATTTCCTGTCGAATCACATCCCGCATTTCGGAAATTGTTTTACCGTACAGCCTTTCGGAGAGGAAATTGCTGGCCTGTTTCAGGATGTCCGGTGTGATTCCGGCCGGCAATTGCATCACCCTGTTTTCGACCATGCCATCTTCGGGGACGATGATGACCAGCGCGCGGTCCGCCGCCAGCGAGACAAATTCGATGTGGCGAATGGCCTTATCGGCCTTGGGCGCGACGACCAGCCCCGCACTGGAGGAAAGGCCGGAGAGAAGGCGGCTCGCCTGATCGAAAATATCGGGGGCCGAGGATTGTTCGCTATATTGCGATTCCAGAACCTTCCGTTCGGCCTCGGACAAAGTGCCGATTTCCATGATTCCATCGATGAAATAACGCAGCCCCTGAAGGGAAGGCATGCGTCCCGCAGACACATGCGGCGATTCCAGGAGGCCAAGGTCTTCAAGGTCGGCCATGACGTTGCGGATGGTGGCGGGCGATAAATCGAAGGTGCGCGACAGGGTGCGCGATCCGACCGGATCGCCGCTCACCATATAGCTTTCGACGATTTCACGGAAAATATTCCGTGCCCGCTCGTCAAGACTGGCATATGTCCCTGTTGTCTTCATGGGGAATACTATATAGAACGGTTTTGAAATATGAAATATCCAGTAGAAAGCAAAATATGACCAGACCTTCCGGCCGCGCCGCCGCCGACCTTCGCACCGTTGAAATTATCCCGCATTATTCCAAACATGCGGAAGGATCCTGCCTGATCAAGTTCGGGAATACCCATGTTCTTTGTACCGCCACGGTGGAGGAAAGATTGCCCGGATGGATGAAGGGCCTCGGCAAAGGATGGGTCACGGCGGAATATGGCATGCTGCCACGCTCGACCCATCAACGCATGGACCGCGAAGCGGCCAAGGGCAAGCAATCGGGCCGCACGCAGGAAATCCAGCGCCTGATCGGACGCGCGCTGCGCGCCGTTGTCGACCTGCCCGCGCTCGGCGAACGCCAGATCAAAGTGGACTGCGACGTTATTCAGGCCGATGGCGGTACGCGCACGGCATCCGTCACAGGCGGTTATGTCGCGATGGCACTGGCCATGCAGCATCTTGTCAAAATCGGCGCGTTGCCGCGCATGCCGCTCAGCGATTCCATCGCCGCGATTTCGTGCGGTATCTATGAAGGCACCCCCGTGCTCGATCTCGATTACGATGAAGACTCAACGGCCGACACGGATTCCAATTTCGTGATCACGGGCAAAGGCGGCATCGTCGAAATTCAGGGCACGGCAGAAGGCGAGCCATTCAGTCAGGATCAATTCCTTGCGCTGCTTGATCTCGCGCGCAAAGGATGTGACGAACTGAAAGTAAAACAAGCCGAAGCGTTGGGGCAGTAATCGAATGATCGAAACGCTCGTCCTCGCCACGCATAACCAAGGAAAGAAAAAAGAGTTTGATACTCTTTTAAAGGGGCTTGTCGGCGAAGTGAAAACGGCGGGTGAATTGGGATTGATCGAGCCGCCGGAAGAGGGCACGACCTTCCTTGAAAACGCAACAATGAAGGCGGTCACGGCGATGAAGGCCACGGGCCTTCCGGCATTGGCTGACGATAGCGGCATGTGTGTCAATGCGCTGGACGGCGCGCCCGGCGTTTATTCCGCCGACTGGGCCGGAACCCCGCGCGACTTTCAAAAAGCAATGAACCTTGTTCATGACAAAATGGGCGACCATCCGGACAAGGGGGCGCAGTTCGTATGTGTTCTGGTTCTGGCCTATCCCGATGGGCGCATTGAAACATTCGAAGGGGTTTGTGAGGGATCTATTCAATGGCCGCCAAGGGGGCTGGAAGGTTTCGGATATGACCCTATGTTTCTACCCGAAGGCCATGCAAAAACATTCGGTGAAATGAGTTCCGATGAGAAACACGCCATTAGCCACCGCGCCAAAGCGGTCGAGAAATTTATAACCTACCTAAAAGGAGAATGAATATGAGCATTACACGAAGCGCAAAAGCCATCTGGAAAGGCACCGGCAAAGAAGGCAAGGGCGTTCTGACGAGCGGTAGCGGTATTTTGAAAGACACGCCCTATAGTTTTCATTCCCGTTTTGAAAACGGCCCCGAAACAAACCCGGAAGAATTGCTGGCCGCCGCGCATGCGGGATGTTTTGCCATGGCGTTTTCGTTCGGTTTGAACAAGGCCGGTTTTACGGCGGATGAACTGAGCGTAGATTGCGGCGTCACCGTTGCGCCGGATGATGGTGGCTTCACGATCACGAAATCCGCGCTGACACTCGTTGCCAAAATTCCCGGCATTGATGATGCGAAGTTTCAGGAAATCGCCGCTGGCGCAAAAGCAGGCTGCCCGGTTTCCAAATTGTACAAAGCCGAAATCACACTGGACGCGAAACTCGCGAACTAACAATCATGCAGAACGGCCAATTCGGAATTTATATTCATTGGCCGTTCTGTGCCTCCAAATGCCCCTATTGCGATTTCAATTCGCATGTATCGGACAGTATCGACCACGATGCATGGCGCAGTGCCTATAAATCCGAAATAGAATATTATGCGGGGTTGACCAAGGGGCGGATGGTGACATCCGTATTCTTCGGTGGCGGCACGCCGTCATTGATGGAGCCGGGCACGGCGGCCATGATCATTGATGAAATACAGCGGCACTGGCGTATATCGAATGATTGCGAAATCACGCTGGAGGCCAATCCGACATCGGTGGAGATTGATAAATTCCGCGCCTTTCGCACGGCGGGGATAAACCGCGTTTCGCTCGGCGTTCAATCGCTTAATGAGAACGATTTGAAATTTTTAGGACGGGCGCATGATGCATCCGAAGCTCGCCGTGCTGTGGCGGACGCCGCCGCGATATTCGATCGTTATTCGTTCGATTTGATTTATGCACGGCCCGGTCAGACTGTGGCCGATTGGTCCGCGGAATTGAAAGATGCCATCGCCATGGCGGGGGATCATTTGTCTGTCTATCAATTGACCATCGAAAAAGGCACGCCGTTTTATATTCAACATGAACGCGGTGATTTTAAAATTCCCGAAGAGGAAATCGCGGGCGATTTGTACGAGGCGACGCAGGATATTTTGGGCGCGGCCGGCATGCCCGCCTATGAAGTGTCCAACCATGCGCGGGCAGGACAGGAATCGCGCCATAACCTGACCTATTGGCGATATACAGATTATATCGGTATCGGACCAGGGGCGCACGGGCGATTGACGATTGATGGCGCCAAACAAGCCACACGCGGGCATCGTGCGCCTGATATGTGGCTGGAACGTGTATCCGCGCAGGGACACGGCAGTCATGAGTTTGAAAGCCTGTCGCATCGCGACCGTTTTGTTGAATGTTTGATGATGGGCATGCGCCTTCGTGAGGGAATTCCTGTATCCCGCCTTGAAGAAGAGGGCGGCGATAGAATCGAAAAACTTATCGATTTGCAAAAAATAAAAGCCCTTCAGGGCGAAGGGCTTTTAACATTCGATAGTGATGTCTTGGCCGCAACGGATCAGGGGCTGCAAAGGTTGAATGGCGTTTTGAGCTATCTTCTCTGATGTCATTCCGAGCATGGCGAGGAATTTCTTGAGATCCTTCGGCTCGCTTTGCTCGCTCAGGATGACAAATACCTTATTTCTTCGCCGTCAAAATTGATCCGAAATCAGTGCCGTTGATCGTCATGCCACCGCCTTGTGTGAAAACGAGGTCATAGGTTTTGCTCGATGAATCATTCGCAACAGGGCGGCCGATGCCGCTTACGGCGCTCACCGTCAATATGCTGGTTAAAAACATCTGACGTTTGTTCGGAGCCGCGGTGAGCATCGCCTGTTGCAACTGCGTGTTAACGCTATCCAGACCGGTGACTTGCGCATTAACCCGTTCGGGTGTGCCGACCAGCATTTTAAGGATATTGTATCCATCGACATCGCCCGAAGACAAACGCCCCGAAATTTCCTGGGCCGTCAACGCCGATTGACCTGATGTGTCCGTAAGATTGGTCGACATGGTGATTTTCGGCAGGGTCGAGGTGAAAGCGGTTGCGGCGTTGTAGAAGGCGATATTGTTCAAAATGCTCTCCGCCTTGCCTGTCCATGCGCCTGTTTCGATTTCGTTGAGCGAGGATGTCAGGGTCGCCGAATCAACCGTGATGTTGTTGGAGGAAACGAGATCGTTGATCCTGATATTGCCAAGGGTTGTATTCATCGACGTAAAATGGCCGAGCTTGGTATTCCACACGCCCGAAGCATTTTGCGTGCCGATATCGGTGCGAACCAGTTGCTTTCCATTCTTGTCATAGCTGTTGATCGGTGTGGGTATCGCCATGGATACGCGCCAGTTGTCTGGCCCGTCCGGCGACGCATTTATAGCGATCATGCCGATTTCGCTGCGCACGCCTTTTGCATCGGTATAGGTCATGTGCGGTAGAGTAAAGGCATAATATCCTTGTGCTTTTTCCACCGTAACCCCGCCTTTGGTGACGAGCGTCGAGCTGTTTTTCTGCGCTGATGATTTTTGCGCGGCAATCATCGCTTCAATCTGGTTTTTCAAAACCTGTGCCTGCGGATCGACGGTCTGGCTGTATGCGACGGGCATGGCGGTCAGTAAGGTCAAACCGAGCAGGACTGAAAATTTCATCATTCAATTTATTCCTTCGTTATTGAACTTATAAAATTATATCTGGAAATAAGCCAAATTTATGGCTGTATGTCTTTGAAATAAGCCATAAATGGCTTAAATCAAATCCTATGACAATTACAAATAAGGCAATAAGCGGCGAGGGGCGGATAACCGCGGTGCTCGGCCCGACCAATACCGGAAAAACCCATTACGCCATCGAACAGATGTTAAGCCACAAAACGGGCTGCATCGGATTTCCGCTGCGTTTGCTGGCGCGCGAAAATTATGACCGCGTGTGTGAAAAAATCGGTGTGTCGCATTGCGCCCTTGTCACAGGCGAGGAAAAAATCGTGCCGCCCAAGGCGCGGTATTTTTTTTGCACCGTTGAATCGATGCCGGTCGAAGACCCGTTTGATTTTCTGGCGGTGGATGAGATACAGCTTTGTGCCGATCCGGACCGCGGCCATATCTTCACCGACCGCTTGTTGCGGGCCCGCGGGATAGAGCAGACGATGTTCATGGGATCGGATACGATCCGCACGATTATCACGAGCCTTGTTCCCAAGATCGAAATTGTCACGCGTCCGCGATTGTCGGTTCTGGAATATACGGGTTTTAAAAAAATAACCCGCCTCAACAAACGCAGCGCCGTCGTCGCGTTTTCCATCGACGATGTTTATGCCATTGCCGATCTGATCCGCAGGCAGCGCGGCGGGACGGCGGTCGTGCTTGGCGCGCTTTCTCCGCGTACCCGCAATGCGCAGGTGGAAATGTACCAATCCGGCGAAGTTGATTTCATGGTGGCGACCGATGCGATTGGCATGGGGCTTAACATGGACATCCGTCATGTGGCGCTTGCCGCCACGCGCAAGTTCGACGGGGAAAAGCCGAGGCCGCTGAGCACAGCCGAGCTGGCACAGATTGCAGGCCGCGCCGGACGTTACACGAAGGATGGGACCTTTGGCACCACAGGCAATGTAAAAGGATTGCCGCCGGAACAGGTTGAGGCAATAGAAAAGCACCAGTTTGAATCGCTGCCGGCGATTTACTGGCGTAATTCGAACCTCGATTACCATTCACCGATGTCCCTGATCAAGTCCTTGGAAGTCGGGTCCGGTCAATCCACCCTGCAACGCGGGCGGCCATCGGATGATTATCTGACGCTCGCCGAAATGATGAACCGCGATCATGTGATGGCGATGGCGGACGGTGCGGATAAGGTGAAATTACTCTGGGAGGTTTGCCAGATCCCCGATTTCAGGAAAACTCTGACCGAAACGCATCCCGATCTTGTCGCCGAAATCTATATGCATCTGACCGAAAATGCGATTCTGCCCGAGGACTGGATGGAGGATCACATTATCAAACTGGATAATGTGGAGGGTGAGGTCGACGCCTTGATGACCCGCATCGCCCATATCCGGACCTGGACCTATATCACCCACCGCAAGGACTGGGTTTTGGACCCCGGGCATTGGCAGGGGCGAACTTTACAAATCGAAGACCGTTTGTCTGCCGCCCTGCACGAAGCCCTGACCAAGCGATTTGTCGATAAAAGATCGGCGGTTTTGCTGGGTAAAATGGAGGAAGGCAGCCCCTTGCTGGCCGGAATCCGGAAAAACGGCGAAGTTGTTGTCGAGGGGCAAAGAGTAGGGGAATTGGCCGGTTTTCGCTTTAAACCGGACGAGACTTCGGGTAGAGAAGAGTTCAAAGCAATTATGACAGCCGCGCGACAAGCGCTGAAACCAGAAATAGGACACCGTCTTTCCATGATTTTGAAAGCCGAAGATAAACAATTGAAGCTGGCCGATGACGGGCAGATTCTATGGCAGCAAGATATCACCAACCCGCTTCCCGGCGATCCGGTCGCGCGTATCAGGAAGGGCGACCTTCTTTTAAAGCCGCGCGTAGAGGTTCTGGATTCCAATCTGCTCGATGGGCAGGACAAAAATGCGATTGCCGAAAAAATTCAAGCATGGCTGGAACGCCATGTCCATTTCACGCTGGAGCCTTTGTTCCGTCTGACGGGCGGCGATGATTTGACGCCGCAGGCGCGTGGTATTGCATTCCAGTTGCAAGAAGCGCTCGGCATCCTTCCGCGTGAAGCGCTGGAGGATTTGATCGGTGGCCTCGATGAAGAAGGGCGCAAAGCATTGCGTGCCCGCAAAGTGCGCATGGGGCCGATCCTTGTATTTTTGCCGGAACTTAACAAACCCGCTGCTGTGAGATTGCGCGGTATTCTTCTGACATTGTGGCAAGGCAAGGAATTGCCAGCCGAATTGCCGAAGGATGGAATCGTTTCCTTTAGCGTGACGGACAAGAATATCGATGCGGATTATTACCGTTCGATCGGTTATCCGGTCTATGGTCCGCGCTCCATCCGTGTTGACATGCTGGACCGCGTTGTGTGCGCCGTTTACGACAGTGCGCAGGGCGGCAAGTTTCAGGCCCAGCATAAGATGGCCGAATGGTTAGGGTCAAACATCCTCGACCTTTATGCCGTGCTTGAGGCCATGGGTCATAAAATGATCCATGATCCGGCAAACGATAAAGCCAAGGAGGACGCGAAACCTCTAGACCAACTCGAAGCGATTGCGCCGACACCTGAAGCGCAAGTGGCCCCGGCCGAGGAAAAAGAGTCCGCAGGATTGGACATTCCTGCAATTGAAGACGTTGCGGGCGGTGGGCCGTCGATGGAGGCGATGCCTGTGGCCGATCAACCGGAATTGGTCCCTCCAGCACCACAAGCAAAACCTGAATTGGCAACATTCCGTCTTAAGCGTGGTAAAGCAAACGAGGCGGAAAAGCCGCGTGCCCCCCGTGCCGATAAAGGCGAGCGCAAAGACAACAAGAAGACATTCGCCAAGCCTGACAAAAAACCGTTCGATGGCGAGAGGAAAAAATTCAAGCCCAAGCGCAATGACAAAGACAAGCGTGATGACGGGCGCGAGCGCGTTTATTCGGCCCCCGCCAAGGAGACGTTTGAATCCCCGTTCGCCATTTTGCAGCAGTTAAAAGCGAAAGAATGAGTTCTATTCCCTGTCATCCTGAGCCGAAGGCGAAGGATCTCATGGAGATTCTTCGCTGCGCTCAGAATGACATTTTAAAAATCCTGCTTATTTTTATGGCTTGTTTTTCTTTGTCCTCTGCCGCACATGCGCAGGACACATCCGGATTTTTTTCCGGGGCCTATTTGCAAAAATTATGCGAGCGTGATGCAAAGGGCAAAGAAATTGTGAAAGGCGGTCACACGGCGTGCCAAGCCTATATTGCCGGCACGATCGATTATCACAAGCTGATGAAATCGCTCGGCACAGCGCCGACCATCGATTTTTGTGTGCCGAATACGGAGAAGATGAGCAAGCTTCAGGACATTGTCTGGATATATTTAAAAGAGAATGGCCAGCATACCGATTTCATCGCCGCGCCCGCCGTAACGCTTGCCCTGTATGAATATTATCCGTGCCCCAAGAAATCTTCGCGCCGCAGGCGATGACCGGCATGTCGCCATCCCCGCTTTTTGCGGGCATGGCGGGATCTGGTTACGTGTTGAGGAGCAAAGCGAGCAGGATAATCTGCGGCAGGGTGACGAGCGGCAGGAACAGCGCAATCTTCCATGATCTGGTTGTTGATTTCACCACGCCGATTTCGGTGTAATCCGTTGATACACCTGCCATCAGGAAGGCGAAGGCATTGCCGGGCGCGCCGCCGCGTGAGACCAGGTCGGCCGCGATAGGGGAGGAGCCTTCGGAGCAGACCTCCATAATCGTAGCGAAGAATAATGTGGCGCCGAGACCGAGGATTGTCGGGCCGAAATATTGTTCGAACGTGGCGGCATCGATGAACATGCGAAGCGCCGAGGCAATCACAATACCGAGCAAGAGCCAGCGCACGACCATGCCGGAATCCTTGATACCTTCCACGAGCATGGAGCCCAAAAGTGAAGGCGTCCATTTCACCTGTTTCAATTGGCGTTTGGCTTCGGGCATGAACTTAAACCCGTCCGGCATTTCGAAAGCATTCGGATTTTTTGGCAGTATGTTTTTATCCTCCAGCCAATCGAAGACGAGGCCGGAAATGAAAGCGATAACGACGGAGAGGGCCAGAAAGATCAGCGTCAGTTTCAGACCGATCAGCGCGATCATGATAAAGGTGAGGGAAAGCGAATTCCACGGCGAAGCGATCAGAAAGGCCATCAGCTGACCCGCGCTTGCCCCGCGTTGATATATCTTGCTGCCGATCATCAGGATGCCGTGGTTGCATAAATCTAGCAGAACCCCCGCCGCCATGGCGCGCATGATACCGCCAGCCCCCCGTTTGTTGCCCAACACGGACATCACAAATTCGCGCGGGATGCGTGCCATCAGGGCCAGAAAGATAATCCCCATGACCACGCCCCACCAGGCGGCGTTCACAAATTCATGAATGGAGTGAAGATAGGTTTCGATCCATGCGCCCTGTTCCATCAAGGAAGGCATCAGATAATACAGGGCATAGGGAATAAGGACCAAAGGCGCACAGACAAGGAGCATCCAGTCAAGCCTGCGGCCATGGCCGTGATCATGTCCGCCATGATTATTGTTTCCTCCGCCACAGCAGGATGGCTGTTTGATTTCTGGTTCGGGTTTGCAGCAGGAATTACTCATCATATCTCCGGAAAACGTCTTTCAATTCGTCTATTTGTTTCTTAATGTCGTCTTTGTTGCCCGCATTCAGGCTGTCTGTAAGGCAATGGCCGAGATGGCGTTCAAGAATGCTGGCCTCCAGCCCCTTGATGGCCGAGCGGATGGCGCGCAGTTGTATCAGGATTTCCGGGCAATAGCGGTCCTCCTCGATCATCTTCTTCACGCCCGCGATTTGCCCTGAAATCCGGTTGACGCGGGGCAAGTCGACAGCATGGCCGTGGTTTTTATGAATAATTTCGTTCATAAGGTCAATATATACCCATAGGGGGTATATACACAAGCAAAAAATGGAACTATGGTCCGCTCCATCCATTTTCGATATGAGATTAGGGAGTTTGGTGATGAAAAGACTTATGATGACATGTGCGGGTGTTCTGGCGCTGTCCGGCGCGGCACAGGCCGAAAACAACGAGCAGCAGGTCTATTACCCGCCTTATATTACGAATTCCGGCCTGACACAGCAGGATCTGGTCAACCGCCAGAATTACATCATCGCCCAGCAACAGGCACGGCTTCAGGGGCAATATCATGTTGTACGCGACCCGACCGCGAGTTATCAGCCCGGCAAGATTCCGGATCATCCGGGCGATTACCGCGATGCGTTCGACCGTGGCCTGCTCCCGAATCTCGGGACCAGCTATAAGCAGGATATCCCGATCGGGCGATAGGCATTCTCAAAGGCGTCATCCCCGCGATGATGCGAAGCATCATTGAAACGGCGGGGATCTGGTAATGTGCGGCTTTGCCGCACTCTTTTTTATCCGGATGCCCGCCTTCGCGGGCATGACGAGACCGGGCGGGCTGTGCTTTCTTGACGAAGGCGCGCCTTTTTCGTCATGATGGGTTAAGGGGTTCTTAACCACAATTCCCTACGATAAAAGCGAATATATTCAAAGGCCCGCGCCACCCATGCTCAAACAATTGCACATCGAACAGTTCGTGATCATCGATCGCCTAGATCTTGATTTCAAATCGAACCTGACCGTCCTAACCGGGGAAACCGGCGCGGGGAAATCGATTTTGCTCGACGCGATGGGGTTGATACTGGGTGAGCCTGCGGATTTTGAATCCATTCGTTCCGGTTCCGACAAATCCATTTTACGCGCTGTGTTTGCGCCGCCCTCAGGACATCCCGCTTGGGCGTTTCTGCAAGAAAAGGGCGCGATTGAAAAGGCGAGCAGCGAATTCACCATTCAGCGCACGTTAAAGACAACGCAAATGGATGAAATTCTGATCGATGGCAAACCGGTCGAGCTTGATGTTTTAAAACAACTTGGCACGTTGATGGTTGAAATTCACGGACAGTTTGCGAACCAGAGTTTGCTTGATCCGTCGAACCAGTTGACGCTACTTGACCTTTCCGGCGGGTTCGAGCCGGAAGTGTTCAAAAATGTCGCGGATGCGCTTCATGATGTTCGTCGTTACAAGAAAGAAATCGAAGAAGAAGATTTGTTCCTGACGCGCAACAAGAAGGACATGCCGCGTGTTGAAAGCGTTATGGCCCGGTTCGATAAAATAGGTATGCGCGAAGGATTTATCGCGGATGTGGAGGCCGAATATGCAAGGCTGCTCACCGCCAAGCAAAGCTCTCAGGCGTTTCAGGATATTCTGGCCCAATTTATCGCGGCAAACGGGATTGTGATGGCGCTGACGTCCGCCGTCAACACGCTGGACCGGTATCAGGCGCTGGACCGCGACAAAACGGCGAAGTTATCGGAGCATATCAATATTGCACTCGAAAATTCCCGCGCCGCGGTGACGGAGATGAGAAAACTCGCCCCGCAATATGATATCGACCTAGGGCCGATTGAAAAATTACGGCATATTCTCGATGTTTTAATGGAGCTCGCCAAGGAAGCGAAAATTCCGTTCGAACAATTGCCGCAATATCATGCGGATATGTCGGCAAAATTGGAACGCCTGCGCAATGGCCGCGAAAGAATGGCCGAACTTGATAAATTGCTGGCCCGTGCCAAGAGCGCCTATATCCATCACGCGCAAATCCTCAGCCAGAAACGCAAAGAAGCCGGAAAGGCGCTCAGCGAGCGCATTACGGCAGAGCTTGCTCCACTCAAACTGCAACGCGCCGAATTCCAGGTCCATGTCGAAGAGCGCCCGAACATGGAATGGACGGAACGCGGTATCAACCATGTGACCTTTACGGCGCGCATGAACCCCGGCATGCCGTTCAGCCCCGTGGCCGAAACGGCATCGGGCGGGGAACTGGCGCGTCTTATCCTCGCGCTCAAAGTCGTTGTGCAGGAAGTGCAAACCATTCCGACACTGGTGTTCGACGAGGTTGATACGGGGATCGGCGGCGCGGCGGCGGCGGCCGTGGGTGAACGTCTTGCGCAACTCGCGGATGCCACGCAGGTTCTTGTCATCACCCACAGCCCGCAGGTTGCATCGCGCGGGGCGCAGCATCTTCATGTTGCCAAAAGCTCGGATGGTATTACGACGACATCGAATGTCAGGACGCTCAGCCTCGATGAACGCACCGATGAAATTTCCCGCATGCTCGCCGGTGATATTATCACGCCGGAATCACGCGCCGCCGCGACAAGCCTTATCAACGAGGCAAGCAAGGCCGCGGAAGTGCGCAGGGCGGCGAATTAGAAATAAGGTTACCAAAACCTTTTGTTTGCAAAGGCTTTGCCCGAACCTGTTTTGAGATAGTGTTCGAATTCGCGCGCTTTTTGTTTTTCTTTAAAGGCGTGATACCCAATCAATTCCCAAGGATAGAATTTGGAAGTGTGCTTTGATTCGCCAGAGTTATGGGCTTTGAGCCTTGATTTAAGATCTTCGGTAAGTCCTACATAACGCTGATCAGGAAAATTTATGCTTTGTATGAGGTATACATAGTACATCTACGGTCCTCCTTCGCCAAGGCTTCGAAGGACACTCCTTCGGCCTAACGGTTTCGTATGTCTTACTGGCGTAAGCCACCCGAAGCCCGTAAGGGCGAAGGGTGGTCGGGGTAAGAGGATTCGAACCTCCGGCCTCTACGTCCCGAACGTAGCGCTCTACCAAGCTGAGCTATACCCCGAATAAAGAAGTGAAAAGCTTTATAGTAAAAAAGGCGGGGGCTTGTCCAGAGGTCTTTCCGATTCCCTAACTTTTTGAAAATGAACAACATTATCCATGTGCATGCAGGCGGGCTTTGTTTTGACAGGGCGCTTGTTCTGCCCTAGCCTGAAGGCCAGATATATGTGGCCGGTTTTCGGAAAGGATTTCCCATGGTTAAAAAAGTTATTCTTGGCGGGCTCGCGCTGGTTTTACTCGTGGCTGTCGGCGGCCTTATCTACCTCAATACCAATCTGAATGCGATTGTGAAATCCGCCATAGAAAAATACGGATCACAAATCACGCAAACGGATGTCACCGTGGACAATGTCGACATTTCCCTCTCGTCCGGAACGGGGAAGGTTTCCGGGTTCCATCTGGGCAATCCGAAATCATTCGTGTCTGCACGGGCAATCGATGTGGGATCGGTCGATATCAAGATTGACAAGAACACGATTATGGGACCGCAGCCACTGGTCATCGATACGATCACGGTCGATAGCCCGCGCGTGACCTATGAGATCAACGCGGCGGGGAATGCGAATTTAAAAGAGTTGCAGAATAATATCGGTTCATCATCGCCGGACAAAACGGATGAAGCAAAACCTTCGCGCAATGTCATCATCAAAAACCTGTATATCAATCGCGGTGAAATCACGATCAGCCATGCGTTGCTTCAGGGGCAGGATATAAAAACGGACCTTCCGCCCATCCACCTGACCGACATCGGCAAGGATGGAAAAGGCGTAACACCGGAGCAGGTGGCGAAGGTTGTGCTTGGCGCGGTGGTCCGTGAAGCGGCGCAGAGTGGGCAGGCAAAGGTTGCCCGCGAGTTGGTGGCACAAAAAATCGGCGATGGCGCAACCAAGGCGGAAGAGTCGATCAAGAAAGCCGTGGGCGGCCTGTTCGGGAATTAGAAATCGCGATCAACAGTGTAGGAGGCGAGCGCGTCGAGATGCGCGCGAATGGGCGAATCCGGCGCCTCCGCCAACGCTTCGCGAGCCTTTTGCGCGTAGGAGCGGGCGAGCGCCACGGATTTATCCAGCGCGCCATGACGGCGCAGGATCGACTGCGCGCGGACCAGATCGCTATTGCTTTGGTCCTTGTCTTCCAGAACGCGCTTCCAGAATATTTTCTCTTCGTCGTTTGCGGATTCCAAAGCATAGAGGATCGGCGCCGTGATTTTTCCTTCGCGGAAATCATCTCCGACGGTTTTGCCGAGCTTTTCCTGATTGGCGCTGTAATCCAGAACATCGTCCGCAATCTGGAACGCGATGCCGAGATTCATGCCGTATTCGCACATCACGGCGGCGGCATTTGTATCAGTGGTGGAGATCAACGGGCCGACTTCGCAGGCGGCGGCGAAGAGGGCGGCCGTCTTGCCCTTGATGACTTCGAGATAATCATCGAGCGTCGTGGAAAGGTTGCCTTGCGTTGCGAGTTGCAGCACTTCACCTTGCGCGATAATGGCGGAGGCATCGGAGAGGATTTTGAGGACATGCAAATTGCCGTCTTCCACCATCAACTGGAACGCGCGGGAAAACAGGAAGTCACCGACCAGAACGCTGGCCTCGTTGCCGAAAATGACGTTCGCGGATTTCTGGCCGCGGCGTTCATCGGAATCATCCACCACATCATCATGCAAAAGTGTGGCGGAATGGATGAATTCAACGGCCGTCGCGAGGCGGTGGGCACGAATCATATCACCGTGATACAGAGCGGCGGAGGCGAGGGTCATAAGCGGGCGAATGCGCTTTCCACCCGCCGCGATCAGATATCCCGCCAGTTGCGGAATCATCGGCACCGGCGAGTCCATCCGCGCCACAATCATGGCATTGACGGCCTTCATATCGGAATCCAGCAGGGCGGCAAGGCCATCCAGCGGGTTCAGGCTTGTATTTTCACTCGCAATCGGGTTTAAAGCACTCATACCGTTGACTTAAACCAATCGGCCGTTTTAGGCAATATGATGTATGTCGCAGGCTCCTGAAATCCACGTTTTAGACCATAAGGTCCGCCTTTTGCAGGCGGAAAAGGGGTTCCGCACGTCGATGGACAGTGTTTTTGTCGCCGCCGCCTGTCCGGCGCGACAAGGCCAACGGGTTCTGGACCTTGGTTGCGGTGTGGGCGGGGCGTCTTTTTGCCTTCTCTGGCGGGTGGCGGAGACCCATTTGACCGGTATCGATATTCAGGAAGACCATGTTCATCTGGCGCGAAGCAATGTCGCACTCAACGGGATGGAAGGCCGCGCGGATTTTCATACGGCCGATGTTCGTAATTTTCGCGATGCCGATCGGTTCGACCATGTCATCTGCAACCCGCCTTATCTGGAGGCGGGGAGTTACACGGTTTCGGCGTTGGAGCAAAAGGCGATCGCGCTCGGGCATGAGGGCAGCGAGGTCGTTTTAAAAGACTGGATCGACGCGGCGTTCGAGAATTTAAAATCCGGCGGCAGTCTGGCCATGATACACCGCGCCGATATGAGCGATAAGATCATTCAGGCACTGGGTAAGCGTTTTGGCGCGGTTGACATCATTCCCCTATGGCCCAAGGCGGGGGAGGAAGCGCGGCGCGTGATCATCCGCGCCATCAAAGACCGTAAAACGCCATGCCGCCTTCATTCAGGCATAATTTTACATGACGATAACGGGCATAACACAGCGGCGGCGGAGAATATCCTTCGCGCCGGACATGCGATTGAATGAGGAAACGACAATGACAAGCGATAGTTTCGATGACGATGTGAGAGAAAGCCGGATGAGCCAGTATTTGAAAGCCGTTCCATGGATCGGAAAATATCTGGAACGCAAAGACCAGGTTGCGGTGATCCGGATGAGCGGCGTTATTGCCGATCATTCCATGATGCGCCGCGCCGGAATCAATTTCAAAAAATTCGAAAGCGCAATTGGCAAGGCATTCGAGGTGCCGCGTTTGAAGGCCGTTGCGTTGGTCATCAATTCCCCCGGCGGTGCGCCCGCGCAATGTTCGTTGATTTCGGCGAAAATCCGTATGCTGGCACAGAAGAAAAACCTGCCTGTTTTTGCGTTTGTCGAGGATGTTGCTGCATCGGGCGGGTATTGGCTTTCCTGCATTGGCGACGAAATCTACGCGCAGGAAACATCCATCGTTGGCTCCATTGGGGTTATTTCCGCGGGCTTTGGCCTAGAAGGCCTTATCAAACGATATGATGTCGAACGCCGCGTGCACACATCAGGCCGTGACAAATCATTCCTCGACCCGTTCAAACCCGAGAAGGCGGAAGATGTGGCGCGGTTACAATCCCTGCAAGCGGATATGCATGAATCATTCAAGGCATGGGTGCATGAACGCCGCGGCACGCGCCTCAACGGTGATGATAATGAACTGATGGAAGGGGCTTTCTGGACAGGGAAAGGCGCGTTGGAACGCGGCCTGATCGACGGGGTCGGCGATATTCATACGGTGATGCAGAATAAGTTTGGTGAAGATATCAAACTGGTCGATTGTTCGCCTGAAAAGAAAAACTTCATAACGAACATGCTGCCGTTTGGCGATGCGGATGCATTGATGGACCCCGGCGCGTTTATGGATTCCGCGGAGAGCCGCGCCCATTGGGGACGGTTCGGCCTATGATCGAGATACGCGAGGCGACGAAAGAGGATATCCCTGTCCTTTATACGATCTACGGTACGATCGGCAAAAAGGACGAAGGTTATTTCGAGCAATGTATGGGCGAAGGAGTCGCAATTTTTATTGCGTCAGTCGAGGGCAGTGATGTCGGTTTCGGACTTCTCAACTGGAACCCCCGATACAGCCTTTATAAAAAGCTGAAGATAGCCGAGATACAGGACCTAAACGTGTTACCGGACGCGAGGCGAAAAGGCGTCGCCACGGCCATCATCAAATGGTGTGAGGGCCTTGCACGGGCGCGGGGGCATGAAATGATTGGAATTGGCGTTGGTTTGACACGTGATTATGGCCCTGCGCAAATTCTTTATACAAAAATGGGGTATGTGCCCGACGGGTTCGGCGTAACGCATGATCGGGAGGCGGTCGTCACCCATGCGCTATACCGCATGGATGACGATTTATCCTTGATGATGGTTAAACAGCTATTTTAGCGTATCCGTTCAAAAGATAGGCGTAGCGCATTTCAAACCGGCGCGCGCATTCCTGAATGACGACCAGATGTTTCCCAAACGGGGTAAGGCTTTTATGCTTGTAGACATCGAACGCCTTCATCAGGCAAATTTTCAAACTTTGAGTCAGAACGCAGATTTTTTGCAAAACCAGTTCCGCCTCGACAATCAAGGGTTCAAAATAATTCTTGGCAAAATTTAACGCCGTTTGATCCGCAGGGTCATTGACGCGGATGCCGAAAATCTCCTGCTTTGCCTGCGCAATGCATTCTTCAATAGTCATTTACACACCTTTGCTGTTCGTTGTTGGGGTGTGTTCTACAGGGCAAGAATTAACAAAATCCTAAAACGAGCGGAGAGAAAACCAAAGATTTTCTTGGGAAATGAAAAAGTTTTTCGTCTTTGAACGATTGTTACACATCAAAACGGCAACGCGTTCGATTCTTATAGTTTCTTCTATTTTCTAATATAATCGCGGATCGTTTTCAGGAAGTTTTCGGTGTCGTCTTCGCCTACCGCGCGATGAATGACGTTCATGCCTGCGGCAAGGCCTGCTTCGACGCCTTTTGGATCGTCTTCGATGACGAGGCATTCTTTCGGATCGATCGATGCACCGGTTATCTGTTGCATACGTGTTTTCGCGGCAAGGTAGGGTTCCGGCATCGGTTTGCGGCCTATATAATCTTCGATGCAAAGGATGAATTTAAAACGCGGCGAGAGTTGTTTGGCATCGAGCGCGGCCATGACGGAGCGTTTGCGCCCGTTCGATACAACACCCATGGGAATGTGCGCGGCGTCCATCATATCAAGGGCAGGAAGAATACCATCGCGGATATCGATCTGCGCGATATGATCGAAATACCATTGATCTATTTCATCGAGATATTGGTCTTTCGGCAGGTTTAGTCCCAGTTCCATCGAAAGCCAGTCCCAGTTCTGCCCGCCATTGTTGGTGTAAATGCGTTCGGACCATTTATCGTCCAGATGGATGCCGTGTTTTTTCAGTGTTTCAAAATGTTTGTTCCAGTGATGCGCGGCCGTGTCGACCAGCGTGTTATCGGAATCCCAGAAAACATACCGGATGTTCATTGAATAACCTCTGTCGTGTCGTCATCTTTCAAAAGCGCAATGCCGATATCGCCGCAGCTGGATCTCATCTGCCCGCCATTGGGAAGATCGCTGAACGGGGCGGGCGCGGGACCGATGATTTTAACGGTACGCAAATGTTTCTTGCCCAAACCGCGGTAATGCATGCGGGCCGTGAGTTCCTGCCCCATATAACATCCCTTATCCCATGATATGCCGTTCAGCCTGTCTATGCGCCCTTCATCAAGTGTGGATTTTTCAATCTCCATGTCGCGGCTGCCATCCGGAATGCAAAGTTCGATACGCGGACGATCCCAGTAATCAAAGGAACGTTCTTCCATGTCGTGAGGTTTTTCAAAAACGCGTCGCCCCATATCATGATGGCGGGGGTCGGGCTTTCCTTCATCGCCATGAAACACGGCGTAAACCGCATGGTTTTCTTCGACAGACAATTTTACTTTGGACCGCAGTTTGAATTTCGAAAGGCGCTTGAACAAATCCTGTGCGCGTTCGCCGCCTTCGCAGTCGAGAAGCAGGAAGCCGTCGCCTTCATGGATGAAGAAGTCGTGCAGGAATTTTCCCTGCGGGGTCAAAAGGCACGCATAGAGAATTTTGCCTGGTTCGAGGGTTTCAAGGTCGTTGCTGACCAGTCCCTGTAAAAAGGCCTTGCGGTCTTCGCCTTCAATATGGATCAAGCCACGATTTTTCAGGGTGACATAAAATGCTTTTGACATGGGGATAGGATATACATCTAATGGCGGCTATGAAAATACTCTTTATCACGGCAACACGGCTTGGAGATGCGGTTTTGAGCACCGGATTGCTGGATTATATGTACCAGACATGGCCGGATGCCAAGGTTACGGTCGCCTGCGGCCCTTTGCCGGTGAGTATTTTCGAAGGGTTTCCGAATGTAGAGCGCATCATCCCCTTAAAGAAAAAACCTTATAGCGGTCATTGGGTTGATCTGTGGAAACAGGTTGCGTTCACAAAATGGGACATGGTGGTTGATTTGCGCAATTCAGCCATATCCCGCCTGATCCCCGCGAAGAAGCGTTATATATTTGGCCGCCATATCGACAAGCAGAAACACAAGGTGGAACAGGCCGCGGACGTTATGCGCCTTTCAAGAATTCCGGCGCCCGCGCTTTATTTCAACGAAGCGCAAATGGATTTTGCCAGAAACCTTATTCCGGAGGGCGGCCCCGTGCTTGGCGTCGGACCATCCGCCAACTGGGTAGGCAAGACATGGCCTGCGGAAAATTTTATTAAAGTGATTGAATGGCTGACCGGCCCCGATGGACCGATGCCGGATGCCCGCGTTGCCGTGTTTGCGGCGCCAGGCGAAGAAGCGCAGGCGCGGCCCGTATTGGAAAGCGTGCCGGAACATCGCCGCATCGATGGGATCGCCAAGGGCAATCCGGGACAGGCGGCGGCGGCCTTATCCCTTTGTGATTTTTACATCGGCAATGATTCCGGCCTGATGCATGCGGCGGCGGCGGCGAGCGTGCCGACAGTGGGGCTTTTCGGACCGAGCTACCCGCATCTTTATGGGCCGTGGGGCGAGCATACCGCCTATATCCAGACACCCAAAACCTATGACGAACTTATTGATTTTGAAGGATATGATCCCAAAACGCTTGACCATTCCCTTATGAATGGATTAGACATACAGGATGTTTTTAACATAATAAAAAAGTTCGATCCTGTGTATGAGCGCGTATCAAACCATTATTTCAAAGTCTGAGAGCCGTCTGACATCTGCGGATTTTGCGTCTGTGCCTATGAACATCGATTTTCAGCCGCCGAAAAAGGTTTTGGCGCGCAGCGTTGCCGACTGGCACCAATATATTCCCTATAAACCTGCGCAAATTCATGACCTGCTGAGTAGTGGCTATGATCAGCCAGTAAAAATCTCTGCTGATCTAACAAAGGGCGGGCTTGTGACATTCAATGTCGATAGTTCTGCCTACGGTTTGTTGTCACTTGTGCAACTGCGCTTGATTCCCAACGTAAAAGTTACCGACACCGATATTTCTGTGGCGGGTTCATCGCAAAGCAAAGGCGTGGGAAAGAACTGGCTTCGCAATGCAATTGAGTTGGCTTTATTAATGGGGGCTAAAAGCTTCGAGTTTTTGGCGACAAATGAAAACGGTGCCTTCACATGGGCGCGTCTCGGCGCCTATTTGGATATGAAACATCATAATTTCCAAAGGGCGCAGGCCAATAGTGTTGTCCATTACACCGGACGGTTAGAGGCGGTCAGGAACAATTTAAAGCCTGCGATATATCACGAGGCAAAAGCGCTATGCCGCATGCTGGCGCCGGATGATCTTGTCAAGCTCACCAAAAAATTTGAAAACGTGATGCTTCCCTTATCATGGGCGCCTGATACCGAGTTAGCCGAGAAAAGCAAGTTTTATGAACCCTTGCATGATTTTTATCGTGATCACCCGATCTATGCGATGCGATCGCAAGGCATAGCCTATGGTGAAATCAGACATATAGCGCGTTGCTTCGCGCACGCCGCGCAGCAGGGTAAGGCCGGCCTCAGTTTGCCGCGTTATCTTCTGTCACAAAGTTATTGGCCCGGCGTAATAGATTTCGACAATGAGGCGCAGATGCGTGAGGTGGGCAAAAATCTCGGCGGATGGAAAAGAATCAGGCCGGTTGATGCCCGGCCTGATGTAAGTCATGAAATGATTCTGGCGTAATCAGTCGTTGATTGTCGGGTCCTGAACCACCGGTTCATTTCCTTTGAACTTGTTCAGATTGTCTTTGCTCTGATACTCATAGCCCTTGACGCTGCGCAGGTAATCGCGGCGGGCGATATCGGCCTGCGAATAGGGCAGAGCCTCAACCCGTTCCCATCCCTTGGTGTCCATGCAGGTTTCGAAATCCGTGTAGGGCAGATGTTCGTTGTAAAGATAGCCGTCACGTTTTGGAGAATCCCATCCGGCCATTTTGCCTTCGGGTTCTTTCGGATTGGGAACATAACCATCACGCGTGTCGGCGGGGATAGCTTTACGGATTGCGCCAACGCGTTCCAGTTCGGAAATTTCATTCACGCAGGTTGCTATATCCATGTGCAGGCTTTGTTGAGCCTTTGGACCGCGCAGGTAGAGCGCGGAGGTGGCATTTTTGCGTTGCCAGTATTGCGCGTCTTCCATTTTAAACGGAACCTGGCAGGCACCGAGAATGGTGGCAGCCGAAAGGGAGGCGATCAGAAGTGTTTTTGTCATGTCTTTCAAACCAATCAAACGAATCTCGTTTCCAATTTAACCATAGAGTTTTGGCGCTTTATAGCCCCAAAGGGGTACCTTTTACGGGTTCATCCACCATGTTTCCAGAACTGTGCCGTAAAGGGGCATGGTGTCCGGATGGGCCAGCGGCTTCCAATAGGCCACAAAATCCTGCGGATTGTAGTAGAGCGGGATCATGTAAGTGCCCGAGATCAATGCATGATCGAGGGCGCGGGTCCGTTCCACCAGTTCTTTCCGCGTTTTTGCGGCCGGGATGGATTGTGATAGCAGATCGATGTTTTTATCGCAAATTCCGGCATAATTCCATCGGGATGGCTGGCCTGCCGCCTCGCAGGACCAGTATAGATATTGTTCCGTGCCCGGCGAGAGGGTCGACATCCAGTAATAGAGCGTCATGTCGAAATCATAGTCGTTGATGCGGCCAAGGAACGCCGCGGAATCGAGTGTGCGGATATTCGGTGTAATACCCATGCGTTTCAGGGAACGGGCAAAAGATAGCGCGATCTTTTCATTGGAGGGGTCATCCAGCATGATTTCAAATCGCATCGGCTGGCCGGTTTTTTCATTCACGCGCACACCGTTTTTCAAAACCCATCCGGCGGATTTCAAAAGCGCATCGGCCTTGATCATATTGGCGCGTTTTTGCTCTGGCGTGGCATTGACCGGTTGCGGCGGATTATCGGGCGAGGCCAGTTCGGTGTTCGGGAAATAACTGCCGATCCGTTTGTACATATCGTCATAAAGGTTTTTATTCACCCATTCGAAATCGAACAGCAGGTTCAGGGCTTCGCGCACGCGGATATCTTTGAACGGTTCACGGCGCGTGTTGAAGATAAAGGCGCGGACGCGGTCGGGGCGGCCATGTTGTAACGGTTCTGCTACGGCCTTGCCGGAGACAACCGCGGGGATATCGTATCCTGTACGCCATTGCCCCGCATCCCATTCGCGCCGGAAATTCAGATCACCCGTTTTGAACGCTTCGAAAGCAACGGAATCATCGCGGAAATAATCGTACGTGATGCGGTCCAGATTGTAATGGCCCTTGTTCGGCAAAAGATCAGCGGCCCAGTAATCCTTGACGCGTTCATAGGTGATTTTGCGGCCCGGATCGACGGATGCGATTTTATAGGCGCCGTTCGACAGGAAAGGTGTCAGTGTTGTTTCATCGAATTTTTTGTCGGCCCAGTATGCTTTTGAAAGAACGGGCATCAAGGACAGGATCATGACGGTTTCACGGTCATAGCCTTCACCGAGCGAGAATTTTACCGTGCGATCGTCCAGTTTTTCGGCCCTGGAGACCAGCTTATAAATGCGGCGTGCGTTCGGGCGGCCGAATTCCTTCAACGTTTCAAACGTGAAGAGTACATCATCGGCAAGGATAGGGGAGCCGTCATGAAACCGCGCCTTCGGGTTCAGGAAGTAAGTGATGGAGGAGCGATCCGCCGGAACATCTACCTTTTCCGCGATCATCGGATACATTGTGAACGGTTCATCCCAGACGCGGGAGAGCAGACGGTCCGTCACCAGTTCCATGCCCTGCGCGGCCTTACCCTTGATATTATAAGGGTTCAGCGTATCGAACGTGCCGATGGCGGCCTGTTTCAGCGCGCCGCCCTTGGGCGCATCGGGATTGGCATAGGCGAAATGCGTGTCTTTGGGCCCATATTTCGGCGTTCCGGTCATGGCAAGGCCATAAAGCACTTCCGCTTTGGCCGCATATGGTTGTATTATGGCGAGCAAGAGAGAGATACAGCCGACGTAAAATTTCATGTTCAAACGCATTGCCGAAAAACTTCGTCCTTCCAGAGCGCAGTATATAGACAGAATTAGCATAGAGTATGGCGGCATTCTGGCACAGACCGATTGTGATTCCATCCTCTTTTTCCTCCATCCCGATCTGGAATGGGGCGGAGAGCTCAATCAGGCCATCTTGAAGATGGCAGGGCCCGAGCTGGATTCTTTCATCACGGAGAATGTCACGTTACCCAAAAGCGGCGAAGTTTTTGCTGTTCCCGCATATGATGCCCCGTTTAAGGGGATGTTTCTGGCCGTTCTGGACAAATGGGATGGCGGGATCGATTTTGAAGACCGGGATCTTTTAAATTGCTATCGCCGCGCCATTCGTATGGCGCAGGAACAAGGCATAAAATCCATTGCCATTCCGGCCATGGGGCGCGACAAACGTGATTTTCCACATATCCGTTTTGCCCGGCTGGCCTTAAAAGCGATTACAGAGACCCTCGACCACAGGCTGGAACGTGTTGTGATTTACTGTGTCGACCGCAGGACGTATGACACCTATCTGGGCCATATCGCCAAAATGCGGAAGTAGTTAAACCAAATCACTCAGCTTGATCAGCGGGCGCGGACCGACATGGGAGATGACTTCGCCTGCGGCGGCGGTTGCAAGGCGACCGCATTCTTCGATGCTCATACCTTCCGTGTAGCCATAGAGGAAGCCAGCGGCATATTGATCGCCGGCGCCGGTCGTATCAACAACCTCCACCGGGACGGCCTTGATTTCCGTGATTTTACCATCATGAAGGATGGCCGAGCCTTTTTCGCTGCGTGTGATAGCAACAATCTCGCATTTGCCTTTGACGCGGGCGACGGCCTCTTCGAATGTTTCGACCTGATAAAGCGATTTGATTTCTTCTTCATTGGCGAAGAGGATGTCGACATGTTCTTCCACCAATGTCAGGAACGCCTGACGATGACGGCCAACGCAGAACGGATCGGAAAGGCTTAGTGATACTTTTCGGCCTGCCTCATGCGCGATACGCGCGGCCTTGTAGAATGCTTCCATCGCCAGCGGCGGATCGAAGAGATAGCCTTCCAAATAAGTTACGGCGGAATTTCTAACGATGTCTTCATCGATATCCGCGGGGCTGAGTTCCACGCCCGCGCCAAGGAACGTGTTCATCGTGCGCTCACCATCCGGCGTAATCATGATCATGCAGCGGCCCGTATGCGTGCCGGATTCAACCGGCGTCGTCGCATGGTCAACGCCCAGCGCCGTCATCGCATCGCGGAACATGCCGCCGAGCGGGTCTTTCCCTATTTTGCCGAAATACGCGCTTTTGCCGCCGAAGGATGCAAACCCCGCGATTGTATTGCCCGCAGAGCCGCCGGATTCGACGATCGGATTTTTCATGGCACCGTAAATACGGATCGCTTTTTCGGCATCGATCAAGTTCATGGAATTGCGGGCCATGCCATGGATTTTCATTTGTTCGGCGAGGAATTCCTCGGTGACTTGAAGAAGGACATCGGCGAGGGCATTGCCAATGGCGAGAAGGCCGTATTTCGTTTGTGTCATTGCGTCTTTCACTGTGATTGCAATTGAAAAAAGGCGTTGTAGCCCCTATGTTGCGTTTGAACAAGCCGGAAAGAGCGGATTATGCCCAAAAAAGCCGTTACCAAGCCTGAAAAACCGTTGAAAGAGCGTGCCGTTGCCGCCGCGTTGGACCTTGCCGCGGATATTGGCTGGGACATGGTAACGATGGCCGATATCGCGGATCGTTCCGGCGCTTCGTTGGCGGAATTGTCCGATCTGTTCGATGAAAAGCCGGATATTCTGGTCGCGTATGGCCGGATGATTGACCGCACGGTACTGGAAAATGTCGGCACGGCATCGCCCGATGAAAACCCGCGTGACCGTTTGTTCGAGATTATGATGGAACGGTTCGATGTGATCGGCGAGCACCGCGAGGCGGTTTTATCCATGCTCTCATCGTTCAAAACCGATCCCAAACAAGCCGTGATTTCAATGCCGCATCTGGCACGGTCTATGGCATGGATGATGGAGGCGGCGGGGCTTGATACATCCGGCATCAAGGGCGCCATCCGCGTTACGGGTTTGACGCTGGTCTATGCCAACGTCCTTCGTGTATGGATGAAAGATGACAGTGCCGACCTTGCCAAAACCATGGCCGCGCTCGACAAGAGTTTGGAACGGGCGGAGCAGGCGGCCAACACCTTTGCCCTTTAACTGTTTTGCGTCGCACAATAATAATATTTCGTTCTTTTTAACGATTTCATTTCCTGCTTGAGGTTTTTGCGTGAATCTTCTTACATTAATTCCATAACCATAAATAAAAGGGGTGTGGAGTATGTCTGCTACAAACTTGGCAGTGAAGTTCGATGATGCGCCGGAGACTGTCGGCGTTGAAGATATGTGTCTGGCGCAATTGTTTGATGCCGTGATGGAGCAAAAGCCAGCCAATATTATCGTATACGATTCCTATGGCGATCTGACGATCTGTTCCAATGATTTCATGACCGTTGAGCCTTTGGCCATGAAGCGTGAGAATGGTTCTATTGAAGTTATGCCACCAAGCAACCAGTCATTGGCACGCGTGGCGGAAGTCACGGAAAAATTGACGAAAGTTTTGCTGGCTTCGCAGCCTGTTGCTACGCCCGCATAAAATTGAACACGTGGTTTTGGGTATATAAATCGCTCAAGACCGATACCAGTTTTTCGATATCGTCTTTGGAATGCGCGGCCGTGGCGGTCAGGCGCATTCTTTCCGTGCCCTTTGGCACGGTGGGATAATTGATTGGCTGAACGTAAATATCGTGATCCCGCATCAGAACATCCGTGATCATTTTGCAGCAGAAGGCATCGCCGACGACAAGTGGGACGATATGGCTTTCACCCTTCATGTAAGGCAGTCCGTTTTTGTCCAGCAGGTCTTTGAGCATCGCGGCATTGCGGTGCGCACGCAGGCGTTCAATTTGCGATGTTTTTAAATATTCCACACTGGCGAGCGCGCCTGCGAGAACCGCAGGGGGCAGTGAGGTTGTAAAAATAAAACCGGAAGCGCAGGAACGCACAGCATCGACGGCCGCGGCAGACCCTGTGATAAAACCACCCATCAGGCCGTAGGCTTTGCCAAACGTGCCTTCCAGCATATCGATGCGGTCCAGCAGGCCCCGTTCTTCGGCCACACCCCCGCCGCGCGGACCATAAAGCCCGACAGCGTGAACCTCATCAAGATATGTGAAGGCATTATATTGATCGGCAAGATCGCAAATCTGTTCAATCGGCGCGATATCGCCTTCCATGGAATAGACGGATTCAAAGGCGATGATTTTAGGGCGCGATGGGTCTGCCGCTTTCAGCAACTCTTCCAGATGTTCCAGATCATTGTGACGGTAAATCGCTTTATCCGAGCCCGCCGAGCGCATGCCGTGAATCATCGAGGCGTGGTTCAGTTCATCGGAAAACACGATGGGATTATCCATTAGACGGAGCAGGGTAGAGAGAGCCCCTTCGTTCGCCGTATAGCCGGAGGAAAAAACGAGGGCAGATTCTTTTTGGTGCAAGTCGGCGAGGCTGGCTTCCAGATCAATATGCAATTTCGTCGTGCCGGAAATATTGCGGGTACCGCCCGCACCGGCGCCGAATTTGTCAACCGCGGCCTTCATTGCATCAAGCACAACAGGGTTTTGCCCCATGCCGAGATAGTCGTTGGAACACCAGATTGTGATTGTTTTTTGCGAGCCATCGGGCGCGCTATAAATGGCCTTGGGAAACTTGCCGCAGACTCTTTCCAGCGGGGCAAAGACGCGATACCGGCCTTCTTGCTTCAGCGCATCAATTTTTTTGGCGAACAGGTCGTTGTAATCCATGGCGGTCCCATGCGGTTTTGGATAGACTGATACCCTTATCGCGCAAAAGGCGCGCGATTGCATCACCTAATTTTATGGATAAACGCAAATGATAATCGTTTTCGGCTCTATCAATATGGACGTGATTATGAACGTGCCGGAGTTTCCGAGGGGCGGGGAAACCATTCTGGCGCCGAGCTATGATATGGGCCCCGGTGGCAAGGGCGCGAACCAGTCTCTGGCCGCCGCGCGCACAGGTGTGAAAACCGCGTTGGTTGGCAAAGTCGGCGATGACGCCATGTCACACCGCATTCTGGGGAATCTTCGTCGCAATGAAGTGATGACATCCGGCGTCGCAGTATCGGATATGCTACCGACTGGCATGGCGTTTGTCATGCTGGACCGTCATGGCGAAAATCAGATTATCGTGGCCAGCGGCGCAAACAGCGATGTCAGCGCGGGGCAGGTGCCGGACGAAATTCTAAAGGCCGGCAACATCCTTTTGCTCCAGATGGAAATCCCGTTGACCGAGAATTTCGCACTGCTGGAGCGTGCCAAGACGCGTGGTGCCACAACCATGCTCAACCTTGCGCCTGCCTTCAAGATAACACAACAGGCGCTGGACAATATCGATTACCTGATTGTGAATGAGCATGAGGCCCGTGTGGTGGCCGAAGCGTTTGATATCTGGGAACAGAACGATATGATGATTGTGGCAAAAGCCCTTGCCGCGCAGGGCAAGCTCAATTGTATCGTAACCCTTGGCAGCAAAGGGGCGCTGGCTGTTACCGCTCAGGGCGAAGCGTGGCGCGTTCCGGCAATGAAGCTTGAGGAAATTGTGGACACGACTGGGGCGGGTGATTGTTTCTGTGGCACTTTTGCAGCCGCCATTCATGAAAAAATGCCGATTGGGCAAGCGTTGCGCCGCGCGGTTGCCGCGGCATGCCTGAGTTGCACGCAAAAAGGCGCACAAGATTCCTATCCGTTTAGTGCCGATGTGGAAGAAGCTTTGAAAAACCTGCCGCAGGCCGAAAAGGCCTAAGCCGTAATATTGACGATCTGTCCGCGGCCGGAGGATGCGAGGTTCTGTGAGGCCTCCGCAACCATGTTCACCACAGCCTGCTGCATTTGCGCGGATTGCTTCAGCATGGATGTCGCCACCTTTTGCTGGGTGATCGCCATTTGCATACCGAGAATTGCGGGCATTCCGTCCATAGCAATGATTCTATCACGATTATCGTTAATAGACCATTAGGAATTACAAACGGCGAAAGCCAGTGTTTTAAGACTGGGGAAAACCTTGGCGGATTGTTGGCAAACGGCCCGAACGGGCGTATTTTGGAAAAAGAATCATAAAAACAAAAGAGTAACCGAGGGTGTCGCGATGAAGGGGCTAGAATCCATGAATCAACAACGCATCAATTTAAGTTTTTCTGCACCGCCCAGTCAGGACGATATTCTTGAAGTGGCGCGAGAGATATTTGAAACGCTGCCGGAAGAAATTCTGGAACATTGTGAATCCCTGGCCATTCAATGCGAGGAGGTGGCCGACGATGCCACACAGGCGGAATTCGAGCTTGACGACCCCTATGAATTGTTGGCGCTTTATCGCAGCGGCAAGGAAATTTCCCGTGGGGTTCAGCGCAAGGTTGCCAATGACGATGACGTTTTAATTCTCTATCGTCGTCCTATCCTCGATCTCTGGTGTGAAATCGGGGATGACCTCAAAGATATTATCCGCGATGTGATGATCGAGGAACTGGGGCAGAATTTCGAATTTTCGGAAGACGAGATCGAAGAGATGTCCAGAAGGCATCATCAGGGCCTGTTTTAGCATTTATCTTTTTGTTTCGTGGCGCGTTGCACGCATCGTGCACGTACTGTTTGGTACGCTTTGATTTTTGCGCCTGCCCCGAAACAAAAGCTGTTAGCTAAAAGTATCTAAGCCGCCAACCCTTTTTGCATGAAATCGGCCATGCGCCGCACGAAAGACGTCGGGTCGTTCACCGGTTCGCCCTGAATGATACAGGCCTGATCGAACAGGAGGCGCGCGGCATCTTTAACCGCAGGCGAGGTTTTATCCGCATTTGCCATGCCGGCGAGTTTTTTGATCAGTGCGTGTTTGTCGTTGATCTCAAGAATGCGTTTGTTGCCGACAGGGTCATATTGCTGCTGAACTTTCAGCACGCGTTCCATGTGCATATCAACGCCTTGTTCATCCGCAACGAGACAGACGGGGGATTCGGTCAGACGGTTTGAAATGCGCACCTGTTTGATATCTGTCTTCAATTCATCGGACAGAATGGAGAGCAAGGAGGTGAAATCCTCTGGCGTGTTTTCCTCTTTTTCTTCATCGGCTTTGTTTGCCGGTTCGAATTTCGAGAGATCAACGGCGCCCTTGGTAATGGAAACAAATTTCTTCCCCTTGAATTCCGATACATTTTGCAGCCAGAAACTATCAATCGTGTCGGTCATAAACAGGACCTCAAGACCACGCGCTTTGAAGCCCTCCAATTGCGGAGAGCGTTCGAGGGTTTCCAGTTTCTCACCCGTGATGTAATAAATTTCGTTCTGCCCGTCCTTCATGCGGGAAAGATAATCATCGAGCGATGTAATCTTCCGGTTTTCATTTGTTGAAAAGAACCGTGTTACTTTCAATATATCATCGCGGTGTTCTACGGCGTCATAAAGACCTTCTTTCAGCACGGGCCCGAATTGATACCAGAAGGTTTCGAATTGAGTGGGATCGTTCTGGGAAAGTGTGTTCAGGTCGCCCAAAATACGTTTTGTCACGCCGCTGCGGATTTTGGTCACGACAGGATTGTGTTGCAGCATTTCGCGGCTGATATTGAGCGGCAAATCTTCGCTGTCGATCACGCCGCGCACGAAACGCATCCACGGGTAAATAAGGGCGGAGACTTCATCGGTGATATAAACGCGTTTAACGTATAGGCGCACCGCGTGTTTGCGTCCAGGATCGTACAAATCCCATGGGCGCATGGTGGGGATGAAAAGGAGCGATGTATATTCGATCACGCCTTCCGCGCGCCAGTGGCTGGTCATCAACGGTTCATCGAAAACATGGCCGATATGGTGATAAAATTCCGTATATTGTTCCGGTGTAATTTCGTTCTTCGGACGCATCCAGAGGGCGCTTGCGGCATTCACCGGTTTGTCTTCCGTGCCGACATAAATGGGAACGGAAATATGATCGGAATAGGCGAGGATGATTTGTTTGATCTTGTCTTCCAGCAAATAATCGCCCGCATCCTTTTTCATGTGCAGGATGATGGTGGTGCCGCGCCCCGAAATATGGTTCGCGGTTTCTTCGGCGGTCGCTTCACGGATGGAATAGCCCGAACGGCCATCGGATTCCCAGTGCCATGTTTGTTGTTCGCCCGCCTTTTGGGTGAAGACCTCTACCTTGTCCGCCACCATAAAGCTCGCATAAAAGCCGACGCCGAACTGGCCGATGAGATTGAGGTCGCCCTTGGCGGCACCGGATTGTTTCGCGGCCTCCATCATCGCGGCGGTGCCGGAACGGGCGATGGTGCCGAGATTGTCGATGAGATCCTGTTTGTTCATCCCGATTCCGTTGTCGGACAGGGTGAGCGTGCCCGCGTTCATATTGCGTTCAATCGTGATTTTAAAATCACCGCCGCCAAGCGCAGGATTTTGCAGCGTTTCATAGCGCAGTTTGTCACATGCATCGGCGGCGTTTGAAATAAGCTCACGCAAATAAACATCGCGGTTGGTGTAAAGGGCGTTCGCGACAATATCCAGAAGGCGCGATACATCGGTTCCGAAAGAGAGATTTTCTTGTGTCATTTTACTCTGCTCCAAATCCAAAAAATTACGGATTAATCATATGAACGGCCCAGCCGTTTTCAAGGGGGGTGAAGACATACCGGTGGTGCAATCTGAATTCCCCATCGATCCAGAATTCGATGCGGTCCGGCACGACGCGGAAACCTTTCCAGTATGCGGGCCGTGGAATATAGTCGCGGCCTTCGAATTGTTTTTCAAATTTCACGACCGCGTCTTTTAAATCCTGATATTGGGGTAGGGGGCGGGATTGTTGCGAGGCCCATGCGCCGATCCGGCTCTGGCGCGGGCGGGAATTATAATAGGCGTCGGATTCTTCATCGCTTACCACTTCCACGCGGCCTTCGATGCGCACCTGTTTGCGCAAAGTCTTCCAGTGAAAGCATAAGGCGGCGAAAGGATTCGCGGTGAGTTGTTCGCCTTTCCGGCTCTGCGCATTCGTATAAAAAACGAACCCGCGGTCATCAAGACCATTCAAAAGAACCATGCGATTGGATGGGCGCCCGTCTGCGCCCGCGGTGGCCAGATTCATGGCGTTCGGGTCGTTGATTTCCGCCGCCTTCGCCTTTTCCAGCCAGTCCGCGAAGGTTTTGTAGGGATCGTCCGTATGAATGTCAGGGTGATGTGTAATGGCCATGATTTATGTCTACTTTGTGAAAAACAATGTCTTGTTTTAGACGAAATTGGAACTTAACGTAACCCCATCGGTTAGGATTTCGAGCCGGTAAGGTTTTTATAGGAGAAGGTATTAACGATCATGAAAAAAACAGTTTTGACTTTGGCCCTTATTTCGACGGCGGCACTCGCGGCGTGTGAAAACACAACGGGTGGCATGGGCAACAAACAATTGCTGGGCGGCGGTACGGGCGCTGTCCTTGGCGGTCTTGCCGGTTCCCAAATCGGCGGCGGATCGGGTCGTCTGTGGGCGACAGGTGCGGGCGTTCTGCTTGGCGCTTTGATCGGTTCCGAAGTCGGTGCATCTTTGGATAAGGCAGACATGGCTTATGCGCAATCCGCCAACAACCGCGCCTATACGGCCCCGATCGGTGAAACCATCCGCTGGAATAATCCTGATTCGGGTAACTATGGTACCGTGACCCCGGTTCGGTCCGGCACGACCAGCGATGGCCGCGTTTGCCGTGAATATTCCCAGACGATCTATGTCGGCGGCAAACAGCAATCCGGTTACGGCACAGCATGCCAACAATCGGATGGTTCGTGGCAAATTGTGAAGTAATTGAGCAAGATTGAAAACCGCCCTTCGGGGCGGTTTTTTATTGCGCTTTATCGTCTTTATCGCCGGAAGATTTTTGCCGGTTTTGCATTTGATGGATTATCGCCGCGCGGTTGCGGGCGGCGGCGTTTCCGCCAAGTCCCGGCGCGGACGGGCCTGCCATGGTCGGTGCAATTGCCGGTGTAACGGGTTGCGGCGCCTTTGGCGCGGGACCTGCAAGGGCGGGGGAGACATTGCCAAGCAGGAAGTCGTTCGCGGCCTCAAGTTTCCTGATGTAACCCGGGTCATTCATTGTCATTTTGATGGCACCAAGGACGCTGGCGAAGGCGGGGCTTTGCGAACAGATTTCGGCAACCTGCCCCAGCGTCGTGCCAAGTCCGCTACGCTTTTGACCGATGATACTGTCACCAAGGTCTTTCAATGATTCCCAATCCGGCGTATGGCGTGTGCCTTCGAATTCCATCCGCGCGGCAACATCCGGTGAAGCACCGCTGGAGAGCGCATTTTCAAACGCGCGTGCGGCGGCCTGCATGGCATTGGCGCACCAGCCAAGGATATTCCCGTTCGCAAGACCTTCGTTTTGTTCGTTCGCCGCCGTGAAGAGGGGTTGCCCGCTGGATTGCACAAGCCCGAGCGTAATCGCATCCTCCAGCGCCTTTTCAATCATCTCGCGGTGAAGGGCCTGCGTATGTTCGGCGTTGGCATAGGCATTATATTGATGTTGTAACGTTTCGCCTGTGGTGGGTTCTATTCCCGTGATGTCATGGACCAGATGGCCGATGGCCCGCACATGGGGGTTCTCGCTGGAATACATCGCGGCGCCCAGTGTCGTTTCGCGGCTGATATCACGCCACGCCATATCCTGTGCCGGCTCCGAAAAGCCCCACCAGCGACGGATGCTGGTTTCACTGAAAGACTGGCTGACCTCTACCGCGATTTGGCGGGCATAATGCATGTATTTCGCAGGTTGCGGATTGAGCCTGGACAATTCGCCCTGCGCGTATTGCGTGGATTCCATCGCAATACAGAAGGGGTAATCTTCCGCGCGGCGCGATGAGATGGCAGAGAGAGAGTCGAAAGCGCGCTGGCGCGCGACAGACAAGGCGGAATGTTCATGACCGTAAAGGCCCGACATGACGGATCCGAAAATATCCGATTGCAAATTCAGGCGGGCGAGGTTCATAGGGGAGCGTTTTGGAATCATCGGCCCGGAGCGCAGTTTGTCCGCATATTCCGGACGCTGCCGCAATTCGGCAAGGTCGATGGCGTGCCAGATGAAATGATAGATGGCATGGCGTGCCTCATGTTCGTTGCCGAATTCATCCGTATTGATGTTAAACAGGGCAAGCATCCTGTCCTTGGACACGAGTCCGAGCCATTTCGATTCGTTGTGAATGGCCATCCCGAGAAAACCCGTATCTTCGCGGCTGATATTTTTCTCCAATATTGCGCTGGCGATGTCGCGGGCCGGATGGTCGAAGGCCTTGTGTTCATTTGTTTCGACGACCTCGTGGAACAGGCCGCTGGCATGCGGGATAAACACGGTTTCCAGGTCCGGATATAAAGCCCGGACCTGTTTGCCTGCGATATCGCAGAGTTTCAGCAATTCTTCGCGGCTGATTGCCATGATGCGCCGGGCCCCAAACCCTTTTATATCCCTGCCCAGTATAGGGAATTTTGGTTAAGAGAATCTCAATCGCGGGGGTGGAGGGCAGGGATTTGCCCCTGTTTTGACTGGACGATTACGGCCAAATGTGTAGGATGCTCGCAGTTTACAAGAAGGTTTGAAAATGACGGAAAGCACGAAAAACTGGCTTCAGGGGAAACGCGGTCTGATTATGGGGGTCGCCAATGACCGTTCCATTGCATGGGGAATTTCCAAGGCGGCGCAGGAAGCAGGGGCCCAGCTGGCGTTCACCTATCAGGGTGAGGCGCTGGAAAAGCGTGTGAAACCGCTGGCCGAGAGTATCGGATCCGATATCGTCCTGCCGTGCGATGTGACGGATGCCGCATCGGTGGCCAGGACGTTTGACGTTATTAAAGAAAAATGGGGCAGTCTCGATTTTGTCGTGCACGCCATCGCCTTTTCCGACAAGAACGAGCTGGACGGGCTGTATCTCGATACGACGCGAGATAACTTCTTGAAAACAATGGATATTTCCGTCTATTCCTTCACATCGGTTGCCCAGCATGCGGCGCCTTTGATGTCCGAAGGTGGATCTCTGGTCACTCTGACTTATTACGGTGCCGAGCGCGTGATGCCGCATTATAACGTTATGGGCGTGGCCAAGGCCGCGCTTGAAGCGTCGGTCCGCTATCTGGCCAACGACCTCGGCCCGCGCGGTATCCGTGTGAACGCCATTTCCGCAGGCCCGATCAAAACTTTGGCTGCCAGCGGCATTGGCGATTTCCGCTACATTTTGAAGTGGAATGAGCTCAACAGCCCGATGCGCCGGAATGTGACAATCGAAGATGTGGGTCGTTCCGGCCTGTTCCTGTTGTCTGATCTTGGTTCGGGCGTGACGGGCGAAGTCCTTCATGTCGATTCCGGTTACCACACCGTTGGCATGTGCTCCGTCGACACAGCCGCCGAAACGGCGGAACTTCTGCAATCCCTCGCGCCGAAAGACAGCGACAAGGCTGCCTAAAAATCCAAGCCCTATTTACGGGCCGGCCCGGCGGCAAAAAGCGAAACCACGTTTGATCCCGCCCTGTATGGGGCGGTTTCTTTTTTGTCATCATCCGGAAAAGACAGGTTTAGATCATGAATGATCTGATCCTGCATTTCACGGTTACCGTTAAGATGAGTTTGTGCCAGATGCAGGATACGCAGCAGGTTGATTTCATTGATCGGTCCAATAAAATTGTTGTTTTTCGGTATGTTGTAGGGGATTTTTAGATCGGTGCAGGTCAGGGATGTGTGGCGCGTTTCAAGAACCGTAGATGCATCAGCCGGGTCGATTTCCTTGACGATTACTTCTGCAAGCTTGAAATAAAGGCCTTCGCGCAACGCAAGGAAGTTGAAGTGTTTTTTAAGATTGTCGCCTAAAACAATGTGGCATCCATCGGGATGCCCGAATTCGGTCAAGGGTTGATAGCGCAAATCATTGTACCGTACCCATGAAAACGCTTCGCTTAGATCAAACAACATTACATATCATCCATATTAAGGAATAAAGGCTATCGTCGCTTTTGGGTTCTGTAAATGAAATTTGGGCGAATGTCGGTTTTAATCCCTTGGCGAATGCTGTGGCGGTTAGTATGATCTGCTTCTTTCTTGAGGGGTTCTATGAGCGGCAACCGTTTCGGCACATTGTTCCAATATCAGACGTTCGGGGAATCCCACGGTCCCGCCATCGGCGCGATTGTCGATGGCGTACCGCCACGTATTCCGCTCTCCGAAGACGATCTTCAGGTGTTTTTAGACCGTCGCAAGCCGGGGCAGAGCCGTCATACAACCCAGCGTCAGGAACCGGATCAGGTAAAAATCCTCTCTGGCGTGTTCGAGGGGCAGACAACGGGCACGCCGATCGGTCTTTTGATTGAAAATGTTGACCAGCGGTCAAAGGATTACGGCGATATCGCCGCGCAATACCGCCCCGGCCATGCCGATTTCACCTATGATGCCAAATACGGCATTCGCGATTACCGCGGCGGCGGACGTTCAAGTGCCCGTGAAACCGCCATGCGTGTTGCGGCCGGTGCGATTGCCCGGAAAATTCTGAACAATGCTTTTGGCGACAATGTTTCCATTCGCGGCGCAGTGGTGCAGGTTGGTACAGAAAAAATCGACCGCGCCAACTGGGATTGGGCGCAAGTTGACCAAAACCCGTTCTGGACCCCCGATGCGAAGGCTGTTTCGCGGTTTGAAGAGTATCTGGATGCCAAGCGTAAAGCAGGATCTTCGGCCGGCGCAATCGTCGAGATCGTAGCATCCGGCATCCCCGCGGGTCTTGGCGCGCCGGTCTATGACAAACTGGACGCCGACCTTGCCAAGGCCATGATGTCGATCAACGCGGTGAAGGCTGTCGAGATTGGCGCCGGGTTCGACGCCGCCGCGCTGGGAGGCGAGGAAAATGCCGATGCCATTCGCGTGGGCGCGGATGGCAAACCGGTGTTCCTGTCCAACAATGCAGGCGGAATTCTGGGCGGTATTTCCACGGGGCAGGATATTGTGGTGCGGGTCGCGTTCAAGCCGACCAGTTCCATCCTCACGCCCGTTCCATCAATTGACAGGAATGGCAATGAAATCGATGTCATGACAAAAGGACGTCATGACCCGTGTGTAGGCCTGCGCGGTACACCTGTTTGTGAGGCGATGATGGCCTGCGTCCTCGCCGATCACTGGCTAAGACATAAGGCGCAAAATCTATGACAAAACTGATTCAAAGCGAAATAAAGGAATTTTTACAGGATCTGGAGGGTTGGACCCTTTCCGCCGATGGCACGGCCATTCAGAAATCTTTCACATTCAAAAATTTCCGCGCGGCATGGACCTTTATGGAAGACATTGCGGTGGAGGCCGATCAAATGGACCATCATCCCGAATGGTCGAATGTTTATAATAAGGTCGAAATCAGGCTCTCCACCCATGATGAAGGCGGTGTGAGCGAGAAAGACATCGAGCTAGCGACCTTTATCAATGCCGCCGAGCAGGTTGTCTCCGGCGAAGAATTCTAAAACCTAGCGTTTCTTCTTACCGCCGCCGTCCTGCTTGTTCACCGTGCGCCAGGCACGTTCTTCCGCCTCCGCATGCGAAACGCCGCGGGATTCATAACTGTCTTCGATATGCTGTGCCTTGCGCTTTTGCTTGGCGGTATAGGATTCCTTGCTTCCTTTGGACATGGTCCCATCTCCTTTGTTTCCCCATCCAACAACAGGGCGTGCGCCCAAGTTCCCGCGTGACATTATGGCGGGGCCTTGTAAAATGAGGGCAAACAGCCAACAAGCGGTGACAATCATATGAAACGCCAGATGGGTTCCTTTTTTTACAAACCGTCGCCGCGCACGCGGCAAATTCGCGGCAAGCGTTGGAATTTTCCGGCGATGGTTGTCAAAATTTTCAAGCGAACGGCGACCGTGATCGGCGGGTTCGTTTTGTTTACAATCATCCTGTCTTTTATCCTTGGCCTGTTCGTATCATCCGGCACGCATAAACCCTTGCCGCAAGACATGATCCTTGTGTTCAATGTGGAAAACGGAATCCGTGAAAGCGAAATGGCCGCATCCTTTATCGATCCGTTTGCAGCGCAATCTTTAACCGTGCACCAGTTTATCTCTGTGCTGGACAAGGCAAAAGATGACAAGCGCGTACAGGGAATTCTTGTATCGCTTGATAGCGCCGGGATTGAACTGGCGCATATTCAGGAGTTGCGCACGGCGGTAAAATCATTCCGAGAGTCCGGTAAATACGCGCATATATATACGGCATCTTTCACCGACCTTGGTAGCGGTATGGGCGCGTATTACTTCGCCTCTGCCTTTGAACAGATATGGATGCAGCCTGTGGGTATGCTCAGCATCACCGGTATATCGATGGAAATGCCCTATGCCAAGAACGCTTTGGATAAGCTTGGCGTTGAGGCACAGTTCGTGCAGCGCGAGGAATATAAATCCGCGATGGAGAATTTCACGAACGACCAAATGTCGCCCGAAAACCGCGAGGCGATTTCATCGATATTGAACGAGATATCGGCGATGATCGTGAATGATATCGCCGCGGACCGTAGGCTCGATCAAAATGTTGTCGAGGATTTGATCGATAAAGGGCTTTTGACCGGGCCTGAATCATTGAAGTTCAGTTTGATCGACCGTCTCGATTATCCGGATGTTCTGGTCGATGAAATGCGCGGCGATAAAACCTATGATGAATTACCGCTGGTCCCTGTTGAGGATTATTACGATTCATTCAGGAAACAGCGCCCGGCGGCAGGCGCAACTGATATCGCCCTGGTTAACATCCATGGGCAGATCGTTTCTGGCAGCAACCCCGAACCCGGTTTTGCAACATCCGATTACATCGCCGATGCCATTCACGAGGCGACCGACGATGAGAACATCAAGGCGATTGTCGTGCGGGTCGATAGTCCCGGCGGGTCACCGAGCGCATCGGAAACCATTCGCCGCGCGATTGTCCGCGCCAAGGAAGAGGGCAAGAAAGTCATCGTTTCCATGGGGCCCGTTGCGGCATCCGGCGGCTATTGGGTTTCTGTCGATGCAGACCGCATCTTTGCGTTGCCATCGACGCTCACCGGATCAATCGGTGTTGTGATGGGGAAATTTCAGCTGGGAGGGTTGTGGGAAAAACTCGGCATCAACTGGGATAGCGTACGCTGGGGTGAGAGATCCGACATGTGGTCTGTCAACGAGCCGTTTGATGAGGGCGACATGGCACGCATCAATGCAGCGATCGATGAAACCTATGATGGTTTTCTTGAGCGCGTGGCAAAGGGCCGTGGCATGAAGCCGGAACAAGTCAGGGAGGTTGCGAAGGGCCGCGCGTGGACCGGGTCTCAGGCGATCAAGAACGGCCTGGTCGATGACATTGGCGGGCTTGATGATGCGCTTGATTATGCTGCACGCGAATTGGGACGTAAGGATCGTCATGATTTGAATGTTATTCCTTTGCCCAAACCGTTGTCACCGTTCGAACAGATGATGATGCTGGTCAACCGTCAGGCGAGCGTGTCCGAAATTCTGCGTTTGAATGCGGGAATGTTTGCCCCCGTTATGCCGGCGATCCAGAATATGCATGCGATCGACCGTATGGGGCCTTTTCAGGCGTATGATCCGCGTTTGAAAACCATCAAAAATTAAAGGCGAGGGGCACGCACGACGGGCATGATCTTCGTCGCAAAATCAGCGTAATTCATGATGATTTGGTCGGGGTGCTGGCCTTTTTCGAGAATGGCGATAGAGGCCTTCAAACCATAGGCATAGGGAATGACCTTTGCCGACAACACATGGTCCGCCGCCAGCGCCGCGACAACATCCTTATGCCGGTCCCCGATATACCAGATCACATCTTTTGTTGTAACAGGCACATCCATTTTTGCTAGGGCGCGCAGTATGGGATCCGGGTCCGGTTTTGACCGTTGGATATCCTCGCGGAATATCTGAGCCTTGAAGAAATGCGACAGAGAGAATTTTTCAAGAATGTCGTGGCCATAACCTTTGCCAAGGCCATTGCTGACGATTCCCATGGGGATGCCGGCTTCATCCAGCAATCCAAGAACGGTGTAAATGCCGGGGCATGGCTGGACGATCTGATCGATCGGTTTGCGGCGGAATTTATGAAGGGCGCGGTGGACGAGGAGGCGCGGCTTTTTTTCAAGATCGGCGGTAAAATCAGGCGCTGGCTTTTTGCGATTGAACCAAAGGCTCATCTTGAACATCGCATCGTCGATCCGTTCCAGAAGGCCCAGAACGCGCGGATTGATGTGGCGCACGGTGGTGCCATCCATGTCGAACAAAACGATGGTGGGGCGCTGTGGGGTCATATCGCGTGTATGCTAGGCGGACAGGATGGTTTGCGCAATATGTTTTGCGCGCAATCCGGCCTCTTCATATTGTTTGTCCGGCGCATTATGGTCCTGATACAGGTCGGGCAGATGCAGGGCGCGGACTTTTAGTTTGCCCGAATCCAGCAATCCCTGATGGCTCAGGGCATGCATCACATATGAACCAAAGCCACCGACAGAACCTTCTTCGATCGTCAGGATCATGCGGTGGTTTTGCGCGAGGCGGCGGATCAAATCTTCATCCAGCGGTTTGGCAAACCGCGCATCGGCGACTGTGATGCTGATAGTCTTTTGCTCCAGTATATCGGCGGCCATCAAGCATTCCTGCAACCTTGTACCGTATGATAGAATGGCGACATCGGTGCCTTCACGCACGATGCGGCCTTTGCCAATTTCAAGCATGCTGCCACGTTCCGGCAGATCAATGCCAACGCCTTCGCCACGCGGATAACGGAAGGCGATAGGGCCTTCATCATAGGCCGCCGCGGTTGACACCATATGCATCAATTCGGCCTCATCGCTTGGCGCCATCAACACCATGTTAGGCAGACAGCCGAGATAGGCGATATCGAACGATCCCGCATGGGTCGCACCGTCCGCACCGACCAGACCGGCGCGGTCCAGCGCAAAGCGAACGGGAAGATTTTGCAAAGACACATCGTGCACGATCTGGTCATAAGCGCGTTGCAGGAAAGTGGAATAGATGGCCACGAACGGTTTGTATCCTTCTGTCGCCATACCGGCGGCAAAAGTCACGCCATGTTGTTCGGCAATCCCGACATCATAGGTACGGTCCGGGAATTCGTAACCGAAGAGATCCAGCCCTGTGCCGGATGGCATCGCCGCCGTGATGGCGACGATTTTATCATCCGCCCGTGCTTCGGCAATCAGGCTTTGCGCGAAAACTTTGGTGTAGGAGGGCGCGTTCGATTTCGCCTTGTATTGATCGCCTGTCACGACGTCGAATTTCGTGACGCCATGCATTTTGTCGGCGCTGCTTTCCGCTGGCGCATATCCTTTGCCCTTTTTCGTGATCGCATGGATCAAAACAGGGCCGTCCGGATGATTGTCGCGGATGTTTTTGAGAAGGGGGACGAGGTGGTCGAGATCATGGCCATCGACAGGGCCGATATAATAAAAGCCAAGCTCTTCGAAGAGAGTCCCGCCGCCCAAGGCTGCGCGCGCTGTTTCCTCCGCGCGCTTGGCGGCGTTCTTGATCGGTGTCGGCAGCAGGTTCGCCAGTTTCTTGGCGGCATCGCGCGCGCTTAAATACGGTTTGCTGGAAACAAGGTTCGTAAGGTGTTCGCTCATCGCGCCGACGGGCGGGGCGATCGACATGTTGTTGTCATTGAGAATGACGATCATCTTGCTTTTGAGCGCGCCGGCATTGTTCATCGCCTCATAGGCCATGCCGGCAGAGATAGAGCCATCACCAATCACCGCGATGACATGGTTGTTGCCACCTGCCAAGTCACGCGCAGCGGCCATGCCAAGACCTGCGGAGATGGAGGTGGAAGAGTGCGCGGCACCGAACGGGTCATATTCGCTTTCGCTGCGTTTTGTGAACCCCGACAGCCCGCCGCCCATGCGAAGCGTGCGGATGCGGTTACGGCGACCGGTGAGAATTTTATGCGGATAGGCCTGGTGCCCTACATCCCAGATCAGGCGGTCATCCGGCGTGTTGAACACGGCGTGGATGGCGACGGTGAGTTCGATCACGCCTAGCCCCGCGCCCAGATGGCCGCCCGTGACCGAAACGGCATCGATGGTTTCGCGGCGGAGTTCATCGGCCAGTTGCTTTAGCTCTTCAACAGAAAGGTCGCGCATCGCCGCCGGATCATCGATCCGGTCTAGAAGTGGTGTTTGGGATGGCTGTGTGCCTTGCTGCTTCTCTTGGGTTTGGGCCATAGCGGGTACTTATAGCGGGTAAATATGGCAGATCAAAGAAAAGTTACAGAATCTTGCCGCTTCTTGATAAACGCTGAAATATTAACCTTAAATCGATCAATGCCGGTCAAGCCGGGGTATGCAACGCGAGGCGATTAAGCCCTGCGTTCCAGAACGTAATTCGCCAGTTCCTCGAACATGTCACCGCGGCCATTGAAGACCTTCAGGTGGCGGCAGGCTTGGGCCGCCAGCATTTCTGCGCGCGCCTTGGCCTGTTCTTTCCCCATCGTGGAAACGAACGTCGATTTTCCGGCCTTTTCATCCTGATTGGCGGGTTTGCCGGTTAGGGAGGTTGGCGATTCCACGTCCAGAATATCGTCCGTCACCTGAAAGGCAAGGCCGAGGTCATAGGCGTAATTGACGAGCGCCTTTTTATGCGGTTCGTCCGCCTTGCCGAGAATGGCACCGGCCTCACAGGCGAAGGCCATCAGCTTGCCGGTTTTCATGCGCTGCATGCGGGAAATGGTCCCAAGGTCGAATTCTTCGTGCTCGCCGATCAAATCGAGCATCTGACCGCCGCACATACCTTGCGGGCCTGAGGCCTCGGCCAGCTTGCGCACAAGTTCGACACGGACATTTGGGTCCGGGTGCGTGTCGTGATCGGCCAGAATTTCAAAGGCGAGGGTGAGCAGGGAGTCGCCGGCAAGGATTGCTGTCGCTTCATCATAACGAACATGGACTGTTGGCACCCCACGACGAAGGTCGGCGTTATCCATCGCCGGAAGGTCATCATGGATGAGAGAATAACAGTGAACAAATTCAAGCGCGGCGGCAACACGGCGCGCACGGGCGGGGTCCACATTGAACATCTTGGCCGATTGCATCACCATGAAGGGGCGCAGGCGTTTTCCGCCGGACAGAACGCCATGGCGCATCGCCTGATACAGGCGGTCTTCGGCCAGATCCGTTTCGGGGAGCAGGCGCGACATGGTTTTATTGACGGCGATCACGCATTCCTGCAGGGCTTCTTGCAGGCCTTCGGATGCCTCTCTTGGTGATGGGGCCATGTCTTGTTCTCCACTCTCTCTATTCGATGTCGAAGGGTTCTGTTTTGGGCGAGCCATCGGGGCTCAGGCTGATTTTTTCGATTTTCAGGCGGGCTTCGGCCAGCTTCTTTTCGCAATGGGTTTTCAGGGCAATTCCACGCTCATAGGATGCAATCGATTCTTCCAGCGGCGCCTTGCCGCTTTCAAGGTCACGAACGATGACTTCAAGTTCAGCTAACGCCTTCTCAAAGCTTAGATTTTCGAGGTTTGCCGTATTTGCCACGATTGTTCGTTCCTGCCGTTTTTTGGTGCCACGGGACTATAGTCCAGTTGCGCCGGATTCACAAGGCAGAACCCCGATCTTTGCAAAACTAATGGGGGCGGGTTGGGGGTATAATATTAACATATGGAAATTCTAAAGGAAGGAGCATCTCCATGAACCAGACTTTGTCCCATATGAGCAATACGCCAGATCTCAAGGACCTGAGCCTCCTGGCCTGGCGCATCCGAAGAACCCGGGCGAAAATCCATGAAAATCAGGTGCATCGCCAGATTATGGAGCAGCTCCATGAAGGAAGTCCGGTCAATTAAAGACCGGCCAGAGCCTTTAGGTGAACAGTCACGCATTCCCGCAGGGCGTCGAGGTTATAGCCGCCTTCCAGCACCGACACCACGCGCCCACCGCAATGACGATCCGCCACGGCGCATAATTCGCGCGTCACCCAGTCGAAATCTTCCGTTTCCAGATTGAGTTGCGCCAGCGGGTCCAGCCTGTGCGCATCAAAGCCTGCCGAGATCATCAGCAAATCCGGTTTGAACCGGTCAAGGGCGGGGAGGACGTTTTTCTGATACAGCGCGCGGAATTTATCGGACCCTGATTCCGGCGGCAGGGTGAAGTTCATGACATTTTCATCATTGTCCATTTCAAGCCCCGTCATGGGCCATAAGGGATATTGATGCGTTGAAATAAACAGGATCGATCCGTCATGATGGCGCGTCATGGTATCTGTACCGTTGCCGTGATGAACGTCGAAATCGACAATGGCTATTTTTTCGATGCCATGTTTTTCCTGCGCATGGCGTGCGCCGATAAAGATATTGTTGAACAGACAAAACCCCATCGAATGGGTAGGTTCGGCGTGATGGCCGGGGGGCCTTATGGGGCAGAATGCACGGGTCGTTTTGTCTGTTATGACATCGTCAACCGCTGCGCAAACCGCCCCCGCCGCATGAAGGGCGGCATCCCACGATCCCGGTGATACAATCGTGTCGTCGTCAATTGATTTGTGTCCCTTGTCGGGAACTGAATCCCGAAGGCGTTCAATGTAATGATAAGGATGCGCGAGAAGAATTTGATCTTGCGATGCGAGGCCAGCTTTGATTTGCGGCCAGTCACAAAACGGTTTTTGTTCCAGCACTTCGTAAACGGCGCGAAGGCGGTCAATCCGTTCCGGATGCGAAAAACCCGTGTCATGCGCCAATCCGGCTTCGTTTGTGTAAATGCTTGTTTTCAATAGAGAAAACTCCCAAATTTGTTTTGCGTGGTCGCGATGCGTTAGCAATTCGTTGTTAGAAGAAAGAGTTTGCCATGCAACCTGAGCGCCACAAAGAAAACGATTATATCACCCTGAACGGGGGGCATGACAAGAGTCCTCGGCCTCGCCAGAAACGCGCCACCCCCTCCAAGGCGCAGATTGCCGCTTGGGGACGCGAAATCGTAAGCGAGCGTCAGCGCGAGGCGGCAAAGGACATCGCCGAAAAGACCGCCGAATTCGATTATGCGATGGCGGAAATGGAGGCGGCCGAAGAGCGTGCGGAGATTGATTACGCAGCATCGATTATCAAACCGAAACTCGAATTGCAGAAAATCCGCCGGATGATTGAAACCGTGCCGGAGCTACATCGCGCGAAAGCCCTGCTTGATTGGGCCGGTAGCAGAGAAGAGGGGGCATTGAAGCAAGCCGCCTATCGTGGTTTTTTTGCGCTTGCCGGAAACGACGCAGACAAAGTCCTTTCCATTCCAAAACAGGAGGCGGCGCTTTTGCAAATGGACGAGGACAACAGAACGCGCCGTGAATCCCATGTGCAAAGAGGCGAACAGATTCAAAGGGCCCATCAACGGCTGATTCAGCATCTGGAAATCCTGCGCACCGATAACGCAATGCGCGCTTATGACCGGGAGCTTCTTGAAAAGCGTATACGGCATTACGAAGACCATGGTGATGCCGCCCGCATGCCGTCCTTTGATTCCATCATTGCGATGGCGCCGCCGTTGGACCATTCGCAGGATTCCGCCCGTCGTTTCGGCGTCAAACAATAGTTTTCGTGGCTTCGAATTTGTCTGCCCTTATGGTATAAATTCCAACCATGGCAGGCGGTCTTTCATCCCATATCGATTCTTTGCAGGTGCGGCTTATACAACGCTGGGTGCCCAAATGGCATGACGCGTTTACAGACCGCACCCTTGGCGGGTATTACGAGCGCCTGAATCGCAATTTCAAGCCTATCCTGACGGGGCAGCGCCGATTGGTCAGCCAGTGCAGGCAGCTGTCGATCTATAGTCATTGGGCCGCACACAATCAAAAGAGCAATGTATCGGTACGCAACCAATTTGAATTCATAGTAGAGCGCTATCATCATGCGCAAGCCGGACATTGGTGGTTTTCGATTGATGATTCCGGGAATGTCAAAGACCGCCATAGCGATCTTTATGCGCTGGCCTTCGTTATTTTTTCCTTTTCGCATTATTACCGTGTCAATCAGGACGCAAGGGCCAAAGATCTGGCGATGCAGGTTTTGGCTTTTATAAATGACAAGTTCCGCATTCCAGGTTTGCCGGGTTTTGCCGAAGCCGTGGGAGATGAGGGAAGGCCCATGCAAAAAATGCGGCGTCAAAACCCGCATATGCATCTTTTGGAAGCATGCCTGTTTGCCTATGAAACATGGGGCGATTCCGCCTATCTTTCCATGGCGGATGAAATTGTAGAATTGTTTGCGCGGTATTTCTATGACACGCACAATCACGTCGTGCGTGAATTTTTCAACGACGATCTGTCTCTTCATCCGGCAGAAGGGCATAAGGTTGAACCCGGCCATGCCTTTGAATGGGTGTGGCTTTTGAAAAAACACGGGGCCGCGCATGGGGATAGTTCCCGGCATGATGTGATCGCGCTTCATCTTCTTGAAAACGCCAACCGGTCGGGATGGGACCACGATCATGGCGGTATATATGATGTAGTCGACGAGCGCGGCGCGGTCATTGCCCCAACAAAACGTATCTGGCCTTTCTGCGAGGCCCTGAAAGCGAATGTCCTGATGCTCAACACCGCGCCCGACCGTCAGGCGATCAAGGATCGCGTCTTTGAAATGATCCGCGTATTCAACGAGCGCTATATGCAGGAAAGGGGGTTTTGGTCAGAGTGGCTGGAACGTGATTTCACGCCCGTCACGGATTATATGCCCGCGACCACGCCTTATCATGTTTATTTCGGAGTCATGGAAACAGCAGAGGCCGTGGACAAACGCGGTGGCAGCAAATCATTGGCGGGAGGGGTCGTTTCCGTTTTATATACATTAAGGCGCCAGATATCCCAGTCGGTAAAGCGTTTGCGGCTGGTTGTTCAATCCTGATTATTGATTGTGTGAAACGGGGACGGCAGGCGTGCGGTTGTTATATCCCAATTGAACATCGCTTAACTGAAACCCCAGTACCACATTGAACACTTCACCGGATGCCGTATCGGGGAATGGCATGTTCTGAAATATGCTTTCGGTGCCCTGGGTTTCATTCTGGCTGCGGCCGTATGACAACGTCGCCGCGAATATTTCTTTCGATAAGACATTCCCCTGTGCATCGGTCACGGCCACAAAATAGGGATAGGCAAAGTTAGGCTGGTCGTTCGGTTTAATACGCCCCTTCGGGCCAGTTTTCCCCGCGAGTGCGATATCGATTTGCATGACGAGGCTTTCACCTTCAACGCGGCATATATTGCGTATGCCGGTAATCCAGACTTCCGAAGAGATATTGCCGGCGACGGGGTTTTCTTCACTTGCAAAATCGACCAAACGGGCAAGATCGGGACGGACACTGGCCGCCGGGCACACACCATCATAGATGGGGAGTTGTTTCTTGGCTTCCTTCACAGGGTCGACCATTTTGGCGATATAGCCTGTCACGGAATTATAGCTGTTGGCGATGTCCTGTTTCAGGCCGCTTATGGTTACGCAACCACCCAGCATAACGATCGGCAATATCAGGGAAAAACGCCAGAAAATCATAAGTGTAAAGATATGTGATCTGCGGGCGCCTTACAAGGTTTTTGGCATGGATTTTACCGTGGCCATCCGCTATATAGCTTCGTATGGAAAAAACTCCCCTGACGCTCTATCTGGCGGCGCCGCGCGGTTTCTGCGCAGGCGTGGACCGTGCCATCCAGATTGTCGAAAAGGCCATCGAAAAATATGGTCGCCCGGTCTATGTCCGTCATGAAATCGTCCATAATAAATTCGTTGTGGAATCCTTGCGCGCACAGGGCGCGGTATTTGTAGAAGAATTATCCGAAATTCCCGATGATGGACGCCCGGTGGTTTTTTCGGCGCATGGCGTTCCGAAATCCGTTCCCGCCGATGCCAAAGAGCGGGAGATGTTTTACATCGATGCCACATGCCCCCTGGTTAGCAAGGTGCATAAAGAGGCGGAAAAACATTATGAGCTTGGCCGCAAAATCATTCTGGTTGGGCATGCGGGGCATCCCGAAGTTATCGGTACGATGGGGCAATTGCCCGCGGGCGCCGTGGTCCTGATTGAAACAGTGGATGATGTTGCCGCTCTTGATATACCGGCCGATACGCCGCTGGCTTTTTGCACACAGACGACGCTTTCGGTTGATGACACGGCGGATGTTGTTGCCGCGCTCAAGCAAAAATTCCCTGCGATCATCGGCCCGGGCCGCGAGGACATATGCTATGCCACCACAAATCGTCAGGCCGCAGTCAAGGAAATCGCGCCCAAATGTGACGCATTAATGGTGATTGGTGCACCGAACTCGTCAAATTCCAATCGTCTGGTCGAAGTCGGTGTGGCATATGGCTGTGAAAAGGCCATGCTGGTACAACGTGCGTCGGATATAGACTGGGCATGGTTTGACAATATTAAAACGTTGGGTCTGACCGCCGGGGCATCCGCGCCCGATGTTCTTATCAACGAAGTCATCGATGCCCTGAAATCGCGTTTCGATGTGACGTTGGTCGAAGTGGCCATCACGCAGGAAAACGTTGTTTTCAATATTCCGCGCATATTGCGGGAATCGGAAGAGAAAGTGGCTTGAATTTGCGCCATTCCTTGGCCATGCTAGCCCAATGGCCGTTTATACAAAAGTTTCCAAGGAAGATTTAGAACAATTTCTGCGTTCCTATGATATAGGCGCGCTCGTCCGCCATGAAGGGATCGAACAAGGGGTCAGCAACACCAATTATCACCTGTTTACGGATCGCGACCGATATATTCTCACTCTCTTTGAACCGCACCGTGTCCATGCACAGGATATTCCCCATTACGTTGATTATGCCGTTGTGCTGGAACGTGAAGGCGTGCCTGTGCCAAAGACATTGCCGCGAAAAGATGGCCATGTTCTTGGGGAACTCATGGGCCGGCCAGCCGCCATTTATTCTTTCCTGCAAGGCGAGGGCGGCCATGCTGGCATGCTCAACGCCCATCTATGCGCCAAAGCCGGTGCGGTGCTGGCGAAGATGCATCTGGCAGGGGGAAAGATAGAAAAGACGGCCGCCAACCATTTCGGCCTTCAACGTTGGCGCGACTGGGGCAATGCTATGGGCGCTGAGATGGACACCATTAAGGATGGCATGCAAAAACTGGTCATGGATGAGCTTGAATGGATATCGGAACGCTATCCATCCCGTCTTCCATCCGGTGCCATCCATGCGGATTTCTTTCCGGACAATGTGTTCTTCAAAAACGGTGAAGTGACAGGCGTTATCGATTTTCATTTCGTTTGCCATGATCTCTTTGCGTATGATCTTGCGATTGCCATCAATGCCTGGTGTTTCGATCAGGATAATGAATTCGATGAGATGCGTATGCAGGCAATGGTCGATGCCTATAATATTATTCGCCCCCTTGGTATTGAAGAGAACGCGGCGATGCCGGTTTTGCTGCGCGCCGGATCTTTGCGGTTTTTGACATCGCGTCTGGAAGAAAGACTGGCATGGACGCCTGACAAGATGATGAAGCCGCATGACCCTCTCGTTTTTGAAAAACGCCTGCGTTATTTCCAGCAAAGGTTTCAGGTATGAGTATCGAGATTTTCACCGATGGGGCGTGTAGCGGCAATCCCGGCCCCGGCGGCTGGGGCGTTCTTCTCCGTTATAAGAGCACCGAGAAGGAATTGAGCGGTGGAGAGGTTCTCACCACCAACAACCGCATGGAAATGCAGGCGGTGATTGAAGGCCTTTCTGCCTTGAAGAAGCCAAGCACGGTCACGCTCTATACCGATAGCCAGTATGTGCAAAAAGGCGTCACGGAATGGATGAAAGGCTGGAAGGCGAAAGGCTGGCCGGACCGCATCAAGAATCAGGATTTGTGGAAGCAAATCGATTCGCTTTTGCAGGTGCATAAGGTCAAATTCGTCTGGGTCCGTGGGCATGACGGTCATATCGAGAACGAGCGTGTGGATAAGTTGGCAGTTGCCGCAATTCCAAGACCTTAGCGTTTATTCTTCATGTTGTTTTCGCTGTATTTCAAAGGGTTAGGCCGGAACCTTTAAGATTCCATTAATGTTTGCAAGAGAGAGTTGATGTCAGAGCAAGGAGGTTTGCCATGACGGAAGCGACACTCAAAGCGAATGATAATAAATACGCGTATGATGTCACATTGTTCAGCCTGCCCATGCCGTCGCTGCAAGACCGGGATGCAACGGATATGGAGATTTATGCGCGCTTCATGAAACATATGCGCCTTGTCCCCAGCAGCGTGATGGACATTAAAATCCTTTCCGCAATACAGTTTACGTCAGACATGCTGGATATGAATGACGCGGTTGTTGCCAAAACCCTGGTCAATATGGGGCTTCGGGCGCCGCGCAGGGCATTTCCGGAATCTTATCTTGATTATGTTGACCGTGCGATGACACATATGGGATGGAATGTCGGCGCGCCTTGTGCGGGCACGATCGCGATCAACGACCATTGGAATTCAATCGGCGAAGAAAGCCTGACCGGCATCCGCGGACATTACAGCCCGCCCGTCGAAATTATTCGCGTCTAATCGTTGAATTTGATCTCTTCCCGTTCGGACGGGGAGAAGCCCTTGCTGGCAGGAGCGGGGATTGATCCTTCCATCGGGTTTTCTTCCGACCCCATAATACGGCCGATCAGATCATTGAAATTGAAATCGGACTGGACATCGCGAATGGCGTAGTAACTTTTTGCAGGTTTGGAAGAGGCCGTCGTCATGATAGAGCGCCAGACAGGGGCAGGCAGAAGACCGCCCGTAACGCGTTTCATGGGGGAGTTATCATCATTTCCGAACCAGACGGCGGCGGCGTATTTATCTGTAAACCCGATAAACCATGCATCGCGGAAATCCTGGGATGTTCCGGTCTTACCCGCGGAGACATACGGCCCCTGCGCGGCCTGACCCGTACCATATTGAACGACAGAGCGCATCATGCCGGTAAGCTGGTAGACATAGCCGCGCGAGACAACCTGCCGCGCATCGCGTTCCTTGGGTTGTTCGTAAAGCACATGGTTGTCCGTGCTCTTGATAGCGATGATGGCAAATGGTTCAACCGCCACACCACCACGGCCGAGCGTGGCATAGGCCGTAACCATTTCAACCATCGGCACGCCGTTCGCGCCAAGGGCAAGGCTGAGGTTCGGTTCGAGATTGGCGGTGATGCCAAGACGACGCGCCAGGGAAATAATTTCGGCTGGGCCGACATCGTGGGCCAGTTGAACGGAGACGGTGTTGAGCGATCTGGTCAATGCTTCGGTCAATGTAATTTCGCCGAAATATTCCCCGCCGTAATTTTGCGGTTTGTAGCCATTAATCGAAATTGGTGCATCGGTAATAACGCTATTGGGATTCCAACCGTGTTCCAATGCACTCAAATAAACAAGCGGTTTGAAAGAAGAACCCGGAGAGCGCAGGGCGTTCGTGGCGCGGTTGTATTCAGACTGGCCGTAATCCTTGCCGCCTACCATCGCGACAATTGCGCCATCAAGGCTCATTACCACGGCGGCGCCTTGGCTGACATCGCGGTCCTTATTATTATCTTCAATCGTTTTGATGATGGCGGATTCCGCCGAGGCCTGAACATCGCGATCGAGCGTCGTCTCAACGATGATGTCGTTTTCAGGGACGCCAATCAAATCTTCCACTTGTCCGACAATATAGTCGGTGAAATAGCGGATGGTGTCGCCACTGGACGGTTTTTTCGGTGGCGGTGGCAATTTGGAAAGGCGCTCGAACTCCGCCTTTTCAAGGAAACCCGCATCCAGCATGGCGGCCAGAACAACCTTTGTGCGCTGGGCCGACAGGCTGGGGTTTGAATTGGGCGAATAACGCGAAGGTGCTTTTAAAAGGCCTGCGAGCGTTGCGGCCTCACGTACAGAAAGTTGCGTTGCGGGCTTATCATAGTAAATACGGGCGGCGGCATCGATACCATAAGCCCCGGAGCCGAGGTAAACGCGGTTCAAATAGGCGCTTAGAATTTCATCTTTGGAAAGTTTGGTTTCCAGCCAGACCGCAAGCATGGCCTCTTGGATTTTACGCTTCAATGTGCGTTCGCGTGACAGGAACAGGTTTTTGGCAAGCTGTTGCGTGATGGTGGATCCGCCTTGCGCATAGCCGCCGCGGACGACATTGACCGTAAAGGCGCGGGCTATACCGATGGGATCGAGACCGAAATGGCTGTAGAAACGTCTGTCTTCGGTTGCAAGAATGGCGTTGATAACATGGGGTGGCAATTCATCCACCGAAACAACTTCGCCTTTGATGTCGCCGTAGCGATCAATAATCGTGCCGTCATTCGCCTTGATGATGATGGTGGGGCGGCGTTCGAAGACCATGGATTCGGTGATGGTCGGCAGTTCACGCGCGAACCACGCCAGCGTGATGGCAAGGATGATCCCGCCCCACAAGGCCAAAACAAATCCCCATTTAACCGCGCTTTTGATCATCGTGCCCATAAGTGAGCTCTCCTGCTGCTTCTTTTTTGAAGATGTTTTCTTTTTGCCGCTTTTTGCCATGATCAATTACTGCTGGAAATTGTCCGAAGTGTGTCGATTTGAGGAGATTTAAAGGAATTCGGCGGGTTTCTCAATGTTTTTCCCGTTTTTAGGACCGTTTAAAGCAGCAGAACTGTGGCAAGGCCGAGGAAGGCGAAGAACCCCACACAATCCGTGATTGTCGTCAGGAAGATCGAGGAAGATATCGCAGGATCGAGGCCGAATTTATCGAGCATGATGGGAATGCCCGCGCCGAATACCCCGGCCGAGAGCAAATTGATAATAAGGGCCATCGCGATGACAACGCCAAGGATAATATCCTGAAACCACAGCCCGGCGATGGTGCCGACAAGGGCCGCGAAAATACAGCCATTGATCAGGCCGACCAGCCCTTCCTTGATAATCGTCCGGCGGGCGTTGGTGCTGGATAGTTCGCGCATCGCAATCGCACGCACGGAAACGGTGAGGGCCTGTGTGCCCGCATTGCCGCCCATTCCGGCAACGATGGGCATAAGGGCCGCGAGCGCCACGACCTTTTCGATCGTCGCACCGAACATCGACACCACGGCGGCCGCGGCAAAAGCGGTGATCAGATTGACGGCAAGCCAGCGGGAGCGTGACAAGCTGGTTTCCAGAACGGCACGGTAAAGGTCACCTTCTTCCACCCCGGCCATTTTCAGGATGTCTTCTTCGGCCTCTTCATCGATAACGTCGATAACGTCGTCAATCGTGATGACCCCGATCAGGCGGCCATCGTCATCCACGACAGGGGCGGAGCCGATCCCTTCGCGGCGGAAGAGGTGGGCTGCTTCCTCCTGGTCCATCGTCGCCGGGATGATGTGAATGTCTTCCAAAGACAGTGAGTCGATTTTTTCCGAGCGCTTGGCACGGACAAGTTTGTTGAGCGGGATTTCACCCACCACATGATACATCGGGTCGATGATGATCAGGTCATAGAATTCATCGGGGAGTTCATCCGCGGCGGCCCGCAGGTAATCAATCGTTTTGCCGACTGTCCAGAATTGCGGGATCGCAACATACTCCCGTTGCATCAGACGGCCCGCGGAGTCTTCCGGATAACTCAACCCCTCTTCAAGGGCGAGACGGTTTTTTGCCGAAAGTTTTTGCAAGATCGCCTTCTGAAAGAGCGGATCAAGATCAACGATCATTTCCAGCGCGTCATCGGAATCAAGGTCTGAAATAATGCGCGCGATGTCGGCGGGCGGCATGTCTTCCAGAATGTCTTCGCGAAGTTCGCCGTCGAGGTGCAGGAACACATAAGGCGGGACGAGGTCACTGTATTTTTCGAAGAATTCGTGGCGGACGGCAGGTTCGATCTTGTGAAAGAGGTCCGCCATATCGGCTTCGCCCAGTTCGGCCAAGAGCGATTTTAAGGTTTCGAGGTCCCCATCGATGATGGCGGCGCGAATAGCGGAGATGCGTTCGTCGGAGAGAGAGAAGCCTTCTTCGGCCATCTCCTCCAGAAGTTCACTGGTAGTTTCAGCATCTCTTTCCGATGGGGAAAGAGGTGGTGTGACTTCGCTCATCCTCGTCCCCGTTCAATGTAAAAACATCATGCGGCATTTTGCGTTCCCTCATGCCCCAGTTCTTCTTCGCGCACCTGCGCCGCGACGCAGGCGATGGCCGACACATTTAATATACCACGCGCCGAAACCGATGGCGTCAAAATATAAGCGGGTTTGGAAACGCCCAGCAGAATCGGGCCGACCGGCACGCCTTCGCCGAGGATTTTCAGCATGTTGAAGGAGATATTTGCGGCCTCAAGATTCGGCATGATCAGAAGATTTGCTTCACCGGTCAGCGTGGAATTGGGCATCAATTGCTTGCGCACCGTTTCGGACAGGGCCGTATCGGCATGCATTTCGCCATCGATTTCCAGTTCCGGCGCACGTTGTTTGATATCGATGGTGGCGCAGCGCATTTTATAGGCCGAGCCATCCTTATGCGATCCGAAATTGGAGTGGGAGAGAAGGGCGACTTTTGGCGTGATGCCAAAACGCTTGATCTCTTCGGCGGCCATAATGGTCATTTCAGATATTTGCGAAATGCTCGGGTTCGGGTTCACATGCGTGTCGCATACGAAATAGGTGCCTTTGGGGACGATGAGTGCGCGCAGGGCGGCCGCCGTTTCAACACCGGGTTTCAGACCGATGATATCTTTGATGTGCCCAAGATGATCATGGAAGTCACCGATGCAACCGCAAACGACCGCATCCGCCTGTCCCATCTGGACCATCAAAGCGCCGATCACGGTCGGTTGTGTGCGGACCACGAGCTTGGCAACCGCGGGGGTCACGCCATTGCGCTCCATCAGGCCGTGATAGGTTTCCCAATAGGATTTGTAACGCGGATCGTTCTGCGGATCGACGAGTTCGAAATCTTTATCGATTTCCATGCGCAGGCGCAGGCGGCGGACGCGGACATCAACGACTTCGCGACGGCCAATCACGACCGGATGGGCAACGCCTTCGTCAATCGTCATCTGTACGGCGCGCAGGACGTGATCTTCTTCGCCTTCGCAATAGACGACGCGTTTCTTGTTTTTCTTGGCGCGTGCGAAAATCGGACGCATCGCCATGGTGGAGCGGGCGAAATATTGCTGGAGCTTTTGTTTATAAGCATCCCAGTCTTCGATTGGGCGGACGGCCACGCCGGATTCGATCGCGGCCTTGGCCACGGCGATCGTCACCTCGGTAATCAAACGCGGATCGAACGGTTTGGGGATCATGTAATCCGGACCGAATTCCAGCGATTCGCCGGAATAGGTGGAAATAACTTCATCCGTTGCTTCTTTGCGGGCGAGGGCGGCAATAGCCTTCACGCAGGCAATCTTCATTTCTTCGTTGATCGCCGTCGCGCCGACATCGAGCGCGCCACGGAAAATGAACGGGAAACAAAGAACGTTGTTCACCTGATTGGGGAAGTCGGAACGGCCGGTGCAGATGATGGCATCGGGTTTTCCCTTGCGCGCTTCATCGGGCATGATTTCCGGCGTGGGGTTCGACAGCGCCATAATCAGCGGTGCATCCGCCATCTTTGAAATCATGTCGGCGTTGGCAACATTCGGACCCGAAAGGCCGAGGAAGATATCCGCGCCTTCCAATGCATCGGTCAATGTGCGGGCGTTGGTGTCGTTCGCGAATTCCGCTTTGTATTTATCCATCCCGCCTTCGCGGCCCTTATAGATAACGCCGTTGCGGTCACAGACGATGATATTATCTTTGGGCAGGCCGAGGGAGTGTAGAAGATGCAAACAGGCAAGGGCGGATGCACCCGCGCCGTTCGCCACAAGGCGCACATCGGTGATCTTGCGGCCTTTCAGTTCCAGCCAGTTGAGGAACGCGGCGGAAACAATGATCGCCGTGCCGTGCTGGTCGTCATGGAAGACCGGAATCTTCATCCGCTCGCGCAGGCGGCGTTCAATTTCAAAACATTCGGGCGCCTTGATGTCTTCCAGATTAATTCCGCCGAACGATGGCTCTAGGCGGGCAACAGTTTCGACAAACATGTCGATGTCCGTTTCATCGACTTCGATATCGAACGAATCGATGTTGGCGAATTTTTTGAAAAGGACGGCTTTACCTTCCATCACGGGTTTGGAAGCCAGCGCGCCGATATTGCCAAGGCCCAAAACGGCGGTGCCGTTCGAAATAACGGCGACGATGTTTCCGCGCGATGTGTAGTCGAGCGCTTTTAGCGGGTCTTTTTCAATTTCAAGGCAGGGGACGGCCACGCCGGGGGAATAGGCAAGGCTAAGGTCTCGCTGAGTTGCGAGCGGTGTCGTCGGTTTGATCGAGATCTTTCCGGGAGTCGGATTGCGGTGATACTCTAAAGCTGCGTCCCGCAGTTCATCGGACATTATGATAACCCTCTATCAAGATAATGAATATCACCCCGCCGGGGTGATTAAAATGGTGCGGCCAAGAAGACTCGAACTTCCACGGGATTTCTCCCACAGCGACCTCAACGCTGCGCGTCTACCAATTCCGCCATGGCCGCGGATTTTGTCCGTTAAGACAGAGGTTTCGTATCAAAAGCGGGGGGGAGGAGCAAGCCTTCCCTGCGCTGCGATGCAAGATATCTAGAGAAATGCGTTTCCCTCGTCAACGGCTCTTTTTTCGAACTTGCACTTTTGTTGGTGAACTGGTTTGGATAGCCCATGGAATGGATCACGGAAACCGGATTGGTTAAATACGAACCTGCCGTTAAATTGATGGAGGAGCGGGTGGCGGGTATTCGGTCCGGTGCGGCAGACGAGCTTGTTTGGTTATTAGAGCATCCACCGCTTTACACGGGCGGGACGAGCGCCAAACCCGAAGACCTCCTCAATCCACAATTCCCGGTTTTTGAAACGGGGCGGGGCGGGGAATTCACCTATCACGGGCCGGGTCAGCGGGTTGCCTATGTGATGCTTGATCTTAAAAAGCGACAGCAAGCCCCTGATATCAAAAAATATGTTTGTCAGCTGGAGGAGTGGGTGATCCGCTCTCTGGCGCATTTTGGTGTCATGGGGGAGCGCAGGGCAGGCCGCGTGGGAATCTGGGTTGTAACGCCTTTAGGGGAGAAAAAAATCGCTGCCATCGGGGTGCGTATTCGCCACTGGGTCACTTATCACGGCATTGCCATAAACGTGAACCCTGACCTGAGCCATTTTAACGGGATCGTGCCCTGCGGCATTTCTGATTACGGCGTGACATCACTGCACGACCTTGGCATGCACATCAGCATGGCGGAATTGGATGCCGTCCTGAAGCAGGAATTCAATTCTGTCTTTATGTAAAAATTGACAAAATCTCAGGTTGTTTTAAATTGTTGCTGTGCAAAAGTCTTTGACCCTTTCGCAAATCTGGCTTCAAACCAACGGTATTCATATCGAAGGGGATCTGGTTTATCTGCGGGTCAAGTCAGCAGAGTGCCCCGTTTCATTTTTGCCCAATCGGCCGTGGCTGGCATCCTATAGCAGGCTCGATGCCGACCATTGGGAAGTCGGGATCCGCGATCTGGTCGCTTTGAACAGGGTGCTTGTGCGCGGGGATGTATTCGAGGGAGAGTCGATTCAATGGTCATTCCATCGTTTGGATGACGAAGCCGCCGCCAATAGTATTCATGCGCACATCAATGGTTTCAAAGGTGTGCCTACGGATGGTGTATGGCACGGGATAGTGGTGAGCAAGAGTGCGGTGACGTCAAGATTTCATGTTCAACCACTGACGCCAGTACAGGATTCGCATGATCCGAGTCCTTGATCAATCGGCGGCTATTGGCAGACGCTGCGCTTCGGCATAACGGGCGCAAAATTCTACTAATTTATCAATATCTCTCTTTAATATGTTGTAATTCAACGATTTTTTATACGTTTTCTCATCCAGATAAAGCTTTCGCGATACCTCGATCTGGATCGAATGGCGGCCCGTTGCCGGGGCAGAATAACGGCGTACCAGTTCGACCCCTTTATATGGGTCATTGATCGCAACTTTATATCCAAGACCTTTCAGGAAGTCCCTGATTGAATGCGTAAAATCAATGTCGCAGGTTGTGCCATCACGGTCTCCCAGAACGAAGTCGGCTGACTTGAGCGGGCTGGCGCGAAACGTCTGGTTTTCGGCGCTGGGCATGGAGTGACAATTGATATGCCAGACCGCGCCAAAGTCATAATGCGTCTTTTCGATGACCCGTTCCAGCGTGTCATGATAGGGACGATAATATCGTTCTATCCTGTGCTGGATTTCCGGAATGGTCAGTTGACGATTATAAACCGGCATGCCGGGGCGCACGAGGCGGCGGATCAAACCGATTCCGGCGTGGGAGCGCGCGGTCGTTGCAATTTCATGTGGCCAAAGGTCATCGAGCAGATCGGGATCTATGTCTTTCTCACACCGGTTGGTGTCGATATAGGAGCGCGGAAATTCGGCGCAGAGCAGGGCCGCGCCATAATCTGGGGCGGAGGAGAATAAATCATCCACAAACTTATCCTCAGCCTTTTCCAGAATGTCAAAGCTGCAGGCATAATGGAAATCAGCGGGATAGCGGGTGCCGCTATGGGGGGAATCGAACACCAGCGGGCAGCGGGATTTCGGTTCTATCAGCGTCAATACGCCGTCAATCGAAGTCTTGTGTAACATGTTCATTTCTATATATAGTTTCCCCGATTGTCATCCTGAGCGCAAGCGAAGGATCTCATATTTCACATTTTCGAGATTCTTCAATCGCTTCGCTCTTTCATAAATGACATAAAGCAAATATTGAGGGATTGAGATGCACGATATAAAGGCGATCCGCCAGGACCCGGCGGCGTTTGACAAGGCGATGAAACGGCGCAAGCTGGAACCGCAATCCCAGAAAATTCTTGAACTTGATGAGCGTCGTCGTGAGCTACAGACAGAGCTTCAACAAATTCAGCAAAAAAGAAACGAAATATCTAAAGAAATTGGAATTGCGAAATCCAAAGGGGAAGATGTTTCAGCATTAATGGAAAAAGTAGAGCATCTCAAAGGCGGTACTTTTACAAGAGAAGAAGAAGAGCGAGATATCGCAAAACAGCTTCACACGATTTTATCGAGCCTTCCAAATGTTCAGGCCGCCGATATTCCGGATGGCGCGGATGAGGAAGACAATGTCGAAATCCGCAAAGTCGGCGAGCCAAAGAACAAGAATTCCGAAACGCCGGATCACGTTGCGATCGGCGAAGCGCTCGGCATGATGGATTTCGAAACCGCCGCCAAAATGTCCGGCAGTCGTTTTGTAATTTTGTCATCCGGCATAGCCCGTCTTGAGCGCGCACTGGCGCAATTCATGCTGGATACCCACACGCTGGAGCATGGGTATACGGAAGTATCCCCGCCGGTTCTGGTGAATGACAAAACCATGTTTGGAACAGGGCAGTTGCCTAAATTCCGCGATGACCAGTTCCAGACGACCCGCGGTGACTGGCTGGTTCCGACCGCCGAAGTGCCGCTGACCAACATCGTTGCCGATGAAATCGTTGACGAGGAATCCTTGCCCCGCCGTTATACGGCCTTTACGCCGTGTTTCCGCCAGGAAGCGGGGGCCGCGGGTAAAGATACCAAAGGCATGATCCGCCAGCACCAGTTCTATAAGGTGGAAATGGTCTCCATCACCAAGCCGGAAGATTCAGAGGCCGAGCATCAGCGCATGACGCAATGCGCCGAAAACATCCTGAAAAAACTCGATATTCCATTCCGCACGATTGTTCTTTGCACGGGCGATGCTGGGTTTACGTCCTATAAGACCTATGACATCGAAGTCTGGCTGCCGGGCCAAAACCGCTACCGCGAGATTTCAAGCTGTTCGAATTGTCAGGATTTTCAGGCCCGCCGCATGAATGCCCGCTGCCGCGCCAAGGGCGAAAAGGAAACGCGTTTCGTTCACACGCTGAACGGTTCGGGCCTCGCCGTCGGTCGCACCCTGATCGCGGTTTTGGAAAATTATTATGACCCCACCGATGGCGGTGTTTTCGTGCCGGAAGTGCTCAAACCCTATATGGGCGGGCTTACGAAAATCGTTAAGGCGTAAGTTTTTTTCATTGCCGCGGCGCGCCGCGGCAATGACGGTGGAAAGGTGGGCCGGACGTTTGCCTTTACAAGATTCACGGGATGACTCACAATAGGGAGGCTTGACCACTCCCTATTCGAAAGCACGCCCGCTGTGAACGCCCAAAACGCCAAAATCGCCCGTTTGATTATGTATCTGCGCCAGAATGGCATCACGGATGTCAACGTCCTGTCCGCCATTGAACGTATCCCGCGCGAAAAATTCATCACGCCGCAGATGATCGACAAGGCTTGGGAAGACATGGCCATTCCCATCGGGCGCGGGCAGACGATTTCACAACCCCTAGTCGTCGCCGCGATGACGCAGGCGCTGGAACTCACCGACCGTCACAAGGTTTTGGAGATCGGCACGGGGTCCGGCTATCAGGCCTGTATCCTTTCCAAAATTTGTCGCCGCGTTTATTCGATTGAACGGCATAAACCGCTTCTTGAAGGCGCGGAGAAAATCTTTACTGATCTTCATATCCGGAATATCACGGCGATCTGCGCCGATGGCATGAAGGGCTGGCCGCGCATTCACGGCATCGATCAGGCGCCGTTCGACCGCATCATCGTCACCGCGGCGGCGCGGGAAAGGCCGCCTTCGGCCCTGATCGACCAGCTTGTCGTCGGCGGCATCATGATTGTTCCCGTAGGCGGGCCGGGGGAGCAAGTTCTTCGCCGTTATTATAAAGAAAGCGAAGATGCTTATTCGTACCGTGATTTGATGCCCGTTCGTTTTGTGCCGCTGCTGCCCGATATTGCCTCTGATAAGGAGGGGGCGGGGGAGGTAGCCGCGTGAGACGTTTCCTGTCATTGCGAGCGAAGCGAAGCAATCCAAGCAAGGCTGATTTAAAGCGATATCGTATGGATTGCCGCGTCGCTGCGCTCCTCGCAATGACATCTTGTGTGGTTCTGTCATCCTGCTGGACGCCGACCGGAACCCAAAAACCCGTTGAAGTTATCAATTACGGCGCACGCGGCGGTGCAGGCAGCGCGGGCATTCATACGGTGTTAAAGGGCGATACGGTTTACACGGTCTCGCAAAGATACAATCTTCCGCTGCGTGAAATCATTGCTCTCAATAATCTGTCTGCACCCTATAATCTGCCTTCGGGATACCGTCTCAAATTACCGCCGCCGAATGAATATAAGGTTCATGTGGGGGATACGCTCAATACAATCTCCAAGATGTTCGGTGTGTCGGTGAGCGAAACGGCACGCCTGAACAACCTGTCCGACCCTTATATTATACGTCAGGGACAAATACTGCGCTTACCATCGGCGCAACCGAAACTGGAAGAAGAATTTGCCGCCAATCCGCCGCCGCCACGCTCTCTCACATCCGAAGAGCTTGAGGCGACGCAAGCGCCCATGAAAGTTGGCGCGGTAGAATCCGAAGTTCTGCCACCTCCGGATGGTGCGGTGGCCAAATCAGGGCCTTTCCCGCCGCAGCCAGAGGCCAAGGCGGTTCCGGCGGAAAGCCAGAAAACGGCGGCAACAGCAGCGACCAAGCCATCGCCTGCCCCGAAAATCCCGCCGCGCGGGTCCGGCAAGTTCATGCGGCCTGTCGATGGCAAGGTGATTTCGAATTATGGCCCCAAGGAAGGCGGACTTCATAATGATGGTATCAATATCAAGGCCGCGCGCGGCACGCCGGTGCGATCCGCCGAAAATGGTGTTGTGGCCTATGCGGGGAGTGAGCTTCAAGGCTACGGCAATTTGATTCTGGTGCGCCACGCAGACCGTTGGATGACGGCCTATGCGCATCTGGACAAAATGCTTGTCAAAAAAGGTGAAGTGGTAAAAGTCGGGCAATCGATAGGCACCGTTGGCGCGACAGGGCAGGTGGATTCACCGCAGCTTCACTTTGAAATCCGCCGCGGCACGCAGGCCGTCAATCCCGATCCTTATTTATAACATTTGGGGGGCAATACGGTCATCCGGCGCCATGGAACGCGCAATATGGCGCAGGACCCCCAGCTCTCTTTCAGCATTCTCGCGGACCGATTCTTCCAGCGCGGAATATTCCTGCGTCTTGAAAACGGGTTTGCCATCAATGAGGGAGCGCAGGAACATTGAGCGGTGGTGGATATAGTTTTCTTCCCCGATAGCCGGAACATATTCACGGGCGATGCCATAGGCGTAGCGCATATAACGAGTAGGCGTACTGCCCAGAACAGACATGTCGATATCCATGAGTAAGGCTGCTTCGTAGTCATCTTCCGGCGCGTCATGTGTTTCTGTCATACGGATCAATTCCATCGCGCGTTCCACGATAGGCGCGCCAATGCCCCGCCCTGACATTATTTTACCGCAGGCCTGTGCGCTTGCTTCCTCATTGGAAAGACCGCCGTCCTGATTTCCCGTTTTATAGACGAAATCATGATACAGGATAGCCGCCTTGATCGCCCGCCGTTCATCAAGGGGATGGTTTTCTGCCTCGCGAAGCATTTCCGCGATATGGGTCAATGTGTGATAGGCGCGGTGCCGTTCGCCATAGGCCGTGCGCAGGTCGTGGAACAATTGCAACAAATCGTTATGCGAAGCCTTGGTAAAAACTTCGGATAGATTTTTGCGGATAATCAAATCGCGTTCATGGTCTTTCATAACAAACTCTTTTTCTGCGTTCTCGCGATGTGCTGGATTCACCGCAGCTTCACTTTGAAATCCGCCGCGGCACGCAGGCGGTCAATCCCGATCCTTATTTATAAGGGACGGTAACCCAAACTTTCGTTATGAGCGGAAGCGGCTTTTTTAGCGCCTTGGATATTGCCATGAAAAAAGCGGTCCGCCACAGATGTAAGTTTCAAATAGTTGTTGCCAACCAGTTCGATGTCATCAGGCTTTGCACCTGTCACTTCAGCCAAATATTCTTCTTGATGGAATTGAAATCCTAAAACCCTGTGCTCTCTTAAAAACGTAAGCGCAGCGCGTGTAGCTTGGCCACCTGTTTTGCTCATAATACAAACTCCTAAAAATGGAATATATACATAATCATTTGGCTTGGTGCAAGTTTTTCTTCTGTTGCCCAGCGATATGCTGGATGAACTGCCATGCAACGCGGCCGGAACGACTCCCTCGTGTTCTGAACCACTCGATGGCTTCGGCTTCGTCGAACTTCAGGCCGTATTCCCTGGTGTAATTTTTAATCATCAAAAGATAGTCATCCTGGGAGCACGGATAAAATCCAAGCCACAAACCGAAACGGTCGGAGAGGGAGACTTTTTCCTCAACGCTTTCTCCCGGGTGGATAGCGGTGCCGCGCTCGTTCTCGATCATATCGCGCTTGAGCAAATGGCGGCGGTTCGATGTCGCATAAAAAACGACGTTGGCGGGGCGGGTTTCAATTCCGCCCTCTAAAACCGCTTTCAATGACTTGTAATGGTTGTCCTGTTCATCGAATGATAAATCATCGCAAAAAAGGATAAAGCGATGATCTTTCTCTTCGCGCAGGACATCAAGGAGCAGGGGAAGCGTTCCGATATCATCGCGGTAAATCTCGATCAGCTTAAGCGGGTGGTCTTTCGCCAGTTCGGCATGAATGGATTTAACAAGCGAGCTTTTCCCCGTGCCGCGCGCCCCCCAGAGAAGGGCGTTGTTGGCGGAAAACCCTTCGGCAAACTGCCGCGTATTGTTTAGCAAAGTTTCAATTTGCGGCGTGATGCCGACGAGAAGGGAAAGGGGAAGCGCGCCGGTGTCCGTAACAGGTTTCAGACGGTGCGCGTTTGCCTGCCATAGCCATGAACCGGCGTCCGTCCAGTCAGGTGCGGTAGCCATACCCGTTCCGGCCTGCGCTTCGAGTGCCGCAGCCACCCTTTCGAGCAGCTTTTCCAAGGATTTGGCCTGTGAATCGTCCATTTTTAGCCCTTGCCTTTGTGGTCCGCCCCGTTATAGTCCCTCCCATACGGAATTGACAATCAAATTATCAAAAAGGAGCATGCCCCCATGCTGATTACTCCCGCCCACGCGCAAGACACCACGACAACGGCAACGACGGCCGAAACCGCCGTTCCGGCAACGGATCCGGCCATGGCCGCCGCGCCCGATACCGGCGCCATCATGATGCAGAACATCGCGATGATCGTGATCCTCGTCATCATGTTCTATTTCCTTTTGATCCGTCCGCAACAAAAGCGTTTCAAGGAGCACAAGGAAATGGTCGATGCCCTGAAAAAAGGCGACCGTGTTATCACGGGCGGCGGCCTGATCGGCACCATCGACACGCTGGTCAATGATCAGGAAGTGATCGTTGACCTTGGCGATACAAAAGTCACGGCCCTGCGTTCGATGATCCAGGCAAAGACAGACACGACAACCGCCAAAAAATAACGAAGACATAGACCCATGGTACAAATGCCTCTCTGGAAACGGGTTTTGACGATCGGCGCTGTGCTGATGTCCGTCCTGTTTGCGCTTCCGAATGTCCTGCCGCATGACACGGTGGAATCCATACAGAAGGCCGTACCATGGGCCAAAACGGTCAATCTCGGCCTCGATCTGCAAGGGGGATCGCACATCCTTTTGCAGATTGATCTGGAGGCCGTCACGAAACAACGCGCCGATGATATCATCTCCTCCCTGCGCCCCGTTCTTCGCGAACAGCGTATAGGATATCGCAAGCTTGAGGCCGAAATCGCCGGCGTGGCGATCACCATGCGCGATGTGGCGGATGAACCCGCGATCCGCAAGGCGCTCCTTGAAATCGACAACAACCTGACGGTCACGGTCGAAGGGGATGTTGTTCGCGGATCGTATTCCACGGTCGGCGATCGCCAGTTACGCGAACAAATTATTTCTCAATCCATCGAAATCGTCCGCCGCCGCATTGATGAGACGGGGACGAACGAACCAAGCATTACCCGTCAGGGTGATGACCGTATCGTGGTTCAGCTGCCGGGGGTGGATGATCCTGACCGCGTTAAAACGCTGCTTGGTAAAACCGCCGCGCTGTCCTTCCACATGGTCAATATGGATGTCATGAACAGCGATGTCCGCGGCAGCGGCGGCGATTTGATTCTGCCAATGACCGAACGTCCCGGCGAAACGATGGCCGTTGAACGCCGTGCAACGATTACGGGTGATATGCTGGTCAGCGCCCAATATTCGCCTGATGAAAACGGCCAGCCCGCGGTGTCTTTCCGTTTCAACCCCGTTGGCACCAAGCGTTTCTGCGAAGTATCGCAGGCCAATATCGGGCGCCTGTTCGCCATTGTCCTTGATAACGAAATTATTAGCGCGCCTGTCATACGTTCCGCCATCTGCGGTGGAGCGGGACAAATTTCGGGCAATTTCAGCCTGAAGGAAGCCAACGATCTTGCCGTTCTCCTACGCGCCGGTGCCCTGCCTGCTCCGCTTCACATTATTGAAGAACGCACGGTCGGGCCCTCGCTTGGCGCGGATTCCATTGCGGCCGGCGAAAAGGCCGCGTTGCTCGGCCTCGCGCTTGTTTTTGTGCTTATGATCGGCGGTTATGCGCTGTTTGGCGTGTTCGCCTGTATCGGCATGCTGATCAACCTGATCATCTGTTTTGCCGTGATGTCGGTGATGCAGGCGACGCTCACCATGCCGGGGATTGCGGGCCTTGTCCTGACCGTTTGTATGTCGGTGGATGCCAACGTTTTGATTTTCGAACGCATCCGCGAAGAGCTGCGCACCGGCAAGACGCCGATCGCGGCCATCGACAGTGGTTTCAAGATTGCGTTCGGTACGGTGGCGGATACAAACCTGACCGCCCTTTTTGCCGCGCTTATTCTCTATGCGTTCGGAACGGGACCGATCAAAGGCTTTGCGGTGACAACCGCGATTGGCGTCATCGCATCGTTCTTTACGGCGATCGCCGTTGTCCGCCTTATGATTATCTGGTGGATCGGCCGCCGCCGCCCTACCGACGTTCCGGTGTAAAAGAAGGAAGTTTGCCCCATGTGGAAAGGTATTAAATCGGTTCCGGACGATGTGAACATAGACTTTATGGGTCAACGCCATATCGCCTATGTCATCACGTTCCTGATGATTGCGGTATCCGTGTTCTTTCTGGTCACACGCGGATTGAATTACGGGATTGATTTCACGGGCGGTACGCTCATTGAAATCGCAACGGAACAAACGCCCGATCTTGCGGGACTGCGCGAAGATTTAAACAATCTGGATCTTGGTGAAATTTCCATACAGGAATTCGGGAACCCGAACCATTTGCTTTTGCGTGTTCCGGCGCAGGACGGCGCAGCAGAGGCACAAACCGCAGCGATTAATGTTGTAAAGGCGCAAATCAACGAACAATACGCGGATGTCGATTACCGCCGTGTGGAATTTGTGGGGCCGCAAGTCGGTGAGGAATTGAAGATGAAGGGGCTTTATGCCGTTGTCTTTTCATTGCTCGGCATCATGGCCTATGTATGGTTCCGTTTTGAATGGCAATTCGGGGTGGCATCGATTCTGTCGATTGTCCATGACGTGATCGTGGTCCTTGGCTTTATGGCGTTTACCGGAAAAACATTCGACCTGACAACGCTTGCGGCTATATTGATGGTTGCTGGTTTTTCGATCAACGACACGGTGGTCTGTTTCGACCGTATCCGCGAGATCCTGCGCAAATACCGCAAAAAATCATTGATCGAAATTTGCAATATCGCGCTGAACCAGACGCTTTCCCGGACGATCATGACCGGTGCGCTGAGTATCCTCGCGCTGGTTGCTCTTTGGGTGTTCGGCGGTGAGGTCATCCAGAGCTTTGTTGATGCGCTGCTCTTCGGGTTTATCGTCGGTATTTATTCCTCGATTTATGTCGCCGCGCCGCTGCTGCTCCATCTGGGCGTTCGCCGCGAACCCGAAACCGAGGAAAAACCGGCCTGATGGGGCTTTGGGCCATTGTTTTTCGGCCAAAAGCCTTTATTCTGTGGCCGTTGAGAAATTGACCCAAGAGGAAACCGCCATGACTCGTTCTGTCTATACCACGTTGTTGCTTGGTGCCGCCGTGATCGCCATAAGTGCTTGTAGCAGCAGCAAAGGGCCGGGCGCTCTTGGAAGCAAGAATGATATTGTGGTCCGCAACAACGGCATGCCTGGCGCGAATACCGAAGCGCCGTTGCCTCCGTCATCCGGCGGTGATGCCGCAATTTCCAGCACCGTTGAAAGCGTGGAGCCCAATCCTGCCGCCGCCGTTGAAACGCCCGAGGCCTTGGCCGCACCTGTAACAGAGCAACAGCCCCTTCCATCGACCGAACCGGCAGTAGAGCAGGCCGTTCAACAGGCAGACGACGCAAATGCGCCCGTTCCGGCCACCACAACAACACCGATGAATGACGGCACTGCCGCCAGCACGGCCCCTGCAACCGATACGGTTCCTGCCGATATTGTCGCACCGGCACCCGTCACGCAGGAACAAACAACGCCTGTCCAGACACCTGCGCCAGCTCCGGCTGCGGCTCCCGTATCTTCCGCGCCGCCCGTCGGCACGCCGATTGAAACGCCATCTGCGACAGGTGCGCCGATCGTTCCCGACGATGCGCCTGCCGCTGCCGTAGAGGCATTGGGTGCCCGCAAGGTTTCCCCATCCAGTGTCTATCCGGCGGAAGATTATCCGCCGGAAGCGCTTGTTGATCAGGCCGCGCCATCGGCTGTTTCTACTACACCGGCCCCTGTCGCCGCGCCTGCGCCATCCGCCGCTCCGTCCGTTCCGGCGGAAGGCCCGTACAGCTATAAACCGCTTCCATCCGGATCGACTTACAACGCCGATCCGAATGCGCCTTATTCCCCTTCGGCGGCTTCGGCAAACACAGCGGTGGCGCCGTCTTCCGTTGCACCCGCGGTTCCAACCGTTTCTGGCGGCCTGAGCGATCCTGCCACGATCAAAGCAGCGCAAGCCGCGCTAAAACTCAAAGGGGTTTATAGCGGCGCGGAAACGGGCACGATTGATGCGGCATTCCTGAATGCGTTGACAAAATATCAAGGCGATAACGGCCTGCCGATGGGCGGCCTGAACACCGAAACCCTGCGCAGCCTCGGGATCATTCAATAACCCCCCATCATGGATGTCACGCCACTCATTCCCGAAGGCCGCCAGATTATCCAGTCCTATGGGCCTGCCGGATTTAAAATCAACGGCCGGGTTCATAACGGCGGCGTCATCGTCTATCCCGAAAAAACCTTGGAATGGCTCTCATCTTCTTTTTCGGCTCTCGATGAATCCGCCTTTGATATCTTGGTTCCAGAGTCGAATAACATAGATGTCGTCCTGCTCGGCACCGGCGCACGTCAGGAATTTTTTTCACCAAAATTGAAACAGGCCTTAAAAGAAAAGGGCCTGTCCGTCGAGGCGATGGATAGCGGCGCGGCATGCCGTACATATAATGTTTTAATGAGCGAAGGGCGGCGTGTGGTCGCGGCCCTGTTGCCAGTATCATAACCCAAGAGGATAAAAATGCTTGAATTACTCTCCAGCCCGGAAATCTGGGCCAGCCTTCTGACTTTGACGGTCCTGGAAATTGTTCTTGGGATCGATAACATCATCTTCATTTCCATTGTTTCTTCCCGGTTGCCACAGGAACAGCAGGCCAAAGCACGCTCCATCGGCCTGATGCTCGCGCTTGCTATGCGCCTTGTGTTGCTGTCGATGATTGCGTGGCTCGCAGGACTCACCACACCTCTCTTCAATGCGTTCGGCCAGGAAATTTCATGGCGCGATATCATCCTGATTGGCGGGGGTCTGTTCCTTATGGTCAAAGGCACCATGGAAATCCATCACACGGTTGAGGCAACGGAAGAAGAAAAGGCATCCCTTAAAAAGGCAACATTTTCTGCCGTGATCGGACAGATTGTCATGCTCGATATCGTCTTCTCGCTGGATTCGGTTATCACCGCGATCGGCATGACGGATAATCTTCCTGTTATGATCGCCGCTGTCGTCATCGCCATGGCCGTCATGTTGTTTGCGGCCAAACCCGTCAGTGAATTTGTAAACGCGCACCCAACCGTGAAGATGCTGGCTTTGTCATTCCTGCTTCTGGTCGGGGTGGCATTGATTGCCGATGGTATGGGTTTCCACATCCCGCGCGGATACCTTTATTTTGCGGTCGCGTTCTCGCTCGGTGTTGAGTGTCTCAATCTCTGGGCCAAGAAAAACGCTGCAAAGAAGCGCGCTGCCGCACAGGAGTAAAGCATGCGGGAGCAGATTCGCACGATCATTGAACAGCGCTGGTTTTCCAATCTTATTGTTGGCTTGATTCTTTTCAACGCCGTCACTCTGGGATTTGAAACCAGCCCGTCAATCATGGACCGATACGGCACGCTTTTGACAACGCTCGATCGTATCGTGCTTTGCGCCTTCGTCATCGAAATGATTTTAAAGCTCTATGCCTATCGCAGCGGTTTTTTCAAAAGCGGTTGGAACATCTTTGATGTTGTGATTGTAGGGATCAGTTTGATCCCGGCATCCGGACCGTTCGCGATTGTCCGAACCTTGCGCATCCTGCGCGTTTTGCGTTTGTTTTCCATCGTTCCGCAAATGCGTCAGGTGATCAACGGGCTGCTTCGCGCCATTCCGGGCATGACGTCGGTTCTGGCAATCATCGCGATTATCTTCTTTGTCTTTTCGGTTTTGGTCACAAAGATATTCGGCAATGCCGGAGATGCAGATCTTGACTTGCTTTTCGGCGACCTTGGCACATCGATGTTCACGCTGTTCCAATTGATGACCCTTGAAAACTGGGTGGATGGCATCGTAAAGCCAGCAATGGAGCTGTACGATTGGGCATGGGTGATTTTCATTCCGTTTATTATCCTGACCAGTTTTGCCATCCTCAACCTGTTCATCGGGGTGATTGTCGAGGCGATGCAAAATGTTCACGACGAGGAACAGCGGCGCATGGCGGCGGACGACCCGGACAAGGAAGTGACGCTTGAAGATTTACAAGCGGAAATCCGTGCGCTGCGTGATGAGATCAAAAATCTGAAATAGGGTGCAAAAAAAAAACCGGCCGAGTGGCCGGTTTTCAATTGTTACGCCGCGATTTTCATCGGGCCTTTTTCGTAGAGTTCAGCCACATAATCCCAGTTGATGAGATTGTCGACGAACGCCTCGAGATATTTCGGGCGCGCATTGCGGTAATCGATGTAATAGGAATGTTCCCACACATCGACGCCGAGCAGGGCTGTCTTGCCCAGCACGACCGGGTTTTCACCATTCGGTGTTTTGACGATTTCCAGCTTGCCGGAGGCGTTGTCGAGCGCCAGCCATGCCCAGCCGGAACCGAATTGTGTTGTACCGGCCTCGATAAATTTCTTTTTGAAGCCGTCAAAGCCGCCGAGGTCGGAGGCAATTTGCGCTTCCAGCTTGCCGGGGAGTTTTGTGCCGCCGCCGTCTTTTTTCATCCAGTTCCAGAAATGGATGTGGTTGAAATGCTGGCCCAGTTGATTGAACAGCCCTGCCTTGGATTTGTCCTTATAGGCCGCAACCATTGCTTCTTCGAGAGAGAGATTTTCAAGGCCTGTTCCGGCGATCAGTTCATTGCCTTTATCGACATAGGCCTTGTGGTGTTTGTCATGGTGGAATTCCAGCGTTTCGGCCGACATATACGGTGCCAGCGCGTCATAGGAATAGGGGAGTTCGGGGAGCGTGAAAGCCATAATATTCTCCTGCTTTTATTCGCGATTGTAAAATGCTAACAGCTAACCTATAGCTTTTGTTCAATTTCTCAAGGGATGATTGAGGTTTTATGCCGCTTTCCTATCTGGCCGCCGAACTGCGTAAGGCCGACCCGGATTTGTATTTGCTTTCGCTGTTCGCGCCCGCGGACCGGCGAGAGGCGCTATGGGCGCTCTTTTTATTCAATCATGAAATATCGAAAACGCGAAGTGTTGTCAGCGATACGACGCTCGGTTTGATCCGTCTGCAATGGTGGCGGGATGAAATTGCCAAACTCTACACCGGCGGCCCCTGTGGGCAAAATCCGGTGTTATCCACATTAGAGGATGCTATTAAAAAATACGATCTTCCGCAGTCGGATTTCGAAACGTTGATTTACGCGCATGAGTTCGATTTGGAAGATGTTGCCCCCGCCAATATGGACGGCCTTTATCATTATGCCGATTTTACAACGACACCGTTATTGTCTATGGCGCTTAAAATTGCGGGGGAGGAAGTGGCGGTTGAAGATATCCGAGTCATAGCGATTGATTTTTCCCTGTTGCGATTGATCCGTGCAACGCCGTTTATGCTCGCGCATCGTCAATGTCTTTTGCCTGAGGACTTGTTAAGCGAAAAAGGGATGAATGCCCAAAAAATATGCGATTCCAACAGCAAGGACATCGTTGTTCAGCTGTTGAAGGTGATAAAGCCCGTAAGCAAAACGAATAAAAGAATTAAATCATCGTTTTTGCGGAAATTTTTAAATTACAATCGTATCTATTTGAAATATTTGGATCAAATGGGTTTTGATGTGTTTTCGGCGCGAGGGCAGTCCGTTCCGCCCTTTCTTGCGCTGCGTCTTGCCGTATCGAAATAGGTCGATAATATTTCCGCCTGCCAACCTTTTCTTCACGCTTATGAACCGTTTTTACCGTTCGCATGATCTTATATGCGCCAGGAATTTTGATGGAATAACGGCGCTTTCGAAACGATGAGTTCTTGAGCGGCGCCGCCCGCAAGACGGTGTGTTCCGATATTGGTTTTGGGTGAACCCTTGTGCTTCTTCTCCCGCTGAAGGGGCTAGAAGCAGCTTTTTATACGGTGCAAAAACGGTGCTATGCGGCCTTGGTTTGATTGAACTGCGCCAGCCATCCTTGGAGGTCGTCAAGCGCGCGCAGGGCCATCGCCTTCTTCCGCTCCCGCCCCAGTTCCTTGCCCTTTACGCCGGCGGGATCCATGATCGGCGGGAACAATCCGAAGTTGACATTCATCGGCTGGAACGTGTCGGCATTGCCCCCGCCCGTAATGTGGGAAAGTATTGCGCCCATTGCAGTTGTTGCGGGTGGAGGCGCAATATTTGCGCCCAAACGCTCCATCGCGGCGAAACGTCCGGCCATCAGGCCGACGGAGGCGGATTCGACATATCCTTCGCATCCGGTGATCTGCCCCGCAAAGCGCAGGCGTGGCATTTTCTTCATCCGAAGCGCGCCGTCGAGCAGGCGGGGCGAGTTGATAAAAGTGTTGCGGTGAAGCCCGCCGAGCCGTGCAAATTCGGCGCTTTCAAGGCCCGGGATATAACGAAACACCCTGGTCTGTTCGCCGTATTTCATCTTGGTCTGGAAGCCCACCATGTTGTAGAGCGTGCCGAGCGCATTGTCCTGACGGAGCTGGACCACGGCCCATGGACGCCGTCCGGTGCGCGGGTCAGTGAGCCCCACCGGCTTCATCGGGCCATAGCGTAGCGTATCATGCCCGCGGCCCGCCATCACCTCGACCGGCATGCAGCCTTCGAAGTAGGGCGTGTTTGCTTCCCATTCCTTGAATTGGGTTTTTTCGGACGCCAAAAGTTCTTTGATAAAAAGATCATACTCTTCTTTGTTCATCGGGCAGTTGATGTAGTCGGACCCTGTTCCAGCGGGGCCCGCCTTATCATAGCGGGACTGCATCCATGCGATGTCGAAGTTGATCGAGTCCTTATGCACGATGGGGGCGATGGCATCGAAGAAGGCGAGCTGTTCTTCCCCGCCGATCTCCTGAATGCGGGTGGCCAGTTCAACGGAGGTCAATGGACCGGTCGCGATGATGACGCTGTCCCACTCATCCGGCGGGAAATCGATATGTTCGCGTTGTATCGTAATCAGTGGGTGACTCGCCAGTTTTTCTGTGACTCCGGCGCTGAACGCATCGCGGTCCACGGCGAGCGCCCCGCCCGCGGGCACGGCGGCTTTATCGCCCTCTGACATGATCAGTGACCCGCTACGCCTCATTTCCTCATGCAACAGACCGACCGCGTTATAATGGACATCATCGGATCGAAATGAGTTCGAGCAGACAAGCTCCGCGCATCCATCGGTCTTGTGTGCGTCGGTCATACGCACGCCGCGCATCTCATGAAGGATAACGGGAACGCCAAGGGAGGCGGCTTGCCATGCGGCCTCGGAGCCTGCAAGCCCCGCGCCGATAATATGAATGGGTTTCAATGTCATGGCGGATTTATGTCAGGTTTGAATTGAAAAATCCAGCATGGAAAAACCCCTGTTTTCCAGCAATTTATGAACGATAGGTAGCGAAAACATGACGAAACGCCATGTTTTGTAAGGAGGTTCATTTTCAGGCACGAAAAGGGGCGGGAGTTAATCCCAGAATTCTTCCTGCGTTGGCACGCGGGAGAAGGCGATTTTTGTGCCGACATGGCCGGCGAGCGTTTTGGGCGTAACGCCCATGAGCACCATTTCCCGTTTGTATTTATCCTGTAAGATTTCCAGCGCGTTTGAAAGCCTTTGACGGCGTTCATAGATAATCCTGTTTTCCTGCAAAGTGGTGTCGAACAGATCGTCCGTAATCGTGCCGTTTTGTTCAAGGCCATGCAAAATGACGGCGGTTTTTTTGAATGTGATGCGGCGGGGGAGACGGTCCGGCGTGCAGCCGAAACATTCCCATGCCATCCGTTCCCACAATTCATCGAGTTTTTTCAGGAAGGTTACATGATCGTTCGCGGCCGGAAATTTCATGTCGGCGGCCCATTTGCGCCCGTCCATCATCCGCACGGAGAAGGAGAGCGTGTGCGCATGAAATCCCTTGCGGCGCAGGCGGTTTGTCGCCTTGAAGAGCAGGCGGCGGGCAATCAGGCGCGTCTTTTCCGGCACGCGCAGTTCGGGGTCCAGAACGCGGCTATGTCCCACCATGCAGGTGTTGGTTTTTTGTACCGGCGGATTGTATCCGTGCAGCCAGTACCAGAACCGCTCCCCTTGCACGCTGCCCCAGATTGCCCGTGCCTGTTTGGGCGAGGTGTTCCAAAGATCACTCACCGAGCGGATATGCGATTTGTAAAGCCGTTCTTCCATATTGACGTTGATGCCGGGCAGGTCACGCAGCTTTAAATTGCACACGCGGCCTTCCAGTTCATCGGGTTTCAGGAGGACGAGCCCGTCCGGTTTCATCATGTCGCTCGCCACCTTGGCGAGGAAAGAATTGGGGGCGATACCGATGGAGCAATTGATGGATGTGCCGACATCACGCCAAATTTGCCGCTTGATGGCGTTGGCCAGCGCAATCGCGTTTTCCGGTTCCTTTTCCCGCCCCATCAGTTCGCAATCGAACTCATCAATCGACCAGATTTTGCCCACGGGAATATGTTTTCCCACGGCGGCCAGAATTCGTTGGTGATACTCCACATACACATCATGGCGAGCGAGGACGAGGTGAAGGTTCGGGCACATCCGTTTGGCATCGTAAATCTTGGTGCCGGTTTTGATGCCATAGGCCTTGGCCTCGTAAGAGGCGGCGATGGCGCAGGTGGCATCCGTCATCATGGGGACGACCGCCACCGGCTTGCCGCGGAGCGCTGGGTTTTCCTGTTGCTCAACGCTGGCGAAATAGCTGTTGAGGTCTAGGAAAAGCCAGCGAAGGCCGGATGTTTGCGGGGAATCCATCGGTGCGCACCTTATTTTGTTCTCTATTTGTTCTATTCTCAGGAGGGCGCGAAATCAAGAGGATTTTTTCAAGCCGCCATGGTTTTGTGCTAAAATTCATGAGCGATGTTGAAAGTGGGGAAACATGACATCAGGACTGCCGGAAAGCCGGTTTCATATGTGGCGCGCCGTGATTGCCATGATGCATGCGGACCATATCGTCAAGCCGCACGAGATCAACTTTATTCTGGAACATACGCGACCGTTGCCTATGAGCGCGGAGCAAAGATCAATCCTGAAAGAGGATTTGTCCTCGCCGCCATCGTCAATCGATGATCTGTTTCATTTGATTAGCAGCCCCATAGACCGCGAGGATTTCTTTCATCTGGCGCGGGCGCTGGCGTGGGCCGACGGGCATTTTGACGAGCGGGAGCAGGCCTTGTTGATCCGTCTAAAGGGTACGGGTTGGACGGGCATGGAAGAAACGCGTCAGGATTTTATAGATTATGTCGACAACGGCGCGGGCAATTTGCGCAGGCACGACCCGGTTGTTTTAGGAATGATCAGATCCCTGATGGGGCGCGCCGCCTAGGGGAAGAAGCGAACGCCAACCATAGAGGCGATGTCATATGGTTCATCGTTCAGGTCGAGTGGGCTTTCCGGATATTTGAAACCATCATAACGCAATGTCACGGTGCGATCCGCGCTGCCCGTGCCACTGACGCGGACATTGATGTCTTCCCATTCGTTGGTGGTGTTTTCACTGACGACCACGGGGCCGCGAATGCCCCTGGTTTCCGATACCAATGCCCAGTCATTGTCCTGCGCCTCAAAAATCGCCATCGTGCAACCGCTCCACCCGCACCAGTAAGTGTGGGGCAGATTGAACATCACAATCCCTTCGCGCAATCCATCGCCATTCAAATCTTTTCGCACATATTCGAATTGCGAATTTTTCGGGCCGTCGATATTGACCAGATATTGTTGAACCGCCGCGAGGAGAAGGGTGTCCGAAGGGTCAACCTTCTGGCGTTCTTCGGGGAACATATCGAGAGATGAGACGTCGCTACCCGTGGAGGAACAGGCGGCGAGCGGTATGATGAATGTGGCGGCGGCAAGGGCCAGTATTTTTGATCGGCGCATGTGGATTCAGCTAAGCGTGGATAACCGAACGGGCGAATGGAACCCGAATCAATAAGACTTGTCTGATTATCGCCCGAAGCCGCGAGAAGGGCCAGTCTTGATAATGTTTTCCCCCGTTTTATAGGCCCGGTTTGGGAATATAGGTGCAATTCACGGCTTTATCCCCGTTTGTGATGACGGCGTTGATTCCCTTGTTCCAGAAGGCCATCTTGCCTTTGGCGTATTTAACGCCGGAGGCCGTGGTTTCGCGTTCCAGAATGTATGATTTTTCTTCAAAGATCAGCTTGGCTTCCTCGGGTGAGTAGAGCGTGATGCTCGCCGGCATATTGCCTGCGCACACCATCGGCTGGGGCGTTACGGGCATGCGCTTGCTTTTGGTGCTTTCGCAGGCACCAATCGCAAGGATAATTGAAAGGAGGACGAGCAGACGCGTCATGCTGGCGTTGCCTTATAACGTAATTTCGGTTCGCGCGCGGCTTTGACCTCATCGAGGCGGCGGGTGGGTGCCGATTGCGGATAGTGATGGAATTTCTCGGTATCGCCCGCTTTGACGTCCTGCGCAATATTTTGCATGACATGAATAAACCGGTCGAGCGAAGCCTTGGTTTCAGTTTCCGTTGGTTCGATCAGCATTGCCCCCTGTACCACCAGCGGAAAATACACCGTCATCGGGTGCATGCCGTGTTCGACCAGTGTCTTTGCGATATCGAGCGTGGTGACGCCCGCCTCTTTCTGGTTCTTGTCGGTCAAAAGACATTCATGCATGCACGGGCCTTCGAACGGCACATGGTAGAAATCTTTAAGCTGGGAGAGGATGTAATTCGCACTGAGAACCGCATCTTCCGACACTTGGCGCAGGCCATCCGCGCCGTGGCTCATCATATAAGTGAGGGCGCGGACATGCATGCCGAATTGCCCCTGAAATCCCTTGATGCGCCCGCAATTGGTGGGGCGCTCTTCGTTGTTTTCCAAACGGTATTGTTCGCCATCTTTCAAAACGACAGGGGCGGGGACGTAGGGGCGTAAGGCCTCACTGGTGCAAATCGGCCCTGAACCGGGGCCACCGCCGCCATGCGGAGTGGAGAAGGTCTTGTGCAGATTGATGTGCATGACATCGACGCCGATATCGGCGGGCCGGATTTTCCCGACCAGCGCGTTAAAGTTTGCGCCGTCGCAATAGAAATATCCGCCTGCCTGATGCAGCAAGTCTGCAATCTCGATAATGTCGCGTTCGAACAGGCCACAGGTGTTAGGGTTTGTCACCATCATGCCGGCAACGTCCGCGCCATCGCCAAGCGCTTCCTTGAACGCCGCTATCGTAACCCGTCCGCCTTCGCGGGTTGGGATCACGCGGATATCATATCCGCACATGGCGGCCGTTGCGGGGTTGGTGCCGTGCGCCGAGTCGGGGACTAGGAGAACGGAGCGGTGGCCTTGCCCGTTCAATTCATGCGCGCGTTTGATGGTCATGACTCCGGCGAGTTCGCCATGCGCGCCTGCGGCGGGCGTCAGGCAGACGCCGGGCAGGCCGGTTAGTTCCGCCAGCCATTCCTGAAGTTCAAACATTACTTTCAACGCGCCTTGAACGGTTGAGGCCGGTTGCAGGGGATGCACATGCGCAAAGCCGGGTAGCCGCGCCATTTTTTCATTCAGGCGCGGATTGTGCTTCATCGTGCAGGAGCCGAGCGGGAAGAAGCCACTATCGATGGAATAATTCTTGGTCGAAAGGCGCACGAAATGGCGCACGACTTGCGGTTCGCTGACCTGTGGCAGGCCGATATTTTCCCGCGCCTTTTGCCCTGTACGGAGCTTGGTGCCTTTCGGCGCTGGCAGATCGACCCCGGAGTGATCGCCTTGCCCTTTTTCCCAGAGCAGGTTTTCATCGTAATTGAGACCGCGTGTCTGTTCCATTTTTGCCGGATTGTCAGACAGGCCAGCGTTATCGTTTTTCAGGGCGGATTGGGTCATGCCAGCACCTCGTTCAAGGCTTTGCAGAATTGCGCGATGTCGTCATCGCTTGTCATTTCGGTGGCGGTGACGAGCAGGCGGTTATCATCAATTGCGTAGCCGCCGATAATGCCTTTGGCCGCCAGTTTTTCAACGACGTTGTTTGCATTTGAAACAGAGATAACAAATTCATTGAAGAATATTTCGTTTTCGACTTTCACGCCTTTGACATTCGAAAGCGCATCGGCGAGATCGCAGGCCTTTTCATGATTGATGCGGGCGAGTTGTTTCAGGCCGTTTTCGCCGAGCAGCGCCAAATGTACAGTAAAGGCGAGGGCGCAAAGGCCTTGGTTCGTGCAGATGTTCGATGTCGCCTTTTCCCGGCGGATATGTTGTTCGCGGGTGGAAAGCGTCAGGACGAAGCCGCGCTTGCCATCGGCATCAACCGTTTCACCGCAGAGGCGGCCCGGCATCTGCCGCAGATATTTTTCCTTACACGCGAAGAAGCCGAGATGGGGCCCGCCGTAAGACATAGGAAGTCCGATGGACTGTGCTTCACCGCACACGATATCGGCAAGCGATGGCGCGTCGAGCAATCCGAGCGACACGATTTCATTAATAACGACAATCAGCAGTGCACCGTTGTCATCACACAATTTTCTGTAGTGCGCATAATCCTGCGGGCGTCCGAAGAAGTCTGGTGATTGCACGATGATACAAGCCGCCTCTTTAAGAGGAGCATCGTTCGCAGCCCCGCCTTGCGGCGTGTCGGACCGATGCTCGTGAACGTCTGTGGTGTAACTTTTGAGCACTTCCACATAGTGCGGGTGGATGGCGCCCGCCAGAACGACTTTGCTGCGCTTCGTAATCCGCTGCGCCATTAGGGCGGCCTCGGCCATCGATGTCGCGCCGTCATACATCGATGCGTTGGCGACATCCTGCCCCGTCAATTGCGCGATCATCGACTGATATTCAAAGATCACCTGCAATGTGCCTTGCGCGATTTCCGGTTGGTACGGCGTATAGGCGGTCAGGAATTCGCTGCGCTGAATGATGTAATCGACGCTCGCCGGAATGTGGTGATAATAGCATCCCGCGCCGAGGAAGAACGGCCCTTTGCCCGCATGGTGGTTTTGATTGGCGTATCCGGACAGTTTACGCTCGACCTCCAATTCCCCCTGATGCATCGGTACATTCGCAAGAGCGTTTCGCATCGCGCTCTTTGGAACATCCTTGAACAAATCATCGACCGACGGTGCGCCGATGGTGGTCAGCATTTCCTTACGGTTGTCTGCTGTCAGGGGAAGATAACGCATCAGCTTAAAGACTCCGTGAATTTTTCATACGCGGTTTTGTCCATCAGCGCGGCGGCTTCATCTGGAGACGTCATTTTCACCTTGATGATCCAGCCTTTATCAAGGTCTTCTTTGAGGTCATCGAGGTTGTCTTGAAGAGCTTCATTGACTTCAACGATCTCACCACTCACGGGTGTGTAGATTTCCGATGCGGCCTTGACGGATTCCACCACGGCGAAGTTGTCGCCCTTGCTTACGCTGCGGCCTGTTTCGGGGAGTTCAAGATAGACAAGATCGCCGAGCGCGTGGCGGGCATAGGTCGTAATCCCGATCCATGCGGTGTCGCCATCGACTTTGATCCATTCATGATCGTTCGTGTATTTTACGTCGCTCATTATTTTCCTCTTTTTGTTTTAGGCTCTACAAAGGGCAGGGCGGCGATGACGCCTGTAATATCCCGTCCGCGCACGCGCACCAGTACTTCCGCGCCGATCTTGCTATAAGTCGTTTTAACATAGCCTTGCCCCACCGCTTCACTCAAGGTGGGGGAGAAGCCACCAGAGGTTACATCCCCAATTTTTTCGCCTGCCGGATTGAGGATTTCCGCGCCTTCGCGGGCGATGCCTTTGTCGGTCAGTTTAAAGCCGACGCGGACCCTCTCTGTGCCGTTCGTAAGCTGGCGGGAAATGATATCCGCACCAATATAACCCGTGCGGTCTTTCCCCATCACCCAAGTTAATGCGGCCTCGACAGGCGATGTTTCCGCCGTGATGTCATGGCCATAAAGCGGATAGCCCATTTCAAGGCGCAAGGAATCACGCGCGGCCAGGCCGATTGGTTTGACATCTGCATGCGCCAAGAACCGGTCCCAGATCGCGGCGGCGTTTTTGGCAGGGATGCTGATTTCAAAACCATCTTCACCTGTATAGCCAAGGCGGGAGATATAGATATCGCCCTCGATACGAATGCGCATATAGCCAAGGTCGCCTGCATCGATTTTCAGTACATCACGCAGCGCGGCTTCGGCTTTCGGGCCTTGCAGGGCGAGCAGGGCGCGGTCTTCGAGATGCGTAAGCGTGACGCCGCCGGGCAGGTTCTGCCGCATCCATGCGATGTCCTTGTCCTTACAGCCCGCATTGATAACGGCGAAGAATCTATCGGGGCCAAGGCGCGTGACGATCAGGTCGTCAATAATGCCGCCTTCTGCATTGGTCAGGACTGTGTATTTGGCGACATTTTCCCCGAGTTTTGAAAAGGAAGACGGGGTCAGCTTTTCAAAGAAGGCGGTCGCGTCTTCGCCTTCCACGATGACTTGCCCCATGTGGGAGACATCGAACAGGCCGGCCTTTTCACGGGTCCAGTTGTGCTCGGCCAGAACCCCATCCGGATACTGGATCGGCATGTCGTAACCCGCGAATTCGGCCATTTTGGCCGACAGGGCGGTGTGGGCGGCGTGCAGGGGCGTGGTTTTCATGTCCTTGCCTTTCAGCGCTTAAAGCGTATATGGTATTGTGTAGATATGCCCGATAGTAACGGGCCAGACGGGTTTAACGGAAAGGAAACATCGAGATGTCCACAGATACAAAAAAGCCGGAAGGCAAAGAACAAGATAAAGGCACAACAAAGGGCGGAAGCTGCGGTTGCGGTGGCGGCCACTGTCACTAAGCCTTTGGATCGACTATTAAAAACCCCGCTATATGGCGGGGTTTTTGTTTGGCGGGAACCTAGGCCGCTTGCTGGCCGTTTATAGAACGGATATTCAATAAGCGAGGAGTTACTGACATGACCAGACGCCAGAAACATATGGTTTTGACCGGCCTTGGCGCGTTCGCGCTGGTTTTGGTCGCAGCAGGCGCGGGGGCCTTTGTTACCCAGAAGGCCATGGATGAACCGGAAGCCAAACCCGTTGCCAAAAAAGAGCAGATTGTATGGGATGACCCGAAACCTCAGCCTCAACCCCAGCAGCAAGCGCAGGCATCGTGCGATGATGCCAACGTGGTCGGCGCCGCAATAGGCGCGGTGGCGGGCGGTTTTGCCGGGAATCAGATCGGCGATGGCCGTGGTAAAGACCTTGCCACAGTCGGCGGCGCCATTGGCGGCGGCTATCTGGGCCAGCAATATATCCCGACCCGCAACGTACTCTGCCGTTAGTTAGAGACAGGAACCCCGTATAGATCATAATCGTCCGCGTCTTCGATGAGGACGCGGGCGATGTCGCCTTGTTTCAGGTGGCCGGCATCGCGCAGGTAGACCTTGCCATCGATTTCAGGAGCGTCGCCCATCGAGCGTGCATCCGCGCCGCCGTCTTCACCGATTTCATCGATGATCACATCAATTGTCTTGCCGACTTTACGTTGCAGCCGCGCCGCACTGATCTTCTGCTGTACTTCCATGAAACGCTGATAGCGTTCTTCTTTTACATCTTCCGGCACTTGCAGTTCGATGTCATTGGCGACTGCGCCTTTGACCGGTTCGTATTTGAACGCGCCGACGCGGTCCAGTTGCACTTCTTTCAGCCAGTCCAGCATATACTGGAAATGTTCTTCCGTTTCGCCGGGGTGGCCAACGATGAAGGAGGAACGGATCGTAAGATCGGGGCACATGGCGCGCCAGTTTTTAATACGCTCCACCGTTTTTTCCTGATGCGCGGGACGCTTCATCAACTTCAAAACTTCGGGGTGCGCGTGCTGAAACGGAATGTCGATATAGGGCAGGATTTTACCTTCCGCCATCAACGGAATGACTTTATCAACGTGCGGGTAGGGATAGACGTAGTGCAGGCGGACCCAGATGCCGAGCTCACCCAATGCTTCGCACATATCCTGAAACTTCGTTGCCCATTTTTTACCCTTCCACCCGAATTCCTGATATTTCAGATCGATGCCGTAGGCGGAAGTGTCTTGAGAGATGACGAGGATTTCCTTCACGCCCGCGCGTTTGAGGTTCTCGGCTTCTGCAATCACGTGATGGATCGGGCGGGAGACGAGATCACCGCGCAGGGATGGAATGATGCAGAAGGTGCAACGGTTGTTACAGCCTTCGGATATTTTTAAATACGCGTAATGACGCGGTGTCAGACGCAGCCCCTCTTCAGGGACGAGGTCGATAAACGGATCGTGCTTTGGCGGGACAGCATCATGCACCGCGCTGACCACCTGTTCATATTGATGCGCGCCGGTGACGGCCAAAACATTCGGGAAGCGCGAGGTGATTTCTTCCGGGTTCTTACCCATACAGCCCGTGACGATCACGCGGCCGTTTTCTTTCATCGCCGTGCCGATGGCGTTCAACGATTCTTCCTTGGCGGAATCGAGGAAGCCGCACGTGTTCACGATCACGACATCGGCGTCATCGTAATTGCCCGACATTTCGTAGCCTTGGGTTTTTAGTTTGGTCAGGATGCGTTCGGAATCCACGAGGGCCTTGGGGCAGCCAAGGGAGATCATGCCAATTTTGGGTGCGGTGTTATTGCTCATGGGGCGCAGATATACAGGATTCACGGGGTTTTTTGCGAGGAAATTCGTAAAGCTGCCAAAAGCCCCGCCGTGGCGGCAAGGCCAAGGATTTTGAGGTGCGGAACCATCCGATTCGCCAGTTCGGGGGCTTTTTTCCGCAAGGTGATGTAACGGTTGAGCAAGGTCAGGAACCGTCCATTGTGATCGAGGGCGATTTTGAGGGGAGAGCCAGCATATCGGTTGCTGGCGGCGTGGGCCTTGCCCGCCGGCGTTTTCGGACCTGTGGAACGACGCCACGGCTTAACGCATTGGATTTTCACGGATTGTTGTGTCCGGCGGAGATGCGTCCAGCGCTTTTGATAGGAGATTTTTATTTTCCAGAGTCTGGAATCATTTAGTTCGTCGCAGAAGTTTTCTGCCGCCGAGAGGCGGTCGTCAGCGTAATTGTCATCCTGAGCGCAGCGAAGGGTCTCCTTATTGTGCCTACGGTCCGGAGATCCTTCAGTCGCTATCGCTCCTTCAGGATGACAGGTTGAGGGTGGCTTCTTCGGGATGACAGGATGGGAAGGATTCGCGGTTTTTGCGTTGGTTTTCATGTCAAATATTATAGGATATTATTCCTAATATGTCAAGACAATTCCCTTCGATCAAGTATGTGGTCTTAACGCAAAAGCGCAAAGGCACAATTTTTATCGTATTGGATCCCGGCCTTCGCCGGGATGCCAATAAGGGGGCGTGAAACCCCGCATAAAACCTTGGGTTGTGCGGAGCAGCACAGGATTGTCTTGGGGCGTATTATAGAAAAAGGTAAAATAGTTAAATCGGTAAAGCGTTCCAAAAACAGGGAAAAACCATGGACCTCAATACTCTCGAAGCCATCAGGTCGGCTCCGGAATATCAGGAACTCCTCGCCCGTCGCCGGGCCCTGATCCTCCCTCTGTCGATCCTTACACTCGTCATCTATTATGCCTTCATCCTGGCCCTTGCCTTCTTTCCGGAAGCCTTGAGCGTCCGTATCGGCGAAGGGGTTACGACCCTCGGCATTCTTATAGGGCTTGGCGTCATCTTCTCCACCTTCGTCATCACGGGCATTTATGTCCGCAAGGCGAACAGGGAGATTGAAGACCTGCTTATAAAAATCCAGCAGAAATACAAAGGGTGACGGCCATGGAAAAGATGATTGAAAATATGAACGTCACAGCCGTCATCATGTTCGGCCTGTTTGTCGGTGTAACTTTAATGATTACCTATTGGGCGTCCAAACGCACCCGGTCCACCAAGGATTTTTATTCCGCCGGCGGGCAGATCACGGGGATGCAAAACGGTCTTGCGATTGCGGGCGATTATATGTCCGCGGCATCGTTCCTTGGTATTTCCGGGATGGTTTATATGAACGGATTCGATGGTCTTATTTATTCCATCGGGTTCCTTGTCGGATGGCCGATTATCCTGCTCCTCATCGCGGAGCCTTTGCGCAACCTAGGAAAATATAACTTCTCTGACGTTGCGTCGTACCGGTTCCGGCAAAAACCGATCCGTATTCTCGCGGCGTGCGGTTCCCTGTCCACCGTGATCCTGTATCTGATTGCGCAGATGGTGGGAGCGGGCAAGCTGATCGAGGTTTTGTTCCATCTGCCCTATACATCTGCGGTTGTTATCGTTGGCGTTCTGATGATCGCCTATGTCACGTTCGGTGGGATGCTGGCGACGACCTGGGTACAGCTGATCAAGGCGATCCTGCTGCTTGGTGGTGCAACGTTGGTTGCGATCCTCGTGCTCGCGCAATACGGGTTCAATCCCGAGGCGCTGTTCACGGACGCCGTATCCAAGCATCCGAAAGGACAGGGCATCATGGAACCGGGCGCACAAGTGAGCGACCCTGTTTCCGCGATTTCGCTCGGCCTTGCGCTGATGTTCGGGACCGCCGGTCTGCCGCACATCCTGATGCGGTTCTTCACCGTGAAGGACGCGAAGGAAGCCAACAAATCCGTGTTCTATGCCACGGGTTTCATCGGATATTTCTATATCCTGACCTTCATCATCGGGTTCGGGGCCATCGTCTTCCTGACGGGCAACCCGACTTACGTCGATGACAAGGGTGCCCTGATCGGCGGGTCGAACATGGCGGCGGTGCAACTCGCCGGCGCCGTAGGCGGTGACCTTCTGCTCGGCTTCATCTCGGCGGTCGCGTTCGCCACCATCCTTGCGGTGGTGTCGGGCCTGACGCTTGCCGGGGCCAGCGCCATTTCGCACGACCTTTATGCGAATGTGTTCGCCAAGGGCGCGAGGGATGAGAAGAAGGAACTGCGCGTATCCAAGATGGCAACTGTGGCGCTTGGCGTGCTTGCCATCTTTCTCGGCATCCTGTTCGAGAAGCAGAACGTCGCGTTCATGGTCGGCCTTGCCTTTGCGATTGCGGCCAGCGCCAACTTCCCGATCATCCTGCTTTCCATGTACTGGCGTGGCATGACGACACGCGGCGCGGTGATGGGCGGGGGGCTTGCCCTGATTGCCACCATCGTGATGGTTGTGCTCAGCAAGACCGTCTGGGTGGCCGTATTGGGCAATGAAGCGCCGATATTCCCCTATGAATATCCGGCGATTTTCTCCATGCCTCTGGCGTTCCTCGGGATATGGTTCTTCTCGGTCACCGATAAATCGGATCGGGCCCATATCGATCGTGCGGCGTTCGATACGCAATATGTCCGCGCCCAGACGGGGATCGGCATCAGCGGCGCCGTGGATCATTAAGGAATATAAAAATCCTTCCCCCGAAGGAGGAGCGGCGGCCCGTCAAACGGCCGCCGTTTTGTGTGCGGGAACCCAAAAGCGGCGCCATATGTTGGATGGATCCTAATTCCAATTCAGCAAGGAGGATGATCATGGCAGACCACAAAGCCCCGGATGACATTTTTAAAGTATCCAGCCCCGTACAGAACGCAAAGGCGCGCATTGTGATGCTCACCGCCGACGGTACGGAAGATCAGGAATTTTTCTATCCTTATTACCGTTTCAGCGAAGCGGGGTATCAGGTCGATGTGATTACGCCGGACGGCAAGGGATTCAAAGGCAAGAACGGCGCGGGATTATCCGATACCATGATCATTCCCGATGCCAATCCGAACAATTACGAGCTTCTTTACATTCCCGGCGGCAAGGCGCCTGAAAAATTGAAAAGCCATGAACCGGCCGTTGAATTCGTGCAGGATTTTGTCATGACCGGCAAGCCGGTGGCCGCGATTTGCCATGGTCCGCAATTGCTTGCCAAGGCGGGCGTGATCGAGGGCAAACGCATCGCCGCATGGCCTGAATGTGAAGATGAAATGGAAGATGCAGGTGCATCTTACGTCTTTGAAGAGTGTGTGCGGGATGGCCAGTTTATCACAGCACGCTGGCCGGGTGATTTACCCGCGCATCTTTCCAAGATCTTTCAAGTTTTGCAGTCCGCGAAGGATACGCATAAGAAGGCGGCATAAGGAAAAGAAACCCGGCGAATGCCGGGTTTTTTATCAAATGCGGTTTGGATTTTCGAGCGGTGCAACAGGTTGCGGCGTTGTGGGAACAACGGATGTTGGCGTTACAGATGCTGGAGGCGCAGGTGTTACGACAGGTGCCGCAACGGGCGCGGCTTCGCCTTCATACCAGCCGCCGCCAAGCGCCTTGAACAAGTCCACCGCCGCCGCAAGGCGGTCGTTTTTCGTCTGGATATAATTGTCTTCCGCCAGCAGTTTCGTGCGGCGGGCATCAAGCAATATCTGGAAGTCGATCGCGCCCGCATCATATTGTTGCTGCGAGAGGTTATAGGCCGTGCGCGCTTCGTTCATCGCGGTTTCAAGCGATGTTTCACGCGCGGTCGCGGCCTTCATGCTCGAAAGCGCGTCTTCCACATCCTTGAACGATACGAGAACGGCCTGACGATAGTTGTACGCCAGTTCGGCGCGCCGCGCCTTCGTGCGTTCCAGATTGCCTTCGAGGCGGCCCGCACTGAAAATCGGAGCAAGAAGGTCCGCGCCCAGCGAGAAGATTTTGGTCGTCGGGTCATCGAACGGCGTGGCACCGATTGAGCCGCCGAGGCCCAGCGTGATATTCGGGAAGAACGCCGCGCGCGCCGCGCCGATATCGGCATTGGCGGCGACAAGAGAGGCTTCCGCCTGACGAATATCAGGGCGGCGTTCAAGCAGCGTGGATGGTTGTCCCGGTGCCACGGAAGGGACCGGCAGGGCCCGGAGATCCTTGCCCGTTACGGTCAGGTTTTGTGGTGGAACGCCGACCAGCACGGCAAGCGATGTTTTCGCAATCTTCATCTGGTTTTCGATCAGGGCGCGGTTTGCCTCGCTGGTCGCCAGATCGGATTTTTGCTGGGAAACATCGAGAAGCGTTGTCGCGCCGGCATCATAACGGGCCTGAACGATGCGGAGCAATTCACGCGCGCTGTTCAAATTCTGATCGGCGATGCTGAGGCGTTCCTGAAGGTTCAGCACATTAAAATACGTTTTGGCCACATCGCCCATCACGACGAGTGCAAGCGCATCACGCGCATATTCGGTCCCGCGCAAATCTGCTTCGTCGGATTCGACATTCGCGCGGTTCAGGCCGAACAGATCAAGTTCATAGGCAACATTCACGCCCGCGAGATATCCCGTGTCGTTGCTGTCACCGCCCGCGGCATTAGGCGCACGGATATTTTGATGGGTAATGGAGCCCGTGCCATCCACATTGGGCAGCAGGGTGGAAGATGTTGTGCGCAATGTCGCCCGCGCCTGTTCGATGCGTTGCACGGCAGCGCCAATATCGTTGTTGTTGACGAGCGCCTGTTCCATCAGTTTGTTGAGCTCGGCGCTGTCAAAATTTGTCCACCAGTTCTTGGCGATAATGGTCGGTTGCGAGGCCGTGGCCTCCATCTCGCTCCAGCTGGTCGGTGTTTCAACCGCAGGGCGTTCGTAATTCGGGATCAGGGAGCAGCCGGAGAGCAATGCCGCGAGCAGCACGGGGGTGATAAGTCTTTGTTTTGTCATCTATTACTCCGGTTGATCCTTGGTTGTGCGTCACACAATACCATGAAACGCTGTGATTGAAATAGACCGATTGGTCAAAAATCCACCCCGGCCATCAAAAATATACGGCAAAACAGTCTCTAACCTTCGTTTTAAGGGGTGTCTTCAGGGCGGATCACCATCCCCCGCATGTCCGGGTATTTGAGGGTGGCCCATGCCGTGACCGCCAATGTGCCAAGCCCGCCAAGAACGACGGATGGCACGATGCCGACAAGTTTTGCCAGTGCGCCGGATTCAAACGCGCCGAGTTCGTTCGAGGAAATGATGAACATGGAACTGACCGATGAAACGCGCCCCCGCATATGGTCGGGCGTTAGAAATTGCATCAGGGACTGGCGGATCACGACACTGACGGAATCGAATATGCCGGAGAGTGTCAGGAAAACCAGCGAGAGCCAGAAAATGTTGGAGAGGCCAAAGCCAATCATGGAGACACCAAAACCGGCCACGACCCAGAGCATTGTTTTGAATTTGATGACCTGCATCGGGCGCACCGCAAGATAAAGGGCCATCGCAAGTGCGCCAACAGCCGGAGCAGCGCGCAGCGCGCCAAGCCCTTCGGAGCCGACCGCCAGGATTTCTTCGGCAAAGGCGGGGAGGAGGGCAATTGCGCCGCCGAACAGGACAGCCAGCATATCGAGCGACATGGTGCCGAGGAGTACGGGGGTTTTCATGATAAAGGCCCAGCCTTCGCGGATGCTTTTAAGGGCCGGTTCCCGCACCTTGCCGGGTGTATAGGGGGCGGGTTTGATTCCGAAGATCAGGAAGAAAGACGCCATCATCAGGAAGAGCGGGAAAGACCATGCGGCGAGCGCGCCATAGCCGCCATAGATGATTCCGCCTATCGCCGGTGCGATGATGAAGGCCGCGTGATGCCCTGTGCTCATCCACCCTGCCGCCGCCGGCATATCGCGTTTGGCCACGATCTGCGCCAGCAGCGAGAAAGAAGAGGGGATGATGAAAGACCGTGCAAGGCCGGATACGAATATCGCGATATAGGCGAGCCAGAGGAACGCATTTTTTTCGAGCGGGAGCAGACCGCTGCCGATCAAAAACAAAATGGCCGTGTTGATGGCGAGCGCGAGAAGACAGTAAAGATAGACGCGCTGGGGCCGCGAATGATCAACGACATATCCGGCAAAGAGCGCGCAGGCGATGGCGGGCACGGCCTCTACCAGTCCCGTTAAACCGAGCATCAGCGGATCGCGCGTTTTCTCGTAAATCTGCCAGCCGATGATGACGCCCTGTGCCTGCAACGCCGATAGCGAAAACATCCGCGTGAACAGCATCAGCCGGAATTCACGGATTTTCAGGACATCGAACGAGAGTTTTGGCAGGGGCATGGTGCAGGCACTTAAATCTCAAACCTCTTATATTTCAAGGGGAAAGATAAAAACTCTGGTGCAATTCCATAATGATGTTATGGTTTGTGCATGAATGAAACCGTTGCCGTGCCGGAAACCAAAGGCTGGAGCGAGGCGCAGAAATACGCCTGGTATCTGGGCGTCGATGCGCAAGGCAATATACGTGACTATCAGGCGGATGTCGTCTCGCGTCTGATGCGGCTCCCCGCCAATGTCCATACGCTTGAGAGTTACGGGACGATCCACACGCCACATGAAGATTACGATGCCTTGCGCGTTACCGTGGGTGATGTGCGCAATGGCAAGCCGAATATCCTGATCACCGGAGGTGTGCATGGATACGAGCCGAGCGGAGTGGAGGCCGCGATACGGTTCCTTGAAGAGGATGCGCCGCGCCTGTCGGATCAATTCAATTTCATTGTCTATCCGTGTATCAGCCCGTGGGGCTATGAATATGACCAGCGCTGGAACTGGCAGGCCGAGGATGTGAACCGCAATTTTTCTGATTCCAAAGATATCGTTCAGATCGACGAATGCGTGGCCTTCATGACATCCATCAAATCCGAAGGCGCGGTGTTTGCCGCCGCCATCGACCTGCATGAAACCAACGAGAGGGATAAGGACCTGCGTGTTTTGCGGGCCGAGCGTTTTGGCAGCGAGATGCCGACGACAGAACAGATCAACGCGATGCCGCAAGGGTTCCACCTGATGATCAATCAGGGCCGCATGGAATGGCAAACCGAATTACAGCGTGAATTCGCCCAGTCCATTGTGAATAGAGTATCGGAGATATCGCCGATTGCGCCGGAACAGAAAATTCTGGATATCGTCAATGACGGCGGGATTTTGATATCCCCGCCCAAGGCGGGATTGATGCGCCATTACCTTGGCGCCTATGCCCGCCTTGTCGCCGTGACCGAGGTGTGCCCGGCGGCCCATCACGAGCAGGCCGTGCAAACCCAACTCGCCGCTATTTACGGCGCGCTGGACCATGTTCTATAGCCACGGCAAGCCCCTTAGCCCCATAATATTTGCTTGGGCCATTTTTTTCGGGAACGAAACCCATCCCCCTTCATTTATCATGTACCCCTGCCGTTTAATAATTTAAGCTTTGCGTATGGAAAATGATATAAGACTCCCGCCGACGATCGAGGCCCAGGTTTATCTGGCAGCGATTATCGAAAACTCCGATGATGCGATTGTCAGCAAGGACATGAATGGCTTCATCACATCGTGGAACAAATCTGCCCAGCGCATTTTTGGTTACAGCGCAACGGAGGCCGTAGGCAAGCATATTACCCTGATTATCCCGCAAGACAGGTTGCACGAGGAAGACAAGATCATATCGGCCCTACGCAGCGGCAACAGGATCGACCATTTTGAAACATGGCGCCGTCGGAAAGACGGTACGCTCGTCCCCGTTTCGGTAACAGTGTCACCGATCCGTGACAGGGAAGGCGTCATCATCGGTGCCTCGAAAATCGCCCGTGATATTTCTGAGCGGATCAACGCCGAAAAAGCCGTACAGGATTCCGCACAAAAGAAAGACGAATTCCTCGCGAATATGAGCCACGAATTGCGCACGCCCATGAATGCCGTCATCGGTATTGCGAATTTGCTGCAATCCATGGACGACTTACCGGAAAAGGCAAAGACATTTGTGGGCACGTTGAAAATCAGTGCGGACAATCTTTTGGAACTGATCAACGATCTTTTAGATTTTGCGAAAATCGAAAGCGGCGCGGTTGAACTGGATCAGGTGGAATTCTGTCTGGCCGAACAGGTAGAAAAGGTTATCAGTGTGACGAACGTGCGCGCGCGCGAGAAGGGACTTAACCTCTATGTTCTGGTTGACCCCGAACTAAATGGCAGAGGTTTCATCGGCGACCCGCTTCGCCTGCATCAAGTTTTGATGAATATTGTTTCGAACGCGATTAAATTTACCGATAAGGGGTCGGTTCAGGTTTACGTGGATTCCATGCCCGGTCCCGAAGCCGATAAGCCCATAATCCGTATCAAGGTCACCGACACAGGTATCGGCATCCATCCGGAGAAGCTGGGCCAAGTCTTTGATAAATTCATGCAGGCCGATACATCGATTACGCGGCGATATGGTGGATCAGGCCTGGGGCTTTCCATCGCCAAGGCATTCGTGGAAAAAATGGGCGGGTCTATTTCTGTGTCGAGCCAGCTTGGCATCGGTTCAACTTTTACCGTGAGCTTGCCGATTCAAACCTCCGGGAATGTTTCGGAGAAGAAAATTTTTTCCGCCAACACCGTGCCCAAGGCACCTTCACATAACCGTAATGTTCTGGTGGTCGAAGATTATGAGCCCAATGTCCTTGTCGTGGGCGCCATGCTCGACATGCTTGGCTATGATTACGATGTTGCCGAAAACGGCTTCGAGGCGCTTCGAAAATTCGGACAGAACAACTACGATGTCATTCTTATGGATTTGCAGATGCACGAACTGGACGGGCTTGAATCAACACGCCTTATTCGTAAGATCGAGGGGGAGAAGGGCATTACCAAAACCCCCATCATCGCCATGACCGCCCATGTGCGTGAACAGGACAAAAACAAGTGTTTCGAGGCCGGAATGGATGATTTCATACCCAAGCCATTCGAGCCTAGCGTGCTATCGGAAAAAATAAATCGCTTCATCGATTTTAAGAAAAAAGTCCATGACATCACGGTGGATGTAAAAGAGGGTTAGGTTTTTATGGCGGGGGTGGCAATCAGTGGTGGCACGGTGCATGCTCTGCCGAAAGATTTGAAAGAGATTTTGATGGTTGACGCGGCCATGCGCGAAGCATGGGAAGACATCACGCCCCTTGCCCGCAACGAATTCATTTGTTGGATAGAAGACGCGAAAAAAACGCAAACACGGGCCAAGCGCATAGGCATCGCCCGGGAGAATTTAAAGGAAGGGAAACGCCGGCCATGCTGTTGGCCGGGGTGCGGACATCGGTGAGAAGTGATCTAGGTGGTCTATACCTTTTCTTACCATTGCATTCATGAAAATTCCCCTCATGGTTGTATAAAATGCTTCAATAGGACCATGATGGTCCTGTTTTTATAATAAAATCAAATAATTAGTATATTTTAACTTTACGTTTACAGTGTGACTGGTATACTGGCGTATGTACAATATGTACATTCAAGGCGTCTAATTTACCCACAAACTTTTACATATCCCCTTTCCTGAAAGGAGAGCTTCCATGCCAAGCAGTGCGCGCAATATCCTAGGTTTCCGGTCGTCCGGTATAAGAAAAGGGAGCGGTGAGATGAGCGATATTCTGGCGGCGCTCAGCCGGTCCCAAGCCGTTATCGAGTTCAGTATGGATGGCACGATTTTAACGGCGAATGAAAACTTTCTGAAGGTGATGGGATACAGGATCGATGAGATCAAGGGCAAGCATCACAGCATGTTCGCGGAACCTGCCTTTGCCGCCAGTCAGGAATACAAGGATTTCTGGAATGCCCTGCGCCGTGGCGAATTTCAAGCGGCGCAGTATAAACGTCTGGGCAAGGGCGGCAAGGAAGTATGGATCGAGGCATCGTATAACCCGATTATCGGCCGCAATGGCAAACCATACAAGGTTGTCAAATATGCCACCGACATCACCGAAAAAAGTCTTCAAATGGCGGAGCTGAACGGCCTTATTTCCGCGATCAACAGGTCTCAAGCGGTGATTAACTTTGAGATGGACGGCACGATTATCGATGCCAACGAAAACTTTCTGAGCGTGATGGGTTATACGCTCGATGAAGTCAAAGGCAAGCATCACACCATGTTTGCGGAACCTGCCTTTGCAGCCAGTAAGGAATATAAGGATTTCTGGGAGGCCTTGCGGCGCGGCGAGTTCCAGGCAGCGCAGTATAAGCGTATCGGCAAGGGGGGCAAGGAAGTGTGGATCGAGGCGTCCTATAACCCGATCTTTGATATGAACGGCAAGCCCTTTAAAGTGACGAAGTTTGCCACCGACCTTACCCCGCGCAAGGAAGAGAATAAACGCCTGGTCGCGGATTTCGAGACCAATGTTCAATCGCTCGTCCAGATTGTCGCGTCTTCGGCAACGCAAATGCAGGGGACATCGCAATCGCTTGCAGCGGCGGCGGAGGAAACGGGCGTGCAATCCAATATTGTCGCCACGGCAACCGAAGAACTGTCTACATCGGTCGGGGAGATTTCGCATCAGGTTGCGAATTCGGCGCGGATTGTCGGTGAGGCTGTGCAGGAGGCCCGCCGTTCCGAAGAGCTTGTGGCCGGGCTGGTGGAGGCCGCCGGCAAAATCGGTGAGGTCACATCCATGATTTCGGATATCGCGGACCAGACGAATCTTCTGGCCTTGAATGCCACCATCGAAGCCGCGCGTGCGGGCGATGCGGGCAAGGGCTTTGCCGTTGTTGCATCCGAGGTGAAAACACTGGCATCCGAAACCGCGAAGGCAACGGAAGAGATTTCATCGCAGATCGGTGCGATCCAGATTGCCAGCCGCACATCGGCAGAAGCCATCAAAAAAATTGCGGATGTGATTACGAACGTTAACGAGATCAGCACCGCAATTTCGAGTGCCATCGAGGAGCAATCCGCGGCCACGCAGGAGGTCTCCGCGAACATTTCCGGCGTTCAAAGGGCCGCGAATGACACGGGCCAGTCTGCGGCCGTCATGTCCGAAGTTTCGAAGGATCTGTCGGGCCGGGCCGAGGACCTTCAGACCCGCGTGCAGGCGTTTTTGGAAAAAGTCCGGGCGATGTAATACGGGCGGGATATGCCCCATCCTACCGGCAAAAAAAAAGGCCCCATGCGGGCCTTTTTATTTCATGGCGGGGGAAGGGGGGCTTTGCGGCGGGCGGTTAGGGCTTGTCCTGAAGCTGGCTGAAGAGATCGGCATTTTCCATCGCAACCGCCGTCGCGTTGGCAAGCGTCTGAAGGATTTTCATTTCTGCTTCGCTCGTCGTGCGATGATAAGCCCAGTATACGCCAATCGCGCCTATAGGCTCTTTCTGAACGATCGGGACGATGGCAAGGCTTTTGACAAAGGTGGGACGATAGGCCTCGGCCGGTATACGCTCATCCTGATAGATATCTTCTATTGCCACATATTGGCTGTGAAGCATGGCCCAGCCGCTTATGCAGCTTGTAATGGGAAAACGTTTTCCTTTCCAGAGCGGGCTGATGGCGTCTTCATCGGCATAATAGCATTGGTCATTGTCGCGCAGGACGAATGTGGCTCCATCGGCGCAGGCCAGCGACCGCGCCGATGCGCGGACAATTTTCCGGATGCTGTCATCATCGCGCGCTTTGGACAGGGACTGGACGACATCCACAAGCTCTTCCAAGGCACGTATGTACCAGGCAGAGCTGTGCGGGTCCTTGAGAAAATCGAAATTCATCCTATCAACATGCCGTGGTTTTCTTAACCATCCATTAACAAACGAAATAAAATTCCAAGGCAACCATTTTTTTGCGTTGAATGTCATCAAGCGGCGGAATAGGGCTTGGTGGGGTCAGCTTTTATTAAGCGGTTATCGAACCGTGGTGTTTCGTCCACTGCTCCATCCAGCATAATAAAAAACGGGCCGCAAGGACCCGTTTTTATATTCTGGCGGAGGAGGGGGGATTCGAACCCCCGATAGGGTTGCCCCTATGCCGCATTTCGAGTGCGGTACGTTCAACCACTCCGCCACTCCTCCGCATTGGCGGTTTTTATATATCAAGGTTCAGAGCTTGGCAACCTTGGCTTTCAGGGCCTCTATCAGCCGTTCCTGACCCGCGGAATCCACCAGTTTTTTGCGCTTTGCCGTCTGGATATAGAAGGCGTCGATGGCCCGTAGCCCCTGCGTGTTAATCTTTGCCGCCCGTAAATCCAGCCCGGAATCGCGGAACACACAGGCGATGTCATAAAGCAGTCCGTGGCGGTCCCGCGCCTCAACCTCCACCACCGTATCGGACCCGCTGGCGTTGTTGTGGATCGCGATTTTTGGCGGAATGTCGAAGACCATGTCCTGCCGTGTAACAGGCGCTTTGTGAGAAGCGATCTTGCCTTGCGTGTCGAGCGTGCCGTCGAGGGCCGCCAGAATGCTCTGGCGCAAATCGTCCTGCCGGTGTTCCTGATGGAACGGCAGGCCGGAATGATTTTGAATGATGAAACGGTCGACGGCCACACGGGGTGCATTTTTGCGCGGTGTGACGGTCGCGATATAAGCGCGCATGATGTTCGCCCCTTCGGCGGAGAGCGCGCCGCAAAGGGTGGCGAACAATCCGGCGCGGTCCGGTGTGTAGACGATGACGACACTGGCCGATTGCGCATCATCCGTGGTGATGACGATGCGGGTTTCGCCATCAGCCAAATCATCTGGCACGGTTACTTCGCCGGTCATCCCGGGCTCTTCGCCGTCCATCAGGGCGCGGGTTTTCAGATAGAGTTCTTCCAAAAGACGCGCCTTCCATGCCGTCCACCGGCCCGGCCCCACGCCCATGATATCGGCGGTGGTAAGGGCAAACAGCATATCAAGCCGCGCGCGCGATCGCATTTTTGCGGAAAAGTCCGCGATGGTTTTGGGGTCGTTGAGGTTGCGTTTGAAGGCCGTGTCCGACATCAGAAGATGTTCATGGATGAGCCATGATACAAGGTCGGTTTCAGTGCCTGAAAGACCCAAACGCGGGCCGAGTTCATGCGCGAGTTCCGCCCCGAGCTCCGCATGGCGCCCACCGCGCCCTTTGCATATGTCATGCAGGAACAGTGCAACATAGAGAGCGGTGCGTTCAGCTATATCTTGGATAAAACCACTGACGACCGGTGCGTCGTCATGCAGTTCGCCGCGTTCGATGCGCTGAAGAATATCGATGCAATGGAGCGTGTGTTCATCGACCGTATAATGATGATAGCGATCAAATTGCATCAGCGCGATGATGCGCCCAAAGTCGGGAATGAAGCGGCCCAGAACGCCTGATTCATTCATACGCAAAAGCGTCATTGCGGCGTTCCTGCGCGATGTCAAAATCTCCAGAAATATCTGGTTCGCCAACGGATCATGACGCATATCATCATCTATTTCACGGATGTTGCGCGTGATTTGTTTGAGGGCAAGCGGGTGAATGTCGCGCCCCGTATCCTGGGCCACGCGGAAGAGGCGTAGCATGTCGAGTGGATGACGCGCCAGATTTTGCTTTGCACCGAATGTCAGGCGGCCGTTCAAAATCTCGAACCCGAAATGGCCTTCTTCTTTTTTTGCTTCCGGTTCATAGGCCGCGTCGATAGCGGCACAGAGGATGCGCGTCAGGTCGCCAATGTCCCGTGTTACGAGGAAGTAATGTTTCATGAACCGTTCGACCGCGCGCCCGGTATGGCGATTGCTATACCCTAGGCGCTCCGCGATATCTGGCTGTATATCGAAATGCAGCCGTTCTTCTGCGCGGCCTGCAATGTCGTGCAGATGACAACGCACCGTCAAAAGGAAATCGTGGCTTTTGGCAAAGCGCCGTGCCTCGGCCTGTGTCAGCACATCGTGTGTAACAAGGTCATCGAGAGTGCGGGCGTTATAGACGGCGCGGGCAATCCACATCAACGTCTGGAAATCACGAAGGCCGCCTTTACCTTCCTTGATATTCGGTTCCAGAACATAACGTGTGTCGCCGTATCGTTTATGGCGTTCATCACGCTCGGCCAGTTTGTTCCGCACAAAGGCGTGTTTTTCATCAGGCGAGAGAAGATTTTCCATTTTTGCGGCAAGCTGGCTGGCAAGATCCGCATTCCCTGCGATCAGACGCGCATCCAGAAGAGACGTCAGAATCTTGCTATCCTTACGGGCAAGGGTGACACAATCATTCTGGCTGCGCACACTATGCCCGACCTTGAGGCCGCGGTCCCACAGGGCGTAAAGAAATTTTTCAATAGCCTCGTTCTCGCCTTCCTGTGGCGCGGCGGGGGTTAAAAACATGATGTCGATATCCGAACCGGGGCAGAGTTCGGCCCGGCCATACCCGCCAAGCGCCATCAGGCACAGAGATGGAACATTCTTCAGATGTTCCGCCGTCAAATCCCGTAAAAGCCCGTCCATGTCCGCCGACAGGGCCGCGGCAAGAGCCTGCCCCCCCGTTTTCCGGGCGCGGAAATCCGCAAACAGGGGATTATCGGCGGTGGGGACCGCTTTTTGATTTGAATGGCTCATGGGCGGCACTGTATAACAAATTATGGATTTTCAAACGATAATAACCTTCGCCCTCGCCGTTTTTGCACTGGCTGTTAAACCCGGCCCCGGCATGATGACGGTTATTTCGCGGACCATCAGCCACGGCATGATGGGATGTTATGCCTTCATCCTCGCGGTCTGTCTTGTTTCGTATTTTTATCTGGGGCTTGTTCTGGCCGGATTGAAGTTTGCACAGGAAGATCTGGTTTTCATCTCCATCCTCCTCAAATCCTGCTGTGCCGTGTATCTGATTTACCTCGGTGTCAAAGGATTGATGAACCCCGATGTCGAGCTCAAGATCAGGGAAGGCAAGGAACAAAAGCTGTTTGATGATTTTACCGGCTTTGTCATGTTGACCCTTTCCAACCCGCTCGTCATTGTTTTTTACGGCGGGCTGGTGCCCAGCATTCTCGATGTTTCCACCATCGGTTTTGGCGATGTCATAACGCTTGCCGTTACCTTAACGGTGGTTGAATGCGTGGTCGCCGTTACATACTGCCTGCCCTTTGCCTTATCGCGCAATTTCCTCACCCCCGCGATTTTGCGCAATGTCACAATCGGTTCCAGCATCGTTCTTGTTCTGGTCGGTCTTTATATTGGTTATTCCGCGCTTCCGGCGCAGGATGTCGTTTCGGTGGTCAATTGAGGTTTTAAAGAGATGGATTTTCAAACGATCATTACTTTCTCGATCGCTGTTTTTGCACTGGCCGTTAAACCCGGCCCAGGCATGATGACCATTATTTCGCGCACGATGACGCATGGTATATCGGGATGTTTCGTCTTCGTGGCGGGGCTGTCGATTGTTTCTTTCTTCTATCTTGGCCTTGTGCTTGCGGGCCTTCGGTTCGCCGAGGAAGATTTGCTGTTTATTTCTATTCTCTTAAAGTCCTGCGCCGCCGTCTATCTGATCTATCTGGGCATCAAGGGATTGATGAACCCGAATGTCAGCATCGAAGTGAGCGAAAGCAAGGAGCAAAAACTGTTCGATACCTTCACAGGCGCGGTGATGGTCAGCCTTTCCAACCCTTTGCTGATTGTTTTTTATGGTGGTCTGGTGCCGAGCATCGTCGATGTTTCAACGATCAATTTGCTGGATGTCGTCATCATGTGCGGCATTATCGGCGCGATTGAACTGGGCGTGGCGCTGGCTTATTGCGCACCGGTGGCTTATTCCCGCCATTTCGTGAAGCCGCATATGCTCCGCAATATCACGATCGGCGCGAGTATTGCCCTGATCCTTGTCGGGCTTTATATCGGCTATACCGCTTTGCCGGCGGAAGATGTTGTTTCAGTCGTTGAGTAACGATTTCAGGCGGTAGAGTTCCTCCAGCGCTTCGCGCGGGGAGAGATCATCCGGGTGGATGTCTTTCAATGTTTCTTCTACCTTCGATGTTTTCTTTGGTGCAGGCGCGGGGGCGGCCTGAAAGAGCGGAAGGTCGTCCGCGAGTTTTGCCGACACGCTGCCGGAATGTTCACCGTTATTCAGGGCATCCAATACGGCTTGCGCTCTCGCGATGACATTTTCAGGCAGGCCCGCGAGGCGCGCGACATGGATACCATAGGAACGGTCCGCAGCCCCCGCCGCGACATTGTGCAGGAAGATGATGTCGTCGTTCCATTCCTTCACCTGCATTGAGTGGCATGAAAGGGCGGGCAGTTTCGATTGGAGAGATGTGAGTTCATGATAGTGGGTGGCGAAGATGCTGCGGCACTTGATCGCCTCATGCAATTGTTCCACACAGGCCCATGCGATGGAGAGGCCGTCATAGGTAGCCGTGCCGCGCCCGATTTCATCAAGGATGACGAGCGAGCGGTCCGTCGCTTGGTTAAGGATCGTCGCGGTTTCCACCATTTCCACCATAAAGGTAGAGCGGCCGCGGGCGAGGTCGTCGCTTGCCCCGACGCGGGAGAAGCATTTATCGACGATCCCGATATGGGCGGAGGAAGCCGGGACAAATGATCCGATCTGCGCCATCACGGCGATCAATGCGTTCTGGCGCAGAAAGGTTGATTTACCCGCCATGTTGGGGCCGGTGAGAAGCCACAGACGCTGAGTAGGATTCAAATCGCAATTGTTGGGTACAAAGACGCTGCCGTCTTTTTTGAGCGCGGCCTCGACCACCGGATGGCGGCCTTCGGTAATGGTAAAGGCGAGGCTGTTGTCTAATTTCGGGCGTGTGTAATTGCAGCTGACGGCGAGTTCGGCGAGGGCCAGAGCGACATCGAGCGCCGCCACGCCGCGCGCGATGGTGCCAAGATTTTCGGACGAGGCCGCAACCGTGTTCACAAATTCGCTGAAGAATTTTTGTTCGAGCGCGAGCGATTTATCAGCGGCAGATGCGATATCACGTTCAAGCTCCGACAGCTCCGGCGTGGTAAAGCGCGCATTGTTGGCAAGTGTCTGGCGGTGAATATACGGGTTGTCGTTATCGCCAGCCTTCACCATCATCTGGTCGGCATGGCGCGACGGCACCTCGATAAAATAACCCAGAACATTGTTGTAGGAAATTTTTAACGTCTGGATGGTTGTATTGTCGCGGTATTTCGATTGCAGGCCCGCGATCAAACGTTTGGCATCATCGCGAAGCGAGCGGACATGATCGAGATCCGGCGCATATCCATGTCTTATAAAGCCGCCATCGCGGTCGAGATATGGCAGGGTTTCTTCGAGCGCGTTTGACAGCGTGTCCTTCAGCGCGAGGGTTTTTTCATCGCTCTGGATATTGTCCGCGAATGTCTTCAAAACCGGATCGCCGGATTGCAAAAGCACGGCGCGGAGTGTTTCGGCCAAAGAGAGCGCATCGCGCACCATGCCAAGATCACGCGGGCCGCCGCGGCCTATGGTCAGGCGCGACAATGCCCGTTCCAGGTCGGGCCATTGTTTCAAATAGTCGCGAATGGAAGCGCGGAGTGCGCTATTGCCGACAAAGATTTCGACTTCATCCTGACGGCGGGTGATCTCGGCGAGGTCGGTCAGCGGCGCGGACAGGCGTGTTTGGAGAAGGCGGGCACCGCAGCCTGTCACTGTGCAATCGATGGCATCCAAAAGACTGCCGCGGCGTTCACCGTTTTGCGTGCGGGTAAGTTCGAGGGAGCGACGTGTTGCGGGATCAATGTCCATCACCGCGCCGGAGGTAATCTGACGCGGGCGGAAGATATGCGGCATCTTCCCCTTTTGCGTGCGGTTGACGTAGTCGAGGAGGGCGCCTGCCGCAGAGACTTCGGCACGGGACAGGGCCCCGAAGGAATCCAGCGTGCCGACACCGAACGTGGCCTCAAGGCGTTTTTGCGCGTTCTGGGAATCAAACAGGGATGAGCTTTGCGGCGTAAAGCGGTTTTTGTGCTGTGACAGGTTTTCCTGCATCGCAAGGCGGTCGGGCAGCAGGATTTCGGACGGCGCAATGCGATCTATGGCCGCCGATATATCACCCTTATCCGTTTGTTGAACAAGAAATTCACCTGTCGACAGATCAAGCCAGCTCAGCCCGAACTGTCCGCCATTTTCACACACAGCGGCGAGGTAGTTGTTTTCGCGGGCATTCAAAAGCGTGTCTTCTGTGAGTGTGCCTTGCGTCACCACGCGCACGACGTCGCGCATGACAAGAGCCTTATATCCGCCACGTTTTTTCGCTTCCTCCGGTGTTTCGACCTGATTGCAGATCGCGACCTTGAAACCATTGCGGATGAGTTTTGCAAGATAGGGTTCATACGCGTGATAGGGCACGCCGCACATAGGGATTTCATCGCCTTGGTTTTTACCGCGTTTGGTGAGGGTGATATCGAGGCATTCGGATGCCGCGATGGCGTCATCAAAAAACATTTCGAAGAAATCGCCCATGCGGTAGAACAGGATGCAGTCGGGGTATTGGGCCTTTAGCGCGTGATACTGCGCCATCATCGGCGTGTGGCCTGCGGCGGCGAAATCGTCTTCAGTCTTCAATGCGGCGTTGGTCATTCAATACTCTTCATTCTATTCATCGTCATTGCGAGCGTAGCGAAGCAATCCAGCTTGCGAACCAACCGAACCATTGAAGGCTGGATTGCCGCGTCGCGCGTTGCGCTCCTCGCAATGACGGGAGGAGTTTATTCCGCTGCGTTTGCCATCCGCTGATTATCAAAGAAAGCAGTCATCCGTTCGCCCAGTTTACGGGCCACGTCGTCTTTGCTGGCTTTCGGCCATTCTTCTATCGCGGTGGTGGTCAGGAAATATACCTGATTATCATCCGATCCGAAAACCGGATTCGCGTCCGTCACCGGGTTAGCCACAAGCCAGTCGCAGCCCTTTTTGGCCAGTTTTTGCTTCGCATTCTCCACCAGATTGTCGGTTTCAGCGGCAAAGCCGATGACGAGCGTAGCGCGGTTCGGACCTTTTGCGGAGAGGGTACCGAGAATATCTTCGGTTTGGACCAGATCGAGCGCAGGCGGGGCGCTGGAGCGGTCTTTTTTCAGCTTGGTCGCAGATGGCGCGGCGGGCGTCCAGTCGGCCACGGCGGCGGCATAGACGGCGATGTCGGTTTTGCCAGCCTGCTTGCAGGCATCCATCATCTGCGCCGCGGTTTCGATGCGCACTGTTTTTATACCATCCGGCAGGTTTTCGACGGTTGGGCCAGTGACGAGCGTCACGTTCGCGCCAAGATCGCGCAGTTGCCGCGCGATCGCAATGCCTTGTTTTCCCGATGATCTGTTGCCAATGAAACGGATCGGATCGATGGGTTCATGTGTCGGGCCGGAGGTGACAAGGGCGGTTAACCCCGCGAGCGGTTTACCTGCTAAAAAAAAATCGGCGATGGCAGCAATAATTTCGGTTGGTTCGATCAGGCGGCCTTCACCGGTTTCGCCGCAGGCCATGTCACCCGAAGCAGGTCCAACGATTTGAATGCTTCGTTTCTTGAGTATTGCGATGTTGTCCTGTGTGGCGGCATTGGCCCACATCATCTGGTTCATGGCGGGCGCGACCAACACAGGTTTGTCGGTGGCGAGCAAAGTCGCGGCAGCGAGGTCATCGGCAAGGCCATGTGCCATTTTTGCAATCATATTTGCGGAGGCGGGGGCGACAACAACAAGGTCTGCTTCACGGGAGAGGCGAATGTGTCCCATCTCCGTTTCATCCTTGAGGGAGAAGAGGTCCGTATAAACTTCTTCGCCGGACAATCCCGCAACGCTCAAGGGTGTAATGAATTTAGCGCCGCCTTTGGTGAGAATACAGCGAACGCTTGCGCCGTTTTTTTTCAACAGGCGGATCAATTCCAATCCCTTATAGGCGGCAATGCCGCCGGAGATAATCAGGAGTATGCGTTTGTTTTCCAAGTTCATCATATTCTCTATAGCGTCATCCCGAGCGAAGTCGAGGGATCTTTGTCCTAAAGCGAAAGAAAAGTTTCCTCCGCTTCGCCTTCGGCTCCGGCCGGAATGACGGGAGGGGCAAAGAAAAACCCCGCTAGCGATAGCGGGGTTATCTTATGAATTTGCTCACGAATGCGCGAGCAAATAATTACTCAGCGGCTTTCTCGGCAGCTTCTTGGTCAGCTTCGACAGCGTCTTTTGCTTCTTCAGCAGCTTCGTCGATTGCTTCTTTCTCAGCGTCTGCGTTTTCTTCAACGGCAGCAGCTTCGTCTTTTGCAGCTTCTACGTCAGCTTCAACAGCTTCTTTAGCGGCTTCTGCTTCAGCGTCGATTGCTTCTTTTTGCTCTTCAACAGCAGCATCGGACGGAACGACGACATCGGAAACCGGTGTTGTGTCCATGGCCGGAGCTTCTGCGCCAACATCGGCGGCTTCGCCAGCAGCAGGCTCAACGCCAGTGATGTCGGATGTTGCATCTTGGTTTTTGTAGATGACTTGCATTGTCGCGATACCTGCGAACAGGACAACGGCAGCAAAGACAACGGATTTTACGATGTTGTTCATAGTTCTTCCCTTTAAAGTTTTTTCAGTGTCCAAAATTTAAACGATCTCACCCCACACGGTGCGAGGGTCGCACGCTCCATTAGGCTAAAACCGTCCTGAAAGCAATGAGATAGGTATAAAAACGATCTGTGGCGATTTCAAGTGCTTTTTGCATAAAAATAATCAGATTTTCACACCTTCGTGAATAGCCACCACGCCAAAAGTCAGGTTTTCATACCGGCAGGCGCGGAATCCCGCCATTTCCATGCGTTTTTGCAGGTCTTTTTGGGAGGGGAATTTGCGGATGGATTCCACCAGATATTGGTATGAAACGCGATCTTTGGCGACGATTTCGCCGATTTTCGGGATCACGCGGTAGGAATATTCATCGTAAATCCGGCGCAAAAGCGGTTCGTTGACCCGGCTGAACTCCAGGCAATAGAATCGTCCGCCGGGTTTCAGGACGCGCAAAGCCTCGGACAGGCCCGTATCAATATGGGTTACATTGCGAAGGCCGAAGGCGATGGTGTAGACATCGACCGAATTATCGGGCAGGGGCAGCGCCTCGGCATTGCCCGTGACCCATTCGAAGCTATCGCCCATGCCCTTGTCTATGGAACGATCGCGGCCCACGGCCAGCATTTCATTATTGAGGTCGCACAGCGTGATGCGGGCATTGGGGCCAGCTTTCTTGCGGATACGGAAGGCGATGTCGCCCGTGCCGCCGGCAACGTCGAGGTAATGGAGACCCGCTCGCGGGCGGATTTTGCGGATCAGATGGTCTTTCCAAAGGCGGTGCAGCCCGCCGGACATCAAATCGTTCATGATGTCATAGGAGGAGGCGACGCTATCGAACACGCCGATCACTTTGCGGGTTTTTTCGGATGCGGTTACACGTTCTTCGCCGAACCATTGGCTTTCGGGGTTTTGATGGGTCATGGAATTTATTTAATGGGAGATGGGCGCGAAGTCACGCGGAAGCGTATATTAGAACAATAATTCTTGCTTTTGCCATAATGACGAAGATATTTTGCGGGCATGTTTGATAAAAGTAAAATAGCAGACGCCGCGGAAACTTTTCGCGAATATGCCAAGCGTTATATTCGCACGACAAGTGGGGCCTATAGGCCACCTGCCAAAGAGGATTCCCGTTTCCAAAGTTTCATCAGTTTGCGGGAGCATTTTAATGACCATGTCTTCCTCGATGATTTTGAAGAACAGGAAATCGCGCTGATATCGAAAGATCTCGGAAATAAGGGATTTCATTCTTTTAATTTCGTTGCAGAAGGCCAGACGGCGCACGCCTATGAAAGTAATGATCTCATTTTCAGGATCTCCCCACATCCAGTTGATGAAGGATCAAGGCTAGAGCACCGAATGGTCCGCCCTATATGTCCGCTGACACTACAAACACATGATTATTATCAAACAGCAGGTAGCAAGATACGGGTGGAAATTATGCCCTATATTGTAATGGTGCCTAAGCCTGATATTCCGGATATTTTCGCCGATATTTCCAAAGCTGTTTTGACAGGTACGCATTTCAAGCTTGTTGATTTCAACAAGGATGTAGGTGTTCTTCCGGATGGAACTCCGGTCTATGTCGATCCGGATATGATTGATTTTGATGGGGATGAAGATGAACTGCAGGCCGACATTGCTAAAATAGCGGATAACACCAGAAAACTTGAATTGCCCGAACCGTTTTCATGGGTTCTGCCCGATGGGCGTTTCAAGCAGGATCAATTCTTTGCCCCCCGCGGCGGCGGCACCTTAATTCCCGCGTTCTAAGTCGTCATTTCGAGGAGGCCCGCAGGGCCGACGCGGCAATCCATAAAATCGCAAAGTTGGGCAAAATCCTCTGGATTGCTTCGCTACGCTCGCAATGACGATTGTGGGGGATAGCCGGATACGGCTATAACAGTCCCATGAAACTCTTCAAAGCCATGGCCACCGTCGGCGGTCTTACCGGTGTATCCCGTATCCTTGGGTTTATTCGCGACGTCATGACGGCGGCGATCCTTGGCGCTGGGCCGATTGCGGACGCGTTCATCGTCGCCCTGAAACTGCCGAACCTGTTCCGCCGCGTGACGGCCGAAGGGGCGTTCAGCGTGTCATTTGTCCCGATGTATTCGCGGATGTTGAAGCAGGATGGGGAGGCGCAGGCCGATAAATTCGCCTCCAACGCCTTTGCCGTGATGACGATGATCCTGACGCCGTTCACGATTGTTGCGATTGTCGCGATGCCATGGATCATTCAGCTTCTTGCGCCCGGTTTTACGGTGGGGGAAGAACGGTATGAACTCGCCGTTGAAATGACACGCGTGACGTTCCCGTATCTATTGCTGATTTCACTCTCTGCGCTGCTTGGCGGCGTGCTCAATGCCCATGACAAATTCGCGCCGTTCGCCGCCGCGCCGATTGTGTTCAACCTTGTGTTGATTGCTGCGCTATATCTTGCGACACCGTATCTGGAGAGCGGCGGACATGCGCTGTCATGGGGCCTTGCCGCCGCAGGTGTTCTGCAATTTATCGGCTTGTTCGCGTTCGTGTGGAAATACAAGATTGCCATTCGTCCACGCTGGCCGAAATTCGATGCGGATATCAAAAAACTCTTCACCCTGATGGGGCCGGGGATACTCGGCGCAGGCGTCGTCCACATCAATTTGTTCGTCGATATCATCATCGCGTCCACGCTCGCGGAAGGATCCATTTCCTATCTGTATTATGCCGACCGTCTGAACCAGTTGCCGCTCGGCATGGTGGGGATTGCGGTGGGTACGGCGCTTCTCCCGATGCTGTCGCGCGCTCTTGCGGGGGACGATAAGACAGAGGCGCAGTCGTTGTTCAACCGTTCGATGGAAATCTGCCTCGCGCTCGCGCTGCCCGCCGGTGTTGCCATGCTGGTCGCGGCGGAACCCCTCATCAAGGCTTTATTCCAGAACGGTGCGTTCGGTGCGGAGGATGCGCGTATCACGGCCTATGTCCTGATGGGCTATGCGCTCGGTGTTCCGGCCTATGTTGCGGGGAAAGTGTTCTCCACCGCCTATTATTCACGGCAGGACACGAAAACGCCCGTCAAAATTGCGGTTCTTTGCGCACTCACAAACATTGGGTTTGCGCTTATTTTGATCCAGTTCATGGGCGTTGCGGGGATTGCGCTCTCCACCGGCCTTGTCGGGTGGATGCAGTTTGTTATGCTGAAAAAGGGCCTGAAAGATATGGAGGCGGCCAAGCCGGATGCGCGGTTTAGCCATTCACTTCCCCGCATTATCTTTGCGACTTGCGCGATGGCGGCGGTTGTGGCTATGATCGGCCATTATACGGATGGATATTTCGATGGAACCAAGTTCGAAAAAATCGCGGCGCTTTGCGTTCTGGTGGCCTCTGGCCTGATCACCTATTCCATCGCCATTGTGGGGACAGGCGCTATCAAACCCCAAGACATCAAAAAATTATTACGTAAGAAAGTATAAGACGCCATGAAACGCATCTTTTCAGGCATGCAGCCGACCAACCGTTTGCAACTGGGCAACTACCTCGGCGCGCTCAAAAACTGGGTGAAAATGCAGGATGAACAGAACACGGAATGTATTTTCTGTGTCGTCGACCTGCACGCCAACACGACGGGCTATAACCCCGACACACTGAAACAATCGACCCGCGAAGTCGCCGCCGCCTATATCGCGGCGGGCGTGGACCCGAAACGCTCCATCATCTACCCGCAATCCGCTGTTCTCGGCCATGCGCAGCTTGGCTGGATGCTCGGCTGTATGACCCCGCTGGGATGGCTCAACCGCATGACGCAGTTCAAGGACAAGGCAGGCAAGGATAAGGAAAAGGCGTCCGCAGGGCTCTACACCTATCCGGTCCTGATGGCGGCCGATATTCTGCTCTATCACGCAACCCATGTTCCTGTGGGTGACGACCAGAAACAGCATGTGGAATTGACCCGCGATATTGCGATTTCGTTCAACCAGCATATTGCGAAACGTGATTTCTTCCCGATCCCTGAACCGATGATCATGGGGGAGGCGACGCGCGTTATGTCCCTTCGTGACGGGACGCAGAAAATGTCCAAATCCGCCGAAAGCGATATGAGCCGTATCAACCTGACCGACGATGCCGACACGATTGCCAAGAAGATCAAAAAGGCGACAACGGATGCGGGCCATGTTCCGGCGAGTCCGGCGGAATGGGAAGGGCGCCCGGAAGCCAAAAACCTGATCACGATCTATGCAGCGCTGGCGGAAACATCGACACAAGCCGTTATGGACCAGTTCGGCGGGCAGCAATTCTCGGCGTTCAAGGGCGCTTTGTCGGACCTTTGCGTCGATAAGCTCGGCCCGATCACGACCCACATGCGGGAGTTGATGGGCGATGTGACCGAAATCGACCGTATTTTGGCGGATAGCGCGGACAAGGCGAATGCGATTGCTGCGCCGATCCTCAAAGAAACCACGGAAATCTTTGGGTTCTGGACAAAATAGTCAAATTTTTACATAATTTTAAGTTTGTGATACTATGTTGTTCAAAGATGGTTTTTTTTTGAAAGAGAGGGATGGGGCATGACAAAGGCATCACCCAAGGCAAAAATTGCAGTCATTGAGCATATGATAAATTCTGATGTTGAACTGCAGAAGGGGTTTGAAAAGGCCGTTCGTTCAACTCACGAGGAAATTTATCCTCATATTCCCTATTTTGATATTTTTGATCCTGCTAATGAGGCTTTGGTTGATAGGGTAAGAAATGGTTCGATTGAAGATGGGCTAGACACTGTATCGGCTATAATGCCAACGGAAGTTTGTCGTAACGCGGTGTTGGTTGAGGTTGGGCTTGAAGCCAAAAGGCAGCCTGAAAAACCATTCAGAGATGTCGCAGCCACAGTTTTAGGACTCTAGCACCGCAAGTTTGCGTAAAAGACGCGGGATCGTTTATGAAAGCGATTGTAGCTTTCCTTACCCAAGGTATAATCGATTCTCATGAAACTGCGTCTTTTGCCCCTTATCGCCGCCCTTGTCATCGCCACACCCGCCAAGGCGGATTATTTTGACTGGAAAGATGAAAAATCTGGCCTGACCATCACGTTCCCTGATACTTGGAAGCGGGTGAGCAATGCCGCGCCGGACACAATCATGACGATTATCGCGCCAAGCGACAACGACCAGCCGGTCTGCAAGGTCAATGTCAGCGAAGATAAGCGTTACACGATTTTCCCGGCTGAATATGGCGATGCGGTTCAGCGCGTGGCGGTTTCCAAACCTTTCTGGGAAAAATATCTTGGTGCCTATGACGATTACGAGATAGGCAGCGTCCATGACGGGGCGGGGCTTGGTCGCTGGTTTGCATCCTATGCGCTCGCCTCTTATACCCAGCGTTTTGGCACGGTGATGCAATCGCGCCGCGCGATCATGTTCGCCTCGCTTTACAACGACAAACTGTATGTCGTGGAATGCTCCGCGCTGGCCCATGCCTATGAACGCTGGGCGCTGGATTTTAAAGGCGTGATCAAATCCGTTGATTTCAAGAAGGCCTATCACGAGCTTCCGACCGGCGAATACGCCAACTTCCTGAATGAAGCCGAGCTTTATTTCTGGTCGCAGACGGGACCGGAAGGCACGGTTGCCTACTAGAAATCAAGAATCTCGGAATCTCGGAATCTCAGAAAGATAATTCATAACTTCTGTAATTCTGAGATTCTGTTAATCTGAGATTCTGACATGCAAATATATCTTCCCATTGCCGAAATGTCCGTTCCCGCCGAAAGTTTGGTCTTTCTAGGCGTGGCGGTTGGTTTCCTATCCGGCGTGTTCGGTGTTGGCGGCGGATTTTTGGCGACTCCCTTCCTGCTCTTCATGGGGATTCCCCCCGCAGTTGCCGTGGGGACGCAAAGCAACCAGTTGATTGCCACATCCGTCACCGGCGTTCTGGGGCATTGGCGGCGCGGGAATGTGGATATCCATATGGGGTCGATCATGCTGATCGGCGGCATGGCGGGGGCTATCATCGGAATTTTTATTTTCCGGCTGCTTCAACATTTCGGGCATATCGATTTGTTTATCGCTATATCCTACGTGCTTTTGCTCGGCACCATAGGGTCAATGATGCTGTACGAAAGCATCACGGCCTTTTTCAACAAAGCCCAGATTACCGAGGATGTGAAGAGTTTCAGCCAGCGTGATGCGTTCAAAAACTGGCCTTATAAGACGCGTTTTATCAAATCACGGCTTTATATCTCCGCGTTGTTTCCGGTCGGTGTCGGGTTTATCGGAGGGCTTCTTATTTCGATTATGGGGATAGGCGGCGGCTTCGTCATGGTTCCGGCGATGATCTATATCCTGGGTATGCCTTCGCTTCTGGTCGCGGGGACTTCGCTTTACCAGATCATTTTCATTTCGGCCTTTGCCTGCATGCTCCATGCGACTGTCAACGGCACGGTCGATATCATCCTGTCATTTGTTATGATTATCGGCGGCGTTGTCGGGGCGCAGGTGGGCGTGCGTGTCGCGCGCCGTATCAAAGGCGCACCCGCCCGTATTTTCCTGGCCGTTATCATTCTGGCGGTATGTTTCCGGATGATGGCGCAATTGTTCTGGGAACCGGCAAATCTTTATTCACTGGATATACGATGATGATGAAGTTTCTAGTCGTTGCCTTGTCCCTGTTACTCTTAACCATGCCTGTAGAGGCGGCAACGCTTGATATCGAATTGGCGCAGGACGCCGTCGACATCACGACCGGTTTCAACGGGGCCAAAGTCGTGCTGTTTGGCATTACCGATACGCCCGGTGCTGACATAGCCATCACATTGAAAGGTCCTGATAAAACCGTGATCGTCCGTAAAAAAGGGCGCGTGGGCGGCGCCTGGATGAATACGGACTCGGTGGAATTCCGGCGTGTGCCCAGCTATTACGATTTCGCGGCCACAAAACCCGCGGCAACCATCGCGCCACAAAATATTTTGAGTGCGCAATACATAGGGGTCGATCATCTGGGTTTTTATTCCGAAGACGCAAGCGATGATGCGCAAAAGGTCGATTTTTTTGCCGATTCATTGCTGGCTGATATGCAAGGGCGCGGATTTTATCCGCTTTCGTCTAAAACCATCCGGTTCATGGAGCCGACCTTTTTTAAGGTGGATTTTGACTTGCCGCCCGGCGTGCCGACCGGAATCTATGCCGTCCACGGCGCGTTGATCCAAGATGGAGCCGTGATTGCCGAAGACCACAGGACCTTTCAGGTGGGGCAGGTGGGATTTAATGCGCGTGTTTATTTGTTCGCCACTGAGAACGCCTTTTTGTACGGCGTATTTTCAATCGTCATTGCCGTCCTGTCCGGCTGGTCGGCCTTTACGTTCTTGAGAAGGGATTGATCCATGGGACAAGACAAATCTGTCATCGACGCCGAGTTTAAACCCGTCAAGGAAAATGGCCGCCGCGGTGATGGCGGCACCTATCTTGTGGTCGCGGATAACAGCGATGAATTCGCAGTCGCGCTGAAATATGCCTGTTTTATCGCGCGCAAGAACCGTGCCCATGTCGGTATCCTGTGTATTATTGAGAACGAGGATTTTCAACAATGGGGCGCGGTAGAGCACCGCATGATGAAGGAACTGCGTCTTGAGGCCGAAAAATATATCTGGGGCGCCGCCAAAACCGCCCATGACTACCACGGCACCATCCCTTCGCTATACTTTGCCGAAGGGAACAAGCATGACGAACTGGTTAAAACAATCGATGAAAACCCCGGCATCGTCCAGTTGATCCTTGGCGGCGGAGCGGATCACAGCAACCGCGGCCCCCTGATTTCTTATTTTCTGGGCAAGGGGTTATCGCGCCTGCGAGTTCCCGTGGTCATCGTGCCGAGCCATATCGAAGAGTTTTCTTGATTTTAGAGGCGGGGTTGAATAGGAAAAAGCTAGGATTATCTATATTGTCATTCTAAGGCGAAGCGGAAAAATCCCGAATTTTGAGATCCTTTGCTATCGCCCGGCATGACAGGAAAGAAAGTAAAAATGTTCATACAAACCGAAAATACGCCGAACCCGGCCACGATCAAATTCATTCCCGGTGCACCGGTGATGGAAGCGGGCGTGCGCGAATTTGCCAATGCGCAAGAGGCCGCCGTATCACCTTTGGCGCAGCGCCTGTTCGAAATCAACGGCGTACAAACGGTTTTTTTCGGCAGCGATTTTATTTCCGTGACCAAAACCGATGAGGCTGACTGGCAGGTTTTGAAGGCGCCGATCCTCGGCAGCGTCATGCAGCATTTTTCGATGAAAACACCGTTGTTCCATGATAGCGCAGATGTGGCGCAGCACGATGCGAATGATGACCTGCTTGACGAGATTTCAAAACAGATCAAGGAACTGATCGAAAAACGCGTGCGCCCGGCGGTTGCCATGGATGGCGGGGATATCACCTTTGAAAGCTTTGACAAGGGGATCGTTTACCTGCGGCTTTCGGGAGCTTGTTCGGGCTGCCCGAGTTCCACAATCACTTTGAAAAACGGTGTCGAGAATATGCTTCGCCACTATGTGCCGGAAGTATTGGAAGTTCGTCAGCTGGCGGATTACTAAGTTATTCTACCGAAATATGGCCCGCCGCATCTTCGCCTGCATGCTTTTGCGCAGTATCGGCATTCCGGATCGCGGCGTCTTCAAGCATTTTGCTGTCCACCGTATAAAGCGTTCCAAACCAGCGCCAGCGCGGTTCTTCTGCGCCCGTCGTAGCGACGGGGAGCGTGCAGTTAATCCGCGGACGGTCTTCCGTAATCGGTGTTTTCATGCGTATTTCCACGCGGCGTTTGTTCAGGATTTGAATATCGGGTTTATCATCTATCGATGAAAAACAAGACAGGTTCTTTAAATCCCCGACCAGTTCGTCCTGTACCGTAAAGCCGATGGCGGGTGTAAGCGTACCCAGGGCCGGATCGGAAGGGGAGACATCCCGCACAGGGAAGGGCAGCGCGGCAGCCGTCATGCGAAAACGTTCGGTATCGCCGTAGCGTTCGGTTTGTGTAAAGCGGGGCAGAGCAAAAAGATCATCGCCGCTATAGGCTACGCCCGATTGCTGCCCAAAGGCGGCATCGAAACCCATGGATTTAACCACATGCTTGAACTTCTCGTTATATTCGCCGAACGGATAGGCTATGAGTTTTGTTTCAATCCCCAAACGTTCACGCATGAGGGCGATGGAATTATTGATCTGGCGGCGGATATCTTCTTCCCCCGCAGAGGCAAGACGAGAATAGTCAGCGGGATGCAACCCGAAAGTTACAAGTCCGGTTTTTTTCAGGGCGCGCAGACTGTCCCAATTCATATAAGGCGGTTTATCCGCCTCCACCCGTGCGGCCGGAACAAAGATGGTGAAGGGGATATCATTTTCAATCAAATAGGGCGCGGCTTTATCGAGGACCGATTTGTCGGCGCCATCGAATGTAATCGCCACGGTTTTTTCCGGCAGGGATTTCCCTTTTTGAAACGACGAGATGATATCAGGCAGCTTTTTGACCGTATAGCCGCCCTGCGCAAGGACGTCCATCTGGTCCATGAACTGGCCCGATTGAAGGCTGGTGTTTGGGTTGGAATCATCCCCAATCGCAAAATAGGCAAATATAACCGCCGCCTTATTATCCGCATCGATGGCCGCAAGCGCGCCTGAGGGCGCAGCAAAAAGAGCGATCATCAGGGGGATGAAAGCGGATTTTAAGGAAAAAGCAGGCATTGAGGGAGTTTTAGCCGATCCGCCCCGAAACCGCCAGAGGAAACGAAAGATTTTCACCCTATGGAAAACGTATAAAACTGGCGGAATAATGGAAGGGCCATTATAAGAAGGCATGAATTTTGATCGCCCCGTTCTGGCTTTTGATACGGCCCTTAATGGTTGCGCCGTCTGTGTTTATCATGCAGAAGGCGCGGAAATCCGCCTTTTTGAGACGGAGCGGGAGCAGGCAGCAAGGCTCGTCCCCCTGATACAGGAGGCCATGGAGTCATGCGGTGTGTCTTTTTCCGACCTTGGCCTGATTGTCACCAGCATCGGGCCGGGATCTTTTACCGGGCTTCGGATCAGCCTTTCCACGGCGCGGGCCTTTGGCCTTTCTCTTGGTATACCCGTTCACGGCCTGAACAGTATGGCGGTGATGGCCGCGAGTTGTTCTATAGAAGGAGATAAGGCTGACAAGTTGGTTCTTTTAGAGACCAAGCGCAGCGATTACTACGCCCAGTTATATAGCCCTATGGGTGAGCCATTGAACGGGCCCGCCTGCCTTACATTTGATTCCGCATTTGCGCTATACAACGATGGTCTGGTCCTGTGCGGTGATGCCGTGGAGCGTTTTGCCGAGGAGGCGGCGGGCCGCGCGCCCATGGATCCGGCAAAAAGGCGGCCCCGCAGACTTTTGGACCCCGCGACGCTCGCGCGGATGGGGCTGCTTGATTACGAGAGGCAGGGCGGGCGGGTGTCCAAGCCGGAGCCCCTATATTTGCGCGGTGCAGATGTATCCGTGTCCAATAAAATACAACGTATCATTGAAGAAATGCCGTTGTAATTCTTGCTAAATACTTCCGATAATCCTTGATCCGCAGGTTATCAGGTCTATATTGAAGTAATAATTTCAACATTACTGCGGAGCCAAAAGTGCCAGATCAAACCAGCCACGCCGACCTTTTAGCCCTGACCACCGAAATCGTTTCCTCCCATGTATCGAATAACACTGTTTCCCAGCAGGACATTTCCGCGCTGATCGAACAAGTCTTCCGTACGCTTTCGGGGCTTGGCCATGGTGTCAGCGGTACTGCTGCCGGTGGTGATCGGCCGCAACCTGCCGTGCCGATCAAAAAATCTGTGACACCGGATTATATCGTCTGCCTTGAAGACGGTAAAAAACTGAAGATGCTCAAGCGCCATCTGAAAACGGCGTATGATATGAGTCCCGAGGAATATCGTGAGCGCTGGGGGCTGCCCAATGATTACCCGATGGTTGCGCCGAACTATGCAAAACAGCGTTCACGTCTTGCCAAGGATATCGGTCTTGGTACAACAGGGAAGGCAAAGAAGTAGTCTTTGTAAGAAGCACTTCCTTAAAAACCGTTATCCATGTATCCCCGCCTGTGCGGGGATAGTTTTATAAGGAATATTAAGCCGACAATTCTTTGGAACGCGCGGCGGCCTTTGCCACAGTCTCATTCAGCACATCCTGAAATCGTCCGTCCATCAGGGCGGTAAGCGCGGCCGCGGTCGTGCCGTTCGGGCTTGTGACATTTTCGCGCAATTCCGATGCAGTAATATCGGGGCTGTCTTCGAGCAGGGCCGCCGCACCAATCACCGTCTGACGTGCCAGCGTTCCGGCAAAGTCCTTGTCCAGCCCATTTTCCATTCCTGCTTTGGTCAGCGCTTCCACCAGATAGAAGACATAGGCCGGGCCGCTGCCTGATACGGCTGTGACGGCATCCATCAAACTTTCGAGGCGCGACCATTCAACCTTACCAAGACAGGAAAGCAGGAAATGTACATGCGCTTTCTGTTCGTCTGAAATGTGGGGTGAGGGCACGGCAACGGTCATCCCCTTACCAACGGCGGCGGGCGTGTTGGGCATGGCGCGGACAACAGGATGCTTCTCTCCGAATTGCTGGGCGTAATAGGAAAGGTTTTTCCCTGCGGCGATAGACAGAATGGTCACCGTCTTTGGTAAGTCATGGAGGTTGCCACATAGTGCGTCGAGCGATTGAGGTTTGACAGCCATCACCAATACATCGAAATGTGCAATATTCTTGGCGAATTCACGGGCTTTGGTATAGCTCGTAATCTTTTCATGCCCCGCCAGATCGCCCGTAACGGGGAAGGGATCAAGAATGGAGATCATGTCGACAAAAGGTGAAGTGACCCATGCCTTTGCCATTGATTCTCCCATTTTGCCGTAGCCGGCGATGGCCACGGACATCGGATTTACAGGGGCCTTCGGGGTCATGATTCTCCGGCGACCTGCATCAGGGCCAGGCTGATATCGGCGCCGCTTTCAGGGATGCCGCGGGAGTAAATATCAAAAACGGGATAGTAACGCTCACACTCCGCCAGCGCGATATCGACCAGATCTTCGATATGGTCTGCGCCGGACGATTGTGTCAGGCCGCGGAAAAGGGTGGTGTGACGGAAACACGGCGTGGCAGTGCCCGGGCGGAAATCGAAATGGCCGAGCCAAAGACCAGCGTTGATAGAGGTCATGGTACGCGCTGCGGTTTCGGTGGCTTCGGACTTTACATCGAGGTCGAATTCACAGCGGAACTGCATCGCGCTATATTCTTCCTGCCACTGAAAAAACAATCTGTATTCACCCATCTTGCCGGTGATCTGGACATTCAGTTCATCATCAGTCAAACGGTCAAACGTCCAGTCATTCGCATAAAGAATTTCTTCGACGCTATCAAGCGGGTTGCTGACATCATCGAACATTTCTTCGGGTTCGCTCAAATTGCTCATGCTCTATTTCTTTCCCGTTTTTTTTGCCGTCTTTTTTGCCGCCGGTTTCTTCGGCGTGGATTTTTTTACAGCAGGCTCTTTCTTACCGCCGGATAACGCGTCAACCTTCTTCTGCAACGCATCGACCTGCATTTGCAGGCGATCGAAATCATCCCGCGGGACAAGGTCCATATGTGCCGCCGCTTCTTCCACCCGGGCTTTGACATCGGCCAAAATCTGTTCACGCAGGCCCGAAAACACGTTCATTGCGCCGCCGGCCATGCGGGCAAGATCATCGAAAATTTGCGTGTCGGGTTTTTTCATCGGCGATTCTCTTAAAACGCTAGAGGGCTGTTTCTAACACCCGAAAAATGGCCGCGCAACGCGGGTTTGAGCATGTCCGGATTCTATCCACCGCCAATTTTGTGCGCCGCTTCAGAGGGGCATCAGGCCGAAAAAGAGGGTGGTTTTTTAAGGATTTTAGCCGTAAAATATTGAGGTAACAAAAGGGGTTAGTCATGATCATCGTAACAGGCGGCGCAGGCTTTATCGGGTCCAATCTGGTGGCGGGGCTGGAGGCGCATGGCGTATCCGACATCGTCATCTGCGATGTTCTCGGCAGCGATGACAAATGGCGCAATATCGCCAAGCGGGAAATCCGCGATGTCGTGCATCCCGAACGTTTGTTTGACTATCTCGACAATCATGTGGACCAGATTGAAATGGTCTTTCACATGGGGGCGATTTCATCGACCACCGAAAAAGACGTCGATCTGATCATAGACATGAATTTCGTCCTCTCGCGCCGTATCTGGAAATGGTGCTGGCGGAACAAGAAACGCCTTGTCTATGCATCCTCCGCCGCGACCTATGGCGACGGTCATCACGGCTTCAAAGATGACCAGAGCATCGAAGGGCTGAGGCATCTGCAACCGCTGAACCCCTATGGCTGGTCCAAGCATGTGTTCGACCGCCGCGTGGCGAGGATCGTCGAGACGCAGTCTGAACCAACGCCGACGCAATGGGCGGGTCTCAAATTCTTCAATGTTTATGGACCCAATGAATATCACAAGGGCGAGCAGATGAGCGTTGTGTGCAAGCTCCACCCGCAAGTGGCGGCGGGGGCGTCCGCCCGCCTGTTCAAGTCCCACCATCCGGATTACGAGGATGGTGGGCAGCTTCGTGATTTTGTCTGGGTCGGCGATTGCGTCGATGTCATGCTCTGGCTCTATGACCATCCCGAAGTGTCCGGCCTGTTCAACGTCGGCACGGGTAAGGCGCGAAGCTTCAAGGACTTGGCCGAGGCGACATTCAAGGCAAACAATGTGGCCCCCAAAATCAGCTACTCCGACATGCCCGTGACGCTGCGCGATAAATACCAGTATTATACGCAGGCCGATATGGCAAAACTTCGCGCGGCAGGCTACACGAAGCCATTTACGGAACTGGAAGACGGGATCGGCGCCTATGTTCGTGATTATTTGTCGAAGAGCGATCCGTATCGGTAATTATCCTGATGTCATTCTGAGCGCAGCGAGGAATCTCTTGAGATCCTTCAGTCGCGATGCTCCTTCAGGATGACAAAGGGGGATTTAGCCCCTATAGTCCCGCCCATGGCACTGACATTTCCGCAGATAGACCCGGTGGCGATTGCGCTGGGCCCTGTTCAAATCCGCTGGTACGCGCTGGCGTATCTGGCTGGCATTCTCCTCGGCTGGGCCTATGCCCGTTATATCGTGGCGAAAGACGCGCCGCAGAGGCCGAACAAGGACGATATCGATGATTTCATCGCCTACGCGGTGCTGGGGGTTATCCTTGGCGGGCGGCTGGGTTATGTGCTGTTTTATCAGCCTGCCTATTTCCTGTCGCATCCAGCTGAAATTTTCCAGCTTTGGAATGGCGGGATGTCGTTCCACGGCGGCGCGGCGGGTGTAATTCTCGCGCTGATTATTTATTCCATCGTCAAGAAGTTCGACATGTTCCGGCTTGGTGATATTGCGGCGCTTTGCTGCACCATCGGATTGTTCTTTGGCCGCATCGCCAACTTTATCAATGGTGAGCTGTATGGCCGCGCCACCGACGTTTCGTGGGGCATGGTATTTCCGGGCGGCGGCGAGGAGCCGCGCCACCCGAGCCAGCTTTACGAGGCCGCGCTGGAAGGTCTTTTGCTGTTTATTATCCTGTCCATTCTTGCGCACAAAAAATGGGTGCGGGAGCGGCCCGGCATTATCGGCGGCACGTTCCTGATCGGATACGGCGCGGCGCGCATGTTCGTTGAAAATTTCCGCGAACCGGACTGGTATCTCGGCTTTGTCGTCGGGCAGATGACGATGGGGCAACTGCTCTGCATCCCGATGATCCTGATCGGTTCGGCCTTTGTGATCCGCGCCCTGAAAAAAGGCCATGTCCAGCAAGCTGCATGACCTGATCGCATCCCGTATTCGCCAGCTCGGCCCCATGGACCTTGGCGAATATATGGGGCTGTGCCTTGGTCATCCAGAGCACGGCTATTACATGACCCGCGACCCGCTGGGCGCGGATGGCGACTTCACCACATCGCCCGAAATATCACAGATGTTTGGCGAGCTGATCGGCGCATGGATTGCCGATACGTGGGACAAGATGGGGCGCCCGGATCCCTTTGCCCTTGTCGAATGCGGGCCAGGCAGGGGCACGTTGATGCAGGATGCACTTCGCGCCACGGAGCGGGTCACAGGTTTTCACAATTCGATACGTCTCTATCTGATGGAGATGTCGCCGATCCTCAAGGCGGCGCAGGCGCAACGGCTTATTCGCTACGCGCCGATCTGGGTATCGGGTTTGGATGAGCTGCCAACGGATATGCCGGTCATTTTAATCGGCAATGAATTTCTCGACGCGTTGCCGATACGTCAATTGAGATGGGATCGCGGCTGGCAGGAGATCGTCGTTGGTCTCTCCGATAACGATACTTTGTGTTTCGCTCAAAAGCCCTCAGGTGAGAGTCTGCTCGCCCATGTGCCTTCTCATATTTTGAATCAAAAGAGTGCGGAGGTTTTTGAGGTTTCGCCCATTATAAACCATTACTTGAAGAATCTTTCAAATATCCTGAAAATAAAAAAAGGTGCAGTGCTTTTTATTGATTACGGTCATGCGCAAACAGCCGTTGGGGATACGTTTCAGGCTGTTCAAGCGCACCGTTTCGAAAGCCCGCTCGAAAACCCCGGTGAATGCGACCTGACCGCGCATGTCGATTTTGAAAATGTGGGGCGTATCGGGCGGGAAGAGGGTGTTTTTGCCAGCCCGATTGTTACCCAGAAACAGTTTTTGGAAACGCTGGGTATCGGTATTCGGGCGCAAGCTTTGAAGGCGCGGGCAAGCGCAGAGCAGGCCGCCGCGATTGATGCCGCGCTTCATCGCCTGACCCATCCTGACCAGATGGGCACCTTGTTCAAGGTCATTGCCCTATGCCATGATGACAAAATCGGACTGGCAGGCTTTTCATGAAAATATTTCGCGATCCATCCTTTGATAAAAGCTGTGGCGATAAAATCGCCTATGGTTTTTTCGGACGCACGGGCGGTGTGAGCGAGGGGATCTACGAAAGCCTGAATTGCAGTTTCGGGTCACATGATTCATTAGAAGCGATTAACCAAAACCGCGCCATCGTGGCCCGCGCTCTGGGGCGCCCTGATGATCCGGTCGTGACCCTGACGCAGTGCCATTCCGCCGATTGTCTTTATGTCGATGCGCCGTTCCCGAGGGCATCCGATGCACCCTCCGCCGATGCCCTCGTCACCGACAGGCAGGGGATTATACTGGGGGCGCTGACGGCCGATTGCGGCCCCGTGCTTTTCACTGCCCAAAAGCCAAATGGTGCATCCATTGTTGCGGCAACCCATGCAGGATGGGGCGGGGCCCTCAAAGGCGTGCTGGAAGCGACAATCGGCAGAATGCTTGAGATTGGGGCGCAGCAAGAAACGATTTCCGCCTGTGTCGGCCCCTGTATCGCGCAGCAATCGTACGAAGTGCAGGAGGGTTTCGCGCGGCCCTTCCTGATCGGCCATGAAGAGGCGGAAAAATTCTTCATGGGATCGCGCAAAGAGGGGCATTTGATGTTCGATATGGCGGGCTATATCGCCATGCGCCTAGCCCTCGCCGGGGTCAGGCGGGTCAGTCTTATGGGCCTTGATACCTATTCGGACGAGGGGTCATTTTTCAGCTACCGCCGCGCCACGCACCGGAAAGAACCGGACTATGGCCGCCAGATTTCGGCGATTGTGATTAAGCCCTAGAATCAGGTTGATTTTCCCCCGCCGGTTTCCCTATAGTCCGCTCATATAAGCCACACAAAAAACGGACCAAAACATGATCCTTATCGCCGGTAATTCCAACCGCCCCCTGGCCGAAGCCGTTTCCGAATATTTGAACGTTCCCCTCGCCAAGGCCGGTATCCGCCGCTTTTCCGATATGGAAGTGTTCGTTGAGATTATGGACAATGTCCGTGGCGAGGATGTGTTCATCCTGCAATCCACATCCTATCCCGCCAACGATAACCTCATGGAATTGCTGGTCACGATCGATGCGCTGCGCCGTGGATCGGCCCGCCGCATTACGGCTGTGATCCCCTATTTCGGATATGCCCGCCAAGACCGCAAGACGGGTGGCCGTACGCCTATCACAGCCAAATTGGTCGCCAACATGATCACCGCCGCCGGAGCCGACCGCGTCCTGACCCTTGAACTGCACGCGGGCCAGATTCAGGGTTTCTTTGATATTCCAACTGACAACCTTCATGTCGCGCCGGTCTTTGTGCCGCATATGCAGGAAAACTTCTCTCCCGAAAACACCGTGTTCGTATCGCCGGACGTTGGCGGCGTTGTCCGCGCCCGCGCGATGGCGAAGAAACTGAACACAGACCTTGCCATCATCGATAAACGCCGTGAAAAAGCAGGCGTGTCCGAAGTGATGAACATCATCGGCGAAGTCGAAGGCAAGCACTGCATCATGATTGACGATATCGTCGATTCCGCCGGAACGCTCTGCAACGCAGCCGTTGCCCTGAAAGACCAAGGCGCGAAATCCATTCATGCCTATATCGTGCATGGCGTCCTGAGCGGCGGCGCGGTCGCCCGTGTGGCCTCCAGCCCGATCGAAAAACTGGTGATCACGGATTCGATCTGCGCGCCGGAAGCCGTGCGCCTGTCGCCAAACATCCAACAGCTTTCGATTGCGCCGCTGATGGGTGAGGCGATCAAGCGTATTACAGAGGAGCGTTCTATTTCGGCTCTGTTTAGTTAAGACCAAAAGAGTTTGTCTAACCGCCTTTGTATGGGGGCTTGTGTATGATTGTGTTGCAGCTTTTTGATAAAAGTGGTTCCGCCCGTCCTTCGGACATGGAGCCAAAAGATTTGATGGAGGAACTCAGCCTCTCTGCCACCTTCATTAAGGCCGCCCTTGTGCGTTCCGTGTGGGATGAGGATTTGGTCATAGGCCGGAATACCACGGCAACGCAGAAAGGTATTGTTATCAATCAGGTTTACACGGCCGATTTCCGGCAGGAAAAGAATCTTGTGTTCGTTGATCGTTTCTATCTGCCGCGCATGTGGGAAATTGTTCAAGAGGGGCGGAAACGGCAGATGCCAGTCGGCCAGATGTTCGGTGAGCAGGCCCTCTATGCAATTGGCATTAAGACAGTGACCGATTATAGCTTCAATGAGCTAAGTTCTATCATTCATCCTGTTGTCCAGAATCAACAAAACATCGGCGTTCCCATGGTTGAAGCATCGAATGTGACCCGGCTTTTTCCGCAAAGAGCCATTGTTTCGCCGTGAACGAATTGCCTGTTGATGAACTCGCCAATCGGGCGTAGTTCTTAAGAGATGCGTTTTTCTGTGTGGCCGGGGGAGCCGATTTTGCGCGATTACGATTTTGTGCCCTACAAATCCTACCACATGATGCCAGAGCCGGCTCTGACCGCGATGGCGCGTGGTTATCTCTTTGATTTTTCAGAAATTAATGACCCGCATCTCGGCGGATATCGTACCAGCGCAACATCGTTGCCACCGAATAGCCGCAGCTGTGTGGTGGCCGAAAAAGGGCGGCTGTCTCTTAATTTTGGTTCTAGTGTCATTCAGGGCTGGGCGATGGCCAGTCTGATGGATGTTGAAGGGATTGTTGCGGAAGGCCGCCGGAACATCTCCCTGGACCCGGAAATTCCCCCTTCGACTGTGGCTGTTTATGATGGTTTGGAGCGGGAAACGAGGATTTTTCTGGACCATTTGACCGGAAATATGGCCTTGAACGTCCGGGATGTCATACAATCCAGCCTTCAGGCAGGGGTAAATCTTCATCTGGTTCCGGTCTGATCCTGCCCGAAATCCCAAGAAATTCCTTGCGTTTGTGCCCGAATTCCTATTTATTCCGCCCAAAGGACTGACACCCCTGGAGGTCAGCCTAAACTTTTGAAACGAAAAGGAAACCAAACCATGACAAAGCACTATGCACTGTCAGCGGCAAAACGGGAACGGGCAGGTAAAGGGGTCGCCCGTGAGCTCCGCCGCGAAAACAAGATCCCCGGCGTCATCTATGGTGACAACAAAGAAGCCGTATCCATCGAATTGCCTGTGAAGGAAATCACGCTGGAATATCACAAGGGCCACATGTTCACGAATCTGTGCGATCTTAACGTTGACGGACAAAAACAGCTCGTTCTCGTCCGCGATCTTCAGATCCATCCGGTCACGGACAATGTCCTGCACGTTGACTTCCTGCGCGTTTCTCCGAAAACAACGCTGAAAGTCAATGTTCCTGTGCATTTCACGGGCCATGAAGAAAGCCCGGGCATGAAACGCAAAGGCGTTCTGAACGTCGTTCGTCACGATGTCGAGATCATCTGCCTTGCAACCGATATTCCGGAACAGATCGAAGTCGACCTGACACCGTTCAACATCGGCGATGCCATCAAGATCAGCGCCGTGAAGCTTCCCAAAGGCGCGAGGCCAGCCATCGAAGGCCGTGATTTCACAATCGCGACAATCGCTGCGCCGCGCGCATTGATCGAGGAAGACGCGCCGGCCGCTGAAGGCGAAACCGCCGCTGCTGCCGCAGAAGCGCCGAAAGCCGAGTAAACGAATAAACGAAGGAGGCGGGGAGTATGAATACCATGCTTTCCCGCCTCCTTTCTTTTTTGAAACCGTCCAGAGAAGAATTCTGTCCCATGTGGGTTTTGGTCGGCCTTGGCAATCCGGGCGCGCAATATCAAAATAACCGTCACAATATCGGCTTTCTCGCGATTGATGAAATCGCGAACGAATATGGCTTTCCGGCGTTCAGCAAAAAATTTCAGGGCGAGTTATCCGAAGGCCGCATCGACGGCGAGAAAGTCGTCCTTGTCAAACCCCAAACCTATATGAATGAAAGCGGCAAATGCGTGGGGCAGGTTGCAAGATTTTATAAGGTGACGCCGAACCGTATCATCGCCTTTCATGACGAACTCGACCTCGCGCCCGGCAAGCTGCGTGTGAAAAAGGGCGGCGGCGCGGCGGGCCATAATGGTCTTAAATCTATGGATGCGCATTTGAATTCACAGGATTACTGGCGCGTGCGTATGGGTATCGGCCATCCCGGTGACCGCGACCGCGTCACAGGATATGTGCTCGGCGATTTTTCGAAGGAAGAGCAGAAATGGCTTCCCGATTGGCTGCGCGCTGTTTCCAAAAACACACCATCGCTATTGGAAGCGAAGCCGGAGGATTACATGACAAAAGTGGCGGCGGACTTCCCGCACGCGAAATGAATGCTATGGAGAAAAATTACAGACAAATAATATTTTGGCTTTTAGCTCTAACCCTACCCTTTGTACTGTATGTGCTTTGGTTTTTTATATCTTGGTTAGTGATTAATAGGATCTATCCCATAACATACTTTCCTGATTATTTATGGCATGGTGTGACGTATCTATTTTGCTTTTTGCCCAGTTTTATTATTTTGATAAACACTTCTGAAGCAAAAGAGGATAGAATTCGAAAAGTAATTATTTTTTTCGGATTGCATGTATTTTTAATTCCTCTTTTGTTTTTGACTATGATCACTATTGGTTGCATGTTTGGACAATGCTTATGAGGGGTAAAAATGGGTATTAAATGCGGGATTGTGGGTCTTCCAAACGTTGGTAAGTCGACTCTTTCGAATGCGCTTTCGGGAACACAGGCGGCGCAGGCGGCGAATTATCCGTTCTGTACAATCGAGCCGAACACCGCTCTCGTCGAAGTGCCGGATGAGCGTCTTGATATCATCGCCGAGATTGGCAAGAGCCAGAAGATCATACGCACACAGCTGGAATTCGTCGATATCGCGGGCCTTGTGAAGGGCGCTAGCAAAGGCGAGGGGCTTGGCAACCAGTTTCTTGCCAATATCCGCGAAACAGACGCCATCATGCATGTCGTGCGCTGTTTTGAAAACGGCGATATCACGCATGTGGAAGGATCAGTTGATCCGATCCGCGATGCCGAGATCATAGATACCGAATTGATGCTGGCCGACCTTGAATCCCTGACCAAACAAGTCGACAACCTCGCCAAACGCGCGAAGGGGAACGACAAGGACGCCAAGGCCGCGTTCGAGTTTCTGTCCAAGGTGAAGGCCGCCTTGGAAGATGGCAAGCCCGCGCGTTCCGTTGTTCCGTCAACGCCGGAAGAACAGCGCATCATGAAAATGGCACAGCTTTTGACCAGCAAGCCAATCCTTTATGTCTGTAACGTGAACGAAGAAGACGCCAGCACCGGCAACGAATGGACGAAGAAGGTGGAAGAAATGGCCAAGGCGCAAGGCGCCGGCGCGGTTGTGATTTCTGCCGCGATCGAGGCCGAGATTGCCCAGCTTGAGACGCAGGAAGAAAAAGACGAATTTTTTGAAACCATCGGTCTGGAAGAGCCCGGCCTGAACAAAATCATCCGCGCGGGTTACGATCTTCTCGGCCTGCAAACCTATTTCACCGTCGGCCCGAAAGAGGCGCGCGCATGGACTATTCGCAAGGGCGCGAAGGGGCCGGAGGCCGCGGGCGCGATCCACACCGATTTCGAAAAGGGGTTCATCCGCGCCGAAGTGATGTCTTATGAAGATTATGTTGCGCTCAAAAGCGAGCAGGCCGTGAAAGAGGCGGGCAAATATAGGTCCGAAGGCAAGGAATACATCGTTCAGGACGGGGATATCATTTTATTCCGGTTTAATGTGTAGGCTGGATTAAAACGGCTTCCAGACGCTTATGCCTGGATCCTTGATGCTGTCCAGATTGCTGCCGAGGGATGGAATGCCAAGATCTATTTGCGGCGTCGACATCGGTGCGCCCACCGCGCAATTGTTGAAGATGTCTGTGCAAACGGATTGAGGTGCCTGATCTGTCAAGCCCGGAAGGGTGATCTGGATCTGGCTTTGCGGAAGAAGGGACATCGGCGAGAGGCTACCCTGAACGACGTTTGCGCCCAGAACAGGGGTTGGCAAGCTTGTAGGTGCTTCCATTTCCGGTGCTTGGGCCGTTACGGTCTCTTGTGGTTTTTCCTGTTCAATCGCCGGTGTTGTTGTATCTTTTGCCAACAAAACATCCGTTACGCCTTCGGAATGCATGCCTGTTACGCGGGATATGCTGGCCTGCATTTCAAGAACGGCGGGGGTGGCATCGTTGCCCGCCATAAAGTTCTGGACATAGTTGCCCGGGCCCATTTCCGCGAGAGATTGTTTGTTTTCCCAGGCATAGGTGCCCTGAAGCAGGGCTTGCATATTTGCAGACACTTCAGCCTGCGTAGTATTTTCGTCTGCCACAAGCTTGAAAGTCTTATCCATATCAAAGCCCATTTCCTGCGCTAGGCGCTGGGCTTCATATGGCGTTGGCGCTTGTGTCATACCTGTCGCACCGCCAAGGAATTGTTGCTGTTCGATAGTTGTGATGCCATGACTGATGCGCAGGGCGTCATACATGCTCATTTCACCGCCATTTGCCGCTGCATAGTCTTTAAAGGCATCTGCATAAACCTCTGTTACGAGATCACGGTTCTCACGGTCGAAGGCGAGGGTGCCTTCATCGGTGTAGCCAATCGCATCATTCTGGATTTCTTCGGCAAGCACGCTCGATCCGCCAATGATTTCTGTATCGACAACCTGCACATCGACATAATTGCGGGCGGCCACGGCCTCATCGGTGGGTGTGTGTTCCGGTGTTGCGAGAACAGGGCCGAGAGAGGCTTCGATCACCATCGGGCCGTTTTCGGAATTGATGTCGATTTGTGTCAGTTCGGCCACAACATCAAGCTGGAAGTCCTCGGACGCATGCGCGGCGTTATAATCATTCAGGAATTCCTGATATTTGCCGTCTTCCAGCAAAGTCAGGGCCGCGAATTCCTCGCGGCTCAAAATATCTTGCGGTCCGCGCTCCGCTTCGGGCGGCAGGGCGGACCAGGCTGTATAGGCATCATCCCCGAGATAGGCGCGCATCTGGTCATCGGATGGCAAAAGCAACTGCCCCGTTGCGGCCATGTTCGTTACAACGCCATAGTTTACTTCGCCATTGTCAAGCAGGACCCCGTCGGGAATGGTTTGTTCGCGGGACAGAAAGTCTTCGGCGGCATCGACCGTATCCGTGCGCACGATACCATCGGCGGTGATGTGGCTGTATCCTTCGCTGAGTAGATAATTCTGTGCCACGGAAATCAATTGCGGGTTGCCGCTTTCAAGATCGCTTTGCAACTGGTTCGGGGCCATCGCATTTTCAGTGAGGCCCAGAACGCGTTCAAGCCCGTCTTGCGTAATCTGACCTGTCGGTTGTCCGTTTGCATCCTTTTCGAACATGGATTGCAAAACGGAATTGATGTCACCGCCATCTGCCAGAACGATATGCTGGTTCTGAATCAAAAGTTGTCTTGTCGCATGAACGCGCGCGTAATCATCCCCGATATTTTCAGGTTGAAGCCCGCCGGCATAGCGAAGAACGGAATCAAGCTGGCTATTCAATGATTGATCGAGCGCAGCGGCCTCTGCAACGGCGGCTGCATCGCGTGTTTGCGCATCCGTCACGGCCTGATTCATTGCCGTTTGCATTTGGGCGGAAGCAGTGTTCAAACCAATGTTGGAGGCGCGCAGACTTTCGAAAGTTGCATCCGGTGTATCAAGATATTCGGAATTGAAAGAGGCGAGATCTACCAATTCGTCCGTTGTGAAATCGAACGTCGCGAAATCAACATCATAACCCGCCATATACATCGCGGATTTGAGGGCGCTGGATTCAATGTCTGTGATCGTACCGGCGGCGCGTCTGGCGACAAGGTCCCTCAGTCTGTCGCGGGCCGGCATCTGCGCATTCATATCGGCGGCAGTGACATTGCCATTTGCATCGGCCTGCGCGGGCGGGCGGATGTTGGAATCAACGCCGCGGCCCGCCTGTTTCATCAGTGTGGCAAGCGCGGCCGAGGGTAGGGATTGAAGCGAGCTCGTATCACCCTGAACGCCATTGACGAGGTAGTTCAGGCCCGAAAGCGCCTGAAGCATATCCCCTGTCTGCGGTGTTTCGTTATATGTAGCCATATGAACCCAGCGACCTTTTTCGTAATTACGCCTTCATTATAGCCAAAAAGATTAACAAATCGCAAAAGAATGGCCGGAAATCATTCTTTTTCTAATTATTTCAATAGGATATTTATTTTAAAGGCCGAAACGGTCCAAAGCCAGACTCGTGGCCAGCCGAACTGCGGCAGTTTGGGCTGTGGTTGGGGCATGGCCTATAACGGCTGCGAGATGATCCGGCGTGATGACTGCGTCCAAGGCCCTGTCGCAAATCTGGTCCTTCATCATCCTGGCCAGTTCGTTTGCGGCATCTTTTAGCTCTTTGTCTTCCATTTGATCTTTCAAATGTTCCAGATAGGCCATTTCTTCCGCGCTGAACTGCCCGTTCATATCGGCGGGGTAGCCAGCCTCGCGCAGCATTGCCTCCATCGTCAGGACTTCGTTGCCCTGTACAACCTGTCCGGTTTTGGCGAGGTTAATGATGGCGACCATCTGGTCGGCATCGCTCAGCATCCGTACTTTTTCCGGATCGGTATAAACTTTTGGGGCGTTCGGGTTGAGGACTTCGATCTTCATGTCATGCCGCCTTGGCTTGTTTGGTGCGGACGAGGTCTTCGTAGGTTTCGCGGAGCTTGCGTGTCACCGGCCCAACCTTGAATTCCGTGCCATCGATTTTACCAACGGCGGTGACTTCGGCGGCGGTGCCGGTCAGGAAAACTTCATCGGCCTCCAGCAATTCTTCCGGCTTGATACGTGTTTCTTCGATGTCGTAATTCAAATCTTTCGCAAGTTGAATGACTGTCTGGCGGGTCAGGCCGTTGAGGAAGCAATCGGGAATAGGGGTTTTGATCGCGCCGTTTTTGACCATGAACAAATTCGCGCCGGTCGCTTCCGCCACAAGGCCGCGGTAATCGAGCATCAGGGCATCCGTATAACCATTTGCCTCTGCCGCGTGTTTGGCCATTGTGTGCGTGCAGTAGAGGCAGGACGCCTTGGATTGGGTGGGTGCCGTGTCCGACATCGGTGCGCGCCATTTGGCGGTTTGCAGGGAAATGCCCTTTTCACGCATTTCGGGGCTGAAATAACTCGGCCACTCCCACGCCGCAATGGCGACATGGGTTTGCGTTGCCTGCGCGGAAATGCCCATCTGTTCCGATCCGCGCCATGCAACCGGGCGCAAATAGGCATCGGTCAGGTTGTTTGCCTCCAGAACCTCGCGCTTGGCCTTGCTGATTTCATCAGACGTCATTGTCATTTTCATGTCGATGTAATGCGCGGAGCGGATCAAGCGGTCCGAATGTTCCTTGTCCTTAAAGATATTGCCGGAATAGCAACGCTCGCCCTCGAACACCGCGCTGGCATAATGCAGGCCGTGGGTCAGGATATGTACATTGGCCTCGCGCCACGGGACGATTTGCCCGTCCAGCCAGATGAAGCCGTCGCGGTCGTGAAATGCTGCTGCCATGTCAAAATCTCCTTGAACTTGGTATTTTTCGGGAAAAAAGCGGGAAATGCAAGAGGCGGGGCCTTTATATTGTTTTGGGAAGGTATAGCTGGTATTCCTAGTCCATGCCTGTGCAAAGCCAAATCGCCAAGGACTTTCAAAATCTTCCGCATATTTTGGTGGTGGATGACGACGACCGTCTGTGCGCTTTGGTGAGCCGCTATCTGAATGAACACGGTTTTTTATCTTTCACCGCGCCCGATGCGGCGGCGGCCAAGGATATTCTGGGGGTCGGCGTATTCGACGCCCTTGTCCTCGATGTCATGATGCCGGGGCAGGACGGGCGGGATCTGACCCGTGAATTGCGTTTAAGCCATGGCGATATCCCCATTATCCTGCTAACCGCAATGGGTGAGGCGGATGACCGCGTGGCGGGCCTTGAATCCGGCGCGGATGACTATCTGACAAAACCGTTTGACCCGCGCGAGCTGGTTTTGCGCCTGCAATCCATTTTGCGCCGCAGGCCGCCGCAGGACGGGGGGCGGAAGATTTATACGATCGGTCGCTGGACCTATGACCCTCTGGTGCCGGAACTGGTGGACGGCGCCGAAACGGTTCGCCTCACCGATGTGGAAGACACGCTTCTCAAGACTCTGGCGCAGCGGCCCGATACGATTTTGAGCCGCGATGATCTTGCCGAGCTGTGCGGGGTCGATGCCGGTGAGCGCACAATTGATGTGCAGGTCACACGCTTGCGCCGTAAACTGGAAGAAGATTCGAAAACGCCGCGTTATCTGCAAACAGTGCGTGGCAAAGGCTATCTGCTCCGCGCACAAGAGAAGGAGGTATCATGAAAAACCCATTCAAGGAATTTTTACCCCGTTCGCTTTTGGGGCGCACATTGTTGATCCTCGTGACGCCGCTCCTGCTTGTCCAGATCATCACGACATGGATATTTTTTGACAATCACTGGCAAAAAATGGCCAACCGCTTGTCCTATTCCGTCGCGGGTGAAGTCGCGCTGCTGGCCGCAGAAGTTGAAGCCGATGGAGAGTTGAGGCATGTGGGTCCGAATGCCGCCAAAACGCTGGAATTGGCCAGTGCCTATAAGTCTGGTGAAAAGCTTGCCAAGATTTACGATAGAAAAAGCGCCGATGATTTGAGCCGTGAAAGCCTGATTGGTGATTCTCTTGCAAGGGCCTTGCAAAGACAGTTGGGCCGACCTTTTGATATCAATGTCGACCGTGACCGTAAATGGGTGGAAGTGCGTGTGCAACTGCCTGAAGGCGTGTTGATTGTGGCAACGCCGGAACGCCGCCTGTTTTCATCATCCGGATATGTCGTGCTTCTGTGGATGGTTATGTCATCGCTTATACTGCTGACTATCGCCATATTCTTTATGCGTGGTCAGATCCGTCCGATCCGCCGCCTTGCGATTGCGGCGGAGCGTTTTGGCAAGGGCCGTGATGTGCCGTTCTTTAAAGTGGAGGGCGCGCGCGAAGTACGACAGGCCGCCCGCGCATTTATCGACATGAAAGACCGGCTACGCCGGCAGATTCAGCAACGCACGGCCATGCTGGCCGGTGTTTCTCATGACCTTCGTACGCCGCTCACCCGCATGAAGTTGCAACTGGAAATGATGGGTGACAATCCGGATGTCAAAGACCTGAAAGCCGATGTCGGCGATATGGAACGGATGATCGAGGCCTATTTGCAGTTCGCGCGCGGCGAAGGCGGGGAAGAGCCTGTGCGCACTGAACTGAACGACCTTATCCTGCGCGTCGTGATGGCTGCAAACCGGGATGAGGATTCATCAGTCCACTTTACGCCACAAGGATCCCCGACTGTTATGCTTCGTCCCGTGGCATTTGAACGCTGCCTCACCAACCTTGTCGGCAACGCGCTGAAATATGGCTCGGAGGCATGGATATCGGTCCGGCGTATTGAAGACATGATCGAAATTACCATCGACGATGATGGCCCGGGTATTCCCAAAGAACATTACGAGGATGTGTTCAAGCCGTTCTTTCGCGGCGAAGCATCGCGCAACAGCAAAACCGGCGGTATTGGGCTGGGCCTTCCCATCGCGCAGGACATCGTTCTTGCCCATGGCGGCCAGATCTGGCTTGACCGCAGCCCGCGTGGTGGTTTGCGCGTCCTGATTGATTTGCCGGTTTAGATTAACCGTCACGGCGTTCCTCGCAATGACGATAATAAGATTTAATATAATTTCCCGCCCAGCGGGACGTCTTTGTCAGGACGGACGAGGGTCACATTGCCGTTTTCATCGGGAAAGCCAAGCACGAGGAATTCCGACATATATTTGCCGATTTGGCGCGGCGGGAAATTGATGACGCCTGCCACCATGCGGCCCACCAATTCTTCCTTGGTGTAATTCTGTGTGACTTGGGCCGAGGTCTTTCTTATCCCGATCTCTGGCCCGAAATCGACCCAGAGCTTATAGGCGGGTTTGCGCGCTTCGGGGAAATCCTGTGCATCCACAATCCGCCCGACACGGATATTCACTTTTTCGAAGTCTGCGAAGTCAATTAAATCAGTCATTTAAAATCTCTAAGAAAAAGGCCGCCATGGGGCGGCCTGTTCGTTTATTCGTTTGGCTGGCCTAATCTTTTGCTGCGGCCTTGGCGACCGTGCTCAACTCATTCACCGAGGCTGCGATGCGCTTGCTGATGACATCTGCCGCATCTTTTGTGCATTTGGAGGCCAGTTCGGCCAGTTCCTGCGTGTTGGCGATCGAGCGTTGATAGGCGGCCTGAATGGCATCCGCCTGTTTGGAGATGCGCTCCTGCGTGGTTGTGCCTTCCGTGTAGGACGGCATGCCATTGTCTTGCAGGAATTGCGTGACCATCTCGCTTTGACGCTGGGCGAGGGCCTGCCAGCCCTGAACGGCGCGTTGATTGGCCTCTGTTACCGCTTGGAAATTTTTGCGGCTTGTTTCAAGCGCCTGTTCCCACGTGGACTGCACGGTTCCAAAAAACTGTTCGGGTGTGAATTTTTGCTGCATGAACGGCCTCCTTCACGGCTTTGTGCGATAGTCCAAACTATTTTTTTGTGCAGGGTTCGTCAAGCGATTCCCTTATGAGTTGTGAGAACAATGCGAGAGTATTCCTGATTTTTTAAAGAATGCGATCATTTTCAACCTGTTAGGGGTTTATTAACCGGAATTGGGCACTCTGGAACGTGGAGAAGGCTGCCCCGACCCATTCTGGGTGGCATCAAACATGGCCAGATCAGGCACGGACAAGCGCGAACGCCCCATAAACCGGACCCGCAGAAAAGCGGAGCCCGGCCAATGGCTGTCCGGTAACATGGCGCAATTGATGGTCTTCATGAACGGCCTGATTGTTTCCATCACCGCCTTTGCCATTCTGAATGTCTTTATTGATGAAATCGTCCGCAAGGGATTTGATGCCAGAACGCAGGTTGTTCTGAATTATGTAGAGGACCAGATAGGCCTTCTGGAAAAAGATGTCCAAAGCGCGGCTTCGCTTGTTGCATTTTCGGCCATGGCAGGTGATGCACGGATTACACAAAAGTTTGAAGACAGTCTTGGCGGCAGGCCTGAACTTGAACAGGCCTATTGGTTGAAACGTCTGGAGAGCGGTCAATTCACCGCCATCCGCCTATTGAAATCGAACGATATAAAGGCCCCCGTCGAACTGCACCGCCATGTAATCAAGGCACTGGGCGATCAGGCGGGTCCCTTGGTTATTGCGGATTATAAGGAGGCGGCCCTTTCATCCCCTTTGATTGTGGCAACGTCCGTTGATGTATATGACAGGGCTGGGCGTGATATTATCTTTATGCTCAGCAGTTTTGAGAAACTGATCTCGGAAAGTTATTTCAACGAACATCAGGATATTGCCAGTCTTACGCTGGGTGCTAGCGCCGGAGGCGTTCCTTTGCTGAATTACGCCCGGGAAGGACAGAAGCCGGCGCAGATGCTGTTGCAGGCCGACCTGACTATCTCGGGACAAGAATTGACACTGTCGATAGGTTATTACCTGGACCAGCGTGAATCTTTCCTGAAAAAGGCGCCATTCCTGATGCTGCTCTTTGGCGTCACCCTGACATTGATCGGCACGCTTTATGTCCGCAACAACCAGAAACAATCCCTGCGCCTTGCCGCGATGAACGCGGAACTTGAGGCAAAAAACGCCGATCTGAGCCACGAGATTGTCGAGCGCGAAAAACTGAACCTTGCATTGCGCCAGTCGGAAAAGGAAAACCGGTCGATCATAGACTCGGTCAGCGATATTATTTTCGAAACGGCGACGGATGGGAAAATTCTCTTCCTCAACCGTACATGGGAGAAGATTACCGGCTTTTCCGCGGAACGATCGCTGGGCCGCAATATTTTTGACCTGTTCTATATGCAGGATCAGGCGCAGCAGCGCGCGAATTTCGAGGCGCTGGTGAAAGGGCAAAAGCAAGGCTATCGCGCCTTCACCCGTCTCCGTACGGCGGATGGGACCTTCCGCGCGGTGGAATTGTCCGTTTCCATGATCCGCATGGATGAAAACAACAATATGCGCGTGGTTGGCGCGATTACGGATGTGGAGGAACGCCGCCGCGCCGAACGAGCACTATCCGAAGCCGAAAAGAAATACCGCGCCATCGTCGAAAATGCCGCCAGCGGTATCTACCAGATGACGCCCGAAGGACAATATCTCAGTGCCAACCCCGCCATGGCCAAAATTTTATGCTACGGCGCACCGGAAGAAATTTTGCGTGAGGTGCATAATGCCAATGCCGAAATCTATGTCGATGCGCGTGCCCGCGAACGTCATTTGATCGACGTCCTGCGTGGCGGCGAACAGGGCACCGTGGAGGCGCAGGTGCGCCGCCGTGACGGTACCATCATTTGGGTGCAGGAAAACCTGCGCGCCGTGAAGGACGATGATGGGACGCTGTTATTCTATGAAGGCAGCCTTGAAGATATCACGCAGCGTAAGGAAACCGAACTGGCGCTGCGCAAGGCGATGGTGGAATCCGACCTGGCATCGCGTTCCAAGTCTGAATTTCTGGCGAATATGTCACATGAATTGCGTACGCCGCTTAATGCCATCATCGGTTTTTCCGATATCATCAAATCACAGGCATTCGGACCTGTGGGGGCCAATGAATATCTGGATTATGCCCGCGACATCAATGAGGGTGGGAAGCGTTTGCTTCAGGTTATCAATGATATTCTCGACGTTTCGCGTGTTGCGACAGGTGACCGTCAGTTGAACGAGGGGCTGGTGGATCTCAACAAAATCGTTCTGTCGGCTGCCGAAATCCTGTCACCGAAAATCGAAGCGAGCCATATCGTCTTTTCGAATTACATTACCGAAGAATCCCCGAAATTGATCGGGGAAGCGCACGCGATCAAACAAATGATCATCAATCTTCTTTCCAATTCCATCAAATATACACCTGCGGGCGGGCGCATATCGATCACCCAGCAAATGGATTCGGACGGACAGTTGCACCTTTCGATCACCGATACGGGGATCGGCCTGACCGATGCCGAAATCGAAACGGCCCTGTCGCCATTCGGACAGGTGGAAACCAATCTGGATCGCGCTGATTCCGGCACAGGTCTCGGCCTGACGCTTGTACAATCCTTGATGAGCCTGCATGGCGGCTCGTTCGAGCTCTTCTCCCAAAAGGGTATCGGGACGACGGCGACGATGGTTTTCCCACCGAAACGGGTCAGCGCCCCGAAAAAGCCTGCGGCCGCTTCCGCCCAGACGGTTCAAAAAGATAAGGTCTAGTTTTTCGGATCATGCCAGCGAAGGCTGACATCCTTGGATCACGGCCTACGCCGGGATGCTTTCATGTTTACGATCGTTTCCTGAGGATCTCTTCCGCCTCATCAAGGGGTAGGGCAAGGGCCTTGTGGACGGTGTCGAACCCGAAACCAGCGCGGGCAAAGGCCGATAGGCGGCGATTTCTGGCTTTTTCATCATCAGGCGTCGGTTCGGGGCCGAAGCAGCCGAAGCGTTTCTTGCGCATCAGGTGAACCGCGGCGATCAGATCCGCTTCCGATCCTGCATCATCGCCATCAAAATCATCGAGCGCCTTTTGAACCGCCTCTTGCGGCAGGCCTTTTTGCGCCAGTTTGAACTGGATTGCCCGGGCAGAGAGTCCACGACGGCGTAACGATGTTACCATTCCTTGGGTATAGGCATCGTCGTTCAAAAGACCTTGCCGTTCGAACCCTGCCACGGTTTTATCCAGCATCGTGATGCATGTTTCCCGCTCTTGATCTTTATGAAAATTGCACGATTTGTCGATCTTGCGCATCATCACACGGCGGAAATGCGGGACGCTCGCCGGAAAGCGTTCCAGATAGGCGAGGCCCGCGTTGTAAAGATATTTCTCCGTTATCTTCTTGGGGGGCTTTTTGCCTTTGCGGGCAGGCGCTTGCTTGATATTCTCCGCCGCTGCCATATCTTGGCTGTGATTGTTATTGTGAACGGGATTCTCCATGCAGACGGATATTATACAAAAAGACGGTGAACTGAAAGCGCGGCGCATCGACGGCGTGAACTGGATCGGCCTTCGAACCCTGATTGGGAAGGAAGTCGGGCGGTTTATCAATGTGTATACCCAGACGATTGTCGCGCCCGTGGTTACGACCTTGCTGTATTACGCCATTTTTGCGCTGGCCTTTGGCGGCGTGGCGCGCGAAGTGGGGAACGGTATTCCGTATCTGGAATTCCTCGCCCCTGGCCTGATCATGATGACCATGGTGCAAAATGCTTTTGCCAATACCTCTTCCTCTATTGTAATCGCGAAAGTGCAGGGGAATATCGTTGACGTTCTGCTGCCGCCGATTTCACCGGCAGAGCTTTATATAGGCTATATGGTGGGCGGTGTCCTGCGCGGCCTTGCGGTCGGCGCTGTCTGCGCGGTTGCTATCTGGGCCGTTGTCGGAATTGATATCCACGCGTTCTGGGCCATCCTTGCGTTCGGCGTGCTGGGTAATATGATGCTCTCCAGCCTTGGCCTTGCCGCGGGTATATGGTCGCAAAAATTCGATCATATTGCGGCCGTGACGAACTTTATCGTCATGCCGATGACGTTCCTGTCCGGGACGTTCTATTCGATCGAACAACTGCCCGCCTTCTGGCAGACGATTGTCCATTACAATCCGTTCTTCCACATGATCGATGGCTTCCGGTACGGTTTTATCGGCCATGCCGATGGATCGCTAATGGGCGGTATTGTCACACTGGTTGTCATCAACCTCATTCTCGCCGCCCTGACATACCGGATGGTCAGCACGGGGTACAAAATCAAGAGTTAGAAATATTATGTCGGACAATTTCATTCAATCGTTCCAGCTGGAAAGCAGCAATATCAGGGGCCGGATCGTGCGTTTTGGGTCGGTCTTGGATGATATTCTATCCGCGCATGGCTATCCGGACGATGTCGCGCACTTGACGGCAGAAACGCTTGTGCTGTGTTCGCTTCTTTCCTCTATGCTTAAATATGAAGGCATCTTTACCCTGCAAACACAAAGTGACGGCGCGGTTCCCATGCTGGTCGCCGACGTTACCAGCGCAGGGCATGTGCGTGCCTGCGCCACCTATAAAAGCGACGAGATTGATAATGCCGCGTGGAAAGGCAACCGCGCCGAACTATTGGGCAAGGGCTATATAGCGTTTACTGTGGATCAGGGGGAGAATACCGACCGGTATCAGGGGATTGTCGAACTCAAACATGAATCGCTGGTGGCGGGTGTTCAGCATTACTTCGCGCAAAGCGAACAGATCAACACCGGGATGGTTTTGCGCGTGGGCAAGGTGGATGGTCAATGGCGCGGCACGGGTATCATGGTGCAAGAAATGCCCGATGAAACCCATGTCTATAATCAGGATGTCAAACCGGATGACGAGGATGACTGGCGCCGAACCATGATATTGCTGGGCAGCGTCCGCGATCAGGAAATGCTGGATGAAACTTTAAGCGCCGAGGATTTGCTCTACCGCCTGTTCCATGAAGAAGGCGTGCGGGTTTACGAGCAAAAACCGCTTCGGAATGTCTGCCGTTGTTCGCCAGAGCGTGTGCGTAATATTCTGGCCACAATGTCGGATGAAGATATTGACGATATGGTTGTGGATGGCAAAATCGTCATGACCTGTGAATTTTGCAGCCGTAATTACACCTTCGATCCCGATGATTTCAGGAAAGGAAAAAATGATGAATAAGTTTTTGCTTCTTGCCGCCGTGGCCGGTATAGCCCTTAGCGGTTGTTCCAGCACCGCGCATGTGGATGGTATTCCGGGGCCGCGTATGACATTTGAAAATTATAGGCCGGTAACGCTCAATGTCGCTGCCGCGAATGTCATTGAAAATTATGAAGTGATGAATGACCCGAATGATGTGTCAGGGCAATTTGTTGTCGCGCCATCTGAGGCGATCAAACAATATGCCGCGCGGCGTTTTCAGGCGAACGGCATGGGCACGGGATCTTTTACGATTGAAATTGAAGATGCGCGTGTATATCTGAACGAGATCGATCAGCAGAACAAGGTGCTCAGCTGGTCCGGCATCGGCAAGGAAGATCAGTACCGCATCATGACCCGCGTCAAGGTGACACCGATCCCGGATCAGGTGAATGCCCGTGCATCGACCATCATCAAATTCAACCGCACGCTGGTGATGCCGGCCAGCGTTTCATTGGCGGAGCGTGAGAAGCGTCAACTGGCCTTTCTGGAACAGTTGATTGCCGATATCGATGCTGCGATCATCAAGGCGCTCGATCAGGTTCCGGCGATCAGGCAGTAATAGCATTTAACGCAAAGACACTAAGACGCGAAGCTTTCTTCCGCATAATCAGCGCAGCAAGCATTTTATATTTTATTTTTTAATACGGAGTTTCGGAGAAGCGGAGTTTTTATCCGAAACCCCATACCTCCGTGTTTAATAAAAACTATATGAGTTGCGCTGAGCGCCGCTTTTGAGAAGAAAAACTTTGCGCCTTCGCGTTGATATCACAATGCAGATCGAATGGCTTGCGTCGGAATGACGTTAGACTGATGAAATAAAAAAGGGCCGCAAAATGCGGCCCTAATTCTTTATCGTAGAAATCCTTACTGGAAGGAAATCTGGGCGCGGCGGTTTGCCGGTTCACGCACACCGTCCGGTGTCGCGACGAGCGGGGCGCTTTCGCCTTCCGTGCTAACCTGAATGATCGCCGGGTTCACGCCGCGCTGGGCGAGGGCGTCACGAACGGCGTTGGCGCGGCGCATACCGAGCTTGTCGTTGTATTCATCCGAACCGGAACGGTCGGCGTGACCGACAACAACAACCGAATTCAGGCTGCGTTTTGCAACTTCGGCGGCAACGGCGTCAAGAACGCTTTGAGCGCCCGGGCCGAGTGTCGATTGGTCGAAGTCGAAGAACACGAGATACATCGCGTTTTCAAGTTGCATCGGCGCGTTGGGGTCAACGGCATCGAGCGGATTTTCTGCCTGCGCAGGCTCGGCAATCGCTGGAGGAGCATCCGGCATTGCGCCTTCGAGCTGTTCCAGGGCGGAGAGGAATTCGCGTTTGCAACGGGCGATTTCATCGGACTGGAAGTTTTCTTCCTGGTTTTCGATCCAGCAATCAAAGCGGGCCTGGGCCACGGCGGACACATCCGGATATTGTTCACGGGCGCCAAGGTCAAACACTGTCACGAGGCGGGAGCGGCCAACGGACAGTTCTTCCATTGTTTCGGCTGGTACGTTCCAGTCAGACAGGGATTCCGGCATCACGACATCGCCGCGTGCGGAGGAGAGACCCTTGCGCGAAAAGTGCAGCGCATCGGCATGGTCTTTGAAGCTGCCGAGTTCACTGTCGACGAAGGATTTATATTCGCTGGAAAGCTTTTGCGTGAAGGGGCTTCCGACCGGCTGAACTTCGTTCAACGCATCGACCTCTTTGAATTTGTTGAAATCGCAAGCGCCAAGGGCAGCAATGCTGGCCATGATCATTAAACCGCGCGAGATGTGCATTGTCGAAAACTCCTCAATAAATCATTGGAATACAATCCGCCTATGGCAGACGTTAGTCGTAGTTTTTTATAACCAACCGGGGCCTAAAGTAAAGTGATATGACTAAAAAACCATAAATTAAGTGTAGATAAATGGTTAATTTTGAACATCTTACCACGGCTCACCCAAGAACGAACAACGGGACGTCCGGTTCCCTGCGCCGCTTGGAAAAATTGTTGAAAACCTGCGTGCGGGAATTGGCACATACATAAGACTCTACTACTAAAAGCTTGACAACGGAGCCTGCGTGCGTATTATCCGCCGCGCTTCCAACACGAGAATCAATGAAGAACAAGCGTTGGAACTTTTCTCCGGCGAATATAGGGATCAAGAAAAATAATGGCTAAACAACTGCAATCACTCAAAGTTGCCGTTCTCATGGCGAACGGCTTTAACGAATCCGAATTTCTGGCAATGCAACGCGCGATGATCGATCAGGGCGCCGCTTTGCGTATCATCTCCACCGATTCCGGTCTGGTCAATGGCTGGGACGGCAAGGGCTGGGGGCACAATTTTGCGATCGACGCGCAGCTGAACACAGCCCTGGGCATCGATTATGACGTTCTCGTCATTCCGGGCGGCCAGCGCAGCCACGACAAACTGAAACTCACTGCCCATTCCCGCCGCTTTATCGGCAGCTTCCTTGCCGCTATGAAGCCGGTTCTGTGTATGGGCGATGCGGTCCAGCTTTTGGCCCACACCGATCATCTGGCCGGTAAAACGGTCTCAGGCCCCGTCGAAAAACAGGGTATGGCCGAAACAGCAGGCGCGACATGGTCTGCCGAATCCATGACCATGGACGGAACATTGCTGACAGGCGATGTCGGTGGCGATAAACTGATGCCGTATGTGGCCGCGGCCATGGATATGGTCGTTCAGGCCGTGTCCAGCTTGAAGCAGGCCGCCTAATTAACCTTACCAATCGGGGGTTTCCTAAATGAAGGCAGAAATCCAGGCAGTTGTGGGCGAGATTGAAGACGCCCTCGTATTGCTGAGGAGGCATCTTTGACTGGGATGCCAGTCTGGCCCGTCTGGATGATCTGAACCGTCAAGCCGAAGACCCCGATCTTTGGTCCGATGCCGAAAAGGCGCAATCCGTGATGAAGGAACGGACCACTCTGGATCACCAGATTTCCACTATCAAGCGTTTCGAAACGGGCGTGAACGACAATGTCGAATTGATCGCCATGGGGGAGGAAGAGGGGGATGAGGGCATTGTTCATGATGCCGAAACAGCCCTGAACGATCTTCACAAAGAAGTCCAGAAGTATCAGCTTGAAAGCCTTCTCTCTGGCGAGGCGGACGGAAACGATGCGTATCTTGAGGTCAATGCCGGTGCCGGCGGGACAGAGGCGCAGGACTGGGCGGGCATTCTTCTGCGCATGTATAGCCGTTGGGCCGAACGTCGAAAATTCAAGGTATTTCTGCTGGATAAGAGTGATGGTGAAGAGGCCGGAATAAAATCCGCTACGATCCGTATAGAAGGGCACAATGCGTATGGTTGGTTAAAAACCGAGTCAGGCGTTCATCGTCTGGTCCGCATTTCACCCTTCGATTCCAATGCCCGCCGCCACACTTCCTTTGCCTCTGTCGGCGTGACTCCGGTGGTGGATGATAATATCGATATCGAAATCAATCCCGCCGATCTGCGTGTCGATACGTACCGTTCCAGCGGTGCGGGAGGTCAGCACGTCAATACAACCGATAGCGCCATCCGCATCACCCACATCCCGACCGGGATCGTGGTAGCGTGTCAGACGGAGCGTTCACAGCACCAGAACCGTGCCAACGCCATGTCGTTATTGAAAGCGCGTCTTTATGAAGCGGAGCTGCAAAAACGGGAAGAGGTGGCGAACGCCGCCAATGCGACCAAAACCGATATCGGATGGGGGCATCAAATACGTTCCTATGTTCTGCAGCCATACCAGATGATCAAGGATGCCCGCACGGGAACCGAGAATACCAATTCTCAGGCCGTGCTTGACGGCGATATCGACCTGTTCCTTGAAACATCGCTCGCCCATCGCCTTGGCATTAGCGACAAGCAAAACAAGTCTTAATTGATATCATAACCATCCCGTCAAGACGGGATGCTATTGTGCCCCGACCTGTATGAACGTTCGAATGGCTGCGCAGAATCTTTCTTGCTTATAAACAAGCCAGACCTTATTGTTTTGACCGATCACAATTCATAATTCTTAACGGGGTTCACGCCGCCCATGATGTTCCGCTCCACACCCATTCGTACTTCGGTATCCTTATGTGCCCTGATCGGGTTTTGTACCCTTGCACCGGTGCAGGCCAAGGCGCAGGGTGCGGCGCATCATTTTACACCGCTCCAAGGGTGGACGGTGGGGAGCACCGAGCTGGCCTCGGTACGTGGTCTTCAGGATGTGAAACTGCCCTGCGTGCTTTCTGCCGAATATGACAACGGTTATATCGTCCGTTTTTCCGGTGGTGGAAACAAGATGCTTGCTCTTGCTATCGACTTCCGTCAGGAGGTTTTTACCCGTGGTAAAAAATATGCGGCCATGCTTTCTGTGGGTGATGGATATGTGAAACAGGTCGGTGCATCGGCCTTTACGCCGGGTATTCTGATTTTTAATTTGCGCGACCTTCCCGACATCTATGGCGTGCTGAAAGGCGCCAAGGATTTTTCGCTCGATATCGATGGGAATGTCTTCACTTTTTCGCTGCAGCAAATGGCGCAAAATTTCGGCTCGCTTGAGGCGTGTTACGCAACCGGCAATGCTGCGCCTATTGCCCCTGTTGTTGCGCAGAATGATGCAATGAATGCGCCGCAATCTATTGTGCCGCCGGCACCTGTGCAACAACATGCCTTGCCGCGTTCGTTCGATGATATCCTGACGGCGGAGCCGGATGCGCCTGCAGCAGCAACGCAAAATGCTGCGGTTGGAATGCGCCGCACGGATAGCGTTCTTCCGCGCAGCGGAAGTGTGTCCCGCGCTCTTCCGGCCACCCAGAAATCCGCAACATGGACTGCACAATCGGGTGAGGATATAAGGGCCGTGTTGTCCCGCTGGGCGGGGCAGGCAGGATACGAACTGCAATGGCAGGCGGATAACAATGGGCAGGTGGTGCAGGATATTGCCGTTGATGGAAGCTTCGAACAGGCGGTTTCACAATTGCTTGCGGAGAACAAAGCCGTCACCGGAATTAGTGGCCGCTTCGACACTGGCGGGATGTCTGCGCAGCCCTCTTCTGGTTCATGGTCCGCATCTGCCGGTTCTGACTTGAAATCGGTTTTGGACCAGTGGGCAGGGCGCGCCGGGGTTACAGTTGTGTGGGAGTCATCCGCCGGCATGCCGCCTCTACGCGCCCCTGTTCAGGCGCAAAGCTTTGAGTCGGCGGTTCAGGCGGTTCTGGACCAATATGAGGGGGATCTGCGTCGTCCCGTGGCCCGCCTCAACACCGATCCGCAGACCAAAAAGCGCACGCTCTTGCTTGATATCGACAGCGCCGGTTAAGTTTTTGCTGATAACTTTGGCTTTTGCTTGATTTGACGAAAATCGGCCTTTCCCGTTCCGTACCGCTCGGCTATGGTTTGTCATTAATCTTTTGACGGATTCGGATCAACGCTAAGCGGGCCGGGATTTTGACCATGCAGACGAAGAAATACCTGATATCCACACTTATGGCGAGCAGCCTTCTGGTAGGGGCTATGATTGCCACGCCGGGCGGTGCGCTGGGCAAGTCGCTGGAGCCGAAGGGGTCATGGTCGCTTTCTAAAGTCGATCGCACGGCGCAGGGCGGAAATTCCTATTGCACATTATCCCGCAAATATGAGGGGGGGATTATCCTGAGCCTTGCCCGTAATACGGCAGAGGAATATTCCCTCGCGCTCGATTTCCAAAAAGATGTATTCGCCAAGGATGAACCACTGAAGATCAATCTTCAGCCGGGCCCTGGAAAACTGCGTGCCTATGATTTGTTGCCCGCCTCGCAAAAGGCGGTGGTGATCCGCCTTGGCTGGGACGAAGGGTTTTTCGAGGCGCTGAATACCTCCCAGAAAATGAGCGTTAAAATCGCGGACAGCGAATATGATTTTGCCATGCCGCTGATCGCGAGGGGGCAGGCCGATCTGGAAGATTGTATGGAAGATCTGAAGTCGGCGGAGCGCCCGGGGCCTGCCACGGTCGTGCCCGGCAAGGATGTTTTGAGCGCCGCGCCGGTTTCAACCTCCAAGGCCTTTGATGCGGGGCGCGTCAATCAGGCCGAGATGGCGATGGCCAAGGCCGATGTCGAAGCGCAGGAACAACAAGTTCTTCAAAACTTTGCGGCGAGCATGCAGGCGCAGGAAGATGCGGTAGACAATAAAAAGACTAATTTTGGCCGCCAGCCGGAAGGCGGAAACAAGCCCGCAAAAATGGCAAATGCTGCGCCTGTCGACATCACGCCGAAGGCGGAAATGGTGCAGCAAATTGAACCGGCCGCAGGCAAGTCAGGCGATGCGCCGCAGGACGGCGGACGTGTCGCGGCGCTTGAGGAGGAAATCGCTGCGTTGAATGCCGAAAAGGCGCATCTGGCCAGCCGCCTTGCATCGATAAAACCGGAAGACCCGGCGAGGTTTGCTGCGCTTGAAGGTGAACTTGGTGCGGCGCGGGCCGAAATCGAAGTCTTGAAAAAGTCCGCGAGCGCCGCCGCGGAATCGTCCGAGAAAATGGGCATGCTCCAAAAGCAACTGGACAATGTCGTGGCGGAAAATACGGCCCTGAAAGAAGCTGCGAAACAAGGGGCGGAGCTTACTGGCAAAACGGCGGCTCTTGAAAAGCGGGTGGCTGATCTTTCCATGGAAAATGCTGCCCTGATAGCCAAGGCGGGCGGGGTAGAACAAACGGCAGCTCAGATTGCCGAAATGCAAAAGCAGATCGCTGCGCTCTCAGCGGAGAACGAAGCCTTCAAGTCCAAGGCGGCGGAGCCTGAAAAATCATTGCCTGCCGATGTTGCGAAAATCACCCAGCTGGAAAAACAACTGGCAGATATAAAGGCGCAGAATGCGGAGCAGGCATCAAAGCTTGCCGCCGCGCCGGCTTCCTTGCCTGCTGATACGGCAAAGATAGCGGAATTGCAAAAACAGCTATCGGCAATGCAAACAGAAAACGCCGATATCAAGGCCCGGATAGCGATGCCGACCGTTTTGACGTCCCTGCCGGATGATGCGGCACGAATAGCCGATCTGGAGAAGCAGATGGCGGCCCTGAAAACAGAGAACGCGGATGTGAAGGCCAAACTGGCTGCCGCGCCCGCAGCAGGCGCCGCGCAGCCCAATGACGCAAAAATTGTTGAGCTGGAAAAGCGTATTGCCGATCTCACCACCGAAAACAACAGTTTGAAATTGGCCTCTGCTACAGGCGGCGATGTTTCCAAGGCCAAGTTGCTTGAGCTTGAAACGAAAAACAAAACTTTGCAGGACAGGTTAGACGCTGTCGCGCTTCAGAACGCACAAAAACCGGATGCAGCCCAGGTCGCGGGGCTGCAAAACAAGATCAACGAACTGACGATCAAAAACCAGCAGCTGGAAGAAACGGTTCGCAACTCGCAAACGCGTATTGCCGAGGCCGCAATTAACACAGAGACGAAATCCCTGAAAACCATCGCCGATCTGGAAGTGAAGCTGGCCGCTGCGCAAAAAGACAATATTGCGCTTTCACAGGAAGTAGAAAGCCTGAAGAGCGGACAGGATCAGGCCCGTCTGACGCTGGCCTCCGGCAATTGGGATCTGGAGCAGGCGACCAAGAGATATAATGAATCGGAGCGCGAGAACCGCCGTCTTGGTCTTGCGCTGGAGCAGGCACGGATGAGCTGTAATGCCGAAAAATCAAAGATCGAACAAATGCTGTTTGATCCCGCCGTGGCCGACCAGAAACAAATTGACCGCCTGACCCAGCTGGAAGAACAACTGGCCGAGGCAAACGCCAAGCTGGCCTCTGCCGGCATATCCGCCGTAGGAAATGGCGGCGGTGTTGCCGCTGTGCCAGTGGCCGCCGTGAGCCGGGCGCCGCTGGATGCCCCATCATCCGGATGGCAGGACGAAAAGGCCCAATTGCTGGCCAGGATTGCCGCGCTGGAAAGTGATGACAAATTTACAGGAATCAGTCCGTTGCCAGATAGTGGTGCCGAACGCGATGCCAAGGTTCAGGCGGCGGAGAGCCAGAATGCACAATTGCGTGGCGAGATTGAAAAGCTGCGGGCGCAACTTGCCGATGCGAACAGCAATGGATCCATCCGTGCCGACCGCGTGGCGATGGCGCAGCGCGAGGCAGAGCGCTTGAAACGTGAAAAGGAGTTTGCGGCGAACCAGTCGTTGACTTATCAAAACCAGATTATGGCGCTTCAGCAGGAAAACAACCGGTTGAAGGCGGAAGGTGGCAATGCGCCGACACCGCCGCCTGCAAAAGACAACCGTGCCGCTGCGCAGGCGCGTGAACTTGCCGCAGTTCAGCCTGCTGCCGGTGTCCCTGATGCGCCATCAAAAGGCAATTTCGGTTCATCCGAAGTCAAAGCCCTTTTGCAAAAAGCGGGCGTGACCAGTGGTGGCCTGAATAAGTCCTCCAGCGGTTTTGCCGGGGCCGAGAATTTTACATGGTCGGGTCAAAATGGGGTCAGGGGCGTGGCATCCGTGAAGCAAATCGGGTCAGAGAGCGAATTCAGCAAAATGGTGGATCAATATATCGCCGGACAAAAATCGAGCTGTGGCGGGGATTTTGCCTCCATGCCATCTCCATCTTCTTCTGCCAAGGGCAAAGTGGCACTTTATGAAACCGCCTGCGTCAGCGGGTCACAGGGGACGTCGGCCTCAACCGTGTTCTTCATCGAACAGGGACGGTTCGTGGCAATTTCAAGCGAAACCGCGGCCGCCGATATGGACAATGCCATGGATTCCCGTGACCGGATCGTGAGCGCCCTGGCGGGGATGTAAGTTGGGCAAAGGTCCCGGCGGCATCCAGAAATGTGGGGCTGAATACAGGTCCTCGCTGGGTATACTTCGGTGAAGTGTGGATAAGCCGCGAACTTTTCCACAGTCTCATAGAAATGAGCAAGGCAATAAAAACCCGGCGGTGATGCCGGGTTTTCTTTTTTTGAAGGTGGCTTAGGACTATTTATCGTCCTTGTCGCCGCTCTGCGGACCGAAAGGGCGGAACATGCGCATGGCGTTTTCAAACATCGCCATATTCTGCTTGTTGATTTCTTCCAGGTTTGGAACCGGGAACATGCCTTCGATGGATTTGTTGATCTGGTTGCGCAATTCTTCCTGGTTCTTGGCGAAGGTTTGCAACGTGTGTTCCAGATAGTTCGGGACCAGCGGGCTGATATTATCGCCATAGAATCCGATCAGTTGTTTCAGGAAACCAACGGGCAGAAGGTTCTGGCCGCCTGCAGATTCCTGATCGACGATGATTTGAGTTAGAACCTGACGGGTCAGGTCTTCGCCGGACTTTGCGTCATAAACGACAAAATCATGGCCTTCTTTGACCATTTCGCACAAATCTTCGAGCGTGACATATGAGCTGCGGCCTGTGTCGTAGAGGCGGCGGTTAGCATACTTTTTGATGACCGTAGGTTCATCTTGTTTTTTCTTGGTAGTAGCCATAAGGCTTCCTCCTTAAATGATGCTGCGAGAAGATTAACTATTATTATGCACAAAAAAATATTGCAAGGCAAAAAGATTAATTTTTCAAATTTTCATCTGCCTTTTGTGCGTATCCTATTCTATAATTTCTTTCATGATGCGATCAGGTCCGAAACCTTTGCCTTTCCAGCTTGGAATGGCCTCCCTGGCGTCCGCGGGACTGGCTGGCGGGGCGGTTTTTGATGCGCAAACGCTGCAGGATTTTTTTCGCGGGATTCAGAAATATCAGGCCTATGATTACAAACGCCCCGATGCCGTGCTGAAGAATGTATGGGGCAGGGGGCAGGCGGGATTATACCGCGTGCCGGGACTGAAATCCGCCTATGATGTCCCTGTCGTTCTGGTGCCATCCATGATCAACAAATCCGATATTCTTGACCTGCTGCCGGATAAATCCTTGCTGCGCTGGCTGTCCGCCCATGGGTTTGACACTTATTTATATGACTGGGGCACGCCTGTGGAGGATGGCGGGCAGGGAAGTTTCGATGCTGCGTTGGCAGACCGGCTTATCCCTGCGCTTGAATCGTTGGGAAAGCCATGCATCCTGCTTGGTTACTGCATGGGCGGGCTTTTTACGGCGGCCGTTTCCGCCCTGCGGCCCGATCTTGTGAAGGCACAAATCCTTCTGGCCACACCATGGAATTTCCACGACCAGAAAGGCTATCTTAAAAACCGCCTGAGCATCATGAGCCCGATGGCGATGTCATACATGCAGCAATACAGCCGTCTGCCCGAAAGCTGGATGCAGGCTGTCTTTGCCTCGCTGGACCCTGAAGGCAGCATCCGCAAGTTTTCGTCTTTCGCACGTCAAGAGGATGAAGGGAAAGAGCGTCTGTTCGTCGCCGTTGAAGACTGGCTCAACGAAGGGGTGGATTTGCCGAGCGGTATCGCCAAGACCAGCCTCGGGAATTGGTATGAAAGGAATGAACCTTACGCCGGCGAATGGGTGGTTCAGGGACAAAATATCGACGCGGGCCGGATTGCGGCGCCAACCTTCGTTATTGCTGCGAAAGGGGACCGTATCGTGCCGCCCGATTCCGCCTTGGGATTTGCCGATAAAAATCCGGCGGCGCGCACGCTGGTATGTGAAACAGGCCATGTGGGGCTTCTTGCCGGAAGCCGGGCTGAAGGAATGGTGTGGAAGCCCATTGCCGATTGGTGCGCCGCGCAGCAGAAATCTTAACTTTTTATCGGTTGGCATCTTGAAATGGGGGGCGCACCGCCTTAATGTCGCTTTCAGAAATTCACCCCTTTTCCAAGGATGCCCCCATGACCGATCCTATTGTTATCGTCGCCGCAAAAAGAACCGCCATTGGTTCGTTCGGCGGCGCGTTTTCGAATGTTCCAGCCCACGACCTTGGCGCCACTGTCATCAAGACGGTTCTGGCCGATGCGAAGGTGGATGCTGCGGAAGTGGACGAGGTAATCATGGGGCAGGTTCTGACCGCCATTCAGGGACAAAACCCGGCCCGCCGCGCTGCAATCCTTGCAGGATTGCCCAAAGAAAAAACGGCCATGACCATTAATCAGGTTTGCGGGTCCGGCCTTCGCGCCGTCGCTCTGGGTCTGCAATCGATTGCGAATGGCGATAGCGATATCGTTGTTGCAGGCGGTCAGGAGAATATGACGCTTTCACCGCACGCGGTCCAGCTCCGCTCCGGCGTTAAAATGGGCCCCGGCACACTGGCCGATACTATGATCATCGATGGCTTGTGGGATGCATTCAACGATTATCACATGGGCATCACGGCCGAAAATATTGCCGAAAAATTCGCGATTTCGCGTGAGGCCCAAGATGAGTTTGCGGCGGGCTCACAGCAAAAGGCCGAGGCCGCCATCAAGGCCGGCAAATTCAAAGATGAAATCATTCCTGTGTCCGTAAAGGTCAAAAAGGAAGAGGTTGCCATCGACAAGGATGAATTTCCGCGGGAAGGCGTCACCGCCGATGCGCTGGGCAAGCTCCGCCCCGCGTTCAAGGGCGATGGCTCGGTCACGGCGGGCAATGCGTCCGGATTGAATGATGGCGCGGCCGCGGTTGTGTTGATGCGCGAAAGTGAGGCCCGCAAGCGTGGTCTTACGCCATTTGCACGCATCGCATCATGGGCAACGGCAGGTGTTGATCCAGCCATCATGGGTACGGGACCTATACCGGCCTCGCAAAAGGCACTCAAGAAAGCCGGATGGGATGTGGCGGACCTCGACCTCGTTGAATCCAACGAAGCGTTCGCCGCGCAGGCCTGCTGTGTTTTGAAAGAGCTGAAGCTTGATCCCGCCAAGGTCAACGTCAATGGCGGCGCTATTTCGCTGGGCCATCCGATCGGCGCATCGGGATGCCGTGTCCTTGTGACGTTGCTGCATGAAATGGCGCGCCGGAAAGCGCACAAAGGCCTTGTCACGCTGTGCATCGGCGGCGGGATGGGGATTGCGATGTGTGTGGAGCGTGATGCGTCCGCCGACTGGAAAACACTTTAATTCAGGAAATTTATAATGACACAAGTTGCAATCGTCACAGGCGGAACCCGCGGCATAGGCCTTGAAATCACCAAGGGATTGATGGAGGCGGGGTATCAGGTGGCGGCCATTTATCATGGCAATGATGACGCCGCCAGGGCCTGTGAACAACAGACCAATGCGCGGGCTTTTAAATTCGATGTGTCCGATTTCAATGCTTGTCAGGATGGCGTTGCAAAAATCGAGGCGGAGATGGGGCCGGTGGGCGTTTTGGTCAACAATGCCGGTATTACCCGCGATGGTATGATGCACAAAATGTCGGCGGACCTGTGGCATGAAGTCATGGAAACCAACCTGACATCCTGTTTCAATATGAGCCGGGCCGTCATCAATGGCATGCGCGAACGCGGGTTTGGCCGCATTATTAATATCAGCTCGATTAACGGGCAAAAGGGGCAATTCGGCCAGACCAATTATTCCGCGGCCAAGGCGGGCATGCTGGGCTTTACCAAGGCGCTGGCGCTTGAATCCGCCGCCAAAGGGATTACGGTCAATGCCATATGCCCCGGCTATATCGCAACCGATATGACATCGTCCATGAAACAGGATGTTCTGGATTCCATCATCCGCCAGATTCCGGTGGCCCGCATGGGGACGCCGAAGGAAATCGCCGATATCGTGGCATTTTTGGCGTCTGATAAGGCCGGGTTCATCAACGGGTCAACCATTACCGCCAATGGCGGTCAATATATGGTGTAGTTTCGTTAACTTTCCCGTTGTACAATCGGGTGCATGGGCCACAACACCCCCGTTTTTGACCGCCATTTTTATGGGCAAGGGCAGATCATCCTGCGTGAAGGGGATGAAGGCGGCACCGCGTACCTGATTCAATCCGGTGAGGTTCTGGTCTTTGCCGAGAAGGATGGGGAGGAAGTCGAACTGGCCCGTCTATATACCGGCGATATCGTCGGGGAAATGGCGCTGATTTCCGATGGCGAGCGGACCGCGAATGTAAAAGCCGCCAAGGACACTACCCTGATTACCATCAGCCGCCAGCAATTCGAAGACAAATTGCGCGAGAGCGACCCCACGATTCGCGCGATGATCCATATGCTGGCGCGGCGCATGATCAATGCCAACAACACGGTTCTGGATCGTAAGGCCGACACCCAGGATTTGAAGCGGACGGCGCAGGCCATTTACGATAATATTCATGAAGAACTCCCTGCGGCGCAGAAGCTTGCCTTCCATAACAAGGTCGCACCGCACCTGAAATGGTTCATCGAGGCGATTGAAGGTTTCGAAGACCGTTACAATGATCCTGCCGCTTGATTTTCGGCAAAAACGCACCCGAACTCTTTAAGTTTCAGCTTGTTAGGTCTATATAGAAGGGGCATTCGCCTTTTCTCACCGACTGGAGACCTGATTTTCATGAAACGTATATTCCTGATCGCCCTTGGCATTTTTGTTTTTCTTGTCGCGGCCTTGCTTGTGGGGCCGTCTTTCGTCGACTGGAACAAATATAAGCCTCAGATTATAGAGCAGGCAAAGACGGCGGCGGGATACGATGTAAAGATCGATGGTGATCTGTCGCTGGCCCTGATCCCTGCACCGCGACTGAAGATCGAAGGGTTAAGCGTTCTTGCCCCGCGTGGAAACGAGCCGGTCCTTTTGAACATGAAGCAGGCGGAGGTCAGCGTGAACCTGTTGCCCCTTATTGGCGGGGATATCGTGGTCGATACCGTGCGTTTCGTTAGTCCTGATATACGGCTGGAAGTCTTGCCGGACGGGACGAACTCATGGATGTCCGACAAGCTGTTGCAGGATCAAAACAGTGTCAGCGCGCCAGATGGTACACAGCCCGCGAAACCGGATTCCGATACGAAACAGATCGCTCTGGACGGCCTTGAAATTGTCGATGGGCGCATCCAATATGTGAACCGTCAGACGGGTCAATCCCGCTCTGCCGAAGACATTGACATGGGGATGAAGGCGGGTAGCCTGACCGGCCCCTTCACCATTGACGGGTCGTTGAAATACGGGGGGCAGGTTATCTCCGTGAAAGGTGATATCGACCAGTTCAAAGGCGAAAAGAAAGAAGCCCCAGTTGATTTGACCATTGCCCTGCCCGAAGGAAAGGCCAGTGCCGAATTCAAGGGCGTGGTGGCAACCGCCGCGCCAATGGAGCTTCAGGGGCAAATGGATATACGTGCCGACAACCTGGGCAGTGTCGTCGCCCTCGCCACGGGCGGCGAAGCGTCTCCTGCGCTTGCTAAAAAAATGACTTTCAGCGGTCTTGTAACCGCCAATGAGACCTCCCTGATGTCCAAGGATCTGGCCGTCGAATTCGGCGATACCAAGGGTGAGGGCAGCCTCCAGATTATGAACCTGAAGGCGCAAAACCCGGTTCAGGTGCTGGCCGACCTCGCTTTTGAAGGGACAATTAATCTCGATACACTGGGGGGTAAAGGCGCCCCTCAGCAGAAAAGCGTGGAGGAGCGGGTTGCGAAGGGCGAATCCCTTGCCGCGGGCCCATCCTTTATACCGGAGACTCTCTCCCTGCCCATGCCGATTGACGCCGATATCCGTTTGAGCGCGGAAGGCGTGCAGACGGGCGGCAAGGTGATCAAAGGTGTTTCCGCGCAGATCATAAAAAAGGGGGCCGGTTTTGAAGCCGCATTCAAGGCATTGGAACTGCCCGGTAAGACAAGTGCCGACGCGAAGGTGTCCGGCCGCTTTGCGACCTCCTCCAAATCCGGGGAGAAGGGGATCACCTATGCGGATCCCACTGTGACCTTTACGGCGGCGGGAACTTCAGAGCAGTTGCCGACTTTGCTGCGCGCCCTTGCGCCGGCCCAGGAAAAGAATGCTGCGCTGGAAATCTGGAAGACAGCACAATTCGATCTGGCCGGAACCATTACGCCGCGCACCATTGCTGCGCGAAATAGCACAGTTAAGCTCGATGATAGCACCTTTGGACTCGCAGCATCCTATACCCCTGCGGGGGCGGGCGGACGCCCCGACGTGTCGATCGACCTGACATCCGACACCGTCAACATCGACCAGATACAATCCCGCCTGAGCGGCCAGAAGAAGCAGGCTGTGCAGCAGACGGCGGGTGAAACTGTTGATATGAAGAAGGCGCTGGAGCCTGTTCGCGCGGTCAATATCCCTATGAACATCAGTTTTGATTTGAGCGCACAAAAGGCAATCTACAATGCGCAAGAAATTACCGGTGTGCGCATCAAGGGGAATGCGGCAGGTAGCAGCATCCGGTTTGACAATGCCTCTGCCCAAAATTTCATGGGGGCAACGGCAAGCCTGCAAGGGGCCGTCGGCAATCTGTCCGATCTTTCGGGCATTGATCTCAAATTCTACGGCAAGACCGGGGATGTCAAAAAATTGATGCAGTCATTGAACGTTGATAGCAGCAAAGTGCCGCAGCAAATAGGATCTGCCGAGGCAAATATCACGGCCAAAGGGCAGGCCGACAATCTAGCCTTTGACGCATCCGTTTCCGCGCTGGGCGGTGAGGCGGGGGCGAGCGGCACGATGACCGGCCTTTTGGACAAGCCTGCCTTCAGCAATCTGACCTTTGAGGCGAGCCATCCGAATTTCGTCAAGGCGGTCCAGATCGTCAATCCGGCCTTCCAGGGCGGCGATGGTCTACAACGGCCCTTCAGCATTCAGGCCAAGGCGACCAAGGACGGCGATGTCTACGACCTTCCGGATTTCAAGGCCAATCTGGGGCCAACGGCCGTTTCAGGCAATCTGAAGGTCGGCACCGGCCAGCGGATGTCCATTTCCGGCGCCATCAATGCGGGCACGGTTCCGCTTGATAGTCTTTTGGGCGCCAAATCCGCACAAGGTGGCGGCGGTGCAGGGGGAGGCGTTTCGTCCGGGGGTGAAAAATGGTCGCGTGAGCCTATCGACACGCCGTGGATGCAGACAACCGACATCGACCTGACTTTGAAAGCCAAGGCGATCACCTATGGCGGCTGGAACTTTACCGAGCCGCACACCAGAATTACCCTGAAAGGCGGAACGTTGACGGTTGATAATCTGGAGGCCGGCTTGTTCGGCGGGAACGCAACACTGAATGCCAAAGTGCAGGATCCGGCCGATGCCAAGCAGCCGCTCAGCCTTGCGATCCAGTCCAAGATGGCCAACGTGGCGCTAGAGCCGCTCGCTTATGCCATGAGCGGGTCAAACCGCCTGAAGGCCAGCGGGGATGTGAACCTTGATCTGGATGTCCAGGGAACCGGCCTGAGCCCCCATGCACTTGTTAGCGCGCTCAAAGGAAACGCGAACCTGAACGGCACGGATGTCATTCTGAAAGGCTTTGATATGGCGCAACTGGCGCTGGCCTTTGTCGATACCGGTAAGCCGCTGGACCGTCTGAACAGCATCGTCGGCGGTGCAGTGAGCGGCGGTGAGACTCGTTTCGATACGGTCAAAGGGGCCTATGATATTCAGTCGGGGATCGTGAATATCACCTCCATGGCCATGGATGGGCCAGCAGCCACCGTGGCCTCAACCGGCAATGTGAATCTGCCGGCCTGGACTATCGACACCAATCATAAGGTCACATTGAAACAAGCCAAGGACACGGCAGATGGTACCTTCAATGTCGCGATCAAGGGCTCGCTTTCGAACCCCGGCAACACTTTCGGACGCGGCCTGTTCAACGACATCATCACACGCCGCGCACAGCAGAAAGTCATGGAAAAGCTGCCCGATGTTCTGGGGGATGACCTGGGCGGAAAATTACAGGATCTTGGTATCTTGCCTAAGAAGCAAGCGCCGGTCGCGCCTGTGCCCGCGCCAGCGCCTACTGCACCTGCGCCATCTACGCCCGATGCGGTGGCCCCTGTGACGCCAGACGCACCGAATGCTGCGCCGGCGGAAAGCGCACCAGCGCCTGCACCGGCACCTCAGCCAACCCCGGAAGAGGAGGCCCAAAAGGCAGTGGAAGGGCTTTTGAAGGGCCTTATGGAGTAGTGCGGGATTTGAGGAAATCGAGGACGTAAAGCCGAAGGGCGCTGGACAGATTGGTCCCGCGCCCTTCGTCTATGGAGGTTACCAAAGCGGTTATGCTGCGTCCCTCGGTCCGTGCTATATCCTGCAGCAATTCCCAAAAGGCAGGTTCCAATGACACGCTGGTCATATGCCCTGCGATACGGACGGAATATTTGCGGACCTTATCGGAGGGCGCGGCCAAAATTATGCCCTTGGCTTGATCATGTCTTCGGGGCGGACCCATTCATCGAACTGTTCGGAGGTGAGCAGGCCGAGCGCAATGCCCGCCTCTTTAAGCGATGTGCCCTCCGCGTGCGCCTTTTTGGCGATTTTGGCGGCGTTGTCATAACCGATATACGGGTTCAGGGATGTTACCAGCATCAAGGAATTTTCCATGAGGTATTTGATGCGGGGCAGGTTCGGCTCCACGCCGACCAGGCAATTGTCGGTAAAGCTTCGTGCCGCATCGGCCAGCAGGCGGATCGATTGCAGCACATTATAGATAATGACCGGTTTATAGACGTTCAGTTCGAAATGGCCCTGACTGCCCGCCACAGTGATCGCGACATGGTTGCCCATCACCTGCGCGCAAACCATGGTCATGGCTTCGCACTGGGTCGGGTTGACTTTACCGGGCATAATAGACGACCCCGGCTCGTTTTCAGGGAGCATGATTTCACCAATGCCCGACCGTGGGCCAGAGGCGAGCAGGCGGATATCGTTCGCGATCTTCATAAACGATACCGCGAGCACATTGAGCATGCCGGATAGTTCAACAAGCGCGTCATGAGTGGCAAGGGCCTCGAACTTGTTCTCGGCCGTTACAAAATCGATGCCTGTAATTTGGGAGACCTCTTTGGCAAAACGCTCAGGGAAGCCGACCTTGCAGTTAATGCCCGTGCCGACCGCCGTGCCGCCCTGCGCCAGTTGTAAGACGCTCGGCAACGCGCGCTTGATGCGTTCGATCCCATACTGGATTTGTGCAGCATAGCCGGAGAATTCCTGCCCCAGCGTGAGCGGCGTGGCATCCTGAAGATGCGTGCGGCCATTCTTTACGATGTCTTTGAATTCTTTGGATTTTGCATCCATTGCTGCGTGAATCCGTTCAAGGGATGGCAGCAAATCATGCACAACCTGTTCCGCCGCAGCGATATGCATGGCGGTGGGGAAGGAGTCATTGGACGACTGGCCCATATTCACGTGATCATTCGGGTGAACGGGGGATTTACCACCGCGCTTGCCGCCGAGAAGTTCGTTGGCGCGGCTCGCGATCACCTCATTCGCATTCATATTTGTCTGTGTGCCGGAGCCGGTTTGCCAGACGGCGAGCGGGAATTGATCGGCCAATGTGCCGTCGATCACTTCATCGGCGGCCTGCAAAATCGCCTGCGCCAGTTTTGCATCAAGAACGCCGAGCGCAAGGTTGGCCGCGGCAGAGGCTTTCTTTTGAATACCGAAGGCGCGGACCAGCGGGGCCGGCATTTTTTCCGTTCCTATATCGAAGTTTTGCAAGGATCGCTGCGTTTGCGCGGCCCAGTAAGCATCGGCGGGAACTTCGATTTCCCCAAAGGAATCGGTCTCGATCCGGACTTCGTTCGGGGCGGTATGGGTGGCTGGTTTCATCGGTCTTTCCTATTTGGTTTTGAGTAAATTTACATGACCCATCTTGCGTCCCTCGCGCGCTTCCTCTTTTCCATAGAGATGCACGCAGGCGCCGGGCGTCTTATAATAGTCAGGGAGTTTCAGGATGTCATCCCCGATCAGGTTCACCATTTCGACATCGGTGTGCTGAATCGGTTTGGCCAGCGGCAGGCCACAGACCGCCCTGACATGCTGTTCGAATTGCGATACGGTGCAGGCATCCATGGTCCAGTGGCCGGAGTTGTGAGTGCGTGGTGCAATCTCGTTCGCGAGGATCTCTCCGCTTTTCGAAACGAACAGTTCCAGAGCCAGTACCCCGATCAGGTTGACCCGTTGCGAAAGTCGCACGGCCATATCGATCATTTTTTCTTTTACTTCGTCCGGAATAGGGGCGGGCGAGACGGTTTTAGACAGGATATGATTTTTATGTTCATTGACGACCGGCGGGAAGGCCTCTATGCTTCCAAATACGTCCCGCGCGACGATGACCGAGGCTTCATAAGCGAAATCAATTATTCCTTCTATAATGGCCTCATTGGTCTGTAATTTTGGCCAATTTTCAACGCTATCGCTTCCAAGTTTATGTTTTAATTGCCCTTTTCCATCATAACCGAAACGTGCCGTCTTTACGATGCATTCTGACACTTCCCATCGGCGCAAAACAGCGTCAATGTCTTCCGCACTGTGTGCAGGGGCCCAGGGCGCTGTCGGAATGCCAATAGCATTCAAAAATTGCTTTTCTTTCAAACGGTTCTGCGAAACGCGCAATAGATTTGCATCCGGATAGACGGGTTTGATGGCCGTTAAAAACTCAACAGTTTCAATAGGGATATTCTCAAATTCATAAGAAATGACATCAACAGATTGCGCAAACGCCTTTAAAGCATTCTGGTCTTCATAATCCGCGCGTGTGAAACGGTCGGTGACGAGCGAAGCGGGGCAGTTTCCTTCTGGACAGTAGATATGTGTTTTAATCCCCAGCCGTGCGGCCGCCAATGCCGACATTCGGCCCAATTGGCCGCCACCGAGAATGCCCAAGATTTTGGATTCTGCTTTCATATCCGATAATTAACCATATTGTTTCACGTGAAAAATGAGGAAGATGGCGATGTTTCCGCCATATTACAAGACATGTGTGGAAAAGCAATCCACATATCCACAGGTGCAATGCGCCTATTTTAGCGCCCTGAACGTTTCAAAATCACGATGGTTTGCTTTGTGGATTTTTAGGAGGATAACCAAAGAACAAAAGGCCGCTCTTCAGCGGCCTGAATTATGCCGTGCGAGGGGGTAGCTATTAATGTGGGGTTTCTGTCACCTGATCGGTTTGTTTTTGCCGGAAATCTTCCAGCCGCGCCGATATTGCGTCATCCGAGGTTGCCAGAATGGAGGCCGCAAGAATGGCGGCGTTCTTGGCGCCGGCTTCGCCGATTGCCAACGTGGCCACCGGCACGCCGCCCGGCATTTGTACGATTGATAGCAAAGAATCCATTCCTTTCAATGCCTTAGTCTTTACGGGCACGCCTAGGACGGGCAGGGTTGTCAGGCTTGCCACCATGCCCGGAAGATGTGCCGCGCCACCCGCGCCTGCGATAATGACCTTCAGGCCGCGTTCTTTTGCAGAAGTGGCGTAATCAAACATGCGTCGTGGCGTGCGGTGCGCTGACACTATTTTGACTTCGTGTGGAATTTGCAGTTCATGCAGTAACTCATGGGAAATACTCATGGTTTCCCAGTCAGACTGCGATCCCATGATGATTCCAACTAAGGGTCTTGGGTCGCTGTGCGTCATTTTGAACCTCTTTTGGGGGCGTTGGCGGGTCAGGCAATAATGTCGGGAAGGATGTTGCTTTTGATCTTCTGGATTTGATCTTTCAACATCAGTTTCTTTTTCTTCAATCTCTGGATTTGCAAAAGATCGATAGGAGCCGTCGACATCAATTTGTTGATGACATCGTCCAGATCACGGTGCTCGGCTTCCAGTTCCACAAGCTTTTCTTGCAGGTCGCTAATATCTTCCATCGATGAATCAAAGGCTAAGGGTTTGATTGTAAGGAAAATAGTGTATCAGAAAATTTTTATTTTTGTAAGAAAAAGAACGTCTTGCATGCAAAATTCCTTTTGCAACCTTTCGCGGATGCGTTAAAACAGGTTAAATATTCGAACGCACAAGGTAAAATCAATGACCAAAAAAATAGGCATTTTGACGAGCGGCGGTGATTGTGCCGGGCTCAACGCGGTAATCCGTGCGGCAGTCCATAAGGCGGACCTGCTGGGATGGGAAGTATACGGCATCCTCGACGGTACGGCAGGGCTTTTAGAGAAGGAACCGCAATTCCGAGTTTTGAAACCCGCGGACATGGACAACAATATTCTGCGCATGGGCGGCACGATCCTGGGCACAACGAACAAGGGCAATCCGTTCGCCTTTCCCATGCCCGATGGCAGCGTGAAGGACCGCAGCGGCGAAATTATCGACAACTTCAAGAAACTGGGCCTTGAGGCCGTGATCGGCATCGGCGGCGACGGGTCTTTTGCCATTCTGCGCCGCCTCGCGCAACAGGGCGGGATCAGCATGGTCGGCATTCCCAAAACGATTGACAACGACCTTGGCAAGACCGAGCGTTCCGTTGGCTTTGACACCGCCGTCATGGTGGCGACAGAGGCGCTGGACCGCCTGCAACCCACGGCGGCCAGCCATGACCGCGTGATGATCCTGGAGGTTATGGGCCGCGATGCTGGCCATATCGCCCTGTCTGCGGGAATCGCCGGCGGTGCAGATGTGATCCTTATCCCGGAAATACCCTATACGATTGAAAATATTGCCAAAAAGATCCAGCGCGTGAAGGATTCAGGCCGTAATTTCGGGCTCGTTATCGTGTCAGAAGCGGTCAAAACCCCGAATGGTGAAAAGTTTGAAATCACCTATCACAACGGTGAAAAGCGCTATGGCGGGATCGGCAATTATCTGGCCGCCAAGATTTCCGAAACAACCGGATTCGAAAGCCGGGTAACGGTTCTGGGCCACGTTCAACGCGGCGCGCCACCGACCTATGGCGACCGCTTGCTCGGCTCTGCCCTTGGCGTGCGTGCCGTCGATCTGATCGCCGAGGGGCGTTTTGACCGTATGGTTGCCTGGCGCAACCGTTCCGTGGTCGATGTGCCGATCGAAGAGGCGATCGCCGCCTATCAAGCCATCGACAAGGACGAACCGCTGGTTCATACTGCCCGTGGGCTTGGAATCTCACTCGGGGATCAGTAATCGATGGATTATATCCGGCAATCACTGGCGGAAGATGAAGTTCTGGTGCATGTGGCACAGTTTCACTGGTTCTATACCGTGTCGGCTATATTGAACATCATCTTCGGCGTCGTGTTTGCCGGTGTGATCATCGCCGTTGCCATCAAGATCGAGCCGATGATTTTCAGCGATGCAAATTATCAGGGGCTGGGCTTGCTCGAACGGGTCAGGGAGCTTCATCCGGGGGTCAAAATCCTGGCCTTTTTCGTTTTTGTCCTTGGAATGTTCCGTTATGCCCAGATGATGATTGTGAAGGCAACCACGGAAATTGCCATCACCAACCGCCGTCTTGTCTACAAACGCGGCCTTGTTGCCCGCTATGTCGGAGAGATCAATATAGACCGGATCGAAGGGGTGAACGTCCTTCAGGGAATTCTGGGCCGTATTTTCAATTATGGGCGTATTATGGTGCGCGGGATGGGTATTGGTGAAATCGTCCTTCCATCCATTGCGGAACCGTTGAAATTCAGGCGCGCGATTGAAAAGGCGAGGAGCATTTGAACCGAAAATGAAGCAGGCCTTGGGTCAATCGCCGTCCAACCGCTCCCTCGCTCTCGCTGGCGTTGTTCTTCAGAATGACGAGCATGTCATCGCACAGTCCGTGATTCATGATGCTATTTTCTGGAAAAGCGTGGTGGTGATAGTCCTCGGGATGCTGGTCCTCCCGACCTTTGCAACGACGCTTGGCGTCTTCCTTATGTTCGTTGGGGTCATCATGCTGGTCATCGCCTATATGACCCGCCGTTTCCTGATTGTCATCGCGACCGATAAGCGGATCATCATACGTAGCGGTATATTATATGCCGACATGATCGAAATGCGGTATACGCAGGTGGAGAGTGTCGAGATCGGCATAACCCCAATCGGCCAGATCTTCGGATATGGCAGCGTGATCCTGACCGGAACCGGAAACCGTCGCATTATTGTGCCATTTATTGCCAATGCGCTCGATTTCAAAGCCAAAGTCAACGAAATCCTCGTCAATAAATAGACATGGCCAGATCATTTGGCCTGAAAATGAACCTCTTCAAACAGGAAGATTAAGGACATGACAAACGATTCTCCTTTCAAAAACGGCAAGTGGGACAAGACGAATCTGGTTAGCCGTTATGTGACCGAAGGTCCCAAAAGCGCGCCGCACCGCTCCTATTATTATGCCATGGGCATGACGGAAGAAGAAATCCATCAGCCGCTCGTCGGCGTTGCCACCTGCTGGAACGAGGCCGCCCCTTGTAACATTGCGCTATCGCGTCAGGCGCAGGCCGTGAAGACGGGCGTCAAAGAAGGCAAGGGCACACCGCGGGAGTTCACAACCATTACGGTGACCGATGGTATCGCCATGGGCCATGAAGGGATGCGGTCGAGCCTGCCAAGCCGCGATGCGATTGCCGATACGGTTGAACTCACCATGCGCGGCCATTGCTATGATGCACTGGTGGGCCTAGCCGGATGCGATAAATCCTTGCCGGGGATGATGATGGCGATGATCCGCCTCAACGTGCCATCGGTCTTTATGTATGGCGGCTCTATCCTGCCCGGAAAATTCCGCGGCAAAGATGTCACCGTTATCGATGTGTTCGAAGGGGTCGGCAAACACGCGACGGGTGAATTCTCTGACGCGGATTTGCACGAAATGGAGTGTCATGCCTGCCCATCCGCCGGTGCCTGCGGCGGCCAGTTTACGGCCAACACGATGGCCTGTGTCAGCGAAGCCATCGGCCTCGCCTTGCCCGGGTCTGCCGGCGCACCTGCACCGTATACGAGCCGGGACGAATACGCAGCCGCATCCGGCAGGGCTGTGATGGAATTGCTGAAATCCGGCATCCGTCCGCGCGACATCGTGACCCGTAAAAGCCTCGAAAATGCGGCGATGATTGTATCTGCCACCGGCGGGTCCACCAACGCCGCGCTTCATCTGCCCGCGATGGCGCATGAGGCGGGGATCGATTTTGACCTGTTCGATGTGTGCGAGATTTTCAAAAGGACCCCCTATATTGCCGATCTGAAACCGGGCGGCAAATATGTCGCCAAGGATATGTTTGAAATCGGCGGTGTGTCGGTCGTGATCAAGGAATTGATGAAGGGCGGATACCTGCACGGCGATTGCATCACCGTGACCGGCAAAACGCTGGAGGAAAATGTTCGCAATGTTGAATTTCCAACGGGTCAGGATGTGGTTCGCCCAATTGACCGGCCCATTACCGTCACAGGCGGCGTTGTCGGACTTAAAGGCAATCTCGCGCCCGACGGCGCAATTGTGAAGATTGCCGGGATGACGGATCTCATATTCGAAGGGCCTGCGCGATGTTTTGACTCCGAGCAGGAGTGCCTGGACGCGGTTTTGGCGCGTCAGTACAAGGAAGGCGATGTTCTGGTGATCCGCTACGAAGGGCCAAAGGGTGGACCGGGCATGCGCGAAATGCTCTCCACAACCGCCGCGCTTTACGGTCAGGGGATGGGCGGTAAGGTCGCCCTTATTACCGATGGGCGTTTTTCTGGCGGTACGCGCGGGTTTTGCATCGGCCATGTGGGACCGGAGGCTGCGGTCGGCGGGCCGATCGGCCTATTGAAGGACGGGGATATTATCCGCATTGATGCGGCGCAAGGCACGCTCGATGTCAACCTGTCCGATGCCGAACTGGCAGAGCGGCGCAAAGCATGGAAGCCGAAGGAAACCATGTACGGGTCCGGCGCTATCTGGAAATTCGCGCAAGGGGTTGGACCGGCGCGTTATGGTGCCGTGACCCATCCCGGTGGCAAGGGCGAAAAACATATCTTTGCCGATTTATAAGACGCAGAGAAAAGGCACACTCCTCCAGCTTTTTTATTATGTTTATGCAATTGAAGCGGAACCAAACCGCTTTATATTTCTTTAACCAATAGGGGGCACACTGAAGGTTAGAGAATTCGAAGGCGATTCTGCCATGACAAAACGGGTCAAAACACGTCTGAAGCAATCGATCCTTGCGGCCATGATGGTGGCCGCGGGCAGTTTTGCGTCGATGATGGGGATCAGTGCCGTGTCATCGCAGGCGCACAGTCTGGCCGCCAGCGCCATCGATCACAAGATTTTCTATGACGATGCCAGAATTGACGCATTTTACGAAAGCCGCGATATGCGTCCCGTCTGGGTGCGGGGCGCGGGTGATTTCCAGCCGCGTTTGCACGGTGTTCTAAAAATCCTGGAAGATTCATGGACCCATGGTTTGAACCCCGATGTCTATCATGTGACGGAAATCCGTGAAAGGCTCGCAAGCCGCGATACGATAAGTGATGTGGATATCGATATGCTGATGACCGACGGCGTGGTCCGTTATGTCCGCGATCTGACCGGCATGCGGAACAAGAGCTATGTCCGCCCCGATCAGGCGGTTTATTGGCGCCAGCCGATGGAGCAGGAAGCGATTTATGAGACTGTGGTCCATGCCGCAGACCCGGCGCAGGCGTTGCGCAAGCTGGAGCCCACGGGCAACCTTTACAACGCCCTGCGCCGTGAGTTGATCCGTCTTGCTGCGCAGCCGGAGGACCAATTCCAGGCGGTTAAAATTTCAAAACCCATCAAGCCCGGCAAGGCGGACGCCGCGATCCCCGTGATCCGCGCGCGATTCGGCGTGGAGGGGGGCGGGCTGGATTATGATGATGAACTCGCCTCAAAGATCATGACATTTCAACGCGAGCATGGATTGCAGGATGACGGCGTTATCCGCGCCGATGTGGTTGAACGCCTGAACCAGAGCCCGCGCGAACGCATGGTGCAAATTATCGCGAATATGGAGCGTCTGCGCTGGCTTGATCAAGATCGTCCCCAACGATATGTCCTCGTCAATATTCCGTCCGCGACGTTGTGGGCCGTTAATGACGGCAAGGCGGAGCTTGAGATGCCCGTGATTATTGGCAAGGAAGCGCGCCCGACCTATAGTTTCAAAACCATGATTACGGGTGTTCGCCTGAATCCCAACTGGACCGTACCGCCGACCATCAAGAAACAAGATTTCCTACCGATGCTTCAGCAGGATCCATATGCCCTTGCAAAACGGGGAATCGATTTGCGTTATAACGGCAAGAGTTTTGATCCCGGTAAGGTTGACTGGCATGCCGAGGGGGCGAAATATCTGCATAAAATCCGTATGGTGCAGGCGCCGGGCGATGACAATCCGCTTGGCAAAGTGCGTGTCATCATGGAAAATCCCTATAATATATACTTGCACGATACCAATAAACGCGAGGTGTTCGATAAAAACGAACGCGCGTTAAGTTCTGGCTGCATTCGCGTTGCGGAGCCCGAGAAACTTGCAGGCTTCATCTTGCGTCACAATCAGGACATGAACGACGAAAAATTATCAAAGATGATTTCGTCGGGCCGCATGCGCGATGTGAATGTCGACGAATCAATTCCCGTTTACATCACCTATCAGACCATCTGGCTCGATACCGATGGCCGCTTGATTTACGGTCGCGATGTTTACGGGCAGGATAAAAAAATGGCCGAAATTCTGGAGAAGTCCAAAGCCATCCACATCCCAAGTGCTTCTAAAAATTCACAAATTTCCCTGTAATTTGAAACGGTTGCGGCATTAACCTTGATGGGGTATTCTATTCCTGTCGAAAACGTCCTTTGACACAGGTCCTCAATTTGCTACAAACCATGTCTTCGAAGAAAGTTCCTTAGCGTTCTTTTTTCGCCCACAACTAAATAGAGGTTACATGACCACCCACAGTAAAGGCCACCCGGCCGAAAATGTGAGCCGTCGCAAATTTCTAGGATTGGGTGCCGTTGCCGCCGTCAGTACGCTTGCCGCAACGTCTATTATCCACCCGGCATCCGCAGCGATCTTTTCCCGGAATTCCTATTCCGAAAACGGCTCACGGAAAATTACTTTCCGCAATTCCCACACAGGCGAAACTTTTTCCGGCGTGTATCGCGTCGGTGACAAATATCTTCCCGATGCTTTTGAACGGATCAATGTCGTTCTGCGCGATTTCCGTACAGATGAATTGTTCCCGATCGACCCGCGCGTGATCGATATCATCTATGCGGTCCATCAACAAACACAGCATGACGAACCGTACGAGATTTTGTCCGGTTACCGTTGTCCGAAAACCAACAAAATGCTTCGCGGCGCCAGCGGCGGCGTGGCCAAAAACTCCCTGCACATGACGGGACAGGCCGTTGACCTGCGTTTGCCGGGATTTTCCACGGCGCGTATCCGCGACCTCGCCAAATCGCTCCGTGCGGGCGGCGTGGGTTACTACTCCAAGAGTAACTTCGTGCATATGGATTCCGGCGACGTTCGTCACTGGTAGTTTTACGCAAAACAGAATATAAAAAGCCTGAAACAGTGTTTTCGGGCTTTTTGTTTTGGAGTATGCGGCATGATAATTGTGGCCCTTGGCGCCAACCTCAACAGCGATCATGGAACGCCAGTGCAGACGTTGAAGGCGGCGGTGCGGGCGATTGCCGCGCGCGGCATCCATGTGGTTGCGGCATCCAATATCTGGAAAACCGCGCCGGTGCCTTATAACCCCGATCACCCATGGTATCATAACGGGGTCATAGCGGTTCAGACAACGCTTGGTCCGCATGATCTGTTGCGTGCGTTGCTCATGATCGAACAGGAATTTGGCCGCGTCCGGACCGTGCGGAATGCGCCTCGTGTTCTGGACCTTGACCTTATTGCCTATAATCGGGAAATCGTCATGGATGGACCTGAATTGATTTGCCCGCATCCGCGGATGCAGGAACGCGCGTTTGTTCTTATGCCGCTTTCGGATATTGCCGATGACTGGATTCATCCCCAAAGCAGCACAAAACTGGATGAATTGATTGCGGCCATTCCTGCGGATCAGCAGGCTGAAAGCACGAAGGAGAGGTTGTCATGAACAAACTTATCCACAGCAATGAACCGGTCATTATGGGCATTGTGAATGTAACTCCCGACAGTTTTTCGGGGGATGGGTTCGGGGCGAATATCGATGCGGCCATTGAACACGGCCTCAGGCTTCACCGCGAAGGCGCGGCCATTCTTGACATTGGCGGAGAGTCGACCAACCCGCAATCAACCCCTATTGAACCGGAAGAGGAGATCAGACGGGTCATTCCGGTCATTGAGGGATTAAAGGATTGCGGCGCGGTGTTGTCCATCGATACCCGCCACACCAAGACGATGGAGGCCTCATTGGCGGCGGGGGCGACCTTTATCAACGATGTGAACGCCCTGCAAGACGGCGGGGCGTTGTCGGTTGCCGCTTCGTCCGGCGCGGGCGTGTGCTTGATGCATATGCAGGGAACGCCCCAGACGATGCAGATGAACCCGCACTATGACGATGTTGTTGCCGAAGTTTTCGAATTTCTGGAAAACCGGATAGAGGCATGCGTCAATGCAGGCGTAGATAATGAATTGATCGCTGTGGACCCCGGAATAGGGTTCGGCAAAACGCTGGATCACAATGTTATACTTATGAAAAATATCGATAAATTTCTGGCGCTTGGCGTGCCTGTCTTGCTCGGTGCGTCTCGTAAGAGGTTCATTGAGGCAATTGTGCCTGCAACCCCCGTTGATAAAAGATTGCCGGGATCCGTTGCTGCCGTGCTCGCCGCCTATCAGAAAGATGTGCGCCTGTTTCGCGTTCATGACGTTGCGGAAACGGTTCAGGCGCTAGAAGTTTTTAAACGGATCGCTTAAACCATTGGCTCGACGGAGCGAAGCGACGGATGACGACGATGGAATTAAACTAAGCGAACTTTTGCATCTTCCATGGGAAGGTTGCGGCTTGTTCATCGCTGTCCGGATGGAAGCAATGGAGGGCGCAGTTCGCGATGCCGGTCATCGGTTGACCATACAGGCCGCCGATGGCTCGGAAAATCCCGCCATGGCAGACGAACATGATCGGTGCCGTTTTTTCATACGCATTTACATGGCGCGTTATCGTATCTTTGACGCGGTTATAGAATGCCTGGTGCGTTTCGCCGTTCGGCGGATCAACCGCATCGCGGATCGGCTGGCGCGTGATTTCCCACGATACGCCTTCCCAATCACCGAAATTCTGCTCGGCAATCTCGCGGTCTTCGACCATCGGCAGGCCAAGACCTTCATTGATGATTTCCGCCGTGATCCGTGCGCGTTGCAAATGGCTATGGACAATCAGGGTTGGCTTGATCTCCAGCGCGGCGACGATTTTGGCGGCGGCCTGCGCTTGCTCCAGCCCTTTCGGCGTGAGGGGAACATCGACATGGCCACTGGCGAACTGCGCGACATTGGCTTCGCTTTCACCGTGGCGGATCACATAAAAGGGAATGGCTGGTAACATCCGCCCTGTTTAGAGTTTTTCACCTAGCCAGTAAAGTTTTTTCCCGCGATAGTGTCACCCATGGAGCATTGGACCGATTCCGGATTTGTGTTGAGCGTCCGCCCGCATGGAGAGGGCGGGGCGGTTGTGTCATTGCTGACCGAAAACCATGGCCGGCATGCAGGCTATATTTACGGCGCAGGATCGAAGCGCGGGATGTTACAGCCGGGCATCCGCACCACCGTGGAATGGAAGGCGCGGTCGTCCGATCAACTGGGTAATATTACGCTGGAACAGGAAACGGGTCTTCCGGCCGGAATTCTCGAAGACCCGCTCAAGCTTTCAGCGTTGTTATCGGCCGCCTCCATTTGTGATCAGGCTTTGCCGGAGCGGGAAGGGCATCCGGGGCTTTATTATGGATTTAAAACCTTAATCGAGATGATGGACAACGAAGTCTGGGGCGCGGCCTATGTCTATTGGGAGATCGCACTGCTCAAAGAACTTGGCTTTGGCATGGATTTGACGAAATGTGCAGGCGGCGGCGATGCCGGTACTCTCGCCTATGTTTCCCCGAAATCGGGCAGGGCGGTGAGCTATGCCGCGGCCCAGCCTTATAAAGACAAGCTATTGGAATTGCCTGCGTTTTTAAAACCGAATGGAGGCCCGGCGGACGCCGAGGAAATCCTCAAAGGCCTGAAAATGACCGGATATTTCCTAGAGCATTGGGCTTTTGCACAGCATACCAAGGGCGTTCCGGATGCGCGCTTGCGTTTTGAAACCCGCTATGCGAAAAATGCCGCGCACGTAAAAGAGTAGCAGAATGGCCAAGAAACCCACGAAATCCGCGATAGAACCCAAAGTGATCGACGAGGGGATCAACAAGATCCTCTCCGAGCGTTATTTGTCATATGCTCTTTCCACCATCATGTCCCGTTCGCTGCCCGATGTGCGCGACGGGATGAAGCCGGTGCACCGCCGCGTTCTGTTCGCGATGTACCAATTGCAATTGAACCCCACGACCCCGCCGAAAAAATCGGCCCGCGTTGTCGGGGATGTCATCGGTAAATACCACCCGCACGGCGATAGCTCCGTCTATGACGCGATGGTCCGCCTAGCGCAGGACTTCTCTGTCCGCTATCCGTTGGTCGATGGTCAGGGCAATTTCGGGAACATTGACGGCGATAATGCCGCCGCGATGCGTTACACCGAAGCGCGTATGACGGCGGTGGCGCAGCTTCTCCTCGAAGGGATTGACGAAAACGCGGTTGATTTCCGTCCAACCTATGACGGGTCTGAAAACGAGCCGATCGTCCTGCCCGGGGGCTTCCCGAATTTGCTGGCCAACGGATCTTCCGGTATCGCGGTGGGTATGGCGACCAACATCCCGCCGTTTAACGTCGCGGAGCTTTGCGAGGCCATGCTCGCCATGCTTGAGGGCGAGGTCACCGACAAGGACATGGCGCGGTATGTGCCGGGGCCGGATTTCCCGACCGGCGGCGTTCTGGTTGAATCCAAAGAAGCGATCATTGAATCCTATCGCACGGGTAAGGGCTCATACCGACTACGCGCGCGCTGGGAGAAAGAAGAACTCAAGGGCGGCGGATACCAGATCGTCATCACGGAAATTCCATATCAGGTCCAGAAATCGAAACTGGTCGAACGGATTGCCGAACTGATCAACAACAAGAAAATTCCGCTGCTCGACGATGTACGCGACGAAAGCGCGGAGGATATCCGCCTTGTCATCGTGCCGAAGAGCCGCAATGTCGAGGCCGAACTTCTGATGGAGATGCTGTTCCGCAATTCCGATCTGGAAGTGAAATTCGGCCTGAACATGAATGTGCTCGACAACGGCCTCGTGCCCCGCGTTATGGGCCTGAAGGAAGTTTTGAAATGCTGGCTGGATCACCAGCGCGAAGTTTTGATTCGCCGTTCGAACCATCGCCTTGATAAAGTTCTGCATCGCCTCGAAGTGCTCGAAGGCTATCTCATCGTTTACCTGAACATCGATGAGGTTATCAAAATCATCCGCAATTCGGATGAACCGAAACCGGCGTTGATCAAGAAATTCAAACTGACGGAGATTCAGGCGGAAGCCGTTTTGAATATTCGTCTGCGCTCCCTCGCCAAACTTGAAGAGATCGAGATCAAGCGCGAGCATGACAAGTTGAGCAAGGAAAAAGAAGAACTCGAAAAGCTGCTGAAATCCGAAGCGCGTCAATGGACGGCGATCAAGAAACAAGTCGGGCGTATTAATGAGCTATTCGGCAAGGCGACACCGCTGGGCAAACGCCGCACGTTGGTCGGTAAGGCCGTTGTGCCGGTCGCCATTGAAAATATCGAAGAGGCGATGATCGAAAAAGAACCGATCACCGTTATTCTGTCTGCCAAAGGCTGGATCCGCGCGATGAAGGGGCACGGCCTTGAAACGAAGGATCTGAAATACAAAGACGGCGACAAAGAAGGTTTCATTGTCGAGGCAATGACAACCGACAAGATTATTCTCTTTGGCACCAACGGCGTATTCTATACCATCGGCGGCGATAAATTGCCCCCGGGCCGCGGTTTTGGCGAACCGGTGCGTTTAATGGTCGATCTTCCGAACGATGCCGATGTTGTCGAAATGGCGGTTTACAACGCCGATGCGCGTCTGGTTGTGGCGTCTGATGACGGGCGCGGCTTTATCGTCAAAATGGCGGATGTTTTAGCGCAGACGAAAAAGGGCAAGCAGGTCCTGAATGTCGGCGGCAAGGACGAAGCCAAGCTTTTCCGCTTTATCAACGAAGGCGATGACCATATCGCTATCTCGGGTGGTGGAAAATTCCTTGTCTTCGCTCTTGCGGACCTTCCGGAAATGTCACGCGGCAAGGGCGTGATGCTCCAGAAATACAAAGGCGGCGGCAAACTGACCGATATCAAGACCTTTAACTGGAAAGAAGGCCTGACATACAAATATGGCAGTGGCCAAACCTATGTGAAGGATATCAATCCGTGGGTCGGGAACCGCGCCGATGTCGGAAAATTGCCGCCGAACGGTTTCCCGAGCAGCAAGAAGTTTTCGTGATCAAATTAAAACGGAGCCGATTGGCTCCGTTTTCTTTTTAAGGAAACTCCACCGCGCCTTTGGTGCGTTGATATTGTGGATTGCGACGCTCCTGTTCAGCCTTTTTCACGGCCTCTGTGCTCCGGTTCGCGCCGACCTGAACGGTCAGTTCTTCACGCAAAAGGATGATCGAAATGCGGCGGTTGCGTGCATCTTTGGGATTGTCGGCGATCAAATGGTCGCGATCCGATTTTCCGACGACGTTGTTCAAACGCTTTTCCGGCAGGCCGTTTCTGATCAAAACCTGACGGCTTGCGTTGGCCCGGTCGGTCGAAAGTTCCCAGTTGGTATAGGTGCCGCCCTTGGAATAGGGGACGCCGTCCGTGTGGCCACGCACCGACACTTCGTTCGGCATCTTGCGGATGACTTCGGCCACCTTGCCCATCAGCTTGGCCGTTTTTTCATACATCTGTGCGGAGCCGGAAGGGAACATCGGCTCCCCGTCCTGATCGACGATCTGGATGCGAAGCCCTTCGGGCGTCATGTCGATCATCAAATTCTTGCTGAGTTCGTTTAATTCGGGATTAGAGGCGATCTCTTGTTTGATGGCGCTTTCGGCCTTTTTGAAATTCTCGTTCTCGCGGCGGCGGGCTTCCTCAAGGAATTTATCGTCCGATATCTGATCTTCGGCGCGTAAGGTCGGGCTTGAATCTTCCGCCGGTGTTGTCACCGGCTGCACCTCTGTCACCATCGCGCCGTCCTTGGAGATGGAGAGGCCGCCAAGCATGCCGCCCGCGCCACTTTGCATCGTCGTCGTGATCTTTGGCACGGGATCGAAATAATCGGCGAGGCCAGCCTTTTGTTCCTTTGTCGTGACGTTGAGCAGCCAGAGGAGGAGAAAGAACGCCATCATCGCGGTCACAAAGTCGGCATACGCCACTTTCCATGCGCCGCCATGGTGGCCGCCGCCGCTTTTTTTGATCTTCTTGACGATGATCGGTTGTTTTTCGTCCTTGCTGCCGCCGGATGCCATGCGTCATCCCCCTTTATGCCGAGGGACTAGGCAAAGAGTTCAGTTTTTCTTCCAGTTCCTGGAAGGAGGGCTGAACATTATGGGGGAGCATCTTGCGCCCGAATTCGACGGCGACCTGTGGCGCGCAACCATTCAGGAAGGCGATGGTCGATACCTTTATTACGCGGTAATACATGACTTCGGATTGGGCATAGCTGGACATCGCGCCAGCAATCGGGCCGATAAAGGTGTAGCCGAGCCAAACGCCGAGGAACGTCCCCACCAGCGCGCCCCCGATCATCTTGCCGAGAATTTCGGGCGGTTCGGAAATGGAAGCCATCGTTTTGATAACGCCGAGAACGGCGGCCACGATACCAAGGGCCGGAATACCATCCGCCATTGTTTGCATGGCGTGGCCGGGGTGTCCTTCGTGCTGGGCGATGGTTTCGATTTCTTCATCCATCAGCGCCTCGATCGTGATCGGGTTTTCGTTCCCCAATGAGATGATGCGCAAGTAGTCGCAGAAGAAGACAATGGCATGGTGGTTATGGTGGAAGGACGGGAATTGTTTGAACAATTCGGATTCGTGCGAGTTTTCGATATGTTGTTCGAGCGCGAGCCAGCCTTTGGTCCGCGCCAGTTTGAATATCGTGTACAGCATCGAAAGCTGTTCGATGTAATCGTCCTTGCTGTAGGCACCGTTGGCTTTTTTAACAGCCTTGAAATATTGAAGCGTGTGTTTGATGGCGTCCGGCGTGTTGGTGACAATAAAAGCCGCCACCGCGCAGCCGAAAATGATCATCATTTCGCCGGGCATGGCGGGCAGAATGGCATGGGTGATAAGGTTGATGCCTTTTTCCACCCCGGCCACAACCATCAGGCCGCCGAACGTACAAACAAAAACGAGGGCCAGTCCCGCAAATTTCATGAAACGTGGATCCTTAAAAGGGCAAACAGATTAGAGGTATAGAATACAAGGAAGTGGTAAACAGAGGGTTACTGTTTGCCATTGTCGCTTGTTTTGCAAAGCGGATCAAGCGTTTGAAGAAGATGGATGTACAATAATCAGACGGAGAACGGTTTGCCTTCGTTCACGAATCGGGCGACATCCGCGCCGGCATAGGTGAGGATCATGTCCGCGCCCGCGCGTTTGAAGGCGAGAAGGGATTCCATCATCGCGTCCTGATAATTCAGGGCGCCCGCCTGTGCCGCAAAGCGCATCATAGCGTATTCGCCGCTGACCTGATACACGGCGAGCGGGAGATCGGATTGCTGGCGCATTTTCGCAAGAATATCGAGATAGGCCATGCCCGGTTTGACCATCAGGATATCCGCGCCTTCACGGACGTCGAGCATCGCATCGCGCAATGCCTCACGCGCGTTCGCGGGGTCCATCTGGTAAGACTTCCGGTCGGAGCGGACGGCCTGACCCGTTTTGCCGATCTTGCAGTCAACCGCATCGCGGAACGGGCCATAGAAGCAGGAGGCGAATTTCGCGGCATAGGCCATAATCGGGACATGGGAGAATCCTGTCACATCGAGGGAGTGACGGATGACCGAAACTTGCCCATCCATCATGCCGGACGGGGCGATCATATCCGCGCCGGCCTCGGCCGCGATGACGGATTGCATGCCGATGTTATGGAGCGTGCGGTCGTTGTCGACATCGCCGTCCTGACACAGAGGGCCGCAATGGCCGTGGTCCGTGTATTCACAGAAACAAACATCGGCAATAACCATCAATTCCGGCGCGGCCTGTTTGGCGCGGTCGATCATACGGGCGAGAAGGCCATTCGGATCCATCGAATCGGAGCCAGTGTGGTCTTTGTGATGCGATACACCGAACAACATGACTGATTTCACGCCCGATGCGGCGATATCCTTGACGGCGGCCTCCAGCGATTTTTCGGTTTCACGGAACACGCCCGGCATGGTGGCAAGCGGTAGGCGTTCATCGATATCTTCTTCGACAAAAATCGGGACGATCAAATCATTTGCCGTCACGGTGTTTTCGCGCACAAGGTCCCGGATCGCCGGCGTGCGGCGCAGACGGCGCATCCGGACATGGGGAAAGGCGTCGGAGGAGAGGCTCTGCACCCGCATCGTTTCGGCATGCGGATTGCCGGAGGCCGTATCGGATTTTTCGAGTGTCGATTTCAGGTTTTTAATAATGTCGGATCCGGACATGGGGCCCCCTTATATTCTGCCTTCCGGAATAGGCCTTTTCGGAGCAAAAGTAAATGGTTTTTGCCCCTGTATTACGGGCCTGCGGGGGTAATTCCGGCCAGATCGGCTTGTGCCACTGGTTTCACCGGAAAATCGCCGCTCGCGCTGGATAGAAGACCAAAACGGCACCATGATGTGGTGAATTTGAATTCATCCAGACCATCCAGTGTATTGCGGGAAGCGGGCACGGAGGCCTGAATAACCCATGGCGCGGATTCTTTGTCATAGCGGCATATGTAGAAGGGCGGCGTGGCTTTGCCTGCGGCCTTCTGACGGGTGAGCATATGATCCATGAATTCTTTTAAATGCGGTTTTCCTTCCTTACCGAAGATCCAGTTGGCCATAAGTTCGTTTTGCCAGTCGAAATCTTCGATGAGGTCGATTATTTTTCTCGATCTCGTTCCCAAAGCATATGTGTTGCCGGAGAAGTGATCGAAGTCATATTGCAGCGGCATGAATGATTTACCTTTTGCGAAACTGGTTTCATCGAAATTCTGTAGTTCCTCCAAAGTGTGTTTAGAGTCTGAAATATAGGCGGGTTCAGGCAACCGGTCGCGGCCGAAAAAGAAGGAATTGTTTCGTATGACAATGGTCATTTCTTTCTTAAGATCGGAACAAAGAATATAGGCGCGGCGGTATTCTATATAGAGGTTGTCTTTTTCAAGCGCGAACCCTGTGCCGTAATAATCGCGGTCAGGGTGGCCGGGGGGAAGGGATGGATCAAGCACATCACTGGGACGTTTCAAACGCTCCATTCCATATCGTTCCATCAATGAACCTTGGTTGCCAAACCCTTGGGCCAGAAAGCGCCATTCCGGAAAGGAAAAGCCGATACGTCCAACCATACCGAACAATTGGCAAATGTGATCGGGGAATCTGGTTGATCCATCAAGCTTATGCAGCGGAACATTCGGCACCAGAGTTTTGGTTACATGCTCTCTTTGCGGTCTGGAAAATTTTCCAGCGTTCAGAAGCATCATGGCTTCGGGGAGCCAGTCATCGCCTGCGCGATAGTTACTAATAGTATCAAATGCCTCTTGTGTGTTTCTTGATTTTAAAATGGCGGGTAGTCGCGCCGCCAGATCCTTTGCGTTTATTTCTTCATTCGTGGCCTGCGTGAATTGCGGTTTCATAGTGTGACCGCCAATGGTTTTTCCGGCTTGTAAGGCGTAAGTTCGCGGAAAGCATTGCTGCGGGTTTCTTCCAGATAAAAGGAAACAACCTGCCCGTATATTTTATCGCTCATGCTTTCCCGCACATAGTCTTTGGAAAGCAAACCGGCCTTGTACATCAAAAACAAATCCACTTCGCGCATGTAATGCGCCTGCGTTTCGAACCGGCCACAATCGCAATCCACCTCGCGGCTTTTATCGATGGCGATTTGTGGCACACCAAGGTAATCGCAAATTTCGAGCACTTCGCTTTTATATAGGTCGATGATCGGCTGCATACTGACATTTCTTGAAATCTGGCTGTAATTGCCGAGCGCGGCTTCGGTGGCGTTGCGCGTTCCAACGACGAAATAATGATTGCCCGAAAGCCCTGCGCGAGGATCCGTGTCACGCACGGCGCGGCTGAACAAATGTCCCCAGCGTATATTGTCATCGCTGCGCGGGATCGTGTCATCGATTTCGAATTGTGCCTTGGGGGCGCGGCTTTTCAGCCATGGCAGTATATCGCGGGCGACCCAGTTGAATTCGGTTTTGGCGCAGATGATTTTTCCTTCCACCAACTCGTTATGCTTGCCATGTTCGAAATTGAGGCCGAGGACGCGGTGCTGTCTGTTCTGCCGTTCGAAGGCTTTTGCACAGGCAAGGAAGGTGAGGATGGAATCGGTGCCGCTGATTCCGACCAGAAGGCCGGGGGCCCGTTCCTGAACCGCTTTTTCGCCGATCCATGACACGATGGCTTCGAACGTGGCGGCGGGTTCGATTCGGCGCGGGGCGGCGGGCAAGGGCTGATCTGACATTGTACGTCTCTTACAAATTAAGGTTATGAAAACATTAGGCTGTAAAAAACCGTGCTGGCAAGGGGATTTATTGCGTATGCAGCAAGAAATGGTTAATATTTATCGCGTAGTCTAATCCATGGGTCATTCCGGCCCATCATGTTGTCAAAACTGGAGTATCCCAAGTGTCCACACCGTATTTCGACGCCATACAGTTAATCGAACGCCTGCACCGTTACTTTTTGGATGTTGTGAAGGTGGAGCTGGACCGCAAGGGGATTCAGGATATCAACAACGTGCAGGCGATGATTCTCTATAACATCGGCCATGATGAAATGACGGTCGGGGAGTTGACCCTGCGCGGTTATTACCTCGGCTCCAACGTGTCCTACAACGTCAAGAAGATGAGCGAAAACGGCTATATCGAGCAGGAACGCTCGGTTCACGACAAACGCTCGATCCGCGTGAAACTGTCCGATAAGGGCAAGGAAACCTACAAACTTCTCTCTGATATGTTCGCCCGCCATGAAGAAAAAATTCAAGGGACAGAACTGACGGATGCCCGTATGACGGACCTGATCAAGACCATGAAGATGTTCGAGCGTTTCTGGACATCCCAGTCGCAGTTTACCGGCCTTGCGTCGATCGACGACGAAGAATAATTATGCGCCAAAACCGCCATGTTGGCCGGGTCCAGCAGGGGTTTTCAAGCCATATGATTCCGGGGCGCCTTTTGCTTTGTATGTCATTTTTATTTCAGCGGGAGCCGTGTCCATGCTGCGTCCGCCGATAAGGCTTTGTACGGTAAAAATTGGATAACCCCAAGATTTGCCCTTGTCTGACTGGCATAAAACAACATCGCCATCCTGCATTTTGAAAGACATAAAAGCAGCCCGGTTGAACTCGGCCGCATTACCTATTTCATAAAGCTTTCCTGTTTCGGCTTTCTGGGTTTTTGCAAACAAATTCATTTTGATCTCTCCTTTGCCTAAACGATAAAGCAGGGAGGGGGTGTGTCAACCCTTTATGAAAACGTTCCGGGCGTTTCTGGACATCCCAGTCGCAGTTTACCGGCCTTGCGTCGATCGACGACGAGGAGTAATTAATGCTTGACATAACTACTGACTATGTTTATTTTCCCTTAAATAAAAGTAGGCGGAAAATTAAAAATGTTGGTGGATACGAAAATAAAGTTTACTGAAAAAGAAGCTGCGTTTCTGCAAACCAGCACCAGTGATTTAAATGTTTCGACAAGAACAAAAAGCTGCCTGCTAAATGACAACATTATGACAGTTTTCACTCTACTTCAGTTTGAAGATAGAGACTTGTTACGAATTCCAAGTTTTGGACGTAAAAGTTTAAATGAGCTCAAAGAAATATTGGCCGTGAATGGATTTCACACTGGAAAGCTAAAGCCTTATGCAGGTCAGCTCGATGCAGTTGATATTAGCGATCTAAAAACCTTGGAAGAGGCCGGTTTTCTGGATGTGGGTCAGTCTGTAATATCTCAGGATCCAGTAATGCCCGCTACTCCTTTGGCGCCAATATCATCCTCATCCTCAGATGTTCTTTCAGACTGGATAAATGATGTTTTGCCCGAAAGTCTGCGCAATGGTCTTTCGCCACAATTTTTATCTTCTGTTCTAAATTCTCCGGAAGTGAAAAGCAAAGTTCGCCAAACTGTTGTAACGGCGATTACCTCCGGCTTGAATTTAAACGATATCAAGTAAACGCCTGCAACCCCGTCTGTGCCCGGCCCAGAATGAGGGCATGTATGTCATGCGTGCCTTCGTAGGTGTTGACGGCTTCCAAATTCATCACATGACGGATCACGTGATATTCATCGGCGATGCCGTTGCCGCCGAGCATATCACGGGCGGTGCGGGCAATATCGAGCGCCTTGCCGCAATTGTTGCGTTTGAGGAGCGATATCGCTTCATTCGGTGCATGATCATCTTCACGGAGTTTTCCAAGGCGCCATGACCCGAGCAGGCCGAGCGTGATTTCGGTTTGCATATCGGCGAGTTTCTTTTGCACCAGTTGCTGGGCCGCGAGCGGTTTGCCGAAAATGACGCGGTCCATCGTGTATTCACGCGCCTTGTGCCAGCAGGCCTCCGCCGCGCCCATCACGCCCCAAGAGATGCCGTAACGTGCGGAATTCAGGCAAAGGAACGGTGATTTAACGCCTTTTGACCCTTCCAGCAGGTTTTCATCCGGCGCAAACACTTCATCCATCATAATTCCGCCGGTTGTGGAGGCGCGAAGGGAGAATTTCCCCTCAATCTTCGGTGCCTCTAGTCCCTTCATGCCTTTTTCAAGGATAAACCCGCGGATATCCCCGCTCTCGCTCTCCTTCGCCCAGACGACAAAGACATCGGCGATGGGGGAATTGGTGATCCATTGTTTGGAACCGGAAATCTTGAAGCCCCCTTGAACCTTCTTTGCCACGGTGCGCATCGAAGATGGATCGGACCCGCCATCCGGTTCGGTCAATCCGAAACATCCGATTTTTGCACCAGAGGCCAGATCCGGCAGGTATTTTTGGCGCTGCGCCTCTGACCCGAACTTATAGATCGGGTACATGACCAATGATGATTGAACGGAAAGGGCGGAGCGGTAGCCGGAATCGACCCGCTCCATTTCCCGTGAGATCAAACCGTAGGAGACTTGGGAAACGCCGGGACAGCCGTAACCATCAATCGTCGCGCCGAGCAGGCCGAGTTTGCCCATTTCTTTCATGATCTCGGGGTCGAACTTTTCATGGCGGTTTGCCTCGATGACTCCGGGGAGAAGGCGATTTTGGGCGAAATCATGCGCCGTGTCGCGGATCATCCGCTCATCATCGGTCAAAAGCTCGTCCAGAAGCAGGGGGTCTTGCCAGTAGGGGGATGGTGCATCGGCCATGATATTGTCCCTTGGAAATCCGTCACTTTCATTTATTATACCCCTAAATGTCTGAACAGCCTCTAAAAAACCGCGAAATCATCTTCGAAATCATCCAGCTGGGGATTTACGCCAAAATCACGGCCATAGATGTCGCCACAGGGACCGAGGCGTCGATCAGCGGCCCGGCCAGCACGCCGGACCCGATTTTAAAGCGGAATGCCATCAACAGATTAGAATTCGTTCTGCGCAAGAAAGGCTTGATTGCGTGAGGCTCAACCCCTTATATCATGGGCATGACAATCAAACTTGCAATTGCATCCGACCATGGCGGCTACGCCCTGAAAGAATATCTGAAATCCAACTTTAAAGCCGTGCCGGTCGAATGGCTCGATTTGGGAACGAACTCGGAGAGTTCTGTCGATTATCCTGATTACGGGAAAAAGATTGCGGATGCGATTGTGGCGGGTGAGGCCGAGCGCGGTATCGCTATCTGTGGCACTGGTATCGGCATTTCCATCGCGGTGAACCGCAACCCGAAGGTCCGCGCGGCGCTTTGCACCGATGCGACCATGGCGCGGTATTCACAGCAGCACAATGATGCGCAGGTGCTTTGTCTCGGCGCACGGATCGTTGGCACCGAACTGGCGATGGATATTGTAAAGGCATTTTTGGAAACGAAATTCGAAGGCGGGCGTCATGGGGCCCGCGTGGAAAAATTGGGCAGTAGTTGTTGTTAAAAGGAAAGGGCGTGTCACATGAGCAATGCAGCGGAGAAAATAATGAGCGTAAATAACGGATTCTTCACAACGGATTTGAGAGACGCAGACCCGGAGCTGTTTGCAGCGATGGAAAAAGAGCTACAGCGTCAGCAAGACCAGATCGAACTGATCGCATCAGAAAACATCGTATCCAAAGCTGTCCTGCAGGCGCAAGGGTCTGTCCTCACCAACAAATACGCCGAAGGATACCCGGGCAAGCGTTACTATCAGGGCTGCGAGCATGTCGATGTGACAGAGCAACTCGCGATTGACCGTCTTTGCAAACTTTTCGGATGCAAATTCGCCAACGTCCAGCCGCATTCAGGCGCCAACGCCAACATGGGCGTGTTTATGGCGCTTCTGCAACCCGGTGACACATTCATGGGGATGGACCTTGGCCATGGCGGTCACCTGACCCATGGTTGCCCGGTCAATTTCTCCGGCAAATGGTTCAACGCCGTGACATATGGCATCAACGAACAAGGTTTGATCGACTATGATGCCGCCGAAAAAATGGCGCTGGAACACAAACCGAAAATGATCATCGCCGGTGCATCGGCCTATGCCCGCGTCATTGACTTCAAACGCCTGCGCGAAATCGCCGACAAGGTTGGCGCGTATCTGTTTGCGGATGTCGCGCACTATGCAGGCCTGATCGTCGGCGGGTCATACCCGAACGCATTCCCGCATGCGCACGTTGTCACAACGACAACCCACAAAACACTGCGTGGTCCACGCGGCGGTGCGATCATGACGAATGATGAGGATCTCGCGAAGAAAATCAATTCCGCCGTGTTCCCCGGCCTTCAGGGCGGTCCTCTGGAACACGTCATCGCGGCCAAAGCCGTTGCATTCGGCGAAGCGCTGAAACCGGAATTCAAACTCTACGCCAAGGCCGTTGTTGAAAACGCACGCATTCTGGCCGATACGCTGGTCGCGGGCGGGCTTGATATCGTTTCCGGCGGAACAGATTCCCACATGATGCTGGTTGATCTGCGCCCGAAAGGCCTGACAGGCAAGGCCGCCGACCTCGCGCTGGAACATGCCGGTATCACCTGTAACAAAAACGCGGTGCCGAACGATCCGGAAAAACCGATGGTGACATCGGGTATTCGTCTGGGAACGCCTGCGGGAACAACACGCGGTTTCGGTCCCGCCGAATGGAAAGAAATCGGCGGGCTGATTCTCGAAGTGCTCGATGGTTTGAAAGCAAATGGCCCCGAAGGCAACGCCGCCGTGGAAAAAGCCGTGCGTGCCAAGGTGAAAGCCCTGTGCGACCGATTCCCGATTTATGACGGAGCAACGGCCGCGTAACCCAAAACAAAGGAGTAAGTTATGGACCGTGAAAAACTGATTGATGGGATCATCGAAACGTATCCTCCGGCACGAGATGCGGAGCAGGCGCGTGCGGGCCTGAATCGTTTGAACGATGACCAGATTTCGGATTTGCACGGGCGCATTACGGCCACTCATAAACGTGCGGTTAATCTACAGGCTCATCGCAAAAGTCTTACAGAGGCCAAACGGGCGGGCTTTGAAGGGGCGGAAGAAGAAGTCATTCCGTCCGGCGGCGACCAACATTTTAATATGACATAGGAGAATGAAATGAGCCTTAAAGATATTATCTCAAAAATATTTGGAAAAACAGAAACTGTGTCGAAAATTCCGACGTCGACAAACTCAGTTGGTGGAGCTTCATGCACGTCGGTCAGGGGATGTTCAATTGATACTGGCCGCAGGTTTGAGCCACGCGTGTAAGGGAAAATAATGCGCTGCCCGTTTTGTGGACATGAAGAAACGCAGGTGAAGGATAGCCGTCCGAGCGACGATTCATCCTCTATCCGCCGCCGCCGCAATTGTCCATCGTGCGGGGGACGTTTCACGACCTATGAGCGCATTCAACTCCGCGATCTCGTCGTTGTGAAATCCGGTGACCGCAGGCAGCCCTTCAACCGCGACAAAATCATCCGCTCCATGCAGGTCGCGCTCCGCAAACGTCCGATCCAGATGGAGCAGATTGAAAAGGCTGCGAACGGAATCGTGCGCCAGCTTGAGAGCTATGGCGAGCCGGAAATCCCCGCGAGCGAGATCGGCCACAGCGTGATGCAGGCGCTGATCGAACTCGATATCGTCGGCTATATCCGTTATGCCTCCGTCTACAAGGACTTCCGTGAACCGGAAGATTTCAACGCCTTTGTCGAGGAAATTCAGGCGCTGCAGAGTGAGAAAAAACGATTGGTGAACGAATAATGTTCACCGGTATAGTCCAGGGCACAGGCACAATTGCCGTCATTAAAGACCATGATGGTTTGCGCACATTCGAAATCGAATTCCCCGATGGGTTTTGCGTCGGCCTTGAAATCGGCGCGAGCGTGTCGATTGATGGCGTGTGCCTGACCGTTACAAAAATTTCTTCACCGACCCGCGCATCGTTCGATGTGATGATGCAGAGTTTGAACATCACAACGCTGGGCCTTTATGAAACGGGTCACAAGGTCAATATCGAACGCGCGGCGAAAGATGGCGCGGAAATCGGCGGGCATCCCTTATCGGGTCATGTCGATTGTACGGCGACCATTTCCAAGGTCGAAACATTCGATGGTAACAAGGTGATCCGTTTTGATGTTCCAACCGCGTTCATGCGTTATATTTTCGCCAAGGGCTATATCGCCGTGAATGGGTGCAGCCTGACGGTGTCGGAGGCCAGTCGCCCCGAAAACTGGTTCGAAGTCTGGCTCATCCCCGAAACGCGGCGCATTACGAACTTTGAAGATAAGCGTGAGGGCGACAAGGTGAATATCGAGATCGAGCGCGGCACGCAGGTTGTGGTCGATACGATCCGCGACACGGTTGCCGAAACGCTGGGTGCGCTGGAGCCTGTTTTACGCGGCATCCTTGAAGAAAAGGGCCTCAGCCTCGAAGATTTCATCAAGGCGCCCAAACAAATTTCCAAGCCCTAGACTTTTTTTATTCCACTCCGTATAGTCCCACTCAGTTCTCAGGGCGGGGCGCAATTCCCCACCGGCGGTATAGCCCGCGAGCGGTTCATTTGACCTTCAAATGAATGTCAGCAGATCCGGTGTAATTCCGGGGCCGACGGTATAGTCCGGATGAAAGAGAGCGAGCCATGGCACGTTTGCGAGTTGTTTCGTAGGCGGCTCTGTTGCTATGCCCTGACCAAAATTTATAAAGGGCAGACATGACACACATTTCATCCATTGAAGAGATTATCGCCGAAGCGAAAGCGGGCCGCATGGTGATCCTTGTCGATGACGAAGGACGTGAGAATGAAGGCGACCTGATCATTCCGGCGGAATGCGTCACGCCGGGCATTATCAATTTCATGGCCAAGGAAGGACGAGGGCTGATCTGCCTGTCGCTCGACGGTTCGATCTGTGACCGGCTTGGGCTTGAACCGATGGCCCGCAAGAACACATCCAAAAACAAAACGGCGTTTATGGTATCGATCGAGGCGCGGGAAGGGATAGAAACGGGCATTTCCGCCTATGACCGCGCTCATACGATTGCAACGGCGATCCATCCGGATGCATCGCCGGATCATCTGGCGCATCCGGGGCATGTGTTTCCGTTGCGCGCGGCCGATGGCGGCGTGCTGGCGCGTGCCGGTCATACGGAGGCCGCGGTCGATATTGCGGTGCTCGCAGGCTTTGGGCCGAGTGCGGTCATCTGTGAAGTGATGAAGGATGACGGCACGATGGCACGACTGCCCGACCTTCTGGAATTCGGTGCAAAGCATGGTTTAAAAGTCGGCACGATTGAGGATTTGATCCGCTATCGCCAGCAGCGCGCAGCGGCATAAAGGAGAAACCAAGATGAACGAAGACAAACCAAAGTCATTCCGTAAACTGCAATTCAAAACCAAACCGCATGTGATGATTGTCGAGGCGCGGTTCTATGAGGACATCGGAGATATGCTCATCGATGGTGCATTGGCGGTTCTTGCGAATCAGGGCGCGAGTTATGAACGCTTCACCGTTCCGGGCGCGCTGGAAATTCCGGCGGCGGTGGAATTCGGCGTGCAGAGCGGACGTTTTAACGCCTATCTGGCGCTGGGGTGTGTCATTCGCGGCGGAACCACACATTACGAGATTGTGTCCGGCGAAAGCAGCCGCGGCCTGATGGACCTTTCCATCAAACATGCGCTGTGCCTTGGCAACGGCATCCTGACAGTCGAGAACAAAGAGCAGGCGATCGAACGGGCGGACCCGAACCAGATGAACAAGGGCGGCGGCGCGGCGCAGGCGGCGCTTGAGATGCTGGCCTTAAAACAATCTTTGCAGCCCTAAGCGTATAATTATCTTGATTTCACAACCCTAACCATGGTTTTTACCGACCCATGAACGAAGCCGCATCCCCAGATTCCAAAAAACCATCAGCCGTTGCCATGCGCAATGCCGCGCGCCTGATGGCGGTTCAGGCCGTCTATCAGATGGCCGTGAACAAGAAAGAGCCTGCCTTTGTGGTGGATGAGTATCTCTATCATCGCAGCGGTAAGCCGATTGAAGGCATCGAACTGGTCGAGGCGGATGCGAATCTGTTCACCAACATCGTTCTGGGCGTGGCCGAACGCCGTTATGACCTGACCGAAATCGTGAATGCCAACCGCCCGAAGCGGGAGGGGGCCGAATTTCCCGATGAACCGCTTTTGATGGCCGTAATGCTTTGTGGTGCCTATGAGCTTCTGGCCCGCCAAGATATTGATTTTCCGTTAATTATTTCGTCATATGTCGATGTTGCGGGAGCGTTCTTCCAAGGCAATGAACCGAAACTGGTCAATGGCGTGCTTGATTCCGCCCGCAAGGTCCTGCGCTAAAAAGCGGCGCCACAAGCCGCTTTTGTCCCCTTATTTCACCTCTTGTTAATATATTGCAGTGTAACATAATGAGGGGTACTTGAAGGGTTCACGCAATCATGAAGCTTGCAGTAATTGCATTGGTAGCGCTTGTGCTGCTCGGCGGTGGCGGAGCAGGGGCCTATTATTTCCTTATCAAGCCCGCGGAAGCATCGCTCGGACCGGCCGATGAAGCCAAAAAGGCCGAACATGAAGCCAAGCTGGCAGAAGCCGAAGCGGCGGCGGAGGCCGCAACGAAATTCGTCCAGATCGACGCCCTGATCCTGCCCATCATTGATGAACGCGGGATCACGCAAAATATCAGCCTTGTTATCTCCATCGAAGTCCCCGATGAAGCCGCTGCGACCGAAGTTCAGCGCCTCTCCCCGCGTCTGCGCGATGCCTATATTCAGGATATGTATGGGGCGCTCAGCCGGAAATCCGTTTTGAAAGACGGCGTGCTTCAAGTCGCGCCGATCAAGGCCCGCCTGGAGCGCGCAACCACCAAGGTTTTGGGGGAAGATAAGGTCAAGGACGTTCTCCTCCAAGTCGTCCAGCAGCGCCGCGTTTAGTATTCGCCCTGTTTATTTGCCGCTTTGCAGCATAACAGCCTTGTAAAAGGCTGTTTTTATTTGGGTCTTGTGCCTTGCCAACTATCCAAAATGGGTGCACCCTTTCTGCGGTCCGGCCGAAAGGGCCGCGATTACTGACCCAATAACAAGCAATCAAGGGGAATATTATCATGACGGATATGTATATCTATCTCATGATCGCCTGTTGCGTCATGGCTTCGCTGATTTTCAGCCAGCTGTGGGCGCACGGTGTCATGAAGCAAAGCGCGGGGAACGAGCGCATGCAGGCGATCGCCGCCGCCGTTCAGGAGGGCGCGAAGGCCTATCTGAACAGACAATATAGAACAATCGGCCTTGTCGGCGTTGTCGTCGCCGTTGGCCTTTATTTCCTTCTCGGATGGCATGTGACTGTCGGCTTCGCGATCGGCGCGATCCTCTCCGGCGTTGCGGGCTATATCGGCATGTTCGTTTCTGTCCGCGCCAACGTCCGCACGGCACAAGCCGCAACGAATGGCCTGGAGGCCGCGCTTGAAGTTGCGTTCAAGTCCGGTGCGATTACGGGGATGCTGGTCGTCGGTCTCGGCCTGATGGGGGTTGCTGGATATTATTATATACTGGAACACCATGCGGGCTTTGAACTGCGCCAAAATCTGGAAGGTCTTGTCGGTCTCGGCTTCGGTGCCTCGCTGATTTCCATCTTCGCCCGTCTTGGCGGCGGTATCTTTACAAAGGGTGCCGATGTCGGCGCTGATCTCGTCGGTAAAGTGGAAGCCGGAATTCCGGAAGATGATCCGCGCAACCCGGCCGTTATCGCAGACAACGTGGGTGACAATGTGGGTGATTGCGCCGGTATGGCCGCCGACCTGTTTGAAACATACGCCGTGACAATCGTTGCGACGATGTTGATTGCGGTGAGCGTGTTCACGGCGGAAGTTGCACCGGTTGTTGTCATCATTCCGCTTTTGATCGGGGCGCTTTCCATCCTCGGTTCGATTGCGGGTGTTTACTTCGTTCGCCTTGGCAAGAAAAAGAACATCATGGGGGCCCTGTATCGCGGATTTATCGCGAGCGCGGTTTTCTCTCTGGCGTTCATTTCGGTGCTGTTCACGAATATCGGCCTTGATACGGAACTGGCGCTCGCCGGTGAGAATGCGGGTTCGATTTCGGTACAGAACCTTTATTACTGTACGCTTGTCGGTTTAGGCGTGACAGGTCTGATGATCTGGATCACTGAATACTATACAGGCACAAACCACCGTCCCGTGCAGATGGTTGCCAAGGCATCCGAAACAGGGCACGGCACAAACGTGATCCAGGGGCTTGCCATTTCGATGGAAGCAACAGCCCTGCCGGTGATCGTGATTTGCGCCGGTATCTATCTCGCCTTCAGCTTTGCCGGATTGTTCGGAATCGCGATTGCCGCGACGACGATGCTCTCCATGGCGGGGATGGTGGTGGCGCTGGATGCTTACGGCCCGGTCACAGACAATGCCGGCGGTATCGCCGAAATGTCGGGACTGCCGCCGGAAGTGCGCGTGACGACCGATGCGCTCGACGCTGTCGGTAACACGACGAAGGCCGTGACAAAAGGCTACGCGATCGGTTCCGCTGGTCTTGCCGCGCTCGTTCTCTTCGCCGCGTATACCGAAGAGATCAAGCACTATTTGCCTGACCTCAACATCACATTCCCGCTCGAAGAGCCGTGGGTTGTGATCGGCCTGTTCATCGGCGGTCTTCTGCCGTACCTGTTCGGTGCGATGTCGATGACAGCCGTCGGCCGTGCGGCAGCGAGTGTTGTTGTGGAAGTGCGTCGTCAGTTCCGCGAAATCCCGGGCATCATGGAAGGCACTGGCAAGCCGGAATACGGCAAGGCGGTTGACCTTCTGACCAAGGCCGCGATCAAGGAAATGATTATTCCTTCCTTGCTCCCGGTTCTGGCCCCGGCGGCGCTGTTCATCATCGTTCGCCTGCTGACCGGTACGTGGGAGCCGGCGTTCCAGGCCCTCGGCGCAATGCTGCTCGGCACGATCGTCACAGGCCTGTTCGTCGCCATCTCGATGACTTCGGGCGGCGGCGCATGGGACAATGCGAAGAAATTGATCGAAGAGCAGGGCGGCAAGGGTTCCGAAACCCACAAGGCCGCCGTGACGGGCGACACTGTCGGCGATCCATACAAGGATACCGCCGGTCCTGCCGTCAACCCGCTGATCAAAATCGCGAACATTGCGGCCATTCTGCTGGTCGCCATCGCCGCGAAGTTTATCGCTGGTTAATGTCATCCTGAGCGTAGCGAAGGATCTCAAGAGATTCTTCGGCTTAGCCTCAGAATGACACAGAAAATAAAAGCCCCGTGCAAACGGGGCTTTTTTTGTATATGAAGGGCGCATGGCACTCGAAGCACTTAGCATCATTGACATCGGTTCAAATGGCGATGGTATCGCACGCCTTGATAATGGCAGCGTTGTTTTCGTTCCTTTCGCGGCAACGGGCGATATGGTCATGGCGAATGTCACGCGTGATCAGGATGGTCAGCTGCGTGCGAAGATCGATAGTTTTCTTTTGAAATCTCCGCAGCGTGTCACGCCGCCATGTCGTCATTTTGGAATCTGCGGCGGCTGTGCGCTTCAACATATCGATCCGGAAAGTTACCGCACCTTCAAACGAAAAAATGTGACGGATACTCTACAACGTGCGGACATAGAATTGCCGGACGATATCGAAGAAGTCTTTATTCCACCGTACACAAGACGCCGTGCGAATTTTGCGGCACGCGTGACAAAAGGAAAAACCATTATCGGTTTTCATGAGCGCCGGTCCGCAACGATTCGCGATGTGCCGGATTGTCATTTGATCAATGACGATGTCCGCCGTGTCATGGAACAATTGCGTCCCTTCATTGCCGATATCGCGGGTGAGGGGGCGAAGATGGATATCCTCATCCAATACTTTAACGGGCAAGTTGAAATTGGATTGACCGGAAAAATTGCACCGGGATGGGAGGCGCAGGCAGCACTCGCTGACGCTCTACGCGCCACAGGTGCGTCGCGCATATCATTACGCGCTCGTGATTACGATATTTACGAAGTTTTGCTTGAGGAAAAATCTTGTTTCGCAACCTTCGGTGATTTGAGTGTGAATCTTGCGCCCGGGGCGTTTATGCAGCCGAGCGAAGAGGGCGAACGTGCCCTGACTGACGCGGTGCGGAATGGTGCCTCTGACGCTTCACGCATCGCCGACCTGTTTTGCGGCAACGGCACGTTTACCGGCCCACTCTTGCGGAACGGGCGTAGCGTAATGGCCGCCGATTTTGCGCAAGAGGCGATTGCCGCGCTCCAACGCGCTGGCGTACATGCGATTCACCGCAACCTGTTTAAAGAGCCTATGACGGCACATGAGCTGGACGGGCTGGACGCCGTGGTGATTGATCCGCCGCGGGCCGGTGCGCAGGCGCAGGTGCGGGAACTGGCACAAAGCAATGTGCCCACGATTATCTATGTTTCCTGCAATCCACAAAGCTTTGCCAAGGATGCGGTGCATCTGATCGCGGGCGGTTACGAATTTCAAAAATTAACCATCGTCGATCAATTCATTTGGTCCGCGCATGTCGAGCTTGTGGGAATTTTCCAAAAGACCCGTTGACATAAATATCAAGCGGCCTTTTAGTTATGGGCATGAAAAAAGCGTTCAATAAGTATGCGGAAGAATTGCCGGACGACGAGGTAGCTCTGTTCAACCAGCTTGTCACATGCGCGCAAAGGCATATGAAAGTCGATGCCGCTAACCTGCTGGAATTTTTGCAAGGAGAGCTTGCAGCGGAGATGACGGCGGCGCTTCATCTTGATGCCTATAAAATTTTGAAATCCCATTATATCCTCACCAACACCGAAAACGAACATCTGGAGGATTCGATTGCGACAATCATCGATAATGTCCAGATCCGGCATAACAACCAACTGGAACGCATCAACAAAAGAAGGTTGCATAAAGACCCGGATGTTTTTTCCATCGGGGCCTATCATCACAATTTTCTAAACCGTCTGGCCAATGACGTGAACACGACGCTTAAATATGCGAGCGTTCTGGTGGCGGAATCGGCAATGGCTGTCCATGATGTGACACTTGTTCGCGCGAACTGGATGGAGCTTTATTTCGAACCGGTATTGCTTCCTAAACATGAGGCTCTAAATGCACCCGAAGCGCGTGATATCGCAGACATGATGACCTTGGCACCCGATGAAGTTTTTGGGTTTTTAAACGGATATTTTTCGTGCGCTTTATATGAGGATGTTTGTAGCCTGTGCCCCAATCTTACGCGCGATCAAAGGGAAAAGTTCTTTTATGCCTTTGACGACCTTATGGATGATGTGAAGGATTATTATTCCGACGTAGCCAAGCAATCTATCGGCGCTAAATCACCCGATCCGCATGACCCTATATGGTACGAATTGACAGACCGCATCAACGGTACCCTTGAGGAAACGGCACCTGCCATATGCATGCTTTTGGTTGCAGCGCATGACACGCCGATTTGCGCGGCGGATTTAAAACTGCTCATCCCTTAGAATTTAACGATTGCCGCCTGCGGTATCGACCGCACTGCCGGCCGGTTTGTTGAACCGGCCGATATTGCCCAGAAGCTGTTGCATCACCGTTATCTCGTTTCCGCTTGTCGGCGTTTTGCGGCGGACCATGGCGACATCGATCTGGTCTGATTCAACCTCGTCAATCACATCGACGATTCCTTCTTCGTTAAAGGCGACGACCACGATTTTCTTGTCGACGACTTTTGGATCGAAGATTCCGCGTTTTTCCATCTTCTGGCCGATGTAATACCAGACATTCTCATCGAATGGCGCCTTGGTGGTGGGGGAGCCGAGAGATTTTAAAACCGTCGTGCGCGTGCTCACGCCCGGGACGATTTCGGCCATGCGGAAATCCTCGACGATATTGCCGCGCGTTGCCTCCATCGGCGTACAAGCGGGCAGGGCCAGAAGCGCGAAAGCGGCAACGATCAGGACACGGGAGATATTCATAGTTTGCAAGCCTGTTAACATTTGTTATAGGGGTTATATCTTAAATCAATTGTCATGAAAAGGAAGCGCGCATGATTTCCGCCTGGCTAAAACGCCGCAAAGCCACCAGAAACGCCGCAGCCGGACTGTATCAGGCGGCCGTGAGCCAGTCCAGAGATCCGCTTTTTTATACAGAATTGGGCGTTGCCGACACGCTGGACGGGCGCTTTGACCTTGTAACGCTTCATGTTTTCTTGATCATGAACCGCCTTGGCGCGCTGGGACAGAACGGCAAGGCGCTTTCACAAGCCCTGTTCGATCATATGTTTACGAACATGGATGTTACGCTCCGCCAGATCGGTATTGGCGACATGGGAATCCCCAAACATATGAAGCGTATGATGCGCGCCTTTAACGGCCGTGTACACAGTTACCACACAGCCCTGAACGGGAGTGACAAGCAACAACTTGAACTCGTGGTCTCCCGCAATATTTACCGTCATAAAGAGGGCGAAATTCCGGATACCGCAAAATTCATGGTCGAATATATATCGCGCCAGTCCGGATGGCTGATGCAGCAGGATTATCAAAGTCTTGCCGCCGGCCGTGTGTCATTTGTCGATGTTGCGACACAGAGCAGGAAGTATGCCTAAAAACTACCAGAACAATCTGAACTCCGAATGGTCCGCATTGGTCGAGGTTTCCAAGCTCGGCGTCGAGCCCAAAACCTTCAAGATCGAGGCGGGCGAGGAAGAACGCGCCGATCTGGCCCGCCGCTATGGCATCGTGTCGGTTGATCGTGCGGTGGCTATCATCACCCTTCAAAAGACCCGCGGCAATATGATCCATGCGCTGGGGACCTTGCAGGCCGAAGTCACACAATCCTGTGTGGTATCGCTGGAGCCCGTAACGCAATCCATCGAGGAGGAGTTCGAGGGCTGGTTCGGTGATGATGATTCGGCCGTATCCTTCGCAAGGGCCAAAAGCGAGCGCGATGCCGCCAAATCCGGCATGGAAACAGAAATCCTTGAAGAATCTGTCGATCCGGAGCCAATCGTCAACGGACAGGTGGATATCGGCGAACTGGCCGCCCAGCACTTATCCCTTGCGCTCGATCCATATCCGCACGCGCCGGGCGTGGCCCATGCGCTGGCCGTCGATACGCATGAAGAGGCGGTCAAAGGCGGCGAAGGTGCGAACTTACGGAAAAACCCCTTTGAGGCCCTGAAAGACTGGAAAGAAAAGCGTTAACCATTCCAGCGCCTTAGATTTTGCAGAAACTTTATCCTTGCGGATTTCCGGTAATTCCGTTAATAACAGCCCTGATTTTCGAAAAGGACTTACAAAATGGCTGTACCAAAGAAAAAGACGAGCAAATCCAAGCGCGACATGCGCCGCTCTCACCATGCACTGACCGCGACCAACTGGAGCGAAGATGCGAGCACGGGTGAACCAGTTCGCCGTCACCATGTTGACCTGAAAACCGGCATGTACAAAGGCCGTCAGGTTCTCGAAGCACGCGACTAATTGACAAAAGATATATAAGCTGCGAGTTTTTCGTTAAGTCTTTTATTAGATGATCCGAAACTCGCAGTTTTTATTTTTAGCATCAGCTTCATGACATATTCCCAGACAATTGCCCTAGACGCCATGGGCGGAGATTACGGCCCGGACGTAATCGTGCCCGCCGCCGCGCATGCTTTGCCCAAAATACCGGGGACGCAGTTTCTGTTCTATGGCGATCAGGCGCAGATCAATGCCTGTCTGGCAAAATTTGCGGACCTGAAATCTGTTAGCACCGTCATCCATACCGACAAGGCGATTTCCAGCAAGGAGCGCCCGTCGACCGCCGTAAGAAACAGCAAAGACAGCTCCATGCGGCTTGCGATTGAAGCGGTGAAGGATGGCAGGGCCGATGCCATCGTATCCGCCGGGAATACGGGCGCGCTAATGGCCCTTTCCAAAATGATTTTAAAAACATTGCCCGGCATCGAACGGCCGGCGATCGCCAGCGTCATGCCGACCATGCGCGGGCAGAGTGTTGTGCTCGACCTCGGCGCGAATCTGGAATGCGATGCGGAAGTTCTTTCACAATTCGCGGTGCTGGGCTCTGTCTATGCCCGTGTGGTGATGGGAATTGCGAATCCCACGGTCGGCGTCCTCAATGTCGGTACAGAAGACATGAAAGGCCATGACGAGGTGCGCGGCGCGCATGCGATTCTCTCCTGCGTCAATTTCCCCGGCAAATATCACGGCTTCATCGAAGGCAATGATATTACCAAGGGCACCGTTGATGTTGTTGTCACCGATGGATGGACCGGCAATGTCGCGCTCAAGGTAACCGAGGGGACTGCCAAATTTATCTCCGGCCTATTGAAGGATTCATTCAAATCATCGCCATTCGCGATCATCGGTTACGTATTCGCGCGCGGCGCGATCAATAGGCTCAAGACCCGTTTGAACCCGTCCAAATACAATGGCGGCATGTTCCTCGGCCTCGACGGCATTTCGGTCAAAAGCCACGGGGGCAGCGATGTCGAGGGAACGGAGAATGCGATCATCGTGGCCGCAAACCTTGTCAAAGGCGGGTTTAACAAACGCGTATCGCAGGAAATCAACGACCTGATGGCGCAGGATTCCTTCGCGGCGGCACTGGCGGCGCAAACAGCATGACAATCATCAAAAGCATTATCGCCGGCAGCGGCTCCTACCTGCCTGAAAAAATCATGACGAATGCCGACATGGAGAAAATTGTCGACACCACCGATGAATGGATCTTCCAGCGCAGCGGCATTCGCGAGCGCCGGGTGGCGGCGCCCGAGGAAATGACATCCGATATGGCGATCAAGGCCGCGATCTCTGCTTTGGCCGATGCCGGGATGGATGCGCAGAAAATAGACGGGATCATCGTGGCGACGACGACGCCCGATTCCGCCTTTCCCGCCGTGGCCGTGCGCGTTCAGGCGGCCCTTGGCATCCCCATGATCCCTGCATTCGACGTGCAGGCGGCATGTTCCGGTTTCATCTATGCCATGTCCACCGCCGATGCGTTTATCCGGGCGGGCGGTATGAAACGCGTTTTGGTGATCGGCGCGGAGAAGATGACATCGATCCTCGACTGGTCCGACCGCACGACCTGTGTGCTGTTTGCCGATGGCGCGGGCGCGGTGGTGCTAGAGGCGCTTGAGGTGGCTGCGGATCACGGGATCGAGGGGCAGGGCATACACTCTACCCACATCCATGCGAATGGCGAGGGGCGCAACCTTCTTTATACCGACGGCGGTGTTGCAACGACCGACCAGACGAAGATCATCATGCACGGCAAGGAAGTCTTCAAATACGCCGTGGAGTACCTATCGTCCGTTGTGACCGAGGTTTTGGAGACCAACAAGATCAAGCCGGAGCAGATTGACTGGCTCGTCCCGCATCAGGCGAATATCCGCATCATCGAATCGACCGCCAAGAAGCTCAATATGGGGATGGACCGCGTCATTACGACCGTGGACCGCCACGGTAATACGTCCGCCGCCTCTATCCCGCTCGCGCTCGATGAGGGCATCAAATCGGGCCGAATCAAGCGCGGCCAGTTGCTCCTTCTTGAGGCCATGGGGGCCGGCTTTACGTGGGGCGCGGCGCTTGTGCGATATTAGGTTTATCGCGCCTTCCGGGTTGTTCGTCCATTAACCTTTTCCTTGCCGTAGTCTTTTATTGACCTATATAAATCAATAGGTTACAATTAGGCTATCCAATCAAAAAGCGAGGTGCCCCATGAGCGAACGCACACTGACCAGAGCCGATCTGGCCGAATCCGTCTATGAACAGGTGGGATTGTCCCGCAATGAATCGTCCGACCTTGTCGAGCAGGTCCTTGACGAAATCATGAACGCATTGATTTCTGGGGACAATGTTAAGCTTTCTTCATTCGGCAGCTTTTCGATCCGCGAAAAAGGTGAAAGGATTGGCCGTAACCCCAAAACGGGAGTTGAAGTACCGATTACGCCCCGGCGTGTTCTGGTGTTCAGGGCATCACATGTCCTGAAAGACAGGATAGCGAAGGGGGCGTAAATCGCCCCTTTTTTATTTGAACCTGTTTTAAGTCCGAAGTGGTAAGACATGAGCAACCTCGCAGTACAGAATTCCGCTCCTGAGGAAGAAAAGTCATTTAAAAAGGTCGATCCGGCCACTATATCCGCACCGGAAACCGGCCTGAAATCCGGCAAGAAGGCGCAAGGCGCGTTCCGCACGATCAGCGAAGTGGCCGACGAGCTGGACGTACAGCAGCACGTTCTGCGTTTCTGGGAAACCAAGTTTTCACAAGTGAAGCCGCTCAAGCGCGGCGGCGGACGCCGTTACTACCGCCCGGAAGATGTCGCGCTTTTGAAACATATCCATTACCTGCTTTACACCGAAGGCTACACGATCAAGGGCGTGCAAAAGCTCCTCAAAGGGCAGGGCAAGAACCAGATTGCGGCGCAAGTCATGGCCGATGAGCAACCGCAGGCCGCCGTTGGCAGCAAGGTCGCGGCAGCGAATGAGCAAAGCGCTGCAACATCTTCAAATTCCAGCAAATCCGGCGTGTATGACTTGTCGGCGCATCAGCGCGATGCGTTGGAAGCCATGCTGGATGAACTGAAGGCCCTTCGTGCCTTGTTCCCGCAAGACGAGGCGGATAGCCGCGCCGCTTAATTTCCGGGATTAATAAGGCCTCATAATATATTGAAACGTATGGATGATTTGAAAGTCACCATACGTTTCGTCTTTTTCGTTCCACGGGTGCCCACGACGCCTTTTCAGGGGGGCGGGTATTATTAAAGCGGGCCCAGTGGCCCCACTTCGGCGTGCGGGCGTTTTTTCATTTTTGTCTAGTTCGTTTTGCGGGTTTGAAGATTTTTTTGCCCATATCATTTTGAACCGTTATTGATTCAATTGACTTAATTTTGCGCCAGCCTTTAAGGGTGGGGCCAATGAGCCATATTAATTGTGGGCCTTGTGCCCCCACATTTGTGGGCCAGGATTTGGCCAAAAATAAAAGGGCGCAATGCGCCCCTTGATGAACCCATCATAACAGGTTCATGACCCGAATGCCAGAAAAACCGGCTGTGGATAAGTTGCGATTTTATCCACAAGACATAATGCGATGAAGTCTGTTGTGTCTGTTTATTGCGGCCGGTGCTGGTTGAGATGAACGCGCAATGTCCAACTGCGCCAATTTTGGGTTCTCCGCGTCTCTGCGGTTTTGAGCCCATGCTTTATGTTTGAAAAACGCTGTCTGGCTTTGTCATCGTATTTGTAGCCCTGCCATTGCGGCTGCGCCTCCAGCCATTCGATCGCACCGAGCGACGAGGGGCCCAGTAGGGATAGGTAATAAATGTCGAGATGCTGCCCTTTGCCGGCTATTTCATAATTGTGGCGGACATTGTAATGGGCGATCAGTGAACCGATATTGAGCGTGCTGCACAGGATCAGAACGAGAGCCAGCGTCATGCCGTTTGCGTTGATAAGCCAGAGATTGGATTTTGCCCGAGCCATACGGATGATGATCAATACCAGCCCGGCCGCCACAAGAAGCATCCAGATCAGCGCGGCAAATCGCAGATAGGTCAGCGAATATTCCTCAACATACAAATTCAGGCGATAGAGCGACGAGATCATCAGGAAGATATTTTGGGCGACCCATGCATAAATGAGAGTGTGCGTTAGTGGCGGCGCATGTTCTTCCCTGCCTTGCTTTAGAACGATCAGGATGAAGGCGGCGGACAGCAGCGCAGTAACCACAAGCGTGTATGCACCTTTTTGCGCATATTGTGCATATCCCATGCCGTCCGGCAGGCCTGCACCGCCCCAGAGATAGACAAGGTCCATGATATTCTGCGCGGCGAAAAGAATGTTGAAAATGACAAGCGAGCGCAAAATGGCATCACGGGTAAACAGCGTGTTGATGACGCCCATGTCCCATGCTGGATTTTGCGATGATGAGGTTTTGATCCGGGGACGCAAAACGGCCCAGAATAGAGCGGCCATTAGCATCCAGAATAAAATCCGCCCAAAACTGAGGCCTTCCAGAATATGGGTGAGGTTCACGGCATCGACCCACTTGCCGATAATGGGGTTCGCATTGCCGAATAGCAAAAGGAAAACGAGTGTAAGGGCGAAAGGCAGTACCCAGCCGATCAACACCGCCTTCTTAACGGGTTTCTTTTTGAGGTGTTGGCGGGCATTGTCGTATTTCACAAAATCCTGCAAAGGACGCAAGGCGGACCGCGCCAGGAAGTCAAAAACCCTGTCCGCAAAGGTGAGCGCGTTTGTAATCACATGCCCCCTTGCCGCAACCGCCAGTGCCGCGATGGAAAGGATATAAAGGCAAAGCCGCAAGGGCGAGGGATGTTCTATTAATAGCAGACATTCAAATATCGCGATGGTCGCAACAATCTTTCCTTGTTTGCCCTGTAATGCAGATGGGTTGAGCAGCAGGAAGACCGCCAGCAGGATAAACCCGAACGCGCCGAGCGTGGCCCCGAACGGATGATCGAAAAACAAGAAATCGACCAGCATAACAAGAGATAAACAAAAGATGATTTTAGCGGTAAAGGAATTCGGTGCTCTAGAAATAAGTGTCTGCATTGCAGGTCCTTAAAGAATATAAGAATGAATGACGTATCCTGAGTATTAAAATACGCTGGTTTTATGGCCAAAACGAGGGAGACCCGCGGCTTTTAAACAGGCTTTACCGATTTCAGTTTGATATTTGCTTGAGAATAGGCTATTTCAAAGGCCGTCGGGGCGTGGCGCAGCCTGGTAGCGCACTTGCATGGGGTGCAAGGGGTCGCAAGTTCGAATCTTGTCGCCCCGACCATTTGAAAAGACCGCTTTTGGCGGTCTTTTTTATGCCGGTTATTTTTGCTGATAGTCCGGTCCCGATTTTTGAACCCCGGGCCGCAGGATGGTGGGCAGCGAACGCAAGTAGGATTGCGCGTCATCGGACAGTTCCGTTGAAGCAAGGCCGACGGCTTCATCGTTTACGGAAATCTTTCCTGCAAGACCTTGTGCCAGTTGATGTAGCCTGAATTCAGACGGTCCTTCGATAATTCCCAAATAACTTTCCTTGGCCGCGTGGTCTTTTGATAGTTTACGTTCATGCAGCAGGGCAAAGCGGTCTATCAGTTCGATGGCGGATGGGTTGTCGGCGCCGAGCCGTCTGTAATGTTGCTCCATCGCGACCTTCATGCCTGACAAGATGCTTTCGCCGTCCCAATATCGTTCGACGTCCACATGGCGGCAGCCCGATGCGATTAAAATGTCCAGCATATCGCGGCATTGGGGGAATGCGGAATAGAAGGCATCATTCTTGCTGATCGAATGTTTGCCCATGTGCTGGTTAAAATGGGCGTCAATCGCGTTTATCATTTCATCCATTTCGAACGCAATCGTGTAATCGTCAGGTGAATAGTTTGAAAGGTCTTCCGGTTGAACGGATGGTCTGTATTCTTCCAGTGGCACCGGCGTAGTTGCAGATATACACGAGGTTAAGAGGGCGCTTTCCGCAGGATCGGCGCCAAGGAGGCAGAATGGCATGGACTGCACACCCTTTTCCACCATGGTGCGAACAAGGGGCGCATCGTAAAGGGTGCTTGATTCCGTATTGTGAAAAGGAAGGCCGATGGATGGCATGACGATCGGGCATTGCGTGTCTTGGGCAAGCATTTGCTCGGAGCGGTATCTGGTCAGTCTTTCCCCGATATGTTCGCGTTTGTAGCCGGGGACGTCTTTTGTCAGTGAAAGGATTTCCGCCGGATCTGCAAAAATAACAAAGGAATGCGGGCCGCAGAATGCGCTGGCCGTAAAGGCGAAAGACCGTTCAAGGCCTTCAATGCGGATAATTTTTCTTAAGGCGATCTCTGTATATTCTGACATAAAAGTTCTCCGTTAGGGGTGGCGATTTATACCCATTTCAATTTATTATGTCAATCAAAATTCTGCCGGATGAAGCGCTGGCGGGGCTTTCATGGGGGTGGGGCATCATGTAACAATATGGTCCACAAAGGATTCTTATGATTACCACCGAAATTCTGATTATTTTCCTGCTGTTGCTGGTCAATGCGTTCTTTGCGATGTCCGAGATTGCGATTGTTTCGAGCAGCAAGCCGCTGCTCCGTCAGGCCGCTAAGCAGGGCAACAAACGGGCCGAGGCCGCGTTGAGGCTTGCCGATGATCCCGGCAAATTCCTGTCCACCGTGCAGGTCGGCATTACGCTGGTCGGGATTTTGGCGGGGGCATACGGCGGCGCGACCATTGCCGAAAAAATCGCGCCGATGTTGAACGAGATTGCATTCATCGCCCCGCATGGCGACACGGTGGCCGTGGCCGTCATCGTTTCGGCCATCACCTATTTTTCCGTCGTGATCGGCGAGTTGGTGCCCAAGCAATTTGCGATGCGCCACGCCGAGCGGATTGCGATGATTGTCGTTGCGCCGATGGCGTTTCTCTCCATGATCGCGGGGCCGGTTGTCAGTGTGTTGCAATTGTCCGCTGCGCTTGTTCTTAAATTGTTTGGCGTGTCAAAAGACAATCCCGACCAGATGACGGAAGAAGAGGTCAAGGCCATCCTAAGCGAGAGTGCCGAAACCGGTGTCATTGAAAAGAGCGAGCATGAAATGCTCCAGCGCGTTATCCGGCTGGGCGACCGCGAGATTAAATCCATTATGACGCACCGTCAGGATGTGGTTTTTATCGATGTGAACAGCACCCTTGAAGAAATTCGCGACCAGATCCATACGGCGGGACATTCGCGTTATCCGGTTATCGACGAGAAGCCCGACAATGTGATCGGCATCATTCAGGCAAAGGACATGTTGGACGAGGTTTTGAATCACCAGACCTTTGACATGCGTGCGCATTTGAAGGAAATCTATGCCATGCCGGAAAATTCGACCTGCCTTACTGCGCTTGAACATTTCAAGAAAAGCAGCATTAATCTAATGGTCATTGTCGATGAATATGGCAGCACGCAAGGGATCGTCACACCGTCGGATTTTCTTGAAGCCATCGTTGGCGTTTTGCCGTCGAATTATGGTGATGATCATGAAGATATGATCGTGCAAAGGGATGACGGATCGTGGCTGGTTGACGGGCGCACGCCGATCGAGGAAATCCATATCTCTATCGGTATTAATGATATCAGCGCGGACGAAGATTTTGACACCATCGCCGGCTTTATCCTTGAATATTCCCGCAAGACACCAAAAGTTGCCGATTCATTCGAAGTGTTCGGCCACCGATTCGAAATCGTCGATATGGATGGCCGCCGCATCGACAAGGTCTTGATCCAGAAAATCGAAACCAATGAAGAGGGCGAGGGGATTTAATTACTCCGGCTTTACCGTATTGCTATAGGCCTTTACGAATGCATTCCGCAGAATGCCACTAAGTGTTGCCCAGAAATCCGTGTCGGGGTTGCTGATTTTTCCCTCTAACGGTATTTGCGTTGCGAATTGATCCTTCGGCTGATTTTCAAATATTTCCAACACGACAGACACAATCGATTCCCACAGAACGCCTATAGGGTTTGCATCGCGCTCCAGATCGATAAGAGAAATGTCTGTGGCCAGCGGTTTGACAAAGCCCGTAATGTTTCCATCCTTGATCGTCAGGTCCGAATAAATGTTCAAAGTGCCGCTTTCAAAGTCTATAGCGGCGGCGGAGCGGGCATAATCATTCAAAGCTGGCAGATTGATGCTTTCAAGTTTTCCGGTTACATCGAAATCCGGAATAGGGCGCAGGATATTCATCTTACCGTCGATGGCCAGTTTGCCTTTGCCGACCGATATGCCGCGGACGGTCAGGTCCGACGGCAGGGCATCTTTTTTATTGTCCGTGTTGCGAAGGTTGGTGGCCTTGGCATTTAAGTTATAGATCGACAAGTCAACTTTCTCACGTTCCGAAAAATCCTGATAGGTGATCGTGCCGTCCTGAATTTCAACCCAGTTGATGTCGAGCGGCATCAGTTCCTTGATCGGCACGGTCCAGTCGGTGCGGGTCCCCGTTTGCGTTGTCTGTCCGCTACGCCCCACCGCGAAATTGATTTCGGGTTTTGTCAACGTGACATCGCCCACGATTTTTCCATCGAACAGGGCTCCCCATTGCAGGGATAGATCGGTTTGCGGAAAGTGAAGGAAGGGGATGGGGATATCCTTTCCATCCTTATCGATCCGGAGTTCTTTAATAACATAGGCGCCGCGATAAAGCGCAAGATCGATATCTTCTACCGAGCCGCTGTAGCCCTCAATGTTATCGAGGGTATGATTGACGTAGTCCTTGATCCAGACGGGCGCGTAGGCGCGCGCGGCAACAAGCATGGAAAGCAATATGATCAAAACGGCAAAGCCGACCTTTCGCCACAAATGGCGTTTGCGTCCGTGCGGGGACAGGGGGTGTTGTGTTTGTTTTTCGTTCATTTTCTATACTTTTTTACGGGCCCGTTATTATTGGTAACAAGCGCGGCGGCCTGAAAGTTCAGGCAAATGATTGTTTTTATTTGGATTATTTTTCAGGGACTTTGATTGGGGTATTTTAATACCACTTATCTATCCTTCTGTTTTCATACGTTTTTTCTTGAACCTATGCGCATTATGTGCGAGAACCCCGCCAGAATTAAAAAACCACCATATAAGGAAACAACCATGACCTATTCAGCAAAAGCGGCTGATATTCAGAAGGACTGGATCCTGATCGACGCCGAAGGCGTTGTTCTGGGACGCCTTGCCTCCTATGTCGCCCTGCGCCTTCGTGGCAAGCACAAGCCAACCTATACACCGCACATGGATGACGGCGACCATGTTATCGTCATCAACGCGGGCAAAGTCCGCCTGACAGGCAACAAAGCCAAAGGCGAGCGTTTCTACTGGCACACAGGCTGGATCGGCGGGATCAAATCCAAGACCATGGGCGAAATCCTCGAAGGCAAGCACCCAGAGCGCGTTGTTGAAAAAGCCGTTGAGCGCATGATCCCCGAAGGTCCGCTGGGCCGCAAGGCGATGAAATCCTTGCGCGTTTACGCAGGTGCCGAACACCCGCATACAGCGCAGAACCCGACGGTTATCGATGTTGCCGGCATGAACCCCAAGAATAAGAGAGCATAATCATCATGGCGAAAAACGAAACAGCAGTGAATGACCTGCAATCCCTTGGCGCCGCAACACAAGAAAGCGAAGCCAAAAAACGCGAACCGAAACTCGACAAGCTGGGCCGCGCCTATGGCACAGGCCGCCGTAAAGAATCGGTTGCCCGTGTATGGCTGAAACGCGGCAGCGGTAAAGTTGTCGTCAACGGCAAGTCTCAGGACGAATATTTCGGCCGCAAAACGCACCTTCTGGTTCTGAACCAGCCGTTCCTGGTTGCTGGCCGCGTCGGTGAATTCGATGTGATGTGCACAGTCGCCGGTGGCGGTTTGTCCGGTCAGGCCGGCGCGATCCGTCATGGTATCTCCCGCGCGCTGGAAAACTTCGAACCGGCATTGCGCCCGGCGCTGAAGAAAGCCGGCATGATGACCCGTGACGCACGCGTTGTAGAACGTAAGAAGGTCGGCCTTCACAAAGCCCGTCGTTCCAAGCAGTGGGCGAAACGCTAATCTACGGATTTGCATTGAAATTTCTAAAAACCAGCCTAGATTTAGGCTGGTTTTTTCTTATCCGGCGTCATTGCGAGCGTAGCGAAGCAATCCAGCTTAGGATGGAACGGTAACTATTGAAGGCTGGATTGCCGCGTCGGCCTCTCGGCCTCCTCGCAATGACGATTAACAACTAGAAGGATTTATAGATGGAATATACAAAACTCGGCTATTCGGATCTGATGGTTTCCCGCTGCTGCCTTGGCACCATGACATGGGGTAATCAGAACACAGAGGCCGATGGCCACGAGCAGATGGATTACGCCATCACGCAAGGAATCAATTTCTTCGACACTGCCGAAATTTACGCCGTGCCGCCGTCTGCCGCCACATATGGCAAGACAGAAGAGATCATCGGCACATGGTTCAAGAAACATGGCAACCGCGATAAAATAATTCTCGCCAGCAAGGTCGCAGGGCCGGGTCCGGACTGGATCCGCAACGGTACCAACAAGATCGATCGCAAGAATATTCTGGAAGCCATTGATGGTTCATTGAAGCGTCTGCAAACCGATTATATCGATGTGTATCAACTGCACTGGCCGAACCGCGAGTTTCCGCATTTCGGCAAGAACAGCGCGGGCACCATTGATTTCACACAAGCGAATACAAAAGATGAAGAAGAAAACCTTCTGGAAGTTCTGCAAACACTCGGTGAGATTCAAAAGGCCGGAAAAATCCGCTACCCAGGCCTGTCCGATGATTCCGCATGGGGGATCATGAAGTACATTCAACTGGCCGAAAAGCACAGCCTGCCACGCATGGTTTCCATTCAGAACGAATTCAATTTGATGAACCGTTATGACGATCCGCACCTCGCGGAAGTTTGCGTGCGTGAAGAAGTGGCGTATCTGCCATGGTCGCCGCTCGCCGGTGGGCAGATCAGCGGCAAGTATCTGAACGGCGCACGTCCCGCAGGTTCCCGTTGGGCCGTGGACCCGCGTCCGCCGCACCGTGACACCGAACTCGCGAACGAAGCCGTGAAGGCTTATATGGATGTGGCCAACCGTCACGGCCTCGATGTGTGCCAGATGGCGATTAAATTCTGTGACGTTCAGAATTTTACGACATCGACGATTATCGGCGCGACAACAATGGAGCAATTGAAAACGGATATTGCGGCGTTCGATATTGAACTGAGCCAAGATGTTTTGAACGATATTGCCGCCGTATATGCGCAATATCCTGTGCCGTTCTTTGGGGCGTTCGACCCGAAACGCAAGGCGCCTAGCTCCCAAGTCATGCGCGTTGCGGCGAGCCGGTAGAAAAAACTCTGTCATTGCGAGTAATGAAATGACGAAGCAATCCATCTTACGATATAATGTTCTTACATTGGCGGGATGGATTGCCGCGCCGGCCTGCGGCCTCCTCGCAATGACGGGAGCTTTTTAATGACAGGACTTATTCTTCCCTACAAAGGCATCCTTCCCAAAATCCATGAGGATGCGTGGATTGCACCGAATGCATCGGTGGCAGGCGATGTCGAGATCGGCGCGGATTCATCCATCTGGTTCGGCGTACAGATGCGCGGCGATGTTCATGAAATCCGCATCGGCAGCCGCACGAATATTCAGGATGGCTGCGTCCTTCATGTGACGCGCAATGTTTCCGGTTGTTATGTCGGTGACAACGTGACGGTCGGCCATATGGCGCTGCTCCATGCCTGCACGATTGAAAGCGATTCCTTTATTGGAATGGGCGCGATTGTGCTTGATGAGGCCGTGGTGGAAAGCGGCGCGATGGTCGCGGCGGGCGCGATGGTAACGCCCGGCAAGCGCGTTCCGGCGGGGGAGTTATGGGCAGGGCGTCCGGCGAAATTCATGCGCAAACTAACCAAGGAAGACCTCGATTTCTTCCCCGTATCCGCCGACAATTATGTGCGGCTTTCGAAAGATTACAAGAACGGTTAGGCCGGTGCGAACTTCGCCTGAAGTTTTTCGCCCCACTTCATTACCTGAATGATATCCGGTCCGTTTTTGACCAGTGCATCGATCGAATGGTTTTCGACGATAGGCAGTAGTTTTACGTCCTGATGCAATCGTCCGGCATTGTTAAAAGTCCGTTCAAGATTAGCGGCAATTTCCAAAAGTTTTAACGGTGATATTGCTTTGAATTCCAGCAAGGGAAATTGCGCCCCGACATCTGGAAAAAGACATCCCTGGCCGATCATTTGCTCCCGAACAGTGCGGAAATGAAAAGTCATGATTTTCTTGTCGTGGAAAACGAAGTAATCGGCCACGCCGTTGTTGTTGAAATGGAATTGTGCGAGGGTTTTGAGCCGATGCACGCTATGGGGGGCTGTGTTTTCGATTTTGACAGAAACGAACTTCGGATAGGCGGTGGTGTCGAAATTGGAAACGAGCTTAAGCATTTATCTATATTGATGGACTTGCGATGGCCGCTCTGGGGTTGTCAAGGATTGTTGCAACGGTCATAAGATGCGCCAATGTGCGCTTGTCTGACGTCCATGCGCTAATTAGTTTGCGGTTGGGATCCATCGAAAAATGGACATCTTTATAAGTTGTGTCGCCATCAAATGTATCCTGAAAACGCTTCATTCGTTTTTTTATTTTTCGCGGAGAGTCATGGGGGCTGCATTCAAAAAATTCATCAATAGCATAGGATGGACATGACGGGATAAAATGAACTGTTGCCAGATGGTATGAATAAATATCGCGGAAATGGAGATAGGTTTTCGGGCCGTCTTCGAACATGCAATAATCATCGACACCCTCTTTGGCCAGATAGTTTCTAACCTCTTCGCGAAGGGCAATAGGGAAGTTTTGCATTTTGTACTCGGGGTAGAAAAAATTGTCTTTGTTCAGCTTATCCAGTTGATTGTTTTCAGGGTCTATCTCCGTTGCTAGAGTGATACGAAGCGGATAGGCCGAAGGATTGAACGATTTAACTAGCTGTAAATGACTCATTGTAATTTTCCTTATAGGAAAATATCTAAGCGAGTCCTTTTGATTACGTCAATCTACCTTTTTAAGGGCGTAGGAGCCGGGGGCCGGTTCCACAGGTGATTTTACGTCCCTAGCCGTGACCTTCGGCCCTGCATATCCTTCGATCCAGCCTTGCCAGTCGATCCACCAGCTGCCCTTGTTTTCTGCGGCATGGGACAGCCATTTTTCTGGGGATGGCGTGTTTTCACCGGAGGTCCAGTAACAATATTTGCCGGAGGCGGGGGGATTGACGACGCCCGCCACGTGGCCGGAGGCGGAGAGCGTGAATTTTTTGGGTCCCGTAAAGGCGGAATAGCCGGAATAGGTTGCCTTCCACGGCGCGATATGATCTTCGCGGGTGGAAAGGAAATAGGCGGGTGTGTCGATATCGCGCACGTCGATTTTGTCTCCTTCAATTTCCAAACCTTCCGGTTCTATCAGTTTGTTTTCCAGATACATTTTGCGCAAATAAAAGGAATGCATCGCGCAGGGCATGTTCGTGGAATCTTCGTTCCAGTAGAGAAGGTCAAACGGGAACGGTTCCTTGCCCATCAGGTAATTGTTGATGACGAACGACCAGATCATGTCATTCGCGCGGAGCATCGCAAAGGTCTTTTGTAGATGGTTGCCGGAGAGGACGCCTTTTTCGGCCATTTCCTTTTCCATCGATTCAATCTGTTTTTTATCGGTGAAGAGCTTCAGCTCCCCGGCCTCCTTGAAGTCAATAAGCGTTGTCAGGAACGTTGCGGATTTGATTCTGTCCGCCATGCCTTTTGATTTCATCCAGGCGAGCGTGATCGTCAGCAGTGTACCGCCTATGCAATAACCGATGACGTTCGCCGCTTTTTCGCCCGTGATTTTTTCAATTTGCGAGAGGGCATCGATAACACCTTCATGCATGTAATCTTCAAAACGTTTTTTCGCGTGTGAAGCGTCGGGATTGACCCATGAGACGATAAAGACCGTGTGCCCCTGATCGGTCAGCCATTTGACAAACGAGTTTTCGGGGCGCAGATCAAGAATGTAATATTTGTTGATCCAAGGCGGAATAATCAATAGCGGGGTTTTGAACGCCTTATCGGTTGTGGGTTCATATTGAATCAATTGCATCAGGTCGTTTTGGTAGACGACGCCGCCTTTTGTCACGGCAAGATTTTTGCCCGGGCGGAAAGCCTGATAATCCGTCACGCTGATTTTCACTTGGCCACCGCCACGTTCCATATCCTCGATCAGGTTTTCGAGGCCTTTTACAAGATTTTCACCGCCGGAGCGGATGGTTTCACGCAAAACATCGGGATTGGTTAGAAGGAAATTGGTCGGCGCCATGGCATCGGCGAACTGGCGTGTGTAAAAATCGAGTTTGTTGAGAACGTCTTCATCCAGCCCTTCGGTTGTGCGCACGACATTCTGCATCCACTGGCTGGTCATCAGATAGGATTGTTTGATGAAGTCGAAAAGTACGTTTTCGTTCCATTCGTCGGAGCGGAAGCGTCGGTCGCCGGGGGCGGGTTTATAGACCGGATCTATTTTTTCGCCATGCATCTTGGCCAGCGCGTTATGCCATAGACCCGCCCATTGTTTCCAGTATTCCATCTGTAATTCGGCCAGGCGGCGCGGATTTGTCATCAGCACGGCCATAAAGGCGGTGATGCGTTCTTGCAATTCCACGAATGGCTCCATCGAGGCTGTGTGTAATTCAGCCTTATGTTTTTCCATATAATCCTTGAGAAGCGGCAAGGAGCGATCCACAGCCGCCGCCAATGCCTGACCCAGCGCCACGGGATCGATCGCTTTTTTGCTGGAATCGTTGTCAGAAGAGGGCGAATCGACGGGCTTTTTGGGCATGGGGGCGGCCATAGGATAAGGCATTCGGATAAATTGTGGAAAACAGACCAGAGAACTGGCGCTCACAATGACCCAAAAGCGAAGAAAAATCAATAAATTCAATAAGGCTGGGGAATGTTTCTGCGACAATATTGCAAGGCGGAAATTTTGGGGGCAGGATGGGGCAGATTTCCATTCGTACATAAAGGTTTTCAAAGTGTTCGTTTTTTTCCGGTTTGCCCTGTTCTTGTCCCTGATCCCGCTTGTGTCCGCCTGCGAGACTGTGGATGGCTGGATGGGTGGCAACGACCATGTAAAGGTCAATAATGCGGCCGCAAACGATGTCAAGATCGAACCTGTCAGCCTGACACCGCCGAGTGCGCGTGGGCCGGCCCTTAGCGATGATGAATTACGCGGCCTCGCTTTCAAGACGGCCGGTGGTTCCGTCGAAGTGTATGATATCGATGCGCCGGAAAGCGGGATGATTTCGATTGCGCCCGTTCAGAGCGTGCAAATGCCCGAAGGCATGGCGTATCCGACAGACCCCAGCGTGACGGTGTTCCCGCTTGATGAAGGGTTTGGTGGGGCCAGCCATGGCAGCTATCCGGTCCCGCCTGTTCAACAGGGCGGCGGCATGACAGAAGCGCCGTTTACAACTGCGCCGTTGGACGTAGGGGCCGATGGCAAACTGTCACCGCGCGCAGGGCAGGGTGTATCGCAGATTTATTTCAAGCACGGATCAGATCGCATTGGATCGGGCGATGAAAGCGTTCTGCGCCAGACGGCGGAAGCGGCAAAGTTCGCCCCGGTTGATCGTATCCGCGTGGAGGGCCATGCCAGCACCAATGCGGGAACCACCGACCCGATCAAGGCGCGTATCGTGAATCTGAAAGAATCCATGAACCGCGCCTATGCTGTATCCCGTACCCTGATTGAGGAGGGCGTGCCTGCCGAAAAAATCAAAACGATCGGTTATGGCGACACAGTTCCGGCCAGCGGGGAAGACCAGCAGCGCCGCGTCGACATTATCACTGCGCCGGGCAAATAATATTATGGCGGGAACGCTTCGCATCGGGATTGCAGGGCTAGGCACCGTCGGCGGCGGGGTCATTAAGATGCTCGAAGCGCACGGAGATGAGATTGCGCGCAAGGCCGGACGGCACATCGAGGTGGCGGCCGTCAATGCCCGCGATAAATTCAAACAACGAAGCGTCGATATTTCCAAATATCATTGGGTCAAGGATCCGCATGAAATAGGAATGATGGATGGCATAGACGTCGTCGTTGAAACCATCGGCGGGGAAAAGGGCGTGGCAGCCAGTGTAATCGAGACCGCGATCCGCAACGGCAAACATGTGGTGACCGCGAACAAGGCCTTGCTCGCCGCCCGCGGTTATGAACTTGCGGCGCTTGCCGAGGAACATGGCGTTACGCTCAATTTCGAAGCGGCGGTGGCGGGGGGTATTCCCATCATCAAGGCTCTGCGCGAGGGATTTGCCGGGAACCGGATCGAGAGTGTTTACGGCATCCTGAACGGCACCAGCAATTATATCCTGACCGAAATGCGCAACAGCGGCCGTAATTTCGGCGAAGTATTGCTAGAAGCGCAGGACAAAGGTTACGCCGAAGCAGACCCGACATTCGACATCGACGGGATCGATGCCGCACATAAATTATCGATTCTCACTGCGCTGGCGTTTGGCGTGAAGGCCGATTTCGACAAGATCGATATCTCGGGTATTCGCAATATCACTACGCAGGACATCGATTTTGCCAGGGAACTTGGTTATCGCATCAAACTACTCGGGATTGCGCGACGCGAGGGGGCGGCGATTGCGCAAAGCCTGGAACCTTGCCTTGTACCAACCGATTCCCCGATGGGAAGTGTTGAGGGCGTTTACAATGCCGTATTCGTCGAGGGTGATTTTGTCGGGCAGGCTTTGCTGGAAGGGCGCGGTGCGGGTGAAGGGCCCACGGCCTCCGCCGTTCTGTCGGACCTGATCGACCTTGCGCGCGGATCACATTTCCCTGCGTTCGGGGTGCCGGTAGAAGCCTTAAAGCCGCATAACCCGGTATCGCCGGAGGACATTATCAACGAGCAGTATATGCATCTGGTCGTGCTCGACCAGCCGGGCGTGATCGCCGATGTCGCGGCGATCCTGCGTGATTTTAACATTTCCATCGAAGCGATGTTACAGCGTGGCCGCGCGCCGGGACAGAATGTGTCCGTGGTGATCACGACCCACGATTGTTCCAAAGCGGCGATTGCCGCCGCGGCGCAGAAAATTGCGGGTTTAGAGGCCGTGAATGCGCCGCCGACCGTCCTGCGCATTGAACAATTCCGTTCAAGGGCGTAGGATTTGAGAATCAGTTTTACGTGTAACCACTAGCCATCGACTCGGCCGAGCGCATGCGACGGATGATGGTGATGGCATTGAAAAGAGAGTCATGAGCAGCGATTTTTTAAATGTCGGCAAATCCTTGAAAGACTCCCGTTGGGTATTCCCCGCGGTGGAGCAGGATATCGTTGCCCGCATATCACAGCTTCACGGCCTGCCCGATTATATTGCCCGCATGCTTCATATTCGCGGCGTGGGGCCGGAGGATGTTGAAAGTTTCCTATACCCTACGCTGCGCAACCATTTCCCCGACCCTTTTTCAATGAAGGGGATGAAGGAATTTGCCGAAGATTTGGCGCAACGGATTATCGATGGCGAAACGATCGGCGTGCTTGCCGATTTCGATGTCGATGGCGGGACATCAGGTGCGATTATCGTTCGTTTCCTGCGCGCGTGCGGGATCGAGCCGCCGGTGTATATCCCGGACCGACTGAGCGAAGGATATGGGCCTAGCCGCGCGGCGCTTGAAAAACTAAAGGCGGATGGCGCCACTTACGTCATCATGTCGGATTGCGGCACCACGGCGTTCGAGGCCGTTGCGGCGGGGCGCGAAATGGGGTTGAGCATCGCCATTTTCGATCATCATGAAGCCGAAGACAATTTACCAGATGCCAACCATGTGATTAACCCGAAGCGCAAGGATTGCGCATCCGGTCTTGGTATGCTCGCCGCGTGCGGCGTGGCGTTTTTGTCCTGCGTGGCCGTGAACAATGTCCTGCGGCGTGAAAAATTCTTTGAGCGCAATGGGTGGCCCGAGGCGCCACTTAAAAGCTGGATCGACCTCGTCGCGCTTGGCACGGTTTGCGACATGGTGCCGATGACGGGCCCCAATCGTTTGTTCGTGCGGGCAGGATTTGCCCAAATGAGCCAGAAAAGCAATGCGGGTATTAAGGCGCTGTGTGAGGTTGCAGGCCTTGATTCGGCGCTGGAGCCGACGCATGCCGGGTTCGTGTTCGGCCCGCGCATCAATGCCGGAAGCCGCGTACATAAATCCGACCTTGGCATACGCCTTTTATCTACCGACGACATGGACGAGGCGCGGTCCATCGCCTTTGTTCTCGATGATTGCAACGAGCAGCGAAAAACTATTCAGTCCGAGATGATGAAGCAGGCGATCGCCAAGGTGGAGATGGAAGGATTAGACCAGTTTCCCGCCATCGTCGTTGGTGATCCCGACTGGCATCCTGGTTTGTCAGGCCTTGTCGCAGGGCGTTTGAAGGAACGGTTTGGAAAGCCCGCCTTCGTGGTTACCTATGCCGAGAATATGCAAGGCGTTCTGGAGGGGCGCGGGTCGGGACGGTCGGTACCGGGTATCAGCATCGCATCCGCCCTGATCGATGCGCGCAACGACGGCATCCTTGTCAAAGGCGGCGGGCACGCCATGGCGGGCGGATTTACCGTGATGCCGGATCGTCTTCCCGAATTCCGCGAATTTTTATACACCCATGTCGCCCGGCAGGGGGAGAATATGGATTTAACTCCTGAAACCGTGATCGACGGCATCGCTTCTATCCGCGGGGCGCAAACGCATTTTGTGAGGCTTTTGAGCGACCACATAGGCCCCTTCGGTGTAGGCAATACGGAACCGCTTTTCGCGCTCGCCAATGTCAAGCTTGGCATGGTTGACGTTTTGAAAGAAAAACATATCCGTCTGCAAATGACCGATTGGGAAGGCGGGCGGCGTATGAAAGGCATGCTGTTCAACGGGGTTGGAACCGCGCTTGGAGATGCGCTTCTGAAGCAAACGCAGCGCACGTTTCATATCGCGGGGCAATTTCAGATCAATTCATGGATGGGCAATGAATCGGTTGAATTCCTTGTCTCTGACGCGGCATTTGCCGATGACGCTGCGATGAAGAGTGCGGCCTAAAGCCCGTTATTTTCCGATATCGTGAAGAAGCTCTTTGAGCTGGTTCAAATTCACCGGTTTAACAAGGTGATAATTGAATCCTGCCTCTAGAGCCTTTTGTTTGTCCTTTTCCTGTCCCCAGCCGGTTTGTGCGATAAAGGTGGTGTGTTCAAAACGCGGGTCCTTGCGCAGTTCACGACAAACGTCATAACCACTGATATCCGGCAAGCCTATGTCGAGCAGCACGACGTCCGGTGCGGCCGAGCGGGCAATTTCAAGCGCATCCTTCCCGGTATGCGCGGTCATTTGTTTATGCCCAATCATTTCCAGCATCCAACCGATGGTTTGGGCGGAAGGAATGTTGTCATCAACGGTCAGAATCTTTAAAGGGGGATGCTCCCTCTTTTCATCACTCTTTGCACGCTCTGCGACTTTGGCCGGTGCGGCGGTAACAGGCAGGCGCACGATAAAAGTGCTGCCATGGCCGAGGCCGGGGCTTTCCACCGATATGGTGCCGCCATGCATTTCCACGAGCCGTTTAACAAGAGCAAGGCCGATACCAAGCCCACCTTGCGATGTGGCAGAGCTGGGAGAGACCTGTGCGAATAATTCGAAAACCTTCGGTAACATGTCTTCGTCTATTCCAAGGCCGTTGTCCGTAACCGAGACGACCGCATGCCCGTTTTCAAGCCGGAGCGAGAGGAAAATTCGCCCGCCAGCAGGCGTGTATTTGACGGCGTTATTGATTAAATTTCCAAGAATTTGCGCTATGCGTGTCGGATCTGCGTCAATCCAGATATCCTCATCAGGTACAACCAGATTAAAACGGTGTCCTGCGGCCTCGATTTGCGGTGTAGCGGTTTCCACTGCCGAATGAATGGCGGATTGCGCTGTGATCACACTCCTGCGCAGATCGATTTTATTGTGTGTGATGCGTGAGACATCGAGGAGGTCATCGATCAGGCGGATCAGATGGTTGACCTGTCGGTCCATCATATCGAGGATATTGGCGGCCTTTTCAGGATCAGGATTGCGACCGAGTATCTCTAATCCGTTCTTGATCGGCGCCAGGGGATTGCGCAGTTCATGCGCCAGCATCGCAATGAATTGATCTTTTTGTATGTCAGCTTCGCGCAGCGCCTCTGATCGTTGCTCAAGCGCCACCATCTGGAGTTCGATCATCCGTTGCTGACGTCGCAGATTGTAAAAGACCTGTGCCTTGCTACGCAGGATATCCGGCTCGATTGGTTTTTGGATGAAATCGACTGCGCCTGTTTCATAGCCACGGAAACGGCGATTCCGGTCTACGCTGCCTGCCGTCAGGAAGATGATTGGAACCTTGCTGGTTCGTTCGGACCCGCGCATCAGTTCCGCGAGCTCGAATCCGTCCATTTCAGGCATTTGGACATCAAGAAGGGCAAGGCCGATATCATGCTTTAACAACAGTTCAAGAGCCTCTGGTCCCGAATGTGCCTTGAGGATGTTGACGTCGTCATGACGCAGCAGCGCTTCAAGCGAGATGAGGTTTTCTTCAAGGTCGTCGACCAAAAGGAAATTCACGGGTTCAATATTTCTATAGGGCATGGCCGGAATGTCCTTTCACAAGATAGTCCGCTATCTGCGCAATCGAGAGGCACTGTGCGCGGGGATTAAGTTTCAGCGCCGCATCTGGCATGGCGGCGGAGAACGCGGTTTTCGGGTCCTGCACAAGCATGGCACCACCGCAGGCGCCAATCTTTCTAAGTCCTTCGGCCCCGTCATTGTTGGCGCCGGTCAAGACAATACCAACAAGGCCATCGCCGAAAACATCGGCCGCCGTCTCAAACAAAACATCAATCGACGGGCGCGAATAATGGACAGGCATTTCAACGGAGAGCGAGAGCGTTTCGTGGTCTTCCACCAGCAAATGGTAATCGGGCGGCGCAAAATAGACCGTGCCGGGCCTGATGGGTTCTTTATCTTCGGCCTCATACACCGGCAAGACGGATTTTTCTGCCATCAGCTCGGCAATTACGCTGTCCCGGTCGGGCGGCAGATGGATAACGACAAATACCGGCGGTGCATATCCGGCGGGCAGGCGCGGGAGCAGGGCCGAAAGCGCATCCACGCCGCCTGCGGACGTACCGATAACCACAGCGTTGATCTGTTTTTCCGTCATTGGATTCCGCCCCGTTTCTGATAGATTTTATCTTCGCGCGAAAATTCCTCATAACAATCGGAATAGGGCGAAAAACGCAGCGTTTCTTTCGAGCCCAGACCGAGGAAGCCAAGATTTGCAAGCGAGTCCGTGAAGAGGCCGATCACGCGGTTTTGCAGATCCTTGTCGAAATAGATCATGACATTGCGGCAGGAGATCAAATGCATTTCGGCAAATACCTGATCTGTCACAAGGCTATGGTCCGAGAAAACCACATTTTTCCGCAAGGCTTTGTCGAACGCAACACCGTTATAGGCCGCCGTGTAATAATCGGACAGCGATGATTTTCCGCCAGATCGTTGATAGTTTTGCGTAAAAAGTTGCAGTCTTTCCATCTCATAAATGCCTGCCTCGGCCTTTCTGAGCGCGTCGAGATTAATGTCGGTCGCGTAAAAAATTGTACGATCAAACAATCCTTCTTCATAAAAAAGAATGGCGAGGGAATAGATTTCTTCCCCGCTACTACATCCTGCGATCCATACTTTTAGGGACGGATAGGTTTTTAGATGTGGGATGACTTTTTCCCGTAGCGCCCTGAAATAATGCGGATCGCGAAACATTTCACTGACCTGCACCGTTAAGAATGACAGGATTTGCGGCAGTGTTTTCGCATCATGCAAAACCTTGTCCTGTAATGCAGAGATAGTGGAGCAATTGAAGATAATTTTCGCTTGGGCAAGGCGGCGTTTAAGGGAGGCCATGGAATAACCGCGAAAATCATAGTGGTATTTCTGAAAGATCGCTTCCAGAAACAGGCGGATTTCTATGTCTTCGGTTTTGTTGTTCATGGTTTATCGCGGCATCCAGACCCGCACCAGAGAGAGCAATTTTTCCACATCCAGCGGTTTGGCCATATAGTCGTTGGCACCCGCATTCAGACAATTTTCCTGATCATCACGCATCGCCTTGGCTGTCAGCATAATGATGGGTAGTTTTTTCCATTCCTGTTCTTTACGGATTTCGCGTGTTGCAGTCAGGCCGTCCATTTCAGGCATCATCACATCCATCAGGATCAGATCGATTTTCGAGGTGGCGGGGTTTCTTTTCGATTCCTCCAGCGCCTTGATCGCCTCTTTCCCGTTGCGTGCGATTTGGACGATCGCGCCGCGGGGTTCTAAGATATTGTTGAGCGAATAGACGTTGCGGACATCGTCTTCGACAATCAATATACGCCGGCCTTCGAGAATGGAATCCCGGTTGCGCGCCTTTTGAAGCATCTTTTGTTGTTCCACGGGAAGTTCCGAGACAACCTGATGCAGGAACAATGTTACTTCGTCAAGCAGCCGTTCAGGCGACTTTGCGCCCTTGATGATGATGGATTTTGAATAGCGGCGCAGTTTTTGCTCTTCATCCCCCGATAGATCACGGCCCGTGTAAACAATGACAGGCGGGAAGGAATAAGCGTCTTCCTGACTGAGGGTTTCCAGCAAGCTATATCCGCTTGCATCCGGCAAAGACAGGTCAAGCACCATGCAATCAAATGTGGTTTCTTTTAATTTGGCAAGACAGTCTGCCGCCGTACCGACCGCGATAATTTCGGTGTCCTTGCCGCCCAGCAGTTTCATTACGCTTTCACGCTGGACCTTGTCATCTTCGACAAGAAGAATGCGGTGCAGTTTTTGCGACATCCTGTCTTCCAGCTGTTTGAACACTTCGGTGATCTGTTCATGTTTGACCGGCTTCAGCATGTAGCCGACCGCGCCAAGCGAAAGTGCCGTTTCGGTGTAATCTTCTGCGGATACGACATGTACGGGAATATGCCGTGTGTGCGGGTTGCGTTTCAGGCGATCAAGAACGGAGAGGCCGGAATTGTCCGGCAGGCCGATGTCGAGCAGGATGGCGCTCGGCAGATATTGTCGGGCCATCGACAGGCCTTCTTCGGCGCTGCGCGCAATCAGGCAAAGGAAATCAAGGCCATGTGCAAGATCGTATAGGATTTTCGCGAATTTATCGTCATCTTCTACAACAAGGATGGTCCGGCTATCCGATGTCACCTTGTCCCTGTCATCTTCGATATCCGTATCTCTGTCCAAGGATATAAGGGACGCCGCAGAGCGTGATTTTGCCGGTGGTTTAATGGCACCGCTGTCGGATGCCACTGTGCCTTGTGATTTGGGAATGGTATTTGCGGGGTCATAGATTTGCGGAACAGTGATCGTAAAGGTGCTGCCTTGTCCGGGCGTGCTTTCAAGTTCGATAGAACCGCCAAGAAGCCGCGCGAGTTCCCGCGAAATGGAAAGCCCGAGTCCTGTCCCGCCATATTTACGGCTGATCGTCCCATCTGCTTGTTGAAAGGCATCGAAGATGGTGGCCTGCTTGTCTTCAGAAATGCCGATGCCCGTATCCGTGACCGCAAAGGAAATCCTGTTACCAGATTGTTTGGAAACACTGATCGTGACGCTTCCCTTTTCTGTGAATTTAAGTGCGTTCGAGAGAAGATTCTTTAAGATCTGCTCAAGACGCAGGCGGTCAACCTCAATGCGTTCCGGCGTTCCGGGAGCGATATCAATCTTCAGATCCAGTTTCTTTTCTTTTGCCATGACTTTGAACGGCGCAGACATATCTTCGACCATACGGGCAACGCGCACGGGCTCTGCCTTGATTTCCATGTGGCCGGCCTCGATCTTGGAAAGATCGAGAATATCGTTGATCAACGTGAGAAGATCATTGCCGGCGCCTTGAATGGTTTGGGCGTATTTCACCTGTTCTTCGGTCAGGTTGCCATCGGGGTTATCCGCGAGAAGTTTGGCGAGAATGAGGGATGAATTGAGTGGCGTGCGGAGTTCATGGCTCATATTCGCAAGAAAGTCGGATTTATATTGGCTGGCCTGTTCCAGTTTCTGCGATTGGCGCAATACATCCTGATTGGCGCGGTAAAGTTCATCGCGCTGCATTTCCAGTTGCTGGGTCTGTTCCTCAAGCTGTGTATTGGTTTGTTCCATCTCCAATTGTTGTTGTTCAAGCCGGGCCTGGGATTCTTTCAGCGCACGGCTTTGTTCTTCCAATTCCTCGTTGGAAACACGCAGTTCCTCGCTTTGTGTTTGCAGCTCTTCTGCCTGACGCTGCGTTTCTTCCAGAAGATCCTGTAAGTGGGCGCGGTAATCGGCGGCGCGCAGGGCAACGCCTATGGCTTCCGCGCTTTCCGAGATGAGTTCAAGGGCCGTATCGTCGATATCCTTTAGGAAGCCGAGTTCCATCACCGCGTTAACCTGCCCATCAATAATGGCGGGTGCGATCACAAGATGACGCGGCGCGGCCTGACCCATTGCCGAGCCGATGGTAAGATAACCGTCTGGCACATCGCGTACGATGAAAGAGCGTTTGTCGCGTACAGCCTGCCCCAAAAGCCCGTCATCGAGATCGAATTGCTGGGGGATGCTGGCATCGACAGGCACCCCGTAGGTAGAGGTTTTTTTGTAGGCACCGCCATGGGATGTAAAGAATGCGCCAGCCTGCGCATCCAGATATTCGGCAAGGTATTTCAGTATGTTTTGCCCCAATTGATCCACACGCTGGTCGCCCAGCATGGCCGCCGCCAAGCCAGCCTGTCCGTTTTGCAGCCATTGTTCCTGTGCTCTTTGCTTGTTTGCCTTGTATAGCAAAAGTGCCACGAGGCAGGCGAGCAGAGCCCCTGAGACCGCCGCCATAAGTCCGCTGACCAGTGCGGTATTATAGGCCTCTTTCATGGAAGAAAGATGGATCGCGCGCAGGTCACGTTCAGCCTGTTGCATCGCGGCGATCTCGTTGCGGATGGCGTCCATCGCGACCTTGCCGTTATGGGTTTCCACAACGCCAAGCGCTGCTGCCTTGTTTCCTTTGTTGAAAAGATCAATCGTCGTTTCAAGCTCGTTCAGTTTAACATTGATAGCGTTTTCCAATTCCGTCAGAGACTCGATAGTCAGGGAGCTTTGTTGTTCCTGAAGGGTAAGTTTTTCGAAGTGGGTTTTTACGGAAGCGACAGCCAGCCTGTAGGGCTCCAGATATGAGTCTTCCCCGGTAAGCAAATAACCGCGCTGCCCCGTTTCGGCATCTTTCATCGCGGATAGAACCTGATTGAGCGTGAGAATCGTTTCGTGGGTCTGCGTGACTTCGGTAACGATTGCGTTTAAATTCCGCGTATTCAGGTGAGAAATAAACCCGCTTCCCGCAAAAAAGAGCAGAACGGCGGTAAGGCCGAGCACAAGCGTCAATACGTGTTTCTTTTCAAGCGTGGCTGCTGTGTGTTGAGGGCGGTTCATGCGCGCTTCCTTCATATTCAAAAAAACAAGACTTGTTCGGTACTTAATAATAAATACAACGGTATGGGAAGGAAATTATCGCAAAAAAAAGCATTGAAAAAATTTAGTTTCAATGCCGGAACAAACGGTGGGGCGCAGCGTTTGTTCAAACTTTTTGTATGAGCCTTTTTGGTCCTTGCCGCCTTTTATTTTTCTGTGCCCAGCCCCGTCGAAGTTGTTTTTTTTACTTTTCAGCCTACGGGGGCATGTTATGCTTTTTTATCAAAGTCGCGATTCTTTCATTGTATTTCAAACAGTTATATTAAGGTCCCCTAATGTTCAAATTGCTCAATCGCCTCTCCATTACGACCAGGCTTATCCTTAGTATCTCGGTTCTAGTCATCACGCTCCTGATCGCCTTGTCCCAAGCCTACACCACCATCGGGGGCAACAAGGATTTCTCCCTATGGGAAGTAAAAGGTAATGACTTCAACCAGCCTCTGGCCAATATTCTGCACGCGGCAGGACAATTACGTATGACGAAAACCGTCGAATCTGTAGGCGGGACACCAGTAGGATTAAAGGAAGACGCGCTCATCGCCTATATCAACGACCAAATGAGTGCGCTTGGCAAACTCAATGCTGAGATCGGTCCGGATTTACAATTCACGGACGAAGGATTGTCCTCACGAGGGCGCGAAGCCTTGAAATACGAAACCGTTCTTGCGAAGTGGAAAGATGTCTCCGCGAATACAGGGGCGGATGATTTTGACAATAAGGTCGTGTCGTTTATTGCCGACATTCGCGGTATGATTGCCCATGCAGGTGATACATCGAACCTGATCCTCGACCCGGATCTGGATAGCTATTACCTGATGGATGTAACGTTGCTTGCCATGCCGCAGACGGTGGACCGTCTGTCTGTCATCGGCGCGACGCTTTATCCTCTGCTCGGACTGTCTGTGAGTCCGGCCGCCGGTGAAGAGGCTCGCCCTGAAACAAGCGTGCAGGCGGAACCTTCTGCGGAGCTTGCGCCTGCGGAAGAAAAGGCGCCATCCGTATCGGATAGCGCGGTTGTGCCGCCCGACGGGGGAATGGATGTTCCTGCCGCGTTAGCGGAAACGCCAGAGGCTGCTATTGCCCAAGAAGCTTCGGAGGGACAGCCTGCGGCGGCGGATGTGTCCGTAGCGCCTGTCCCCGTGCAGGAGCCGGTTGTGGCTGAGCCCGTCATAAAAATGCCAGAGCCTGTGGTGGAAATCCCGGCCCCTGCAGAGTCAGAAAACACTAAAAGCCAAGCAGCAAGCTCAGAAGGTCTGACAGGAGAGTCAGCAACCGAAGCGTCTGTTATGTCCCGCATGTTGTCCGAAGCCGATGTTGCGCGCGTCGTGGCAGACTTTGATGTCGCCTTTAACGAGGATGCGAATTTCTACGGCGTGAGTGAAAGTTTCAAACCCACGATCGAACCATTGCTTACCGAATATAAGGACACGAATGGCAAACTCTCCGCTATGCTGGCTGATATTGGCGCAGGGAAGGCCGTATCCCGCGATGAATTCCTATCTGCATGGGTTGCGGCGGAACAATCGGCCTCGGCTTTGTGGGGGGCGGGATTCAAGGAAATGGATGCGCTGTTGCGGACCCGTATCGCAAGTTATGATGCCCAGCAGATTGATGTTCTAATCATCTCTGCCATCGGTATTATCCTCTCACTCTTCATATTCTTTATAGTTTCACGCAGCATCACAAAGCCCCTTGGCAACCTGACGCAGGTGATGGTGCGTCTGGCCGATAATCAGCTGGACGTTGATGTTCCTTATGCGGACTCCTCGTCCGAGATTGGTTCCATCGCCAAGGCTGTTCAGGTCTTCAAGACGAACGCCATAGAGATGAAGGAATTGGAAGCCGAGAGCGAGGCCAACAAGCAACGCATCGAAGCCGAGCGTAAGCAGGCGATGATTGACCTTGCTGACAAGTTCGATGCGCACACCCAAGATGCGTTGCAAAACCTGCTTCTGGCTTCACAGAACATGAAGTCCATTGCCCAGACATTGACTTCAAGCTCCCAAGAGACGGCAGAGGCAAGCAACTTGGTAGCAGATATCGCCAACCAGACCGACACGAATGTTCAGACAGTCGCATCGGCAACCGAAGAGCTGTCCGCATCTTCGCAGGAAATTGCGATTCAGGTCAGTGGTGTTGCCCAGAAGGCGGGTGAGGCTTCGGACGGAGCCCGCCGCGCTTCGGAAACCGTTGCGCATCTTAACAGCCTGACCGGTTCCATCGGCGAGGTCGTCGACGCCATCAGGGACATCGCCGACCAGACGAACCTGCTTGCCCTCAATGCCACCATCGAAGCGGCCCGCGCCGGTGAGGCCGGAAAAGGGTTTGCCGTTGTGGCCGACGAGGTGAAGAAACTCGCCATTGAAACGGCGGCGAAGACAGAGCAAATCGGTGATCGTGTCCGCAGTATCGAGGTTGCGATCCGCGATAGTGTCAAGGCGGTTGAGTCAATTATTTCGAACGTTCAGCAAATCGACAGTGCCGCCACGTCTGTTTCAGCCGCCGTTGAAGAGCAGAACGCCGCGACAGGGGAGATTGGCCGTAATGTTGCCGAAGTTTCCGGCGGTACCCAGAAAGTTGCACAGACCATTCAGCAGGTTAGCCGCAATGCGACAGAGGCGGGCCAGAATTCCCGCATCGTTCTGGAGGCCGCGAACGATGTTTCCAAGCTTGCCAGCGATTTACGCCAACAGATCGGGAGTTTCCTGAACGGTATCCGCGGATAAAATTACGCCAAGCATCCATAAAAGGCCGGTTCTATACCGGCCTTTTTGCGTTTGCTGTGACGTTATACTGTAACAATTTCCTTGCTTTTAGGACATCCGTGCCGCTAAAACTCCTTCCATGAAGAAGCGCCTTCAAAAATCCCTGGTGTCTGCCGTTGTCCTATCGGAAACCATCCATGTTTTCTGCTGCGTCATGCCAACGGTTTTCAGCCTGCTCAGCCTTGCCGCAGGGCTTGGCATGATTGCCAGCCTTCCCGGTGTTATGATCGTTTTTCATGATTTTATGCATCGCTGGGAAGTGCCGATCATCGTCTTTTCGGGCGTAATTCTGCTACTTGGGTGGGGCATCAGCTGGTATAGCGATAAGATCGATTGTCATGATAGTGGCTGCGGTCATGCCGCCTGCAAGCCCAAAAAGAATAAAGTGCATCTTATATTGGTGGCGGCGACCGTGCTTTTTAGCGTCAATCTGGCGATTTACCTCTATGCCCACCGTTCCGACTTCGTCGAGCGCCAACTGGAGCATATGCATGAGCCCGAAAATGCGGAAAATGGCCAATAAGCCTTGCTAAACCCCGTCTATATCTGCTAAACCCCCCGCTATGCAGGTATTGACCGTATGACGACATTTGATGATTTAGGGCTGAGCCCGGAAACGCTGAAAGCGATTGCCGAAAAGGGCTACACCACTCCAACCCCCATTCAGGAAAAGGCCATTCCCGTCATTATGATGGCGCGGGATATCGTGGGCCTTGCGCAGACAGGCACAGGTAAAACCGCGGGCTTTACCCTGCCGATGATTGATGCATTGAGCGGTGGCCGCGCCAAGATGCGCATGCCGCGTTCCCTCGTTCTGGAACCTACACGCGAGCTGGCCGCACAGGTTGCCGAAAATTTCAAGGACTACGGCAAGTATCACAAGCTTTCCATGGCGCTGTTGGTTGGGGGCGAGTCGATGGGAGACCAGCAAAAGCTGCTGGAAAAGGGCGTTGATGTTCTGATCGCCACGCCTGGCCGCCTGCTTGATCTGTTTGGCCGCGGCGCAATCCTTCTCAACGATATCAAAATCCTTGTCATTGATGAGGCAGACCGTATGCTCGATATGGGTTTCATCCCCGATATCGAACGGATTGTGTCTTTGATTCCGCCAAACCGCCAGACCCTTTTATTCTCTGCCACCATGCCGCCGGAGATTAAAAAACTTACCGAAAAGTTCCTGAGCAATCCCAAGGAAATTGCCGTGGCCGCAGCCGCCACGACGGCCGTCACGGTTGAACAATTCCTTGTTCATACAACATCGCGTGACAAGAAAAAGGTTCTGGGCCAAATTATCAGGAATGAAGCGCCGAAGAATGCCTTCGTTTTCTTGAACCGTAAGCGCGATATCGGCGATGTTGCTTCCTTCCTTAAAAAACAAGGTTATGCAGCAGCGCCTTTGCACGGTGATATGGTTCAATCCGCACGTACCCAGACATTACAGGATTTCCGCGAAGGCACAGTCAAGTTTCTGGTGTGTAGCGATGTGGCTGCGCGCGGCCTCGACATTTCCGCCGTGAGCCATGTGTTCAATTACGACGTGCCGATGAGCCCGGATGATTACGTGCATCGCATAGGGCGTACGGGGCGCGCGGGAATGAGCGGTCGCGCATGGATGCTTACCACGCCCGGCGATGAAAAATTTCTGACCAATGTTGAGCGCCTGATTAAAAAGCCGATCCCGGTTTTCGAGATGTTGCAATCCCGGAACGAGGATGAGCCGGCGCGTGTTGTCGTGTCGGACGAGGATAGTGCTGAGACCGCCGCGCCCGAACGCAGCAGGGGCGGCAAGGGTGCCAAGGCTCCGCGCAACGCATCCAGTGTAGGCAAGCGCCCCGCCCGGCGTTCGACGGAAAAGCCCCGTGTATCCGATTTACGCCAGGTTCAGGATGACGATAATGAGGGTATTCTGGGCTTTGGCGACGAAGTTCCGTCCTTTTTCCGTTAGGATATTTGTCGTAAATCATTATCCTCCCTTGACCTTTCCGGCCTTTTTTCCGATCATGGGAGGCGTCGATTTCGACCCGATTCCCAAGGCCTTCCACGGAGCAAACCGATTATAACGTCTCGAACATATTTTCTGCTGGGCAGTACGTTTCTTGCGGGCGTTCTGCCGCTGACGTGTATAACGCCTGGCATGGCCGTGGCCGCGCCTGTGGAACGCGAATGGAAGAACATCTATCCGGTTTATGAGGAGCCCGCATCGCAAGTATCACCAGTTGATGCCACCCCGCCCATGGCGCCGATGGCACAAGGCGAAGAAGCTGCTTCGCCTCAACCAACGCCGTCAACGGCACAGGGTGATGAACCGCCTGTCGATTTGGTTGCCGATAAACTGGAACATGACGAGCAGACACAAACCGTAACCGCATCCGGCAATGTCGAATTGGTACAGGCGGGCAAGACGCTGACCGCCGACAAGGTTTCGTATAATCTTTCGAATGATACGGTTCATGCCTCTGGCAACGTCGTCCTGACAGATGTTGATGGAACGGTTTATCGTGCAGATGATGTCGAACTGACACAGGATATGAAAGATGGGTTTGTTAAGGGATTGCAAATCCTCTTGACCGATGGATCGCGTTTTGGCGCGGAGGAGGGGACACGCACCGGCGGTACCGTCATCGAATTGAAGCAAGGGAACTATACGCCCTGTGAACCGTGTAAGGAAGATCCTTCACGCCCGCCGCTGTGGCAATTGAGGGCCGCCGAGATAACCCATGATGAAGAGGAAAAGACCATCACATATCGTGATGCATGGTTTGAATTCGCCGGCGTGCCTCTGGCCTATACGCCCTATTTCTCCCACCCTGACGGCACCGAAAAACAAAAGAGCGGCTTTCTTCCGCCCAAGGCCGGATATGACAGCGATCTTGGTGCGTCCTATGCCCAGAAATATTACTGGGCGATTGCGCCGGATAAGGACGCCACGGTCGGCGCCGCCATCTATAGCAGTGTCAATCCTGTCTTGCTCGCTGAATACCGCCAGCGCTTTGAAAATGCAAAAATGGATATTGGCGGAAGCTTGACCTATTCCAGCCGCACTGATGAATCCAATGGCGTGGCTTTTGAAACCAATGATGAGGTGCGTGGGCATTTATATGGCAGCGGCCTTTGGAATATGAATGATAAATGGCGGTCGGGTTACGAATTGAACGTGGCATCCGATGACCAGTATATGCGTGAATACGATATCGATTCTGCCGATATTCTAGAGAATGAAATTTATACCGAGCGCCTGTCAGGCCGCAATTATACCGTAGGCCGTGTGATGGCATTCCAGGATTTGCGGGTATCAACCCGTCAGGTGGACCAGCCATCCGTGTTGCCGGAAGTCATTGCATCGTTCTATGGCCGTCCGAACGAAACGCTGGGCGGACGATGGAATGCCCAGCTATCAGCGCTCGGGCTCTATCGTGAAGGCAGCGGACAGGATATGGCGCGATCATCCCTGGAAATGGGATGGCAACGCCGTTACATCACAGGATGGGGATTGGTGAACAAAATCGACGGGCTTTTGCGCGGCGATGTCTACAATATCCAGAATCGTAACAATGTGAATGTGGCGGGCCAGACGCTGGAAGACACTCAGGCCCGCGGCTTTGCGCAAGGCAACTGGGAGATGTCTTATCCGTTTGTCAGGCGCTTTGATGAATCGCAATGGATTGTTGAACCGGTCGTATCCTTAACCGCCGGCACAAATGTTGATTTTGATGGTGATATTCCCAATGAAGATAGCCGCGATTTTACCTTAGACCCCACCAATTTGTTCGAACCCAACCGGGCGTCGGGATATGACCTGATCGAAGATCGTACGCGTGTTACATATGGGATGCGCACCGGGCTTTACAATGACAATGGCTATCGCGGGGAGATTTTCTTCGGGCAGAGCCGCCGGCTTGAGGATGATGATAATCCGTTTGCTGTCGGCTCTGGCCTGTCTGACCAGAACTCCGACTATGTCGGGCAGGTTACGGCCGTGCTTGGGCAATATGCCGATATCGATTACAGATTCCAGCTGGAGAACGACAATTTAACATCGCAACGTCATGAGCTGGACGCGTCGCTTAGTTTCGAACCTTTGTACCTTAACACCCGTTATTTCTATTCGAATGGTCTGACCGGGTCTGATCTTTCGCAAAGTCGCCAGCAAATTCGCCAGTCGGCACGGCTACAGCTTGCTGATGAATGGTATGTGGGCGCCGCTGCCTGGTATGATTTCGGCGACAATGAGGGGCTGCGCCAGCTTTCATACGGGGTTGATTACATAGGCCAATGTCTGACATTCTCTGTCGTTGCCGAACGTAAGCTGACCAGCGAGGAATCCGGTGACAGCAGTTCTCAGGTCATGCTAAGGCTGGGCCTTAAAAATCTTGGTGAGTTCGAGACATCGGGGATCGATATTGGCGGGGGCGATAACGATGATAATGATGATGATGATGAAAACGACTTTGATCAGTAGGATGAGATGTTAGACAGCTATAATCCCAGTTCCCGTTACAAGAATCGCGCCGCCCAACGCGTGAGCAACGCGATTAGCATGATCCTTGTTATTGGATTGTCGGCAAGTGTCGGTTTCTGGCTTGGCAAGCAATATGGTGTGGAAAAAGCCATATCGCTTCGCGAGCAGGTCAAGCAACTGACGGCGGAGCGCGTAACGCTTCAACAAAACGTTACGGAGTTGCGTGCGGAGGCCCAGACGGCAAACACGCGGTATGAACAGATCAAGGCCGAGTATAACGCCGTGATGCCGGAAGGGCCGATGCAGGATCTAACCCGTCTTGTCCGCCAGCAACTGGATCAGGGCATGGCGCCGGAGAGATTGTTTTTCGTCATTAAATCCGCGCGTCCGCCGACGGATTGCACGGAACCTGAAACGAAACGATTCATCGTTTCAACCCCCAGTTATGCCGCGCCGGACAGTACCGTATCCGTGGCCGATGGGGCGGTGATCATCAGCGGTAAAGGCACATCCGCCATGACCAAGGATGGCCGCGCCGAAGCATGGTTCGACCCCGCAAAAGACATCACAATTAATTTTTCAGCCAATGGAAGCGTGGAGACGAAAAGCGGTGCCTTGCCGTTACGTCATTCGATTGTCGTCGGTGGTCGCGAATACCGCTTTACGATCGATCAGGGGGCAAAATCCTTTGCCAAGGTTGTCTACGATTCTTGCGCCTATCCATAAGGGCTTTCATCGTTTTCGCAAGGGCTGGGTTAAGCTCATGTTTAATTGGCAGAGGGTGTGGCGGCTTGTTTGAATAAGTCGTCGAGGTCACTATCAAGCCGGATAAAATTGCGGTCCATCTGATCCGACCCTATGCCAAGGAATTGTTGCAAACCTTGGGCAATCGCCGGGTCGATTTCGGCGGAACCACGTAAATCCATTTCGTCAGGGTAGACCAGAAAATTCCCAAAGAGGATTTTGGAATCGCCGCGCTTGCCCTCCAGCGCGAACGGGAGCGGCCCGCCTGCAAAGCGCCGGTCCGGTTGATACGTGGCGGCAACGCGGAACGGCGTTTGCGTATCGAGCGCCTTAGGCACGCCGGCGTCGCTTTTACGCTCCGCGGCGATACGGTTTAAAAATAGTGAAAGATTCTCACCTTTTAAAGTGACGTCGAATTCCTGCGCCGTGGCCGATAAATTCAGATCCGCTGTCAGCGCCACAGTCGGCAGACCCGCCATGCCAGAGCGGAACATCATGGTTGTGGATGTTAGGGATGAATCGGATGTTAGTGTCACATCTTGTAGCGGTACGCCGAAGATGTCCGCGCCGCCTGCATCGATTTGAGATTGCAGCGCGAATTCCTGTTTGCCTGCCTTCACCGAAATCCAGCCAGCATAGCGTGTCACTGTCACGGGGCCGAAATGCATGCGGCCATCGACGACATTCGCGCCAAGGTCGAGCTGCCCCCCCGGTGACAGCGTACCGGTCCAGTTGCTGTTAAACCCGAGCTGATATTGGTTGGCCGATAAACTGGCCGTGATCTTTTGCATATCGTTGTCATCCGACGGCGGGTCAATTGTTGCTTGCAATGTAAAGCGCAACGCCCCGGCTGGTGTATCGAGATCAAGCGTTGCGTCCTCGATCACTATTCGCGCATCGGATATTTCCAGAAGCTTTCCCAGAGGGCCTTGAAGGGTTTGCTTAAGGTCGCCGGTGGTGCGGCTGATCGTGAGGCCTGAAATAGTGGCCTCCCTGATATGGTTGCCGATCAAAAACGATGGCCATGACAGGCGGACATCGAGCTGTTCCAGTCGATCAAATCCGTAAGGATCGAGCGTGATGCCCCTCGCGCGTAGACCTCCCATATCATATGAAACCGCGCCTATCGAAACGCGCGAAAAGCCGGCATTTTCAAGAATAGTCTGTATCCGGGTCATCCCCATGGCCGGAATATTGAGCGCAAAGCTGGCCAGAAGGGAGGCCGCCAATATGCCAGCCGCGAAGAAGAGCGCCTTGGGACGTGACATGGTTTGAATGGCGGCCAGTGGATTGGTCATTGTTTATATCGGGTTAGATATCGATGTCCTGTACGAATTCTGCATTGGCCTGAATGAATTGAAAGCGCGCATCGGCGTTCTTGCCCATCAGGCGGTCGATCAGATCATCCACTTCTTCCGTGTCGGAATGAGGGCCGTTTTCAGGCATCATTTCGGATGTTATGCCAAGCGCTGCCATTGCATGCGGCAAGGTGACACGGAGCAAAGTGCGTGTTTCAGGGCTCATCGTCGTTTCTTTGAGTTGCGCCGCAGGCATTTCGCCAAGACCTTTAAACCGGGAAATATCCACTTTTTTCTTATCCTTGAAGACCGTTTTTAATAGTTCTTCGCGGTGCGCGTCATCCTGTGCATATTCGCTGACATTTCCAGCTGTAAGACGGTAAAGCGGCGGCTGGGCCAGGTAAAGATGTCCCTTTTCAATCAACGGTTTCATCTGGGTGTAGAAAAATGTGACGAGGAGGGAGGCGATGTGGGCGCCGTCCACATCCGCGTCCGTCATGATGATGACCCGTTCATAGCGGAGCTTTGAGAGGTCAAAATCTTTTCCGGCCCCGCAACCGAGCGCAAGAATCAGATCCTGAATTTCCTGGTTTTGCCGTATCTTATCGGCCGTTGCTGAGACGACGTTGAGGATTTTCCCGCGTAGAGGAAGGATCGCTTGTGTTTCGCGGTTGCGTCCCTGTTTGGCCGATCCGCCGGCCGAATCTCCCTCAACAAGGAAGAGTTCGGTGTCTTCGGCGTTGGTGCGGGAGCAGTCTGCTAGTTTACCAGGAAGGCGAAGCTTGCGCGTGGCCGATTTGCGGGCCATGTCCTTGTCGTTCTTCTTGCGCTGACGCTCCTCCGCTTTCTCGATAATGCTCTCGAGCAGCAGTTTGCTTGCGGCCGGATCGGCGGTGAGCCAATGGTCGAAGTAATCCTTGATAGCGGTGTCGACCCATTTCTGCGCCTCGACCGTCGCCAGTTTTTCCTTGGTCTGCCCCTGGAATTGCGGGTCACGGATAAAGACGGAAATGAGCAGGGCGCAACCATTCATCACGTCGTCCGCCGTGATCTGGTCTGCCTTTTTGTTGTTCACCAGTCCGCCATAGGATTTCAGGCCGCGTGTAAGCGCAGAGCGAATACCGGCTTCATGAGAGCCGCCAAGAGGGGTTGGGATGGTGTTGCAGTAAGAATGTATGAAAGATTCACCATCTTCCAGCCACGCTACCGCAAATTCGACGCGCCCGTTTTTGTCCGGAAGGTCGGTCATCCCATGAAAAAACTTGTCGGTGATGATGGATTGATCCTTGAGTGATGCTTTAAGAAAATCAAGCAACCCATTGGGAAAATGGAAATTTTCAGATTCTGGTGTGTTTGATCCGTCTTTGAGCAACGACGGGTCACAGGACCAGCGGATTTCAACGCCGCGGAAAAGATATGCCTTGGAGCGGGCCATCTGGTGCAACCAGGCAGGTTTGAATTTTGCTTTAGATCCAAATATTTCCGGGTCGGGTTTAAAGCAAACAGTGGTGCCGCGGCGGTTCTGAACCGCGCCCAATTTTTCCAGTTTGCTGGTTGGTAATCCGCGGGCGAAGGATTGCTTGTAAAGTTGCTTGTCGCGGGCGACTTCCACCCACATAAATTCGGACAACGCATTTACCACCGACGATCCAACGCCATGCAAACCGCCCGAGGTCTCATAATTTTTTCCACTGAATTTTCCACCGGAGTGAAGGGTGGTCAAAATAACTTCCAGCGCCGATTTGCCGGGGAATTTCGGATGGTTGTCCACAGGGATACCGCGACCGTTGTCGGTGATCGTGACCGACCCATCGGCGTTCATTGTGAGTTCAATGCGGTTCGCGTGTCCTGCAACCGCTTCGTCCATCGAGTTATCCAGAATCTCCCCGACAAGGTGGTGGAGGGCGCGTTCGTCCGTGCCGCCGATATACATGCCGGGGCGCTTACGGACCGGTTCTAAACCTTCCAGAACCTCAATATCCGCCGCGCCATAAGACGAGACCTCTTTTTTTGCCGTGTTGCCTGAACCGAACAAATCCGCCATGATAACCCTTCGCGTACGCTTGTTACTTCACGCCTCCATATCTAGACAATCCCAGCCTTTTTGGAAACCGAAAAACCATGTCCTCTCCCACTTATGAAGAATTCGAGCCTGAATTGCCGGATGAACTAAAGGGCCGCGTCCCGACCCTGAAGGTTATGCCGCTGCTTCCCGATTCCAATCCGGGGGGCGATATTTTCGGGGGTTGGATTTTATCGCAAATGGATTTGGCCGGAGCGGCGCGCGCCTATCAGGTCGTTGGGGGACGGATTGTGACGGTGGGGGTTGAAGCCATGTCGTTCCATAAGCCGGTGTTTCTGGGCGATCAGGTCAGTTTCTTTACCAAAGTTTCCAAAGTGGGGCAGACATCCATTACAATAGAGATTGAGAGTTGGGTTCTGCGCCACAGCCATGGCCAGAATTACGAATATCTGAAAGTCACCGAAGGTTATTATACGTATGTCCATATCGATGAAAAACGCCGCCCCACGAAAATACGCCCGTTTTAAGCTGTTCGCGCTTATCTGTGCTGCGCTTGTGGGGATGGCGGCTCCGGTCGCAGCGTCATCGACACAAAATATTAATGTCATGGGGTTGGATCTGAGCAAGATCGACAAGCCGAGCGCCGTGCCGTTCGCGCCCGAGGCCGCGTTCGAAGCCGCGACCCGGCTTGAGACCGAAGCCGCGCCATATGATGATCGGGCTTTAGCCTATGAGATCCGCGTCCCTAAAGACTGGACGGACAATGTTCAGGGCACAGTCGGCGAAATCCAGACGGACAGCAAAGTCCTAAGCGATACCGTGTTATCGATTTTGGGCCGTTATATCGCCAAGCCTGTCAACCTTCGCCGCAGTTATGTGGTGGTCGAAGGGATGATGCTGGGCTATGAAATCAATATCCGCGACTGGTTTTTGAATTTTGTATTGAAGAACGGGTTCTCGCTAACCGCTCTCGATGAAAGATCGAGCAAGGAACTCGAAGGGCTTTATGTTCAGGTTACGGATGATCAAGCCTATCTGGTGCGGGCCCGCGCCATCATCAGTGGATCACGCCTTATCATGGTTCGTTATTACCTGCCGCAGGAAAATATCCAGACAGAAAAACCGCAGCAAGCGCAGGTCATCCATTCCTTTAAACTCAGCGCCCCTTCGGCCGAAGCCATAGAGAAAAGGGCAGAGCATGGTTTTTTAGACCAGTCCTATTTCGATTATCCGGCCTCGTGGACCCTGCAGGCGCGCAAAGTCTATTCGATCGAACGGATGGATGCGTTGCTTTATAAAAAATCCGGTGAAGACAGGGAGGCCAAACAGGATATTCTCGACGGGCAGATCAAGATCAAGCTTGTCTCGCGGCTTTTGAAAACGTCGCTGGCGGATGAAATCAAAGCTTTCCGCGAAGGTTCGGCCATCAAGGGATACCAGATCGGCAAGATGATAGAAGAGGTGAAGTACACCTACCATCCTTCCATGACCGCGGGAAAAACCCAGATTTATGAGTTGGTGCCCGAAGACAAGGTGTCGATGAAAAGTTATGAAATGGTTGTTTCCATCTTGCAGAACGATGATTTCTATTACTTCGTGACGCTGATCACACCGGCGCGGCAGAATGATTTTTATATATGGGCGCGGAATATGGAGGCGTACAAAATTGTCACCGGTTCCTTTCGTCGTAACAATTTGCCGGTTGGTGCCGCCGATCCGAACGATCCATACTACGATTATTTGAAAGACCCGCAATGACCCCCAATGCCGCCGGGGTCGCGTCGGTTCTGGTTTTAATGGATACGGAACCGCAAATACTTATGTTGGTATTTCAGTCGTATTGGTTGTCCTTGGCTGCCTGATCGTCAACGCGCGCCAGATTGCGGATGTTCTTATCCGTCGCAGGTGTTAATTAACGTTCAAGAACGACCGCATTGAACTGGTAATTGTCGCCGGGGGTTTTGAGGCAAAAGAAAGCCCGGCCGCTAAAGGTTGTATCTACCATCGTTCCTGCAAAAGATCCGTTCGTATATTGTCCGCCACTTCCAACATGGACCTGCGCGGGGGCATCATTGTTGGGATTGTCGATTTTTAACAGGTCATTGATGGCCATGCATGTATCCCTGTTCAAATGGTTGACGAGCATGACTAGGTCGTTCGAATCCAAAGCGGGCGTTGCGGGTACCGATGTTCCAACGCCGGCTATGTTGATAACGCGAAAGGCGGGCGTTCCGGCGCGGTAATCCGAGGGGTTGCCGATTCCGGGATTGTTCAGGTCAAGACCATCGGTGCTCACAATATAGGGGGTTACATTGCCGCCGGTCGGCTCAAAAACCGCGCAACTGCCATCGGATGGTGCATTTGCGTTGGGGGTGTTATTGGCGGTTACACCATCGTTTCTGGTATAGGCGGCCGTATGGAAATCAAGCTGGTCCGATCTGCAGCCTGAAAGCATGATGCGGTTAACAGCTGTTTTAATGGTTGTGGTGTAGCTCAGGATCTCGCCCGCATACAATTGCGCCCTTTCTTTTGCAGAGGAACCGCCGCCGCCGCGTGTCGAATTGGTGACGACATAGGACAGTGCTGCAAAAAGCGCTACCGCAATCAAAATCAGAAAAAGTACATTGCCTGATTGGTTATTCATTCTAATAGTTTAGCACTTTTAACAGCGTTCCAAATAAAAAAAAACCGGCTGGTTTGCGGCCGGTTTTCTAAGGAAGTGTTATATAAGCTTATGCTGAATAATACATTTTGAATTCAATCGGGTGCGGCATGGTTTCAAAGGCGTCGATTTCTTCCATTTTCAAATTGATATAGGCCATGATGGCATCTTTCGTGAACACATCGCCTTTCAGAAGGAAGTCATGGTCGGCCTTCAGGGCATTGACGGCTTCACGCAATGATCCGCAAACCGTTGGCACTTTTGCCAGTTCTTCTTCCGGCAATTCGTAAAGGTTCGCATCCATTGCTTCACCCGGATGGATTTTGTTTTGAATGCCATCAAGACCGGCCATCAGCATCGCCGCAAAGGCAAGGTACGGGTTTGCCGTTGGATCAGGGAAGCGTACTTCCACACGTTTTGCCTTTGGCGAATTGCCGAACGGAATGCGGCAGCTTGCCGAGCGGTTGCGCGCGGAGTAGGCGAGCAGGACAGGAGCTTCATACCCCGGCACCAGACGTTTGTAGGAATTGGTGGATGGGTTGGTAAAGCAGTTCAACGCCTTGGCATGTTTGATAATTCCGCCGATGTAGTAAAGGGCGGTTTCGGATAGGCCTGCATATTTGTCACCTGCGAACATAGGCTTGCCCGCATTCCACAGAGATTGGTGAACGTGCATGCCTGACCCGTTATCGCCATAGACAGGTTTCGGCATGAAGGTTGCTGTCTTACCGTATGTGTGCGCGACATTGTGAACCGCGTATTTGTACAGTTGCATGTTGTCTGCACAGTCAACGAGTGTGGAGAAGAAAATCCCCAGTTCGTGTTGTGATGCCGCCACTTCGTGGTGGTGTTTTTCGACAGGTACGCCGAGGGAGGCAAGAACTGTTAGCATTTCTGCGCGCAGGTCGGCACCGGAATCAATTGGCGCCTCCGGGAAGTAGCCCCCTTTGACGCCCGGGCGGTGGCCTGTGTTGCCATCGTCATAGGACTTACCGGTGTTGTATGGGCCTTCGATGGAATCGAATTCGTGGCTGACCTTGTTCATCGTCACACTGTATTTTACATCATCGAAGATAAAGAATTCAGCTTCGGGCCCGAAATAGGCGGTGTCGGCGAGGCCTGTTGATTGAAGGTAAGCTTCGGCGCGCTTGGCGATTGTTCGCGGACAGCGGCCATAGCCATCGCCGCTGATCGGTTCAAATACGGTGCAAAATACTTTCAAAGTCGGCTGCGCCGCAAACGGGTCGAGCCAGCATTTGCTCCAATCTGGCACCAGCGACATGTCGGATTCGTTGATTGCCTTCCATCCGGCGATGGAAGAGCCGTCAATCATGATGCCCTCCTTGAAGAGGTCTTCGTTCACGGTTGAGATATGTTGATCTGTGTGCTGCATCTTCCCGCGTGGGTCGGTGAATTGAAAGCCCACAAACTGGATGTCGTTTTCATCGGCGAATTTTTTGAAATCGGAGTAACCTTTAAATTTTAAGGCGTGCGGGGAAGTGGGCATTCGTGAGGTTCCTTGTATTATGCAATTATACGAAAATGGAAGGCCAGCCATGCGGCATTCGCATAGCTTGTTAGCATATGCAGTATAACAAAGTCTAGGCGGTTTTTGGTCATTTTACCTGAAATTACCCCCTTAATAATCCTTGAACAGGGCGGGGGCTTCGATTATACAAAGCTGTCTTTTTCAAAAAGGCATGGCGGACGTAGCTCAGTTGGTAGAGCCCCTGGTTGTGGTCCAGGTTGTCGCGGGTTCGAGCCCCGTCGTTCGCCCCATTTTCTAACCGCCGGATATCAATCCACACCCCTGAATTAGCACGAAGAAGTGAACCCGCGTTTTAAAAGATGCGCGGCAGGGCCGCGCGCGGGTTCGAGCCCCGTCGTTCGCCCCATTTCCCTATTTTCCGAAATATATTGATCTTGAGGCTCTGTATAGCCTAAGACTGAGGTGAAATCATTCATTTCAGGAGTAGATATCATGACACAACGCAAGGTAGTTAATGACGACAATTCTATCACAGGGCCCTTCAATCGTTTGGATGAAGAGGTGTTGGACCAAAAGAAGTTCCGCGATGGCGAGACGCTGATCTATGTTGGCGAGGAGTTGCCGGAGGATGAGGTTGAGCAAAACACGATCGCCGAAATCCAACTGCATGAAATGGGTAGCCGCGCGGCCTCTTTTGGTTTTGTGGCCCGCCGCGTTTCCGACATGATTGGGGAAGGTGAGCATATTCCGCAAGGAGAAACAACCAAGATAGAACCTGCTCTCTTTATTCCCGGCCTGACGCAGGGATAAATTACTATGAATCCAAGTGAAGCCGCGCAAGCGTTATTTCGATACAATTTTGAGCGCGATTTTAAGGTTGCCAACATGAGTCCCTTTGCGCCGCCGACGATATTGCGAACCCCTACGTCATTTTTCCCTCATCCTGACGGATTTTACAGCACGGGAGAATGCAACGGCGTCGGAAAATCGTATTACAGCCGGAATAAGGGGCGCATTGACAACGTTTATCAAGCTTTGGCGGAGGCTTTCAACGCACAGTTAAACCGCCCAATTCACTCTAGAGACGCAGAAAAATTTGCGAGTGATCTCAAAAGGCTTTGGGGGCGAGATATTGTTGTTATTGACAGAACGGATGGGTTGCTAGCGCGTGCTGGTGATGTCCCAAGTCTTCATGTTTTCGTTGAAAAACGTCCAAATCCAAGGGGATTTAACTATCATGTCGATGGTTATATGGTTTTGTCTGCCGATTGATTTGAATGCCCCGCCGAAAGCGGGGTTTTTCTTTTACGGCGGCGGGCGTATAAAGTCTTATGACCCAAATTCTGAAGAACGATCCGTCCCTGTGGCGGGATGCTTTGCCCGTCATCAATCCAGATGCCCATAAATATGATCGCGGCGTCGCCGTTATTTATGGTGCGCCGAAAATGACGGGTGCAACACGGCTTGCGGCAAGGGCCTGCGCACGGATGGGGGCGGGTTTGGTGAAGGTTATCGCGCCTGCCGGAACGGGCGATATTTACCGTTCGACCTTGCATGAAGAGGTGATTGTTGTTGATGAGGCAGATTTTGAGGGGTTGGGGGATCCACGGATCGGGGCTGTTTTGTTCGGGCCGGGTTTTTCGAAAGAGGACGGAGTGTCCAGAATGGGCGATATTAAAGTGGCCCTGGGGTGCGAGCAGATTCATGGTGTTGTGCTGGACGCGGGGGCGTTTTTGAACGTGAATAATATTGCAGGGTCCCTGAGAAAATGTGTTTTGACGCCGCATGAGGGTGAGTTTGCCAAGGTATTTTCTGTTTTAACTGGAGATAAGGCGGAGCGGGCGGAAAAAGCGGTGAAGGCGACAGGGGCTTGTGTCGTCCTCAAAGGTGCGCAGACCGTGATTGCAGGCAAGGGCGAGACAATTTTACAGGACAGGCCGCTGCCGCAACTGGCGACAGCCGGGACGGGGGACGTGCTGGCCGGCATGATCACGGGCCTGATTGCGCAAGGGATGGATAACCGGATGGCGGCCGCTGCTTCGGTTTGGATTCACGGTGAGGCGGCTGCGCGGTTCGGGGTGGGGCTGGTCGCCAGCGATTTGCCGGACATAATCCCTGCGGTTTTGCAGGATTTGCGGTAATGCATATATGTCGACATTATCACTTTTTGCCGAACTTTTGAGGCGATTCTATCCTCGATGCCATAGCGCAAAAATCCCGAAAAACTCCTTGGCTTTCCTAGGGGTTTGGGTTAAAACCGCGCGGTTGGCCGGATTCCGGCCACAGAGCATGCGGGTGTGGCGAAATTGGCAGACGCACCAGATTTAGGTTCTGGCGCCGCAAGGCGTGGGGGTTCAAGTCCCTTCACCCGCACCACGCTCCACCGGCACCATAGGCCGGGAGAATTTAAACAAGGACATTAGGAAAACCATGCAAGTTAAAGAAATCAAATCAGAAGGCCTGAACATCGAAATGGAAGTCACGGTTCCGGCCAACGACATCCGCAAGGAGCAGGAATTTCGCCTGAAGGAAGTCGGCAAGACCGTCAAATTCCCTGGTTTCCGTCCCGGCAAAGTGCCGATGAAAATGCTGGAGCAAAAATACGGCAAAGCCGTTATGGGCGAAGTGCTGGAAAACGTTGTCAGCAAGACAACGGCGCAAGTCCTGAAAGACAAAAACATTCGCCCCGCGATGCAGCCGAAAATTGAAGTAAAAGAATTCGACGAAGGCAAAGACCTTGTTTTCAACATGCAGCTTGAAACACTGCCAACATTCGAAGTTATGGATCTTAAGGGCCTGAAACTGGAGCGCCCGGTTGCAAAGATCGAAGCCAAAGGCATCGATGAGGCGCTGGAGCGCATTGCAAAAAGCAACAAGACGACAAAGCCGATCGAGGGCGAACGCGCCTCTAAAAAAGGCGACATCGCGATCATCACGTTCCATGGCCGCACCAAAGATGATGGCGTTCAACACGAAGGCATGCACGCCCATGGCGTTGAACTCGAACTCGGCTCCGGACGCTTCATACCGGGCTTTGAAGACCAGATCATCGGCAAAAAGGCCGGTGAGAGCTTTGAAGTCAACGTGACATTCCCGGCTGATTACGGCGCGAAGGAACTGGCTGGCCGCGAAGCGATTTTCGATACGGTTCTGGAAGCCATCCATGAAGCCGCAGAATCCGAGGTGAATGACGAATTTGCAGGCAAATTAGGCTTTAAAGATGTTGCTGCCCTGCGCGGTGCCATCGAACAACAGATGAAAGCCGAATACGAACAGCAAAGCCGCCTGAAGGTAAAGCGCCAGTTGCTCGACATTCTCGATGAGAACCATGATTTCGTTATTCCGGAATCGATGGTCGAAGCTGAATATAAAGGCATCGTTCAGCAGATCGAGAACGAGCGCAAAGCCAACCCTGAAGCGGGCGGCGAGTTGACCGATGAAGAGAAGGAAGAATTGCAAGCGATTGCAGAGCGCCGCGTGCGCCTTGGCCTGATCCTGTCCGAAGTCGGCAATAAGAACAAGGTCACCGTGAACAATCAAGAACTGCAACGCGCCGTAATGGGCGAAGCCCAAAAATATCCGGGCTACGAAAAGCAGGTGTTCGAGTATTACAAGAACAACCCGCAAGCCCTTGACATGATGCGTGCGCCTATCTTTGAAGAAAAGGTTGTCGAGCTGATCTTCAAGGACGCCACGATCACGGACAAGGAAGTCACGATCGAAGAGCTGATGAAGGAAGAGGATGAGGAGGCGCTCAAGCCGAAGAAAAAATCCTCCGCCAAAAAGGCTCCGGCCAAAAAGGCCAAGAAAGACGAATAAAAGAAAATCCCGCCAAATGGCGGGATTTTTTATGTGTTGGCGAGGATAAGTTTTTCGCCTTTGCTCAAAGTATAGGGGTTCGTATTGAATTGTCCGCTTTCCCTGATCGTCCCGTCCATAAGCGCTTCTGTTATGGCAGCGTGGGTTTCGGCATCATTGATGGGATAGAATGTATAGTCCCCCAAACCTGCAGCGGCAAACCAGGCAAAGCTCAATTCGGGGGCGGGGTTGCCATCCACGAGGGACATTTTATGAAGCGTCCGGGCCGTTGTTGTGGATTTTTGCGCAAGCTGCGCCAGCAATTGGTCTTTGTTCATATGTGCCTCCCATTATTTCTATTTTCCGTATCTTAGAAAATTCGGGCCGTCGCTGTAAAGGAAAACCCTTGCCTGAAAATCAGGTGTCTTTTCCCCTTGAACTCACTGGGGCTGCCCGCTAGGTTTATCTTGTGATTCAAACCCTTTAACCGTTAGGTTTCCCGCCATGAGCATGTTTCCAAAAGGCATTAGCCCCGTTGAACTTTACAACAATTATCTGGTCCCGACCGTTATCGAGCAGACCAACCGCGGCGAACGCGCCTTCGATATCTATTCGCGTCTTTTGAAAGAACGTATCATTTTTCTGACAGGCGGCGTGGAAGACGGGGTGTCGGCCGTAGTTTGCGCGCAGTTGCTATTCCTTGAATCCGAAAACCCGACAAAGGACATTTCGTTCTACATCAACTCTCCGGGCGGCGTTGTGACCTCCGGTATGGCGATGTACGATACGATGCAATATATTAAGCCGGAAGTGTCCACCGTTTGTATCGGTCAGGCGGCGTCGATGGGCTCTCTGCTCCTCACAGCCGGCGCCGCTGGCAAACGTTTCGCGCTCCCGAATGCCCGTATCATGATTCACCAGCCATCGGGCGGTGCGCAAGGGCAGGCGACGGATATCGAAATTCAGGCCCGTGAGATCCTGCGTCTTCGCGCCAACCTGAACCAGATTTACGTTCACCACACGGGCCGCAAACTGGCGGACATTGAAAAAGCGATGGAGCGTGATAACTTCATGTCTTCCGAGGAAGCCAAGAAGTTCGGACTGATCGATGAAGTAGTTGGCAGCCGTGCCGAAGCCGAGAAAACGCTCGATAAGTAATAGTAACGGCGAATATTTCCAGATCCCGGCTGAAAAGCCGGGATTTTGATTCAATTCGAGGCAAATGCCGCCAAAAACCAGGCCAACAAACGGCAATGCCTTGAAAAATTAACCATCCATCCCATCTTCCTATGGTAAGATGGTGTTTTCCGAGAGCTGCTTAGCCGGGGGCTTTCGAACAAGAAGAAGGAATAAATATGCTGGGTAGCATCAAAACCAAAGAAACATATGCGGTGTTGCCGCTGCGCGATATCGTTGTATTCCCCCATATGATTGTGCCGCTGTTCGTTGGACGGGAAAAGTCCGTGAAGGCATTGGAGCATGTCATGGCGGAATCAAAAAAGATTTTGCTGGTGACGCAAAAATCCCCTTCCGAAGATGATCCGACATCCGATGATATCCACCTGATCGGCACTGTAGGGACGATCCTGCAACTGCTAAAACTTCCCGATGGAACCGTGAAAGTTCTGGTCGAGGGGATAGAGCGGGTCAAAATCGAATCTTTCAATGAGCGTTCGGAATTTATCGAGGCCAATGCCGTTCCGATGCCCGATGAAACCGAAAAGGATGACGAGCTGGAAGCGCTCGCCCGCGCCGTCGTCGCGCAATTCGAACAGTATGTGAAGCTGAACAAAAAGATCCCCCCTGAAGTGATCGTTTCGATCAACCAGATCGATGAGCCGGGCAAGATGGCCGACACGATTGCATCGCACCTGACGCTCAAGATCGAAGAGAAGCAGGAATTGCTGGCGCTTGCCAACTCGGCGGATCGTCTTGAAAAAATTTACAGTTTCATGGAGGGCGAAATCGGCGTTCTTCAGGTTGAAAAACGCATTCGCAACCGCGTGAAGCGCCAGATGGAAAAGACTCAGCGCGAATATTACCTCAATGAACAATTGAAGGCGATTCAGAAAGAGCTGGGTGAGGGTGAAGACGGGCTTGATGAGCTTGGCGAGCTCGAAAAGAAAATTGTCGAAACGAAACTCTCGAAAGACGCGCGCGAAAAAGCGAAAGCAGAATTGAAAAAGCTTCGCCAGATGTCGCCGATGTCTGCAGAGGCCACGGTTGTGCGTAATTACCTCGACTGGATACTCTCCGTTCCATGGGACAAGCGCAGCCGCGTCAAAAAAGATATCAAGGCCGCGAAAAAAATTCTCGATCACGACCATTTCGGTCTGGAAAAAGTCAAGGAACGTATTCTTGAATACCTCGCCGTGCAGCAGCGCACAGGAAAGGTGAAAGGCTCCATCCTCTGCCTCGTCGGCCCTCCCGGCGTTGGTAAAACATCGCTGGCAACGTCTATTGCAAAGGCCACGAACCGCAACTTCGTGCGCATGTCCTTGGGCGGGGTGCGCGACGAATCCGAAATCCGCGGTCACCGTCGTACCTATATCGGTGCGCTGCCGGGTAAAATTATTCAAGGGATGAAAAAGGCAAAAACCAGCAACCCGCTGTTCCTTCTCGACGAGATTGACAAGCTGGGCTCCGACTGGCGCGGCGACCCGTCTTCGGCGTTGCTGGAGGTGCTTGACCCCGAACAAAACGAAAAGTTCAACGACCATTATCTTGAGCTTGATTACGATTTGTCGGATGTCATGTTCATCTGTACGGCCAACACTCTGCGCATGCCACAACCGCTTCTGGACCGCATGGAGATTATCCGCGTGTCGGGTTACACCGAGGACGAGAAAATCCAGATCGTCCGTCAGCATTTGTTGAACAAGCAAATGAAGGCCGCAGGTATAAAAAGGACCGAATTCACGATTAGCGATGCCGCGATCCGCGACCTGATACGCTATTATACGCGGGAAGCGGGTGTACGATCGTTGGAGCGTGAAATCGCGAATCTATGCCGCAAGGCGATCAAGGATATCCTGATGAAGGGGCGTGAGAAGGTTTCTGTTACGCCGGGTAATCTCGACAAATATGCTGGTATCCGCAAATTCAGATTCGGCGAATCTGAAAACGAAGACCGTATCGGTATTGTCCATGGTCTTGCCTATACCGAATTCGGCGGCGATCTATTGTCGATCGAGGCGGTGACTATGCCGGGCAAGGATGGCAAGGTGTCGACAACGGGTAACCTGAAAGACGTTATGAAGGAATCGATCACTGTGGCGGAGATGTTGATTAAATCACGCGCCAATAAATTCGGGATCGATTTCGACCGTTTGAAAGAAACCAACATCCACGTCCACGTGCCGGAAGGTGCAACGCCGAAAGACGGTCCGTCCGCCGGCGCTGCCATGACAACGGCGATTATTTCGGCCCTGACCGGTATAGAAATCCGCAAGGATATCGCCATGACCGGCGAGATCAACCTGCGCGGTTACGTCACGGAAATCGGTGGTCTGAAGGAAAAGCTTCTGGCGGCGCACCGCGGCGGAATTAAAAAGGTTTTGATCCCGAAAGACAACGCCAAGGACCTGCCGGATATCCCTGATAAGGTGAAGAAGAACCTGGAAATCGTTCCGGTTAATACGATCGACGAGGTCCTCATTCACGCCCTGACACGCCAACCGGAACCGATTATTTCTGATAATAAGGAAAAAATACCGCCTGTAGCCTCGGAATCGGCAGAAAATAAGGGAGAAGGCGTTATTCGGCATTGATAGGGCCGCTAAAACAGCCTAAAACTGAGTCGTCCGCGCCCTAGGAAACTCAAGGCTTACAGCCAGTTTGACCCTCGGTCCGGACCAGTTTTCCGGACCGATTTTTTTTCATCCGTTCGGTGTGTAATTTTAAACCGTTAAAGGGGATACCCATGAACAAAGCAGAACTCATCGATTACGTTGCATCCGAAGCCGAACTGACAAAGGCCGATGCTCAGAAAGCCGTTGAAGCCGTATTCGCAGGCATCACATCCACACTGAAAAAAGGCAATGAAGCCCGTTTCGTTGGTTTTGGTACATTTGCCGTTTCCAGCCGCGCCGCCACAACAGGCCGCAATCCGCGCACTGGCGAAGAAATCAAGATCCCGGCTTCCAAGAACGCCAAGTTCAAGGCCGGTAAAGAACTGAAAGACGCTGTTAACAACTAATTCTTGTTACAATCCAATAAAAACCCCGCCAGAAATGCGGGGTTTTTTCTTTTGAAATTTGTGCTTGCCAAACGGGGAGCAGATCGCTATTTGTAACCGTCTTCTCGAAGAGAAGGGCGTTTAGCTCAGTGGTAGAGCGCTTCGTTTACACCGAAGATGTCGGGAGTTCGACCCTCTCAACGCCCACCATCCTCCCCCTAAAATTGTGATAGAGTAATGGCGTGAAGGAGTTTGCGCCGATGAGATTTTTCCTGTTCTTATGTCTTTGCGTTTGTTTTGCGGGTCCATCTACAGCGCGGGAGCGTGTTACCACCAAGCATGAACCGAATGTGGAAATATGGCTGCCCCCCGATTTCAGGGGCAGCGAAGGGCCGTGGCCGCTTATCATCTTCTCCCATGGTCTTGGCGGGTGTGGCAAGCAATCTTCTTTCCTGACGTCTTATCTTGCAGAAAACGGCTATATCGTCGCGGCGCCGGATCATAAAGATGCGCGCGCTTGCAAAAGCCTGCGCAGTTTCGAACAGCAACGGGAACTCCATGACCGCACCACGGAGGTGCCTTTGCGCGAGCCGGCCGCGTGGAGCGATAAAACACATGCGGACAGACGCGATGACATTCTCTTCACCCTGTCCTCGATGCTTGAAGACCCGCAATATAAAGGCTTTATCGATGAAAACCGTATCGGCATTGCCGGCCATTCGCTGGGCGGATATACCGCGCTTGGCATGGCGGGGGGATGGCCGTCATGGGCAGAGGGGCGGTTCAAGGCGGTGCTGGCGATGTCGCCTTATGTTGGCCCGTATCTGGCACACAAAACGATTCAGGATATCGATGTGCCAGTATTTTATATGGGCGGCACACGTGATATGCCCGCAACGCCTATTGTGAAAAACAAGGCGTGGCACCAAACCGGGGCGCCTAAATATTATCTTGAGATCGAAGGCGCGGGGCATTCATCCTTCAGTCAGCGTGATGCAAGGTTTCATGGGCTGATCAGCCGGCAGGCGCTGGCGTTCTTTGACCGGTATCTGAAGGAAAATAAGGCTGATATTAACCCCGGCAAAGCCAAGGGTGTGGCGGAATACCGCGAAGATATTGGAGAGTAAGGTTTTTTCACGCTAACACTGATTTGAAAACGGAAACCCGCAAGACCACCTATAATATGCCTTTGTAAGAGCGTATGGAACATGCGCGCGTGGCTGGTCTGGATATCGAACGTAGCCGCGTGCATTTAAGGCAATCATAAAAACATAAGGCGCAGAGTTTCTTCTGCGCCTTATGCTCTGTCGTTCCCTTTGGAGGAAATCATGTCAGGCGGCCTTCATGGTTGAACGGGCTGCCTCAAGATCGTGGATCATCGCAATGATGTGGGAATCACAGGCGTTGAATTCGGATTCTGTCAGGTCGATTGTCATTTGGTACTCCATAGATTTGATTTTTTAAGTTGATGGTAGGCAGTTTGGCGGTGAAGTGCGGCGGAATTTCCATCGGAATGTGGAAATGTGAAGGCAATTCACGGGCAAGAATGCCCTATCATCTTTAAGAAAACGTAAAGCGGCGGGAAAAAGTTCAAAAATGTTGAATGCGTGGATTATGGACCCACGGGCGTCATGCCCGGCATCCATTCGCGATCCAGCGCTCGCCAATCAAGAGCAGGGGCGGTTTGTGGACCAGCGGCGAGAGTTGCTTCTGTTGGGAATTTGAATTCCTGACCCGGGTAGATGTAATGGGCGGAAACTTCGTCTGGACGGCCAGCACGCACCGCGTTCTGTGTCAGAAGCTCATGATTTTCAGGAACGGCGGCCACTTCTTCGATGCGCTTCATGATGTCCGAATTCTTCGCATCTTCCATGTCGTAATGGTCAACAACCATTTGCCACAGACTACCGCCTTCCGGAACATCGACCATTGTGTGGGTGGGAGCAACCGGCTCGGTCCGTTCGATGATCGAAGAGGGCACTGGCGTTGTAGAGGGAGCTGCAATTTCTTGTTCTTGCAGTTCGGCGGGTTCTTCCGCGGCGGGTTCTGCCTGTGCGAGGTGAACGACTTCCGGCAGGATGGCCGCCTGATATGGCGTTGCATCTAGTTCCGCCGCCACATCCACTGTCTCTTGTGGCGCATCCGCATCCGGGCCAAGGCTGGCGACATAAACGTCACGCTCAACGCCCGCGGCATCGGCAACGGCGAGATCCGTTGCAGAATCCATATCGCGATAGATTGCGACGGAGGCTATTTCGGCGGTTGAGGGAATAACCGGCGCATTAATGTTTTCCAGCTCTGTTCTTACTTCTTCGCGCTCTGCGGCAAATTCGCTAAGGAAGGCTTCGGAGGCTTCCGCGCTCATGGCTTCCGCTGCCGCGTGTTGACGTGCGATATCCATGGAAGAATTGCGGGCGAGGAGGATGGCAGGCGTTACATCATAATTTTCTGTGACAGTATGTTCACCATCGGCAATATCCGCCGTGGCCGTCATGAAAGAATCGATTTGCGCGCGTGAAAGCGTCGGAGTCAATGTCGGTGCGGCAAGGCCCGCGATTTCAAGATATTGATCACGGTCTTCAATTTCGATTTGGGAATAGATTTCATCAACGGCCTGGATGGCGTCTTCAACATATTCGCCATTGAAATTGTCTGTTGGGATTTCTTCCAGCAGATCCGGACGATCCAGACGCTGAGCGATCGGTTCCATGTAACGTCTGAAATTCGGATTGGCGCGGAATTGATGAAACTGCGCAATCATATCTGTTTCATTCAGGTCGTAGTCTTCATTCTGTTCTGTTTGAAGGCGCGCTTTTTCGCGCATGTTGTCATAGACATTCAGGAACAGGTCGAGTTGTCTGAAGGTTGGCTGCGGCGCCGTGGCAAGATCAAGGCCGGGTGTGAATTCGGGATTGTTGTAAACGGAGAAATTCGGATCGGGCGAGGCTTGAACTGGCTGTGCAAAGAAATTGAACATGCCGAACAGGTTGAAACCATCCGTTCCGTGTCCTTCAAGTCTGTTGCCGTCTCTGAATGCCATAAGCCCTTTATTCCCCTGGTATTATTATGTCTCTAAAATACCAAAAATGGCTTAAGCGATGCAAATTTGGGGGCCGGGTTTGCTGCGCTGCGTATGGACGGCCCAAGGCAGGCTTGCTATATTATGTAACATCAAGGACTTAGGGCAGGAGTTAAGCTATGATTGTCGGCGTTCCCAAGGAGATTAAGGCGCAAGAACACCGCGTGGGATTGGTCCCCGCCAGTGTTCGCGAATTTGTGGCCCATGGGCACAAGGTTCTGGTGGAAACCGGAGCGGGTGCGGGAATCAACTTCACGGATGACGATTATACTGCGAGCGGCGCGGAAATCTGCAAAAGCGCCGCCGACATTTTCAAGCGCGCCGATATGATCATCAAGGTCAAGGAGCCGCAGCCGAACGAATGCAAAATGCTTCGTGAGGGACAGGTGCTGTTCACTTATCTCCACCTCGCTGCCGATATGGAACAGGCGAAAGGGCTGATCGAATCAAAATCCATCGCCATCGCCTATGAAACCGTGACGGGCGCGAACGGACGCGGATTGCCTCTACTGGCACCTATGAGCGAGATCGCAGGGCGTTTGTCTATACAGGTCGGTGGGGCCTATCTTCTGAAACATCTTGGCGGCCGTGGCCGATTGATTGGCGGTTCACCGGGTGTTGAGCCAGCCAAAGTCGTTGTCCTCGGTGGCGGCGTATCCGGTTTCCACGCCGCCGAAATGGCGGTTGGGATGCATGCCAATGTTGTGATCCTTGAGAAAAGCCATGAACAGATCCGTTGGCTGGATACCCATTTCGGTAACCGCGCGCAGGTGATTCAATCATCCCGTGATTCAATAGAGCGTTATGTGCTGGATGCCGACCTTGTGATTGGCGCGGTTCTGGTGCCCGGCGCAAGTGCGCCAAAGCTGGTGACGAAGGAGATGGTGAAGGCCATGCGCCCCGGTTCCGTTATGGTCGATATCGCCATCGATCAAGGCGGGTGTTTTGAAACCAGTCACGCAACAACCCACAACGACCCTGTTTATACGGTCGATGATGTGATTCATTACTGCGTCGCCAATATGCCGGGGGCGGTGCCCATGACATCCGCGCAGGCGCTCAACAACGCCGTTCTGCCGTACGCGCTGGCGCTGGCTGATAAGGGCTGGAAAAAGGCTTTGGCGGATGACGCCAATCTGCGTGCAGGATTGAATGTCTTTATGGGCAAAATTACCCATCCAGGGGTCGCGGAATCACTCAATTTGCCAATGAATGACCCGCTTTCGCAGATTGCCGCTTAAATTTGTAAAAAAGAGCCTTAAAACCATTTGACACGAGGGGGCGGGTGGGGCTATTTAACCCCCTGCTGCGGGTGTAGCTCAGTTGGTTAGAGCACCTCCCTGTCACGGAGGGGGTCGCGGGTTCGAGTCCCGTCACTCGCGCCATTTTTTATAAATGGCATCTGGTATAAGAAAATCCTCGCGCAAGCGGGGATTTTTTTATGGTATTTGTGAGAATTATTCTCATTTGATGCTGCCAAAAATCCCTGAAAATTCCGCTTATTACGGTTATATGAGGCTTTACTTGGAAGGATACGGGGAGTATTTATGAGGCCATGGCTTCGAACGAATTTTTGCTCAATTATCTCCCTATTTTGATCTTCATCGGATTGGCCGCTGTGGTCGCCGCTGCGGCTGTTTTCCTGTCGCTGGTGGTCGCCAAGCAAAAGCCGGATTCGGAGAAGTTGTCCGCCTATGAATGCGGGTTCGATGCGTTCGACGACGCGCGCCACAAATTCGATGTGCGCTATTACCTCGTCGCCATTCTCTTCATCATTTTCGACCTTGAAATCGCCTTCCTGTTTCCATGGGCGGTCAGCCTCGGCGCCATCGGCATGGTTGGTTTCTGGTCTATGGTCGTTTTCCTCGGCGTCCTCACTGTAGGATTTATCTATGAGTGGAAAAAAGGCGCGCTGGACTGGGAGTAAGTAAATATGAGCCACGATAGACATGTGATTTCCGCGCCTGCTGCGCCGCTGACGACAACGACACCAATGGTGCCGGCGTCGAATCAGGATGTTGTGCCGGCCGCGATTTCAAAACATCTGGAGGAGAAGGGATTTCTTCTCACCTCCGCCGATGCGTTGTTCGATTGGGCACGGACTGGTTCCATGTGGCCGATGACGTTCGGTCTGGCGTGCTGCGCGGTGGAAATGATTCATTCCTACATGTCCCGCTACGACCTCGACCGGTTCGGGATGATTCCGCGCCCCAGTCCGCGCCAGTCCGATGTGATGATTGTCGCCGGTACGCTCACCAACAAAATGGCGCCTGCGCTGCGTAAAGTGTACGACCAGATGCCGGAGCCGCGCTGGGTGATCTCCATGGGGTCTTGTGCCAATGGCGGCGGTTACTATCACTATTCCTATTCCGTCGTGCGCGGATGCGACCGCATTGTGCCTGTCGATATTTACGTGCCCGGTTGCCCGCCGACGGCAGAGGCTCTTGTATATGGCCTTCTGCAACTCCAGAAAAAAATTCAGCGCGAAGATACGCGCATCGCCCGGTAGGAGAGTTATATGAGCGAAGAGAACGCCGCGCCGGAACCGCAAAATCCGCTGGTCAGCGATAAGATGCTGAACATCGCCAATCTCGTAAAGCAAAAGCTTGGCGCGCATATCCTGTCCGCCGAATTCCAAAAGGATGAGCTTTGCGTTGTGATCAATAAGAAAGGCATCGTGCCGTTCCTGATTGTCCTGCGCGATGACAAGGATTTTGCGTTTAGACAGCTGCAGAGCGTTTGTGGCGCCGATTACCCGGACCGTATTGAGCGCTTCGAGGTTGTCTATAACCTTCTGTCCCTGAAACACAACGCGCGTATCCGCGTGAAGCTTTCCACCGATGAAAATACGCCGGTTGATTCTGTCGTGAGTGTCTTTAGTTCCGCCGGGTGGTTCGAGCGCGAAACATGGGATATGTACGGAATTTATTTCAACAACAATCCGGATCTGCGCCGCATCCTCACCGATTATGGTTTTGAAGGACATCCTCTGCGTAAAGATTTCCCGCTCACCGGTTATGTCGAGCTTCGTTACGATGAAGAACTGCGCCGCGTGGTGTATGAACCTGTGAAACTACAGCAGGATTTCCGCATGTTCGATAGCCTCTCGCCATGGGAAGGCATGACCGATGTCCAGCTTCCGGGCGATGAAAAGGCGACCATTCCGACCTATGGATGGAAGGCCGCGAGCAAAGACGTAAAGGTTCAGGAGAAATAAGATGAGCCAGCCTGCAACCAAAAACGATATGATCGAAGTTTCTTCGCACACGGAGATCAAGCCTTACACAATGAACTTCGGGCCGCAGCATCCGGCGGCGCATGGCGTTCTCCGTCTGGTCCTTGAAATGGAAGGCGAAGTCGTTGACCGCGCCGATCCACATATCGGCCTGCTTCACCGCGGCACCGAAAAACTGATCGAATACAAAACATACACGCAGGCAACGCCTTATTTTGACCGTCTCGATTACGTTGCGCCGATGAATCAGGAACACGCCTTTGCGCTGGCCACGGAAAAACTTCTCGGCATCACGGTGCCGGAGCGCGGGCAGTATATCCGTGTGCTGTTCTGTGAACTTGGCCGAATCCTGAACCATATCCTGAACATCACGACCTTTGCCCTCGATGTTGGCGCGATTACACCCGCTCTCTGGGGATTTGAAGAGCGCGAAAAAGGTATGGAATTCTATGACCGCGTTTGCGGCGCGCGTCTTCATGCCAATTATTTCCGCCCGGGCGGTGTGGCGTGGGATATGCCCAATGGCCTTGCCGATGATATATATGAATGGGTTGAGCAATTCCCGAAATTCCTTGATGACCTCGACAATCTTCTGACAGGCAACCGCATCTTCAAACAGCGTACCGTCGATATCGGCGTGGCAACGGCGGAAGAGGCGCTCGACTGGGGATTCTCCGGGCCAATGCTTCGCGGGTCCGGAATCGCATGGGATCTACGTAAGTCGCAACCTTATGATGTTTACGCGAAAATGGATTTCGACGTGCCTGTCGGCAAGACGGGGGATTGCTATGCCCGCTATCTTGTTCGCATGGCAGAAATGACGGAATCGCTCAAGATCATGAAACAGTGTTTAAAAGAGCTGCCCGACGGACCTGTGCGTTCGAATGATTATAAAGTGACGCCGCCGCCGCGCGCCGAAATGAAGCGGTCAATGGAGGCGCTCATCCACCATTTCAAACTATTCACCGAAGGCTATCACGTGCCGGCCGGTGAAACATATACAGCGGTGGAAGCGCCCAAGGGCGAGTTCGGCGTGTATCTGGTATCCGATGGTTCGAACAAACCCTACCGCTGTCATATTCGCGCCCCCGGATTCGCGCATTTACAGGCATTGGATTTTATGAGCAAGGGTCACATGCTGGCCGATGTTGTCTCCAACATCGGTTCGATGGATATTGTGTTCGGGGAGATTGATCGGTGATTGAACAATTTCCCGCCCATGTCAGGAAAGGTGCCTATGCCGATTATTTCGGTGTGATGGCCAGAATTGACGGGTGGGAATACTACGATGCCGGACCGGTGCATAATACCTCCATCTGCCTTGTAAAGGTGGGGTATATAACGCCTACGGGAAGACATTCTGCGAAAGTTCCGGTCGACGCGCTGGAGCCTTTGACGAAGGAGCAGCAAGAATTATTGCAGGCAAAACAAGGCTGTGAGATATCACGGACGACAGTGAAAATGAGGTATCGGGGCCAATCCCTTGATATAGTGTTTGGATGAAAAAGACGTTTGACAAAGATGCCGATTATCAGCCGAAGGAGTTCTCCTTCAAGGATATGGCGGCAGTAAATGAAATTATAGCGCGCTACCCTGCGGGGCGTCAGCAATCGGCCTGTATGCCTTTGCTAGATCTGGCACAACGTCAGGTAGGCACGGAAGGCGCAAAGGCGAATCCTCCTTATGGAGGCTGGATTCCTGTCGCAGCCATGAATGAAATCGCGCGTATCCTCGATATGCCGCAAATCAAGGTGTATGAGGTCGCAACATTCTATTCGATGTACAATCTTGCGCCCGTCGGCAAATATCTGCTGCAGGTTTGCACGACAACGCCGTGCTGGCTCTGCGGTTCCGCTAAAATTGTGGATTCGATCGAAAAGAACCTCGGTGTTCATATGGGCGAGAGCACGAAAGACGGTATGTTCAGCACGATGGAAGTTGAATGCCTTGGTGCCTGTGCCAATGCGCCGATGATCCAGATCAACGACGATTTCTATGAAGATCTGACACCTGAAAGCATGACGAGCATTCTAGAGAGTCTTAAAAAGGATGTTGTGCCAAAGCCGGGCCCGCAAAACGGCCGCAACAAAGCCGAAGCAGTAACCGGCGCCACCTCCCTTAAAACAAGCGCTTAATGGCTCTTTTACGTCTCTTCCTGTAAGATTTAAGGTGTCCTGATTCCAAGGGGAGGCGTTATATCCATGTTTGTGCCGTCTTTTCAAAGAAAAATCGATGCCCCTGTCAGTGGTCAATCTCTGGCCTTCATGCGAATCGCGTTCGGTTTCTTTCTGGTGTGGGACATCGTTCTAGAGCTATTTTATGGCGAAAATGAAATCCTTTATAAGTATATCCAGACGCCATTCCATTTAAAACACTGGTTGTTTACGTGGGTTGAGGCATGGCCCAATCTAACCATTGCCTACATCCATTATTGGGCGATGTTGATTGCTTCCTTTTTTGTGATGATCGGTTTTTATTTCCGCACATCCGTTATCATCGCAATGGCGTTATTCTCATATATATTCTTTATAGATATGACGCATTACCTGAATCACTATTATTTGATGATAGTGATAGGCATTCTTCTGGCGATGCTTCCGGCAAACAGGGTGTGGTCTGTTGATGCTCTGCGTCATCCGGAATGGGGCCGGGGTGACGTCCCCCGATGGAGTGTTTGGTCTGTTCGGGCCCTGATAGAAACGGTTTTGATCTATGCCGGTATCGTAAAAATTAATTATGACTGGTTGGGGCTGGAGCCTTTGGGTGAATGGCTCCGTGGCCGCTCTGGCTGGCATTTCTTTGGTGATCTTGTCCATTATGATTGGTTTATAGCCATAGGGGCCTATGGGACGATTGCCCTTCATTTGCTTGGCGCACCACTGCTTCTATGGAAGAGAACGCGGCTTGCGACATTTTTTGTATATGCCGTGTTCCATCTGAGTAATTCCTATACCTTTGATATCGGTATTTTCCCTTTTGTAACGATTGCCGCCACGCTGATTTTCTTCCCGGCTGATTGGCCTTCACAATTTTGGAAGTGGTGTATTGTCCAAAAAGACCGTATCAAGAGCCACTATGCCGCAAAGCCCGCCAAACCCAGCAAGGATGGAATTTTCCCGAGAGCTGCGTTTGCCTGTGTGCTGCTCTTTTTATTGATACAAATATTGTTGCCGATGCGTCCGCTGCTATACCCGGGTAGGGAAGCCTGGACGATGGAGGGGCATTATTTCTCGTGGCGTATGAAGCTCTTTGATAAGAGGGTAAGTAAGCAAGTATATACGGTTGTTGATCCGAAAAGCGGGGAAAAATGGGTTGTCAACGATCTGCGCAAATATATGTGGAATAAGCAATATGCATATGTGGGTGTGAATCCGTACCATGTTGCGCAATTCGCCAGATATCTGGAAGAGGAATGGCGCCAGAAGGGGTACGAGGATGTCGAGGTCTATGCCGAAGTATGGAGCAGTCTTAATTTCAGGAAACCTGCTTTACTGGTAGATCCCAATGTCGACATGACTGAAGTTGAATGGGGATTTGCGGCTTCGCCTTGGGTGATGCCTCTAAATGAACCGTTCCTGCCAAGGGAGGAGCGCGTAAGGGTTCGTTTGAACATGGGGGTGCAAGATTAATCGCCCGGTCATACTTTTTGACGGTGTTTGTAATCTCTGCCGCGGCAGCGTCCAGTTTGTCCTGAAGCATGAAAGAAATGAGGAATTTCGGTTTGCATCCCTGCAATCTGCTATCGGGCAAAAGCTTTTATCCCAATATTCTGCACCTCAATTTCAGAATATGAATACCATAATATTGATTGAAGGCGGGCGTGTCTCTTATAAATCCACCGCCGCTTTAAGGATTGCGCGCAATTTGCGTTTTCCTTGGCGACTTGCGGGTGTTTTCTTGATAATACCTGAAAAAATCCGTGATTTGATCTATGACTTTATCGGGCAAAGGCGTTATAAATGGTTCGGAAAAATGGATACTTGCTGGCTGCCGGACCCAAGGTTGGCGCACAGGTTTCTAAACGACGAATAACAACAGTGTAACGGATTTGTCATGCTGCAGGACCAGGACAGAATTTTCACCAATCTTTACGGACGCGAGGATGCCGGTTTGGCAGGAGCGCGCGCACGTGGTGATTGGGACGATACGAAAGCCATCATCGCCAAGGGCCGCGACTGGATCATCGACGAGATGAAAAAATCCGGTCTGCGTGGTCGCGGCGGCGCGGGTTTCCCGACCGGCATGAAATGGTCGTTCATGCCGAAAGAATTAAAAGACAAGCCGCACTACCTCGTCGTCAACGCAGACGAGTCGGAACCCGGCACGTGTAAAGACCGCGAAATTATGCGGCATGATCCGCACAAACTGATCGAAGGATGCCTGATCGCCGGTTTTGCGATGCAAGCGCACCATGCCTTTATCTATATTCGCGGCGAATTTTTTAGTGAGGGATCGGAAGTCGTCAAGGCGATTGAAGAAGCGCGCGCGGCGGGACTGCTTGGTAAAAATGCCGCCGGTTCCGGCTGGGATTTTGACATCACATTGCATCGCGGCGGCGGGGCGTATATCTGCGGTGAGGAAACCGCGCTTCTTGAGTCTCTTGAAGGCAAAAAGGGGCAGCCGCGCAACAAGCCGCCATTTCCGGCGGGCGCAGGCCTTTACAACGCTCCGACCACCATCAACAATGTGGAATCGATTGCGGTTGTGCCAACCATTTTGCGCCGTGGCGCGGGCTGGTTTGCGGGTCTCGGCAAGGATGAAAAGAATACGGGCACGAAATTGTTCTGTCTGCTCGGTCACCTTGGCACGCCTTGCGTTGTCGAGGAGGAAATGGGCATCCCGCTGCGCGATCTTCTTGAAAAACATGGGGGCGGCGTTCGCGGCGGCTGGGACAATTTGCTGGGTGTTATTCCGGGCGGTTCTTCTACCCCCATCATGCCAAAAGAAATTTGCGATACCGTATTGATGGATTTTGACAGCCTCCGCGCTGTTGGCTCCGGCCTTGGTACGGCGGGCGTGATCGTCATGGATAAATCGACCGATATCGTTTATGCGATTGCACGCCTTGCCCAATTCTACATGCATGAATCCTGCGGCCAGTGTACGCCGTGCCGCGAAGGCACAGGCTGGCTCTGGCGCATCATGACGCGCATGGTAAAGGGGCAGGCCACGATTGAAGAAATCGACATGCTTTATGACCTGACCAAGGAAATCGAAGGTCACACAATATGCGCTCTCGGCGATGCTGCGGCTTGGCCGATCCAAGGCCTCATCCGTCACTTCCGCCCGGAAATGGAACGCCGTATTATCGAATACCGCAAATTTGCGAAGGCTGCCTGATTTCAGGCAGTTTTTTGAAAGAGTATAATTATGAGTGTTGTTTCTTTTCGCGGTGAACGCACCGTTGTTGTGTCACCCCATCATCCGTCAAAGGATGAAGAGGGGCATCAGATTGCGCTTGCCCATCTCGCGACCAAACTCAAAACAACGCCGGAATTTATGTATGATGGCGGAATTATCAAAGTCCGTGGCGTTGGAAAAGATATCCGTAAAGGAAAACAATATTGGGGCGGGTTCGGTGTTGCCGTCCTGATTTCAGAATCTTTCAACGGCGCGAGCTTGTCGCAGGCGATAGGCGAAGATGTTGTGGTCTACGACCAGTTGGAGCAAAAGCTGTTTCACAACGGGGAGGAGAAATCCACGGCCCTGGTTCTACCGCTTCGGCCGTCGGTTTAGACTGCGACTTTGTTTTTCATGGTGCCGAAATACGCACCGGCATTTTCAAAAAGCTTCAGGCCGTCTGCACGTTCCGGCAATGTCTTGCCATCACGGCGTGCGCGGTCTTTCAGTATTGCGTAATCATCACGCTGCCATGTGAACATCCCGCGTTCCGGATGGGGCATCAGGGCGAGGACGCGACCCGTCGGGTCCGTCATGCCCGCGATATCATCCATCGCGCCGTTGGGGTTGAACGGGAATTCACCATTCGCTTTTTCACCATCCGGTTTCACAAAACGGAGCGCGATTTGTTTCATGTCTCTGAGTGTTTTCAGCGTTTCATCACTCATCATGAAACGGCCTTCGCCATGCGCCACCGGAATATGCATGGATTTGATACCGGACAGCCATGGTGATTTTGTGTCCTGCACGGCGACGTCGACCCATCGGCATTGATAACGGGCGGTCAGATTGTGCGTAACGGCCACAAAACGTTCGCCATATTTTTTATCGATGGCAGGGGCAAGGCCGAGATTGGCCACAATCTGGCACCCGTTGCAGATACCGATGGTCAGGGTATCGCGCGCGATAAATTTCTGTAAATGGTCCCACAATGTCAGGCGCATCTTTTGTGCAAAGGCGTTGCCCGATCCCGTATCGTCACCATAGGAAAAACCGCCGGGGATACAGAGAACTTGGGTTTCTTCCAGCTCCTGCGGGTTGTCTATCAGGTCGTTGATATGGCGGATTTGTGAATTAAATCCCGCCTGTTCGAAAGCGTAGGATGTTTCCTCTTCGCTGTTGATTCCATACCCGGTGATGACGAGGGATTTTGCGGCCATATTAGAAACCCTTCAGCGGTGATTTATAGGCGTGTTCCATATCACGGATGGAAACGACGACATGATTGATTTGCAGGGTGTTGTTTTCAACCACCGTGCCGATTCTGGTTGCGGCATCACCCATGATTTTTTCGAATGCACCTTTGTCGTGCGGGGCAACAGTTACAACCACGCGGCCCGTGCTTTCCGAGAACAGGAATTTATCAAGACGAAGATCGCTCTGGATACGGATATCCATACCCAGTCCTGACGCGATACATTTCTTCGCAAGCGTTACGCCGAGGCCGCCAAGATTGACAGGCAGGGCGGAGGCTATCAAATGCCCCTTGTTCGCCGCGCTGATCTTTTGATAGAGCGCGAGGTTCGCAGGTCCATCCGTTTCCGGCACGTTGTTTCCAAGGTGGCCCTTCATATCGTAATATTCCGATGCGCCGAGTTCGTCCTTGGTTGTGCCGAGAAGATAAACGATATCGCCCACGGCCTTGGGATCGAGAGATACGGATTGATCGATATTGTCCATCACGCCGATACCGGAAACCAGCAAGGTCGGCGGAATGGAAATTTGCACCGGTTCATTCGTGGCGTCATAGCCTTTGAAGTCGTTGAACATCGAGTCTTTGCCGGAGATGAACGGGGTTTTGTAAAGCACGGCGAGATCATAGATCGCTTCGCAGGCGCGTTTCAATTGGCCGAGGCGTTCCGGATCTTCGGAAGAACACCAGCAGAAATTGTCGAGAATTGCGAGGTGATCAATCGGGCAACCCGCGGCCACGGCGTTACGCACGGCCATATCAAGTGAGGCCGATGCCATGTGATATGTGTCGATATCGGAATAGCGCGGTGCCAAACCTTGTGACAGAACCGCGCCTTTTGGCGTATCGAGCACAGGGCGTGAGACAGTGGCTTCCGCAAACACGCGGCCCGGACCCTGAAGCGGGCCAAGCACGGCAGAGCCCTGAACGTTGTGATCGTACTGTGTTGCCACGAATTCTTTGGAACAGATATTCAGGCGGGACAGCATATGCAGAATTGTTTCCGCATAATCCGCCGGTTCCGGCAAATTCGGTTCCTCTTCGCCGCCGCGTGTAAAGGTTGTTTTGAGCGGTGTTTCCGGCAGGCCGTCATGAAGGAATTCCATGTCGAGGTCCATGATCGTCTCGCCATGCCAAGTCACATGGCATTTGCCGCTATTTGTAAATGTTCCGATAACCCAGCTTTCTGATCCACGCTTTTTCAAAATCGCCTGCAGTTTTTCAATGTTCTGCGGCGGCACGGCAAGCGTCATGCGTTCTTGTGATTCCGATATCCAGATTTCCCATGGCTGCATGCCCGGATATTTGAGCGGCACTTTTTCCAGTTCGACATGGAAACCGCCAGTGTCTTGGCCCATTTCGCCAACAGAAGAGGAAAGGCCGCCAGCGCCGTTATCGGTGATCGCGGAATAAAGTCCGAGGTCGCGTAAATCTTTGACTATCGCGTCAGAGAATTTTTTTTGCGTGATCGGATCGCCAATTTGTACGGCGGTGGCGGGGGAGCCTTCATCGAGGGCTACGGAGGAGAATGTCGCGCCGTGAATGCCGTCGCGGCCAACCTTGCCGCCAACCATCACGATCAGGTCGCCGACTTGCGCCTTTTTCACATGACCCGGTTTGCCGTTGATCTCACGCGGGATCATGCCGATGGTGCCGGCGAAGACGAGCGGTTTGCCGACATAGCGGTCATCGAAATACAAGAACCCTTGCGGTGTTGGGATGCCGGAACAGTTGCCGCCATGGTTCACGCCATGGATCACGCCTTTCATGATTGTTTCGGGTGCCAGCATCCGGTTGGTCTTGTTCTTGCCGCGATAATATTCCGGATTGGTGTTCGGGTCGGCAAGGCAGAATCCGTAGCGGTTCAAAACAGGTTTTGCGCCTTGGCCAAAGCCAACGCAGTCACGATTAACGCCGACGATGCCTGTGATGGCGCCGCCGAAAGGGTCGAGCGCGGACGGGGAGTTGTGGGTTTCAACCTTGTCCGTGATCAGCCAGTTGTCATCGAATATGATACCGCCTGCATTGTCTTTGAAAACAGACACGCAGAAATCTTTGTCACCAAGCGATGTGCGAATGTCTTGTGTCGCACGTTTGATATAGTGCTTGTAAAGGCCGTCTTTGACTTCGTCGATCGGTGAAGCAAAGATTGTGTGTTTGCAGTGTTCAGACCATGTTTGCGCCAGCGTTTCGATTTCAACGTCCTTAGCCTTGCGGCCGATTTTTTTGAAATAGGCTTGAACGGCCTGCATATAAAGCAAAGACATGCCGAGCGGGCCACGGCGCGTTCCATCCGCATTTGCAATGCCTTCTTTGCCGATACGCGCTAGTTCTTCATCGCTGACATTCAAATCAACGTCATCAACGGCGGCGCCTTTGTTGTCGAGGCGCACGCGCGGCACAATCGTTTCCATGCCGCCGGATTGTTTATACTCGTTCGCGGCCTTGATAGAGGCGCGTTGGATCAGCGGGTTGTACAATCCTGCCGTGATTTCGCGAACGTCACTCTCGTTCAATTGGCCTTTGAGCAGAATGAGTTGTGACGAATACACAGGTTGATTGTAATTGAGGGTGAGTGTCGCCAGTTCCTGCACCGTGTGACCGATATTGTCGGTCACACCGGGAAGAAAACCGATTTCCACCGCCCAGTCGAAATCCCCTTCATCGCCGCGCGTCAGAATTTTCTGCGTGACCGGATTGACGAATGATTTTGCGAGTGCCTGCAAATTGGCGGGGCTGCCAATATCGTCTTCGACCGTGTACACATCGACGATTTTTGCCGATGCCTTTTTGCCTGATTTTGCGATAGAGCCTTCCAGTGTTTTGGCGCGGCCATCTTCGGATGTGGTGATAACTTCGATGCGTTGGGACATGGCCTTTCATAGCCGATTAGAGGTCCCAAAGACAAAGGAAAAATCACCCAAAATAGCCATTTTCAACGATGTCATCCTGAGTGCAGCGAAGGATCTTATGGGATCCTTCAGTCGCCTATGGCCCGTTCAGGATGGCAGGGCTTAAGCCTGTCATTTCCAGGGCTCCATCGCGGCATAGAGCATAATCCCCGTGGCAATGGCGAGGTTAAGCGAATCCGCGCGGCCATTCATCGGCAATTTTACCGTCTGGTGGACGGCGTCCTGAATTTCCGGCGTAATGCCCGCCTGTTCGTTGCCCATAACAAGGATCATCGGTTTTTTATAATCGGCTTCCCGGAAATCAACGGTGCGGTCATTGAGGGCGGTGGCAATAACGGATCCGGACCAGCCGGAAACAAGGTCCAGAAATTCGGCCTTGGAAACTGGCACCACTGGAATGGAAAAAGTGGAGCCCATGGTCGCACGGATGGCCTCCACCGAAAAGGGGTCGCAGCACTGGCCTATCAGGATGACGCCGTCCGCACCGACGCCGTCCACCGTGCGGATAATCGTGCCGAGATTGCCGGGGTCGCGCACTTCCTCAAGCGCCACCCAGCATTTAGAATGGGATGGATCGATATCTTTCAAACTGCCGTAGCGTTGCTTAAACACCCCCATCACCATTTGCGGGTTTTCCTTGCGGGAGAGTTTTTCGAGGACGGCTTCCCCGACTTTCAAGCACAAACCGCCGCGTGCCGAGGTTGCATCAATCGCGCGTTGCAGCCCTTCATGCATTTCTGCGTCTTCAGAAAACACCAGTTGTTCCGGCACCACGCCGCAATCCAGCCCTTCAAGGATGGAGCGCAGCCCTTCGGCCACAAAAAGCCCCGTTTCCTTGCGATATTTGCGCAGGAACAGCGAATTGATCGCCTTTATTTTCGGGTTCGAGGGGGAGGTGATGTGTTCAATACGGGCCATTATGCACTCCATCTTGCAAACATGGATGTAGCGAGGGGGCGGGATTTTGTCTGATCCATTAATAGAAGTTCGCCGTAATCGCGCGTGCCCTTTCGATCGCCGAGCGCATCTTTCATCATATGGTCGAGCGTGAGCGGGGAGAGGCGCAGGGCGTAGGCGGTGAGGATCATGAACTGTGCGTCGTCTGACAATAATTCCGCGCAGTTTTTGAGCATGGGGGCAACATCGGTTTCGAATCTCCACACCTCGCCATCGGGCCCGCGGCCATAGCGGGGCGGGTCGAGCAGGATGCCATCATATTTATTGCCGCGGCGGATTTCGCGAGCCACGAAAGCGGCGGCATCATCGCAAATCCAGCGGATTTTGCTTATTCCAAGGCCGCTTGCCTCTTGGTTCTCCTTGCACCATCCGATGGCTTTTTTTGACGCGTCAACATGGGTCACTTCCGCGCCATTGGCGGCGGCTATCAGGCTTGCCGCGCCTGTATAAGCAAAAAGATTCAAAAGTTTGAAAGGTCTTTTTAATGTTTTGCTTGATGATTTGATTTGATCCGCCATCCACTGCCAATGCGGCCTTTGCTCCGGAAACAGGCCCATGTGGCGATAGCTCATCAGGCGGCAAAGCATGGTTGCCCCTTCGACCTCGACCGGCCAGCTTTCAGGCAGTTTCCCTTTTTGCGTCCAGCTTCCTTTTTCCTCATCTTCTTTTTCCGAGGCGTTGGTAAAAACCGCATCGGCCTTCTTCCATTCGGATTCGGGCAGGGAGGGAGACCATAGCGCTTGAGGCTCGGGACGGCTCACTGTTATTTTCCCGAATCTCTCCAGTTTACGTCCGTTGCCGCTATCCAGCAGGACATAATTTTGCCAACCATTCTCAATTACGATATTCGGGGTAAAATCACTCATGCACATCATATAAACGCTTTGATTGGATTTGTAAAAAGGGTATATAAGGCCCTAAATTATAGACCCCTCGGATTATAAGTATTATCCCATGCCAAAACTCAAAATTAACGATCAGGAAATAGAAGTCGCCCCGGGAACAAGTATCCTTCAGGCCGCCGAACAGCTGGGGATCGAAGTCCCGCGCTTTTGTTACCATGACCGTTTGAGCGTTCCCGCCAACTGCCGTATGTGCCTTGTCGAACTGGAAGGCGCGCCAAAACCTGTCGCAAGCTGTGCCATGGCGTGTGGCGACAACATGGTTGTCCGCACCAATTCGGATAAAAGCCAGAAGGCCCGCAAAGGCGTGATGGAAATGCTCCTCATCAACCACCCCCTCGATTGCCCGATTTGCGATCAGGGCGGGGAGTGCGATTTGCAGGATCAGGCCGTGGCGTACGGTTATGACCGCTCGCGTTACGATGAGAACAAACGCGCGGTAAAGGACAAGGATTTCGGTCCGCTGATTTCCACCGCCATGAACCGCTGCATCAACTGTACGCGTTGCATCCGTTTTGCCGAAGAAATCGCGGGGATCGATGATCTCGGCCAGCTCAATCGTGGCGAAGATTCCGAAATAGGCACATTTATCGGCGGCGCGATCGGCACCGAGCTTTCGGGCAACCTGATCGATGTTTGCCCTGTCGGTGCGCTCATTTCCAAGCCGTATAAATTCAAGGCCCGTCCGTGGGAATTGAAAAAAACCGAAACTATCGATGTGATGGATGCCGTGGGCGCCAATATCCGCGTTGATTCCCGTGGGTCCGAAGTCATGCGCGTTTTGCCGCGCCTTCATGAAGGAATCAATGAAGAATGGATTGATGACCGCACGCGCTTTGCCTATGACGGCCTGAAATATGCGCGTCTGGACCGCCCGTATGTGCGTAAAAACGGCAAGTTGCAACCGGCCAGCTGGGATGAAGCTTTTGCCGTTGTTGCCGATAAACTCAAAACCGCAAACGCCTCAAAAATGGCGGCGTATGCCGGTGACCTTGCCGATGTGGAATCGATGCTCGCCCTAAAAGATCTGATGCGCACGCTCGGCGTCACCAATCTGGAATGCCGCGTTGATGGCACGAATTATGATGTGTCGAACCGCGCCGGTTATGTGTTCGGCAGCGGTATAGCCGGAATCGAGCAAGCCGATGCGATTTTGCTGATCGGTACCAATCCGCGCAAAGAGGCGGCTATTATCAATGCGCGCATTCGCAAGACATGGCTCGATAAACGCATCAAGATCGGCGTCATCGGCGAGGAGTCGGACCTGAATTATCCGCATAAATTTATCGGCGGTGATTTGTCGGCGCTGGGTAATGCAAAATCATTCTTCGATGGGGCGCAAAAGCCGATGGTGATTGTCGGTGCGGGCGCGTTCGCCGATGCATCCGTTCAGGGAACGGTTCGCGCCTTCGCCGAAAGTGTCGGCGTGGTGAAAGATGGCTGGAACGGTTTCAACGTCCTGCATACAGCCGCGAGCCGTGTGGGCGCGATCGAAATCGGTTTCACATCCACAAACGGCTTTAACGCAGGCGATATGGATGTCGTTTACCTGCTCGGTGTTGATAACAACGAAACGCTGTCACACATTAAATCAAATGCATTTGTGATTTATCAGGGGCATCATGGCGATGCCGGTGCGCACCGTGCCGATGTCATCCTGCCGGGTGCGGCGTATACCGAAAAATCCGGGCTGTACGTTAACACCGAAGGGCGCGTTCAGATGGCGAAGAAGGCCGTCGATGCTCCGGGTGAGGCGAAAGAAGACTGGAAAATTCTGCGTGCATTGTCTGACCGTACCGGCAAGACATTGCCGTATGATGACCTGTTCGCACTGCGTCACCGTCTGGTGGAAGAATTCTCATTCTTCCAAAATCTCGACCAACTGCCTCATCTGAAATGGGGTGCGTTCGGTTCGTCCGGAGCGGCCGGTGGTTCCCTGAAATCATCTGTTCAGGACTTTTACCTGACAAATGTCATCACACGCGCGTCGAAAACAATGCAGGAATGTTCCCGCATCTTCACGCATGGCGAACAAATTCTGGAGGCGGCTGAGTAACATGACAAAACGCACAACATTGGAACAGGTTCAGGAATTCCACGAAACATACGGGCTGCCCGTCCGCAATGACATTGATCTGTCCTGCGAGCAGACGAAACAGCTTCGTATCAATCTGCTTCAGGAAGAACTGGATGAATTGAAAGAGGCGCTGGCCAACAACGACCCGCAGGAAACACTCGATGCTCTCATCGATCTTCAATATGTTCTGGATGGCGCGTTCCTGTCATTCGGTCTGCAGGCCGTGAAGGACTTAGCGTTTGACGAAGTCCACCGTTCGAACATGAGCAAACTCGGCGCGGATGGCAAACCGATCCGCCGCGAAGGCGATGGCAAGGTCATGAAGGGCCCGAACTATTTTGCGCCGGACCTCGGCAAATTCATCAAGAAAGACAAGGACGCGGCGTGATGATTGACGCGGAATTTATGAACACTTATGGCTGGCCCTTGCTGCTGATCCTCGGACATATCGGGGCAATCGTCGGCTCGATCCTGCTCGTGATGGCCTATTATACCTATGCGGAACGTAAGGTTCTGGGCGCGATGCAGCGCCGTCAGGGACCGATGACCGTTGGCCCGTTTGGCCTCTTACAACCAATTGCCGATGGTCTGAAACTTCTCTCCAAGGAAACGATTATCCCGTCACAGGCGAACAAGCCGGTGTTCCTGATTGCGCCGATGCTGACCTTTGCCCTGGCGCTTGTCGCGTGGGCGGTAATTCCCGTCGATGCCGGGCTCGTTCTGGCCGATATCAATGTCGGTATTCTCTATCTTTTCGCGATCTCGTCGATGGGAGTCTACGGCATTATCATGGCGGGCTGGGCGTCCAACTCCAAATACGCGTTCCTTGGTGGCATGCGTTCTGCCTCGCAGATGGTGTCCTATGAAGTATCCATGGGCCTCGTCATCGTTTGCGTTCTGCTCTGCGTTGGATCTTTGAACCTGACCGAAATCATCGTGGCGGACCGCCCGTGGTGGATGCAGGTTTTACTATTCCCGATGTTGATCGTCTTCCTCGTGTCGATCCTCGCTGAATGCAACCGTGCGCCGTTTGACTTGCCGGAAGGTGAATCCGAAATCACCGGCGGCTTTATGGTGGAATATTCCGCGATGACATTCGCCCTGTTCTTCCTCGGCGAATATACCAACATGATTTTGATGTCGGCGATGACGGTCGTTCTCTTCCTCGGCGGCTGGTTGCCGCCATTCGGGATCGAGGCGCTCGCAATTGTCCCCGGCTTCATCTGGTTTATCCTGAAAACCTTCCTGATCATGTTCTTCTTTTTGTGGGCGAGGGCGACTTTCCCGCGCTACCGTTATGATCAACTCATGCGTCTGGGCTGGAAAATCTTCCTGCCGTTTACGCTGCTCTGGGTTCTCGTGATTGCCGGAACGTTGATCTACATGGATGCGTTGCCGAATTAAGGTGTGATTGAATGAAAAACTTTCTGAATTCCTTTTTGTTGATCGAGATTGTGAAGGGCATGGCCCTCACGCTCAAATACATGTTCTTCATGCCGCGCGTGACGATCAACTATCCGTATGAGAAAGGGCCATTGTCAACGCGCTTCCGCGGCGAACATGCCCTGCGCCGTTACCCGAACGGGGAAGAGCGTTGCATCGCCTGTAAGCTCTGCGAGGCGATTTGCCCGGCGCTGGCGATTACGATCGAGGCTGAACCGCGCGAAGATGGTTCCCGCCGCACGACCCGTTACGACATCGACATGACCAAATGTATTTACTGTGGCCTGTGCCAAGAGGCATGTCCGGTCGATGCGATTGTCGAGGGTCCGAATTTCGAATTCGCCACCGAAACCCGTGAAGAGCTGTTCTATAATAAAGAAAAGCTGCTTGAAAACGGTGACAAGTGGGAAGCGCAAATCGCCCGCAACCTCGCCGCCGAAGCGGCCTATCGTTAATCGTTATGGCAGGTGGTAAGGTTCGGCTCGACCGTCTGCTGGCCAATCTTGGTTATGGATCACGCAAAGATGTGACGAAGGCTATTAAATCAGGCCTCGTCAAACTCAATAATGTCGCTCTGACCGATCCTTCCGGACAGTTTGATCCGGTTCTGATGCGCGATGCCACATATGAGGGTATCCAGCTTGAACCACCATCGCCGCTCACCGTTCTGCTTCATAAACCCCGCGGCTATACATGCTCCACCGATGAAGACGGCGATCTGGTTTATGACCTGATGCCGTGGCGCTGGCAAATCCGTACGCCGGTTTTGTCAACGGCCGGGCGTCTCGACAAAGATTCAACAGGGTTGGTTCTGCTGACTGATGACGGTCAGCTGCTCCACCGGATTATTTCCCCAAAGGTGCATGTTGGAAAACATTATCGCGTGTCGTTGCGTGACCCTTTAAAAGGCAACGAGGCAGGGCTTTTTGCCTCCGGCGAATTTTGCATGACGAATGACAACAAACCGCTAAAGCCTGCGATCTGGAAACCGGAAGGTGAGAAGAACGGCATTATGATTCTGCAGGAAGGGCGATACCACCAGATTCGCCGCATGTTTTCCGCGCTAGGCAATCATGTTGAAGATCTCCACCGCTTTCAACTGGGCGGTTTGAGCCTGGATGATTTGCCGGAAGGCGAATACAGGATGTTAGGCGAAGATGATATCGCCGCTATTTTTGCCTAGAAGCTAAACAGAGAGTTGATCGGCACGTTGTAATGAATGCCGAGCGTTTCCGCGCCCGGATTTTCATCATCCAGACCGGCATTCGACATATGGCTGAACGAAACGCCAAGGCGGTGGCCGCTCATGAATTCATAGCCGGTTTCGAGCCCGAAGCGGAATTCGATGGGGTGGCCGAGGTCATGGTCGCTGCCGCCTTGGGCATAAAGGCCGGCACCCACTGAAGGGGTCATATATATGCTGGGCGCGACATTGAAATCGGCCAGAATTCCCGCGCCGAGCCAGAAGGAGCCATCGCTGGTCAGTTCCGCCCCGCCCCACGGTTTTATTTCCCAGAATAAGTTCTCGCCGTGACGGTATTCGGCGCGGAAATCCCAGGCATCGTCATCGCCGTCGAAAATCGCATAACGGCCGATGCCAAGGGATAGCCAGCTTTGATCCTCGGGAGAGGCATAAGATGGGGTGCCGCGCAGGTCCGACGGGTTTAGGTCGCTTGTGTATTCCTGCGCGAAAGCGGATGGGGCGGTTATAATCAGGCCCGAAAGCAGGGCGATAAACGGCGATTTGAGCATGATGTACCTCAAAAGGGCTGATAAAAAGCGGATTGTTCGGAGCAGTTTGCCCCAAAGCGTAGGATGAGCAGTATTCGCCCCCAGGACATAAAAATCAAGGCGGATTTTGGCGAAAAAATGCAGCCGACGGCTTGCGCTAAGGGCCTATTGAGATTAGAAAGGGCTGTTGTTTAAAACAGGCAATAATATCAATGATTTTATCTGGCTTAGCCTTCTATCTTTTCGCCGTAGTAACGCTCGTTTCCGCCTTGATGGTTATCACGGCGAAAAACCCCGTGCACTCTGTCCTGTTCCTCATTCTGGCGTTCTTCAACGCGGCGGGGTTGTTTGTCCTGCTCGGCGCGGAATTCGTCGCGATGATTTTGGTCATCGTCTATGTCGGCGCGGTGGCGGTGCTCTTCCTTTTTGTCGTCATGATGCTCGACATGTCGTTTCAGGATTTGCGCAAAGGCGCGATGCAATATGTTCCGCTCGGCCTGATTATTGGTGGTATTTTGCTTGCCGAACTCGCAATCGTCTTTTTAAACTGGAGCCCTGCGCCGGATGCCGCGATCAATGTCGCTTCGGGTAGCCCTGCGCCGCTCGATGTTGAAAACACCAAGGCGCTCGGCCAGATTATCTATACAGATTACATTTATCCGTTTCAGGCGGCGGGGCTGATTCTGCTGGTCGCCATGATTGGCGCGATTGTTCTCACGCACCGCACACGCCCCGGCGTCCGCAAACAAAAGATTTACGACCAGAATAACCGCACGCGGGAAGAGGCGATGAGCATTGCCAAAGTCCGCACGGGCGAAGGAGTGGATGTATGATGGCTATCGGTCTTGAACATTATCTGGTTCTGGCGGCAACACTCTTTACTATGGGTGTCTTCGGTATTTTTCTAAACCGCAAGAACGTGATTATCATCCTGATGTGCATCGAACTGATGTTGCTCGCGGTGAATATCAATTTTGTGGCGTTTTCATCCTTCCTCGGTGATCTGACCGGGCAGGTGTTCACGCTATTCATCCTGACCGTCGCCGCCGCCGAGGCTGCAATCGGTCTTGCTATTCTGGTGATCTTCTTCCGCAACAAGGGGTCGATCGCCGTCGAAGATATTTCGAGCATGAAGGGTTAATATAATGTCTATCGAATTGCTCGCCATATTTCCGCCGCTCGTGGCCTTTGTGATTGCCTTCCTGTTTGGCAAAATTATCGGTGACCGCGCGGTCCAGCTTTTGACCTGCGCCGGCGTTATCACCGCCGCCGTTTGCTCCTGCATCTTGTTCGTGGAAGTTGTGCTGGGGTCTGAACCCCGCACAGTGACGCTCATGAACTGGTTTACCGTTGGCACCTTCGCCATCGACTGGGCATTACGGATGGATCAACTGACACTCGTCATGATGTGCGTCGTCACAATCGTTTCAAGCTGTGTTCACGTTTATTCGACAGAATATATGCATGAGGATGAGAGCAAGGCACGTTTCATGTCCTATCTCTCGCTCTTCACCTTTGCGATGTTGATGCTGGTAACGGCAGATAACCTTGTTCAGCTGTTCTTCGGCTGGGAAGGGGTGGGGGTTGCGTCCTATCTTCTGATTGGTTTCTGGAATCACAAGGATTCCGCTAATGCCGCCGCGATCAAGGCGTTCGTGGTCAACCGCGTCGGGGACTTTGGTCTGGCTCTCGGCATTTTCGCCTGTTTCGTTTTGTTCGGCACGGTGCAGTTCGATGTGATGTTTGCGAAGGCCGCGGAACTGGCAGACGCCCGCTTCATGTTCTTCGGCTTTGATCTGCCCGCTTTGAACCTTGCTTGCTTGCTCCTCTTTATGGGAGCGATGGGTAAATCGGCGCAGCTCGGGCTGCATACATGGCTGCCGGACGCGATGGAAGGGCCGACGCCTGTGTCTGCGCTGATCCACGCCGCGACGATGGTTACGGCTGGCGTTTTCCTCGTGGCCCGCATGTCGCCGGTGTTCGAATATGCACCGGAAGCTCTGATGGTTGTTACCGTTGTTGGCGCGCTGACCGCGTTCGTGGCCGCAACAATTGGTCTGACACAATTCGATATCAAACGCGTCATTGCGTATTCTACGATGTCTCAGCTTGGCTACATGTTCTTCGCGCTGGGCGTGTCTGCCTATGGCGCGGCGATTTTTCACTTGATGACCCATGCGTTTTTCAAGGCGCTGCTTTTCCTTGGCGCGGGCTCAGTCATCCATGCCCTGCATCATGAACAGGATATGCGCAATATGGGCGGCGTCTGGAAGAAAATTCCGGCAACGTATGCGCTGATGTGGATCGGTTCTCTGGCCCTTGCCGGTGTTCCGTTCTTCGCCGGTTTCTATTCTAAAGACATTATGCTCGAGGCCGCGTTCGCCGACCATACCTGGTTCGGTACGTTCGCTTACTGGATGGGGATAGTCGCCGCGTTTATGACCGCGTTCTATTCCGGCCGCCTGCTGTTCCTCACTTTCCATGGCAAGCCACGCATGGACCATCATACGTATGACCACGCACATGAATCTCCGCCAGCGATGCTGACACCGCTGATTATTCTCTCTGTCGGTGCCTTGTTCGCAGGTGCTCTGGGGTATAACGGATTTGTCGGCAGCGCCGCCGGTGGCCATCATGAAACAGCGGAGGCTGCCATCGAAGCCGGCACGTCCGAAGGGGCGGACCACCCCGCCGAGCCGCCTGTCCATAGCGCTCAAGAAGATCATGAGCCTTCGCTGAACCGTAATGTGTTCTGGGGTGACTCAATAAAGGTCTTGCCTGAAAATGACACGGTCGAGGCTGCACACCATGTTGAATTATGGGTCAAACTGCTGCCGACTGTGATGGGCGCTTTGGGGCTTGTTCTCTCATGGGTGTTCTATATCGCTGCTCCATCCTTGCCGGGCAAAGTGGTGGGGGCGTTCGCGTTCTTGCACCGTCTGTTCTTCCGTAAATGGTATTTCGATGAAGCTTATAACGCTGTCTTTGTTAAAAATTCCATCTGTGCAGGAAATGTCTTCTTTAAGACCGACAAAAACATCGTGGACGGAATTGGGCCGGACGGTGTTGCCGCCCGCTCGCTCGATATCGCAGGTGTGCTTAAAAAATTCCAAACCGGTTACGTGTTCCAGTACGCGCTGGTCATGATTATCGGTGTTATTTCATTGGTGAGCTGGTTCTTCTACCAGTCCCAGCAGTAAGAGGTTTGTGATGTCCCATATTCTGTCTTGGCAGATTTTCCTTCCGCTGCTCGGCGCGCTCGCCATCATCGCGCTGCCGCGCCTGTCTGATAACGCCGCCCGCTGGATCGCGCTCGGTGTTACAACGCTCGTGTTTGGCATATCTCTCATCATGATGTGCGGTTTCGACGGGACGTCCGCCGACTTCCAGTTCGTTGAAAAGTACACGTGGTTCCCGGCGCTTGGCATTTCCTATCATCTTGGCGTTGACGGCATTTCCGTCTATTTCGTCCTGCTTTCGACTTTCCTGACGCCTATTTGTATCCTGTCCGCGTGGCATTCGATCGAGAAACGCGTAAAGGAATTTATGGTTGCGTTCCTGATCCTTGAAACCTTTATGGTTGGCACGTTTACTGCGCTCGATTCCATTCTCTTCTATGTTTTCTTTGAGGGCGTTCTGATCCCGATGTTCATCATCATCGGCGTGTGGGGCGGTCCGCGTCGGATTTATTCCGCGTTTAAGCTCTTTCTATATACCTTGCTTGGCTCTGTCCTGATGCTGGTGGCCATTCTGGTGCTTTATTTCCAGACAGGAACGACCGATATTCCGACCCTGATGGACAATCAGGTCGCAAGCAGCTTGCAAATCTGGCTATGGCTGGCGTTCTTTGCATCCTTCGCCGTCAAAATGCCGATGTGGCCGGTTCATACATGGCTTCCCGATGCGCACGTTGAGGCACCCACGGCGGGTTCCGTCATACTTGCAGGCGTGCTCTTGAAAATGGGCGGTTACGGATTCCTGCGTTTCTCTTTGCCAATGCTGCCCGATGCATCTGAATTCTTCGCGCCGATGGTGTTCTGGCTCTCCGTTATTGCGATTGTCTACACCGCGCTTGTCGCGCTCGTACAAGAAGACATGAAAAAGTTGATTGCCTATTCATCCGTCTCCCACATGGGGTTTGTAACGCTCGGCATCTTCACGGCGAATGCGCAAGGGGTGGAAGGGGCTATCTTCCAGATGCTCAGCCACGGAATTATCTCTGCGGCGCTCTTCCTGTGCGTCGGCGTTGTCTATGACCGTTTGCACACGCGCGAAATGGGCCGCTATGGCGGTCTCGTCAAAAACATGCCGAAATATGCGACCGTCTTTATGGTTTTGATGCTGGGTTCTGTCGGTCTGCCGGGAACATCCGGTTTTGTCGGTGAGTTTCTGACCCTGCTTGGCAGTTTCCAGGCAAATACCTATGTCGCCGTCTTCGCGACGACGGGCGTGGTCTTTGGCGCGGCCTATATGCTGGTTCTCTATCGCCGCGTGATTTTCGGAGAACAAAAGAACGCCGATGCCGCATCCATGCCGGATTTAAACAAGCTGGAATACGGATATCTTGTTCCGCTCACTGTCATGGTCATCGTCTTCGGTGTGGCGCCGTGGCTCGTCATGAACAATATATCACCCTCGGTTGAAAAACTGCTGCGCCACTATCACACATCCAAGGAAGTGTCTGAAAATTACGTGATGGAAGGGGAAGTTCTTACCGCGCCTGTCCTCGTCCAGAAATCGGGAGAGTCCCAATGATCGATCTATCTTCTGCCGCCCTGATGACCCTTTCGCCGGAAATATTTCTGGCGGCATCCAGTCTGTTCCTGCTCGTCTTCGGCGTGTTCTGTGGTGACAAATCCACACCGCTGGTTAGCTGGCTGGCCGTATCCGCCTTCGTGGTTGCCGGATACCTGGTCGTTGATGTCGGTAGCGCCCCCACGGAAATCCTGCGCGGCATGTTTGTCGTCGATCAGTTCGGCATGATCGTCAAATTGCTTCTGCTTGCGGGGCTGGCGGTTTCCATCATCCTTTCGATCCGTTCCATGCAGGAAATAGGCGTATCGCGTTTTGAATATCCGGTCCTGATTATGCTTGCGGGGCTTGGCATGATGATGATGGTGTCGGCGAATGATCTTCTGTCACTGTATGTTGGCCTCGAATTACAGTCTCTGGCAGCTTACGTGCTTGCCTCATTCCAGCGTGACAATGTCAAATCATCGGAGGCGGGCCTGAAATATTTCGTGCTCGGTGCGATAGCCTCCGGCCTCCTGCTTTTCGGATCGTCGATTGTTTATGGTTACACCGGTTCGACCAACTTCAACATTATAGGCAATACTTTGGCCGAAGGGCTGACGGTCGGGGTTCTCATCGGGATGGTGTTCATCCTTGCCGGGCTCTCGTTTAAAATTTCCGCGGCGCCGTTTCATATGTGGACACCGGATGTGTATGAAGGTGCGCCGACTCCGGTCACGGCCTTTTTCGCGCTCGTGCCGAAACTGGCGGCCATTGCCTTGCTCACCCGTCTGCTATTCGACGCCTTCCCTGCGGCCCATGCACAATGGGGGCAGATCATCTGGATTTTGGCGGCGCTGACCATGGCGGTCGGGGCTTTTGCCGCTCTTATGCAGGACAATATCAAACGCCTTCTGGCCTATTCATCCATCGGGAATATGGGGTTCGCTCTGGTCGGTCTTGCTGCCGTTAATGCCGATGGTATCGCCGCCGTTCTTGTTTACATGATCATCTATATGGTCATGACCGCCGGAACCTTTGCCATCGTTTTGTCCATGCGCCGCGATGGAAAACCGCTAGAGATGATCTCCGATTTATCAGGCTTGTCCCGCAATTCCCCGGCGCTGGCCTATGCCCTTGCCATTATGATGTTTTCGATGAGCGGCATTCCGCCGCTCGCCGGATTTTTCGGGAAGTTTCTCGTCTTTAAGGCCGCCGTAGGTGCCGGTCTTTATGGGCTTGCGGTTTTTGGCGTCGTGATGTCGGTGGTTGCGGCCTATTATTACTTACGCGTCATCAAGGTTATGTTCTTTGACGAGCCCGTGCCGAAGTTCGATGGGGGGACGCCTTTCAGTCGCCGCGCTATTACGGCCGTGAGCGTCATCCTCGTCGTTTTGTTTGTTTTTGCGCCTTCGCCGGTGATTGAAACCGCCAACGAAGCTGCCCAGTCACTGTTCAATGTCCCATCAGAACAACAGCAACAATAGCTTCTGGCGTCCGCAGGTGCTCGGCACCGCGCCGAGCACGCAAGACATCGTCAAAAACATGGCGGAGTCGGGGGAACCGGAGGGGCTTGCGATTCAAACCCTTCAACAGACGGGCGGGCGAGGCCGTCATGGCAACACATGGGTATCTCCCATGGGCAACCTCTATCTTTCCGTTCTGCTTCGCCCGAATTGTCCGGCGCACAAGGCAGGGCAATTGGCTTTCGTTGCGGCGCTTGCGCTATCGGATGCGATCGATCAGGTGATTGACACATCCGCGCACCATAAAACGCTCAAATGGCCGAACGATATTTTGATCGACGGAAAGAAGGTTTCCGGCATCTTGCTTGAAAGTGCGCTGACCGGCGCCCATGTTGATTATCTTGTGCTTGGCACTGGCGTGAACATTTTCGCACCGCCCGAAGGGGCAATAGGGCTAGATTCCATTAAATCGCAGCCTGTGTTCGTGAACAAGTTCCGCGACCTATATCTGGACTGTCTTCTGGCGCGTTATCTGGAATGGAAAGATAAAGGGTTTGCATTGTTGCGCGATGCGTGGTTAAAACAGGCCCATGGGCTGGGTGCGGATATGACAATTCGCTTGCCGGAGGTCAGCTACCGGGGCGTGTTCAAAGGGATCGACGATCATGGCTCTTTAATTGCAGAGGTTGATGGAGAGCAAAGGATTTTCACCGCCGGTGAAGTTCATTTTGGAGTGACATAAGATGCTATTGGCAATCGAAGCAGGCAATACGAATGTCGTTTTCGCGCTTTATGACGGAGAGAATATCCTGCATTCATGGCGGTGCAAGACTGACGGCGCGCGGACGGCAGATGAATATGCGTCGTGGCTATATCCGCTTTTCTTGCAAGCGGGGCTCGCGTTCAAGGATATCGATGATGCGATTGTCAGTTCGGTTGTTGCCGATGCGAATTTTAATCTGAATCGGTTGTGCGACAAGCATTTCGGATGTCAGCCTATTATGGTTGGTCAGGATAAAATAGATTTGCCCATTAAGGTAAAAATAAAAAAGCCGGAAGAAATGGGGGCGGACCGCCTGCTTCATGCCATGGCGGTGCGCGCATATTATAAATACCCTGCTATTGTTGTCGATTTCGGGACGTCGACTACTTATGATGTTATCGACGAAAACGGGGACCATTGCGGCGGAACCATTTCCCCCGGTGTGAATTTGTCCATGGCGGCTCTCCGCCAGGCAGCGGCGGCTTTGCCCAAAATTGCCATCCGTAAAACAGACACTGTCATTGGTAAAGACACGGTGCATGCGATGCAGTCCGGTCTTTATTGGGGGCTGGTCAGCTCCGTGGAAGGGATGATCGCGCGCATCTCCGCCGAAATGGGGGTTAAACCTTTTGTGCTGGCAACCGGCGGTCTGTCTCCGCTTTTTGCCGATGGCACCAAGGTGATAGATCAACATGACGAAGATTTAACGATGAAGGGCCTGATCGCGATATACAATCACATGCGTCAGAACGCCAAGGCCGCTTAAAAGAAAGCAAGTATGATTAACTTTAAAAAAGACGAACTCTATTTCATCCCGCTCGGCGGCGCCGAACAATTCGGCGTGAACCTGAATGTTTATGGCTATGGTGGTAAATGGCTGGCGGTCGACTGCGGCATGGGTTTTGCGGATGAACGTTATCCTGGCATCGATATTCTTCTCCCCGATCCGAAATTTATCGCAGAGCGCAGGAAAGACCTTGTTGGCCTGATTATTACCCATGCGCACGAAGACCATATCGGCGCGGTGGCGCATCTTTGGCCACGTTTGAAGTGCCCGATCTATTGCACCCCGTTTACGGCAGCCGTCCTGCGCCGCAAACTCTCCGAAAACAATGACTGCCGCGATGCGGAGATTGTCGAGGTAGAGCAAGGTGGCAAAATCAGCCTGCCACCCTTCAATATCACGCTCATACCCGTAACGCACTCCGTGCCGCAGACATCGGCGTTGTTTATTGAAACAGCAGCGGGGAACGTCGTCCATAGTGGCGACTGGAACCTCGACCCGAACCCGATGCTGGATAATCCGACAGAGGCGGAGCCGTTTCAAAAATTCGGAGACAAGGGCGTGCTCGCCTATATCGGCGATTCAACGAACGCCGAGGTCGATGGCACGTCGGGGTCCGAAGCAGATGTTGAACGCGGCCTTGCCGAAGTGTTCCGCGAATGTGAGGGCCGTATCGCGATTACGATGTTCGCATCGAATGTCGGGCGGCTTCGCTCTATCTGTCTTGCGGCGCGGCAGACGGGCCGTCAGGTCGCTTTGCTTGGCCGGTCGCTCCACACCATGACGGCGGCGGCGAAAGATTGCGGATACTTGAAAGACGTGCCGGAATTCGTGACCGAAGATGATATCGGTTATATTCCCGACAACAAACTCATCATCGTGGTAACGGGATCGCAAGGCGAGGCGCGGGCGCAGCTGGCGCGGATCGCGCGCGGCGAACATCCGGAAATCAGTTTTAAAAAAGGTGATACCGTCATCTTTTCTGCGCGGCCCATTCCGGGGAATGAACGCGAGATCATCGAAGTTAAAAATAATCTGGCCGCAAGCCATGTCCGGATTATTTCACCACGTGAAACGAAACACTTAATCCATGTGTCCGGACATCCTGCGCGTGATGAAATCACCCAGATGTTGCAGTGGCTCCGCCCGAAGTCGGTTATTGCCGTCCATGGGGAGCGCACGATGCTGGAGGCGCATGCTGCTCTCGCGCTTGCTTCGCAAGTTCCAACGGCCATCGTGCCGAACAACGGTTCGGTCATTCGTCTATCGCCCGGTACGCCGCAGGTGATCGACCATATCGAAACGGGCCTTCTGGCCGTGGAGCCCGGGCGGATTATCGAGGCAGAGCATCAGGCGATCTCTCAGCGTCGTAAGCTCCAATTTACCGGCGCTGTTCATGCCACGCTTGTCATGGATGCCAAAGGCAAACTGGTGACCGATCCGCAAGTGTCTACGGTGGGCCTGATCGACCCCGAAAGCAAGGACGGGCAAAAATTCGAAGATTCCATTCTGGATGAAATAGAAGATTTGCTGGATGACATGAATAAATCGGAACTTCGCGATGATGAATTTGTTTCCGAGGAAATCCGTATCGGCATCCGCCGTTTTGTCGATCACAAATTATCGATCAAACCGAAAACGTCGGTGCATCTGGTACGGGTTTAACCATATCGTTCAAAATTTCCGATAGTTCGCGTACGGAATTGGCGACATTGTGTGCGCCTATGTCTTTGAGCACCCGGTCATGGCCTGCCGGACAATGGCCGCCATCGGTAAACCCGATTACCTTCATGCCGGCGCGAAGGGCCGCTATAACACCGTTCCCGCTGTCTTCAACGACCACGCAATCTTGTGGGGCCATGTTTATTTTATCGGCGGTGTATAAAAACAAATCCGGTTCCGGCTTTCCGTGTGCCACCATCCGGGCTGAATAGACGTGATCGCCGAACAATCCCTGGTATCCCGTCTTGTTCAGTTTCAAATGCAAATCCTGTGTAGGAGAACTGGAGGCCACGGCCTTGGGATGCATGACAGAGCGGACAAGCTCAATCATTCCCGCTACGGAGTCCAGTTTCGTTTCAAACTCGGTATGAATGTGGGCGAGCAGGCTTTCCTTGAAATCATGGGGCAGGGGCAGGCCATGTTTTTCCATGTGGTCCTTTCCCACCTCTTCAAAAAAACTTTCTTCCGACCGGCCCATGAAACGTCGGAAAAACTCGGATGTTTCATAGATAAGGCCGACTTGTTCCAGAAAAAGGCGCTCGGAGGTTTTGTAAATCACCTCGCTATTCACCAAAACCCCGTCGCAATCGAAAATAATCGCTTTCATACCCTTTTAAATAGGGGGTCTTGCCCCATTTTTCTATACAAAGAAGATTGCATTTTGTTACAAATGGCCATGAGCATATTTACCGGAATAATTCTGTATTTGATGATTTACTGGACGGCGTTGTTCGCCATCCTGCCCTGGGGTAACAAGGCCGCCGAAATTCCGGAAGACGGGCAATGGGGCGGCGCGCCGATCAACCCGCGCATCAAGCAAAAATTTATAATCACAGGCTTTGTCGCGGCGGTCATTTGGCTGGTCGTTTTCATACTCATTCAAATCGATGTGATAGATTTCCGGGGCATCGCACGCCATATGGCAGAAGAGGATCAGGCATTATGATCAAACTTGTTATCGTATTTCTATTGATGGGGATGGCTCCGGCCCTTGCCCAGCCCATAGAAAGTTCAATTCCTCCTGAATGCCGTCTTCTGCCGGAACATAAGGCGGACGCAAATGTGGCGTATCAGCCGGGGGTGGATGTCCACGGGAAGGCCGTTGTGCCTGCGGATATCAACTCACCGGCGGGATCGTCGCTCGCGAACCAAACAATTGTCGTGCCTTTGACTGTTGATCTGGCGGACCGCCTCCATGGGCAAAACATCCAAGGACTGCAACTGGACGGCAATCTGGGCTATCTCGAAATCCACCCTGACGGACGAGTCAGTCATAATGGGCAGGATTGGACGTCTCAAGTCTATGTTTTATGCGGAAAATCGCCGGTTTCTGGCGATGGACAGGCGGACGCAGATGTCATAAACTCCCCCGCACAGCAACCAGAAACGACACAGGAAAGCCATGAACAGCCCAGCCCAGCAGAAATCCAATAACGTCAAAACGGCCATTACTCCGACACGTGCTGATGATTTTCCGGGCTGGTATCAGGAAGTGGTTCGGGCCGCCGACATGGCCGAAAATTCCGCTGTCCGCGGCTGTATGGTGATCAAGCCATATGGCTATGCCCTTTGGGAGAACATTCAGAAAAATTTCGATGCGATCATCAAGGATCTCGATGTTCAGAATGCCTACTTTCCGCTGCTTATCCCTTTAAGCTTTTTGGCCAAAGAGGCGGAGCACGTTGACGGTTTTGCCAAGGAATGCGCGGTCGTCACGCACCACCGTCTGGAGAAAGGCCCAGAAGGTGGTCTTATTCCGGCGGAATCCGCCAAACTGGAAGAGCCTCTCGTCATCCGCCCGACATCGGAAACGATCATCGGTGATTCCATGGCGAAATGGGTGCAATCCTATCGCGATCTGCCGTTGAAGTTAAACCAGTGGTGCAACGTTCTGCGCTGGGAAATGCGCACGCGCCTGTTCCTCCGCACGGCCGAATTCCTGTGGCAGGAAGGCCATAACGCCTTCGAAACGGCGGAAGGGGCACGTGAAGATGCCTTGAAAATGGTTCATGCCTATGCGGATTTTGCCGAAGAATATCTGGCGATGCCTGTCTTCCGCGGCGAAAAGACGGCGGATGAACGTTTCCCCGGCGCGGTTGCAACATACGCGATGGAAGGGATGATGCAGGATGGGAAGGCCTTGCAGGCCGGAACGTCCCATGACCTCGGTCAGAATTTCGCGCATTCATCGGGAATCAAGTTTCAGGGGCGGAACGGTACCGAACAATATGCCTACACCACATCATGGGGTATATCCACGCGCCTGATCGGCGGGATGATTATGACCCACGGCGATGATGACGGCATGATCATGCCGCCGCGAGTCGCGCCTGTGCAGATTCAAATCATCCCCGTGATCCGTGATGATGCGGATGCCGCGCTGCTCGAATATTGCCGTGATATCCAGAAAAAACTCAAAGCCATCGGCATTCGCGCCAAGGTGGATGAGAGCGAGGCCCGCACACCCGACAAAATGTGGGGCTGCGTGAAAAAGGGCGTTCCGCTGCGTGTTGAAATCGGCGGCCGTGAAATGGAGGCGGGGCAATTGACTCATGTCCGCCGCGACATGGGAAAAAACTCAAAAATGACAGTCAGTGTCGAAGAGTTTATCGGCTCTGCCCAATCCGTACTCGATGATATCCAAAACGCTTTATTCGAACGGGCCAAGTCGTTCCGTGATGCCCATACGTTCGAGATCGATAGCCTTGCTGCCGTGAAGGACTTCTATGCATCTGGCAAAGTTGGCTGGTGTAAGATCGACACGGAATTGCTATCTGCCGCGGAATGGCCGGCCATCAAGGATGAATTCAAACTGACGACCCGTTGCATGCCCTTTGAAGATGGCGGCAAAAAGGTCCTGATTGCAAAGGCGTATTGATCCATGGCGTTTTCCCCTTTTGAACGGATGATGGCGTGGCGATATCTTCGTGCCCGTAAGGCCGAAGGGTTCGTGTCCGTCATCGCCGGTTTTTCATTCCTTGGTATTATGTTGGGCGTGGCGACGCTGATAATCGTTATGTCGGTCATGAACGGTTTTCGCGAAGAATTGGTCGGGCGTATTCTTGGCCTGAATGGTCACCTCAATATCTATGCCTCCAATGGGCCGCTCTATGATTACTTGGGCATGGTGGACCGCCTTGAAAACGTAGCCGGGGTTCAAAGCGTACGCCCGATGATAGAGGGGCAAGTGCTTGTCTCCGCCAATGGTGCATCGAACGGGGCGATGGTGCGCGGTTTTGCCCGCGAGGATTTTGCGACCAAGCCTATTTTGTCCGACAGCATTCAGGCAGGATATTTAAGCGATTTCGATGGGAACGGCGTTGCCATCGGTTCGACGATGGCCGATAACCTCGATTTGCGCCTTGGTGACACCATTACGATTGTCTCACCAAAAGGCAAAGCCTCACCGTTTGGCACCATTCCGCGTTCGGGGGCATACAAAGTTGCGCTGATATTCGATGTCGGAATGTATGAATATAACAGTGGTTTCGTGTTTATGCCGCTAGAGTCCGCGCAGAAGTTTTTCCAGATGAATGACTCCGTCAACACCTTGGAAGTGATGATTGACAGCCCGAACAACATTGACCGCGTAAAGCAGAGTATCCGCAGTGCGATTGGCAACGAAGGGCGGTTGTATGATTGGCGCGATTCCAACAAATCCTTCATCAATGCCCTGAATGTGGAACGCAATGTGATGTTCCTGATTTTGACACTGATTATGATTGTCGCGGCGTTCAATATTATTTCCAGTATGATCATGCTGGTAAAGGACAAGGGCAAGGATATCGCGATTATGCGCACCATGGGCGCGACGCGCGGCATGATGCTTCGCATTTTTATCCTGACGGGGGCCAGCATCGGTTTTGCCGGCACCTTTGTAGGGGCGATCATCGGAATCGCCTTTGCCACCAATATTGAATCGATCCGGCGTTTCCTCGAGAATATGACGAATACCGAATTGTTCGCGGAGGAGATTTATTTCCTGTCCAAACTGCCTGCGATCGTCGAATGGAATGAAGTCCTGCTCGTGATCGGTATGGCATTGTTCCTGTCGATTGCCGCGACCCTGTATCCCGCGTGGCGCGCTTCGCGCCTCGACCCTGTGGAGGCTTTGCGCTATGAGTGATATTCTTTTAAAAACCGAAAACCTGACGCGGGTCTATCATCAGGGCGGCGAAAATCTGACGGTTCTTCATAACGCCGATATCGAAATTAAGGCGGGCGAAATCGTCGCGCTCGTGGGGCCCAGCGGGTCTGGCAAATCCACATTGTTGCAAATGGCAGGGCTTCTGGATAAGCCAAGTTCTGGCAAGATCATTCTTGCGGGGCAGGATGCAACCAATGTGAGCGATGACCGCCGTACGGCCTTGCGCAATCAATTCATCGGTTTTGTCTATCAGTTCCATTATCTGCTTCCCGAATTTACCGCCCTTGAAAATGTGGTGATACCGCAAATGATCGCAGGTAAAGACAAAGACGTTGCGGAAGAACGCGCAAAGGAACTTTTGACCACGCTCAAACTCGATCATCGTCTCGAACATCGCCCGGCGCGTTTGTCGGGCGGGGAACAGCAGCGCGTGGCGATTGCCCGTGCACTGGCCAACAGTCCGCGTCTTTTGCTGGCGGATGAGCCGACCGGCAACCTCGACCCCGAAACATCGGACGGCGTGTTCGATATGTTGACCCAGCTTGTGCGGAATGCCGGTATCGGCGCCTTGATAGCAACCCACAACATGGACCTTGCAGAGCGTATGGACCGCATTCTGGAGCTAAAAGCCGGGCGAATCCTGTCGTATTGATCGGGATTTTAACCTTTAGCGTCTTTCCTTTGGCGTCCCTCGTTTGCTAAGGTGGGGCATGTCCTCCGAAGAGCCCTTTATCCATCTGCATGTGCACTCGGCCTATTCTTTGGCCGAAGGGGCGATCCGTGTCAAAGATCTGATCAAACGCTGCAAACTCAACAACATGCCTGCGGTGGCGATTACGGACACGAACAATTTGTTCGGCGCGCTCGAATTCGCGCTCGCGGCGCAGGATGAAGGCGTGCAACCGATCATTGGCTGTCAGATCAGCCTTGAAGACGGAAAACAAATCGTTTTGCTCGTCCAATCGCAAACCGGCTATCTCAATCTTTCCAAACTTGTCAGCGATGGCTACATGAATGGTGCCGGTGGAAAAGATTTTGTTGTGTCTTATGACGCAGTCGCCGCCGTTGCGGACGGATTGATTTGCTTATCGGGGGGTAATATCAATGGGGTCAGCGAGGAAGTACGCCTGCAATTTCTTAAAGATGCTTTTGGCGACCGGTTCTATATCGAACTCCAACGCCATGATGATCCCCGTGAAGACGCCATAGAACCTGCGCTCATCGATTTCGCCTATCGCGAGAATGTACCGCTGGTCGCGACCAATGATTGCTATTTCGCGGACCCTAAAATGCACGAGGCGCATGACGCGCTGCTCTGCATTGCCGAAGGGCGCTATATTTCGGAACTGGATCGCCGCAGGGCGACAAAACACCATTTCTTCAAATCATCCGAAGACATGGAAAAAATGTTTGCGGATATTCCGGAAGCCATCATCAACACGCGCGTCATAGCGAAACGTTGCCATTTCCTTCTGAAATCCATTAAGCCCATCCTGCCGCCATTCGAAACGGAAAGCGGATTAGGTGAAGTGGAGGAGCTGCGCCGTCAGGCGAAAGAGGGCCTTCAATGGCGTCTCGATAATTACGTCGCCGATGATATCGATAAACAACCCTATTGGGACCGTCTTGATTTCGAACTTGGTACGATCGAGAAGATGGGATTCCCGGGATATTTCCTCATCGTTTCCGACTTTATCAAATGGGCGAAGGATCACGGTATTCCGGTGGGGCCGGGCCGTGGATCGGGTGCGGGGTCCGTTGTCGCATGGGCGCTCAAAATCACCGACCTTGATCCGCTGCAATTCAATCTTCTGTTCGAACGGTTCCTGAATCCCGAACGGGTTTCCATGCCGGACTTCGACGTGGACTTCTGTCAGGACCGCCGCGATGAAGTGATCAATTACGTGCAGGATCGTTACGGGCGCGACCGCGTGGCGCAGATTATCACCTTTGGTAAGCTTCAGGCCCGCAACACGGTGCGCGATGTCGGCCGCGTCTTGCAAATGCCATACGGGCAGGTTGACCGCATTGCCAAGATGATCCCCAACAATCCGGCAAACCCCGTGACGTTGCAGGAGGCGCTTGATGGCGATCCGGATTTGCGCCTTGAAATCGGCAAGGAAGAAACCAGCCAGAAACTGATTGAAATCGCGCTGCAACTCGAAGGGCTTTACCGCCATGCGGGAACGCACGCGGCAGGTGTTGTTATTTCCGACCGCCCTTTGCATGAATTGACACCGGTCTATCGCGACCCGCGCTCCGACATGCCCGTAACGCAGTTTAACATGAAATATGTTGAACAGGCGGGGCTTGTGAAGTTCGACTTCCTTGGCCTGAAAACCCTGACCGTCGTTCAAAAGACGCTTGAGTATGTCAAGCAAAGAACAGGCGAAGATATCGATATCCTGCAAATCCCGCTCGATGATGCAGGCGCGTATGAAATGATTTCGCGCGGTGAATCGACCGGCGTGTTCCAGCTTGAAAGTTCAGGCATGAAAGACACGCTGCGAAAAATGAAGCCGAACAGGTTTGAAGACATCATCGCGCTTGTTTCGCTTTATCGTCCGGGACCTATGGACAATATTCCGACCTACGTCGCCGTGAAAGACGGACTACAGGAAGCAGATTATCTTCACCCGAAATTGCGTCCGATGTTGGAAGAGACCTACGGCATCATGGTGTATCAGGAGCAGGTGATGCAGGCCGCGCAGATTTTGTCCGGCTATACGCTTGGCGGCGCGGATTTGCTTCGCCGGGCCATGGGGAAAAAGATCAAGGAGGAAATGGACAAACAGCAACAGATGTTTGTCGAAGGCGCCGCCACGCATTCCAATGTGCCGCCCGAACAGGCGGCGGCCATCTTTGTCCAGATTGAAAAATTCGCAGGATACGGGTTCAACAAATCACACGCCGCGGCCTATGCTCTCGTCGCCTATCAAACCGCGTGGCTCAAATCGAATTACCCGGTTGAATTCATGGCCGCGCTGATGACGCTTGACTACGGCAACACCGATAAGCTCGCGATCTTCAAGCAGGAATGCCAACGGATGGAAATTCCTGTTCTCCCGCCGAACATCAATGAATCCGGTGTAATGTTTGAAGTTCGTGATGGCTCTATTCTTTATGCTCTCGCGGCGCTCAAAGGCGTTGGCCATGGCGCGATGGAAAAAATTGTCGGCGAACGCAACAGCAATGGCAAGTTCAGGGATTTTAAAGATTTCATCAACCGTCTTGATGCGAAGGTGATGAACAAGAAATCATTCGAACAGCTAATCTGCGCCGGCGCCTTCGACACGCTCTATCCCAAACGGGCAGAACTGCATGAGAATATGGAAGCGCTGCTTCGCCATGTTCAGACACAGGCGGAAGAGCGGGAGAGTGGACAGGTCAGCCTCTTTGGCGATGCGGGAAGCGGTAACGCCGAATTACCGCCCATGAAGGACGTGCAGGAATGGGACCCGCTTGAAAAGCTGCGCTATGAATTCGACGCCGTTGGTTTTTATTTGTCGGCGCATCCGCTGGATACAAAAGTGGCCCAGCTTGAGAAAATGAAGATTGTGCCGTTCTCGCGCCTTGCCGATGAACTGGACCGCAAGCCGACAAACCGTGTGCAAATGGCCGGTATCCTCATCAAAAAAGTCGAAAAGGTTTCCGCCAAGTCGGGCAACAAATTCGCCTTTTTGCAAATGTCGGATGCGACCGGCGTGTATGAGGTGATGATTTTTTCCGAAACGCTATCACGCTCACGATCTTTCCTGGAGCCTGGAACGGCGCTGCTGCTCACTGTTGATGCGGATACGAAGGATGAACAGATCAGGCTGCTCGGCCAGATTATCAATCCGCTTGATGAAACTTTGGCCGAGAAACTTTCCGAGCTTGCAGTGCATATCGACGCAGCGGCACCGGCGGCCAAAATCAAGGAATTGATTTCGGTCGAGGGGCAGGGGAATGTCAAGGTCACCGTCTATGCCTATATGGACGGCGGGGAGGTCGCCGAGCTCAAGGTCAAGGGGCGTTGGTCGATGTCGCCAGCCGCCATCAATGCCATCCGCGCCACGCCGGGCGTAATCCGCATTGCGGAGCGATAGATATTACTCTCCGAATGTTCTATCAATTCTAAGAGGGCTTCCCACAGGCTGGACGGGAGCAAATTTATCAATTGGGGATTGTTGCCGCTCATGACGCGGTATTTCCCTTAAATCAAAGACGGCCAAACCAAAAGTTCTCGATGTCCCTGCCATATCAAGAATACCTTCTTTTCTGGCCAGATTTACACGTTCATCCAGTGTCATGCTCGTTACCTCTTATTTTTTTAAGTAAGATAAAGCATTGTCTATATTATGTCAATTAAAAGTGAGAAATTCCCTTGATTTCCGCGTATAATATTGGCATATAACCCCCAATTGTAAATTCACAGGCAAGTTCCTTACCCGGTGTTTTTGATCTAACCCATTGAAAAACCAAGGCTTGCCGAGGATATAACCGGTACTTAAAAGGAGAACCACCTATGGCTATGCCATCTTTTACCATGCGCCAATTGCTCGAAGCAGGCGTACATTTCGGTCACCACACACGCCGCTGGAACCCACAAATGCGCCAGTACATCTTTGGTGTACGTAACGGCATCCACATTCTCGACCTGCAACAAACCGTTCCTATGCTGAACACATCGCTGAAAGCGATCCGCGACATCGTGGCAAATGGTGGCCGCGTTCTGTTCGTGGGCACAAAGCGCCAAGCACAGGACAAAGTTGCCGAAACGGCAAAACGCTGCGGCCAATACTACGTCAACCACCGCTGGCTCGGCGGCATGATGACGAACTGGAAAACGATTTCCGTGTCGATCAACCGTCTGCGCGAAGTTGAACAGACACTGGCAAGCCCGCAAGGCCTGACCAAGAAGGAAGTCCTGATGCTGACGCGCGAGCGCGACAAGCTGGAACTATCCCTCGGCGGGATCAAGGAAATGGGCGGCCAGCCGGACGCGATGTTCATCATCGACGTCAACAAGGACGACCTTGCCGTTGAGGAAGCGAACAAGCTCGGCATTCCGGTTTTCGCGATCCTCGATTCCAACTCATCTCCGCTTGGCGTTGACTACCCGATCCCGGGCAATGACGACGCTTTGCGCGCGATCGAGCTGTATTGCGATTTGGTTGCCGAAGCTATTCTCGATGGCCTGCAAGCCGAACTCGGCAAATCCGGCAAGGATATCGGCGCCGCCACCAATGTCGAAGTGACATTGCCGGAAGCGTCTGCAGAAGAGCCAGCCGCAAAGGTCGCGAACGCATAATTCAATCACACTCCCTCTCCCTTCAGGGAGAGGGCCGGGGTGAGGGCCCTCACCTAAATCCTCTCCCTGAAGGGAGAGGACTTACTTTAAGAAAGGAACACAGAAAAATGGCTGAAATTACAGCATCGATGGTGAAACAACTCCGCGAATCCACAGGCGCAGGCATGATGGATGCGAAAAACGCACTTGTTGAAAACAACGGCGATATCGAAGCCGCGACAGACTGGCTGCGTACTAAAGGTCTTGCGAAGGCCGCCAAGAAATCTTCCCGCACGGCGGCCGAAGGTCTTGTCTCTATTGCGACAAACGGCAAGACAGGCGTCGTTGTTGAAGTGAACTCCGAAACGGATTTCGTTGCCCGTAACGAAGAATTCCAGGAATTCGTCCGCGCCGTCACGGAAAAAGCTGCTGGCGTCGATAATGTCGATGCGCTTTTGTCCGCCGATATGGGCGGCAAGCCGGTTTCCGAAAACCTGACAGACAAAATTGCGAAAATCGGTGAGCATATGACGATCCGTCGCATGACCAAACTCTCCGTCAATGACGGCGTCGTTGTTGGTTATATGCACAATTCTGTCGCGCCGAACCTTGGCAAGATCGGTGTTCTGATCGCCCTCGAATCCACAGGCGATAAAGCGAAACTGGAAGCGCTTGGCAAACAGATCGCAATGCACGCCGCCGCCGCGTTCCCGCAATTCCTGAAGCGTGAAGATGTCGATGCATCGACATTGGAGCGTGAAAAGAACGTCCTGCGCGAGCAAGCCCTCTCCGAAGGCAAGCCTGCCGAGATCGTCGAAAAGATGCTCGAAGGCCGCGTTCGCAAGTTCTATGAAGAAATCGTTCTGCTGGAACAGGACTTCGTGATGAACCCGGATGTGAAGATCAACAAGCTTTTGGAAGAATCGGCCAAAGATGTTGGCGCGCCCGTTGCTTTGACGGCCTATGCCCGTATCCAGCTCGGTGAAGGCATCGAGAAGGAAGAAGTGGACTTTGCCGCCGAAGTCGCGGCCACGGCCCGCAGCGCGTAACTGCAATTGTTTTGATAAAACCCCGGTGGTTTCCGCCGGGGTTTTTTCGTGTATAGTGTGGAACAGTATTAAAATAACAGGGAAGTTAGTATGGATATTCTTTTTATTATTGCCGGCCTGGTTCTTTTGTTTTTCGGGGGTGAAGGGCTTTTAAAAGGCGCGGTTGCGCTGGCCCACCGGTTCCATCTTTCCAATTTCATGATCGGTGCCGTGATTGTGGGGTTTGGCACATCGATGCCGGAGCTAAGCGTGTCGGTGAAGGCCGCATTGGATCAGGCATCGGGAATTGTTCTTGGAAATGTGGTGGGAAGCAATATCGCCAACGTGCTTTTGATTCTTGGTATATGCGCCATCATCTGCCCGATGGTGGTAAGTGACCGCACCGTGTTCAGGGATGCCGCAATCGGGATTGCCGTAAGCGCGCTGTTGTGTGCGATGGTTTTGACCGGGGTTATCAATTTCGTTTTCGGCGCGGTGTTATTGCTGCTTTTGACGGGATATCTTTTTTATTCCTATCGTCAGGACCGCATGAAGACCGCAGCGGAACGCGAAGAAACCATTCATCATATTGAAGAGGATATCGAAGGCGCCGCGCCGTACCCGCTTTGGAAATCCATCCTTTATACTGTCGGCGGTCTTGCGCTCCTTGCGGGCGGAGCGACCTTGCTGGTGGAAGGGGCAACATCCATCGCCCGTGGATTTGGCATTCCGGAATCGATCATCGGATTAACTTTGGTTGCTGTAGGGACGTCCTTGCCTGAACTTGCAACTGGCGTTGTTGCCGCATGGCGCAAGCATACCGATATCATTATCGGTAATATTCTCGGCAGCAATTTGTTCAACATCCTTTGCATTCTGGGGATTTCGGCCATGATTTCGCCGGTCGAGGTTGCGCCAAACATAGCGGCGGGCGATGTCTGGGTGATGCTGGCGACGGCGGTTCTGCTTGCCATCGTTTTGAAGACCGGACACCGGTTGAGCCGCGGGGAGGGGATATTCATGCTGTCCTTATATATCGGCTATTCCGGCTGGCTTTACCTACAAACCGTTTAAGCAAAACCCGGCGCTATGCCGGGTTTTTTATGCGGGTCACATTTTCGCCAAGTTTCAAGCGGTACAATAAGGACAGAGGAGATTGCTATGAAAACAATACTTACCCTTATGCTGCTTGGCGCTGCGTTTATTCCCTTTTCGGCACAAGCCGCTGTCGAGCCTGATTATACGCCGGACAAACCGCCCGTTTTAAAACCCTGGTATGGCAATGTGGGCGCAGCACAGCGTAAAGCGGATCTTGATTTTATTGCCGGTATGCGCCCGCATCATGCTGGAGCGCTGACCATGTCCGAAGAATATTTGAAAAGTAGCGGGGCATCCGACCCGCGCCTGAAAAAGCTGGCAAAAGGTATCATCCACAACCAGACGTTTGAGATCGGCATGCTCGATACGGTTGAGGGTTTCATGAAACCCGAGGCTCCGCACCACGGAAGCGAATGGCGGCAAGTAGCGGCGCAGGGCCTGGCCCAGAAACAGCGTTTTATTCGTGCGCCGTTGCCTGTTCTTTGGGGCGGTGGGCCGGTGAGCGCCGAAGATGTCCGCTTTGCCAAGGCGATGATCGTCCACCATGAAGGCGCGCTGACCATGTGCAACGATTATCTGTCGGATCCTGCGGCGGACAACAAATATCTTCGCCTGTTGTGCGTTGATATCCTGAAGGACCAGAAGCTTGATATTTCTTTCATGAAATCAGTTATTGCGGATTACCCGGGCAATCCGGACGATATCAAGATTGATCCATCGATGATCCATGGAATGGAAGGGATGGCGCATGGCGCTCATGGTTCTCATGGCGCAAAGCCCGGGAAGGCAGTGAAGACGGACGCAAAAGACGCGCATCATCATGGCCATCATTAAGGGCATAGGTTGTTCTGAAACTGTATCCACGTCAAAGCCTCCCTTTCCCGGGAGGCTTTTTTGATGAAAACCGTTTGTAAAGGTGGACAGTTTTAGCGTCTTACCCTATTTTAGGGCCGTTTTTAACCTCCGTGCGAATGAATATATTATGACAATGCAGCCGACGCCCAAACATGAACTATCCGCCAAAGCGAAATACAAACGCGTCCTTTTGAAAATGTCCGGTGAAGTTTTGATGGGACCGAATGAGTTCGGCCTGCATCAGGAAACGGTCGCCCGCGTCGCCCGCGATATCAAAGAGGCCGTCGATATGGGGGTCGAAGTTTGCGTGGTTGTCGGCGCGGGGAATATTTTCCGCGGTGTATCCGGTGCCGCGGCGGGGATGGACCGGACGCAGGCTGATTATATGGGCATGCTCGGCATCGTTATCAACGCGCTCGCCCTGCAAAACGCGCTTGAGCAGCTCAAGATCAACACACGTGTTATGTCGGCCATTCCGATGTCTACGATTTGCGAACCCTATATTCGCCGTAAGGCGATGCGTCACATGGAAAAGGGGCGCGTGGTGATATTTGCCGCAGGTACGGGCAACCCGTATTTTACAACCGATACAGCGGCGGCACTTCGCGCGTCCGAAATGAATTGCGATGCGATGCTGAAAGGCACAAAGGTTGATGGCGTATATACAGCCGACCCGCAGAAGGACCCGACCGCAACACGCTATGATACCATTACCTATATGGACGTCCTGACAAAAAACCTGAAGGTCATGGATGCAACGGCGATCAGCCTCGCGCGTGAAAACAATATTCCGATCGTTGTGTTCAATGTCCGCCAGGAAGGTAATTTTGCAAAAACCCTGTCCGGAGAGGGCACGTTTACAACCGTTACCAACTAACCAATAACAACAGAGGAACCAACCAATGTCATTTAGCAAAGATGAACTGAAACGCAAGATGGATGCCTCCGCCGATGCGTTGAAACACGAATTTTCCGGTCTGCGTACAGGCCGTGCCAGCTCTGCCATGCTGGATACGATTACGGTGGATGTTTATGGATCACGTATGCCCCTCAATCAGGTCGGTAGCGTATCCGTGCCCGAACCACGCATGTTGACCGTTACTGTGTGGGATTCTGGATCCGTCAAGGCGGTTGAGAAGGCCATTCGTGATGCTAATCTCGGTTTAAATCCTTCACCGGATGGAAACCTGATCCGCATTGCCGTGCCTGAGTTGAACGAGGAGCGGCGCAAGGATTTGACAAAAGTGGCTGGACAATATGCCGAGAATGCACGTGTCGCCGTTCGCAACGTCCGCCGCGATGGTATGGAAGCCCTCAAAAAACTTAAAAGCGAAGGCACATCCGAGGATGAGATCAAGCGTCTTGAAGGCGAAGTCCAGAAGCTGACCGACGAAGCGATCAAAAAGATCGACCAGATGCTTTCCGATAAAGAAAAAGATATTATGACGGTCTGATGCCTGAAAGCCCCATGATGACAGCCGCGCAACACATTGCCATTATAATGGACGGGAACGGCCGCTGGGCGAAAAGCCGCGGCCTTCCGCGCACGGCTGGCCATCATCAGGGGATAGAGGCCTGTAAGCGCGCGGTGCAGGCCGCCGCCGACCTCGATATCAAATATCTTACTTTGTTCGGATTTTCTTCGGAGAACTGGAGCAGGCCGGTGGAAGAGGTGAATGAATTGATGCGTTTGCTTCGCATGTATCTGCGCTCGCAAACGGCGGATCTTCATCGCAACAATGTCCGCTTGCAGGTTATCGGTTCGCGCAAAGAATTATCGGCCGATATTGTTGAATTGATCGAAAATGCCGAACAGTTGACGAAAGATAACGACAAACTTTTCCTGACGATCGCCCTGAATTACGGCGGGCGGCAGGAAATTATCGCCGCCGCTGCCGCTTATGCCCGCCAGATGATAGAGGCAGGGCGCGAGCCGTCCTTTGAAAATGCCGAGGAGTATTTCCCGGCCCATCTTATGACCGCGAATATCCCCGATCCGGACATTTTAATCCGCACCAGTGGGGAACAAAGGATATCCAATTTCCTTTTGTGGCAGTGCGCCTATACCGAGTTTTTTTATACCAAGACGCTTTGGCCGGATTTCGGCAAGAGCGATCTGGAAGAGGCGCTGGCCGATTTTGGCAAGCGTGAAAGACGGTTCGGTGCTGTCACCGGCGTTTAAAATTATAAGGATACCGTATTGGCTTTTTCTTTGAATAGTTCGCTGGCTTTGCGTGTTGCATCGGCCCTGGTGCTTATGCCGGTTGTGCTTGCGGCACTGATCCTAGGGAGCGGATATTTCGCCATTATGCTCGGCCTTGCTCTGGGGATCGCCATGAAGGAATGGACGGCGATGGCGAAGAATCTTTCGCATACATCCATCAGGATTATTCTCGGCGCACTCTATTTCATCCTCTGTATCGGCGCATTTTATTTTATCCGTTCGCAAGAACCGTATGGCGCGGGCCTTGCGCTTGCGCTCATTCTTTCAATCTGGGCGTCCGATTCCGGTGCTTACTTCGCGGGCAAATCGATAGGCGGGCCGAAAATGGCGCCGTCCATTTCCCCCAATAAAACATGGGCGGGGCTTTTTGGCGGAATGGTGTCCAGCACGGCCGCATTGATTGTCTATGCGCTCTATGTCGGTCCATGGCTGGATGGATTGCGCGGGGGGCTTGCTTTGCCCGCCATGACGATGGCTCAACTCGCTATCCTTGGCGTTCTCGTGACAGTGGCGGGACAGGCGGGCGACCTTCTTGAATCCTCGCAAAAACGCGCGGCGGGTGTGAAAGATTCCGGCAACCTTATTCCCGGTCATGGCGGATTGCTGGACCGGATTGACGCGCTGTTGCTTGCATCGCCTGTCTTCCTGATTGCGCTTAAGGTTTTCGGCCTATGAAATCGGTCAGTATCCTTGGTTCTACAGGCTCGGTCGGCACCAGCACGCTTGATGTTATTGCCGCCAATCCGGGGCAGTATAGGATCAAATCCCTTACCGCGGGCAACAATGTTGAATTGCTGGCGTGCCAAGCAAAGCAAGTTGGTGCGGAGCGCGCCGTCATCGCCGATGAAGAATTGTATTCCCAATTGAAGGACTTACTCGCAGGCACCCATATCGAAGTTGCCGCGGGCCGCCAGGCCGTTCTTGATGCCGCTGCCGATGGCGCGGACTGGACCATGGCGGCGATTGTCGGTATGGCGGGGCTGGAGCCTATCATGGCCGCGCTCAGATCGGGAAAACAGGTGGCGGTTGCCAATAAAGAGCCTTTGGTGTCGGCCGGTCCTCTCGTGATGCAAACCGCCCGCCAGCATGGCGCAATCATCCTGCCTGTCGATAGTGAGCACAATGCAATTTTTCAGGCGATGGAGACATCCAATAAAAAGAGTATCCGTCGCCTGATCCTGACGGCATCCGGAGGCCCGTTCCGTGAGACGCCGCTGGAGGAGCTAGAATTCGTCACAACCGAGCAGGCGCTCAAGCATCCTAACTGGGTAATGGGGCGGAAAATAAGTATCGACAGCGCGACGATGATGAACAAGGCCTTGGAAGTGATTGAGGCACGGTATCTGTTCGACATGGAGCCGGATAGAATCGATGTCGTGATCCATCCGCAATCGGTGATCCATTCGATGGTTGAATATTCAGACGGGTCTATTTTGGCCCAAATGGGGCCAAGCGACATGAAGGTGCCAATCGCCCATTGCCTCGGCTGGCCAAATCGTATCAGGAACGATTTCCAACCATTTGATTTCACGAAATTTTCGGCCCTTACTTTTGAGCCGCTCGATAGCCGCCGTTTTCCCGCCATAAACTATGCCTATGATTGTCTGGAACAGGGGGGAGCCGCCTGTCTGGCCATGAATGCGGCGAATGAAATAGCCGTCGATGCGTTTTTAAATGGGCAGATCGGCTATCTCTCTATCTTTGAAACCGTAAAAGACGTGGTGGAGGCATCAGGCAGTCCGAAACTGGATGACCTGCAATCCATTCTCGATTACGATCAGCAGGTGCGCGCCGTAGCAAAGCAGCGTATACTGGAAATAACTCAGTCTAACCGGAAAGTATCATGAATTCGATTTTTGACATCGTCCAGCTGGTCTTTAGCAATGTCTGGCTGTATGGCGGCACGTTTCTCCTCGTCCTCTCCATTCTCGTGTTCGTCCATGAATGGGGGCACTATATTACCGCCCGCATGTGCGGCGTTCGGGTGGAAACCTTTTCCATCGGCTTCGGTAAAGAATTGTTCGGATGGAACGACAAACATGGCACACGCTGGAAATTCTCCCTGATTCCCCTCGGCGGGTTCGTCAAAATGTATGGCGATACTGACCCGGCCAGCGCAGGACATAAGGATTCCGTGGCAGAGGGGGATACAGTCCGCCCAATGAACGAGATCGAGCGCAAAAGCGCCTTTTTTGCCAAGCCCGTATGGCAGCGTGCCTTGATCGTTTTTGCCGGTCCGGCGATCAACTTCCTGTTTGCGATTCTGCTGTTATCCATTCTTTATGCGACCTATGGCCAGCCGGTAACGCCGCCCACGGCGTCCGCTATTGTCAAAGGCTCCGCCGCCGAACTGGCAGGTTTTGAACCGCACGACCGCGTCATCGCGATCGACGGGGAACCGGTCCAGCGTTTCGAAGACATCCGCCAGCGGGTCGCGATCGCGCTCGACACACCCATGAAATTCACCGTTCTACGTGACGGGCAGGAAGTGGAACTCACGGCGACGCCGGAACGCGACACGTTCTCCGACCGTTTCGGTTTTCAACATTCCCGCGGGCTTCTGGGCCTGATCGGGGCAGTAAACGGGTTTGATGTGGGCCGGATATCCGCGATTAATGGCACGCCGGTCAGTGAAGGGGATAATATTGTCGGCAAGATACAGGACTCCTTCAACAAGGATCTGGAAATAACCATCAAGGGTCTTGAGGGCGGGGAAGACAGCGTGCTGATCCTTCATCCGCTGGCCGATCTTAACGACAAGCTCGGCACGGATGATGAAACACAGGGCAATCTGTTGATTATCTCCGAAAAAGTCGGCAGCGACATCGTAACCTATAGCCCGCTTTCCAGTGTGGGAGCGGCGGTCCGCGAAACAGCCGAAGTCACCAAAGGCACCCTGACGGCTTTGGGGCAGATTTTCACGGGAACGCGTAGCGCCAAGGAGCTGGGCGGCCTCATCCGTATCGGCGCGATGGCGGGCGATATGGCGGCCGCCGGCCTGATCGCGGTGGTGACCTTCACGGCCCTTCTGTCGATCAATCTGGGGCTTATTAACCTTTTCCCGATTCCGGTTCTGGATGGTGGACACCTTGTCTTCTACGCCGTGGAAGCGGTCAAGGGCTCCCCGATTCCGGAAAAAGGGCAGGAATATGCCTTCCGTGTCGGCTTTACCTTGTTGATTGGTCTTATGGTATTTGCGAACCTCAGCGATATTTTACAGCTGATACTTTAACTTAAGGCGTTTCAGGGGGGTTGTAAGCCCCCCTAAAATCATCTACTCATTTAGACTGTATACAACTGTCTAATCGATCCGGATGAAGCGACCGACATGTCCCGTTTTTACCTTTTTACCCTGACCCTTTTCCTGTCCCTTATGAGCGTTTCCGCGGCCTTCGCCGAACCGCTCCGCGAAGTGCGCATCGAGGGCGCGCAGCGTGTGGAACCGTCGACCATTCTGACCTATCTCAATATGCCAACGGGGTCGGACCTCAACGATGATTCCCTGAACGAGGGACTAAAGAATTTGTTTGCGACCGGCCTGTTCGCGGATGTGCGCATGAAGCACCAGAACGGCATCCTTCTGGTCGATGTTGCCGAAAACCCGATCATCAATGAAATTGCCTTCGAAGGAAACGACCGTATCGAAGACAATGAACTGATGGCCGAAATCGGCCTGCGCCCGCGTCAGGTCTACACAAAAACCAAGGTACAAAACGATGTTGCGCGTATCTATCAACTCTATCAACGCGGCGGCCGTTTTGCCGTGGATGTCGAACCGAAGATTATCGAACTCGATCAAAACAGGGTGAACCTTGTTTTTGAAATCGTCGAAGGCGATGTTACGGACATCAGTGGCATCAAATTCGTCGGTAACAAGGCGTTCGACGATGATCAGCTTCGCAGCGAACTCAGCACCAAGGAAGAGCGCTGGTACCGTTTCTTTGCAACCGATGACCGTTATGACGAAGACCGCGTCAAATTCGACGAGGAACTTTTGCGCCGTTTCTACCTGAAGAACGGTTATGCCGATTTCCGGGTCCTGTCCTCTGTCGCCGAACTCTCGGAAGACAAGAAAAGCTTTTACCTGACCTTTACGGTGGAAGAAGGCCCGCGCTATGCCATTTCCGGTATTGCCATTACATCCGATCTGCGCGGGTTCGACGGCAATGTTCTGCGTGATTCCGTGACCTTTGTTCCGGGTGAGTGGTATAACGCCGATGCCGTCCAGAACAGCGTCGATAAAATGACTGACAAGCTCGGCGATCTTCAATATGCCTTCGTCGATATTGACCCGCGCGTGAACCGCAATATGGCGGACAACACCGTTGAAATCGACTTCCAGATCGCGGAATCGCCGCGCGTGTTTGTCGAGCGCATCGACATTCACGGCAACGTCCGCACGATCGACAAAGTCATCCGCCGTGAAATGATGCTGGTCGAAGGCGACCCGTTCAGCAAATCCAAACTCGCACGTTCCGAACAGCGCCTGCGCAATCTTGCCTATTTCGAAAATGTCACGATCAAGACCTTGCCGGGCAGCGCGCCTGATAAGACAGTCATTGACATTCAGGTTGCCGAACAATCCACGGGTGAACTTTCCATCGGGGCCGGTTTCTCGACCTCGGACGGTCCGCTCGCCGACCTGCGTATTCGTGAACGCAACCTTCTGGGCAAAGGGCAGGACCTGACCTTTGCAACGACGATTGCCGGTAAACGCACGGAATTCGATGCGTCCTTCACAGAGCCTTACTTCCTTGACCGCGATATGTCGGCGGGCGTCGATGCCTTCCACGTAACGCGCGATCTGCAAGATGAAAGCTCGTACGACCAACGCCGCACCGGCGGTGCGCTCCGCATGGGCTACCCGCTTTCCGAACATATGCGCCAGTCATGGAAATACCGCCTTGAAAGCAACGAGATCAGGAATGTCGATGCCAATGCCTCGCTTTACATCCGTCAGCAGGAAGGCAAACGTGTAACATCTGCTGTTTCCCAACGTCTGTCCTATGACACGCGCGATTCCATCCAGTTCCCGGCCGAAGGTTTGTACTCTTGGCTTGATCTGGAAGGGGCCGGGCTTGGCGGCGATGCCAAATATGTCTCCGGTTCCATCGGTTCCAGCTATTACATCCCATTCTACGACAAAAAGGTCGTGCTGAATTTCATGGGAGAGACCGGTGCCATTCAGGGTATTTCCGATGAAGATGTTCGCATCAATGAACGCTATTTCCTTGGCGGCGACAATCTTCGCGGCTTTGAACGCGGCGGCGTGGGACCGCGCGATACGGCGACAAATGACGCTCTCGGCGGGAATTATTTCTACCGCGGTACGGCAGAACTTTCGTTCCCGATCGGCCTGCCGGAAGAAATGGGAATTGCCGGACATGCCTTTAGTGACTTCGGTTCTCTCTGGAGCCTTGATGATGTGTCGGGCGTGAATATCGTCGATGAAAACAGCATCCGTGCCTCTGCCGGTCTTGGTGTCTCATGGCGTTCTCCGATGGGGCCTGTGCGTGTCGATGTGGCCTTCCCCTATACCAAGGAAGATTATGACGAGGAAGAGAATTTCCGCTTTAGCTTTGGCACGCGGTTCTAGTTCTCTGGCCACGATTATTTAAAGAAGAGGTTTTCTATGACTTATCGCGTGTTCGTGGTTGTGCTTGTTGCCGCCCTGATAACATCTGTAACTTTGCCGTCCGTCGCCCGCGCTGCGGCGCCGAATATTGGGATTGTGGATGTCGAAAAAATTCTTGCCGAATCCAAAGCGGCGCAGGATTTGCAGCAGCAATTGCAATCCAAGAAAGAGAGCTTTCAAAAAGAGTTTTCCGGCAAGGAAAAAGAGCTGAAGGCGACGGAAGATTCCCTGCTTAAGGAGAAAGACTCGCTGTCTGCCGAGGAGTTCGCCAAGAAACGCAAGGCCTATGAAGAGAGCATCATGGAAACGCGCAAGCTGTTTCAAAAGCGTCGCAACTCTCTGGATCAGGGGCTTGCCAATGCCATGGGCGAACTGCGCAAACACATTGTGCAGGCAACAGCCGATGTGGCGAGCGAGAAGGGGTATGATGTCGTTCTGACCCGCGAAAGCGTGCTGATCGCTGCAAACACGCTGGATATCACAAAGGATGTTCTGACCAAGCTTGATGCCAAGGTCAGCAAGATCCCGCTTAAGGTGGAATAGGCTGTTCAATGGCCGATCCACGCTTTTTTCAAAAATCTCCTGCCAGAACGCTTGGCGAATTAGCCGTCATCGCGGGCGGCAAACTCGCCGATGACGCGGCGGCAGATATTTTGATTGATGATGTCGCCCCGCTCGATCAGGCCGGCGCAGGGCAGATTAGTTTCCTCGACAACCGCAAGTACAAGGACAGTTTCGCGGCCTCGAAGGCGGCGGCGGCGATTGTCGCGGAGCCATTGGCTTCGCTGGCCCCGTCCGGCATGGCGCTCATTATTTCCAAAAACCCCTATAAATCCTATGCGCTCGTGGCGCAGGCCTTTTATCCGGTCGTCTATCCGTCCGCCTCTATTTCCGTTGGCGCGCATGTCCATCCATCCGCCAAAATTGCCGATGGCTGTGTGATCGAGGCCGGTGTCGTGATCGGCGCGAATGTTGTGATCGGCGAAGGCACATGGATCGGCGCGAACGGCGTCATCGGCGAGGGCGTCAAAATCGGTGCCCGTTGCAAGATCGACCCGTGCGTGACCGTATCCCATGCCGAAATCGGTGATGGCGTCCGCCTTTATCCCGGTGTGCGGATCGGGCAGGACGGGTTCGGCTTTGCCATTGACCCCGCCGGCCATGTAAAGGTGCCGCAACTGGGGCGCGTGATTATCGGCGACAATGTCGAGATCGGGGCCAATTCCACCATCGACCGCGGCGCGGGCCCCGATACCGTGATCGGGGCGGGGACATGGATCGATAATCTGGTCCAGATTGGCCACAACGTGCGCATTGGCAAAGGCTGTATCCTGATCGCGCAATCGGGCGTGGCGGGCAGCACCGTTTTGGAAGATTATGCCGTGCTGGCGGCGCAGGCCGGGGTTGCGGGCCACTTGCGCATCGGCATGGGGGCGCGGATCGGTGCCAAGGCCGGCGTGATGAAAGATGTTCCGGCCGGGGAAGAACAACTGGGCGCACCCGCCGTGCCCGTTAAGGAATTCATGCGGCAGGTCATTGCGTTAAAACGATTGACGACCCGCCAAAAAAACGAATAAAAACAATGACCATGTCAGAGAATATACAAACATTCGATATCGTTAGCCTGATGGAGATGATCCCTCACCGCTATCCCATCCTGCTGATCGACCGCATGCTGGACGTTGTTCCGGGCGAGCGGGCGGTGGGGCTTAAAAACGTTACGTTTAACGAGCCGCATTTTCAGGGGCACTTTCCGGGCTGGCCCGTCATGCCAGGCGTGTTGATTGTCGAGGCGATGGCGCAGACATCGGCTGCGCTCGTCGTCCATACGCTGGGCGAGGAAGCCAAAGGCAAGATCGTCTATTTCATGTCGATCGAAGAGGCGAAGTTCAGAAAGCCCGTGACGCCGGGCGATACGCTGCACATCCATGTCGAAAAAATCCAGAACCGCCGCAATGTGTGGAAATTCAACGGGCGTGCAATGGTCGGCGATACGGTCTGCGCCGAAGCGGTCTTCAGCGCGATGATCATGGATCGTACCGCAGGCCCCGCATAAATCTTTGTAACATTCCGCAATCTCTTGTGATTGGCAGTCTTTTCAAGGGCTTGCTATCCCTTTGAAATGACGAATATTCACCCATCCGCCATTGTGGATCCGCGTGCCCAGATCGGGACGGGCGTTTCTATCGGCCCGTACTGTACGATCGGGCCGGATGTGATCCTTGGCGACAATGTCGAATTGAAATCCCATGTTGTGGTCGATGGCCGCACGAACATTGGCGAAGGCACAAAAATCTATCCCTTTGCCGTCATCGGCGCCGCGCCGCAGGATTTGAAATATCGTGGCGAGCCATCGCAGCTTATCATCGGCAAGAACAACACCATCCGTGAACACGCAACGATGCATCCCGGCACCGAAACCGGCGGCATGAAAACCGTCATCGGCGATAACAACTTGTTCATGGTCGCGATCCATGTCGCGCATGATTGCATCATCGGCAACCATGTGATCATGGCGAACAATGCCACGCTCGGCGGGCATGTGATTGTCGGTGACCATGTTTTGATCGGCGGCCTGTCCGCCGTGCACCAATTCATCCGCATCGGATCTTATGCCGTGATCGGCGGGATGTCGGGCGTTGAAAGCGATGTGATCCCCTTTGGCCGCGTGAAGGGGGAACGCGCAAGCCTTGCCGGATTGAATCTGATTGGCCTTGAGCGCGGCGGGTTCGACAAGAACACGATCAAGGTTTTGAACAAGGCCACGCGCCAGTTGTTCGACGATTCCCAAGGCACATTCGAACAGCGCCTGAACAAGATGGAAGAAGAATACGAGAATTATGAAGTCGTTCTTCAGGTCCTGAAATTCGCGCGTGAAAAGGAACGGTTCGGCTTGTGCCAGCCTGACCGCAAGCACGCGGCGTAGCGCCATGGAAACCTATCCCCATAAGCTCGGTATTGTGGCGGGCGGCGGTGATTTGCCGGTGCGTCTGCAACATTTTTGCGATGCGCATTCTATCCCGACATTCACAATTGGGTTTAACAACCATACGGATGGGGCTGCGTTTGCGGGCCGCGACCATGCCGTGATGCGCCTTGGTGAAGCGGGGAAGATGGTCAGGTTATTCAAAGAACAGGGTTGCAACGATCTTGTCCTCATAGGCTCTATCAAGCGCCCGTCGGCGTGGGAGTTGCGGCCCGATTTCTATACCGCCAAATTCTTTGCACGGATCGGGTTCAAGGCAATGGGCGATGATGGGTTGCTGAAGGCCATCCGTTATGCGCTGGAAGATGAAGGTTTCACCATCCATGGCATTCATGAATTTCTCCCTGATTTGTTGGCCGCGCAAGGCGTTCTCGGCAAACATGCGCCGAGCGAGCAGCAGCAGACTGATGTCTCTATCGGCTTTGCCGCCGCGAAGGCATTGGGTTTGCGCGATGCCGGCCAATGCGTTGTCGTGCATGAGGGCGCGGTGATTGCCGAAGAAGATGCGGACGGCACCGATGCGATGTTGAGACGGAATCCGGTGCGCGGCGCAATCCTTGTGAAAACATGCAAGCCGCAGCAGGACCGCAAACTCGATATGCCGACCGTTGGCCGCCGCACCGTACGCCTGTGTGCCGAGCTTGGCTATGCCGGTATAGCGGTAGAGGCCGGCGCGACATTGATTGCAAACCGTGAAGAGGCGATTGCAATGGCGGATGAGGCCGGATTGTTTGTGGTGGGCTTATGAGTGCGGGCGTTTGCATCATAGCGGGTGAGCCGTCCGGCGATTTCCTTGGCGGGCAAATGGCGAAGGCGCTCAAGGCTGCGCAACCCGATATCGTATTGTCCGGTGTCGGCGGTGCGCATATGAAGGCGGCGGGCATTGATAGCCTGTTCCCATACGAAGATCTGGCGGTGATGGGGATTGCGGAAGTCCTGCCCAATCTCCCTACGATTTTGCGCCGCATCCGGGAGACGGCGGAGTTCATTCTTGAAGCCAAGCCCGATATCGTTGTGACCATTGACTCGCCGGACTTCGTGTTCCGCGTCATCAAAGCCGTGAAGAAGCGCACTGATACGCCGCCGAAATTCATACACTATGTCGCGCCGAGCGTATGGGCGTGGCGCGAAGGGCGTGCGGAGAAGCTTGCGAAGCTTGTCGATGGATTGATCTGTTTGTTCGATTTTGAGCCGCCGTATTTCGAACGTCACGGATTGAAGACCATAGCCGCAGGCCATCCGTTGGTCGAAGGTGGCGCGATGGAGGCCAGTGGAGCCGCGTTCCGCGAAGAATACGGCATTGCGGGCGGTGACCCGATTGTCGGTGTTCTGTTCGGCAGCCGCAAAGGAGAACTGAAACGCGTTGGTAAAGATCTTCGTGATGCCGCGTTTAAGATCGCGGAGCGTATTGGGCCTAACGCCCATATCGTTGCGCCGACATTGCCGCATGTGAAGAATGCCGTGTTCGAACTGCTCCGCGATGCGCCGGGGCCTATTCACATCGTCGATGATCCGGCAGACAAGTGGAATGCGTTTGCATCCATGAATGTCGCGCTCGCTGTCAGCGGGACCGTTGGACTAGAGCTCGCGGCAATGCGCGTTCCGCATGTGATTGCCTATCGCGCCAGTCCGTTCACCGCCTTTATGATACGCAGGCTGATCAAGGTGAAATATGCGCACCTTGCCAATATCATGGAGGGTGCCGAGGTGGTGCCGGAGTTCCTTCAATCTGATTGCAAGCCCGAGCCAATCGCGGAAGAGGCGTATCGCCTGTATCAGAACCCGGCGAAGCAGATCGGTGATTTCGACCATATTAGGTTTAGACTTGGTTATGGCCAACCAAAAACGCCGTCTGAAAAAGCGGCGGCGTTTGTGTTGTCGTTTATGTCATCCTGAAAGAGCGGTAGCGACTGAAGGATCCCATGAGATCCTTCGCTGCGCTCAGGATGACAGACTGCTTTTACTTCCTGTCTTTGATATCCACATACGGGCGGATGTCCGGACCTGTATAGAGCTGGCGCGGGCGGCCGATACGCAGTTCGGGTTCTTCGATCATTTCTTTCCATTGGGAAATCCAGCCAACGGTACGGGAGACCGCAAACAGCACCGTGAACATTTCGGTCGGGAAGCCCATCGCCTTCAGGATAATGCCGGAATAGAAGTCGACGTTCGGGAAGAGTTTGCGTTCGACGAAATACGGATCGGCGAGTGCGGCCTTTTCCAGTTCCATCGCGAGTTTGAGTTTCGGATCATCATGCAGGCCGAGTTCTTCCAAGACTTCATAGCAGCTTTCGCGCATAACGGCGGCACGCGGGTCCATGTTTTTATAGACGCGGTGTCCAAAGCCCATCAGACGGAACGGATCATTCTTGTCCTTCGCTTTTGCAATGAATTCAGGAATGCGGGAGGCATCACCGATTTCGTCGAGCATTTCCAAAACTTCCTGGTTCGCGCCGCCATGGGCAGGGCCCCAGAGACAGGCGATACCGGCGGCGATACAGGCGAACGGGTTTGCCTGGGATGAGCCGGCGAGGCGCACAGTCGAGGTCGAGGCGTTTTGTTCGTGGTCCGCGTGGAGAATAAGGATGCGGTCCATGGCCTTTGCCAGAACAGGAGAAACCTTGTACGGCTCTGCCGGGACCGCGAAACATTGATAGAGGAAGTTTTCGGCATAGTTCAGGTCGTTGCGCGGATACATGAATGGCTGGCCGATCGAATATTTGTATGTCATGGCGGCGAGCGTCGGCAGTTTTGCAATCAGGCGGTGCGCGGAAATTTCGCGTTGTTTCGGATCATAGATGTCGAGGGAGTCGTGATAGAACGCGGCCATGGCGCCAACCACGCCGCACATAACGGCCATCGGGTGCGCATCGCGGCGGAAGCCCCGGAAGAAATAGTTCATTTGGTCATGCACCATTGTGTGCATGGTGATGGAATGGGAGAAGTCGGCCAGTTCTTTTTCGGTTGGCAGATCGCCGTTGAGGAGAAGGTAGCACACTTCCATATAGGTGCTTTTTGCCGCCAGTTCCTTGATATCGTAACCACGGTGATGCAGAACGCCCTTGTCGCCATCGATGAAGGTGATGCGGGATTTGCAAGACGCCGTCGATGTGTAGGACGGGTCGAAGGTGAAATGGCCGTTTTCGGCGTACATTTTGCGGATATCGAGAACATCCGGACCATCCGTCCCGTGCAGAACCGGCAATTTTATGCTTTCGCCTGTGGCATCGTTGGTGAGGGTGAATGTTTTGTCGGTTGTGATGTTCTCGCTCATGGAAATATCCGCTCTTTGATTTGTCTTTATAAGAATGCCCCGAATGGTGCCCCGCAGTAATAGTAGGGCGATATTGGTTAAAGATCAATTTACAAGCGTTTGAAATATCTTGATTTTCCGTATTTCCTTCTTTGTCATTCTGAGCAAAGCGAAGAATCCCGTGAGATCCTTCGGGCGCAGGGCCCTCAGGATGACAATTATGCACTCGCAATGACGATGCAAGCCGGATGCGGCGTTGTTCCAGCGAAATGGATTTATTGAGATTGGACAGGAAGCGGGCATTCAACCAGAGGAAACGGCGCAAGGTGCGCGTTTCCTTATCATAAAGCCCGTGTTTGAGCGCATTCTGCGCCGAGCGTTTTTTGCCCGCGAGCGTTTTCGGCCCCGTGGAATGTTTCCACGATTGCCGCGTCTTTTGAATTTCCGATTGTTTTTGGCGAGCCTCCGCCGTCCATCTGGGCATATTTATCTCCGTCATCCGCAGCCCCGCCGCTTTCGCGGCGTGTCGGGCTGGCGCAAAGATTGTCTAGTTCGTTTTCGCGGTTTGAAACTTTTTTTGCAATGATTTGAGGCGCGACCATGCACCGATGGTGCGGACCAACTGGCTTTGCGTTTTCAGGGCGAGTTCAACCGTTTCGCGGCCAAGACGGGTTGTTTGGGATTTGATGATTTGCTCTTCAAACGCGGCGTTGAGAATGCGCGAACTTGTGGCCAGCATCATCGAAAAATCGGGCGGGACAGCGCAGGAGCCGGATTCTATGGCAGCGTGATACAGGTTGAGCGCGGTTTTATCGAGGGTTTCATCATCGACCTTGATATTGCCGAGATGGACGAGCAGGGCGAGGGCGCTCCGCTGCGTTTCCATGGCCTGAAGATCAAAGGCGATGCCTTCGCCTTCTATGTCGTCGTTAAGGTCCGCGTTTATGGGCCCGGCGGATGGCGGGTTTTCATGTTCAGTTTTCATCGCCCATTATAGGTACAAATTCCTATAATGTCAAGATGTTTCTTATGCCGTTGTTGTCATACGTCGCTGCGCTCCGTCGAGCCAACGGTTATTGGCGACAAGCCGAGGGTTCACCGCTCTCAAACCCTTGCTTGAACGCCGCCATGCGCTGAGCTGAGGAACCGTGCGTGAAGCTGTCCGGAATAACAACGCCTTGGGATTTTTTCTGGAGCGTGTCGTCGCCGATTTGTTCGGCGGCGTTCATGGCTTCTTCAACGTCGCCGTCTTCGAGTGCGCCGAAACCCGCAATGTGGTGTGCCCAGACACCGGCATAGCAATCCGCCATCAATTCAATCTTCACCGAGTCCGCGTTCGAGCGGCGGCCCTCTAACAGGCCTTGTACGTTTTGCACATGATGGCCGACTTCGTGCGCGATGACATAGGCGCGGGCGAAATCGCCGCCTGCATCCAGTTTGTGTTCGAGTTCATAAAAGAAATCGAGATCGAGATAGGCTTTGCGGTCGAGCGGGCAATAAAACGGCCCCATCGCGGATTGGCCCGTGCCGCACGCTGTATCCGTGGCGCCCGCGAACAAAACCATGCCGGGCTGCGGATAGGTTTGATTGTTGGCGGCGAAAAGCTCGCCCCAGATATCTTCGGTGCTGCCCAGTATGGCGGAGACGAAATCGGCTTGTTCCGTTTGTTGTTCTTCGGTGAGACGGCTTGGGTGTGTGGCGGAGGATTGAATGGTGCGCTGTACCCCTTCGGCAATAAACGGCATCGGATTGCCGCCGAGCAAATAAACCACGAGCGCGATGCCGAACATGCCGAGGCCGCCGCCAACCGCCTTGCCACCGCCGCGCCGGATTTCGACATTGCCACTTCGTCTGAAACCGCCCCAGCGCATGTTATTCTTCCTTTTTCGATGACATGTAACCGTCGGGCGCACCGAGCCAAGCCGCATAATCCGCAATTGAAGAACTGTCGAATGACACGATGGAAGGCACATCATAAGGGTGCAGTTCTTTCAGCCGTTTGATCAGGCGCATCTTGTTTTCCACCGAGGTTTTGAAAATAGCGGAGGCTTCGTCGCGTTCATGAATCTGCCCTTCCCAGGGATAGATTGTCAAATGATGCTGAAAAATATTCACACTGGTAATTATCTTTTCCTGCATCAATATGCGGACGATGCCACGCGCCGACGCATCGGACGAAAAATTTGTCAGGATGCAAGTCATAGGCGCGGTTGCGGATGTGGACGATGTCATGATGTCAACGATTCCGGTTTGTAATTATAGGGATCGTTCAGCCATTGCACATATTCGCCATGCGATTCCGCCTCGAGCGATACGATAGAGGGTAGTTGGTAGGGGTGGATTTCACGAAGGCGCGCAATCAATGCCTCTTTTCTTTCAATCGGTGCCTTAAAGATGGCAGCGACTTCGTCTTCTTCCTGAACACGTTCATCCCACACATAAATCGCGAGATGCGGCGCCATGATGTTGACGCAGGTCGCGATGTTTTCATCCATCAATTGCTTGGCGGCGGCCTTTGCTTGATCCAGTGTTTCAAAGTTTGAAAAAACGACGGCGATTTCTTTTAGCTCGATGCTCATTTAAAGAACTCCTTCAATGCGGGCGAGGGTTTCATCACGCCCAAGTACTTCAGCAGCGTGGAAGAGAGAGGGGGATTTGTCACGGCCCGTCAATGCGGCACGCAGCGGCATCATGACCTTGCCGAGTTTCGCGCCGGTGTCGGTGGCCAAAGCACGGCAAGTCTCTTCGATTTTGTCGTGGGTGAAGCTATCGAGTGCGGCAAAGCGCTCTGCCAGTTGCGCGAGCATGGCTTTGGCATCGGCATCGAGCAATTTTTGCGCGGCTTCCGAAAAATCGAGCGGGACGGATTTGACGAGAAACGCGGCTTCCTCGGCCAGTTGCACCAACGTGACCGCGCGGGATTTGAGTTCATCCATCATCTTCAAAATTCTGTCGTTATTGCGAGCGGAGCGAAGCAATCCAGCCTCGGATGGATCGACCAGCGTTGCGGGATGGATTGCCGCGTTGCCTGCGGCTCCTCGCAATGACGTTTCGAGATGCGGCTGGATCAGATCGAGCAAACGCCGATTATCCGCCAGCTTGATATAATGCGCGTTCAGATGGTTGAGTTTGTCGAAGTCCCAACGTGCGGGGGATTTGACGACATTGTCGAGATCAAACCATTCGAGCGCCTGCGCATCCGAAATAATTTCATCATCGCCGTGGGACCAGCCAAGGCGCAGAAGATAATTGCGCATCGCCTCCGGCAGATAGCCCATATCGCGGTATTCTTCCACCGATGCCGCGCCGTGGCGTTTGGACATTTTGGAACCATCCTGACCAAGGATCAGGGGCAAGTGGCCATAAACAGGCTTTTCCCAGCCCATCGCATCGTAAATCAAATTCTGGCGGAAGGTGTTGTTCAAATGGTCGTCGCCGCGAATGACATGTGTCACGCCCATATCATGGTCATCGACAACAACCGCGAGCATGTACACGGGCGTGCCATCAGAGCGCAGGATGATCATATCATCGAGTTGTTCGTTATTGACCGTCACATCGCCCTGCACTTTGTCATGTACAGTGGTCGAGCCTTCAAGAGGTGCTTTGATGCGGATAACGGGTTTGACGCCTTCCGGCGGCGTTGCAGTGCTGTCGCGCCAGCGGCGGTCATAGAAGGTCGGCTTGCCTTCGGCCTTTGCCTTTTCACGCATGGCATCCAGTTCTTCCGGTGTGCAATAGCAGTAATAGGCTTTGCCGGCCTTCAACAGTTCATGCGCAACCTGCGCGTGACGGTCCCGGCGTTCATACTGCGAAACAACTTCACCGTCATAATCGAGCCCGAGCCATTTAACGCCGTTGATCAGAGCATCGACATGCGCGGGGTCATAACGGTTTCTATCCGTATCTTCTATCCGGAACACCACCTTGCCGCCGCGGCCACGGGCATAGAGCCAGTTGTACAGCAGCGTCCTTGCCGTGCCGATATGCATCAGGCCAGTGGGAGACGGGGGAAAACGGGTAACAACTGTCATGATCTTTTACTATCGTCTGGAATATTTATTGCTTTCAGTTATAAGGGAAAGGTTAGGGAAAACAAGGGGTTTTGCGCGTGGGGACGCTGATCACCGCCATATATGGGGAAATTCTGGCACAGAAAGACAGGCTCTTTCTCTGGCTTCCAGTTTTCTTCGGGGTTGGCATTACGCTTTATTTTACCCTGCCAGCCGAGCCGCCGCTTATTGCATCCGTCTTTCCTTTGCTGTTTTTAATACCGTGCGTCATTTATGGATGGCGCAGACAGCATGACAGTCGTGCGCACCTGATCCTGTATTTTACGGTCTGCACCGGCTTGATGGTGGCGGCGGGGTTTGGTGGGGCCAAGATGGCCACGCATCTTTATGGCACGCCGATTTTGAAAAAGGAGCAGACAGCGCGCATTATCGGCGTGATCGAACATATAGAAAATCTGGGCGGCAGTGATGGCAGCCGCGCCGTGATAGGCGATGTGGCGATCGAGCGCGTGGCGGCGGAAGATACACCCCGCAAAATCCGTGTGCGCATACGAAGAGATGATGGATTGCAGGCAGGGCAAACCATTTCGTTTCTGGGCAGGATTTCGCCGACATCACCGCCGGTTGCACCCGGCAGTTATGATTTTCAGCGGCATCTTTTTTTCGAAGGGATAGGCGCCGTGGGATTTTCCTATGACACGCCTGTCATCATCGAGGAAAAGAACCGCAATATGGTCGGCGTGTTTTTCGACCGGATGCGGGCCGAAATTTTTCAAAATATCGAGGCAAGGGGCAGTGGCACCACGGCGGGGATCATGACCGCCCTGATCACCGGGCAGCGCGGTGCAATCGAGGAGGAAGATGACGAGGCCATGCGCGCATCGGGCCTTTATCACCTTTTATCTATTTCCGGGGCGCATGTGGGGATGGTTGCTGCAACAATCTTTTTCTTCTCACGATTTGTCATGGCGGCGTTTCCATGGTTCGCGATCCATTATCCCATCAAGAAAATTGCCGCCGCCATCGCCCTTTCCGGTGCGGTGTTCTATTGCATCCTTGCAGGCGCGGATGTCCCGGCACAGCGGGCGGCGATGATGACCGGATTGGTGCTCGTCGCCATTATGCTGGACCGTTCGCCGCTATCGCTGCGTTTGATCGCGTTTGCGGCCTTGATGGTTTTGATCACTTTGCCGCAAAGTTTGATCGGCGTTTCGTTTCAGATGTCGTTTGCCGCCGTGGCGGGACTGATATGTTTCTTTGAATATATAAATCCCCAATGGACGGGCCTGTATAGCCGCGCCGGATGGATTCGCAAGGGCGCGCTGTATATGGCGGGCCTTATCATCACGTCCGTGATCGCGGGGGCATTGACCGGATTGTTCGGTTTGTATCATTTTCAACAATTCGCGGTTTATGGCGTTTTATCCAATATGATCGCCGTGCCGATCACCGGCATTGTCATCATGCCCGCCGCGATTTGCGCGTTAATTCTTATGCCGTTTGGATGGGAGGGGCCGGCGCTCACCGTGATGGAATGGGGCACGATCTGGATGCTGGCCGTGGCGCATTGGACGGCCGGGCTGGATGGGGCGGTTATCCACGTCCAGCAATGGCCGCAAATTACATTCGCATTTTTATGCGCAGGTGTTGTGCTTGGTTTGATCTGGCGCGGGTGGGCAGGCAAGGGGCTTGCGCTTAGTTTGATTGTCATGGGCCTCGTCTTCACGGCGTTTAATAAACAGCCGGATATGCTGGTGAGCGATGGCGGGAAATTGATTGCCGTGCGCGGGACGGATGATGATTTGTATTTCTCGTCTACACGGAAGGAAAAGTTTGTCGCCGAAAACTGGTTGCGGTTGTCCGGGCGGGAGGGAGAACGGCCAAAATCTTTTACCGATCCGGCGTTTCCGCATTTGTGCGATGGCCATGGTTGCCGCATCGTACGCGATGATGTGAAAATCGCCCTGTCATTCGACCATCAGGCATGGCGCGAAGATTGTGCATGGGCGGACGTTTTGATCGCGCAGGTGCCGGTTCAAAAGCGCGCATGCCCGGAAACTGCGCGGGTTTTTGATTTCTTCGATTTCCGGCGGGGCGGCGCGCATGCGTTTTATTTTGAAGACGGCCTGCGCGTGCGCTCTGTTGCGCGCGAGCGGGGGCAGCGGCCGTGGGTGCGGTAAATATGTTCTCGTCATTGCGAGGAACAACGTGACGAAGCAATCCAGCTAGCGATACTTCCGCCTTATTGAAGGATGGATTGCCGCGTCGGCTTCGCCTCCTCGCAATGACGTGGAAGGTTAATGATACGTGCGGAAAGAGGAAACGAGGCGGCCCTGAATCTGGACACGGTTCGGTTCCAGAATGCGCGGTTCATATTTGTCGTTCTCGGAGATCAGATGAACTTTGCCACCGGAGCGTTTCAGGCGTTTCAGCGTCACTTCTTCGCCATCCACCAGCGCCACGATGATCGCGCCGTCTTCGGCATTGTCGCAGGAACGGATGATGACGGTATCGCCATCCTGAATGCCGATATTGACCATGGAATCGCCATCGACCTCCAGCGCGTAATGTTCGCCCTTGCCGATAAAGGAAGGTGGAACATCGACGGTGGAGATTTCATCGCGGATCGCCTCGATCGGCGTACCGGCCGCGATTCTCCCGCGCATCGGGATCGATTGCATGGAAGATAACGCAGAGGCCGCGATGACGGCATCGATATTGCGGGATTGCGCGGCGGCACGGGAGTTGTCATTGCCCTTGGCATAGCCTTCGGGAAGTTTTTTCACCTCCAGCGCGCGGGCGCGGTGGGGCAATCGCTCCAGATAGCCGCGTTCGACAAGGCCCGTGATCAAACGGTGGATACCGGATTTGGATTTGAGGTCGAGCGCATCGCGCATTTCATCGAACGAGGGGGCGATATCGCCTTCGGACATGCGTTCATGAATAAAAAGGAGCAAATCTTTCTGCTTTTTCGTCAACATCTGGTAGGTATCCTTCTTACAGACCCCAAGGATTGCGGAGTCGTTTGTTCACTTACTGTTCTACCCTCGTTCTTGTTCTGTGTCAACTAGGATAGGATTTTGCGGGTCGCGGTGCCAATATCCGGTTGCCGCATCAGGCTTTCGCCGATCAGGAAGGCGGTGAATCCCGCCGCTTGGAAGGACGCAATATGGTCCGGTGATTCGATCCCGCTTTCGGCGACTTTCAGGATGCCATCCGGCATGGAGCGGCCCAAGGACAGGCCGGTTTCGAGCGAGACGTCCAATGTTTTCAAATTGCGGTTGTTCACGCCGACCATTTTGGGGTTCAGGGCGAGGGCGCGTTCCAGTTCCTCTGCATCATGAATTTCAAAAAGCGCGTCTAGCGAGAGCTGGCCCGCGCAGTCATACAATTCTTTCGCCTGTGTATCGGTGAGGGAGGCCATGATCAGCAAAATGCAATCCGCGCCGAGGGTGCGTGCCTCATACACCTGATATTCATCGAGCATGAAATCCTTGCGCAGCAGCGGGAGTGACACGGCCCCGCGCACGGCGCGAAGATAATCATCATGCCCTTGAAAATACGGCTCATCGGTCAACACCGACAAACAAGATGCGCCGTTGTCTTCATAAATTTTCGCGATTTGCACGGGGTCGAAATCTGCGCGGATGATTCCTTTACTCGGCGAGGCTTTTTTCACCTCGGCGATCAGGGCTTTATCCTTGCCCATGAGGGCGTTGATGAAACCACGTGTGGCGGGGGCATCTTTCACACGCGCCTGCAATTCGTTCAGCGGTGTTTGCGATTTTTTCGCGGCGATGTGAAGACGTTTATCCGCGTTGATTTTATCGAGAACCGTGCCCATGTTCAGAGATCCTTATAGGCGTTCAGTACATGCAGGGCGCGGCCAGAGTCGATGGAGGCCGCGGCCATGGTCACGCCTTGTTTCAAATCATCCGTTTTCCCCGCGATGACCATCACGGCGCTGGCGTTGGCCAGCACAATGTCGCGGTAGGGGCTGCGCTGCCCTTTCAGCATTTCGGACAATGCTTTGGCGTTTGTTTGCGCATCGCCGCCGATAATGTTGTGCAGATCGATGCGTGGCAGGCCGAAATCTTCGGGCGTCAATGTTTTTTGCGTTATCGCGCCCCCTTCCACCATCGCGACATGCGTATCGGCGGAAAGGCTGATTTCATCGAGGCCATCATCGCTATGGACCACCCATGCGCGCTCGCTGCCCAGTTTTTGCAAGGCCCTTGCCATGGGAAGAACAAAATCTTTATCAAAGACCCCGATCAATTGACGCGTGGTTCCGGCGGGGTTTGCGAGGGGGCCGAGCAGGTTGAAAATCGTGCGCCGACCGATGGCGCGGCGTACCGGCATGACATGTTTCATGGCAAGATGGTGATTGGGTGCCATCAGGAAACAAAAGCCGAGGCTGTGAAGCGCGGTTTCGAGTTTGTCTTTGGGCAACGCAAGGTTCATACCAAGCGATTCAAGAACGTCCGCCGCCCCGGATTTGGAAGACGCCGCGCGATTGCCGTGTTTGGCAACGGATACGCCCGCGCCCGCCGCAACGAGCGCGACAGCGGTGGAAATATTGAATGTGTGAAGTCCGTCGCCGCCTGTGCCGCAGCAATCGATCGTCCCTGGCGGCGCGGAAATCGTTTGCGCCATACCGCGCAAAACCCTGGCCGCCCCTGCGATTTCGTCTTCGGTTTCACCGCGATCTGCAAGAGCAATCAAAAACTGTGTCAGCGCGGAATCATCGACAGCGCCTTTCATAATGGTGGTCATCGCGTCGATCATTTCGGATTCAGACAGCGCCTGGCCATTTAAAGCCTTGCTGAGATAGTCGGAAAAATCGGTCATGATACGTACTTCAAAAAATTTTTCAGCATGGCGTGGCCGTTCTCGGTCGCGATGCTTTCGGGGTGGAACTGTACGCCGTGGATAGGCTTTTCCTTGTGCGCAAGGCCCATGATCAGACCATCTTCGGTGTGCGCCGTGACAGAGAGGCAATCCGGCAGTGTTTCGCGTTCCACGATCAGCGAGTGATAGCGTGTTGCGGGAAAAGGCGAGGGAAGCCCATCGAACACACTTTGACCTTGGTGGAAAACGGGCGATATTTTTCCATGCAGCGGAACCGGCGCGCGGATGACCCTGCCGCCGAACACCTGCCCCAGTGCCTGATGGCCGAGGCAAACGCCGAGCAGAGGAATATTGCCGTCCCCGCAGGCGCGAATAAGATCAAGGCAGATTCCCGCATGGTCGGGGTCAGAGGGACCCGGAGAAATGACGACGCCTTCCGGATTTCTGGCGAGGCAGTCATCTACCGAAATCTGGTCGTTGCGGTATACTTCCGGTTCATGCCCCAGATCGCCCAGATATTGGACGATGTTGTAGGTGAAGCTGTCATAATTGTCGATCAGTAGCAAAGCCATAGGTCATATAAGCACATTCCCATAAGGGGGTGGAACCATTAATTGTCATCCCGAAGCGCACGACAGGGGAATGGACTGGAGCGTGGGCCCCTGATAGTCTGAAGGCGATGAAAAACCAGCCTTCCGGCAATAACAGCCTTAAATTCATTTTTGTCGCGGTCGTTCTGATGCTGCTCGCCGATTACTATTTGTTCGGCGGTACGCGCAGCTATATCGAGGATGCCAAGCAACAGGCGCAGGAACAGAAGGCGCCTTTGCCGGCGCCGGTGCGCGTACGGCCCGGCGACGGGGCGGAATTTTTTGAGTCTGATGGTGTAATTCCTACCGATGCCATCCCGGACGAAGTCGAGGGTTCTTTACCCCGAAGTGAAGATGAAGATACCCCCATTCCGCCTGACGGCCCCGGCCGGGATGAGGATGTTGAGGAAAATGCCCCGCTTCCGCCAGTTACACAGCCAAAGCGAGAAGGCGCCGTAAAGGTCGCCATCATTATCGATGACCTTGGCATGGATTTGAAACGAAGCCGCGCCATTATGGATTTGCCTGCCCCGATCACGCTTGCGTTTCTTCCCTATGGTACAAAAACGAAGGAGTATGCGCAGATGGGGGTACAGAAGGGGCACGAACTGATTATACACACGCCGATGGAAGCCATGGATTCGGCGCAGAATATCGGTCCCGGCGGTTTGAAAAGCGGGATGGAGGATGCTGCGTTCGAGCAGAATTTCAACACGATGTTGAATAGTTTTGATGGATATGAGGGCATCAACAACCATATGGGCAGCAAATTGACGCAGGACCGCGCGGCGATGGATGAATTGATGGGCATACTAAAAAAACGCGGATTGTTCTTTGTCGATTCCAAAACGATCAACACATCAGTGGCGGCGCGCGCCGCACGGGCGGCGGGCGTTCCGTACGCCGAGCGCGATGTGTTTCTAGATCATGTCGACAGCCGTGCGTTTGTTGACGGGGCGCTGCGCGAGACGGAGGCCGTGGCGATGCGCAAGGGATATGCCATCGCCATCGGCCACCCTAAAACCCACACGATAGAAGGCCTGCGAGCGTGGATTCCAACGCTCGCATCAAAGGGGATTGAACTGGTGCCAGTGAGCGAGTTGCTGGTGAGGCCATCCAACATAAATCGTCATTCCCACGAAGGCGGGGATCCATTGCCCCAAGGGGAAGATCGTATGGATCCCGGATCGCAAGTCTCCGTAACGCCTGATGGCGTAACGTCGTCTAACGTACGGGATGACGATTTGGGGGAGGAGCCTACAGACGCTGTGCCCGAACAGAGCGCGCCGCTTCTATTGCATCTTCCGCCGCAGCAACAATTGCCCGCGATTTATTGATGCATTCCTGATATTCGGATTCATGTTTGCTGTCCGCCACGATACCGGCCGAGGCCTGAACATGGACATGCCCGTTTTTCACGAGGGCCGTGCGCAGCGCGATGCAGGTATCCATTTCACCATTCCCCGAAATATAGCCGACGCAGCCGCCGTAATAGGAGCGTTTTTGCGGCTCTAACTCGTCAATGATTTCCATGGCGCGGACCTTTGGCGCGCCCGAAACCGTTCCCGCCGGAAAACCGGCGAAGAGGGCATCGAGGCAATCAAGGCCTTTCTTCAGAATGCCTTCGACGTTCGAGACGATATGCATGACATGGGAATAGCGTTCGACAAAAAACTGGTCGGTGACTTTGACCGATCCTATCTCCGCAACGCGCCCGACATCGTTGCGGCCCAGATCAAGCAGCATCAGATGTTCGGATCGTTCCTTCGGATCGGCGAGAAGATCTTCCTCCAGCGCTTTGTCTTCCGCCGCATCCTTGCCACGCCTGCGCGTGCCCGCAATCGGGCGGATGGTGACCTTTCCGCCCCGCACGCGTACGAGGATTTCGGGGGAAGATCCCACCAACTGGAATCCGCCGAAATTCATGTAGAACAGGAACGGAGAGGGGTTCGTGCGGCGAAGCGAGCGATAGAGCGATAGTCCCGGCAGGTCGAATTTGAATTTATAGGCGATGCCGAGCACGACCTGAAAGATATCGCCCGCACGGATATAATCTATCGCCTTGTCAACGGCCGAGAAGAATTTCTCCCTGGACAGGCTTTGTTCCACCACAGGCGCGCCATCAAGGGCGGTGGCATGATAAAGCGCGGTTGAAGGCACCGGATTGGCGAGGGCATCAAGAACGGTTTCGAGTTTGCGCACGGCCTTGTCATACGCCGAGATCGCATCGCCCGTGGTTGTGCGCACAGGCACCGAAAGGCATATCTGGCTTTTGACATTGTCGAACACCGCGATCACGGTGGGGCGCATCATCACGCTTTGCGGTATGCCGATCACATCGGGGTTTTTATCCGGAATGTTTTCGACGAGGCGCACCATGTCATAGCCCATATAGCCGAACAGGCCGGAGGAGGCCATCGGCGGCATATTTTCGGCGATGATATCGATTTTACTGTCCGCGATCAGATTGCGGAGTGTTTCAAGTGGTTTGTCATTCTGGGCGGAGCGAAGAATCTCCTGCGGGGGCGCATCCCTACGAGCTCCTTCGCTATCGCTCATAATGACATTGGATGGATATTCCCACACGATATCCGGATCGAAACCGATGACCGAATAGCGGCCCATAACCGCGCCGCCCTCTACCGATTCCAGAAGGAAAGAATGGTCGCGGTTCCCGGTCAGTTTTAAAAAGACCGATAACGGGGTTTCAAGATCTGCCGGCACCCATATCCAGACAAGCTGAGTTTTCCCATCCTTAAAGTTTTTTTCAAACTCATCAAAGGTCGGAAAAACGCCGGATGTCATCAAGGCGCCACCTGTCCTTGCGGATTGTTCGTGCCTTCATACATGGTTTTTAACTGGAAGGCGTTAATCTGGATTTCCTTGTCCTTGATCAGCCCGCCCACATATTCGCCAAACAGATCCTGCGCGAGGGAGCGACCTACGATATCATTCAGCTCTGCAAGTTCTTTCGCATTCGCGGGAACGGAATCAGGCATCGTGACATCGGTCACCACGCCCACTATATAGCCCCCGTCAATTTCGGCGGAGAAGGGCTGTCCCTTCTTCACAACAAAAATCTGCGCGGCGGCGAGCGAGGTGATCGGCGCGGGCGGTGTTTTGATGCGCGCGATCCCGGAAGCCGTGCGGACGCCCACGCCGTTTTCACGGGCGGCATCATCAAGCGATTTACCATCGTTCAAGGCGGCAAGGATCGTTTTGGTTTTGGCTTCGTTCAATTCGCGTTGTTGCAGTTCCGCCCAGCGCTTTTCGATATCGGTGCGCACCGCGGCGAAGTCACGGAACGAATCCGGCACAACGGTATCAATGCGCATGACATGGAATTGCCCATCAGCCGTTTCAACGATGTTGGTAATCTCACCCTCTTCATAATCATAGGCGGCCTGCACCAACTTATCCTTGTCCGTGCCATACGCGGCGAAGAGGTCCTTGCCACCCGCGTTCATACCGTTGCTGCGGAAAGGGCCAATCGATTCCGTTGTCATCCCGTAATCCTTCACGATCACATCGAGGCTATCACCCGCCGCGATACGGTCTTCGATCGTGTTGGCGGCTTCGAACATGTCATCCGCCGCCGATATGGTTTTCAATTCATCCGCCAGTTTGGCTTTTACCTGTTCGAACGGCGTTGTCTGTTCCGGAACAATGGCCTTCACGACCAGAACATGCCAGCCCAGCGAGGTTTTGACGGGCCCCACCACATCGCCCTGTTTCGCATCGAACACGGGATCCGCAACTTCGGGCAAAAGACCGTTTTCCTGAAAATCATCCTGACCGATATAGGCACCGGCGGCGGATTCTTTCAAAGACTTGCCGGATTTCATCGCATCAACGGCAGATTTGGCTTCAAGCTCCGTTTTAAAAATGGCCTGTTCCAGCGTGCGTTGCGGCGGTTTTTTGAACTGCGCGATATTGCGGTCATATTCGGCGCGCAATTCCTCATCGCTGAAGGATTTGTCTTTGGACAACATTTCGGATTTCAGGGTCGCCAAGGTGATTTTACGCGAACCCGGAATCAGATAGTCCATTTTGTTCGCGTTGTAGAAACCCTGTAATTGTTCTTCGGTCGGTTTGTCCGCACCCTTGATTGTGTCATTGGTCAAAACAACGTATCGCACGCTGCGTTTTTCCTGATCGAACCGGTACAGGTTTTCGGCCAAGGCAGGGGAGGATAATGTTTCCGGCGCATCAAGCGCATCGCGCAAAAGCCCCGCCGTCATTTCGCCGCGTATGCCGTTGACAAATTCGGCTTCGCCCATGCCCTGTTGGCGCAGTACCTGTTGCAAAGCCTCTTTCTTCGATTGCCCGCCAACGGTAAGCGGCGCGGCGATTTTCGAAATCTGTGCGGCAACATCGTCATCGGACACATGAAGCCCGTAATCATAAGCCTGCGCACGGAACAGGCGGGCTTGCACTTCGCCTTCCAGAATGCGGTTGATAAGGCCGAGGCGATAGGCTTCCTCCGGCGGGATGCCCTGTTGCCCCAGGATACGGCGCACCGCGCGGTCGAATTCAACCGAAGATATTTTGAGGTCCGGCCCCTTGGCGATTGTCCCGGTTGTCAGGTCAGACCGGAAAAATCCGCCCACATCCATCAGCACCAGACCGGCCACCGCCATGGTCATCAGACCCAGCAGGATTGCCTTGACCACTTTGCCACCGGCGCCTTCGCGCATCCATATCAGCATGGATTTGTCCCTCTTTTAATTTACGTCTAGGCGGACTATAAGGAGGCAGTTTCAAAGGGGCAAGCCCTCTCTTGACGTCATCCTGAGGCTTTAGGCGAGGGGGGCCGAGAGATTCTTCGCTTCGCTCCGAATAACAAGGAAAATGCTCATGAAAAAATTGATCGCCGGAAACTGGAAGATGAACGGAACTGCTGCCACCGCCAAGGCTCTGATCCAGGATGTGGAAGCCAAGATTGCCGCCGCGCCGGAATTGCTGGACCGTTGCGATTTCGTGGTTTGCCCCCCATTCCTTCATATCCCGGCGGTGCTGGATCTGGCCAATAAGTCCGCCGTCGGGGCACAGGATTGCTCCGATAAGGATTCGGGGGCCTTTACAGGCGACACGGCCGCCCCAATGATCAAGGATATCGGCGCGTCTTATGTCATTCTGGGCCATTCCGAACGCAGGCAGTATCACAAGGAAACGGACGCGCAAGTCAAAGCCAAGGCGGAAGCCGCGAACAAGGCCGGACTCATCACCATTATATGTGTGGGTGAGACGGATGCCGAGCGCGAAGCGGGAAAGCAAAATTCTGTTGTTTCCGAACAGCTTAAAGCGTCTATTCCATCCGATGCTTCAGCAGATAACACGGTTATCGCCTATGAACCCGTCTGGGCCATCGGTACCGGAAAATCGGCCACGCCCGAGGATATCCGCGCCATGCACGAATTTATTCGCGGGATTGTCGGCGAGGGATACCGCATTTTATACGGCGGCTCCGTAAAACCCGGCAATGCGGCAGAAATTTTCGCTGTTCCCAATGTGGACGGGGCCTTGATCGGCGGCGCATCCCTGAAAGCCGATGATTTTATCGGGATTGCGGCGGCGGCGTAATCTGCCGTTTCATCTTTACATATAGTATCGATAGGGGTAGTTTAGCCCAATATTCATAAATATTGGGGTTGATATGGTTCACCATTATTCGGAAAAATCTGATTACAACGAGCGCATCCATGACGCGCAAATAGGCCGCTTTGCCAGGGAGAAGGAGATCCTTGCGTCCCTTTCACCGGAAGATAAGGCGCGATTTGAAAATGCCTGTGACTTGGTGGAAACATTTGCCAATTCTGCGGAAGGCAGGGGGCAAATGTTTGGAGTTCCGGGGTTCGGTTCTTACGAGCCGCATCAAACGAAAGAGCTATTCAAAACCTTGCTGCTTTTATCAGGGGCCGCCGAAGCCTTGACCCAAAAGGATGGTCCGGCCTAGGACAGATATCTCGCTTTACGGCAGTTTATTGACCTGCTAAGAAAAGGCTTCATTTTTTTAGAAGGTTGCACATGGCTACAGTTATTCTGGTTATTCACCTTATTCTCGCACTGGCGATTATTCTGCTGGTCATGCTTCAACGCTCCGAAGGCGGCGGGCTTGGCATCGGCGGCGGCGGCGGTGGAGTGGGCGGTTTGGCCACGGCCGGACAGACGGCCAACGTCCTGACCCGTGCAACCGCGATTTGCGCCGGTTTGTTCTTTGTCACATCTTTGACGCTCGCCGTTCTGGCCGGTTCACACCGCGGAACATCCGTGCTTGACCAGCTTGATTCTCAAGCCACTCAGAGCGCGCCTGCGGAAAACGTGGATAACGTGCCGGATTCAGTTGACTCTTCCGCCGCGAACGACGATAAAGGTCTCCCGAAGGCCGATGTTCCTGCAGACGCAGAAAACACGCCATCCGGGGCTCCTTCCGCACCGATTTCGCAGTAAACAAAAATCCCGCACCCCCAAGGCGCGGGGTGTAAGGCTTTTTGTAGGGTAATTAATGACACGGTTTATATTTATTACGGGCGGCGTGGTTTCTTCTTTGGGGAAGGGCCTCGGCTCCGCAGCCCTTGGCGCGTTGTTACAGGCGCGGGGCTTCAAGGTCCGCCTGTGTAAAATGGACCCGTACCTGAACATTGACCCCGGCACGATGAGCCCGTTCCAGCACGGGGAAGTGTACGTCACCGACGACGGGGCGGAAACCGACCTCGACCTTGGCCATTACGAGCGCTTCACCGGCAACGCCGCCAAGCAGTCCGACAACATCACCACGGGCCGCATTTACCAAAATGTTTTGCAGAAGGAGCGCCGCGGCGATTACCTAGGCGCGACGGTGCAGGTTATCCCGCACGTGACGAACGAGATTAAAGATTTCATCCGTGAAAAAGACGGGACGGCGGATTTTGTCCTTGTCGAAATCGGCGGCACGGTCGGCGATATTGAATCTTTGCCGTTCCTTGAGGCCATTCGCCAGTTCGGCAACGAAGTGGGGCGCGAGCGTTCCCTGAACATCCATGTGACCTTGCTGCCCTATATTGCGGCGGCGGGAGAACTGAAAACAAAACCGACCCAGCACAGCGTCAAGGAATTGATGAGCGTCGGAATTGCGCCGCGCATCCTTCTCTGCCGCGCCGACCGTGCACCGGACCCGGATGACCTTCGCAAGATCGCCCTGTTCTGCAACATCGATGAAAACAAGGTTATCCCGGCATTGGACGTCAAAACCATTTACGAGGTCCCGCTATCCTATCACAAGGTCGGTCTCGACACCCAGGTGCTGGATGCGTTCGGTATCAAGGCGCCGGAGCCGGACCTGACCAAATGGGAAGAAATCCTCGACCGGATCAAAAATCCGGAAGGGGAAGTTACCATTGCGCTGGTCGGCAAATACACCAACCTTGCCGATTCCTATAAATCATTGAACGAAGCGCTGGTCCATGGTGGCATCGCCAACAAGAGCAAGGTGAAAATCAAGTTCGTTGAAAGCAGCAAATTCGACGACAATGACGGCATCATTCACGAACTGGAAGGCGTGCACGGCATTCTGGTTGCCGGCGGTTTCGGTGAACGCGGCGCGGAAGGCAAGATCAAGGCCGCGAAATTCGCGCGTGAACGCAATGTCCCGTATTTCGGGATTTGTTTCGGTTTGCAAATGGCGGTGATCGAAGCGGCGCGCAACACGGCGGGCATCAAGGGCGCGGGTTCCACTGAATTCGGCAAATGCGATGTGCCATTGGTCGGGATGATGACCGAATGGGTCAAAGGCAATGCGAAAGAAGAGCGCAACGCAGCCGGCGATCTTGGCGGGACAATGCGTCTTGGCGCCTATCCCGCCGCCCTTAAAAAGGGATCGAAGGTCGCGGAAATTTACGGGACCACGGATATTTCCGAACGTCACCGTCACCGGTATGAGGTGAACATGAACTACCGCGAACAATTGGAAGACAAGGGGCTTATCTTCTCCGGCGTGTCACCGGATGGTAAATTGCCTGAGATTGCAGAGCGCAATGACCACCCATGGTTCATCGGCGTTCAATATCACCCCGAACTCAAATCCAAACCGTTCGATCCGCATCCTCTGTTCGTGTCTTTCATCGATGCGGCAATTAAACAGGGTAGATTGGTTTAGAATAGTGTGAACCCATGGTTACTGTAAATTCACAAACCAAAGGGTTCTCATTAACCCAGATTGACACAAAAGATATTTCCGGTGCAGGGGATGGAATTAGGTGCTTTATAGTTGAGCGTAACGAAGTAACGCGCCTTCCTTATCTCCTTCAATATTATCGCGATCTGGGCGTATCGTCGTTTTTCGTCGTTGATGATAAATCATCGGATGGTTCACGCGAATTTCTGATCGGTCAGCCGGATTGTTATGTTTTTGATCCTTCAAATAGTTTCAGAGAAGCGCGGGCAGGGGTTGATTGGCAAAATATCCTCCTCGATGAATTTGGCACCGGATATTGGACAATCGTAGCCGATGCCGACGAATTGCTTGTTTATCCCCGTTGCGAAGAAGTGAGATTGCCTGAATTTTGCGCCTTTCTTGATTCCGAAGGAAGCACGTCGTTCTTTGCCTATATGCTCGACATGTATCCTGAAGGCCATCTGGGGTCAGGCGTTTGCGTGCCAGGAAAACCATTCTATGAAATATGCCCATATTTCGATTCTGACTATAACTTTAGAAAAAAGGGAACATTCAGCAGCGCGATCGAAGAATTGCCGCGGGTGCGTGTCGCCGGCGGTCCGCGCCAGCGTAAATTCTACCCTTTTCAAAAGCGCACCGATTTTATGAACCGCTTAATAATCGGTATCATCATTAAGGGCGCAGAAAAGTTGAAGTTCTGGAAGGGTGATAAGCCCCATTATATGCCCGCTCTTATCAAGATGCCGCTGGTTAAATGGGGGGCGGGTTGTAAAAGATTGTCAAACCATGTGATTGTCAATCCCTTGGGGCACGTTTCATCTATAACCGGTGTCCTGCTTCATTTTAAATTTTTTGCGGACTTTCACCAGAAGGTGCTTTCTGAAATTGAACGTGGTGAGCACTTCCAAGGGTCTATGGAGTATAAAAGATACATGAGGTATGCCTCCAAAAATCCGAACTTTACTTTCATGTATGAAGGCAGCCGCAGGTATAATGGCAGTCCGTCCTTGCTTGAAGAAAATCTTATTAGAACATCGGACAAATACGAGGCGTATGTTGCCAGCCTTAGAAAAAGGAATTCAGCGTGATAAATTACTCCAAGCCTATTCTGGTTGCTCTCGTAACTGCCTTGACCTTATCCGCCTGTAGCACCGTTGGTGATATCAAGGAGCGTCACCGTCAGGAGGATGTCGCGCACCGTTTGGGATGCGAATTCTATCAGGAAGGCGTTGCATCGTGGTATGGCGAAGGTTTTCGCGGCCGCAAGACAGCAAGCGGAGAGCGTTTCAATCCCGACCATATGACCGCCGCCCACAGAAAATTGCCGTTCGGCAGCGTGGTGCGTGTGATCCGCGCGGACGGCGAGGTTGACAAGGACGGCGTAGAACTTCGTATCAACGACCGTGGCCCCTATACCGGCGGACGCGTGATCGATGTCAGCGCGAGCGCGGCAGGCAAGTTAGGATTCAAAGGCGCGGGCCTTGCACCGGTGCGTGTTTATCTTTGTGAATAATCATCAATCACCAATCGTCACGGCCCAGCCCGGTCTTGATGGCCGCTTTGTCGTGACGTGATGGCCTTATGGTTGCCAGTCGTGGCCGCTATAGGCGTTTGCGTGGAATGGAGATGATTGTCCATCCGCATATTCATCCATCGCCTTGATCGCATCGTCGACGACAACACCGGATAATTCCGGATGCGCCGGAAGACGGAAGAGTTCGGCGGTCTCCAATTTCAAGTGGCCATATTCACCGCGCAAAGTTTCACGGAAGGCGATGATATTGTCGATCCCGGATACGGTGAGCGATGTTTGGTCCGCGAAAACGGTTTTCTGCACAGTGACCTTTTGATCCGCCAGATGGGTGATGAAATTGTCGAGGTCATCCCATTCTTCATAAAGATGCATGGACATTTTGATCACAGGTGTTCCATGCACCGGCAGGATATGAAGATTGAATACACTCGATATAGGGTTGAGGCCCAGTTGCCCGAGCATGACCTTTTCGCCGTTCAAATTTTCCGGATCTTCCGAGATATTCAGCGTTTCCTGATAATAGGTACGCAATTCTCCATCGGGGTTGTGAACGAGGACTTCGGGGCTTTTGAGCGCGGGCATCGGCGGCTATTCCTTTGGCAAAGAGTGAACTTTGCGGTCAGGTTGTAATCAAAAGACCGTCCGATTGCAAGAAAATTATGGTAATTCAGGGCCGATTTTTAAGGTCCCGAAGGTTTTCGCCCCGATAACGCCTTGGCCACCGCCGGACCGACAAGCACAAGGGCGGCAAGGGCGGTTCCGCCGACCACGCGCGCGGCCTGCCAGAAATCGATGCGGGCCTGCGTGTCAGTATCGGTTTTGGGGGTGGAATCGGTTTTATCCTGTGTATTCCTAGTCATTTTCAGTCTCCCTGTTTTGTTATGGGCGGCCTCATTCGCGGGCTGCCTTATCTATAAGAAAACGGCATTTTGCCTTGGATGACAATAAAAATCGTAAATGCGGCTATATATCAAAGCCTTAGTTTTGCCGAAGTCGCGCGGCATTTTGCCGCTGGAGTTTGAAACGCCAACCGAGTAAAAGAGAATCCATGAAAACAGTCAAAATCGGCGATATCGCCATATCCAATTCCAATCCCTTTGCCCTGATCGCGGGACCGTGTGTTCTTGAGAGCCGTGGCCACGCCTATGACATGTGCGGCAAGATTACGGACATAACCAAGCGCCTTGGCATTCCGGTGATTTACAAATCATCCTTCGACAAGGCAAATCGAACATCCGTGTCGGGTGTCCGGTCCGGCGTCAATTTCGAAGAGGCGATGGAGATTTTCCGCGATATCAAGCGCGATTTCGGTGTGCCTGTCATTACAGACATCCATACCGAAGAACAATGCGCCGCCGTGGCGCCGAGCGTGGACGTTTTGCAAATCCCTGCATTTTTGTCGCGCCAGACGGACCTGCTGCTCGCCGCCGGAAAAACCGGCAAGGCGATCAATGTCAAAAAGGGACAGTTCCTTGCGCCATGGGACATGAAAAATGTCGCCGCGAAAATCGCGAGCACAGGCAACGAGAACATCATGCTCTGCGAACGTGGCGCGAGTTTTGGGTACAACACGCTGGTCAGCGATATGCGCGCTCTGCCGATTATGGCCGAAACTGGATACCCCGTTGTGTTCGATGCCACCCATTCGGTGCAGCAGCCGGGCGGGCAGGGAACATCCTCGGGCGGTGACCGCCGCATGGTGCCGGTGTTGGCGCGTGCGGCAATGGCCGTGGGTGTTGCCGCCGTGTTCATGGAAACGCACCAAGACCCCGATAACGCGCCGAGCGATGGCCCGAACATGGTGAAGATCACCGATATGGAAGCGCTGCTCGAAAAAATGAAGCGTATAGACGAGATTGCCAAGGGATGAGCGTCGAACGCGGATGGGGACGGGATATCAAGGCGACCGTGCAGCGGCGCGGCGAAAAACCCGCCTTGTCATCATCCGCGTATGACAGTCTTTCGACCAAAAAACCTATTGGCGACCGCAATAGCGATCATTTCCCCAAGGCAAAACCCGCCGCACCCAAAATTGAAAAATGGATGGCGGGCAGGCAATCGGACTATCCAGCGATGATCAAGGGCCGTATCGAACAAAAGATTGCGGAGATGGAGATACATCCCGAATTTGCAAAAACTCTCGAAAAAACAATCCGACGTCGCGTTCTTTGGACAATAATCGGCATTTATTTTTCGATCGGTTTTGCACCCATCTTGCTGCCTGTTTATTTTATCGGCCTGTTCCTGTTTGTGGGTGGCGTGATTTTATTACCGCCGGTACGGGAAAGATTTTTCAATTTTATCTTTGATACGCTCGCCACTTTCGTTGCCGCGAATAAAGTCAAGAAGAAGTCCTCTTAAAACTCCTGCCTCTTCGGTTTGAAGTTTGTGAAGGGCAGATGGAATTTCTTCGCGTAAATCATCCGTTCCAGATCTTCCGAAACGACTGTGGCCGTATGCGCCAGAATGGCCGCGCTGATGGCGTCATTAAACATGTTCATGCGCAAACGCGTGATGGAGGCATTCGGAATAATTTGTTCGGGCAGGGCGGATTGCGCGAACGATTCCCGCAGAACGCGCAGCGTGTCATCAAAGGGCAGCAGCAAAGAACGGTCCATCGCCTGCACCAGCGGATCAACCATCGGATCAAGCCGCGCCAGCGGGGCGCCGTTACCGACAAAGCACACCTCGTTCCATTCAAGCACGATGTCGTTTTCTTTCATCCGTCGTTCAAGCATATAGAGAGCAGGGGCGTAAAGGCTTTTGGGCGATCCATAAAAGCCCACGGTTGCATTCAGAACATCCGCGCCATCCTTCATCAGTGTCACTTGCACGGGGATGTGTTTGCCGTTCGAATTACGGATGGCATTGATGTCTTTGTAATCGACGTCCGGCAACGCCCTTTGAACGTCATCCCATGTAGGCTTTAGCTTTTTCATGGATTGATTCCTGCCAAATATAAGGATTTCGGGCAAGACTCTTCAATTATGGCAACGAAAACAAGTGTTTGGCCATTATCGAAATTGTTTGTTGCAATGTGTTTACAAAGTTTTTCACATCCGCAACAAACCCGAAAAACGGGTGTTACAGCCCTGCACTAGATTGATCATCGTTGAAACGAATTCTTGAATCTCAAAGGAGACGACGATGTTTGCAGAAGCCCAACTGATCGAAGAAATGCCGAAACTGACAAAGTTCGCCCACAAGTTGACGCGTAATACGGCCGAGGCAGAAGACCTTGTTCAATCCACGCTTCTTCGTGCGATCGAAAAGAAAACATACTTTCAGGAAGGCACGGACCTTTTCAAATGGACATCGAAGATCATGTACAATCTGTTCGTGACGGATTACCGCCGCAAGACAAAGTTCGAAACGCAGTATGATCCGGAAACGTATATCGATGCTCGTTCTGTTGAGCCGGACCAACAAACAAAAGCCGAGGTCAGTGCTTTGGCCGAAGCGATGGAGCAGATGAGCGCCGAGCACAAGGAAATTCTGATCCTATGCTGTGTGAAAGGTATGCAATATCAGGAAGTGGCCGAGGCGCTGGATATCCCGGTCGGCACCGTTCGCTCACGCCTGTCCCGCGCCCGTGCGCATCTGGTGGAACTGATGGATGGTCCGGGTGACGCAGACGCCGCTTTCCTTCCTTCCGCCGCCACAATCAACCGCATGGCCGCATAAGCAAAAAGTTTACACTCCAAATGTGAAACGAGGAGACGGGTCCGAAAGGGCCCGTTTCTTTTTGATAGATTTAAATTTTTTTAAATAAACAGAGCGCGGCCTTTGTCGTCGGTGTGCGCGTATTTGCGGGTGAGAATGTGGGCCTTTAGCAAATCGACATTTTTGCGGTTGGCCTTCCAGCCAATGTCGAATATGTCGCCGAAAAAGGGGATGATCCCTATGGCCCAGTCAATGAACACATTCCAGATCATCCGCGCCATCAGGGCGGGTGTGACATGGGGGCGGGCCTTGTGAAGGATATAGCCGGACACCCCGAGGGTGATGGTGTCACCAATTCCGGGGATTAAGCCGATGATTCCGTCCAGCCCCATGGGAACGGGCACGCCCGGAATACGGAATTGCGTATCCATCAGATTGGCGAGCCAGTCCAGCTTTTGCAGTTCGGAATCCTTCATCCCCTATATACGGTCAAGCGGCAAAAAAGTTCATTTGCCCCTAGACGAAAACCCCCGAAAACCGTAGATTGAGGCCCTAATTTGAAAGGAAACTGCCTATGAGCGCGATTGTCGATATTACTGCCCGTGAAATTCTGGATTCCCGTGGTAACCCCACCGTGGAAGTCGATGTGGTTTTGGAGAGCGGGGCGCGTGGCCGCGCCGCCGTTCCATCGGGGGCATCCACCGGCGCGCACGAAGCGGTCGAGCTTCGCGATGGCGACAAGAAACGCTATCTCGGCAAGGGTGTGAACAAGGCCGTCGATAACGTCAATTCCGAAATTTACGAAGCCCTGATGGGGATGGACCCGGAAGAGCAGGTCATCATCGACCAGACAATGATCGATCTGGATGGCACGGACAACAAGGCCAAGCTGGGCGCGAACGCCATTCTCGGCGTATCCATGGCCTGCGCCCGCGCATGTTCGGACGAGCTTGATGTCCCGCTCTATAAATATCTCGGCGGTTCTTACGCGCATCTGCTCCCGACACCGATGATGAACATCATCAATGGCGGCAAGCATGCAGACAACCCTGTCGACTTTCAGGAATTCATGATCATGCCGGTCGGCGCGGAGTCTTTTTCGGAAGCCCTGCGTTGCGGCGCCGAAGTGTTCCACGCCCTGAAAAAACAACTGCATGATGCAGGCATGAACACCAACGTGGGTGACGAGGGTGGTTTTGCACCGGCCGTCAATTCCGCGACCGAAGCGCTCGATTTCATCATGAAGGCGATTAATGATGCCGGATACAAAGCAGGTGAGGATGTTGTCATCGCGCTCGACTGCGCCGCGACGGAATTCTTCAAAAACGGCAAGTATGAGCTGGAAGGCGAAGGCCGCACGCTCACATCCGCGCAGATGGTGGAATACTTCACACAGCTTTGCGACAAATATCCGATTGTCTCCATCGAAGACGGCCTCGCAGAAGATGACTGGGATGGCTGGGTGGCGCTCAATGCCGCGCTCGGTGACCGTGTACAGCTCGTCGGCGATGATCTGTTCGTGACAAACCCGAAACGCCTTGCCCGCGGTATCGAGGAAAAGGCGGCCAATGCCATCCTCGTGAAAGTGAACCAGATCGGCACGCTGACAGAAACATTCGAAGCGATTGAAATGGCGAAACGCGCAGGATATGGCATCATCCTGTCCCACCGTTCCGGTGAGACGGAAGATTCCACGATTGCTGATATTGCGGTTGCCACAAACTGCGGCCAGATCAAAACAGGATCGCTGTCCCGTTCCGACAGGATCGCAAAGTACAACCAGCTTCTGCGTATTGAAGAAGAGTTGGGCCCAGCCGCGAAATATGCCGGTGCCTCCATTCTTCGCGCCAAGCCGCAAGGCAAAGCCGCCAAGAAGAAAGCAGCGTAATTTTTTGTCATTCTGAGCGAAGCGAAGAATCTTATGGGATCCTTCGGCTTCGCCTCAGGATGACAGTCAAAAATAATCCCCGCCTTTGTTGCGGGGATTTTTTTTACATGCAGACGGCTTGGCAACCTATATCCGGTCGAGGGGGTGCAGCCAAGGCTGTATCAAAACTTTTTGTTTTGGTGAGTGATGGAGAGGTTGCCACAATCCGGAAATCTTCGAGATAGCCGCCAGTGATATGGCCTGTATCTTGTGTGCGCACATGCGAGGCCACAGTTGGTTGTTCAACCGGTGTGATGCTATTCATGTATTGGTTGATGCCCAGTGCGGCAACAACGCCAAAGGCTGCGGCGGCGACAATATTGGCTTTGCTCATAATATTTCCCTCACGTTTATAATCTATGAGAGATGCTACATTTATTTACATAATATGTAAAGGGTTATTTTAAAGCTGCGTTAACCATGATTGACGCAAAGGTCAAGATTCGTCCATGTGCGGGGATTTTTTTACGTCATTGCGAGCGAGGCAATCTAGCTTACGAGATTTCGGAAAGCGCTATAGGATGGATTGCCGCGTCGGCCTTTGGCCTCCTCGCAATGACGGATTTGGTTTACTCAAAATCCTTCGCCTCGTAAAACGGGCGGATTTCGATTTCGGATGGGCCGCGCATCGGGTTCGGGCATTTTTTCGCCCATGCGATGGCGTCATCCATATCCTTGACTTCCCAGAGCCAGAAGCCAGCGACCTGTTCGCTGGCCGGAAGGAACGGGCCTTTGCGCACGGTGCGGTTCGGCCCATCAAAAGCTATACGAACGGCTTCGGAAGTAGGGCGCATTCCATCGCCATCCAATAGAGCGCCGGCGGCAATCAATTCTTCATTGAATTTGCCCATGTCTTCCATCAATTGCTGGAATTCTTCCTTGGGCGGAAGGCCGCGTTCGCTGTCTTCCGTCGCCTTTACAAATACCATCACGCGCATGTCGTTCTCCTTTGAATAAGTAGTCTATAGTCTTCACAAAATTTATTCCTGAATCAAATGAATCGCTTAGGCGTTTTGTTCCTTATGCGTTCTCATTTAAGCGGTTGGAATCACTCAGGTTTCCTTTGACCTGAAGACTCAGGTGTGATTCATTAGGAGACATGAAGAAACTCATCGAACAGCGCTATGTCGTCCGCCAGAATATCGTGGCGGTGATTGGCGTGTGTTTGTCGGTCTATTTCGGATATCATTTGATCGCGGGGGAGCGCAGCTATCTGCGCCTGTTGTCCCTCAATTCCCAGCAATCCCAGACCGAAATCCAGTTGGCGCAGGCCACAACCGAGCGCGAGGCATTGGAGCAAAAAGTCGTTATGATGCGCCCGGGGCATGTCGATGCCGACCTTCTGGAAGAACAGGCGCGCAAAGTGCTCGGTTTTTCCTATGAGGACGAGAAGGTCGTGATCAAGAACTAGACCTAACCTGTTCTTTTCTTTCTCTTTTTCAATTTTTCCAAAGATATCAACATGTTGCGGTGCACAAACGGTCCGATTTCGCTGGAATTGGCATTAAGAATTGTGTACTTAAAATCACGACATTTTGAAAATTGTAGCCAATAGCAACAAGGTAAACTTTACATGGCCGCCGACAAGAAAGCTAAAAAGCCCAACCTGAAATCCGTTTCCAATACTTCCCCGCAGCCAAGTGCCGAAGAGATGAAAAAACTCTATCGCGATATGCTGCTGATCCGCCGCTTTGAAGAGAAGGCCGGGCAGCTTTATGGGATGGGCCTGATCGGTGGTTTCTGCCACCTATATATCGGGCAGGAAGCGGTTGTGACCGGCATTCAATCCGTGCAGGAAGAGGGCGACACCGTTATCACGACCTACCGCGACCATGGCCACATGCTCGCCTGCGGGATGGAAGCGCGCGGCGTTATGGCCGAACTGACGGGCCGCGAAGGCGGTTATTCACGCGGCAAAGGTGGTTCCATGCACATGTTCTCGGCGGAAAAAAACTTTTTCGGCGGACATGGTATCGTGGGCGCGTCAACCGCGCTTGGAACGGGCCTTGCGTTCTATCACAAATATTCCGGCGATAACGGCGTGGCCGTTGCGTACATGGGCGATGGATCCGCGAACCAGGGGCAGGTGGCCGAATGTTACAACATGGCGGCGCTTTGGAAGCTTCCGGTTCTCTACGTCATCGAGAACAACCAATATGGTATGGGCACAAGCGTGAAGCGTTCTTCCGCCGGTCAGCTTTATCAACGTGGTTCCGGTTACGGCATTCCGGGTGAACAGGTCGATGGTATGGATGTGTTCTCCGTTCAGGCGGCGGCGCGTCAGGCGATCGATTATGTGCGCTCCGGTAACGGTCCGTATATCCTCGAAGTCATGACATACCGTTTCCGCGGCCATTCCATGTCAGACCCTGCGAAATACCGCACGAAGGAAGAAGTCGACAACATGAAGGATAACCGCGATCCAATCGCGACGATCCGCGTGAAGATTTTGGAAGAGGCTGGCGTTGACGAAGCCGAACTCAAAGCTATCGAAAAAGAGATCAAGGATATCGTCACCGACGCCGCCGAATTCGCGCAAAGCTCACCGGAACTTCCCCCGGAAGAGCTCTGGACCGATGTTTTGAAAGAAGTCAAATACAACTAATACTAATAAGGTAGCAGACAATGCCCATTCAAGTACTTATGCCCGCGCTTTCCCCGACAATGACGGAAGGCAACCTCGCCAAGTGGCACAAAAAAGAAGGCGATGAAATCAAGGCCGGTGATGTGATTGCCGAAATTGAAACCGACAAGGCGACGATGGAAGTCGAAGCCGTGGATGAAGGCATCCTTGGTAAAATCCTTGTTGGTGAAGGATCGCAAAACGTCGCCGTGAACACGCCGATTGCCGTTCTGTTGCAAGATGGCGAGAGCAACGACAATATCGATGCGAGCGCGAAGCAGGCTGATGCCAAACCGAATCTGGATATTCCCTGTATCCCAAATAGCTCCCCCCCTAACCCCCCCGCAGGCGGGGGGGTAGTGCGCAGCACTGGGGGGGAGATTGTATCTCAGCCAGCCGGTGCAAACATCGAAAACCGCGACATCCTTTATGCACAAGGTGTGGTGTTCGAGCCGCCGGTTTTTGATGAGGCGAAATTCTTCCAGTCCACAAAAACGCAAACCGTGCGCGAAGCGCTGCGTGATGCCATGGCCGAAGAAATGCGCAAGGATGAAAAAGTCTACATCATGGGTGAGGAAGTCGCCGAATATAATGGCGCGTACAAAGTTACCCAAGGTTTGCTGGATGAATTCGGCGCGAAGCGCGTGATCGATACGCCGATCACCGAACACGGTTTTGCCGGTATCGCCGTTGGCTCCGCGTTCAAAGGTTTGAAGCCGATTGTCGAGTTCATGACGATGAACTTCGCGATGCAGGCCATCGACCACATCATCAATTCCGCCGCCAAGACATTGTATATGGCGGGGGGTCAGCTTGGTTGTCCTATCGTCTTCCGTGGCCCGAATGGCGCGGCGGCACGCGTGGGCGCCCAGCACTCCCAATCCTACGCCTCTTGGTACGGTCACGTGCCGGGATTGAAGGTCATCGCGCCTTGGTCTGCGTCGGACGCCAAAGGGTTGATGAAGGCCGCGATCCGCGACCCGAACCCGGTTGTCATCCTCGAAAACGAAATCATGTACGGCCAGTCCTTTGAAGTGCCGACAGATGAAGATTACGTTATTCCACTCGGCCGCGCAAAGATTGAACGTGAAGGGAAAGACGTTACCATCGTTGCGTATTCCATCATGGTCGGCAAAGCCTTAAAAGCAGCGGAAGCGTTGGCCGAACAAGGGATTGATGCGGAAGTCATCAACCTTCGCACCATTCGCCCGATCGACCGCTGGACGATTATTGAATCCGTCAAGAAAACAAACCGCCTGGTCTGTGTGGAAGAAGACTGGCCGTTCGCGGGCGTGAATGCCGAGATCGCAACGCTTGTCATGGAACATGCGTTCGATTACCTCGATGCGCCGGTGAAGCGCGTCAACGCAAAGGACGTACCTCTGCCTTACGCCGTTGGTCTGGAAGCACTCGCTTTGCCGCAGGCGGAACATATTGTTGAGGCTGTGAAGGAGGTTTGTTACCGGTCCTGATCTCTTCCGCGGCGTCTTCCAGTTCCGCCTGTCGCGGCGTTAAAAACTGGATGGCGCGGAAATGATCGATAAGATTGCGTGTTGTTTGCGGATCGATGCCTTTGCCTTCCTCGAAATCTTTTTTCTTGGCCTTGATGCCAAAGGTTTCGCGAATGGTTGTATAGTCGATGTATTTGTTCGCAGACAATGTTTGAACGATATCCGGGAAAAGCTCCTGAGAAATCAAATGCGATGTGGGAGCGATTTCCAAAAGCTCTTTAACTTCGTCGATCTTCAGGGGCGGGGTTTCAGGTTTTAAAATATCGTAGGACATAGAATTACACACTATTGGCTTCGTCTAATTAATTCCATAATGATGACGATGGCTAAAGTCAAAACAAAAAATTAGAATTGTTGAATTAACCAACAGGAACGAACGAAATGCCGATTAAAGTTTTAATGCCCGCTTTGTCCCCAACCATGACAGAAGGCAACCTTGCCAAATGGCACAAAAAGGAAGGCGATATGGTGAAGGCCGGTGAGGTTATCGCCGAAATCGAAACCGACAAAGCGACGATGGAAGTCGAAGCCGTGGATGAGGGCAAGCTGGGCCGCATCCTCGTGCCAGCCGGAACGCAGGCGGTTAAGGTCAACGAGTTAATCGCCGTTCTCCTGGAAGAGGGCGAGAACGACAACGCGATTGATGCGGTTGTAAAGGGCGGCTCTGCACCCGCCGCCGCAACGCCGATGAATGTGATGCCGAGTTCGGAGAATTCATCCAAACCTCAAGGCTCCCCCCCTAACCCCCCCGCAGGCGGGGGGGCAGCGCGTAGCGCAGGGGGGGAGAAATCCGTCACTCAGAATGACAGCGGCAGAATTTTTGCAACGCCGCTCGCCAAACGCATCGCCAAGGACAAGGGCATTAACCTTGCGACCGTTAAAGGCTCTGGCCCGCATGGCCGTATTGTGAAGGCCGATATCGAAGGCGCGAAGGCGGGTGCTGCTGCCCCGTCTGTTACAGGTGCAGCCGCGCCGCAATTGTCCGCCGATGAAAAGGTCAATGCGTACGGACAGATTTACACCGCCATTCCCAACAACAACATCAAGAAGATTACAGCCAAGCGTTTGCTGGAATCCAAAACCACGGTTCCCCACTTCTACCTCACCATCGATTGCAAGATCGATGATTTGATGAATGTCCGTGAGACGCTCAACAAGGCCGCGGGGAAAGAACCGGCCTATAAGCTCTCCGTCAACGATTTTGTCGTGAAGGCGTGCGCGATGGCGCTCAAAGCCTATCCGGCCGCGAATGTGTCGTGGACGGATGAAGCCGTTCACCAGTTTAAACACGCCGATATTTCCGTGGCTGTTGCCACGCCGAACGGGTTGATCACGCCGATTGTCAAACAGGCCGAAGGTAAGGGTTTGCAGGCGATTTCAAACGAGATCAAAGACCTTGCCAAACGCGCGCGCGATGGAAAATTGAAGCCCGAAGAATTCCAGGGAGGTACGTTCACCGTATCGAACCTTGGCATGTTCGGCATTTCGAATTTCCAGGCAATCATCAACCCGCCGCAAAGCTGTATCCTCGCCGTCGGTGCGGGTGAAGAGCGCGTCTATGCCGAGAATGGCCAGATAAAGACAGGCATGTTTATGACCTGCACGCTTTCCACCGACCACCGCACGGTCGATGGCGCTGTGGGCGCGGAATTCCTGCAATACGTGAAGCGGTTCATTGAAAATCCGGCGACGATGCTGCTGTAGGGAATGATCATAGACTGGCAAATATTCGACGGGGTGGAGGTGCAGGTATTCAAACCTATGATGCCAAGCCGTGAAGCCATTCTGTTTTGTCCCGGCTTTCCGGGGGCGGGGGCCGCGTTGTTTGAAAACGGCCATGCGCAAAATATTGTGAATGCGGGATATAGCCTGTACGTCATTCATCATAAGGGTACGCGCACTGATACACCGGAGATGTCGGCCTTTAGCCTGAACAATGCGCAGCGCTTGGCGCAGGCACAGGCCAAAGACGAAAAACATCTGGGCGGCGGGCCCGTGAGCATGGATGAACTCTTGATCGAGCCATTGCCGGTTCTAAAGCGCCTGTGCAATGCTTTTAAAACCGTGCATGTCATCGGCAATAGTTTTGGTGCGCTCTCCGGCCTCTGGTCACTCACGGAAGACGGCGTGCCGCAGGAAAAGATCGGCGCCCTGATATTGCTGGCGGGGGCGCAGGGTGTGGATGATGGCAGCGAGGAGTGCATCATGCGCATCTGGAAGAAGGAGTTTATCGAAAAACCGGTTGTGGCGATGCAGCTCGATATGCCGGACACGGAGGGCGCGATTGCGAGCGTTGCCAAGGCCTATAAAGAATTACCGGAGCGTGTGAAGGCCGGTCTGGCCGACCATATCCGTCTGACCTATATCGTCATCAAGGCGGACGAGCTTTTGAAGGTTTCCGACACCATGGCGTTTCGCGCGGCGATTGGCGGGCGCGGCGACATAGTGATCGATACGGAAGAAAAAGGGAATGAGAATTTCAGCGCGCATTACACGCCGAATTTGAAAACGGAAGATTTAATAAAACTATTAAACTGATGTCATTCTGAGTGAAACGAAGAATCCCCCTGGAGATCCTTCACTGCGTTCAGGATGACAAAGACAAGGAAAAGAAAAATGAGCGATAAAGCATTTGATGTGGTGGTGATTGGTGGCGGTCCGGGTGGGTATGTGGCGGCGATACGCGCGGCACAACTCGGCATGAAGGCGGCGGTGGTGGAAGCCAACCATCTGGGCGGGATTTGTTTGAACTGGGGTTGTATTCCGACGAAAGCACTCCTGCGTTCCGCCGAAGTGTATCATTTGATGCAGCATGCGGATGCGTATGGTCTTTCCGCGACCGGCGTGTCGTTCGATATCAAGAAAATTGTTGAACGCTCCCGCGGTGTCGCGAAGCAATTGTCCGGCGGGATCGGCCATTTGCTCAAGAAGAACAAGGTTGCCGTGTTTGACGGGTATGGAAAACTGCTCGGCAAGGGCAAGGTGGAAGTGTCCAAGGACGGCAAGAAGACCGACGAGATCACGGGCAAGCATATCATCATCGCAACCGGTGCGCGGGCGCGGCAAATTCCGGGTCTGGAACCCGATGGGAAATTGATCTGGACATACCGCGAGGCGATGGTGCCGGACTTCATGCCGAAATCTTTGGTAGTTGTCGGATCGGGCGCGATCGGGATTGAATTTGCGTCGTTCTACCGCACGCTTGGCGCGGAGGTGACCGTCATCGAGATGATGGACCGCGTGATGCCGGTGGAAGACGAAGAAATTTCCGGCATGGCCAAGAAGGCGTTTGAAAAACAGGGCATGAAAATTCTGCTCGGTGCCAAAACGACGAAATTCGAAAAGGGCGCGAACAATGTGACCGTCCATGTCGAAGTGGGCGGCAAGGTTGAAAAGATTACGGCGGACCGCGTGATCATGGCGGTCGGCATTGTGGCGAACACCGACAATATCGGCCTTGAGAATGTGCCGGGCGTCAAGCTGGACCGCGGGCATATCGTGACCGATGGTTACCTGAAGACAGGTGAAGCGGGCGTGTATGCGATCGGCGATGTGACCGGCGCGCCGTGGCTGGCGCACAAGGCATCGCATGAAGGCGTGATCTGCGTCGAGAAAATTGCGGGCGTCAAGGATGTTCACCCGATGGTGAAGAGCAATATTCCGGGCTGTACCTACTGTCATCCGCAGGTGGCGTCCGTTGGCCTCACCGAAAAGGCCGCGAAGGAAAAAGGGCTTGATATCAAGGTCGGCAAGTTCCCGTTCGTTGGCAACGGCAAGGCGATTGCGCTTGGGGAGCCGGAAGGTCTGGTCAAGACGATTTTTGATGCCAAGACGGGTGAATTGCTCGGCGCGCATATGATCGGCGCGGAAGTGACGGAGATGATCCAAGGCTATGTGATCGGCAAGACCAACGAACTGACCGAAGCCGAATATATGCACACGGTGTTTGCGCATCCGACGCTGTCCGAGATGATGCATGAGAGTGTGCTCAGTGCGTATGGGAAGGCGATCCATTTTTAATCATGGAATCTACACTTATAATCATTTTGGTTCTGCTAGTAATCGTTTCTATTTTTGGCAAACGCACTACATATCAAAATGGTCGAACTGAGTATTTAGCCGATGGGACTTGGAATCTAAGAACTCCTCAAAATAAACTTGTTGAAGTAGTCGGAGAAAGTTATAGAAATTCTGATGGTGTAAGCAGGCAACAGGTTATTCAGAAGCTGCGAATAGGGGATAATATTAATCTTATCCCCGAACCAAATAACCCACACTCTGAAAGCGGGAAATGTGTGGCGGTTTGGTGCAAATTCGGACAAATTGGATATTTACCAGAATATGATGAAGACTCGGAGCTTATTTTTGATAGGCTTATAGAAAATAAAGGCGTTTCCGCTGTGGTTTTGGATATACTAGGTGGAATAAAAGATAAACCACACTTTGGTGTTTGGTTAGATGTAGATATCTAACTATGGAAGTTAAACATGACCTATAACCCAGACCTCCTAGACCGCAAAAAGCGGCACCCTGAGAAGCAGAAGAATCCGGATCGCCCGATGGGGAAGAAACCGGACTGGATTCGTGTGAAGGCGCCGCAGGGTAAGGTCTATTCGGAAACGCTGGCGACCGTGAAGGGCCTCAAGCTCACCACCGTGTGCGAAGAGGCGGGATGCCCGAACATTGGCGAGTGCTGGGAAAAACAACACGCGACCTTCATGATTATGGGCGAGGTGTGTACGCGCGCCTGTTCGTTCTGTAACGTCGCGACCGGCAAGCCGAACGAGCTGGACAAGTACGAGCCTTTGCGCGTTGGTGTCGCCGTCGAGCAGATGGGGCTCAAGCACGTTGTCGTGACATCCGTGGACCGTGATGATCTGGAAGATTCCGGCGCCGACCATTTCGTGAAAACAATCGGTGCCATACGTTTCAAGGCGCCGGACACGACGATTGAAATTCTGCCCGGCGATTTCCGCGGGAATATTCCCGATATCGATGCCGTCATTCGCGCCCGTCCCGATGTGTTCAACCATAACCTTGAAACCGTGCCGCGTTTGTACCCGACCATTCGTCCGGGGGCGCGGTATTTCAGATCGCTCCGTTTGCTGGAGCGCGTCAAGGAAGTCGATCCGTCGATCTTTACCAAATCCGGCCTGATGGTCGGGCTTGGCGAGACGAAGGAAGAGATTGCGCAGGTGATGGATGATATGCGCGCCGCCGATATCGATTTCATTACGATTGGTCAGTATTTGCAGCCCAGCCCGAAACATGCGCCGGTCATGCATTTCTGGACGCCGGAAGAGTTTGAAGGTTTGGAGAAGATGGCGCGTGCCAAGGGATTCCTGATGGTGTCGGCCACACCATTGACCCGTTCCAGCTATCACGCGGGCGAGGATTTCGAACGCCTGCGCAAGGCGCGTCAGGAAAAGCTCACCAAGCTTGCCGCCGAGTAGACGGGCCTGATGCTTAAACATTTAGAACAGAAGCTGCTGCCATATACGCCGGAACAGATGTTCGCGCTTGTCGCGGATGTCGGCTCTTACAAGGAATTTGTGCCGTGGTGTATCGCGTCCCGCATTAACAAGCGCGAAAGCGAGGACGTTTTTTATGCCGATCTGGTGGTGGGATATAAGGTGTTCCGCGAGCGTTTTTCATCAAAAGTCATGTTGGACGCGCCGAACGAAATCACGATTGAATATCTGAAAGGCCCCTTGAAAAACCTGCGCAATCGTTGGCAGTTCATTCGCCAGCCGGACAATACATGCCTGATCGATTTTTCCGTGGAATTCGAATTCACCAACGGCGCGCTTCAGGCGCTCGCCAACATGTTCTTCAACGAAGTGGTAAAGCGCATGGTGGGCGCGTTCGAGGCGAGGGCGCAGGAACTGTACGGTTCCCGCTAAACGCTTTCCCCGCTGTAATGCGGATAGCGGTAGGATTTTTGCACGCTGCCGCCGCCTGTGGTTTCAAAATCCGTTGTGATGGCGCGATTGAGACGCATTTCATCCCAGCCGGACATATGCAGGACGCCGATTTCGTTGTGCGGCGTGAAGGGCTCCACAAACGCTTGCTTTTCCTCATCCCAAAGCGGTTTGAACTGGCAGAGCCAATGTGTCCATGCGGGCAGGATATCCATGGGGTATTTTTCCAGATGGCCGAGGATGCCGAGCGAGAGTTGCTCGGCGGTGAAAATCTTTCCTTTTTTCAGCGCAGACAGCAAAATTTCCTGCCAGCGTTTCCAGTGCGGCGCGTCGGCGCGCATGGCGAACATGCCGGCAAGCAGAACGTTATAAGGATATAATTCCTTGGCTTTTTGAATGCCGAAGGCCTCCTTTGCGTTGCTGAAATAAAATCCGCGCAACTTGATAGGCAGGGGGCCGAGCCATTTCAGGCGGATCTGTCGTGGATAGGCCCGGTCAACCTGTGACGTCAGCGCCATCTTGCCGGACTGGGCCGCGTCGATGAACATTTGCACCGGTTCCCATCGCTGAATCCATGTGTCCGCATCCATCCACACAATGGTTTCATAACCCGGAAAATAATCGGGCAGGAAGGGGCGACAAATGCAGGATTTGAGATAGTCCTTGCCCTTGATCTTGCTGGCAGGCAGATCGCACGGCCATTGCGCATCTATGACGTTGCAGCCCATGGCCCGCAGCGTTTGCACATTCGCGTCGGTCAAGCCGGCATTGAGAATACCGATATCGATGCCTTCGCTTTCACGGAAACGGCGCACCGAATGGACCCATTCGACAAGCATGGGAAAGTAATTGGTGTCGGACGAAGAGACAAAGATGGTTTTATTGATCATGGGGCATTGCCGATTGTATCGATTAAAAGTTCGAGCGCTTTTTCACAGGTCGCCTGTCGGATGCTCACCCTGTCACCGTCAAAATTGTTCCTGGTAACGACCGGATCGCGATTCTGCAAGGCCACGGCGATATACACCAGGCCAACAGGTTTTTCCGGTGTGCCGCCATTCGGCCCCGCAATGCCCGTCACCGCCACCGCAATATCGGCATGTGAATTTTTAAGCGCGCCGAAGGCCATTTCGCGAGCGGTTTGTTCGCTGACCGCGCCATATGTTTCGATGGTGGCGGAATTTACGCCCAGTTCTTCTATTTTCGCTTCGTTGGAATAGGTAACAAAGCCGCGTTCGAAAATGGCAGAGGAACCGGAGCGGTCCGTCACCGCCGCCGCGATCATGCCGCCCGTGCAGGATTCCGCCGTCACAAGACGCATGTTTTTATCCATGAGCAGCAAGGAGAGTTCTTCAACCAGCGAGTGCATATTGGGCCCCCATCATCACAGCGGCGGCATAAATGCCCGCCATTATATCATCGGCCATAACGCCGGCGGCACCGGGAAGGTTCCGGTCCAGCCAGCCGACGGGGAAGGGCTTTAGGATATCAAAGAAACGAAAGAGCGCGAAGGCCGCGAGGAGATATAAGTTATGCTGTCCCACGACGGCGAGCAGGGCGATCCACATACCTGCGACTTCATCAATGACAATCATGCCGGAATCGTGCGTGCCTGTCATTTGCTGGAATTTCTTCGCGGCCCAAAGGCCGAGCGGAATGACAAGGACAAGGCCGATTAAAAGTCCAACATGGCCGCCGATCACCATTAATATCATGCCGATAGGAAGCGCGCCGAGTGTGCCCCATGTGCCCGGGGCGGGACGCATCAGGCCGCAGCCGAACCATGTCGCAATCCACAATGCCGGATTTTTGAAATCCAGTTTCGCAATTTCTTCGGGCGGCGGTAGGGTTAGTTTCATTCGAATAATCTTTCACGTTTTTAGTCTTTTGTCATTCTGAGCGTAGCGAAGAATCCTATGAGATCCTTCGACTACGGGTTTTACCCTCCGCTCAGGATGACATTTCAGGCAATTGAACGGTTGCAATCGCCTGCGCGACAATACCTTCGCGCCGGCCTGTAAAGCCGAGTTGTTCCGATGTCGTCGCCTTTAACCCCACCCGGTCCTTTGATAATCCCAGCATGGCGGCGATCCGTTCAGTCATCGCGTTGCGATGCGGACCGATTTTCGGGGCCTCCGCTATCACGACGATATCGATATGTTTGATGATACCGCCGCGGGCGCGGACGCGGGAGAGGGCTTCCTTGACAAAAATCTCACTGTCCGCGTTTTTCCATTGCATGTCGGATGGCGGGAACAATTGTCCGATATCACCTTCGCCGATCGCGCCGAGCAGGGCATCTGTCACCGCGTGCAAAATGACATCGGCATCCGAATGGCCCTTCATTTTTTCCGTGTGCGGAATGTCGATGCCGCCAAGGCGGATCATGCCGTTCGGTGAGGGTTCGAACGCATGGACGTCATAGCCCATGCCCGTGCGTGTTTCCATTTTTTGATTCAATAAAATTTCGGCCATACGCATATCCCCCGCCGATGTGACTTTGAAATTTTCATGGCTGCCTTCGACCAACGTGACGGCGTACCCCGCTTGTGCCATCAGGCCCGCATCGTCTGTAAACGTTTCATCATTTTTAAACTGGTCATGTGCGGCTTTTAAATCTGTAATTCGGAAGGCCTGGGGTGTTTGGACAATCCGAAGCGCATCTCGGTCGAGGCGGTTGTAATCCATATCGACGAGTGTGTCGGCCACGGGCGCCGCAAGCGTTGCTGCTTTTGCCTCTCGCATGGCCATCAACAGCGATTCGATTTGTTCACCGCGGACGAAAGGGCGGGCGGCATCGTGGATCAATAACAAATCCTCGCTCTCCGCCGGGGAAAAGGCCGCTAGACCGTTCGCGACGCTTTGTTTGCGCGTTGCGCCGCCAATCACGGGTGGAGGCAGGTCGAGCCCTGCCACCGCATCGCGGTAAAGAGGTTCGTGCGCCACATCGATAATGACGTGCAGGGTTTTAAGCCCTTGAATGGGGAGGAATTTTTCTATTGTGTGGCGGAGGATCGTTTTGCCGCCGATTTTGGTGTATTGTTTAGGCGTTGCGGACCCCACGCGTGTACCGGACCCTGCCGCGGGGATCAGGACATGGAATGTGGGGTTTTGCGCCTTTGACATATTCAATTCTCTTGCGTTTACGGGTCAAACTGTGGATAGTCCCAAATGCGAAGAAAAGCAATGAAAGTATGCATTTAACCGGATGAACGAGCAGCCGAAAACACAGCCATCCGACAAGATTGTCAAACCGGCAGGGCGGGGCAGCATTTCCCTGTGGCGCGCGCTTGACCGCGCGATTTTTAAACGCGATTCCGGTTATGCCGATTTTGCGCGCAAATTGTTCCGTAAGGGATGGACCGGAAAAATAGCCATCGTCCTGATCGTGGCGATTTGTATCAGCGGCTTTGCCACCTATAGCGCGCTGACCGAAACACCGCCGTTCGGAAATGATCCCGACACGGTCATCTGGCTTTTGAACATCGACCTGATATTGATGGCAAGCCTTGTCGGCCTCATCATGCGGCGTTTTGCGAAACTTTTAAGCGGGCGCAGAAAGGGGATTGCGGGGTCAAAACTGCAGATGCGCCTTGTCGTGATTTTTTCGATTATGGCCGCCGCGCCCGCCATCATCATGGCGATTTTTTCGACCTTCTTTTTTCATTTTGGCGTGCAGGCTTGGTTTTCGGATCAGGTGCGCACGGCGGTGAATGAATCGCAGGCCGTTGCAGAATCCTATCTGGAAGAACACCAGCAAGTCATCAAAGCGGATATTCTTGCCATGGCCAATGATCTTGACCGGCAAGCCTATGTTTATTACGAGAACAAGGACGGCTTCGAACGGTTTTTAGAAACGCAATCGCTCTTGCGGAATTTATCTGAAGTTTTGATCTTCGACAGCAACGGGGTGATCATGGCGCGGGCGGGGCTGACCTTCACGCTGACCTTCGAAGAATTGCCGATTGATATGCTGGAACAGGCGCGGGATGGCGAAGTCGTCCTGATGACCGGAAAATACGATGACCGTGTGCGGGCGATGGTCAAGCTCAGCGGTTTTGCCGATTCCTATCTTTTTGTGGGGCGCATGGTCGATCCCGTCGTGCTCAATCACCTTGACCAGACCCGCGATGCTGCGAGCGCCTATAGAACCCTTTCCGAAAAGAATTCCGGCCTTATGGTCACGATTACGATGATTTTTATCGTCGTGGCCCTGATGTTCCTTCTGGTCGCCACATGGTTCGGGATTTTGCTGGCCCGCGCGCTCGTCACACCTATTGGCAGTTTGATTACGGCGTCCGATCGCCTTCGGGCAGGTGACCTGACGGTGCGCGTACAGGAGGGAGAGCAGATCGAGGAGTTTGATTATCTCGCAAAGGCCTTCAACCGCATGACGATGCAAATTGAAAGCCAGCGTGACGATTTGGTCAGCGCCAACCGCCAACTGGACCAACGCCGCCGTTTTACCGAAGCGGTTCTTGCGGGTGTAACCGCGGGAATTATAGGGATTGATGAAAACGGCAATATCACATTGGCCAATGCCTCCGCCGCCGAGATATTCGGCAAGGATCAGGAGGATTTGACGGGTGAAAACATCCTGACGTACTTGCCGGAGGTTGCGCCGTCCCTTGAACAGGCGCAGGCGAAACCATCAAAGGTGACGCAGAGCGAAATCCCGTTCCTGGCGCGGGATGGAAGCCGCCGGACCTTGCTGGTCCGAATTGCCATCGAGATGATTGGCGACCGCGGGAAGGGCGCGGTTTTGACGTTCGATGACATTACCGAATTGCAGTCGGCGCAACGCGTTTCCGCCTGGGCCGATGTGGCGCGGCGCATCGCTCATGAAATCAAAAACCCTTTGACGCCGATTCAATTGTCCGCTGAAAGGCTGAAACGAAAATATCTGAAGGAAATCCACTCCGACCCAGAAACTTTTACAGAAATGACCGAAACCATCATCCGTCATGTCGGCGATATCGGGCGAATGGTCAATGAATTTTCTGATTTTGCGAGGATGCCGGAACCCGTGATGAAGGATGAGAATTTGACGACACATATCCGTCAGGCGCTGATTCTTGAAAAAGAGGCCCATCCGGATATCACGTTTAAAGTGATCGAAAACATAAACGACGTACATGTGGTTTGTGATGCTCAGCAGATCCGGCAGGCGTTAACCAACATCATCCAGAACGCTATTGATTCCGTCCATGAAAAGGGCGGGGATAAGAAATTGAACATTCTTCTGTCTGCCGATGCAGCGAACGAAAATTGCTTCGTTTGCGTTAGCGACAGCGGACTCGGTCTTCCCAAAGGCGAGGATCCCTCGCGCCTTACCGAACCGTATATTACCCACAAGGCAAAAGGGACGGGTTTGGGATTGGCTATTGTAAAGAAGATTATGGAAGACCATAATGGGCGTCTGGTATTGGGGAGTCCCGAATGGCTGAGGGCGACCAACGGATGGGAAGATTTGGGCGGGGCAAGCGTAACGCTCGTTCTTCCTCTGCCAGAGAAAGACTCACGTAGCGTAGCGGCATAAAGAAACACGATGGCGACAGATATTCTTATCGTTGACGATGAAGACGACATCCGGAAGCTGATCAAAGGCATTCTGGAAGACGAAGGCTATGCGGTACGTCAATCGAACGGATCGGCCAAGGCGTACGCCGAAATAGAATCGCGTGTACCGGAATTGATGATTCTCGATATTTGGCTTCAGGGCAGCGAGGATGACGGGCTTGATATCCTTAAAAAAGTCAAAAAGGATCATCCGCATCTTCCGATCATCATGATCTCTGGCCATGGGACCATCGAGACGGCCGTGAGCGCCATCAAAATCGGCGCGTATGATTTTATAGAGAAACCGTTCAAATCGGACCGCCTGATCCTGATGATCGAACGCGCATTGGAAACGGCCCGCCTGAAACGCGAAAATGAGGCATTGAAAGAACGCCGAGACGCGCCGGTTGAAATGGTCGGCAGTTCTGCCCCCATGGCGACTATCATGAATGCAATTGAAAAGGTTGCGGGCGCAAACAGCCGTGTAATGTTCACGGGGGAGGCCGGCACGGGCAAAGAAGTCGCCGCCCGCGTGCTCCATAAATTATCCGCACGCAAGGACAAGCCCTTCATGGCACTCAATTGCGCGATCCTGCATCCTGAGCGGCTGGAAGAAGAATTGTTCGGCATCGAGGACTCCCGCGGTGTGCAACAGGGGATTCTGGAGCAGGCCAATGGCGGCACGTTGCTGCTTGATGAAGTCGCGGATATGCCACTGGAAACACAAGGCAAGATAGTGCGCGTCCTGCAGGAGCAAAAGTTTACAAGACTGAAGGGGCATGCGCCCGTACAGGTGGACGTACGGATTGTTGCCTCCACCAGCCGCGATCTCCTCGCCGCCATCCAGAACGGGAATTTTCGCGAGGATTTGTATTACCGCCTGAATGTTGTGCCGGTGCAGATACCGCAATTAAAAAACCGTAAGGATGACATTCCTGCGCTCGCCGCTCATTTTATCAAGCTCTATTCAAAACAATCGGGGCAGCCGGAACGTATACTCGCGCAAAGCGCGCAGATTGCCTTGCAGGGATATAACTGGCCGGGGAATGTCCGCCAGCTTCGCAACGTTATCGAATGGGTCATGATTATGGGGGGCGCCGACAAGGAGCCGATCGAAAGCAAGCATCTGCCGCCCGAAATTACAGGTGAGGTGACAAAGGGCGAAAAATCCAGCGCGGGTATTCAGGACTATCTGCTTTATCCGTTGCGTGAGGCGCGGGAAGCGTTCGAGCGTGATTATCTTGAGCGACAATTGTCTCGCCTTGGTGGCAATATTTCTAAAACCGCCGCGTTTGTCGGGATGGAGCGTTCGGCTTTGCACCGCAAGCTTAAATCCCTCGATATCAACGGCGATAAGGATAACGGCGATAATGTTGAAAGCGTCAATTTCCGCGCTGTTTAATTCCTTTTTCAATGCTATAACCATCCCATGAAAAAAGCCGTATTTTTTGACTGGGACGGGACTTTGGTCGACTCCCTCACACTCTTGATCACTGCCCACAACCATGTACGCGCCGCGTACGGATTGCCGCTTTGGAGCAAGGAAGAATTTTTTGGCGCGGTGACCTATTCCTCGCGTGAGCTGTACCCGAAAATTTATGGAGAAAACTCCGACGCTGCGCAGGCAATGCTGTTTTCTTATATCAAGGAACATCATCTTGATCATGTCAGCATCATGGATGGCGCAAAAGACCTGATCGAAGACTTGAAGGCCAGAGGCATTCCGATGGCGGTGATCAGCAACAAGCGCAACGACATTCTGGTGCGCGAAGTTGAACATTTCGGCTGGCAGGATTATTTCGGTGTCTATATGGGGGCCGGAATTGCCGCCAAGGACAAGCCGTCGGGTGAACCGCTCCGTTACGCGCTTTCCAAACACCCTGTATCTTTGACCATGGCCGACCTGATCTATGTCGGTGATACGGAAACGGATTTGCGTACCTGTCAGGACGCGGGTGTAACATGCGCCTATATCAGGCAGGAAGGGCGTAGCGAGGGACTTATTGATGTGTATCAGCCCGCGATCGTGGTCGACAACCTTCAGGAATTGCGGGAAAAGCTTGCCGGTTTTCTGATGGCTTAATGCTAAAAAGCCTCTTGCCGACTGGGGATAAGTTCTTTAAACATTTGTATAGACACTAAAAACGAGTCGAATTAGGGAAAATAAAAAAGGTTTATCATGGCTGAAAAAGCACAAAATGTTCAGGACGTTTTTCTGAACAAAATCCGCAAAGAGAAAATGACCGTAACGGTCTTCCTTGTAAACGGCGTCAAATTACAGGGCGTTGTGACATGGTTTGACAATTTCTCGATGCTGCTGCGCCGTGAATCCCATGTTCAACTGGTTTACAAGCACGCGATTTCCACCATCATGCCGGGCGGGCCTATTTCCTTCTATGAAGGCGAAGAAGGCGGCGGCGATGCGGGCACAGGAAGCGCTGCGTAATCTTCATTAGATTCGAACAACAGTTTTGGGATCACGGAGTTGACGGCTCCGTGCTTCCCTTTATTCCATTTGCGCCTATTTGAAAGAGACTATGCACGAAACAAAAGACAAGAAAGACACGGCCCTTTTAATCCACCCCGTTCTTCCCGCGAAGATCGAACGTGAAAGCACACGTCATCAGCGGCAGATAGAAGATGTGATAGAAGAGGCAGAAGGCCTTATCCATGCCATTGATATGGATGTTACCAGCACGCACACCGTGAAGGTGAACGAGATCAATGCCGCAACCCTGATCGGGAAAGGTTCGGTCGAGCGTATTGCCGAAGTGATCAAGGAGCAAGAGCCGACGGTTGTTGTTGTGAATTATAAACTCAGCCCCGGACAGCAGCGCAACCTCGAAAAGGCATTCAATGCGAAAGTGATCGACCGCACGGGCCTGATCCTCGAAATCTTTGGGGCACGGGCGCAGACGAAAGAGGGGAAGATTCAGGTTGAACTCGCTATGCTCGAATACCAGAAATCGCGATTGGTGCGAAGCTGGACCCACCTTGAACGCCAGCGAGGCGGAGGCGGGTTTATGGGCGGGCCGGGCGAGACGCAGATCGAACTTGATAGGCGCGCCATCCAGGACAAAATCAAACAGCTGGAGAAAGATCTGGAGCAGGTGCGCCGAACACGCGACCTCTCCCGCAAGAACAGGGAGAAGGTACCATTCCCGACCGTGGCCCTTATCGGTTATACCAATGCCGGAAAATCGACCTTGTTCAATAAACTGACAGGCGCCGATGTGTTCGTGCAGGACCTTGTTTTTGCGACGCTCGATCCGACTCTGCGCAGGCTTGAACTACCGAATGGCGAGATAATTATTCTGTCCGACACGGTTGGGTTTATCGCAGACCTTCCGACGACATTGGTCGAGGCTTTCCGTGCCACGCTGGAGCAAGTGCAATATGCCGATATCATTTTGCATGTGCGCGATATTTCTTCGCCCGATACGCCGTGGCAGCGTGAAGATGTGATCGCCGTTATGGAAGAACTGGGTATCAAATACAACGAAGATCCACGAATTTTCGAGGTATGGAACAAGATCGACGCCGTCGATGGGGAGTTGCTTGAAGATATCAAGCGCCGCGCGCATTTCTCACAGGAACGGATATTCCCTGTATCGGCCATGAATGGCGAGGGGCTGGACGCCCTTATGAGTGGCATTGCCGAACATCTATCCAAATCCAGCAAGGTTTTGGAATATCATGTGCCGATGAGTGATGGCAAAGCCATGGCATGGTTGCATCAGGAAGGCGAAGTGGAGGCGCAGGACGCAGCGGAAGACGGTTCAACCTTCCTTGTCAAAGTGCGCCTTTCCGCCGATAATCAGGGGCGGTTTGAAGCGAGGTTCGGTTATGCCCAAAATTGATCAGGACAGGATTGCGCATATAATCCGTGATGTTGCCGCCGATAAAATCGTGCCGCGTTTCCGCGCACTCGAAGACGGCCATGTCAGAAGCAAATCTACACCCACTGATCTTGTGACCATCGCCGATGAGGAAGCGGAGATCGAATTGACCCGCATCCTGAAAGACTATCTTCCGGGGTCGGAAGTTGTGGGAGAAGAGGCGGTGTCGTCGGAGCGCGTGTTGCGCGATGTTTTGACGACGCATGACGGGCCGGTATGGGTTGTCGATCCGGTCGACGGCACAGGCAATTTCGCGCGCGGCGAGGACGTGTTCGGCACCATGGTCGCGCTTGTGAACAAAGGCGAGCGGATTGCGAGCTGGATTTACCAGGTGCCACGAAACCGCATGATATCGGCGGAAAAGGGCGCAGGCGTGCAAGTGGATAAAAACCTGCTCGATCTGTCATCGATCAAACGTGCAAGCGCTGATGACGATTATTCAACGATGAAGGCTTTCGTCAGCCGTAAGTTCATACCCCCCTCTATGCGCCCGTATGTTGATCAGCAAACGGATAAATTGAAAGACGCGCGCACCTATATGTGCTGTGCATGGGAATATGTGATGTTGCTGGAAGGTGCGGCCTCATTTTCCCTCTATAAACGTATAGAACCATGGGATCATCTCGCAGGTGTCTTGTTCCTTGAAGAAGCCGAATTTTATGTTCGTAAATGGGATGGAACGCCATATGTTGTTGGCGATATTTCCGGCGGTCTGATCAATGCGCCGAATGAAGCGCTGTGGCGCCGCGTGCACGAGACGTTTGTCGCGGGGCCTTTGAGGGAAGCGAAGAAGTAATGTCATCCTGAACGAAGTGAAGGATCTAATGAGATTCTTCGCTACGCTCAGAATGACAATATCACCTGTCCTTATTCCACGCCGCCAACATTTCATCAAGCGATGCGGATTGCAGATTTTTGCCATCTGCGGCGAGCGCGGTTTCCATTCCCTTGAATAAGGTTTCAAATTTCCGGTTGGTGTTGGCGAGCAAAGTTTCGGCATCATGTCCCGCCATGCGTGCATAGTTAACGATGCAGAACAAAAGATCGCCGATTTCTTCGGCCGTATGCGCGGAAGAGGGGGCTTTCGCGGCGGCGTCCTGAACCTCCGCCAACTCCTCTTCAACCTTTATCCATGCGTCTTTTAAATCTTTCCATTCAAAGCCCGCCTTCGCGGCCTTCTTCTGCAATTTTTGGGCACGGAGCAGGGAGGGCAGGCCAAGCGTGACACCATCGATCGCGCTTTCATGCTTATGTCCTTTTTCCGCCTTTTTGGCCGCGTCCCATACGGTGATGACTTCGGCGGCGTTGGCGGCGGATTTATCACCAAACACATGCGGATGGCGGTAAATCAATTTTTCTGCAATTCCGTGGGCTACATCATCGAACGTGAACAGGTTTTCGTCCTGAGCGATCTGCGCGTGAAAGACAATCTGTAAAAGCAGATCGCCCAGCTCTTCCTTCAAATCGTTAACGTCGTCCCGTTCAATGGCGTCCGCGACCTCATAGGCTTCTTCCACCGTATACGGCGCGATGGTTGCAAAGGTTTGTTCCAAATCCCAAGGGCAGCCCCCGTTCTTATCCCTGAGCGCCGCCATAACCTGTAACAGCCTGTCTATCGGCCGTTGATCCGGATGTGGTATTTTCTGCGGGTTTCCCATGCGTGTTAACCTTTGCCTTCTAGGGTTGTATATGCGCCGCGAGCGCCCTATATTCCGTTCGCCATGATCATGACCAAAGTTACAAATATCAGGAAGATCGGCGCGGATAAAGCCGTGATCCGCCTGCGGCCTGATATCCGGTTTCATTATATTGCCGGGCAGTATGTCGAATTAACCTTTGACGGGCAGGAATCGCGTTTTTATTCCATTGCCAATGCCCCGCCCGCGAATGATGATTTTCAGGTCCACGACATTGAAGTGCATATCAAAAACAATGGCAAAGGCGGTGCCGCGACCTATGCCATCAATTCGTTAACGGTTGGCGATTCCGTGCGCATGCGCGGGCCCTTCGGCGAAAGCGTATGGCGCCCATCGGCCACGCGGCCTTTGTTGTTGGTGGCGGGTGGACTTGGCATTTCGCCGCTTAAGGCGGTTGCCGAAGACGCCGTGAAGAACAATCATGCCAGAATTGCTTTATATTGGGGGGTCGCGACCGAGGATGACCGCTATTACGTGCATGAAGAGCTGGAAAAGCTCTCATCGGCCAATCCGAATTTACGCTATGAATCCATCATTGGAACGCCGGTCAGTGAATATGTGGCCACAGCGGAAAGCAATCTCAAGGATTTTGATATCTACCTTGCCGGTCCGCCGGATATGATTCGTGCATTAGCGCCGAAATTAATTGAACACGGGGCGCGGCCGGAGTCTCTCTACAGCGACCACGCGGCGCTTTTGAAAGCGGTTCTATCCGGCGATTAAAGCGGTCTGGCGACCTGCGTGCCGTATACTCACGTGTTTTCATTTCGCTGCGCCTTAAAGTCACAGTATAATGGTCTTGTTTACGCACAGGCCTGCATTATGTAGCAGTGAGGACCAATTGCCCCATCTGGATTTCATACACACATCGCCTTTTTACGAGATAACGGCCCTTCTGGCTCTGGCTGCGGTGGTGGGGTTTGTCGGGCTTTTGTTACGCCAGCCCATGATCGTCGGTTTTATCGCCGTGGGGGTTTTGGCCAGCCCGTCGGCACTCGGGATTGTCCAATCCCATGAGAATATCGAGATTCTGGCTGAACTCGGCATTGCGGTTCTGCTCTTCCTTGTCGGCTTGAAACTGGATTTGAAACTGGTCCGCACTTTGGGGCCTGTCTCTGTCGCCACCGGATTGGGGCAGGTTTTCTTCACCGCGCTATTCGGCTTTTTAATCGGACTGGGCCTCGGGCTTGATGCCGTTACATCCTTGTATGTCGCAGTTGCGCTTACTTTTTCCAGCACCATTATCATCGTCAAGATTTTATCGGACAAGAAAGAAGTCGATTCTCTGCATGGGCGGATCGCCATAGGATTCCTGATCGTGCAGGATTTATTTGTCGTTTTTGCAATGATGGTTCTGTCCACGTTTGGCATTGGCGGGCAAGGGGGTGAAGGAGATAATCCGCTCATGCAAATCGGCAGCGTCCTTTTCTATGCCTTGGTCATGCTCGGTTTTGTCATGGTGTTTATCCGCTATCTTGCCACGCCGTTGGTGGGAAAAATTGCACATTCGGCAGAACTATTAATTGTCTTTGCCATCGGATGGGCTGCGCTGCTCGCGGCTGTCGGTGATTATTTTGGCCTAAGCAAGGAGCTGGGCGGGCTTTTGGCCGGTGTCTCCCTCGCGTCCACGCCGTTCAGGGAGGCGATTATCGCACGCCTGTCATCGCTGCGCGATTTCTTGCTCCTGTTTTTCTTTATAGCGCTCGGCGCACAACTGGACCTTAGTTTATTGGGAGAGCAAGTTTATCCGGCGCTGATTTTTTCGGCCTTCGTCCTGATAGGCAATCCGCTGATCGTGCTCGCGATCATGGGGTATATGGGCTATCGCAAACGCACGGGTTTTCTGGCTGGCCTCACCGTTGCGCAGATCAGCGAATTTTCCCTGATATTCATGGCGATGGGTGTGACATTGGGCCATATCAACGCGGCTTCGCTTGGCCTTGTCACGCTTGTGGGGCTGATCACCATAGCGTTATCGGTGTATATGATCACCTATTCGCATGAGCTTTATCGTTGGCTGGAACCCGTTTTAGGAATTTTTGAGCGGAAAGTGCCAAGCCGTGAAGAGGGCGGCGATAGCGCCGGCGCAGATAGTCAAAAGGAATACGATGTCATCCTGTTCGGACTGGGCCGTTACGGCAGCGCTATAGCCGAGCATTTGAAGGCGGATAATGCCAGGCTTCTGGCTGTCGATTTTAATCCGGATGAGGTGCGCAATTGGCAGTCAATCGGCTATGACGCGCTATATGGCGATGCGTGTGATCACGAATTTATTTCCACGCTGCCGTTGTCGAAAACGAAATGGGTTGTTTCCGCGATGCCCCAGCACGATCTGGGGGTAACGCATCAGGATCCGCGTTTAATTCTGATCGATGGTTTGAAGCGCGAAAAATTTGAAGGCAGGATCGCCGTTTCAACGCATCGCGCCAATGAGGCGGAGGCGCTGAAAGCCGCCGGTGCCGATCTTGTTTTCTTGCCGTTTCAGGACGCCGCGGACCGGGCCGTGAGCCGCATGAGAGATGACAGGGAATAACACCCATAAATGTGATAATGTATATTATGACAAATAGTATATAGGTTGGTAAGAGGGGGTCTAATCTTTTAAAAACCCCGATAAATAAAGGCGTTCCAATGATATTTTAAAGTTATGCTTTAACTTTTCAGGCGGTCTTGTTATCGATGACGCCCATGAGAATGTCATGCGTTTGCGCGGCGCGAATATCCCAGCTATGCCCCTGCACGATCATCTCTCGCGCACGCATTCCCATCGCCTTGGCGGCGCCCGGGTCTGACGCCAATTCCGCAACCGCCGACGCCAGTTTTTCCGCATCGTCATGCGGTATCACAAGCCCGCAATTTCCAGCGCGGATCAGATCGGCTTGACCCGGAAAATCCGTCACGATCGCCGGCACGCCGCACGCCAGAGTTTCGAAGAGTTTGAGCGGATATAAGCCCGTTCCTGCGCGGTCGCCCAAGGTCTGGCTGCCTGTATCAGAGTGAACATTTCCCGTGGTGACAAGACCGCATAAAGCGCTGGCAATATAAGGCGGCATATCGATTGGCTGCATTCGCCCTAATGACTGGATACGCGGGTTCTGGCTTGCGGCTTTATCGACCAGATGTTTGTCTGGACCATCGCCAATAAAAACGATGTTGGTGTCCGATGGCCATACAGGGTTTGAAAAAGCCTGTAAAATAACGTCGATCCGGTGCCATTTAGCCATGCTGCCAAAGAACACAACATATTTGCCGGGCGCGTTTTGTGGTCTTTGGTAGTCAGGATGAAACAAATCCGTATTTGCGGCATTTGGGATATGGTGAACTTCTTTGCCCTTGTTCTCAACAGCTATTAATTTACATAATTCATTTGTAACGGCGATAGATTCTGTCGCCCATTCATATTGTTTGCGTTGAACCCACACAAGAATCGAGCGGAGTTTTCTCAAGCCTGGATAGGCAATGAACACGTCGTCATATGGCCCATTGATTTCATGTATGATGGGCATGCCAAAAATCCGGGCAATAAGGGCAGACGGGAAAGCCAAGTAATGTGCGCGGACATAAAGGATCTGCCCTCTTCTCCAATTCAGCCACATTTTTACCTGAAGCCAAACGCAAATAAGCAGACGCAATAATAAAGCCGGGGATTGTTTTTTATCCGCATAGGAAGGTTTGTATAATTCTATCGTCCATCCGCGCCTTTGCAGCCCTTTGATAATTTCCGTTACATGCGTATAAGATGCGCTGCCTTCACGTGTGGGTTCAAGAGTAAGATAAGCAAGTTTCATTTCATTCTCCGCGGTCATTTGACCCTAACATCGGCTAAGTATGCCTGTATGACTGCGGCGATTTCCTGTGCGGCGGTACCGGTCCCATATATGTCCGTACGCTGTATAGTCTGCCCGATTGATCGTTGTATGGCTTCTTTTATCTTTGTGCTGTCTGCGCCGGTAAGTGTGTTCGCGCCCAGAGACACCAATTCAATCCATTCTGTTTCATCGCGTAAGGTTATGCATGGAACCCCATGGAAATAAGCCTCTTTTTGCACCCCGCCGCTGTCTGTGGCAATAAGGACGGCGTTAGATTCAAGGGCTTGCATGTCCAGATATCCAACAGGCTCTATAGACGTAACATTATCCGGGAAATTAAAACCGTTTTTCTCCATGACAATACGTGTTCTAGGATGCAATGGCAGAATAACTAGTTTGTCACTACTGCCAAGCCCTTCGATTATTTCAGATAGTCTTTTTGTATCATTTGTGTTTTCTGCGCGATGAATGGTCGCAAGAATATATTGCTTTCCGTGTAAAGAATATTTTTCAATGATATTGCTATGTTTTGCTGCGATATCTTTAAATTTAAGCGTTGCATCGTACATCACATCGCCAACTATATTTATTTTGCTCTCTGCTATTCCTTCCTGCAAAAGGTTCTTTTTGCCCTCATCGCTTGGTGTAAAAAGAATATCTGAAACCTGATCGGTCAATACACGGTTTATCTCTTCCGGCATTTTTCGATTATAGGATCTTAATCCAGCCTCGACATGTGCGACTGGAATATGCATCTTGCACGCGGCCAAAGCGCCCGCCAGCGTCGAATCCGTATCACCATAGACAAGTACCAGATCTGGCTGCTCTTTGAATAAAACAGACTCAATTGACTCGATCATCCTGCCTGTATTCTTTCCGTGTGTACCGCCGCCAATATCTAAATTGTAAGTTGGTTTTGGGATATCCATCTCATCAAAAAAAATATCCGACATGTTGGCATCATAATGCTGCCCGGTATGAACTATTATTTCTTGCAAATCTTGCAATTTGGCAAAGGCCGCAGATAAAACTGCGGCCTTAATAAACTGCGGGCGCGCTCCGACGATCGTAACTATTTTCATTTAGAGGCCGGTGGCTTTAATAATTGACGAAGACGCCTGTAAATAACATAGATTATTTCATTCGATGCGTATTCACGATGCGATTTAACTGGCGCGTTGAGTATTTCTAAAAACTCCTGCTCTGTAAAACCTAGCTTCTTTATCAAATATGCCTGATCATCCAGGCGTTCTTCTTCAATGTAGGCTGGTTTTCTCATTTCTGCCAAGGCTTGATCACGTGTTTTGAGGCCGGACAGAACTTCACTGGTCAAATGGGCCCGACGTTTGTCAAAGCCGATTTTCTGTGTCAGGTAATATGCCTGAAAATATTTGGTAAAGCGGGATTCATGATGTTTGCCGCCGTAATATTTCCAATCAAGCTTTTCCGTCAGCTCTTCGATCGCCTTCTGCTTGTCGTATGGTATTAGGTTTAAGGGGCGAAAAACCTTCATGTGTTTAATGTGAGGATAATAAATATGGCGCTTCCAAAAGGACACTTTTGGATAGGTTCTCAATTTTTTTTCGCCGAATTTTTTATGAATGTCCTCAAGGTGTCGCAAGTCCATCGCATCATAACCGCAAATCGCAGGAAGAATCGATTCTGTTGCATAATTGCTACCGCTTAAAACATATTGGATGTTGTTCTTAACGGCATAATTATAAAGTGCAGCAAAAAAAGCATGATCTTGCGGCGTATCCTGATTGGCGACTTGTGATTTCAGAAAAGCACGGTGCAAATCTTTCATTTCTTGCCAGTCAACAACATGAGTATGCAGATCAAAGCCCAGTTTCTTTACAATATTCTCAATATTCTGGGACGCAAGTTCGGAATTCCAGCCGGCATCGACGTGTACGGCTAAAGCTCTTAATCCCCATTCTTTGATTTTTAAGGCCAAGTACGAGCTATCGACTCCGCCTGAAAGGCCGATTATGCAATCGTATTCTTTCCCGATACCGTTTTGTTTTATGGCGTTAAGAGTGTCTTCAAGCTGCTTCTTTGCGGCATCCCCCTGTGGCCAGTATGGGATGATTTGTTCGTCGAATGTCTTGCAATGGCTGCATTCGCCGTTGTCTGAGAACGTAATATCAGGGTCAGATGTATCCATGATACATCTGGTGCAGATTCTATACTCGCCTTGAGTCATTTTTTCATTATCTCTTTGATTTCCGACGCTTTGGGATAGGTAATTAATACAGCCCTGTGCTTGCCGTGGAAAACAAAAAAACTACCTGCCGCTACGGCATCCACAGTTCCCAGGGACAAAACCTCCTTAAAATCTTCGATTTTGTCGGCACCGCCATTTGCTATAATTGGAATGGGGCTTCTGCATGTCCTAATAAGTTCGAATAGATCAATATCATAGCCTTTACAAGTTCCTTCCCGGTCTACGGCTGTTATCATTATCTCCCCTACTCCCATAGCAATGACACGTTCAATCCATTCGGTTGCGGGCATTTTGCTTGTGGCATCGATTGCATGACGGAAAACATAATATTTTCCTGTAAGGGATTTTTTAACATCAATTGCCGCAACAACACTTTGTTGGCCGTACACTCTGATAATATCCGCAACCAGGCTAGAATCATCAAACAAGGCGGAGTTGATAATTACTTTTTCAACGCCACAATCAAAAAGTCTTTTAGCATCATTGAATGTCTTAATCCCCCCCCCATATGCGAATGGCATAAAACACTCACTTGCGATTGATTGAATATACTCAAAATTAGGCGGAGTGTTTTTTTTGCTGGCGTCTATATCGAGGAATATTAGCTCATCCGCTTTCTTCTCATTGAATATTTTTACGGCGTTTATGGGGTCTCCGACATAAACCGGATTTCTAAATCTGTTCGTTTTGACAAGGCCGTTGTCTTTGAGGAGCAGAACGGGAATAATGCGCGGTATCATGACTTGGTTATTTCTGCATAGTAATTTTTAAAGAATTGCATTCCATACTGATGACTCTTTTCTGGATGAAACTGAACGCCTGTAACATTGTTCTTATGAACGCCCGCTACGAACTTTCCCCCATATTGCGCTGTGCATAGAACATCTTCTTCGATTGCGGGATTGAGGTAATAACTATGAACGAAATAAAATCTCATATCCTCGTCCATGTTTCTAAAAAGTGCATTCTTGCTTTCGATCGGCGACCACCCCATGTGAGGAACGCGTAATGAACGTGAAACAAACTCACTTTTTCCTGTGAAATGAAGTACATTCCCTTTGATCCAGCCAAGGCCCTTTTCTGTCCCCTCCTCGCTAGAATCCATCAGAAGTTGCGCCCCCAAGCAAATTCCCAAAACGGGAATTCTTTTGATAAGGGCTATTTCATTTAGTGCCGGAATTAAATTCCGGTCCTGCAGAGTTTTCATGCCCGCATCAAAAGAGCCGACGCCCGGCAAAAGGATAGAACTCGCTTCATAAATTTCAGATGGAGTGGATATGAGTTTTGCCGGGATTCTGACATGTTTTAACATGTTCATAATAGAGCCCAGATTTCCCAATCCGTAATTTAAGACACTAATCATGTTAAGATCTCGATCCTAATAGATGATCAACAATAGCAGTAAGTTTTTGGCTTTCCACTTCCCAGCATAATTGCTTTGCGGCCTCATGTGAGGCCTGTTTGAAGGTATATATTTGCTTGTTTGTTAACTGATTCAGCTTCATTGCCAAATCCTTTGCTGTGAATGTATCCGCGACCACCCCGCAATTATACTGGTACACGAGCGCCGCCATATCTGGTGAAGGTCCTATGGCCAGCATAAGGCGCGCCTGTATAAATTCAAAGAATTTGTTAGGTAAAGCGTGTAATACATTAAAGCCTGTCGGCTCTAACAGATACAGTCCTATGTCGTAATGGGTGAGCATTTCTGCTATATTGGTGTATTCGACCGGCCGCCTAAATCGTATTTGGGGGTATGGTTTTGCAATGGTTTCCAGATATCGAATATAATCGTCATTCCCGACCAGATAGAAATCTAGCTCAAAGCGCTGATCTAAAAATTTAAAAAGCCCGATCATGTTCTCAAGTTTTCGGTTTCGCATGGCTCCCCCATGATGAATCATGCGAATTTTGTCGAGAGGAACTGTTGGTAGAGCCTCCTGATACTTTGGAACACTTAATACAAGGTGACATTTGACACCAAAATTCTTCTCATAAGCCCCTGCCAATCCAGGAGAAACAGTAAGGATGCTATCGCATTTAGGAAGATAGTGGCGGCAGATTTTTATACGGTTAAATCTTTCCGTATACCGCCAAAGAAGATTGTCAGAGGATTGCTCAGGATAATATTCCCTCGCATCAAAGATAAGTTTTGCACCATTCTTTATCTCTTCGGCTAAGGAAAGGAGGTACAAGTCTTCAACTATAATTAAATCAAATTTTTGCGCATGTAATTGCTCTTTAATTTGATTAAAGCCATATCTTTGTGCGTTAAGCTTGTTTACCCATGTGATAGATCCTAATATTAAGCCTATCGCTGAGGATATCTTTCTCTGAATCTTGTTTATAACGTTAGATGATGGGCGGCTTATAAAAAAAGTGCCGGATACAGTCAGTGGTTTCTTTGTAGGAAACGAAGCAACGTAAATATCTGCCCCCCTATCTTGCAACAATTTTATCGCGCGATAAGGTCTAGGGTCCCCGCTCGGGTCCGAAAGGCACATTAATAAAATCTGGGGCTTTTTCACTTTTTGAAATTTCCTAAAATCTATCCTTTAACGAAGGCACATGAATTCCAATTATACTGTATGATTGATCTGGTGACGGAAACTCTAATTTCCGGGGATTTTTTGAAACTTTTTCCACAAGCTTAATGGCTTCATCTGGTGTGAGTGCCACATAAGCGTCCCCACTCTTAAAAAACTCTTCGTAATATGCGTGTCCTGTATCTTCGCAAACAATAGAAGGGATCCCCATTTGGCTGGCTTCTACAACAACGGAAGAATTGAGCGTTATGTGAGAGTCCATAAGCGGCAAGATCTCGTACAGAGAACATTCTGTAGCGAAATCAGTTTCGTGCTGAAGATTGGGTATGCCGCTTAGTAATAGCTTTATTTTATCCTTCTGTTGATTGTTGAACATCGGGTGTAGTCTGATCCACCAGAAGTAGCTCTGCGGCGCTTGCCTTAACATGCTATTAATAAAAGGCGTAACTTCATAATCGGTCTGAATTGTAAGCAGAACGTTAAAGGCAGGTTTTTTTGTGTTTTGGGTAGATGAGAATATTTCTTTGAAATGGTTTGGCTGAGAAACAACCTTCTTCATAAACCGATTTCCGTGTATTATTGGAAAATGTCTGTCCTTTGCTTTAGTTGCCCAGTCATTAATGCAATCTGCCGATTTTTGATCCCAGCAAAAGAAGTAATCGGGAAGGGTATTAAATCCATTAGAGGGCATGTTGGACCAGCCTCCATAGCATGCGTGATAAGAATTAATTGCTCCATGCTGGATGTCGGTTACGGGTATGCCTAATTCACGGCAAGCATGAATAAAGGCCATATTCCAACGTTCATAATATGAAACGACAAAAGCGGCTTTTGGTGAGAATTTTTTTAACACAGCTTGATAGAATTTTGACATGAGCCAATAAATAGAGGCGGTATAATTTAAGGATTTGAGGGAAATAGCCTCCATGCCTAACGATATTAAATATTCGTTATAAACTTCTAATTTTTCAGGCTGATAATAACTTCTTGATAATTGAACATGGCATGCCGCAATCAAGCGGATCAGCAGATCTATTGAAGATATGTTCAAGGTTAAGTTTGTCAGTGCTGAATTGTCTGCCGATGTTTGGGAGAGCGTAACGGCGTTTATGTTTTTTTGCGACAGCCATTCAATCTCAGGATCAATAAAGCGATGATACCGTTTACCTTCCCATGAAATGTATGAAGCGTCGGCCAGAAAGACGACATCAAACTTACTATGTATGGCGTATCGTAACGTTCTGATTAAATCTGGAAGTAAAACTAATAATTGTTTTACCCTTTTGGCAACTTTCGCCGTCTTTTGTATAGATGTGCTAGCAGGGAAATTATGGGCAATAAATAAATCAAAATAGAGTTTGCATCGAAGTATTGGCCAAAGATCAATGCCCCGATAAGCCCATTTTTCAACCGGAATCATTTGTTCGATTTTATGAATGTGATCCATAATTTCAGATATGCTCATAGTCATGAAGTCTTCGCCCTCAAGCAGGAAAACCATGGCATCGGATAGACCTTTGCAGCAAGGATCCATGTCAGAACAAATGAAAGAATATATGAAATCATGGTTCCCTGCGCTGCCCCCACATAACCATTATGCTTGATTAAAATGTAGCTTGCGCCAAGGTTAACTATTCCGACAACCAGGGTTATCCAAGATAAAATGTGGGTTTTACGTGTGTAGGTGATATAGCAGCCCACGATATAATACATTCCAAGGAAAGCCGATCCCATCGCTATCCAGAATACCACTTCCACTCCACCTGCAAAATCAGGACCGATGAAATAACGGAAAATGAAAGGCGCCATCCATGAAATGATGAGCGCGCATAGAACTAAAAAGCAGCAATAAAGATATGAAAATTTTACAATCATATTTTTCGTGCTTGCTTCATCGCCTTTTAGACGTTCGAACAGCCAGGGATTCCATGCCTGATTAAAGGCCCAAACGGCCATATTCAGAACATTGCCAATTTGGAAGCCGATGAAGTAAAGGCCTGTTTGCGTTGCATCTGTCATATTAATCAGCAATGCGCGGTCAGTCATGCTTATTGCAATCCCACCGATGGCATGGGGTATAAGCGGAATACCAAAAGATAGCGCCATTTTAATATAAGTAGGATTAAATTGGAAACGCAGCCACCCTTCTCTATATAAAAACGCAAAAGCAATAATGCAAAATGCCCCGGAAGCATAAAGAACGGAATCGACACGCCCCTGGAGGCCCATCTTGAGAAATACAACGAGTATGACGGTCAAGGCCACTTCGACAATAATCTGGGCTATTTGAAGCGAGCTGTATGACATTGCCCGCATTCCTGACTGCCAGATAATAAGCAGAATCTGGATAATATAGCGGCAGAATCCAACTGCCAAAACAATCCATAGAAGATCATGGGGAACACCTGTAAACGGGGTCAGCATAGGGCCATACAAGTAGATTATTGGAACGAACAGCAATGACGTAAGTACGCCTATCCCAAGGGCATTGGCAACATACTGGGGAAAATCTATATCTTCCTTCTCGTAGAATTCGCGGCCAATTGCGCCATCGAGGTTCAAACTAATAAAAATATAAAGGAAGGATATGAGCATGTTGAACATTGCCAACGTGCCGTAGTCGGAAGGCGTTAGATACCTCGTCATAATGGGAAGTAAAAGGAAAGGTATTAATTGCCGGATAATATTCAAACCACCATATATCCCGGCGGTTTTGAACAAGGACGACCGTAGGAATGCCTGCATCATAGAAGCTTAGCCGTCGTTAGGGTCTGGATAAGTTGCTGGGCCAGTAATGCGTGCCCATCCAGGTTCAGATGGTGATGGTCGGACATGAAGATAGTTTCAATTTGATCCGCGGGCAGGTTTTCAAAGGAACCAACATATAAATCGCAATGGGCTTTAAGAATATCGTTAAATAGTTTGATGTTTCTGGCAATATTGGGGGATTTTTTTACATAGGCATCACATGCGGGGGCGATAGGGATTTGTACAATTTTGCAGTCCCCTGCTTTTAAAATCTTATAAGTTTCGGAAATATATTCATTAAATTTCTCTGGCGGGAATAAAGTGATATTTCTCCACTTGCTAATCTGCGCATGATATTTCCCGGCAAGATAACGAACGGGCTTCTGAAGCCTTAATAGTCTGGCGAGGAGGACTTCCTTATCTTTCAGTGCGCGTGGCGCGCTGTCCACTACGCCACACTGAATGACAACGACAGATGGATTGTAAAGATTTAACTTCGTTCTTGCGAGTCCGAGCAAGTCAAGGGAATGAAGACCGTTATGCGTTATAGAAAAAACGTCAAAACCGCGTTTCTCATACTCCCGCTTAAGCGCATAGACCCATGTTTGTTCATATGTCACGGTTTCTGGATCGCAGCGTGGCGCGCCCAATGAATCCGTTACAATAAGCAGGCGTTTTGTCATTATCCTAAAAGATCCCAGTTCACAGGTGTTCCTTTGGGGGCATCCTTCTGAAGTGTTTTTCCAATAACAACATTCAGGAATTTGGTAGGAAGACCAAGTCCTGGGCGGATGGCCCTTACGTTGTCATTTGAAAGTACATCCCCTTTTTTCAGATCTTTTGTGATATACAGCGAACGTCTGAATTGCTTGGACTTTTCTTCTTTAATGTCGGAAGGACCATAAGACACTTGTCCAATGCTTTCCCACGCGCGTTCAGATTCGATTACCAGAGTCCTAAATTCTTCCGGCTCCATAGAGAATGTTGAATCTGGTCCGCCATCGCTTCGTCTCATGATAAAATGTTTTTCAATGACGGTCGCACCCAGTGCTATGGCGGCAACAGTAACGCCCGAGCCCATTGTATGGTCCGATAGGCCGATCTGGCATTTGAAAAGCTGTTCCATATGGGGGATGGTGGCAATGTTGGATTGCTTGGGTGACGCCGGATAGCTGCTTGTACATTTCAGGAGCACAAGATTATCACACCCCTCTTCGCGTGCGGCCCGCACCGTATCGTCAATTTCGGCCAAAGACGCCATGCCCGTTGATATGATCAAAGGCTTTCCCGTGCGCGCGACTTTACGGACAAGTTCAACATCCGTATTTTCAAATGAAGCTATTTTATAACACGGGACATCAAGGTCTTCGAGAAAATCGACCGCGGTTTTGTCAAACGGCGTACTGAAACACAAAACGCCCAATTCCTTACATAGATCCATGATTGGTTTATGCCAGTCCCATGGCATATACGCTTGTTTGTAAAGATCATAAAGATTTGTGCCTTCCCAAGGCGTATCGGGATTTGAAATAAAAAATTCACGCTCGTTGATATCGAGTGTCATTGTGTCGGGAGTATAGGTTTGCAGTTTGAGCGCATCAACGCCCGTTTTCGCCGCTGCACGCACTATTTCCAGTGCACGGTCAAGGGATTGATTATGATTGCATGACATCTCAGCGATGATAAAAGGTTTGTGATTGCGGCCGACCATACGGTTGCCAATCATAAATTCACTGATCATGCTTCACTCCTTTGTGACATGTTAATCTCATAATAATGGCCGCAATCGCTATACCCTGCGGCAAGAAACGCCTTTTGTGACCGGTAGTTCGTTTCCTTTATACTGGCACGGATTGTTTCTATGCCAGGTTTGTTGTTCCGTATCCAGTCGGTGCCCATTTTTAATAAAACAGAGCCGAGACCTTGTCCAATGAATTCCGGACCAAGGTAGACAGAGATAACCGATATTGTCCCCTCAAAATCAAACCGCAAAACCCCGATAGGCTCATCTGCGCGCTCTGCGATTAATATATGCCTGTCTGGGTTGTTTAGGCTTTTTTCCATCCATTTGCGGTGATCGGCATAATCAATGATTTGTTCGTTATGCGAATGTCTGCGAATGTCTTCATGATTGCGCCATTTGAAGACGAGGTCTATGTCAGACTCTGTCGCAGGTCGTAAGCGCATGGCGGTGGCAAGAATTATATCCGCGGCACGTTGTGCTCCCTTTCCATCAGTTAGGGCACAGGCGGCCTCTGCCATCTCTTGACGCAGCGATATATCGGATATCAGCGTATCAAGGGCGGAACGGATATGCTCAATCGTGACATCCTGATGCCACCCCAGGTAAATCCCTGCTTTCATGTTGGCAATATTGGCCGCTATTCTCGTTTGATTTTCGGCGATGGAAAGAATTATGCCGGGAATGCCTAAGCAGCATCTTTCCCATTGGGTTACACCTCCGGCCCCGATCATGATGTCACAACCAGTCAAAAATTCCGCGAAGTTCTCTATGTAGCTATGCAAGAAAACATTTCTATGAAGAGATGAAATTTGCTGCAACGATTCCTTATCAGGATGATTTTTGCCGATAACGACATCGACCCTAATTGCATCATAGGACGGATGTGTTGCGGATTTTATTGCTTTTAGAGTGTTGTTATCAAGGTCGCTCCCCCCAAATGAAACAACAATTCGCTCGGCAGATGTCCTGACGGTTGGAGATTGAGGACGCAGGCGTGGAAAATGATCAGACAAGAGCGCATAGAAAGGACCGATCAGAATTTGGGCATCACTATTGATAAGACCTTTATACAGGTCTTTTCCTTCGGGATATAAATTCTGGTTCAAAAGAATATCGCAATTATGATTGTGATCTGCGAGATCATCAATAACCATCAGTGGGAATTTTTGACGAACCTCTGACTGCCATTCAATGCCGGCGCCATAATGATCGACAATGACAATTGGCTTGGACCCAAGAGCGTTAGACTTGATCACCGTCTGTATCGTTTCCATCGCATCGAGATGCTGGTCCAGAATAAAACCTAAGTCGGTCTTGTTATCAAGTTCACAGACGGTAAAGCCCGATTGAAGGACGCGCTCGGAAATATTGCCATCAAGGCCGCGGCATATAAATTTGACGCTCACACCTTTTTTTGCCAGCGCCTGCGCCAGATTCAGGCAGCGCATAACGTGCCCGCTTCCTATCTTTGCCGATGAATCGCAGCGTATAAAAACCGGGTTCATCTTATGTCCCTTTATTTATATCACGAACAGGAATTCCTTTTTCTTTCAGAAAGGCCTTTGCTTCCATGGGTGTTTGTTCAGTAAAATGGAACATACTTGCCGCGGCAATCGCCGTTGCGCCGTTGGTGAGAGCATCATACATGTGCTGGAAATTGCCCGCGCCACCAGACGCTATGACGGGAATTGATACGGCATCTGATACCTGCGCGATCAGGTCAAGATCATAACCGCTCAATGTGCCATCGCGGTCAATGGATGTGATTAAGATCTCTCCCGCGCCGCTACTCTCCAGATCCCTTACCCAACTTACGGGATTCTTGCCGGTCGGCGCGGTTCCGCCATGGCTAAAACATTCATATCCGTTATCTACTCTTCTTGCATCCACGCTGGCGATGATGCATTGACTGCCGAATTTTTTGGCTCCGTCGGTAATGATTGAAATATTGTCATAGGCGGCAGTATTAATCGCTACTTTATCAGCGCCAGCCCTTAGAATTTTGCGAATATGATCAACTGTTCGAATGCCGCCGCCGACAGTGAGGGGGACAAAACATTCGGCCGAGAAATCATTTATTCCATCATAATCGGGCTCACGCGTTTCCCGGGTCGCGGATATATCTACCACAATCAATTCATCTACCTGACGATTGTTGTATACTTTAATCGCGGGTAATAGGCTTCCTATCCGTCGCCAGCTATCAAACGAAACCCCTTTAACGAGTCCGACATCCTTCCAGAGCAGTGTGGGAATAATGCGAGTTTTCAGCATGGTTGTTCCAGAAAGTTTTTTATAAGCCTGAAGCCCGATCGCCCGCTTTTTTCCGGATGAAATTGAAATCCTGAAATATTTCCCATAGATATTCCTGTCACCATATCTATGCCATAGGGCGTTGTAAGTAGGTAAACCTCATTGTTATCAGGAACGAAATGATAGCTATGTACAAAATAAAAATCGCTTTTATCGGCAATGCCTTCCAGAAGCGGAGAGTTTCCCACAATATGGCCTTCGTTCCATCCCACATGTGGGACGCGCTGCGTATTATCCGCCGGGATTATTTTTTTGACCGTTCCGGGTATGAGATTGAGCCCCTCATGAGATCCGCCCTCTTCTCCCTTTGTGGCTAAAAGTTGCATCCCAAGGCATATGCCCGTGAAAGGAAGCTTCCTTTCCAAGGCGCATTCCCGCAAAAGAGGTACCCAGCCGCGCTCTGTAAGCGCCTGCATGGCATCGGCAAAGGCCCCGACGCCGGGAAGAACAACATGTGATGCATGCTTGAGATCGACAGGATTATCGCACAGGCGGACGTCGCCGCCGCATTCCTCGAACGCCCGTTTAACCGAGCCGAGATTGCAAACACCATAATCAACAATGCATACAGTCATTTTCGCCGAGGTGTCCTACTGCGGGTTAACAAGCTTGATCAGGTCGCCTTTTTTATTCTTAACAAGTTGTCCATTGGCATCGGTTTTGAATATTTTCTTGTTCGTAAAGCGGTCGCAAATCTTTGTGAATTCTTCAACGCTCATATCCAAGGGCTCGAGGATATCCGCCAGTGATTTGCCAAGGTAAGAATGCGGGAATTTTCCGTCATGTTGCGCCACCATCTCTATGGCGTCTTGGCGTGTCAAACGACCTCTACGCAAATGCATGCATGCGATATCGGTAGCGCGGCCAAAACCAAACTTAAGGTATTTGAAGTAATCATGAATGCCTGTCTGGTAGTTGTCGAGGTTTTCATAGTTAACGATCGAGCCTTCCACCGCCTTGTGGTAGGATTCAAACCCGAAACCCTGTGATATGAGCGCGTTGCTATACCCATCCCAAGGAAGGTAATATCCAAGGAAAATGCCCGTCACGCCAACGCGTTGCAATTCTGCATCCGTGGGATATGTGTATGGTACAAGGTGGCGTTTTTCTATACCGTCAACACCGATCAGATCGCTAACGCGAAGTCCCAGCAATCCTCCAAATTCTTCAAGCCAGCGGCGGGTCAGGACGTTATCTTTGGTGGAGGCCGCGGGGCCGCCATATTCGTTTTGCGGGTTTTCGCCCCAAATAATCAAAGGGACGTTGTGTTCGACGGCTGCACGCACCGGAATGGTAAAAATACCTGCATGCTCAGGCCAGGAAATATCACCCACCTCTGTCAAACCAAAACGGTTTAATTTTGCGCGTACCTTTTTGTTGGGTGAAACCTCGATATAATCTACGCCGAGATTTTTAATATTTTCGATGTTGCGACGGCCAATATCAGACAAATCGCACGTCGTTGCTGTTACGCATAACGGATTAAGCCCCAATTGCAGGATGCGGATCACCTGATATGTGCTGTCCTTACCGCCACTGACGGGAACAATGCAGTCCCAGTTCGATCCGTCCTTGGACTTATAACGGGATGTCAGCTCAAGGAAGTCTTTCTTTCGCTGATCCCAATCAATGCCTGTCCGTTCTTGATAATTACGGCAAGCATTGCAGACGCCCTGGTCATCGAAAGACAAGTCAGGCTTTGTATCGGGCATTACGCAGTTGGTGCAGTATCGCATTCTTTTATCCAGTCAGAGTGTTTTTTCAAGTAAGAACCAGGTGATGTCGTCTAGAGGAAACGCGCGGTCCCGATGATAGCAGAAACCGTAGTCCACAAGGCGGAGGTCTTTGTACATGTCGAGCATTTCACCTGCGAAATCGCGTTTGAAGAGGCGGTCACTGTGGCCTCTATATGAAACCGTTACAGGAGATGGATTGTAATATTCGGCAACAAGAATGTAGCGTTGCGATGATTCGTACAGTTTCTTATAAACGCCAGGCAGTTCATCAGGATTGATGTGAATTAGAACGCCTTTGATCAGGCTCAGATCGTATTTGTCTTTGACGTCATAATCAAAAATAGAAGTATTGACGGCGTTTACCTTGTCGATTTTTTTTAACTCTTCTACGGCGTTTGAATTGATCTCTAGCGCCGTAAATTCAGCATTGGGGAAAAGGGCTTTAAGCGCGTGGATATTCATGCCGCGATTTGCGCCGAACTCTATAATGGATTGAGGCGCTGGGCGATTTTGAAACGCTTTAGTGAACAAAGAGACATTCGCAGCCACGACATTATCGCTATCATTCCGGATGGTATATTCGTTACCAAAATCCCCTGCCCAGAATTTTTCCTGTTCTGTTTTAAAGGTCATTTTTGATCTCCCGATATTTTAAGTTCTAGATTGTTATTCTCTGTAAGAGTTGTCGCCGCGTTAAGTTTCTCGATAAATTCTGCGTCGGCCTTGTATTTTAATTTGTTTCCTTGATTCAAAAGTGCGGATTCAGGATGGGATTCCAAATAATCGACCACCTGTTTGAATGATATGGGATCCGGACCAAGATTGTAATGGCTGTATATAAGGTCAAGAAGTTCCAGATCGCTTGGCTCGTCAAGGGTAAGCCGCCATTCCGGGCGCACCCACTCAGCCGGAAGCAGGACCTCGTTGACCTTGAAAATATCAGGATTGTTAATGAAGTAATAGCTTAGATATTCGCTGTAAAGTGTTTCGGGTACCAGAGACCTTAATCTTTGCAGTGCCCTAAAACTATAAACATCGCCCACCGTGCCTACGGCGACATTCCTGTGGCAATAACTAATATCTGCATTTTTGGATATATGGTCCAGAATCATATATTCCATCATTTCAAATGAGATAGCGGGACAATCGCCTGTCAGCCGAAGGACAATGTCCGCCTGTTCGCGTTCCGCGACCGCCAAGATTCTCTGTAAGACGTCGTCTTCCGATCCGAAGAATGTTTCGATGCCCACCTCTTTTGCAATAGGAGCAAGCGGCGCATCTTGAGGGGTTGTAGAGGTCGCAAGAACCACAGTGTCAATAAAGCGGATTTGTTTTATATTGATCAGACATCTTTGAATAGAAGGGATCCCCGCAATCGGCATCAAGGCCTTTTGTTCCAGTCTTTTTGAATTCAAGCGACAGGGTACAACAACAACGATCTTCAATTTTTTCAGATCATTCGCCTTTAACGCATGTCCTTGAGGCATATCGGTAAGCGCTGTGGCTGGTAGACGGGCTTCGCACAGATCAGGGGTCATTGCATCACCCTGTGGTGTCCGGCGGTACATGATATCATCGGGCAGTATTGTCTGCCCCGCCTTTATTGCCTTTTTAAGAATGGCGCGCGAGGCAACAGAAAGATATTTCTTTTGGGCTTCTGTAATATCTGTGTTCCCCATAATGGCGGCACAATTTTCCATGTTTTTGACAAACCGGGAAAATTCTTCCGGTTCTAGCGAGGAGTAGAAATCATACGGTTTTGAGGCGCGATCGAGGCAAATATGCTTTTCAAGCAGGCACGCTCCGGCAAAATAGGCATATTCGGGCAGAGTTAAGGCTAGTTCCGATGAGCCATCTTCATGATCAGCATAAGCAACAGAGAGTCCATGACGCTCCTTCAGAAATGATAGTCTTGCCAAAGTCGCATCTTCTGGCTTGGTAGGATATCCCTGGAAGCCATGCTGCAAAATCAAATTGCTATTGATGGCCTTGAATGTATTCACGCATTTCGCAATTACGTGATCTTCATGTCCGCCAACTCCTACCAAGGTGGGTTTTTGAAAAGAGAGTACTTCTTTGGCGTGATTTGTTTCTAGAATTGTCGATGGCGGGATTTTTAGTCCAAATATTTTATCCTTGTTGCGGCGTATCCTGCTTATACTTGAACCATCTGTCGCATCGGCCCATACATCAAGGCCATGCTTAACGGCAAGGTCGATCGCATCATCCCATTGCTGTTCAGAAAACATAAGGTTTTCATAGACGGAATACCATTCGAAATCAGGCATCGCCAACGTTTCAGGACGGAACCATTGAAATTTGATGCCGTGCGCGCCTGTGGCTGCTGCCGCGTTGATCAACTGAATTAGTGTTGCGTAATCGCCATTATGGGCATTGGCGATTTCGGCAATCAGGTATGGGGTTTTTTTAAGCTCTAGCAAAATATTAATCCAATAGCTGTTTTAATGTGTTGGCAACATGCAGTTGGTCTTCGTCGCTTAAGCCCGCATATAATGGCAACGTTATCGCAGATTGATAATAAGACTCCGATCTGGGGAAATCACCGGCCTTAAATCCGATTGATTCATAGTAAGGATGCGTATGTACAGGAATGTAATGCACATTCGCGCCTATTCCCGCTTCCTTTAGGCCGTTATAAACGGAAAGGCGTTTCTCCGGCTCCACGCGGACTACATACAGATGCCAGGACGAATTACTGTCTGGAAGTTGGTAAGGACGTATTTCAGATACATCGGCAAATAAAGCATCATACCGTGCAGCGAGAGCGCGGCGTTTTTCAATGAATTTATCGAGCTTTGAAAGTTGTGAGGAACCCAAAGCTGCCTGAATGTCTGTCATGCGATAATTGGGGCCCAGATCGATCTGTTCATAGTACCAGCCCCCGTGCGATTCTTTAACGAACATAGATTCGTCTCTTGTGATGCCGTGTGAGCGTAACAGAGCAAATTTTTTGTAAAGCTCTGGATTGTTCGTAAGGACCGCGCCCCCCTCACCCGTGGTCATAATTTTTACAGGGTGAAAACTAAACACGCATGCATGCGAATATTCACAAGATCCGATTTTTCTTCCTTTATATTCTCCGCCTATGCAATGGGAGGCGTCTTCGACAATCGCAAAGCCATATTCTTTGGACAAATCGAAGATGGCCTTCATGTCGCAAGACTGCCCCGCGAAATGAACGGGGATGACGATCTTGGGAAGATTTCCTTTGAGCCTTGCTTCCTGAAGTTTTATTTCTAAAGCCTTCGGGCACATATTGTATGTTTGAGGATCAATATCGACAAAATCTACTTTTGCTCCGCAAAAAAGAACCGCATTCGATGTCGCCGGAAAGGTATTGGGAGACGTCCATGCGACATCCCCTTCCTGTAATCCGAGAGCGCGATAAGCGATATGAAGTGCGGCTGTCGCGCTATTCACAGCCAGCGCATGTGATGCCCCGCAATAATTCGACAGGTTTTTTTCAAAGGCGGGAATCGCCGGTCCCTGTGTCAGAAAGTCAGATTTCAACACATTAACGACAGAATCAATATCATCCTGATCTATATATTGTCTTCCGTAAGGGATCATGCGGCCATGCCTGCCTTAACATTCATGCTAACGATAGATTCCGGATCAAGATAGTCGTTGTTGTTGAGAGAATTATATTCAAATCCTTCCGGAACAGGCTTTCCTGTCTCACCAAGTTTATTGGTTTTGTAGTCAACCTGCCATCCAAAATTAATGGTCGGCGTAATCACATAGTGATCATCGAACTCTAACGTAAGATGATAATCATCCAAAGGGCACATAACTTCATGCAGCTTTTCTCCGGGGCGGATGCCAACCATTTTCATCGGCCGTGTGGGATCCATTGCCTTCGCCAGGTCTGTAATCCGGATGGACGGAATTTTGGGAACGAATATCTCGCCGCCATGCATCCGTTCGAAGTTCTTTAAGACAAAGTCGACGCCCTCTTGAAGCGTAATCCAGAAACGCGTCATGCGGGCATCGGTGATTGGAAATTCAGCGTCCGTCTTCATAATTTTTTGGAACAGCGGAACAACCGAACCGCGAGAACCGACGACATTCCCGTAACGGACAACGGAGAAACGTGTTTGTTTGGCGCCGACAATATTGTTTGCAGCGACAAATAATTTGTCCGATGCTAGTTTGGATGCACCGTAAAGATTGATGGGGTTGGCGGCTTTGTCTGTTGATAACGCTATCACCTTGTGCACGCCTGCGGCGATAGCGGCCTCAATAACATTTTGCGCCCCGTTAACATTGGTTTTAAGACATTCCATGGGATTGTATTCTGCAGCCGGAACCTGCTTTAAAGCTGCGGCATGGATGACGTAATCAACCCCGCTGAAAGCTTGAACAAGGCGCTCTTTGTCGCGAACATCGCCTATAAAGTAACGCATGCACGGATCGCTGAAGACCTGAGCCATTTCATATTGTTTCAACTCATCACGCGAAAGAATAATAATTTTCGCGGGCTTATACCGTTTGAGGAGTGTTTCTGTATATTTATAGCCGAACGAACCAGTCCCGCCGGTAATTAAGACTACTTTGTTATCAAACATAGCTTAGGGCCTTTCTAACAACATCGATGATATAATCCTGCGTTGATTCATCCAGATAAGGATGCATCGGCAGGCTGAGTACGCGCTGCGCCAGATCTTCCGATACCGGCACGCCACCGGATACGGATGGATAATGCGCATAACCTTTTTGTTTGGAGAGCGGAATCGGATAGTACACCATGGTCGGCACGCCTTCGGCCTTGCACGCATTGATGATGGCGTCGCGGTTTGCGCCTTCCGGCAGCGTCAATGTATATTGCGCCCATGCGGTTGTATAGCCTTCGGGCAATACAGGAGTTTTGACGATGTCGGAAAGGCCTGCCGTGTAGCGATCTGCAACCTTTTGGCGTGCCTCAAGTTCATCTGCAAAGATTTTCAGTTTTTCGATCAGAATAGCGGCCTGAACCGTATCGAGGCGCGAGTTAGTGCCGATACGCACGTTGTCGTATTTGTCTTCGCCTTTACCGTGAAAACGCAGCGAACGCAGAAGATCAGCCATAGCATCGTCATCGGTCATCAATGCGCCGCCATCGCCGTAGCAGCCCAATGGCTTTGCGGGAAAGAAGCTGGTGGATGTGACATCGCCGAACGTGCCGGTCTTTCTGCCATTGATAGAACCACCAAAAGCTTGCGCGGCATCCGACATAACCCACAAATCATTGGCCGCAGCAATTTTTTCAATTGCCGGGTAATCGGCGGGAAGACCGAACAGATCAACCGCAATAATACCGGATGGGTTGAGGCCTTGTTGTTTGGCTTCTCCAATCGCCTTTTCAAGACTCCTGGGGCAGATATTGAATGTGTCGGCATCGATATCGACAAAAAACGGCGTGGCATCCGACCATGCGACGACTTCGGCGGTTGCCACGAATGTGAAGGCCGGAACGAAAACAGCGTCGCCTTTTTTTACGCCCTTGGCCATGAGGTACAGGCCGAGGGAATCTGTGCCGTTGGCGCAAGTAATGACATGTTTCGCGCCGCAGAAGGCGGACAAATCTTTTTCGATCTGCGTCACTTGTGGGCCCAGAATATATTTGCCTTCGTGAATGGCGTTTAAAACAGCCTTGTCCATCGCATCGCCGATGCGCGCGCGCTGTGCCTGCAAATCCACAAACTGAATTTCGCCTTGCGGACGTTCGATTTTGCGGGCGGCAGATGTGTTAGCCATTTGCTTTCTTTCCTTCTGTCTGAATCTCTACGAGTTCGCCGTTGCTTTCGGCATATTGGCGGCCTTCTTGCGGGCAGACGAGATCAGCCCCCAGTTTTACGCCGGCGTGGCTCATCCAGCCGATGCGTTTGGCCGGCACGCCAGCCATCAGCGCATGGGCCGGAACATCGCATGCAACAACCGCGCCCGCGGCGATGAATGAATATTCACCGAGCGTGTGACCGCAGACGATGGTCGCGTTCGCGCCAATCGTCGTGCCGCGTTTGACCAGAGTTTCCTTGAATTCGCTTTTGCGTTCGATTTCGGCGCGCGGGTTGTTGACGTTTGTAAAAACGCAGGACGGGCCGCAGAACACGCCGTCTTCCAGTTTTACACCTTTATAAAGACTGACGTTGTTTTGTATTTTGCAGTTGTTGCCGACGGTGACGTCCGGGCCGACAACGCAGTTCTGGCCGATCACGACTTTTTCGCCGATCGTGGTGTTCGGCAGGATATGGCTGAAATGCCAAATCTTTGTGCCCGCACCAATCGTGGAAGGTTCATCGACATAGGCGCTTTCATGCGCGAAATAATCCTTGGTCATGCCAGATCCTTTCAGCAGTGATTTGCCCGCCTTCTCCAGGACATCGAGAACGCGAAGCCCCTCTTCCCCATCGGTGCGGGGCATTTTGCGTGTAGCGATACAATCCGCAAAGTGCAGGCATTCGTCTTTGAGGGGTTCGGAAACATCAAGCTTGACCGGAACGGCCTCGGCCTTTTCCGGTGTTGGCACGCCGTTCACTTCGGTGATCGTATGGGGATAGAGCACCAGTTTATTGTCCCACCCTTGCGTATCGTCAAACACGGCCATGTTTTTATCGCCGATGACAACGAGTCGTTGTTCCTTGAAAGGATGCAGCCATGACGTCATGACATGCGCCTTCAATCCATCTTCGAATTGCAGATGTGTGTGCACAGTATCGGCTATTTTGGGATCAAGCCCGTAATTGCCGATGGCGGAGACTTGGTTCGGCGCCTTGCCGACGATACCGAGAATCATTGAAATGTCGTGCGGGGCAAAGCTCCACAGCACATCTTCTTCGATGCGTATTTTGCCAAGGCTTAAACGGTTGGAATAGATGTAGCGCAGCCTGCCAAGTTCGCCATCCTGCACTAATTGTTTTAATTTCAGGAAGCCAGAATGATATTGCAAGAGGTGCCCGACCATCAGGATGCGGCCCATCTGCTTCGCGATTGCACAGAGATCCTTCGCGTCCGATGTGGTCAACGCCAGCGGCTTTTCAACAAACACATCCTTGCCGGATTCCAGCGCCGCCTTGCAAAGTTTGTAGTGAAGCGCGGCAGGCGCGGCAATCGCAACACCTGCGATATTTGCATCGGCCAGTACTTCGTCAAACGAATAGGCCCTTACATCATACTGCGCTGCTGTTTTGGCAAGCAGGTCCGCATTGTTGTCGGATACGGCGTACAGGGCCCCTATCTCCGCCATGTTGCGGACGATGTTCTTACCCCAATAACCGCAACCAATAACGGCGATGTTTTTTGCAACATTCATTCGCGTTATGCCTTCACCACGTTGCCCGCTTTGATGCCTTTGCGTTCAATCACGTTGCGGCAATCCATCACCAGCGGGCAGTTGTCGACGAGGACCTGATAGTCGAGGTCATCGTGGTCCGTTGTAATCATCGCGGCATCGAAACCTTTGAGAACGGATGGTTCATACTTCACGCCTTTGCGGTCGATCAGTGTAGGGTGTTCGCGCAGTTTCGGAATAACCGGCACCATGGGGTCATAGAATTCAACATGCGCGCCCATCGCTTCCATGATCTCGATAATCTTCAAGGACGGGCTTTCGCGGATGTCATCGACGTTCTTTTTGTACGCAAGGCCCATCACGAGAATTTTGGAGCCTTTCAGGCTCTTTTCAAAACGGTCGTTGAGGGCGATTACCAGTTCGCTGATCACATGTTTTGGCATCGCCGTGTTGATCTCGCCCGCCAGTTCGATAAAGCGGGTGGAGATTTCAAATTCGCGCGCCTTCCATGTCAGGTAGAAAGGATCGATCGGAATGCAATGGCCGCCAAGCCCGGGGCCGGGATAGAACGGCATAAAGCCAAATGGTTTTGTCGCGGCGGCGTCGATGACTTCCCAGACGTCAATTCCCATGGCGCTGTAGATCACTTTCAATTCGTTGACGAGCGCAATATTAACGGCGCGGAAAATATTTTCGGTCAGTTTGACGGCCTCGGCTGTTTCAGTGGAACTGACCGGAACGACTTTCGGAACGAAGGTGCCATAGAGGGCGCACGCAACGCGCAGCGCGTCCTTGCCATTGCCACCAACGACTTTTGGCGTGCTCGCCGCACTGAAATCCGCATTGCCGGGGTCTTCGCGTTCCGGCGAATAGGCCATCAGGAAGTCAACGCCCGCTTTCAGGCCGCTCATTTCCTCCAGCATCGGCTGCATCACTTCGGTTGTGGTGCCGGGGTAAGTTGTGGATTCAAGGGCGATGATCTGGCCCTTGCGTAAGTACTTGCCGATTGTTTTGGTGGTTTCAACCACATAGAACATGTCCGGTTCGCGCTGTTTGGTGAGCGGCGTCGGCACGCAGATCAGAATGGCATCGACATCGGCAAGGCCCGCGAAGTCTGTTGTCGCATCAAAGTCGCCATTGGAAAAGATTTGCTCCAGCTCTTCCCCAGCCGCATGTTTGATTGGTGATTTTTTCTGTTGCAGGGTTTTGACCCGCGCCTCGTCAACATCAAAACCGACAACCTTCATGCCGTTTTTGACCAGAGCGGCGGCAAGGGGAATGCCGACATAGCCAAGGCCGATGATTCCGACGCTCGCTTGTGCGTTCAGGAACTTGGCCTCCAACGCATCGACGTCAAAGGACGTTTCATGGTCGCCTGTCGGGGCGGTTTTTCGGGCGGTTGCGGATTTCATGCCTTTTGCTCTAACTCTTGGTTTTTGGCCGTTTTAACTGGGCGGAGTGTTGCAAATCCACCCCAAAAACTCAATAAAGTATTTATTTACATAATATTATGCGAACTATAATGTCGCACACAACCTCATCCCGTCAAATGCGGGGATATAGCCGTCCGGCAATTCTTTCATCAATGTCTGGTAATCCATGGTTGGCGGCATGTGGGTCAATATGACCTGCGCCGCCCCTATTCGTTCATTCATGGCGATGATTTCGGCGATAGAAGCATGGACCGGGTTGGTTTTGGAATGATATCCCGCGCCATCGACGATCCATGTATCGACCCCTTGCAATGCGTCATAGGCCGCATCGTCCAGATGTTTGACGTCGGTCGAATAACCGATATTGCCGATGCGCAGGCCGACTGATGCGATTGTCCCATGATCTTGTTCAAACGGCGTGAAAGTGATGTCACCAATCGTTACCGCCGCGCCCATGGTTAAGGGTGCAGGATCGCACACTGCCGGATAAAATCCGTTTTCTGAATCCTTGAACATGTAATCAAAGCGGGTAAAAAGAGCCTGCAAGGTTTCATCATTCGCGTACATCGGAAAACGCCGCATATCATGGCGCCTTTGCAGGGTGCGTAGCTCATCTATACCGCTCGTATGGTCAGAATGTTCATGCGTAATAAGAATTGCATCGGGGCAGCCGAGCCCTTCCCTGTTCATCTGCTCACGAAAATCCGGTCCCGTATCGACGATGACAAGGGTGCTTTGTGTTTTGAGGGCGATTGAGGGACGGGTGCGGCGGTTGCGCGGTTCGTTCGGGTCGCAGGCCCCCCACCAGTTGCCGATGGCGGGAACGCCGGCGGAAGAGCCGCAGCCAAGGATGATCAGTTCGCCGTCCATGTCGTTCTCGCTTTATCAAACAGGGTAAAAAAATTGTCCGTTGTGGCCTTTGCGAAGCGTTCTTCATCCAAATTAAGAAGATCGCTTAAAAAGCTGCCGGTATAGCTGACAAAAGCGGGCTCGTTGGTCCTCCCCCGGTGGGGTTCGGGGGCCAGAAAGGGGGCGTCAGTTTCAACCAGTATGCGGTCCAATGGAACAGACTTCGCAATTTCCTGTAACTCTTTGGATTTCTTAAAAGTTATGATGCCGGAGAAAGAGATGAAAAACCCCTCTTCCAGTGCTTTTTCGGCCAGAAGGGGGCCAGATGAAAAACAGTGCATCACCCCGCGCAATTTTTTATCAGGATTTTCGCTGCGGATGACGCGGATAATGTCTTCATCCGCATCCCGCGCATGGACAACCAGCGGCAGGTCGGTGGCGATACAGGCGCGGATATGTTTGCGAAAAGATGCTTCCTGATCGGCGCGCGGCGAATTGTCGTAATAATAGTCAAGACCGCTCTCTCCGATGCCGACGATTTTGTCGTCCGATTTTGCGATTGCAATCAATTGTTCCAGTGTGACCGCCTTCTCGGCCTCCACGCCTGCGTCGTGCGGATGGGTGCCAACGGTGCACCAGACATTGTCGAATTGCTTTACCGTGGACAGGATGGTCGGAAACTCTTCGATAATCTGGCAATTTATATTGACCATGCCGGAAACGCCTGCCGCCTTTGCCCGCGCGACAATCGCGTCAGGCGTGTCGCCTTCCGCGTTGCGGTCGTGGTTCAAATGGCAGTGGGAGTCGATCCACATGGCGACTATGCCACCTTTTCTTCTTTGGGTTCTATCCGCGGAAACACCCCTTCCGGTGCCGGTAGTGCTGTGCCGGGCTTTAATGCGTACGCAGAAGAAATATGGGCGTAGCTGCGTTGCTCTTCGGGTACGGAAACCTGATCAAGCATTTTAGTGGAAGATTTTGGAACAACGGCCTGAATGGACAGCGCAAGACAACGAATGGTTTCTACTAGAACATATAAAACCGTTTCCATGCGCGGAAAATCTGTTTTCTTTAAAGTCCATGGGGCCTGTACGTCAATATAGGCATTGGCGTTATAAACGGTACGCCAGATGTTTTCGAGGCCGCGGTGGAATTGGAACTTGTCGAAGTCTTTGCGCAGCGTGTCCGCAAGTGCATAGGCTTCATCAAGAAGCGCTTTATCTTCCGCCGTGAATTCGCCGTGGGTTGGCACCTTGCCTTCACAATTCTTGGCGATTTGTGACAGCGTGCGCTGTGCAAGGTTGCCAAGTCCGTTGGAAAGGTCTGCATTAATGCGGGCCACGGCATGTTCATGGCTGAAATTGCCATCCTGACCATGCGGCACTTCGCGTGTCATGATATAGCGCGTCTGGTCAACGCCGTAGGCATTGATCAAATCCTGAGGCGCGATGACATTGCCAACGGATTTCGACATTTTTTCGCCATTCACATTTATAAAACCGTGCGCGAAGACAGCCTTTTGAATAGGAAGATTGGCGGACATTAGGAACGCGGGCCAGTAAATACAGTGGAAACGGATGATATCTTTTCCGATCACGTGGAAATCCGCAGGCCAGAATTTGGCGAATTCACCATCGGTTTTGGGATATCCTACACCTGTGATGTAATTGGTCAGCGCATCGAGCCAGACATACATGACATGTTTTTCATCGTTGGGAACAGGTACGCCCCAGCTAAAGGTTGTGCGTGAAATCGAAAGATCCTGGAGGCCGCCTTTTACGAAGGAGATGATCTCATTGCGGCGTGTTTCCGGCTGTATAAAGTCAGGGTGGTCTTCGTAGTATTTTAATAGCTTGTCTGTATAGGCCGACAGGCGGAAGAAATAGCTGGACTCTTCCGACCACTCAACCGGCGCGCCAGTGGGCGCCAGCTTGGTTCCGTTTGGCCCTTCTTGTAATTCGTTCTCACCAAAGAAGGCTTCGTCACGAACGGAATACCATCCGCCGTAATTATCGAGGAAGATATCATCAGGATTGTTTTGTTTGATGGCGTTCCAGATCGCTTTGCTGGCTTCGTAATGGCGGGGTTCTGTCGTGCGGATGAAGTCATCATACGAACTGTCCAGCGTATCATCGAGCGCGCGGAATTCAGCGGCGATCTTGTCGCAGAGCGCGATCGGTGTCATTCCCAGTTTTTCAGATGTCTTGGCAACCTTTTGCCCATGTTCATCCATACCGGTCAAAAATTTTACATCGAACCCATCAAGGCGTTTGTGACGCGCCATGACGTCCGTCAAAATCTGTTCGTACGCATGGCCCAAATGCGGGGAGCCGTTCGCGTACGCGATTGCCGTTGTGATGTAGAAATTTTTATTGCTCATAAACCTGTGCCTTTGCGGAAGTAACTACCCCAGCAAGGCAAAAGCTCCGAGGACGCCCTGGCGTTTATCGAGATTGCTGTTTTCCACTGCCGAGAAATGACCCTTCAATTTCTCACAAATATCGATCCATTGTTCAAGAGAATAATGGTTTTGCAGTGGTTTAAGGCTGTTTGCAGACAGGATTTCAGGCAGTTTTGCGGAATTAGACGCCTTGGCACGCAGGAAACTTTCGCAAACCCATAGGAATATATCCGCAAACATCCGGTAGGCATCGTCGCTCGCCCCGAACCGGCCCAGTTCTTCGGCTTTGCGATGGATCAACGGCCATTCCCATTTCGGAAAGGTGCCAAGGAGCAGCGTAATGGAAGAGAGCGTTTCCGCCCCGCCATCAAGATGGAATGAAAGGGCCTGCCCCGCGCTGCCATCCGAAAGGTCGGCGAGCAGGGAGAGTTCGCTTTGCCGCATATGTGGTTCGGCCCGTTTCAGAACGGCTTCGACACCCTCACGGTTCATCGGCTGGAAATGCAGAGTGCGGCAACGCGAACGAATGGTCGGGATCATCGCGCCGAGGCGATGGCAGACCAGAATGAGCAGCGATTTTTTTGGCGGCTCTTCCAGAATTTTCAGGATGGCGTTTTGCGCGTTGCGGTTCATGGTTTCCGCGTCGTCGACAATCACGACGCGCCATCCGCCATCCGATGACGTCATGCGCAGGAATGGCGCGATCTTGCGAACGGTATCAACATCGACGGATGATTTTGCCGCGCCTTTCTTTTCATCGATCGGGCGTTCGATGGTGAGCAGGTCAGGATGGCCAGCGCTTGCGACCTTCCGGGCAACAGGATCGTCGTCCGCGACTTTAAAGCTTGTTGCCGGTGGTGGTGCATCACCAAACAGGCCGCCAGCATCATCGCCTCCCTGTTTCAAAAGGAACCGCGCAAGGTTGAAAGCAAACGTGGATTTACCGATTCCTTTTTGCCCCGCAAAGATCATGGCATGTGGCAGGTTGCCCTGATTGAACATCGACAGAATTTCCTGTTCAATTGAGGTATGGCCAATCAAATCCTGATTATCGCGAGGAGGTTTTAGCGCAGAAGGCGCATCTTCGGATGATTTGAACATGCCGACATCGGCATCGAACAGGTTGTCCTCGTCTTCGTCGAAATCATCAAACATTCACGCTTCCTTCAAGACGGTTTAACACCGCCTTCCAGATGTCATTCGCAATGTCCTCCATGTCTTTTGCCGCGTCGATAACAACACATCGCGTGGGGTTCTCTTTCGCAATCGTCAGGAACCCCTGACGGATTTTTTCATGGAAGGTGATATCCTTTGCCTCGAACGTGCCGTTGTCATCGGCCCTTGCGGCGGCGCGGAACAATCCCTCTTCCGGCGCAATGTCGAGTATGAAGGTCAGGTCTGGTTCAAACTCACCGATCGCGGCACGTTTCACCGTTTCGATTTCTGCCGCCGTCATGCCGCCGGCATGGCCTTGGTAAACGCGGGTGGAATCTGTGAACCGGTCACACAGGACATGGCGCCCCGCGTTTAATTGCGGCCGGATAAAATTTTCGGTGTGCAGGACGCGGGCGGAGAACATGAGAAGCAGCAAAGCCTTGACCGGCCAGTTGTGTCCCTGATGCTCGATAAAAAGATCGCGAATGGCATCGGCCTCCGGCGTTCCGCCCGGTTCCCGCGTCATCACGCAATTTTGCAGGCGATCTGCCAGCAGCTTGATCTGGGTGGATTTTCCGGCCCCTTCCCCGCCCTCGAACGTGATGAACAGGCCACGTGTCATATTATAATTCCCGCGATAACGGGGAATGATCGCCGAAAACGAAACGCTTGGCCTTTTCCACGAGCGAGGGGAAGAAACCCAGGCGCGGCACTTCGTTTGCCGTGATCAACGGCGTTTCAATCGGTTGCATGCCAGGGATGGTCACGCGGACAACGCCAACCTGCGTGCCTTTGGCAACGGGGGCCTCCAACGGGCCGTTGTAAATGGCCTGACGTTTCACATCGATGCCCGACATGCGCGGGAGAGTCAGTTTCATGGTTTTATCCACGGTCAACGGCACCGACGGCTGTATGCCCATTACAACGTTTGCTTCGGTGACGGCATCGCCTGCATTGAACAATTCGATGTTCGTGAAACTGGCGAGCGCCCATTCCATCAGGCGTGTGGATTCCTGTGCGCGTTCATCCATGCTCGCCATACCGTTGAGCGTCATGACGACGCGGCGGCCGTTGCGGATGCCAGATGCCATCAGGCCGTAACCGGCCGCTTCGGTATGGCCTGTTTTGATGCCGTCCGCGCCGATGTTTTTATAGAGCAGCGGGTTGCGGTTGCCCTGCTTGATGCTGTTATAGGTGAAATCGATCTCGCTGTAATAATGGTAATATTCCGGGAAGTCCCGGATCAGCGCGATGCCGAGCAGAGTGAGATCGCGCGCGGTCGAATAATGGTTATCATCCGGCCAGCCGCTGGCATTCGTAAAGTGTGAATCCTTCATGCCCAGTTCGGCGGCCTTGCGGTTCATCGCCTCGGCAAAGGCGTCTTCCGTGCCTGCAAGTCCCTCGGCCAGAACGATGGTGGCGTCATTGCCCGATTGAATAACCACGCCGCGGATCAAATCCTCAACGCTCACCGTTGAATTGATATCCACGAACATTTTGGATCCCTGCATCCGCCAGGCCTTCTCGCTCACGGGGAGTTGCTGGTCCAGCGCAAGTTTGCCTTTTTTCAAGGCGTCGAACACCAGATAGATGGTCATCGTCTTGCTCATCGACGATGTCGGCATTCTCTCGTTCGCATTCTTTTCAAAAAGAACCTGTCCTGTTTCGGCATCGACGATAAAGGCCTGCTGGGCCACAGTCTCCATCGGCGCGGTTTGTGCCAGCGCGGCGGTAAAGGTCAGTGTCAGGAAAGAGAGTAGTATTACGAAAAAACGCATGTAGGAACGCCTGTTGTGCCGGGGGTGAAACGATGGCCCCATGAAAACAGGGATCGGCCCGAAGATCAACCCCTGATGCGGCGTCTAATCCACCACAATTGCGGCTTTTGGTGCGCCGTTCGCCACAACCTGTGCCAGTGCGAGGTCCGCCTGATCAACGGTCTGATAGGGACCGAGGCGGACACGGTAGAAACTCCGGCCCCCGACATTGGCGGGGTGGACGCTGGCATTCCCGAAGGCGGAGAGATTCTGGCTGAGCCGCATGGCGTTGCCTTCATCGCCAAAGGCCCCCGCCTGCACATAGATATTGGTTGGCGTGACCGGTTGCTGGGTCACGACCGGATCGGGCATAAACCGGCCATCTTGTGACATATGCCCTTGTACGGGTGGTGCGTATGTGGCCGGAGCGCGCTGCGCGGTGACAACGGGAATTTGCGAGCCATCATCCAGCGCAACGGATTCGACCGATGCCACCTGAACGGGTGGCAGGGTTTCCACGGTCCCTTGCGGCACAGAATTCGCCAGCAAAACTTTGCCTGTGGTGTTGGCAGGGTTGTTCAGCGCGATTTCATAACCGCGTGTGTCTATCCCCTGCCGTGCATGTTCGGCTATCTGCCGGCTTTCGGGGCCCAGAATATCGACGCGAACCTTGGCCGTCCCCTTCGCTTTGGTGCCAAGCAGGTCGGCGGCCTTGGATGACAAATCGATAATCCGTCCGCGTGCATAGGGGCCGCGGTCATTCACGCGCACGACAAGGCTGCGCCCGTTTTCAAGATTCGTGACACGCACCAGCGATGGCATTTGCAAGGTGCGGTGCGCGGCGGTCAGTTCATTCTGGTCGTATATTTCGCCATTGGCGGTTTGTTTGCCGTGGAATCCCGGGCCATACCAAGACGCGATCCCCGTTTCGGAATATTCGAACATTTCCTGCGGGTAATATTCCTGACCGTCAATCAGATAGGGATTGCCGACCTTGTACTTGCCCTGGCTGCGCGTGTCCTGGGCCTGTTTGGCCAGATGCGCACCGAACTGCGCTTCGGCGCATCCGGCAAGGAACAAAAGGGTGGCCATCATGCCAAGGGAAAAAACAGGTTTCATAATGACTCGTCGTGATTGTTTAGCGGGCAATGGCATCGGCCAGAAGGCCGACGGAGGTGGCGAAATAGGTGGAGCGATTCCACTTCATAATCGTCTGGTAATTAGAATAAACGATATAGGCCTCTCCGCCAAGTCCGTCCGGTGCCACAACCGAAGACATCAGGTTTTCGCGCGGCATGGCGCTGCCATCCGGATTTCGGATGCCCATGGCGGACCACGCGGACAGGGGCTTTTGAATTTTCGGCCCGACCAGGCCTTCGGAAAACCCTTTGGGAAGAACGACTTTGCGCCCCCACTTTAAGTTCGGCGTCCATCCGCTTTGTTTCAGATAGTTGGCGGCGGAGGCGAAAACATCCATCTCCGTATTCCATATGTCCTTATGCCCGTCCCCGTTGCCGTCCACGGCGTAGGCCAGAAAGCTAGAGGGCATGAACTGGCATTGCCCCATGGCGCCGGCCCATGATCCCTTCATGTTGGCCGCACTGATATGGCCCTGATCGATAATTTTCAGGGCGTTCAAAAGCTCGCCCTTGAAAAATTCCGCGCGGCGCCCTTCCCATGCAAGGGTGGCCAGCGCGGGCACGATTTTGAATCCGCCCGTATTGCCGCCGAAATTGGTTTCGATACCCCAAAGCGCAACGATATATTGCGGTTGTACACCATAGGCTTGCTCTATGGCCTTCAGCACGCGTGCGTTTTGCCGCATCAATTGGCGGCCTTTGTCGATGCGCTGCTGGTTGACGATGTTCTTTTTATATTGGGCGAAGGTGATTTTCTTTTCCGGTTGCTTGCGGTCCAGCTCAATGGCCTTTGGGACCGGCTGGATGCCCGTTAGTGCCGCCTCGATGGTGCTTTGGGATATGCCTTTGGCGGCGGCTTCCGTTTTAAACGCGCTGAGCCAGCTCTGAAAATCCTGTGCGGCAAAAACGGGTTTGACCACACAAAGTGTCAAAGCAGCCGATAGAATCAAAAAAGCCTTATTCATTCTCCAATGGTATCGAAGAGCGCGGCAGGATAAAAGCGGATTTTCCTGTGAAATAATAAACAACCGAGCCGATCAGCTCTTTCACCGCAATATTCAGCATATGGTAATTGTGCGTGACGTTCGGCATGGTCCAGAAGAAATCATAACTTCCATCGGTCCGGTAATCGCAGGGGTATGGAATGACGGGCCAGCCGGTCTGCTCGAAGATACCGACGCTGCGCGGCATGTGAAAGGCCGATGTCACCAATATCCAGTTCTGTCCTTCCGTGGGGTTCATCAATTCCTTGCTGAAAATGGCATTCTCATACGTGTTGCGTGAATCCATCTCATAGAACACCAGATCGGTGTCGAGCCCATAAGCGTTCAGATAATTCATCGCCACTGTGGCCTCTTTTGCCTCCGGATAGTTGATGTCGCCGGATCCGCCGCTGAACACCTTGCGGGCGTTCGGATATTTTTTGGCAAGGGTTGTGAAGCATACCATGCGCTCTACGCTGTCATTGGCCGCGATTTGCCCGCGCGCCTCGCTCAAATGCCCATCGAACATCCCGCCGAGCACAATAATCCCATTCACGCGGGGCGGCAGGTCTTCGGGCTGTTCATAATGACTTTCCAGCCATGTCATCATCAGGGGGCCGACCGGAACAACCCCGAAGACAACAATCCCCGCGAGCGCGGTGCCAAGCATCAAATTCCCGCATTTTTTCCGCCAGAAACGCAGGGCAAAACCAGCGAGCGCCAGAAAGCACAGGGCGTTCAATGGCATGGCGAGCGTCCAAAATATCTTGGAAACGATGAAAAACATTATGGGGTTTTACCAGATTGCCTCTTTACTGTCCAAGGCGGAGTTATTATGGTGCATCTCGCAAACCGGCCTTTCTTCTTGCGGATGAGTGGCAGAGCGCCTCGTCCGCGAAGGCGGACAAAGTTTAGATGAACCGCGAAGGCGGAGAGAATATTAAACAGTTACGACCGCTCGTGGCTGTTTTGTGCGGATGAGTGGCAGAGCGGTTGAATGCACCGGTCTTGAAAACCGGCGAGGATGCAAGTCCTCCGTGAGTTCGAATCTCACCTCATCCGCCATCTTGCGCTGTTCTTTTGCCGTTTGACCCCCTGTCCTTCTGTCGTTACCCTTATCTACGTCTCAGAAACGGAGGGGCACATGGTTACCGGCAAAAATTTCTGGAAATATATCCTCGCCTGCATGATCGGCGGGAGCGTAACAGGCCTTCTTCTTTCTCCGTCGGGCGGTGCATTGTTGCCGGAAGATATGGCGCTTGCCATTGGTGAATGGCTCGCCCTGCCCGGTGTCATTTTCCTCGGCCTGATCGGCATGGTGATTTTGCCGCTCGTCGTGACCTCCATCATTCTTGGAATCACGGAAAGCCATGACACAGGGTTTGTGAAACGTCTTGGCGTACGGCTCATCCCCTATTTTTTGATCACCGGATTGATTGCCGTCCTTATCGGTATCGGTTTGGCCGAATTGATCCAGCCCGGTACGCGCGGCGCAAACCTTACGCAACCGGCCCCCGCGATTGTCATTGATACCGAGGCCGGAAACGCAGTGGAAAGCCTGACAGTTCCAGATCGCATCGCCAATCTGATACCGAAGAACATCGTGCAGGCGGCGCTGGAGCTGGACTTCCTCAAAATCGTCATCGGCGCGATTTTAATCGGGCTGGTTATTTTGTCGATCCCGCGTGTGAGCACAAAGCCATTCCTCGATCTTTGTGAATCCGGCCAGATTATCAGCATGAAGATTATCGAATGGGCGATGACAATTGCGCCCCTCGCCGTGTTCGGTTTGCTGGCAAATGCGATGATCAAGAGCGGCCCGGCCGCCTTTATCGGGCTTGGCGGTTATGTACTGACCGTTCTTTTGGGCCTCGTCGCCATCATGGTCTTTTACCTTATGATCGTTGCGGTATTCGGGCGGCGCTCACCTATCCAGTTCCTGCGCGATATAAGAACGGTTCAGCTTCTGGCGTTTTCAACATCATCGTCCGCCGCCGTGATGCCGGTCAGTATGCAGACCTGCGAAGAAAACCTGAAGGTGCGCCCCGAGGTAGCGCGTTTTGTCGTGCCGCTCGGCACCACCATCAATATGGACGGCACGGGGATGTATCAGGCGGTGGCCGCCCTGTTCCTGTGTCAACTCTACGGCATTGATTTATCGTTCGGGGAAACTTTTTTACTTGCCTTTACCATGGTGGGCGCCTCCATCGGCACACCCGCCATCCCCGGCGTCGGGATTGTGGTTCTGGCGGGTATTGTCGGCGGCCTCGGCGTACCTCCCGAGGGGATCGGCTTGATCCTTGGCGTTGACCGGATTCTCGATATGTGCCGCACGACGATTAACGTGACGGGCGATCTCACCGCGGCAACGGTCATGAACAAATGGCTACGCGATGATAGGGATGCCGCCTAAGGTTTTATATTGTCTGCGTCCTCAGCGGCGGCCTGCTCTTCGGCTTCCTTTTGCGTTGCTGCCTCTTTTGCATCGAGGCGCAGCTTATGAATGCGGCTCAGGAATTCCCGCGTGATATCCGACCCCATATTGGTGGCCGTACTAGTTTGTACGAACAGACGGCAGTGAAGCTGATAATGGCCCAGCTCGCTGGTGGTCAAATCATAGACCGGTTCCGGCGATCCGACATCAACGCCCGCCCGGCGGCGAATTTTACGATGGAACGATAACGCCTCTTTTCTTTGCGGGTCGAAATGCTTTTCGCAAATCTCCTTAAATAGATCGAAGGCTTCGGCGGCGTCGATATCGGTGAATTGCACCGCGACACGGACATCTTCAAATATATAGGCCTTGAAGAAATTCGCGTTTTCGACGTTGCTGGTAAAAAGCTTGCTGTTAGGCACGGTGATCGTACGGCCCGTGAACTGATAGGTCTTCCCTTCCATATCCACTTCCTGCAACTGGAAGGCAAAGGCGTCGAAATCGATAACCTCCCCGGTGACACCGTCAACCGTGACCCATTCACCTACCTTGAACGGCTGGCTGGTGGCGCGCATGATGCCGCCGGTGAGGCACATGATCATTTCCTTGGTGGCCACGACCAGCGCCACGGCGAAGGCGGCAATGGAAAGCGCGAAGGTATGAAGTTGCGGCGCCCAGATCAGGACCAATCCGATTACGATCAACGTAACACTTGTGTTCTTGATGCGGATGATCCAGCGGCGCTGTTCCTTGGCCAGGATTTCCGCATCCTTGCGCACATAGCGGATCAAAATACGCCGGATGAAAAGAACCACGGCAATCAGAAACAGCGAAGAGCCGATGGCGCTCGCCGATAGGAACTGCATAAAATCAATGTTCGAAATATCGCGCTCCAGCGCGGTCATAAATTCATTCATAATGGCTCTATCGCCTTAAATTCAGGCTTTTTTATGGATTTTACTCGACAACAATATATTGAACGTCCAAGACTTCGATAAATTCCTTTTTGCCTTCAACGCGCACTTCCACCTCGTCGCCAGCGCGGGATTTTAAAAGCGCACGGGCAACGGGTGATAGCCAGTTGATCTTGCCTTTATCAAGGTCCGCCTCGTCCACGCCGACAAGATGGACGGTGAGTTCTGTATTGTCTTCACGAACATAGGTGACGGTTGCGCCAAAGAAAACCTGCTCAATACCCTGCTGAAGGCGTGGATCAACAACTTCCGCGCTTTCCAGTCGTTTGGTGAGGTAACGGATACGGCGGTCGATTTCGCGCAGGCGTTTTTTGTTGTAAAGATAGTCTCCGTTTTCCGAGCGGTCGCCGTTGCCCGCGGCCCATGACACAATCTCGGTAATGCGCGGGCGTTCATCGCGTAAAAGCCAGTCAAGCTCGACACGCAGGGTTTCATACCCCGTTGGCGTCATCAGGTTTTTCTGGCCAAACGGGATTTCATCCGGAATGTCGTCCAGATCGTCTTCCGGTCCGTCGCCGTCGCTTTCCTTTGTGAATGCCTTGCTCATGTCAGATTTTTTTCCCACGTCAGGGCCGAAGAAATAATTTCTTCGAGGTCGGCATGCTGGGGCTTCCACCCCGTTGCTTTTTGTAGTTCTGTGGAATCCGCCGTTAGTGCGCCAATGTCGCCAGCGCGCCGCGGCATCAAATCGACCTTTAATTTCTTGCCGGTTATTTTTTCAACCACTGCAATGGTTTCAAGCACGGAATAACCTGTGCCATAACCAATATTGAATATCCGGCGGCCATTGCCACCTTTCATGAATTCGTAAACCTTTACATGCGCATTGCCGACATCGGCGACATGCACGTAATCGCGAACGCCGCTGCCGTCTTTTGTTTTATAATCGGTGCCATGAACCTGCACGCTTTCGCGCTTGCCTGCGGCGGCTTCACAAATAACCTTGATCAAATGCGTGGCGTTTTTGGTGTTTTGCCCTGTGCGTCCCTTTGGATCGGCGCCAGAGACGTTGAAATAACGCAAGATCACGTAATTCAATTCGTGCGCGGCCGATGCGTCTTCGATCATACGCTCCGCCATCAGTTTTGATGCGGCATAGGGTGTTTCCGGCGCTGGCGGATATTCTTCCTTCATCAGTTCCAGCGGGTTGCTGCCATACACCGCCGCCGTCGATGAAAAGATGAAATTTGTCACTCCATGTTTGGTGCAATGCTCCAGCAATTGGCGCGTGGTTTCTGTGTTGTTGAGATAGTATTTAAGGGGGTTTGCAACGGATTCGGAAACGACGGTCGATCCGGCGATATGCACCACGTTGTCGATCTTGTGCCGGGAAAACACTGCCTCAATCGCTTTGTCATCACGCAAATCGGCATTGATGTAGGTGATGCCCTTCGGCAGATTGGATTCAAATCCGGATACAAGATTATCCACGACGATGATGTCGTCATAACCCGCATCCAGAAATGAATAGACCGTCTGCGCGCCGATATAACCCGCGCCGCCCGTCACCAGAATGCTCATGATGATCCTTCCGCCAGAACTTTCCTATAAACGCCTAGCGTTTTTTCCGCCATGATATCGAACGTGAAATTCTTTTCGAATGATGCACGTCCGGCCGCGCCAAACGTTTTTTGTTTTTCACGGTCGGGGATCAAATCACGCAATATTTTTATCAATGTTTTGCCATCGCCCACGGGCACGATATACCCCGTCTTGCCATGCGTTACGGCTTCGCGGCTGCCACCGGCATCGCTCACGATGACGGGAAGGCTTGCGCGCATGGCCTCCAGCGTGCTTAAGGGGAACCCTTCCCATTGGCTGATGAGGCAGAAAATATCGGTATGGTTTTCAAGGCGGTCGGCAACATCATTGCGCTCCCCTAGAAAATGAATGCGGTCTTCCATCCCCGCCTTGGCCGGAAGGGATTTCAACCAGTCATTCTCCCCGCCGCCAATGAAATCGAGCGTCCAGTCTAGGTCCTTGCACCGCGCCAGCGCCTTGATCAAAAGCTCGTGATCCTTCGGCCATCCTATACGCGCGACCATGGTCAGGCGCGTTGGCGTTTGCGGCGTGTGTTCGCGGGCCGCGCGGTCCGGCATGCCGTTGTTGATCGTGGTGATTTTTGATGGCGAGGCGATCTTCGCCTTCAGGGCCTGCTGGCGGCCATGCTCGCTCACTGTGATGATATGATCGCCCAGAAGCCCGCCGATCCATTCCAGCGCCCAATAGAGGGGGCGGAGCTTTTTCGAAACCCCTTCCCCGAAGGTCCAGTTATGGGCGGTAAAGATGACGGGCAGGCCCAGCGATCGGGCAGCAATCCGCCCAACCAGCCCCGCCTTTGACGAATGACAGGTGAGAAGGTCGAGCCTGAGCCCCGGTAAGATATCGCGCAGTTCCTTGACCGCTTTGAGGTCGTCGATCGGGCTGATTTCCCGCTGAAGCGATGGGATTTCGATATATTCGAGGCCCGCCTGCTTGATCGCGTCCGAAGCGGCGCCCGGCATGCCGGAAATGATAACCGGTTCGAAATCCTGGGCTTTCATCCATAGGGCCAGGTCGCGGACATGCACCTGCGCCCCGCCCCATTCATCCATCCGTGTGATTAGGTACCCTATTCTCATAGCCGCCAGACTTTAGGGCCTGCCGCCGCTCAAGGCAAGGCGGAACGGATTTTCCTCGACAGAATATTAAGATTGTGTATAGTGCGCAGACTCAAAAACAAAAAGAATGACTAGGCATTGCCTAAGTTATTGAAAGAAAAGGAAAACTAAATGTTCGCAGTAGTACGTACAGGCGGTAAACAATACCGCGTCGAAAAAAACGACAAAATTGAAGTAGAACTTCTGGAAGCCAAGGAAGGCGATCAAATCAGCCTCGAAATCCTCGCTTTTTCCGGCAATGGGTCGGAACTGGCCACAGGAAAAGATGTTTCCGGTGCAAAAGTCAGCGCGAAAGTGCTTTCCCATATCCGCAATGACAAGGTTGTGGTATTTAAGAAAAGACGCCGCCAGAATTATCGCCGTAAAGCAGGACACCGTCAGCACAAGACGATCCTGGAGATTACGGACATCAAGGCCGCATAGTCAGCAAATAATAAAGAATTTTTCGGAGGATTGAACCATGGCACATAAAAAAGCGGGCGGTAGCTCTAGAAACGGACGCGATTCAGCTGGTCAACGACTTGGCGTTAAACGCTACGGCGGCGAAATCGTACTCGCAGGCAACATTCTTGTTCGCCAGCGCGGCACAAAATATGCGACAGGCAAAAACGTTGGCCTTGGCAAAGATCACACGATCTACGCCCTCGTTGACGGTCAGGTTCTGTTCACAAAAGGTCGCGGCGGTAAGCCGACTGTGAACATCGTTCCTGCCAATGACTCTCTGCCGCAAGCGGCTGAGTAATTAGAATTAAAGAATTTCAGAATCTCGGAATCTCAAAAAACGCGGTTCCGGGATTTTTTGTTTCTGAAATTCTGAGATTCTGAAGACTGAGATTCCGAAAATGAAATTCCTCGATCAGGCAAAAATATACGTCAAGAGCGGCGATGGCGGACCCGGATGCGTGTCCTTCCGCCGCGAAAAGTATATTGAGCATGGCGGACCGGACGGCGGCAACGGCGGCCGCGGTGGATCTATTATCTTTACCGCTGTGCGTGAACTGAATACTTTGATCGACTTTCGCTATACCCAGCACTTCCGCGCCCGCCCCGGCCAGAATGGCGCGGGTGAACTTCGCTCCGGCGCGGCCGGTGAGGATTTGATTATCAAGGTTCCTGTCGGCACCGAAATTCTCGATGAAGATCAGGAAACGGTTTTGATCGATATGACGACGCCGGGGCAGACCGTCCTGTTTCTCAAAGGCGGCGATGGCGGCTTTGGCAACGCGCATTATAAATCGGCGACCAATCAGGCCCCGCGCAAATTCACGCCGGGCTGGAAAGGATCCGAACGTGGCCTGTGGCTGCGCCTGAAACTGATCGCCGATGCCGGCCTTGTCGGTTTGCCGAATGCGGGAAAATCCACGTTCCTCGCCTCCTGCACGGCGGCGAAACCCAAGATTGCCGATTATCCCTTTACCACGCTGCACCCAAATCTTGGCGTTGTGCGCGCGGGTGATAAGGAATTTGTTCTCGCCGATGTGCCGGGATTGATTGAGGGCGCGAGCGAAGGCCATGGCCTTGGCACGCGATTCCTTGGCCATCTTGAACGCACGGCGGTTCTTCTTCATCTTATCGATATCACGCAGGATAATCCGTGGGATGCGTATGAGACGATCCGCAACGAACTTGAAATGTATGGCGCGGGACTGGAAGACAAACCGGAAATCGTTGCGCTCAACAAATCCGATGCGCTCGGCGAAGAACTTTCGCAAGACGTTGCCCGTGAATTTGAAGAACATACCGGTATCAAACCACTCCTAATTTCCGGTGTGTCCAAGCAAGGCGTCAGCGAGGCCCTCTTCGCGCTGAACACGATTATTCAGGAAACGCGCGGGGAAGAACGTGCCGCCGAGGAAGCCGAAGAATACGATGACGGGGAAGAACCTTCCTATGATCCGGCCGATTAACGGACAAACAACCTGTTTCGTCCCTTGCCGCCTTCAAGACTGATATCCTTTTCTTTCAAACCTGTGGCGAGCACGAGATCAAGCAATTCCTTCTTCCGTGCATCATCGCCCTCGATCTCAATCATCAGTGATTTGATTGTTGAGAATGTCCGGGTCCCGCCGCGAAGGATAATATGCTCTAGGCCGTCGACGTCGAGCTTTACATGGTCCGGAATAGACAGATTGAAAATTTGCACGTAGTCGTCAATGGAAAAAACCGGAACGGCCTGGCGGAAAGAACCGCTATGTTCGCGTGTCAGGCTGGCGCCGTCCTCTTGGGCCAAATTATTGCCCGCCTGCCCGACTTCGGAATCGCCGCAGACCAGATGACCGATTTCGGTTTTCCGGGCAAAGGCCACACAGAAACATTGCGCATGGGCATCGAGTTTGTTCAAAACCATGTGTTCAATCAAAATGCCGAAATTCAAACCATTCGGCTCGAACGCCAGAATGGTCAAATCTTTGCGCTGGGCGGCATACATTGTGAATAGGCCGATATTGGCCCCGATATCCCAAAAGGTTTCGCCGGCCTTAAAGCTGTCGATCCACGCCAGCATTTCCGGCTCGTCCGTCTGGAATCCGCTGACGGCGGCGGCGATGTTCTTGCCGCGGTGGGACAGGATTTTCAGCGGGCCATATTTTGTGTCGACGCGATCGCTTAGATCCTTTTGTATTTTTGAAATCAGGCCGGATTTGGTTTTGAACCGCACCCGCTCTGCCATCGGCATCGTGACGGCGTTCGTTGTATAATACAAAAGCGATGTAATTTTGCGGCTCATGGCTCAAGGTCTCTCTATATGCTGTCATCCCGGAAAGCGCGAAGCGTTTATCCGGGATCTTATAATTGGTCCGATAGGTCCAGCCAGTCGGGATTATTCTGCTCAATCAGTTCTTTTTTCAACGTTCTGTGCCATTTTTTCAATCTTTTCCTTAAAATTGTCCCTATTTAAGATCGTCATTGCGAGCGTAGCGAAGCAATCCAAGCGATGTATGGATTGCTTCGTCGGCTTTGCCTCCTCGCAATGACGTGCTATGACATATTCTATGAATGTGCCAAATATCGTTATAAACGCCAATTTGATCGTTGTGAAAATCGGCTCCGCCCTTCTGGTGGATGGCGAAAAAGGCGTACGGCAGGCATGGCTTGCGGCACTGGCCGAAGATATTATGGCGCTGCGGGCGAATGGCAAATCCATCGTTATTGTCAGTTCGGGCGCCATTGGCCTTGGCCGCAGGGCGATGGACATTGATTTGAAGACCCCCTCTTCGACCATTCCTCTGGAACGGAAACAGGCCGCCGCCGCCGTGGGGCAAATCGCCCTGATGCAGGCCTATATCAATGTTTTCGGGATGCATGCTGTAACGGTCGCGCAGGTGCTTCTTACGCCGAAAGACACCGAAAACCGCCGCAGCCATCTGAATGCGCGCGCCACTATCCACGCATTGTTGGCACAAGGCATCATCCCCGTTATCAATGAAAATGATACGGTATCAACATCCGAAATCCGTTTTGGTGACAATGACAGACTGGCAAGCCGCGTGGCGCAGATGATTGGCGCGGACCTTGTCATTCAATTATCTACCACCGACGGGCTTTATACCGCCGACCCACGCATCGATGATACGGCCAAACATATACCGCTCGTTGAAAAACTATCCGCCGAACATACGGCGATGGCGGGCGATGCGCTCGCGGGTGTTTCCACGGGCGGCATGAAAAGCAAGCTGGAGGCCGCGAAGATTGCCACCGATTCCGGCATTCCGATGATGATCGGCAAAGGCGTGGAAAATCACGCATTAAAGAATATAGCCGAGGGCACGGCACGTTCGACGCTTTTCGTGGCGGCGGATCAACCACGCTCCGCCCGCAAGAAATGGATCATGGCGCATGTCAAGCCGAAGGGCACATTGACGCTCGATGACGGCGCGGTTAAGGCATTGTCGGATGGCCGATCCCTCCTCCCCGCCGGTGTAAAATCAGTAGTAGGTTCATTCGAACGCGGCGATGCGGTGACGATTACCACCATATCCGGCGCCAAACTGGCTGTCGGCATTGCCGCCTATGATTCAGATGATGCCGCCAAAATCGCTGGCCGCAAAAGTGCGGACATCGCCGATATTCTTGGCTATTCCTATGGTGATGAACTCATTCACCGTGATGATCTGGCGCTGGTTTAGGCCTCTACAAAAAAATGGGCGATCCGTCGTGCCGTCGGCATAATGATTAACAAAATCGGATAGGCAATAATCCACGACATGCCCCATGCCGTCATCTATGTATGGAAGAAATCGGGGGCAAGCCCGATACCACGAAATGTCGCAATGCCGGAAACCAGGCATGACATGAAGATGGATATAATCAGTGGAAGAACGATACCCATGTAGCGGGCCGGCAGCTTTTTATATGTCATAATCTTATTTTTTCCTGAAATGGGGCTTTGCCTAAGCGGCGCATTCAAAGATATGATCGCGATGAAAGGAATCAAGCCCAATGCGTACAGATACTCCCAAGACGATTTACCTGAAAGATTACACTCCCCCCGCTTATAAGGTCCGGCACCTCGATCTGGATTTCCAAATCCATGACGGGAAAACAATCGTCACGGCGACAACGCAATATTCGAGGGCTGCGGATAAGGGCGCGCCGCTTGTCCTGAATGGCGAGCATTTAAAGCTGCTTTCGGTCAAAGTCGATGGCGCGGATGCGAAATATGAATCCGATGATGTCAGTTTGACGATACCGGCCCCCGCCGCCAATGATTTCACGCTGGAAGTTGTGACCGAGATTGAACCGGAAAACAATACGGCCCTTGAAGGACTTTACCATTCCGGCAGCACCTATTGCACGCAATGTGAGGCGCAGGGATTCCGCCGCATCACGTATTATCAAGACCGCCCGGATGTCATGACCACGTTCCGTGTGCGGGTAGAGGCCGATAAGACGAAATGCCCGGTTCTTCTGTCCAACGGCAATCTGGTTGAAAAGGGCGATGCGGCAAATGGCCGGCATTTTACAGTGTGGAATGATCCAACGCCAAAATCTTGCTATCTCTTCGCGCTGGTCGCCGGTGATCTGGAAGTCGTCCATGATACATTCACGACGCGTTCCGGCCGCAAGGTTGATTTGTATATTTATGTCCGCAAGGGCGATGAAGGCCAATGCGCCCATGCCATGAAGGCATTGCAGGATTCCATGAAATGGGACGAAGACGTCTATGGCCGCGAATATCAATATGATCTGTTCAATATTGTGGCGGTCAGCGATTTCAACATGGGCGCGATGGAAAACACCTCGCTCAACATCTTCAATACCGCCCTCGTCCTCGCGCATCCCGACACGGCGACCGATCTTGATTTTGGCCGCGTCGAAAGCGTGATCGCCCATGAATATTTCCACAACTGGACCGGCAACCGCGTTACCTGCCGCGACTGGTTCCAGTTGTCTTTGAAAGAAGGCCTAACGGTTTTCAGGGATCAGGAATTTTCGGCGGATATGAATTCCCGCGCCGTGCAGCGCATTGATGATGTCGGCCATCTGCGCAAAATGCAGTTCCCGGAAGATGCGGGGCCGCTCGCCCACCCCATTCGTCCAGACAACTATATCGAAATCAACAATTTCTACACCATGACCGTGTATGAAAAGGGCGCGGAGGTCATCCGCATGTTCCACACGCTGCTGGGCGCGGACAACTACCGCAAGGCGACCGATCTCTATTTTGATCGGTTCGATGGCATGGCGGTGACGACCGAAGACTGGGCTAAATGCATGGAAGATGCATCAGGTATGGATCTTTCGCAATTCAAGCTTTGGTATTCACAAGCGGGCACGCCAGAGGTGGCGGCGAAAACATCGTATGATGAGACCGCTAAACGTTTTACGATTACGCTTTCGCAAACCATTCCCGATACGCCGGGCCAGACGAACAAGAAACCGATGCATATCCCGGTGGCGGTCGGCCTCGTCGGTCCGAATGGCGATGACATGATCGGCACGGAAGTATTGCACCTGAAAGAACCAACGCAAACCTTTACGTTTGAAAACATTGGCGTGAAACCGGTGCCATCTATTCTGCGCAATTTCTCCGCGCCGATAAAACTGACAACCGACCTTGACGACGATGACCTGAAATTCCTGATGGTCCATGACAGTGACGGGTTCAACAGGTGGGAGGCCGGGCAGACCTATGCGCTTCGCGCCCTCAACAAACTCATTGATGATGGCAAACTGGAAGAAGGCTTGCTCGATAGTCTTGAGAATCTTCTGGATCAGGCGTTGCAGAGCAAAGGCGATAAAGCCCTGTTCGCCCGCGCCCTGTCATTGCCGGAATTGCAGATCATTGCGCAAACCCGCAACGTCGTGGACCCCGATGCCATTTACAATGCGCGCGAACTTGTGAAGAAATCCTTCGCCAATCAGTGCCGTGAAAAACTTCTGGCGCTTTATCAGGCAAATCGCGACACAGGCCCGTATCAGCCGACACCGGAACAAATGGCAAAACGCGCCATGTCCGCTGTCGCGCTTTCTTATCTCGATGATCCGGAGCTGGCCTTCGATCTCTATAACGGCGCGACCAATATGACGGACCGTGTTACGGCTCTTGGCGTTTTGCGCGATCACGAAGGCGGTTACAAGGAAAAGGCCTTCGCGGATTTCTTTGAGCGGTTTGAAAATTATCAACTCGTCATCGACAAATGGTTCTCGCTTCAGGCGACGGGCGTGAACGAAGCAACGATGGAGAATGTAGAGGCGCTTGCCGCGCATCCGCAATTCACGTTGAAGAACCCGAACCGTGTCCGATCATTGTACGGCGCGTTCGCGATGAACAATCCGGTCGCATTCCACGCGGCGGATGGGGCGGGCTACACGTTCCTGAAAGATGCGGTGATAGAACTCAACGCTATCAACCCATCGATTGCGGCGCGGATGCTTACGCCTTTGCGTGAGTGGCGGCGTTACACGCCGGATCGTCAGGCCAAGATGAAAGCGGTCCTCGAAGAAATTTTGAAAGTGGAAAAACTGTCGCCCGATGTCTTTGAAATCGTCAGCAAAAGCCTTAAAGCCTAATCCCTGGCTGTTCGATGCCGCGTTCGGCGTGCCTGTCTGCGGGATTGACGAGGTTGGGCGCGGCCCCCTCGCCGGGCCTGTGGTGACGGCGTGCGTCTATATTCCGCCCGAACATCTCGATCATGCCGTATGGCGCGATGTGAATGACAGCAAGAAGCTGACGGCTGTTAAACGTGAGTTTCTGTTTGAATTGATCAAGGAGCGCTGTGTTTATGCGATAGCCGAGGCCAGCGCAGAAGAAATCGACACTCTAAATATCCATCATGCGACTTTGCTTGCGATGAAGCGGGCCTATGATGGCGTTCATGGCCGTGCGGAAATTTCCATGGCCCTCATCGATGGCAAATTCGCCCCGAAAATTGCCTGCCGGACGCAAACTGTTGTTAAGGGCGACAGCCAGTCGCTTTGCATCGCCGCCGCCTCTATCCTCGCCAAGGTCACGCGCGACCGTTTGATGGCGCAACTCCATGAAGAATTCCCCCATTACGGCTGGGCGAACAATGCCGGTTACGGCACGCCTGAACATCTTGCCGGCATTGCGGCGCATGGCATCACGCCGCATCATCGTAAATCCTTCGCGCCTTGCCGCGAAGGCCATGACTAGGCGGCCTAACAGTTCTTCATCATCGCTTCCATTTTCTTGGCGCCCTCTTCCAGTTCGCGTTCGGAAACGTCCTTAACATGTGTCGCAATGCTCCATTGGACGCCAAATTCATCGACGACGCAGCCGAGCCGGTCACCCCAGAACATATCTTCGACAGCCATGATGTTTTTCATGCCTGCCGCCTCGGCCTTTTTAACGGATGCATCCACATCGGGAACATATAGGTAAAAATTCGCCCCTGCCGCTTTCATATTCGGGGTTTCATCGCCCAGCATGATGATGGAATTGCCGATCCTGATTGTTGCGTGCATAACGCCCGACCCATCCGAATAATCGATGCGGTCCAGTTGCTCTGCGCCAAACGCGTTCTTGTAGAGTTCAATCGCCTTGGCACAGTTTTTGAGGATCAACGATGGCGTTACGGTGGCATAGTCCCGGGGAATTGCTGATGTCATTTTAATCTCCTTCTGATTGTCATTCTATGAACTGCCAACGCTTTTCCAAGCGCAAAAATTCTTAAATCATTGAACCGACTCTAAAATCTCAAGATGTTCTTATAACGTTCTGACTCTGAACAATTTTTTGCAATTCTATGCTTGACGGCGAATCGGTTTTGAATCATGATCTGTTCCAGTTTGATCCACAAAGCGGGGCGGGAATGACCAAGAAATCACCAATCAATACGATCCTGAAAGGTGATTGCGTCGAACGCCTGAAAAGCCTTCCCAAAGGCTCTGTGGACATGATCTTTGCCGATCCCCCCTATAATCTTCAACTTGGTGGCGAACTGATCCGCCCGAACAATTCCAAAGTTGATGCCTGTGATGACGACTGGGACAAATTCGACTCACTGAAGGTCTATGACGATTTCACCCGCGAATGGCTGTCCGCCGCGCGCGAAGCCCTCGATGATAACGGAACCATCTGGGTTATCGGGTCCTATCACAATATTTTTCGCCTTGGTTATATCCTTCAGGACCTTGGCTACTGGATTTTGAACGATATTATCTGGCGCAAATCAAACCCTATGCCGAATTTCAAGGGCAAGCGGTTTACCAACGCGCATGAAACGATGATCTGGGCCGCGAAGTCCAAGGATTCCAAATACCGTTTCAATTACGATTCCATGAAGGCGATGAACGAAGACCTGCAAATGCGGTCCGACTGGTTCATCCCGCTTTGCACGGGCGGCGAACGCCTGAAAAACGATGCGGGCGAAAAACTGCACCCGACGCAAAAACCCGAAGCTCTCCTCCAACGTGTTATTCTCTCCTCGACCAAACCCGGTGATGTCGTGCTCGATCCGTTCTTCGGCACAGGCACCACGGGTGCGGTTGCGAAGAAACTGGGGCGTCAATGGATTGGCATTGAGCGTGAGGACGAATATATCAAATACGCGCAAAAACGGATTGAGGCTTGCGAAGCCGCGTCCGAAGAAAACATCACGCTGGCGAACAAGCGTGAAGAAATGCGCATTCCTTTTGGCTGGCTGCTTGAACATGGCTACCTGAAACCTGGCGCAGAATTAACAGACGCCAAGGGCAAGGCGGTGGCAAAGGTCCACGCGGACGGCAATATCATCATGGGTCCGCATCGCGGGTCCATTCATAAGGTCGGTGCTCTGGTTCAGAACGCCCCTTCCTGCAACGGCTGGACATACTGGCATGTCAAAAAAGGCCGAAGTGTTGTTCCGATTGACGCCATGCGTCAGGAACTACGCGCCCAGATCGAAGGTTTGTCCGCTACGCGCGGCAACGCCACCCTTCAATAATGTTCTGGTGTTGCAATCCATCGAAACGCCGGTCGCCGAAACTGGAGGACACTCACCGTATTTTCATCAAGGATATGGTGATCCAAATGGCGATCGGCGTGTTCGATGAAGAAAAAGGCCGGACCCAGCGCGTGCGCGTGAATGTGGTGGCCGACCTTATTGATTATCCCGACGAAAAAAATGACGATATTTTGGAAACGCTTTCCTATGATGTGATTGTCCAGCATGTGAAACGCATTGCGGCGGCTGGCCACATTCATCTGGTGGAAACATTTGCGACGCGGATTGCCGATGCCGTGCTGCCGGAAAAGAATGTGAAGGGCGTAACGGTCCGCGTTGAAAAACTCGATATCTATGATTTCGCGGTTTCGGGTACAGAAATTTATCGGGGAAACAATTTGTAATCCGTCATTGCGAGGAGGCCGATAGGCCGACGCGGCAATCCATCCTGCATCCTGTCAATGCACATCATAAGATGGATTGCTTCGTCACTCCGTTCCTCGCAATGACGATTTCAACCTGAATCGCTCTACCGTTTGCCCACCAACTTCCACATCTTCACAAAAACTTTTCAGACGGCGTGTCCAGACGCTGAAATCACCATATAGCAGCTTATAAACAACAACCTGCTCCTCGGTCGCCTCATCCTTGGCGAGCGTGATGATCTCGTAATCCTTGTTCTTGTAATGCGTAAAAACCGCGCCGGGTTTTATGTCGGATAAGTTTGCCATGATGATTATGGCGCGAAAGAATGACTGACCGGAACCGCCGCGTTCCCCGCATTCGGTGACATACCGAACGATCCGGGAACATAACGCTCTTTTTCTTTCGGCGCTGTTTGCTCCGCCGCGACAATGCTTTGCTGCGTCGGAACGGACATCAGGAAGGATGTGGGCGCGGTGGAGTTGAAAGTCTGATCGTTCTTCGTAAGATCGACGCTGAGCATCAGGCGTTTTTCGCTGGCATCCTCGAATATCTCATAGCCATCTATGGTGCCGTAAAGGATGGCCATCAACGAACTGCCGTTCGTCTGGATATTGCCATTATATTGCTGGAACGATACTCGAAGGCGCAGATATGCATCCCGTTCATAACGCTTTACGCGCACTTCTTCCGGCAGGTTGGCATACTCTGATTTTTTGCGAAGGATATAGGCCTGCGCGACATGTTCGTTCAGCGTGACGAAATCGAGCGTGAAAGGGCGCGGCAGTAGAATGAAGATGCCGCGCGGATAATCGTCGATGGCTTTTGAATCGTAACAAATCTCCTGACGGGAATCGATGCTGTCTACCTCAATGCGCTTGGCAGCCATGAATCCTGTCTTGTTGATGAGGGGGAAACCGCCGCGATCAGGATCATACCGCCCAAGGTTCAGCTCGATCAGAAACTGGAAATTCAGGGGGAATGTGTCTTTGGCTTTTTCCAGATTGGTGCGCACGGCATTGGATATCTTGGACCATTCCATATCGTCGTTGACGAAATTTGTATAGATTTTGCAATCGGTGATCTTGACATAGTTGGATATGGCTTCGTCATCCTGCATGTCGAACGCACCCAGACGCCAGTACATCTTCGAAAGGTTCTCCAACGATGCCTTCCTGTATTGTCCCGCGAAAGAATCGCGCAAGACGGTGACTTCGTTGCTGTCCAGCTCCGCTTGCTTTGGCAAGGACTGCTGTATGCGCGGCGCGGGTTTGTGTTCGCGTGGCATCGGGGATGCGGTTGGGGTAATCATGGGCCCCTCTTCCTGTGCTTTGGGGGCATCGGATGGGACAAACAAAAAGACAATCAGGATGAGGGCTGCGGACACGCGCGCCATGTGTGAATCTAATCTCATGTTTTCATTATATTATTTTCTGTTCCATGGGACAAATCCCTAAGTGAAAAGCTTCACGGCCTTTTTAAAGAGCGTCGGCACACTCAGTTTTTCCGCCTTGTGACGCTCCACCCATATATATCCATCCATTATGGCAGGATGATGGTCCCCCCATGACACTTCCACGCCGGTGAGTTCGAGGTCGAAATGGGTGAAGCTATGTAACACCTTGACAGATTTGGCTATTTTGGGGGATTTGAACGGGAGGTGCGAACATTCCTGCCCTTTTTCAACCCATTGCGATGTCGGAAGGCCCATGGTCCCTGCCAGCATCCCCTTTTCCGGTCTGCGCTCGAACAAAACGCGCCCTGCCTTATCGGTGACCCAGTACACATAGCCATGCTTTTGCGGCTTGGCGGCTTTGGCTTTCCGCGCCGGTAAACTGTCCTGAATCCCAAGCCTTCTACCTTCGCATTGTTTGTTGACGGGGCAGATCATGCATTTGGGAGAAGACGGCGTGCAGACGGTGGCGCCGAGGTCCATCAATGCTTGCGCATAATCGCCGGGCCGATCAATTTCCCCTTCCGCCAGCACACCGGCGAGCGATTTTAAAAGGGGTTTGGAATCCGGCACAGGATCGGTGACGGCGTAAATGCGCGCCATCACGCGCTCGACATTCCCGTCGACCACATTGGCGGGTTTGTTAAAGGCGATGGCGGCAATCGCATTCGCCGTGTAATCGCCGATGCCGGGAAGCTCGATCAGGTTTTCCTGCGTGCCGGGAAACTTGCCTTTGTGGTTCTGCGTCACTTCGATCGCGCATTTATGCAGGTTGCGCGCCCGCGCGTAATATCCAAGGCCCGCCCAGTTTTCCATGACATCATTGGCATCGGCCGCCGCCAGATCGCTGACTTTCGGCCATTTCTGGGTGAATTTCAGGAAGTACGGGATGACGGCCGGAACGGTGGTTTGTTGCAACATCACTTCGGACAGCCAGACATGATAGGGGTTCGCCTTTTTCCCCGGAAGCGCACGCCAGGGCAGAACCCGGCGGTGGAGGTCATACCAATCCAGCAGATCGGTGCGGAATTTCTCGACTTTCCGCGCCCCCACGGGCATGATGCCCCCCGATATGTCTTTACTCTTGCTGTCCAAAGCCGTCCCCGCCGTTCTAGGCAAAACATTCGAGCGCAAATATATCGCGCTGGGGCGGATTGTCACGCACTGGAGCGAAATTATCGGTCCCGATTTCGCGGAACGGGCCAGCCCCGCCAAAATCCATTATACCAAACCGAAAAAACCAAAAGAAAAACCGACAGCAACGCTTGAAATCGCGGCCTCAAGCGCCGATTGCGCCGTTCTGGTCTATCAAAAAGACGTTATTCTTCAACGGATTAATCAGATATTCGGCGATTCATGGGTCCGCGATATCAAGTTCGTTCACCGCGAAGCGAAAAAGCCCGTGAAGCCACAAAAAAGAACAAAAAACTTGACGGAAGGCGAAAAAAATCATCTATCGCAAGTGCTTGAGACAATCGAGGATCCGGACTTGCGGAAAACGCTCGAAGGGCTCGGCGCAGCGATCTTACAGGAAACGAAAAAATGACAAAAGTTACAGCAATCACACTCCGCCCCGGCAATGTTATCGACCGCGATGGCGACGGCCGTCTCTGGCTGGTTACAGGTTATGAAATCATGCAGCCGGGCAAGGGCGCATCCGTTATTCAGGTTGAAATGCGCGATGTTCGCTCCGGCAACAAGGACAATGTCCGCTACCGCACGCAGGAGGCGGTCGAGCGTGTACGCCTTGAACAACATGAAATGCAATATCTCTATAATGACGGTGCGGACACATACACCTTTATGAACAAGGAAACCTTCGAACAGGTCGAAGTGAAAAAAGACATCATCGGCGACAAGGCCAAATGGCTTCAGGACGGTATGGATGTCGAGATTGAATTCTTCGAAACCGAAGCCCTCAATGTCTCTATTCCGGATAGCGTCACTGTGGAAGTTCTGGAAGCAGAACCGGTTGTGAAAGGCCAGACAGCCTCTTCTTCCTATAAACCCGCTATCGTGACTGGCGGCGTCAAGGTTATGGTCCCACCCTTCATCGATGTCGGTACAATGATTATCGTCAAAACAGAAGACGATTCCTACTCCACACGCGCCAAGGACTAATAGAATGCCCATAGTATCCCCCATCATGACCGTGATGATCCGCGCGGCCGAAAAGGCTGCGAAGCATCTGCTGCGGGACTTCAATGAAGTTGAAAAGCTTCAGGTGTCCCGTAAAGGTCCGGGGGATTTTGTGACTGCTGCCGACAAACGTTCCGAAGAAGTGATCTTTGAGGAATTGAAAAAGGCAAAACCGGATTACTCTTTCATGATGGAAGAATCCGGTGCGGTAAAAGGCAATGATCCGGACAATATCTGGATCATCGACCCGCTGGATGGCACACACAATTTCATGCACGGTATTCCTCACTGGGCTATTTCGATTGCGCTGGAGCAAAAGGGTCAGGTTATCGCTGGTCTTGTGTATGATTGCGCCAAGAACGAAATGTTTACGGCCGAAAAAGGCATGGGCGCTTTTATTGCGGGCAATCGCCGCCTGCGCGTATCTGGCCGCAATGTCATGGAAAGCTGCATGTTCAATTACGGTCAGCCGTTGCAGAATGGCGGCAACCGCGAACAATTCTATAAAGAAGTTGCCGAAGTTTCCCGTTATGCCATGGTTCGCCGTTTTGGCGCTGCTTCGCTCGACATGACCTATGTGGCCGCTGGCCGCATTGACGGCTATTGGGAAACAGGCATCAAGCCTTGGGATGTTGCGGCTGGGCATTTGATCGTGAAAGAAGCCGGCGGCATGTCGACCTCTATCCGCAACGAACAAAACCCCGTCCACAGCGGCGAAATTATTGCGGCGAACCAGCAGATCCACAACGACCTGCGTCAGTTGATTAAGAAGGCGTAAGTCATTACCGTCGTTGCGGGGGACGTGGTGACGAAGCAATCCATGCGATTTAGCCTGATGCTTCTCTGGTATTTTGTGCGATTTTTTGCTATACTCAATTTATTCAAGGGCGCAGTGCGCCCCTTTTTTTGATAGGGCATAAGCGCGTCGTTTTAAGAAAATGGCTTTGGTTCACGCCTTTTGAAAATCCGTTTTGATTCAATAACTAGCACTGGCCCATTTTTGAAAAACCAAAAACAAACTATTGGAGCAATCACGCCTTGTTTTGGCCTGAAATCTGCGTTTTAATCGCGGGCATTATGCGGGCTTGTTCCAGAATTCTTTGCCTTGCCATTGTTTCGCTCATCGCGCATCCGTCGATGGCGCAGGACGGTTATGTCCCGCCGCCGATGTTCGATGATTCCCTGCGCCCTGAAACAACCACGGGCAATATTGTTGAACCGCGTGTATCGCCGCGGGAAGGCACGGTTGCACCCGTTCCCGCGAAGGTGCCGGCGGAAACGCCACCTGGCGTCGCGCCACAGATACCGGTTGCGCCGGCCGCGCCTAAATTCATGCAGCCAATAGTGGAAGGCCAGCAAAAACCAAAAGTCGAGACACCTGAAAAGCCTGTGGTCGAAAAGGCGCAAGCGCCCAAACCATCGAAATCCAAAACCGCAACGAGCGTAACGCCTCCGAAAAAGCCGGAGGTGCCAAAGATTGCGGCAAAGGTGGACGAGGCATCCGCAAAGAACAGCGATGCGGCCCCTGCTCCGCCACCTGCAAAACAGGCATCTGCCAAGCCTGATATAAAGGCCCCTAAAGCCGCAGGCCCGAAACCTCAGCCAGCCAGCAAGGTGACGAGCAAGGGCGTTGTGACCGGGCCGAAGACGATGCCCGCGGTTCCGGCGCAAGCGGTCGAAGCGGTAGATCTCGCGGCGCCGTTGCAAGATGAGATAAAGGCCAACGAACCAACCATTCTGGAACGTCATCAGAATGAACAGGCCAAAGCCGAAACTCCGGACGTTCCGTCTGCGGCGAAGGCCGCCGATGCGATCGCGGCGGCGCAGGCAGCGGGCGTGGCCCCCGCCGAATTTGAAACCGGGGTCGCCCAGAATGTGTTGAAGAAAATCCTGCCTTATGCGCCGGGCCAGACGGAGCTGGGACAAACCGATCTTACGGCCATCGGCGCGGGCATATTGAAGGAACTGGACAAACGCGACAACTGGCGCATCCAGATCCGTTCCTATGCCACATCACAGGGCGAAGGGGTAAGCAGCGATAAACGCATCGCACTCTCCCGCGCTATCGCCCTTCGCCATTCACTGGTCAAGCAGGGCGTTCGGGCATCCCGCATTGATGTGCGGGCGGAGGGGCAGCAACCGGCGGCAACAGGGCTCTCACCTGATAGGATCGATTTATACCTCTACAGTCCTACAGAAAAACCGCAGATATTCTGATCTCCTAAGCCGGAATATGTTAATAATAACAAAGGCTTTTATGGCATTTATGAGATTTTGCCTTGGTTGTTACAGTAAATGTGGATAAGGCCCGTGTTGCCTGTCGTAAGAATTGACAAAAAAGACCGCAAACGGGCAGTTTGAGGTAGATTTCCAGACCGAAAATGTTTATGTCTAACCCATCAGTTTATGAAAACTGATATGTCGAAAGGCTTTGAAATGTCCAAACTCCGCGGCCAGTCCGGTTCCGCTGTTCTTCCGATCCTGATGCTGCTGATCATCGCGGCGGGCATAGGCATGTGGTTTTATCTTCAGAAAGATTTGAATGACATGCCGCCGCCGCAGGCGGAAGTCACAACGCAAACCCTTCCGCCAGCAGAGACAGCGGATGCTTCCGCGCCCGCTACAAATGAGGCCGTGCCCGCAGCGCCGGAAGAAACAGCCGATGGCGCAATCGCAACGGCAGACGCGGCATTCGATCTTGACCGTGCCGTCGGTGTCCGCGCCGTTGGTAATCCGGATGCCCCGGTGAAGGTTGTTGAGTATGCCTCCCTCACCTGTTCCCACTGCGCCCATTTCCACAATGATGTGTTCCCTGCACTGAAGGAAAAATACATCGATACGGGCAAGGTCTATTTTGAATTTCGTGAATTCCCACTGAACGATCCGGCCCTTAAGGCCACAATCACCGCGCGTTGCCTGCCGCCGGAACGCTATGAGGGCTTTATCTCCCTGCTGTTCCAGACACAAAACAAATGGGCAGGCGGTATAGACTACATGGCGCATTTGAAACAGAACGCCAAGCTGGCGGGACTGAGCGATGAACAATTCGACGCGTGCCAGAAAAGCCCTGAACTGAAACTGAAGATCGCCGAAAAAATGCAGGAAGCGCAGGACAAATGGAAAGTGTCCTCCACGCCGACCTTCATTATCAATGACGGCGCGCAAACCATTTCCGGTGCTCAGCCCCTTGAAAACTTTGAACGTGCTTTCCGTGCCGTTAGCGACGGCGCGGTTGGCGATGCCCCACAAGTAGAATGAGTATATTGAGACTATGATCCAGTTCGAAAAACTACGCCTCAGCGGTTTTAAATCCTTCGTCGACAAGACGGAGCTTGAGATCGGCCCCGGCCTCACAGGTATTGTGGGTCCGAACGGCTGCGGCAAATCGAACACGGTCGAGGCGCTGCGCTGGGTTATGGGGGAAAATTCGGCCAAGCGCATGCGCTCTGGCGGCGGCGGGATGGAAGACGTTATCTTTAACGGTACCTCTGGCCGCCCTGCCCGCAATCATGCCGAAGTATCGCTGCTGATCAACAATTCCTCGCGCACCGCCCCCGCCGCGTATAATGATTTCGACCAGATCGAAGTCACGCGCAAGATCGAGCGTGACCACGGCTCCACCTACCGCATCAATGGGAAAATCTGCCGCGCCCGCGATGTGCAGATGTTGTTTGCCGATACGGTAACAGGCGCGAATTCTCCCGCCCTCGTTTCCCAAGGCCGCGTGACGGCGATGATCAATGCGAAACCGCAAGAGCGCCGCCTCGTTCTGGAAGAATCCGCCGGTGTTTCGGGCCTCTATGTCCGCCGCCACGAAGCCGAGCTTCGCCTCCGCGCGGCCGACCAGAATTTACAGCGCGTGCAGGATCTCGTCGGTTCGATGGAAAGCCGTTACAACGCGTTGAAAAAACAAACTCGTCAGGCGCAGAAATACAAAAACCTGTCGACGCAGATCAAGGAACTGGAAACCACCATCGCCTATCTCGAATGGGTGATGGCTGTTGCCCGCGTCGATCAGGCGACCAAAACTTTTGCCGAAGCCGAAAGCATGGTCGTCACACATATGCAGACCGTGACACAGCTGACGAACACACAGAATGTTCAGGCGGAAGATTTGCCGGCCCTGCGCAAGGCCGAAGCCGAGGCCGCCGCGAAATTACAGGCGCACAAGTTGGAACTGCAGCATCTTGAGGATCAGGACCGTGCGCTGCGGGAGCAGATGGATCAGGCAAAATCGCAGTACGAGCAAACGATTGCCGACAAAGCGCATGAGGATCACATTCTCGCCGAAAGCGTTGAAACTATCGCGCGTCTGGAAGAAGAGCAGCGTATTTTGTCCGAAAGCCGCCGCAACGAAGAATCCGATCTTGCGCAGAAACAAGCAATCAAGGATGAGCTTGAGCAAAAAGTTACAAAGCTGGAAGCCGATTATGAGGCCTTCATGCAAAAGACGGCCGAAACTCGCGCTGCGCGTCAACGGATCGAACAGCAGATCAGTTCGGATAAATCGCGCCTCGAAGTTGCGCAGGAACGTAAAGACAAACTAACCGATGATCTGGCCGCTGCCCGTGCCCGTTTCGGCGACAACAACGAAATTGACGAGCTGAAAACATCCATCCTCTCGCTGGAAAGTGAAACGGAATCGCTCCGCGGCCAGGTTGAAAATGCTGAAACCGAATTGACATCCGCGCGCGCCGCGCTTGAAAACGCACGCACCGAACGTCAGGCTGCTGAAAAAGCCAAGTCGGAAATCGAATCCGAAATCCGGGCGCTTGAACGCATTCTCAATACAGACACGCAAAGCCTGTTCAAACCGATCCTGGACGACATTCGTCCGGCAAAGGGTTTTGAAAAAGCCCTGTCCCGCGCGCTTGGCGATACGTTGATGGCGTCAAAAGATAAAGAGGCCCCGTCCGTCTGGCTCGACTTCGATGCCAATATCGATGTGCCCGCCCTGCCATCCGGATCACAAGCCTTGCAGCCGCATGTCGAGGCTCCCGATTACCTCAATCGCGCCCTGAAATTTATCGGTGTCGTTCAAACGGAAGAAGAAGGCTCTGCCCTTGCACCGCAATTGAAGGCCGGACAATCCCTCGTTTCCGCCGATGGCGCTTACTGGCGTTGGGACGGGCTTCATATCAAGGCAAGCGCGTCTGATCGTCATGCCATCCAGTTGCAACAGAAAAACCGCCTGGATGAATTGAAGGCCGAACTGCCGGCCGCTGTTCAATCCTATGATAATGCCGCCACCGCCGCGACCGAAGCGCAAAGCACGCAAGCCACATGGCAATCAAAGCTGGATGAGGTGCGCAGCGAACTCCGCCGCAAGGATCAGGAGCTATCATCCAAACAATCGCAATTGAACCGTGTGACGGAACAAAGATCGGGCCTGTTCGCGGAAATCGCAAAGCTGGAAGAATCCGTCAATATGACGGAAGCGGACATCGTCAATTATACGGCCTCGATTGAGACCTTCGCGAAAGAACTGGCTTCGTATGACGAGGCGACAATGGCCGCGCATGCGGCGGAAGTGGAACAGCTTCGCGCAACACTCGTTGAAACACGTGACAGCTATTCTCAGGCCGTGCGCAACCTCGACACGCTGACAATTGAACAGGGCCGCCGCATGGCGCGTCTGCACGCGATCGGGGATGAACGCAACAGCCACCAGAACCGCTCCATCCGTTCCCGTGAACGCATCAAGGAACTCGAAGCCCGTGAAGCATCCTTGATGGAAAAAATCGCCGAACTGGAATCCCGTCCCCGCGCCGGCGGCGATGGGCAGGAAAAACTGCTCGGCCTTATATCCCAACTGGAGACTGCACGTAACGCAGCGTCCGATGCCTTGATGGAAAAGGAAAATGAACTCTCCGAAACAACCAAGGCGCTTAAGATAGCCGAAAACAGTCTGACAGAGGCACGTGAAGCGCGCGCCCATGCGCAGGCTCTTGTCTCTGCCGGACAGCAGCATCTTGATGAAGTCGTGCAGGCCGTTCAGGAAACATTTGAATGCGCTCCGCAAATGCTTCGTGAACAAGCAACTGCCGCGAACTTCACGGATGAACACAACCTGCCGATGCTGGAGCCATTGAAATCCTCCAAGGAAAAACTGGTGCGCGAACGTGACCAGATCGGCCCCGTGAACCTTCAGGCGGAATCGGAATCCGAAGAACTTGAAAGCGAACTTGGCGTGATTTTCCGTGAGCGCGATGACCTCGTGCAGGCCATCGACGAACTGCGTGAAGGCATCAACAAACTCAACAAGGAAGCGAAAGAACGCCTCACAAACGCGTTCGATATCGTCAACGGACACTTCCAGAATCTGTTCGTCAAATTGTTCAACGGCGGATCTGCGCATCTAAAACTTGTTGAATCCGATGACCCGCTGCAATCCGGTCTTGAAATCTTCGCGCAGCCGCCGGGCAAGACGTTGCAGTCCCTTTCCCTCCTTTCGGGCGGTGAACAGACTTTGGCATCCATTGCCCTGATCTTTGCGATGTTCCTGACGACGCCGTCGCCGATTTGCGTGCTTGACGAGATTGACGCGCCGCTCGATGACGCGAACGTTGATCGCGTCTGCAACCTGCTCGATGACCTCGCGGCACGCGGCGAAACACGGTTCCTCGTCATCACCCACCACCGTTTGACCATGGCCCGTATGGACCGCCTCTATGGCGTGACGATGTCCGAACGCGGTGTATCACAGTTGGTATCGGTTGATCTCAACCAGCAACTCGATTTCCTCGAAGCTGCGGAATGAGAATATTAAAAGTATTTTCGATAGCATGGGCACTTTTAGCTTTTACAGCAGCGACAAGCTTACTGTTGGATGAAGTCAATGGAAATGGTTGGAAATCTCTGAATGCCATTCAGCGTTTCGAACAACTAACAATTTTTATATTTATATTTTGCCCTATTTTGCTATGGCCATCTTTTTATGCGGCTAATTGGATTAAAAACCATGCAATTAACTCTAAGCAAAGTAGTGGGTGGAGATTATTTATTAATATTTGCATTTTGAGTTTCTTTATTCTTTTTGCTTTAGTTCTCTTTGTTATGGCGGTTTTATCATCCGTTAATAGTTAGTCAGAAGATCAATGTAGTAAAAAATAACAATATTTGTGCAAGGTTTACATGACAAACGACCTCGAATCCCGCATCGCCGCCGCAAAGGCTAAACACGCCGAATTGAACCCGCCACCAAAGCCGGCCCATACCGGTAATGAGATGGCGACCGGCATTCGTGCATTTATGGAAATGATAGGGGTTTTGCTCGGCTCCGGCCTGATGGGTTATGCTCTGGATGCTTTGTTCGGAACGACCCCTACACTGCTGATTATTTTCATAGTTTTGGGCCTGATCGCCGCTATATTCAATCTTTATAAACTTTCGAAAAATTTAGGCACCGCAATCGGTTCTAATCGCTTGCAATCCCCGCCCGGAGTCGCTAGAAACCTCGCAGAAAACGACTCAAATCAGACGATGGAGTGACCTAAGAGTTGGCCAACCCGATCCACCAGTTTGAAATTCAGCCGCTTGTCCCCTTTGCTGTCGGGGGCGTAGACCTGTCCTTCACCAATTCCTCCCTTTGGATGACTATCGGCATCGTGCTGTCGATCTCGCTCCTTACCCTTGCCATGCGCAAAAAGGCGATCATCCCGACCCGCGGCCAGCTTGTGGCCGAAGGGCTTTATAAATTCATCGCCAATATGGTCCGCGACAACGTGGGTGAAAAGGGCATGGGGTATTTTCCGCTCGTTTTCACCCTGTTCATGATCGTTTTGCTCGGGAACGTGCTTGGCATGATTCCGGGTTCTTTTACCTATACCAGCCATGTGGCCGTAACGGGTGCCCTTGCCCTCATCATCTTCCTGCTCGTGACTGTGATGGGTTTTGTGAAGCACGGCCTGCACTTCCTGCAATTGTTCTGCCCTCCGGGCGTACCGCTGTGGATTGCCCCGCTGATTATCCCTATTGAAATCATTTCCTATCTGTCCCGCCCCATCACATTGAGCCTGCGTTTGTTCATCAACATGCTGGCGGGCCACCTGATGCTCAAAGTCATCGCCGGATTTTCCGTCATGATGTTCGGCGCGGGCGTTGTCGGGATGTTCGGCTCTATCGGACCGACATTGTTCAATGTTCTCCTGATCGGCTTCGAAGTGTTCGTGGCCTTCGTTCAGGCATATGTCTTTGCTCTTCTGGCCTGCATTTATCTGCGGGACACGGTCGAGCTGGCCCACTAATCAAACCTAAACCAACTACCAAACCTAAAGAGGAATAAAATGGACGTCGAAACAATTAAAATCCTGTCTGCCGCGCTGGCCCTGCTCCCGATCCTGGGCGTTGGTATCGCTCTCGGCCTGATCTTCGGTTCTTTCAACGAAGCCGTATCCCGTAACCCGTCCGTTCAGGGTTCCCTGTTCGGTACACTGATCTTCGGCTTTGCCGTTACAGAAGCTCTCGCGATTTTCTGTCTCGGTATCTCCCTGCTGATCCTGTTCGGTCTCTAAGAGGAACAATGCGTACAATCCGCCTGATCACTGTTCTGGCCCTGGCATGGACACTGGATATATCCGGTGCCATGGCAGCGTCCGACGCCAAAGCCCCGGCCATTGATGCCGATGTTGTCGCCATCGAGGAAACAACCGTTCCCGAGGATGCGACTTCGCCGCATGATCCTGCCGGCCCGGCAATGACAACGGATGAAGCCGCCGCCCCGCACGAGGCAGCAGCCGAACATGGCGAAGGCGGATTGCCGCAATTGAATCTGAGCACCTATCCCAGCCAGATATTTTGGCTCCTGCTGACATTCGCGGTTCTCTATCTTACCTTCTCACGCAAGACGTTGCCACAAATCGGCGCCGTCATTGCGAACCGTGAAGGCAAGATCAAAGGCGACCTCGATGCCGCAGAAGCACTCCGCGCCCAATCCGAAGAAATTCGGGTTGCCTATGAAAAAGGGCTGGAGAAGGCACGTGCCGAAGCCATGGCGGCCATTCAGGGCGTCGAGGCGGATGCCAAGCAAAAAGCCAATGACCGTATCGAGGCCTTCCGCAAGAAATCCGAAAACGAAATCGCTGCGGCAGAAACCCGCATGGACGAAGCCCGCGCAAAATCCATGGGTGACATGACGGCGATTGCCGCGGAAGTTGCATCTGTGGCCGCCGAAAAAATCACCGGCGTGTCTGCCGATGTTCAAAACGCCAAGGCGATTGTCGAAAGCATCGCCGGAAAGGCAAAGGCCGCATAATGGACGATCTTTTGCACAATACCAATTTCTGGGTTGCGATTTCTTTCGTGCTTTTCATCGTTCTGGCGGTGAAAGTGGCAGGCAAGAAAATCACATCGCAACTCGATGCGAAAATTGCCTCGATTGCGTCTGAAATCGATACAGCGGAAAAGCTGCGCAATGAGGCGCAGGCCCTGCTCGCCGATATCCAGAATAAGCAGCGCGACGCACAGGTGGAAGCCGATCGCATCGTTGCCGCCGCGAAACAAAGCGCCCTGCAAATCCAGCAATCGGCCGATGCCGAACTAGAGGAAGCGATGGCCCGCCGCGAAGCGCAGCTGGTTGAGCGTTTAAAACGCGTGGAAGAAAAGGCGATGGCCGATATTCAAAACCACGCCGCCGCCCTCGCCCTGCAGGCGACACGCGAAATCGTGACGAAATCGATGGATGCCAAAACATCCGGCAACCTGATCGATCAGGCCGTGGCGTCGGTTTCAAAACACCTGAATTAATCATCTGACCCCCTTCATTAAACCCCGGTTCTACCGGGGTTTTGTTTTAGACTTTTGCTTTCATTCGGGCCCTTCCCCGCTTATAGTACGTTATGGTGAATGAACCAGCACAAGAGAATGGTGTTATTACCGCGCTTGGACAAAAGGCGCGGAAGGCACAATTCGCGCTCGCGCAATCGAATGACGGCATCATCAACGAAGTTTTAAAGGACATTGCGGATCTTCTCGTCGTAAAATCAGGCGTCATCCTGACCGCAAACCAGAAAGACGTTGCCGCGGCCGCACAGAAAAATTTGCCTGCAGCCATGATAGATCGCCTGACATTGAATGATGAGCGTCTGCGCATGCTCGCCCAGAGCGTTATGCAGATACGCGAACTGTCCAATCCTGTCGGTGAAATTCTGGAAAGCTGGCCCCGTCCCAACGGCCTTCGTATTCAAAAAGTGTCTGTGCCCATCGGCGTGCTCGGCATGATTTACGAATCCCGCCCCAACGTCACCATCGATGCGGCGGCGCTTTGCCTTAAATCCCGCAATGCCGTCATCCTGCGCGGCGGATCGGATAGCCACAATACGTCTGCGGCGCTTCATAAGATTGTGGTTGATGCCATGCGTAAGAACGGCCTATCCGAATATTGCGTCTGTTTTGTCGCCGATACAGACCGTGCGCTCGTTGAAGAAATGCTCGCGGCCCGCGATGTGATCGACGTTCTTATCCCGCGCGGCGGAAAAACGCTCACCGACCTTGTCATGCGTGAGGCCAAGATGCCGGTCTTTGCGCATCTCGATGGCAATTGCCATGTCTATGTTCATGCTTCCGCCAATCCCGACATTGCATTGAATGTTGTGAAAAACGCCAAGCTGCGCCGGACGGGAATTTGCGGCGCCGCTGAATCGCTTCTTTTTGATAAGGATATCAGCGCGAATTTGGTCGAAAACATCCTTCGCACGCTCCTCGATGAAGGCGTTGAAATCATGGGCGATGATTTATCCTGCAAGATCGATAAACGCATCAAGCCTGCGACCGAAGCCGATTGGTCTGCCGAATATCTTGATAAGAAAATCAGCTGTAAGTTCGTGGGTGATTACAAAGAAGCCGTTGCGCACATAAACCAATACGGATCACATCATACCGATAGCATCATCGCCGAAGAGCCCCGCGCCGTTGACTATTTCCTTGGACAAGTCGATAGCGCGATCGTCATGCACAACACATCAACCCAATTTGCCGATGGCGGCGAATTCGGGTTCGGCGCCGAAATCGGTATCGGCACAGGCAAGCTTCATGCCCGCGGCCCTGTCGGTGTGCGTCAACTCACGACTTTTAAATACAAAGTGCTCGGGAATGGACAAACCCGCCCATGACCCTACCTTCACCCAGCCTTCAGAATCCATCCTCATGGAACGGAAAACGCATCGGCCTACTTGGCGGGTCGTTTAATCCGGCACACGCCGGGCATCTCCATATCGCCAAGATCGCATTGGAACAATTCGGCCTCGATTGCGTCTGGTGGCTGATCACGCCTCAGAACCCGTTGAAAGAGATTAGCGGTATCGCGCCGTATGCCGAGCGTTTTGCTTCGGTTGAAAAAATCATAGACCACCACCCTGCTATGATCGCCACGCATCTGGAGGCGGAGCTGAACACCGCCTATACCTATGACACGGTTATGAAGCTGAAACAGGCATTTGCGGAAACCGAATTTCTGTTTATCTGCGGCATGGATAACGCCGTCATCTTCCACAAATGGGACCGCTGGCAGGATTTGATCCGTGAAATTCCGATTGTCTTCATCGCGCGGAGCCGGATGGACGAACCCGCCCAGGACAGCCCCTTACGCCAGTTTAAAGGGATTACCCATTTTGAGGCGGCGACCCGCGATTTGGCCAAACCGGCCATTTACTGGCTTCGCCACACGCCGGAAATGGATATTTCATCAACCGAAATTCGTAACAAAAACAAGGGGATGGGTTAATCCTACCGCGCCGCCGCTTGAATGGCCTTCGAATCCGGCGTAAAATAATAACAATGGAGTTTATGAGATTAGCGACCCGCTCTCTGCCCGCCAAACAATCCTCCCGGACATATATCGCCCGCGGAACGTATGACTTGCAGTCAGCGTTCGTTTTTCTATATAACGTTGTCAACCCAAACATGAGGAGATTGAAACCATTCTAACCACGACAGGGCATGACGGAGCCCTTGAAACATCCGCACTGAAAGACCTTATCGTTTCATCACTTGATGATGACAAGGCCCTTAACATCGAAGTGATCGACCTTGGCGGCCAGACCGCCCTTGCCGACTACATCATCGTCGCTTCGGGAACATCGTCCAGACAAGTCGTCCGCATGGCGGAAAAACTCTCCGAACGTATTCATGCGCGGGGCCAATCCGGCATTCGTACCGAAGGAATGTCGCAGGGCGACTGGGTTATCGTTGATGCCGGTGACATCATCGTCCACCTCTTCCGGCCCGAAGTCCGTGAATTTTATAATATTGAAAAAATGTGGTCCGTGCCCCATGCGGCAGAGAACACAAAAAACGGCGGATTGAAGCTGGCCTAGGCCCTATAAAGGGTTTCTTTTTATCCCTATATCGGGCATCCATTATGGATGCTCGCCATCGACATCATCGCTGTAGGCAAACTAAAAAACGATCCGTTGCTGGATGTGTTTGAAGATTACGCCAAGCGCCTGCACGGCAAGTTCACGATGATTGAACTAGACGGCAAAACGCAGGCCGATCAGATATCCAAAATCGAAGAAAAACTGAATCCTCAGGCCGCTTTAATTGTAATGGACGAACGTGGGCAAAGCCTTTCCAGCCGGGATTTCGCCGCGAAGATCGAAGGGTTTCAGACGAACGGCTATTCACATCTTCAATTCGTGATCGGCGGCGCGGACGGGCTATCTGATTCCATCCGTAAAAAAGCCTCTTTGCTCTTGTCCTTTGGCAAACAGACATGGCCGCATATGCTGGCGCGTGTGATGCTGGTTGAACAGATATACCGCGCGCAATCCATTCTTGCGGGCCATCCGTACCACAGGGATTAGCCGATGAATAATCACAAACGTCATTGCGGGCATAGCAAAGTAATCCTAGCGATGTATGGATTGTTTCGTCGGCTATGCCTCCTCGCAATGACGGTTCTTATAGCTTCGTCCCCAACTATGGCACAGGATTCCCCGCCGCGCCATCCCACGGCGGAGCTCGATCAAAAACGCACCGAAGCCGAAACGCGCAAAAAGGAACTGGAGCAAAAAGCGAAGTCAACCAAATCGGATCTTGAAAATACGCAGAAGGAACTGGTTTCGATCGCCGCCGCGATTAAAAAAAGCGAAGAGCGCCTGAACGCACTGGATGCGCGCATGGCCGACAACCGGATCGAACAGAAGGACATTGAAAAGCGTCTGAAAAAGGATAAGTCATCGATCGGCGATCTTGTTTTGGCGCTGGAACGGTTGAACAGGACGCCGCCGGAGGCCGTGCTGGCAAAGCCGGGTGCGCCGCTCGAAACCGCGCAAAGCGCGATGTTGTTGCAATCCATTCTACCCAATATCTATGGCCGGGCCGAAAGTTTGAAAAAAGATTTATCGCGCCTTGATACTATCTTAAAGGAATTGGCCGCGGATCAGGCCGAGGCAAAGACAACGATGGCGGGCCTGACCAAACGGCAGGCCGAAATGAAGTCGCTGCTCGAAAAACGCAAGGCTCTTTATGCAAAAACCCGTAGCGGCATTCAGGAGCAGGAGCAGGCACTGAAAGACATAGCCCGAGAATCGGCCAACCTCAAAGATCTTGTTGCCAAGATCGAGGAACGGGAACGGACACAGGCGGCCATCGCCCGCACTGCATCGGCCGCTGTCGATACAGGCGAACCCGCACGGGCCGCGTCCGTTCGCCCGACGCCCATTCCGCGTCCCGGATCGGCACAGTTACCGGTCAGCGGCGCCATCCTGACGTCCTACGGACAAACCGATGATATCGGAGCGGAAAGCCAGGGACTCACGCTCCAGGGACGTTCCGGCGCGCTGGTCGTATCCCCCATGGGCGGAGTCGTTCGCTATGCCGGTATTTTCAAGAATTATGGCCAAATAATCATTGTGGAACACCAAAAAGAATATCACAGCCTTATTGCAGGTTTGGCCAGAATTGATACAGTGGTCGGGCAATCCGTCGCCGCAGGTGAACCGGTTGGTATTCTTGGCAAAAATTCAGGTGACGGCGGTGGCCCGACCTTGTATTACGAGCTGAGATACCGGGGGCAGCCAATCAACCCGTCGCGTAAATTTGCAGGCCTATAAAACTATCGCTCTTTGAAGGATCTTTCATGCGTCAACTGTCCCGTTTGTTTCTTGCGTTTTCTGCCCTGACCGTTTTGACGGTTGCCTTCTTCCCCGCGATCACGCAGGCGCAGGAGGAACAGCGCACGGCCACCGAAGACAAAAAGGAAGCGGACAAAGATCCGGATGCCAACAACACATATAAACAACTCAATTTATTCGGTGAAGTTTTCGAAAGGGTCCGTGCGAACTATGTTGATCCTGTCACGGACAAGGAACTGATCGAACACGCGCTGAACGGCATGCTCTCCAACCTCGACCCGCACTCGTCGTATCTAAGCGAGAAGGATTTCGGGGATATGCAAGTGCAGACGAAAGGTGAATTCGGCGGCCTTGGCATCGAAGTCACCATGGAAAACGGCTTTGTAAAAGTCGTCTCCCCAATTGACGACACTCCGGCATTCAAAGCAGGCATCCTGGCGGGCGATTTCATCACCCATATCGATGAAGAACCGGTTATGGGCCTTACCCTGACGGATGCCGTTGACAAAATGCGCGGCAAGGTTGGCACTTCTGTCAAACTCACGGTTCGCCGCGAAGGCGTCGAAGAGGCCCTTAAGTTTGAATTGAAGCGTGATATCATCCGCATCAAATCCGTTCGTCACCGCATCGAACAAAAAGACATTGGTTATATCCGCGTTACAACCTTCAACCAGAATACGGTGGAAGGCGTGGAAGCGGCAATCAACGATATCAACAAGCAAGTCGGTAAGGATAAGGTCCGCGGCTTCGTTCTTGATCTTCGTAACAACCCTGGTGGTTTGCTTGATCAGGCAATTGGCCTCTCCGACCTGTTCCTCGACAAAGGGGAAATTGTTTCCACGCGTGGCCGTAGCGAAGAAGACACGAAACGTGATAACGCCACACCGGGCGACATGGCCGATGGAAAGCCGATGGTTGTCCTGATCAATGGCGGGTCTGCCTCTGCCTCGGAAATCGTGTCCGGTGCCTTGCAGGACCACAACCGCGCTATCCTTCTTGGCACTAAATCCTTCGGCAAAGGCTCTGTACAGACGGTAATCCCCCTGCCGGGCAACGGGGCGATGCGTCTGACCACAGCGCGTTACTATACGCCGTCGGGCCGCTCCATTCAGGCAAAAGGAATTGAACCGGACATCATCGTCGAACAGGCCAAGATCGAAACGATTGCATCTGCGCAGGAAATTCATGAAGGCGATCTGCGCGGTGCCCTGAAAAACCCGGACTCCAAATCCGCGCCGGCGCCCGAGGTGAAGAAGGTCATCACCGAGCCACCGGCAACAAATGCGGATGGATCGAAAAACACCGATGCCGCCCAAAAAGAACAGGAAGAAAGCCAGGATTACCAATTGTCCCGTGCTATCGACCTGATCCGCGGCGTATCGATGTATGAAGGACAACGCGCGGGTCGCTGATAAGGCGGCCCCAAGGGGGGCAAGTGGCAGAAACGGCATATGATCCACCCAAAACAAACCCGGTGACGGCGCTTTGGAATAAATTGTCGGCACGTTTCCATGCGGCTTCCCCCTATGCAAAGTCGTTGCTGGAAGGTGTGTTTGCCGGCGGCATCGTATTCCTGCTCCTTGTAATCTGGATGGCCATACGGGCGGATCGCACGGCCGAGAAAATCCAGCATCACTTTCCCTATGAAACAACCCAGATCATTCGCGCGGAGCCCGAAACAAAGATTGATCCGGTACCTGCCGGGACGGTTGGTCAAACGCCGCGCGAGGGCGAAGAAAAAAGGGTGGCAGAAGGAAACACAAACGCCCTGCCCGCAGCGCCTATTGATGGCCTTATCGAAGATCGTGATGGATTAACCTTGCCCATAGCCCGTATCGCGGACGACCTGACTCCGTTCCATGCTTATAAACGGCCCTTCACGCCCATTCCGGGACGTCATTTGGTATCGGTCGTTGTGACGGATTTTGGTCTTTCCGAGAGCCTGTCGCAAACCACTATCGAAAAATTGCCGCCGGATGTCAGTCTTGCCCTTTCGCCATATGCCGATAACGCAGCGGACTGGGCCGCGATGGCGCGGCAGAACGGTCATGAAATCTGGATCTCTTTGCCGATGCAGACAAAAGAGACGGGTGATGATCTTGGCCCGAATGCCGTTATGCTTAAATCAGGTTTGCAACAAAAGCTGGATAGCGTCATGAGGGTGCTGGGATCGGCCGTTGGCTATGCCGGTATCATATCACAGAAAAACCATGCCTTTGACCGCAGTGATATAGACATAGAACCGGTTTTAAAACAGATCTATGACCGGGGGCTTGCTTTTGCTGAAAGCAATCCGGATGGTTATGCCTTTGGCGAAGCACAAGCCGCCAAAATTGATGCGCCGTATGTCCGGAATGACTTCTGGCTTGGCGATGATTTGCGCGGCGACACACTTGATCGCACCATGCAGGCCGCCGAGCTCATGGCGATGAAACAAGGCCACGCCGTGATATTCGTCCACCCCTATCCGGTCGTTCTGGACAAACTCGAGGCATGGATGGCGGGCGGTGAAGCCCGGGGCCTTCAATTTGCGCCTCTATCGGCACTGGCGGAATAATCATGGGCATGATTGTTCCTGCAAAATACCGCCCCTGTGTCGGACTTTGCATCTTTAACGGTGACGGCCATGTTTTTGTGGGTGAGCGGCTCGATGGGATTGGCGCCTGGCAAATGCCCCAAGGCGGAATTGACCCGGGTGAAGATGTCCGCACCGCCGCCTTGCGCGAAATGAGGGAGGAAATCGGCACCGATCTGGCCGAAATTATCCGCATTCACGATGTGCCCCTGCGGTACGACATTCCGGATGATATCCGCGCCCGCATTCCATGGGGCGCAGAATTTATCGGGCAGGAACAGATATGGGTTGCCCTGCGTTTTACAGGCACCGATGCCGATATTCGCCTTGATGCGTGGGACCACCCCGAATTTTCACGGTATCAATGGATGCCCCTTGCCCATGTTCCGAAAATGATCGTGCCATTTAAGATTACGACATATGAACATGTGGCGAAAGCCTTCGCCGATATAAAATAGTATGCAATAAGAAACCCCGCCGAAGCGGGGTTCTTTTTATTGGTTCAAGGGCGACCAGGCCGGGTCAGATCCATCGCGCGGCGTAGGCAAAACCCGCTCGTTATAACCCGTTATGTCGATGGTATGGAGTTTTGCAGAGCGGCCTGCTTCCTTAAAGTAGGTCAGAACGCGGCCGTTCGGGGACCAGCTTGGCCCTTCAACGTGGAAGCCCTGAACGATTGTACGTTCGCCGGAACCATCCGGACGCATCACGCCAAGGGAGAATTGTCCGCCGCTCATTTTAATGAACGCGATCAAATCTCCGCGTGGTGACCAGACGGGGTTGGCGTAACGTCCGGAGCCGAACGAAATCCGGCGGGCGTTGCCGCCACCGGCGTCCATAACATAGAGCTGCTGTGTGCCGCCGCGATCCGATTCAAACACGATCTGACGACCGTCGGGGGCATAGGATGGCGCGGTGTCGATCCCGCTGCTATCCGTCAGGCGGCGCGAGCTGCGCGAACGCAAATCGAGCTCATAAATATCGGTATTGCCGCCCTGTGCCATCGACATCACAACTTTCTGTCCGTCCGGTGAAAAACGCGGGGCAAAGGTCATGCCGGGGAAATTGCCCAGAACTTCCTGACGGCCTGTGTCTATGTTGTAAACATAAACGCGGGGGACGCCGCCCTTATAGGACATATAGGTGACTTCCTGCGCGGTCGGTGAGAAGCGCGGTGTGAGAACAAGAGTCCCCTCGTCCGTTAAATAGCGGTGGTTTTGTCCATCCTGATCCATAATCGCAAGGCGCTTGACCCGGCTTGTCGCTGCGCCGGTCTCGGAAATATAGACGATGCGGGAATCAAAATACCCGTCTTCGCCCGTCACGCGTTTATAGATTTCATCGGAAATGATGTGCGCGATGCGGCGCCAGTTTTGCGGTGTGGTCATATAGGCCATACCGGAAATCTGCTTTTGTGAATAAACATCCCACAGGCGGAATTCAACACGGGTGCGACCATCGGCGGCCTTTGTCACCGAACCGCTGACCAATGTCGGGGTATTGATAGCGCGCCATTCGGCAAAGCGCGGACCTTCCTTTTGGATTGAGGCCGCGTCCTGAATAAACGCACCGGGGCTAACCGGTTTGAACAGGCCCGATCCGCGCAGGTTGTTTGTGATGACATCCGGAATATCTTTGGCGAAGGCCGCTTCAGACGGGGACGCCGCATGAAATGGACTGATCGCGATTGGCACGGGGTCGATCTTGCCGCGCGTGACATCAACCTTCAACTGCGCATGCGCAGGCGCGGCGAAGGCAAGGCCAGTCAAGGCGATCATCAGAAGGGCGTATAAGGATTTCATGCTGGAGTGTCCTTCCTAAAGCATTTCACGGGGGTCAAAGGTTACAACAATATCTTTCCAAAGATTATATTTTCCATCCGGCAGGATCAGAATTTCACATTGCGGAGAATGCACGGCGCGGATGGCGGAATCCGCCGCCGCGCGGAAATAGCTATCCTGCCCATAACGCCATTGGTCGACGATGGTGGCGCTGAGCACCCGCTTTTCCGGTGAAACGGTGAGGCGGACATCGACAACCAGATCTTCGGCATAACGCGCGCCAGCCTGAATGGACCAGCAGCGTTGAAGTTGTTGCGCGAGGGCATCGGCTTCGCTCATCGTCATGGTTTCGGCATAAGGCACGTCAGGCGCAGGGGCCGGAGCATCGGCCTCTTTCGCCTCGGGCAGGGTTTCATCAACTTCCGGTTCGCTGTCCTGAAGGTTTTTCAAAAGATTGTCGAACTGCTGTTGCTCCTGCGGCTCGACCGGTTTTTCTTCCGGCTTTGGTTTTTCGATCGGCTTTGGTTCCGGCTCCACCAGTTTCTCTGTGGGCGGCGGAGGCGCCACTGGCTTCGGTTTTGGTTTTTCCTTCACCGGTTTGGGCAAATCTTTCGGCGGTTCAACCTGATCGACCTTGGGCGGTGCCTTCGGTTTTTCTTTTTCAGGCGGCTTCTCCTTGACCTCTTCTGCCGGCTTCGGCGGCGCTTTTAAGGGGATGCGGTTCGTTGTTGTCATCTCCGCAATAGGAAGAATCTCCACCGGAATCGAATGGGGCATTTCCAGTGGTTCGGATTTAAAATAAGGCAGGCCGACAATGGCGATAACAACAATTCCGACATGCAAAAGGCCGGAAAAGACCAACGGGCCCTTCATGCCCGGTGGAATTTCAAACGATCTGTCCTGTGTTGCGCTAACAGCCATGAAACCGACTTACTCACTTTTTATGGCCAATTTATGGAGCCGATGCTTCGGAAATAAGTGCGACCTTGTTAAATCCCGCCCCGTTTATTTCGCCAAGCACGGCCATCACCTTCCCGTAATCGATGCCCTTATCGGCACGGATATAGATGCGGCGGTCCGGATTGTTTTCCGTCATGGAGGTCAGAATGGTCACAAGACGGTCGCCCGTTACCTCCGTTTCGCCAACGAAAATGCGTCCATCCTTGGCAACGGAGACTTCCAGCGGTTTGTTGTCTTCATCGCTGATCGCCTTCGCCTTTGAATCCGGAAGGTCGATGGGAACGCCGGCCGTTAGAAGCGGCGCCGCCACCATAAAAATGATAAGCAATACGAGCATCACATCGACAAAGGGCGTGACGTTGATTTCCGCCATAGGGCGGTGTGCGCCCCTGCCCTTATATCCGCTCCCCCCGCCTGATCCGACATTCATCGCCATGGTTATGCCACCTTCTTGCCGGAGGACGCCTTGCCGCCTTCGGCCGTTTCAAGGTGACGTGAAAGAATCGCCGAAAATTCCGTAACGAACGCATCGAGGCGCGCGGCATAACGGTTTAAACGGTTACTATAACCATTATAGGCAATAACGGCCGGGATAGCGGCAACAAGACCAAGGGCCGTTACGAAAAGCGCCTCGGAAATCCCCGGTGCCACGACCGCAAGCGATGTATTGTTGGAGTGCGCGATGGAGTTAAAGGAATTCATAATTCCCCACACGGTACCGAACAGACCGATAAAGGGTGCGGTAGAACCGACCGTAGCCAAAAATGTCATACCGCGCTCAAGGCGCTGCATCTCGCGGCTGATGGCAATAGACATCGCGCGTTCCACGCGTTGACGCAAGGAAGCCTGAAGCGCCTCGCGATCCGGCACGCCGCCCGAAACGGTATTTTGCCATTCTTCCATACCGGCAGAAAATGTTTTAAGCAGAGGATCATGGCGGCTTTTCTTAATGCGTTGGTAGAGCTTGTCGAGAGGCTCGCCAGACCAGAACGCATCCTCGAATTTGCCCGCCTGACGGTTTACCTTGGCCAGCGTGGCACGTTTTTCCAGAATGATGGCCCAGCACCAGACAGAGGCAAAGACCAGCATCATGGCTACAATTTTCACCACAATGTCGGCATGCATAAACAGGGCGATGATGCTGAGATCGCCATCGAATGATTGTCCGGCGGCGACGGCGTCTACGGCATTGCTGGGGGCCTGATTCATGGACTACTCCTGATAATCTGCAAATTTTGAACGAATGGATTCCGGTATACGGACGGGGCGGCCTGCAAGGTCGATGCAAACCAACGTCACCGTCATGGAGAAAAGCATAGAATCTTGGCAAAAAATAGACTGATTCATAATGAAAGAACTGTTTTTCAGCTCTTTTATGCCGCTTTCCACGCGCAGCGTTTGTTCCAGTTTGGCGGGCTTGAAATAGTCCGCCTCCAGATGGCGGACGACGATCAGAACACCTTCATTGTGCATCGCCGTAAAATCGATGCCGAGGTCGTGCGTAAAATCCATACGCGCCCGTTCGCACCAGTTGATATAGCGGCCATGATACATAATCTGACCTGCATCCGTGTCTTCATAATAAACTTTATATTGGGCACTGTGTTTCATGCCCCTTATGTAGCACGGCAAAAGCGCAATTCACTGAAAAAATAACGACCATCGCCCTTTAACGACATATTAACTCATTTCCCGTAATGTAAGGCCAGATTGGCGCTTGGAGCGTAAATGGCGAATATTTCAGAACAGCAGATACGCGATTATGTTGGTGGGGCGGGAAATGATAATTCCGCCCTTACCGAGAATCAGGAAATGGTTGTGATGAATATGATCGAGCAAGCCGCATCTGATCCTAATTTTGCCGCCAAATTTTCAGCATTGGAAAAAATCAGCGTCAGTTTTACGGATGGCGATGGGGCTCCGACAGCCCTTCCCGTCGATAATGAATTTGCGGCCACTCTCAAAGTGCCGGTTAGCAGCAGCATTTTGGGCAAGGACGAATTCTCAATCGTCGATTCAACTTTGACCTATGCCGCATCTTTGGTTCAGCCACATCTTGAGCATACTGCGGCTGAACTCAATAACGCTGCTACCAACCCTGTAAAATTCGATGCGCTCGAACATAATTATCTGGAGCAGGCAAATTTCCTAAAGTCTGTTGAACAATCAGGCCTGCAGGATGCGAGCATACCTCTTCTTGATTACGAACTTGCAAACTGGAAGCTCGATGAAACCAACCAGATTGTTATGACCGAACCGGGAGAAAGGTTTTGGGCTTTCACCAAGCCTGAAGTCGTTCCCACGGATCAGGCGGATAAAGCCGCCGCTGAACGACAACAGTTCAACCCGGAAGATAATGCATCCACGGCACCGCAGCCGCGCGTTAACAACGCGACGCCTTCCCTCGGCATGTAGCAAAAATTTAAGTCAGATTATCAAACAAGTCGTCTTCAGGCGGCTTTTTTGGCCTGAGACCGAAATATTCATATCCTTTGGTGGCCACCATCCGTCCACGTGGCGTTCTTTGTACAAAGCCTTGTTGGACCAGATAAGGTTCTATCACATCTTCTACAACATCACGTTGTTCAGACAGAACGGCGGCGATTGTTTCGATGCCGACAGGGCCACCGCCATAATTTTCAATGATGCAATTAAGATATCGCCTATCCATGCCATCGAGGCCCGATGAGTCAACATCAAGACGAGTCAGGGCAGCATCGGCAATTTTCGCAGTGATTTTTACGTTTCCAGCAACAGAGGCGAAGTCACGCACACGGCGTGTCAGACGCCCAGCAATGCGGGGCGTGCCACGGGATCTTTTGGCAATTTCCATCGCCCCGTCATCGGTCAATTCCATCCCGAGCAAACGTGCTGAACGTCCAACAATTTGGGTCAGTTCATCATGCGTGTAAAACTCAAGACGCAGCGGAATGCCGAACCGGTCACGCAAAGGATTGGTGAGAAGGCCGCTGCGCGTTGTCGCACCGATCAAAGTAAAGGGGGGCAAATCAATCTGTACAGAACGTGCGGCAGGACCCTCGCCTATAATCAAATCCAGCTTACGGTCTTCCATCGCCGGATAAAGGATTTCCTCTACGGCGGGGTTGAGGCGGTGGATTTCATCGATGAACAAAACATCATGCGGCTGTAAATTCGTCAGGATGGCGGCAAGATCACCGGCACGGGCGATGACAGGGCCGCTTGTGGCACGGAAACCAACGCCCAGTTCTTTGGCGATAATTTGCGCCAATGTCGTTTTGCCAAGACCCGGCGGGCCGAACAACAGGACGTGGTCCATGGCATCACCGCGCGCTTTTGCCGCATGAATAAAGACGCGCAGATTTTCGCGTACCGCCTTCTGACCTGTAAAATCATCGAGTTGCGACGGGCGCAGCGCAGTATCATCCGATTGTTCGCCTTCCAACTTCTGGCGCTGTAAATTTGCATTCGTACTCATTGGCTCAGCTCTCTCAAGGCAAGACGGATCAGGTCACCGACATTCTCTGCCTCGTTATCATTTGCCTTTTGTTTGGCGGCCAGCACGGCTTGAAAGGCATCGGATTTCGCATAGCCGAGATTGACAAGCGCGGAAACAGCATCATCGTCGATATTGGGTGCCAGCGTTGCGGGCGCCGCGCCTTTTGCCGCAGGCATTCTGGCAGGCATTTGCAGGTCGATCTTTCCGGCCTTATCTTTTAATTCCGTGACAATCCGCACGGCAAGCTTTGGCCCCACACCATCGGCCTGCTGTATCGCGGCCTTATCGCCGGATGCAATCGCAAAACCAATCCGCTCCGTCGGCACCGCGCTTAAAATGGCAAGACCAACCTTCGCGCCGACCCCTTGTACGCTCGTCAGCAGCCTGAACCATTGCTGCTCGGCGGCGTCTTTGAATCCATATAGATTGAGCGCGTCTTCACGCACATGCGTATCAATCAACAGCGAACACGGATCGCCCCTTTGCCCGCTTTGCGTCAGTGTGCGGTTGGAGCAGTAAACGAGATAACCCACACCCTGTACATCGAGCAGGATGTAATTCTCGCCAAAGCTATCGATAATGCCTGATAATTTCCCGATCATAATTAGCGTACCCCCCCAGCCATGATGCCGCCCATGCGCGCCTTTGACGCCGCGTGATGCGAATGGCAAATCGCAATGGCGAGCGCATCGGCGGCATCGGCCCCCATTTCGCCGCATCCTGGCAATAACATTTTGACCATCATACCAATCTGGTCTTTGGTTGCGTGGCCGTTACCCACCACAGATTTTTTGACAAGGTTTGCCGGATATTCATGCACCTTGCGGTTTGACCGGGCGATGGACAGCATGGCAGCACCGCGCGCGCAGCCGAGCTTGAGGGCGCTTGCCGCATTGTTGTTCATGAAGGTTTCTTCGATGGCCGCTTCGTCCGGCGCGTGAGTCTTTAATATCTCGACAATACCATAGTCCAATTCGAACAGTCGCTCTGCCAAAGACAGGCTGGCCGTTGTTTTGACAACGCCGCAGGCAACAAAGCTCAGGCGGTTGTCCACCGCCTCGATAACGCCCCATCCCATACGCTGCAGACCTGGATCGATTCCGAGAACTCTCATGCCCCGAATCTTACACGGATAAGAACAAAAAGGAAACGGCGAAAGTGATTCAGGCCTCCAATTTGGCCATAACATCATCGCTGATGTCCATGTTGGTAAAGACTTCCTGCACGTCGTCGTTTTCTTCGAGCAGGTCGATCAGTTTCATCATCGTACGGGCGGTGTCTTCGTCCGTCACCGGCGCGCCGACCTTGTGTTTCCATGTAAAACCGGCCTTTTTCGCCTCGCCGAATTTCTTTTCAAGTTCGCCTGTGACCGTGCCAAGAGAGTTGACATCGCACGTAATAAAGTGGCCGTCGGCATCGCTTTCGACGTTATCGGCGCCTGCCTCGACGGCGGCTTCGAACATCTCATCAGCGGTGGCTTTATCGGCCGGATAGACGATTTCGCCGACATGGTCGAACATGAAGGATACGGAATTCGTCTCACCCATCGCGCCGCCGCATTTGGAGAAATAGGAACGCACTTCCGCCACGGTGCGGGTGCGGTTATCGGTAAGCGCTTCGACAATCACGGCGATTCCGCCGGGACCGTATCCTTCGTAACGGGCGTTGTCGTAGTTGTCCGTGTTGCCCGCGCCCATGGCGGTATCGATGGCGCGTTTGATCCGGTCGTTCGGCATGTCCACGGCGCGGCCAGCCGCAATGGCAGCGCGAAGGCGCGGATTGGATGATGGATCAGGTCCGCCCAGTTTCGCGGCCACGATGATTTCGCGCCCGATTTTCGTGAAGACCTTCGCCCGTTTGGCGTCCTGCGCGCCCTTGCGGTGCATAATGTTCTTAAACTGGGAATGTCCGGCCATGGTAAACTCTCTATCCGTCTATGGTTTTGACGCTTATTTCCTGCCCATTCTCGGGCGGAAGGTCAAGCCCCTCCTCCATCAAAAAACCGCCGGACTGCATGGCCCAAAGCCTTGCATAGAGACCTTTTTGGGCCAAAAGATCTTCATGATTGCCGGCTTCGGCAATTTCCCCCTGATTAAGGACAATAATGCGGTCCATGCGGGAAATGGTGGACAGACGGTGGGCGATGGCAATGACGGTTTTGCCTTTCATAAGGTCATCGAGCGCGTTCTGGATAAGGCGTTCGGATTCTGAATCGAGCGCGGATGTTGCCTCGTCCAAAATAAGGATCGGCGCGTCTTTCAAAATCGCGCGGGCGATGGCGATACGTTGCCTCTGGCCGCCGGACAGGCGTATGCCGCGCTCACCCACCAATGTCTTATATCCATCCAGCAAACTGATGATGAAGTCATGGGCAAAGGCTTTCTTCGCGGCCTCTATCACTTCTTCATCGGTCGCATCGCGGCGGCCATAGCGGATATTTTCCATGAGGGAGCGGTGGAACAGGGCCGTGTCCTGCGGAATAACCGCAATGTGGTCGCGCAAGGAATCTTGCGTCACCGCAAGAATGTTTGTTCCGCCTATGGAGATTGCGCCGTCCTGCAGATCATAAAGCCGCATAAGAAGCGCGACAAACGTGCTCTTCCCCGCCCCCGACGGGCCGACCAGCGCTATCTTTTCGCCTGCGCCGATATGAATGTTCAAATCCTTGAACACATGATGGTTGGCAAAGAAGAAATCCACATCTTTGAATTGTATATCCGCTTGTGACACCGAAAGCGGTTTTGCGTCCGGCCTGTCGGCCACCCCATGCGGCGACGATGTAATGCGCAGGGCATCCGAAATATAGCCGGCCTCGTTAACGAATTGAACAATCCCGCCGCCGAGCATCCATGCGGTCCCCGCCATCATCATGGACATGGATGCCATGCTCGATGCCTCGCCCACCGTGATCAAACCCTGTGACCAGGCATAAACGCACAGGCCAGACATGCCCCCGCCAAGCAGGACAAGGCATATCCTGCGAAAATCTTCAATTTGCACCATCGTGCGGATGATTTTTGAATCGCGCCTTTTTTCTTCCTGTGATGCCTTGCCGTGCACCTGCCCCTCATATCCAAGGCCGGAGAAAAATTTTACGGCAGGCATGTTGGTCAGCATGTCAACGACCACACCGGTCACATGGGCCCTTTCATCGGAAAAGCGAAGAGCGCGATCACGTATGGTCGGCATGCGGATGAAAAGCGGCGCGGTAATACCAACCATAAACAGGAACAAGGCCGCACCGAAAATAACATTCACGCTGAACATGTAAATCATGTTTGTCACAAACTGGATCAACGCAAAGAAAATCTGGAAACGGATGATATCGTGCAGCCGCAGCGAGCTTTCGGCGACTTCGGACACTTTCCGCGCAATGGCGCCTGCGAAATTATCCTGGAAATACGAGTGGCTGTGTCCCATCGTATACCCCAGGAAATCAGCGCGGATCGCGGCACGGAGTTTGGGGCGCCAATGAACGATGATATGCGCCGTCCAGATATGCGCGCTTTCGCCAATCAGAAGGATAACAGCCAAGGCAATCAACAGCATTTGCGTGTGATGCGGAATGCCCGCCGCCGGATCGGCGCCCGTGATGCTGTCGATCACCTTGCCGAAGATGATGAAGGCAATCGGATAGCGCGTGAAATGCAGGATATCCTGAACCGCGAACAGCCCCCACAGGCGTGGATTTTTGCGCCAGACATATTTTATGTATTGGGAGAAGTTTTGCGGAAGCGGCCCTGTATGCGGGGGGACATCGAACTTGAACATCGTAACCATGGCTACACCTTGGGGATATGCGGCATCAAACGGGGGCCGACACGCACAGGTTCCACCCGCACGGCAAGCCCTTTAGCGTTGGTTTCAATATAGGTGCCGCAGACGGTGGCTTCACCATCGGCGGGGGTCATGCGCTCGGTCGGCGTTTGTTTCAGGAAGTTATGAATGGGCACAGCCTTCTTCACGCCAATGACGCTGTTGTAATCGCCGCACATACCGGCGTCCGACTGAAACGCGGTGCCACCATCCAATATCTGGCAATCTGCAGTGGGAAGATGCGTATGCGTGCCGATGACGGCACTTACGCGGCCATCAAGGTGATGGGCGAGCGCCATTTTTTCCGATGTTGCCTCGCCATGGAAATCGACAAAGATGGCATGAACCTGTACGCCAAGGCGTAGCGATTGCAAAACCTCATCCATCACGATGAATGGATTGTCGATCGGGTCCATGAAAATGCGGCCCATCGCATTGATGACGGCAATTTTCTGCCCGTCCGCGGTTTGATGGATACGAATGCCGTTGCCCATCGTTCCTTTGGGGAAATTAATGGGGCGAAGCAACTTCGGATCGCGGTCAAAGTATGGGATGATTTCACGCTGCGCCCAAGCATGGTTGCCGGTCGTAATCACATCTGCGCCGTACTCATAAAGTTCCGTACAAATATCTTTTGTAATGCCAAGACCGTGCGCGGAGTTTTCACCATTGATGATGATGACGTCCGGTTGCAGTTGCTCTTTGAGCATCGGCAGATGGATCTTTACGGCATCACGGCCCGAACGGCCCATGACATCGCCCAAAAATAAAATTCGCATAAGGTCTTCTGTTTCTAACGGAACTCGAAAACACGTTCCGGTGTGATGGCCATATCGAGCCTTTGGTCATGCGGCTCTACCGGTATCGGGTATAGCACGGCCTGATTGGGATAGCCAACGCCGATCACAAGAATATCCCGCTTTGCCCGCGCCGTCGCAAGGGTCGTGTCGTAATGGCCCTGCCCGTATCCCATGCGGTTGCCCTGCATGTCGAACGCCAGAAGTGGCACCACAAAGATATCAGGTTCGACCAATTCGCCGTGCGCCGGGGCCATTGTTTTAAAGGCGCCTTCCACCAGCTTGCTTTCATCTCCGTCCCACAAGCGGAAGCTTAAAATCCGTTTGGAATAATCATCGGTCTTGGGCGGGGTGATCGGCAAAGCGACTTTGTGGCCTTTGGCAATAAGGTCGAGGATTAAGGGGCCGGTGTTGATTTCACTGCCCATCGGCCAATAGACGGAAATGATCTGGCCGGGTTCGGGGATAATCGTGTCATTGAACATGGCCGACAGTCTTTCCCCGAAATCCAGATAATCGGGGGAGTTTTTGATGCCGTTGCGGTAGGCCCGCATATGTTCGCGTACTTCTTCCTTATTCATGGAAAAAGGGTAAGCGACTGAAACTGAAAAGGAAAGAGATAAAGGAGCCGCGAGAACCGTGTGTATAAACAGTATCCGCTCGTGGCCCTGAAAAACAGGTGGGCCCCGCGATAACTGGACCAAGATCCAATCAGAGACAGGTCCCTAAGCAAAATACTTATCGGCCCCTGGGATAACGATACATCACGTGTTCCGCAGCAGAATTTCAGTATAGCGCATAACATAGAAGAAAGGCGAGGACTTTCAATCCTCGCCCTATCAGTTACCTAGGAAAGACCTGAATAACCTACATTTTCTGCAAATGACCCGCGATGGAATCGATCCGCGCCGCCAGAAGGTCGATGGCGGAAACGATGGCTTCCTCATCATCTTCGGTCATATGAACACCGCTGATCGGCGGTTGGGCCGCCGCTGCTGTACGCGCGGCATGCTGATGGATACCGGAACGCGCCTCGGCGATTTCATCGGCCAGAATGATGCTGGTCAGGACCAGAAGATGGGATTCGTTGCTGGCGGCGCCGGCCCGGGCGATTTCCCGCAGGCGGGCATCAACGTAAGATGCTAGTTCGCGAACCCGCTTTTCCTGCCCGTCGTCACAGGCAATGCCATAATTCCGCCCATTGATGGTTATGCTGATTTCTGCCATTTCAACCACGTCCTTCTTTCAGGATTGTTTCGACTTGCTGGATTGCCGTATCCAGACGGGCCGCCAGTTGGCGGACATTCAGATTGTTGGGCGCCCCTGCCGGGCTTGCCGGGATAGGTCCCGCAGACGCGGAAAACAGGTCATCCTGGGCCGTTGTGCGGGCCTTGGCCGGCCTGGCTTTCTGTTTGGTTTCAAATGAAACAACTGAAGATTCAAGCTTTTGCACGGCGTTGTTCAACTTATTCAAAGATGCTTGGATAGCGGCGCTCACTGGTGGTCCCCTTTTCGCTGTTTGCGAATAAAATTCTATAAGTTACGAAGATAGAACCATTTATGCCTTCCGCGCGCGTATGGTCAACTGCCGATCCAAGGTTTTCCCAAGGTTTTTACGATCTTTTATTGACCCGTGCTGCGCCCTTGGGCATTGTACGGCCAACATGACCATATAGAGGATGTAAAACCCATGAGCCAAGCCGCCGCCGCTGCAAATTCCCCTGCCAATGATGAGCAAATGACCCATATGGCGAACGCCATCCGCGCCCTGGCGATGGATGCGGTTCAGCAGGCGAATTCCGGCCACCCCGGCGCTCCGATGGGTATGGCCGATATCGCCACGGTCCTTTATTCCAAATTCCTGAAATTCGATCCGAAAAAGCCGGACTGGGCGGACCGCGACCGCGTCATTCTCTCCAACGGACACGGCTCGATGCTGCTCTACGCCCTGAACTACCTGACGGGCTACGACAAGATGACGATCGAGGAAATCCGTAATTTCCGCCAACTGCATTCCAAGACACCGGGCCACCCCGAAGTCGATATCCCTTGCGGCATTGAAATGACCACTGGCCCGCTTGGCCAGGGTATTTCCACCGCCGTCGGTTTCGCGCTCGCCGAAGCCAATCTTCAAGCCAAGTTTGGCAAGGACCTCGTCAACCACTACACCTATGTCTTTACAGGCGATGGCTGTTTGATGGAAGGCGTTAGCCACGAGGCCTGCTCCCTCGCCGGTCACCTCGGCCTGTCAAAGCTGATCGTTCTTTATGATGACAATAACATCACGATCGACGGTTCGACGGATCTTTCCTTCACAGAGAATGTGGCCGAACGGTTCAAGGCCTATGGCTGGGATGTTCAAAAGGTCGATGGTCACAATCACGCAGAAATTGAAAACGCGATTGCGAAGGCGCAAACGACCAACACGCCCTCGCTGATCTGCTGTAAAACGATCATCGGTTATGGCTCGCCGAACAAATCAGGCAAATCTTCCAGCCACGGCTCGCCGCTTGGCCCCGATGAAATCGCCGCCACACGCGAAGTCTTGAAATGGGTCAACCTGCCTTATGATATGCCGAAGGAAGTTCTGGACCAGTGGCGTCAGCTCGGCACAAAAGGCGCGACGCTTTCGAAAGAATGGGAAGGCCGCTTGAACGCATCCGCGCACAAGGATGCCTTTACAAAAGCCATGAACAAGGACGTTTCCAAAGATATCGCGCCAATCATCGCCGATATCAAAAAAAACTTTGCGGAAACAAAACCGAAAATGGCGACACGCCAGACGTCCGGCGAATGTTTGGAAAAACTGGTGCCTAACCTGCCACAAATGATCGGCGGTTCTGCCGACCTAACCGGTTCCAATAACACCAAAGTCAAAGCCTCAACCTTCGTTTCCAAAGGCGATTACAAAGGCAACTACGTCAACTACGGCGTGCGTGAACACGCGATGGCGACGATCATGAACGGCCTCGCCTTGCATGGCGGCATCATTCCCTATGCCGGCACCTTCTTGCAATTCGCCGATTACTCACGCCCCGCCATCCGCCTTGGTGCATTGATGAAACAGCGCGTTATTCATGTGATGACCCACGATTCCATCGGGCTTGGCGAAGACGGCCCGACGCACCAGCCAGTCGAACATTATGCCGCGCTCCGCGCGATTCCGAACCTGTATTTCTTCCGTCCTTGCGATGGTGTTGAAACGGCGGAATGCTGGGAACTTGCCTTGAACAAAACATCCTCGCCTTCGGTTTTGGCGCTGTCCCGTCAGGGTATGAACACGGTGCGCGGCGCAGACGCGGAGAATAAATCCGCCAAGGGTGCCTATATCCTGAAGGATTCTTCCGGCGCACCGACAGTGACGATCTTTGCAAGCGGGTCGGAAGTTGATCTCGCCCTCGCCGCCGCCGAAACAATCGGCTCCGGCGCCCGCGTGGTGTCCGTTCCATGTATGGATTTGTTCCTTGAACAGGATGAGGCCTATATTGAAAGCCTATGCGGTGGTCCCGATAAGAAAATTGCGATCGAAGCGGGCATCCGCCAAGGATGGGATGCCATTATCGGCCGCAAAGGCATATTTATCGGGATGAAATCCTTCGGGGATTCGGCTCCAGCCCCAACCCTGTTTAAACATTTTGGGATTACCGCCGAAGCGATTGTCGAGGCCGCACAAAAATAATCCTTCCAAATGGGAACAATTCCTCCCCCCTGTCGTTGGATTGGGTGATGAGACGAGGCCATGTTGAATGGTTTCGAATTATCAAAGCGGACCCCTTCATGTAACAATGAAGGGGTTCCTTATTATGGTTAATTAAGGTACCTATTATCTAGTTGCATCACCCTCTCACCTTCTTTAAAAAACAGGGCAGTAAAACCCAACAAAAAGGTAGAGGGATTATCCCATGGCAGTAAAAGTCGCTATTAATGGTTTTGGCCGTATTGGCCGTCTGGTTGCCCGTGCGCTGTATGAATCGGGCCGCACCGATGTTGAACTGGTCGCAATCAACGACCTCGCAACACTCGAAGGCAACAAGGTTCTTTTGCAATATGACTCCGTCCATGGTCGTTTCCCGTTCCCGGTCGAAGTGAAAGATGAAAAGACCCTCGTGATCAATGGCAAGAATGTTGTCGTGACACAGGAACGCGATCCTACAAAGCTTCCTTGGAAAGAGCTTGGTATCGACATCGTCCTGGAATGCACCGGCATTTTCACAAAACGCGAAAAGGCCGCGATGCACTTGACAGCCGGTGCGAAGAAAGTTCTGATTTCCGCCCCCGCGGAAGAAGAAGATCTGACAGTTGTCTTCGGTGTGAACAGCGACAAACTCAAAGCGGAACACACAGTCGTTTCCAACGCATCCTGCACGACGAACTGCCTTGCACCTGTTGCAAAAGTCCTGCATGAAGCCATCGGGATCGAGAGCGGTTTCATGACCACCATCCACTCCTACACCGGTGACCAGAACACGGTTGATACGTTCCACAAGGACCTGCACCGTGCCCGCGCCGCCGCCCTCAACATCATTCCGACATCGACAGGCGCCGCGAAGGCCGTTGGCAAGGTTCTGCCGGAATTGAAAGGCAAACTGGATGGCGTGAGCTTGCGCGTTCCGACACCAAACGTGTCCGTGGTTGACCTGAAGTTCGTGGCGAGCCGCGAAACAACGGTTGAAGAAGTCAACAATGCGATCAAAAAGGCGCTAGGCGATATGACGAATATCCTGAACGCATACAGCGATCCGCTGGTATCGAGCGATTTCAACCACGATGCGCATTCGTCCATCTTCTCCTACGAAGGTACGAAAGTGATCGACGGCAAGCTGGTTCGCATCATGACATGGTACGACAACGAATGGGGATTCTCCAACCGTATGCTCGACACCGCCGCGAAAATGCATGAAGTCGGCTATGCCGCGCAAAGCAAAGCCGCTTAATTTAAACCTGTCATCCTGAAGGAGCGAAGCGACTGAAGGATCCCCCTATCGTTGGTGTGATAAGGAGATTCTTCGCTTCGCTCAGAATGACAAAACAAGGAAATCCAACATGTCCAAATTGAAACCCGGTGTTGTCTGGGGAGATGATTACAAAATCCTGCTGAAGGCCTGTAAAGAAGGTCAATACGCCCTTCCTGCTGTGAACGTGATCGGCACCAATACCGTCAACGCCGTTCTGGAATCCGCCGCCAAAAACAAATCCGATGTGGTGATCCAGCTTTCCAACGGCGGCGCGGAGTTTTACGCCGGCAAAGGCATGGCCGACAGCTTTCAGGCAAAAGTATTGGGCGCGGTCTCTGCAGCCCAGCATGTTCACCTTCTCGCCGAACATTATGGCGTTTGCGTTGTCCTGCACACCGACCATGCCAACAAGAAATTGATCCCCTGGGTTGATGCTATGATCGACCACGGCGAAGAATATTTCAAAAAGAACGGTAAGCCGCTTTTCTCCTCCCACATGGTGGATTTGTCGGAAGAACCGATTGAAGAAAACCTTCATGAATGCGCCCGCATATTGAAACGTCTCGCCCCGCTTGGCATGAGCATCGAAATCGAACTCGGCGTGACAGGCGGTGAGGAAGACGGCGTTGGTTCCGACGACATTGACAATGCGAAACTCTATACACAGCCGGAAGATGTTTTGCTGGCCTATGAAACACTGGCGCATCTCGGGCACTTCTCGACGGCGGCATCGTTCGGCAACGTCCACGGCGTTTACTCACCCGGCAACGTCAAGCTGCGCCCTGAAATATTGAAGGCATCGCAGGAACTGGTCGCCGCCAAAAAAGGCCTTGGCCCCAACCCGCTCGACCTCGTCTTCCATGGTGGTTCCGGCTCCGAAAAAGACAAAATCACCGAATCGCTCGGATATGGCGTGTTCAAAATGAACATCGATACCGACACTCAATTCGCGTTTGCTAATGCAATCGGCAATTATGTGGCGGCCAACGACCGCGCCTTCGCCTACCAGATCGATCCCGAAGACGGAAAACCGTACAAAAAACAGTACGATCCCCGCGTCTGGCTGCGTGAAGGCGAAAAAGGCCTGGTTAAACGCATGGATGAGGCGTTTGCCGATCTCCGTTCTGCTGGTAAATCCTTGGCACATTAAGCGATCTGTCTTAGAATTCTCCCGCTGGCCACAAACAGGCAGCGGGAGATTTTTTATGGAACCATCGATTGTTTTGATCATATTGGCCGCACTGGCCATCATCATTGTATTCAAAGGCGTTAAATCCGTCCCGCAGGGCATGGAGTATACGGTCGAACGGTTCGGTCGTTACACCCACACGCTTCATCCGGGCCTGAATTTCATTGTGCCCATCGTGGATTCGATTGGCGCCAAGATCAACATGATGGAAACGGTGCTTGATGTTCCTTCGCAAGAAGTCATCACGAAAGACAACGCATTGGTACAAGTTGACGGCGTTGTGTTCTATCAGGTGCTGGATTCCGCCAAGGCTGCCTATGAGGTCCGCAACCTCGAACTCGCCACACTCAATCTCACCATGACAAATCTGCGGACTGTGATGGGGTCCATGGACCTTGACGAGCTTCTTTCCGAGCGCGACCAGATCAATGCCCGCCTTTTAACGATCGTCGATGACGCAACCGCGCCCTGGGGCATCAAGGTAACCCGCATTGAAATTAAAGATATCTCCCCGCCGCGCGACCTTGTCGATTCCATGGCCCGTCAAATGAAAGCGGAGCGCGACAAGCGCGCAACCGTCCTCGAGGCGCAAGGACAGCGAGAGGCCGCGATTCTTCGCGCCGAAGGGGAAAAGCAGGCTGCTGTGCTGGAAGCCGAAGGCCGCAAGGAAGCCGCCTTCCGCGACGCGGAGGCACGCGAGCGCGCGGCCGAAGCCGAAGCCAACGCAACCGCGATGGTATCCAATTCCATCCAGGGCGGAAACGTTCAGGCCATCAATTATTTCGTGGCACTGAAGTATGTCGAGGCGCTGAAGGAATTCGCCAGCTCCCCGAACCAGAAAACCGTGTTCATGCCATTGGAAACAACAGGCGTTATGGGCTCTATCGCCGGAATCACGGATCTTGTTCAGGACGTTATAGGGAAGAAAGGATAAGGCATCATGGAACAGAACCTTCTTGAATCATTTCCCTATTGGTACTGGATGGCCTTTGGCGCAACACTGATCATCTTTGAAATATTCGTGCCAAGCACGCTTTTGCTATGGCCAGGCGTCGCCGCTTTAATGGTTGGATTCATTAGCCTTGTTTTTCCGGGCATTTCCGAAGCCGCGCTCCTGCTGATGTGGGGCGTCATCTCCCTTTCCCTGTTGCTTGGCTGGCTGGCCTACCGCAAAAAGAATCCGAAGCCGGGCGGTGATAGCACGATCAACCGCCGCGGCGAACAAATTGTGGGCCGCCATTTCACTTTGCTGAAAGATATCGTAAACGGCACGGGAGAACTTCATATCGATGACACGCGGTGGAAGGTTATTTCCCACCACGATCTCCCTTCGGGAACCAAGGTCAAGGTTATCGCGGTAGAGGGGACTTCGCTGCGTGTGGAAGAATATATTTCTTAAAAGCACAATGAACGCCCATCTGAAACATCTTCTAACAATCCTCCTGCTGATCCTGATCGCGGGAGGATTGTTTTATGGGGAAACGAAAACCCTGCGGCAAGCTGCGGAAATAGAAATATCGGACCGCGCCATCACACATATTCTGGAGGGCGACAATCGCGGCGGCGGCCACCGGTATGGCGTGGGCAAGCCCTGTAAATCCGAATTCCCGAAAGATTGGAACGACGCGGAAATTATCCGCCATGTTCAATCCATTGCGGCCAACGACAATATCGACTGGAAGAAACAGGGGAACGGCTATTACACGGGAGAGCAAATGGTAGGCGCCATCCGTGTGCGCGTCGTGTTAAACAGGGATCGCAGCGATGTGATCACCGCCTACCCCGTCAATGTCCCGCGCAATCCCTGCCCCATGCGCACACCGGCAAACGATAATTAACGGCATTGGTAAAGGGCGACAGCCGTGGTTCCGGCATCGATCATGTCGATCTGCCGCGCCGCAGCCTCGCTCAAATCGATTATGCTGCTGTTAAAAGCGCCGCGGTCATTCACACGCACGAAAACGCTCTTATAATTGCGCAGGTTCGTCACTTTTAAAACCGTGCCAAAGGGCAGGTTTTGATGGGCGGCGGAAAATTTAGTCGAGTCAAAGACTTCTTCGCTTTTGGTCAGCGCGCCATGAAATCCCGGGCCGTACCACGTGGCGACCCCGCGTTGAAACTCTTCGGGGCACACATATTCCGCCCTTGCAAACGAGGGAGCCAACAGGCCGCAAATAAGCAGGCAACAAAAAAGGCGCATGGCAATGACCATACGCCTTTTAAATTGCTGAATCAAATCCCGCTTACAATGGACAGTAGGTTCCCTGCGTAATACCTTTGTTTTCGAAACCAAGAATGGCGGCCGCTTGCTTTGTCACATCCACTTCTCTTCTGGGATGGAATGGCCCACGATCATTGACGGTTAAAATCAAACTTCTGCCATTCGCCTCGTTGGTCACTTTAATTCTTGTGCCAAAAGGTAGAGTTTTATGGGCAGCCGTCATGGCCTGATCATTAAATGTCTCACCATTGGCCGTTTTATTGCCATTGAATTCCTCACCACCATACCACGAAATTTCTGTTCTTTCACAAGCTTGCAAAATCGATGTCATTACACTGGAAACCCCCACCGCCACGGTGAACGCTTTTCCCAAATCTAAAATTTGTTTTTTCATTTTTATAACCCTCCTTACATAGTGAACACGTTCACCGCGAACGTGGTGAGGGTTTGTGCGGTTCCAATGCGGCGCACAAATGAATCAAATCAGGTCATTTCTGGGCGAATTAAGGCGAAATGGGGCGCTTGTTGACTATGGTTTTCCGGCCCATAGAACATCGTCAATAGTCGGCGCACCAGTGGCCAGCATGATCAGGCGATCGATGCCTAGGGCAATGCCCCCACTTGGCGGAAGGCCATAGTCAAGTGCTGCGATAAAATCCTCATCCAATGGGTAACGCTCCCCATAAAGACGTTCCTTGATATCCATCTCTATGTGGTAACGACGCCGCTGCTCTTCGGGATCTGTAAGCTCTGTAAATGCATTGGCGAGTTCCAGGCCGCAGACATAAAGCTCGAACCTTTCCGCAAAACGCGGGTCGTCTTTTTGGGGTGCCGAGAGCGAGGCCATGGCAATCGGATAATCGCATATGAAGACCGGACGTTCGAACCCGAGGAACGGTTCAATCTTTGAATCCATGACGCGGAAGAACAGATCATCCCACTGGTCGTCTTCGGCAACGCGTATTCCGATGCCACGGATTTTCTCCCTAAATCCATCGGTGTTATCCAGATAATCGGCAAGGTCGAATCCGGCATATTTGACGAAGGCTTCCCGTACCGTGATTCGCTCGAAATCCTGAAACGGATCGCATTCATGGCCTTTGAACCGGAAATGCCCTACCCCAGCCCGTTTGGCAGCGGCGCGGAGAAGGCCGACACAGTCCTCCATAATCGCCTCATAATCCGCCCCCGTGCGGTACCATTCGATCATGGTAAATTCCGGGCTATGGCGGGCCGTATCCTCCCCATTCCGGAAGACGTGGCAAATCTGGTAAATCTTGCTAAGTCCCGCCACCATAAGCTTTTTCATCGCAAATTCGGGGCTGGTGTGAAGGTACAACCGGCGGGCGATTTCCCCGTCAACGCCCCGTAAATCCGTCCCAAAGGCCCGGATATGGGCATCTATGACGGGGCAGGTCTGCAAGATCGGGGTTTCAACCTCAAGGAATGCCTGATCGTCAAAAAAACGGCGAATTTCCTTAATAATGGCGGCTCGCGTTTCCAGATAAGGGCGCTTGGCGATAAACTTGGCCGGATCCCACCACATTTGCTTGCAATTCCTTTTCAAATCTCATAAAAGAAGCCTCGAAATTACTAGAAGGACCAAAGAAATGAAAGCCGATATCCATCCGGATTACCATGACATTACCATCGTTCTGACGGACGGCACGGAATACACTTCCCGCTCCTGCCTCGGCAAGCCGGGCGAAGTCCTGCGTCTTGACGTTGACCCATTGTCACACCCAGCTTGGCAGGGCGGTACGCAAAAAGTTATCGAGAAGCAACAGCTCAAGAAATTCGAGAACAAGTACGGTTCGTTCCTGTCTTCCACGACATCGAAGTAATTCGATATCAGAATTCAAAAAGGCCGCTTGTTATAGCGGCCTTTTCTTTTATTGATGGTCGATTATCGATGGACGAAATGACCGTGGGTCAGGTCGATATGCGATACAGGTTTCAGAAGGAAAATACTGTAAACCGCCGCCAAACCGACCAGTCCGTAGACGATATTTGACAATACTGTGTCGGCGCCAAAGAAAGCCGCAACAATATCGAGATCAAACAGAGCGATAAGCCCCCAGTTCAAACCGCCGACAATCAATAAGATAAGCGCCGCTGTGTTGATAAACCTCATGGCATCACCTCTTCTGTGAAATTGACCTTGTACTAAATCAACCCCATCAAGCGGCGGCGGGTTCCACATTTATGCCTTAAAACCAATCCTTCGATATCCATGTATGGTTTTTAAAAGGGCCGAAGCCACATTGCGCCGCGGCTTTGCCGTTTGATCTTCCTCGGTCTCGATATTACTTTTGAAGAGCGGGAATTTATTAATAAATTTGTCTTGTATGGCGACCGCCGGAAACACCTGATACGTGCGCAATGTCCGCGCAAGGGGGGAACGTTCATGGGAAAACAAATAGGCATCAACGTGATCATAAAGGGGATGTTCCAGAGCGACCAGATATCGCGCGGTCTCCCTGCTCAAAACATAGGCACCGGCGCACCAGCTTGTACTAAGAAGCCTTGCCACATTACGCCCGTAGGCTTTCAACGGGGCATCCAATAAAAGACGATTGGTCGAAGATTCAAAGCGTATAATCTGCGCATCATCCGGTATCCAGTCATGATCAGCGACAAACCGTTCCAGAATGCCCGACAAATGCATGTCGTCTTCGAGTATCAGCGCATGGCTATCATCACCATTGGCTATCCTCTCCCACGCTTTTCCATGGCTGAAAAAACAGGCGGCTTCAGAATTTTTCCATCGAACTGTGAATCCGTCGCTGCGCGGGGAACGCAGATATCCAATCATATCCGGACTGATGTCTTCGGCGGCAATCGCCGCTATCCGTTCAAAATCAACGCCAAGCGCATCAAGTTGCCCTGTCATGAACCGGAGACGGTCTGCATCCTTCTCCAGATTGATGACATAGGTTTTCATACTCTTATGCCGCCGAAAGATGTTTAAGGGCCGCGTGCAGTTTTTCGAGAGTGACAAGGGCCTGAGCTTTGCGCCCTTTGAACTCTTCAACAATTTCTTCCGGTGCGTTGCTGACAAATTGTTCATTGCCAAGCTTCTGATCTATGCCCTTGATATCGCTGTTCAGCTTTTCAATCTGCTTTTGCAGACGCTCGCGCTCCTTGCCAAGGTCGATGATATCTGCAACAGGCATGATGAGTGTGGCCTCGTCGACGATGCATTGAATGGAACCTGCAGGCGCAACGGCATTCGTTACATTGATGGATTGCAAACGCGCCATTTGTTTCAAGATGGCATCATAGGTTTCAAGCCGCGCACACGTTTTCGCCCCAGCATCCTTGATAAGAAGCTCTATTTTGGCACCTGCCGGTACGTTCATATCGGCGCGGACAGAACGGATTTCCGTGATGAAACGTGTAAGCCATCCTATCTCTTCGACGGCGTCTTTCGAAACCAGTGCGTTATCGTAAACCGGCCACTTGCTGACGAGTAGCAGATCCCCCTCCTTACGCTCGGCAATCTTGGCGTAAAGTTCTTCCGTTATATACGGCATAAAAGGGTTGAGCAGACGCAGAATTTGTTCAAGAACCCATCCCGTTGTCCCGCGAATTTCCGCTTTCTCGGCATCGTCACCAGATGCCAGCAGAGGTTTTGTGAATTCCAGATACCAGTCGCAGAACGTACCCCAGACGAACTGATAGATCGCCGAAGAGGCCTCGTTGAATTTATAGGTTTCAAGAGATTCTTCTATTTTGTGAGTGACCTCGACAGTTTGTGCGATAATCCATTTATTAACAGTGTTCTTAACCGCTTGAGGATCAAAACCCTCTTTGGGCAATGCATCGTTCATTTCGCAATAACGCGTAGCATTCCAAAGCTTGGTTGCAAAATTGCGATATCCTTCGACACGGTCTTCGGACATGCGGATATCGCGGCCCATCGCGGCGGACGCGCTCATCGTAAAACGCAGGGCATCGGCACCGAATTTGTCGATGAGGGTGAGCGGGTCAATCACGTTACCCTTCGACTTGGACATCTTCTGCCCCTTGGCGTCGAGAACGAGTGCATGAAGGTAGACCTCATGGAACGGCACCTCGTCCATGAAATGGATGCCCATCATCATCATCCGGATAACCCAGAAGAAGATGATGTCAAATCCGGTGATCAAAACGTCACCCGGATAATATTTTTTCAGTTCCGGTGTTTTTTCCGGCCAGCCGAGTGTTGAAAACGGCCAGAGTGCGGAAGAGAACCACGTGTCGAGGACGTCTTCATCGCGCGTGAGCTTTTTATCACCCGCCTGCTTCTGTGCCTCTTCCTCAGATTCGGCGACATAGATATTCCCCTCTTCGTCATACCATGCCGGAATCTGGTGCCCCCACCAAAGCTGACGCGAAACGCACCATGGCTGAAGATTGTCGATCCAGTCGAGCGCGATCTTCTTCCAGTTTTCGGGATGCAGACGCGTTTTGCCGTCGATGAGTGCTTTTGCCACGGGCTGCGCCATCGTTTTGGCATCGACATACCATTGGTCTGTCAGGAACGGCTCGATGACAACGCCGGAGCGATCGCCATGCGGAACGGTGTGCGTAATGGCCTCTACCTTCTCGATGACTTCCAGCTCTTCAAGCTCCGCCAGAATCTTTTTGCGGGCGGCAAAACGTTCAAGCCCCCAATACTCTTCGGGAACCGGTTCTTCCTTGATCAAATGGGCGTTAACATCGAAAATATTGATCATCGGCAGGTTATGGCGCTTGCCGACTTCAAAGTCATTGAAATCATGCGCCGGCGTAATCTTGACCGCGCCGGACCCATGTTCCGGATCGGCATAATCATCTGCAATAATTGGAATGGAACGGCCAGCGATCGGCACAACGGCATACTTCCCGATGAGGTCCTGATAACGCTCGTCATTCGGATTGACCGCAATCGCCGTATCACCAAGAAGTGTTTCAGGACGCGTGGTCGCAACCGTGATCGTGCGGGCCTGATCACCTTCAACAGCATACTGAATATGCCACAAGCTCCCCTTCATTTCTTTCTGGTCGACTTCCAGATCGGAAATGGCAGAATGGAATTTCGGATCCCAGTTCACAAGACGTTTGTCACGGTAGAGAAGACCGTCTTTATGGAGTTTGACGAACACTTTCACCACGGCGCGGGACAAGTTATTGTCCATCGTGAATGCTTCGCGGCTCCAGTCCGGGGTGGCGCCCAGGCGGCGCAATTGTGATGTAATGGTCCCGCCCGAATAGGCCTTCCATTCCCAGACACGTTTCAGGAACGCTTCACGCCCCATATCACGGCGTTTCAACCCTTCCTGATCCAGTTGGCGTTCGACAACCATTTGCGTGGCGATCCCGGCATGGTCGGTTCCCGGCATCCACATCGCATCGCGCCCGTTCATGCGGTAATAACGCGTCAGAATATCCTGCAGGGTCATATTGAGGGCGTGGCCCATATGAAGGCTGCCCGTCACGTTCGGCGGAGGCATCATAACGGTAAAGGGTTTGGCATTGCCATCAGGACGCGCAGTGAAAACACCCGAATCTTCCCATGTTTTGTAATGTTTTGTTTCGATATCGGCCGGGTTGAATTTTTGGTCTAGCATAATGTCCCTTTGCAAAAGTATCCCCGCACATGCAGGGATCCATGGATGCCCGTTTTCACGGGCATGCTATTTATTCTAAATCAGGGAGTAATTTACTCATCCAGCACTTGGCGGGCAAGCTTTTCCAGCTCTTTTTGGACGATCCGCTCAACCATTGGCGGCAAATTATTGTCCATCCATTCGCGCAGCATCGGATTCAGTATCTCGCGGACAATATCTTCAAGCGTCACGCTGCCCACGTTATGGCTGGAACGGTTAATGGGCATGTTTCCGGCCAGCTTTGCCATACTGGCAATCGCGGCCTGACGAGTGGTATCGCTTAAAATCGAATCGTCTGCGGAAGCTGTCGTCATGGCGGGCTCTTCCTTTGCAAATATGTCATCGACCGATAACTCCTCGGGTTGATGATCCTGCAGGTCAATTTCAATGGGTGCAGGCTCCTCAGGGGCCGGTTCAGGCTCGGGCGTTATAGCCTCGGCCTCGGTCAATTCAAGAACATCGTCTTCTTGTGGTTCTACAGGCTCCGGCGCAGGATTTACTGGCTTGGCGGCTACCGGTTCAGGCGCAGGTGCGGGTTCGGCAGCGGTCTCCTCGCCCGAATCCTTTTCGTCGTCATCGGAAATAATCTGCCGTATGGAGGCGAGGATTTCCTCGATCGACGGTTCCTGCTCTGGTGTTTTATCGGCCATGGAAGACATTGGGCAAGGGTTTAAGAATAAATAACTGAATCAGTTTCCATTATCGGAATGCGCTTGTCAAAGCCCTATTCCGTTCTTTCCTCATATTTATCAGCACTATGGCCAAAATGCCTAAAAGACGAATTCGGCTTTGGGTTCGAATCCCGGAAGGAAAGGTACCGCCGCATCGAAAATAACACGCTCGCTTAGGATGCCGGATGCACTTTTTTTGATCAGGACGGCGCGGCCAATCCTGTCGTTCCGCCCTTTTATCACGGCCACAAGTCGGCCCTCGGGGGCAAGTTGCTCGGTCCAGGCCGGTGATATCGCGCCAATACTGCCGTTCACCACGATCAGACTATAGGGGCCATGCGCAGCACATCCCTCGGCGAGCGGGCCCATATGGGGCACAATATTGTTCAAATTCATGGCCGACCATTGTTTTTCTGCATGACCTATGAACACGGCATTGTCATCCACCGCCACAACACGGGACGCGATTTTACCCAAGATCGCGGCGGAATAACCTGTGCCGCATCCAATATCCAGAACTGTATCTGACACCAACGGCAGCGCAGCCTGCAACAGGCGGGCGTGTGTTACGGGCTCCACGAGATAGCGCCCCGGCCCGATCGCCATATCCTCATCGGTATAGGCAACGCCCATCCGGTCCGTTGGCACGAATTGTTCGCGCGGCACATTGCGGAAGGCGTCCAGAATGGCATCGCTGGTCACCCCCATTGTGTGGATCTGGCTATCGACCATGTGGGTGCGGGCGGCGGCATAGTTTGTCATGATGGAATAATCCTTGGAAATCAAAGCTCGCGTTGTTTTTACAAAATCACAAAAGGTTTTTCCAGCGGTTTAAACTTTTATAAGCTGCGAATACCATTCTTGATTGACATAAGATCCCCAGCAATATACAGACATTTGGTAATGAACAAAAACAAACTCAAAAAATATGCGGCCTATACTCTAGCAGGCGTTTTTACGGCCTCAGCCATTACTGTCGGTCACGCCAGCTATAAAGCCATAATGGACCCTCCCCCGAATTTCACCCCGTGGAATAATCGCCTTATGGATTTCGAACGGTTTGGTCGCGTGAACAAAATTGTGGACGCCATAGAGGCCGGTCGTGCAGAGGCGCAAAAGCCTGCTCCGAAAACGCCAGCCCCCGCTTTTTTCGGCCAGACTTGAAATTCTCGCTTTCCCGTTGACAGGTGCCCCCCGCCTCCTTTAATCATCAAGGCCTTGGATGGCGCGATGGCAGATTGGTTATGCAACGGTTTGCAACACCGTGTAGGCCGGTTCGATTCCGGCTCGTGCCTCCAAAAATTTTCTGGAATTTGGAATTGACAAGCACGGCAAACGCCATTAGTCATTCCCCCCAGTGTTCCTCGATAGCTCAGCGGTAGAGCAGTTGACTGTTAATCAATTGGTCGCAGGTTCGATCCCTGCTCGAGGAGCCACTTTTCTCCCCCCTGCATTCGGCTTATACTTTCCAAATGACACAATTATCCGAAAACGGTCTTATCGCCGCCTCAGATCTTTACTACCTTTTGTCCGGAAACGAAAAAATCAAAATTCTGGATGCCACTTATGGCGGAGGCGCGGTTTCGCCGGAACAGGCCTTTTTCGGACGGCGGATCGATGGCGCACAATTCTTTGATATTGATGTGGTGGCGGATCAGGCCGCGCCCCTGCCGCATACCGTGCCAAGCCCTGAATATTTCGCCGATTGCGTGAGCGCGATGGGAATATCCAATGACGATCATGTGGTCATATACGACCAGAGCGGCGGGTATATGGCCTCCTCCCGCGCCTGGTGGCTCTTCCGCCTTTTCGGACATGAAAACGTCTATGTGCTGGACGGCGGGATGATTGCGTGGGTCGAAGGCGGGTACCCAACGGTTTCAGGCCCTGAAGATGCGCCGGAGCCCGGCCATTTTGTCCCGCATTACAGGCCGGAATTGCTAGCAACCCGGGATAACATTCTCAAGAATCTTGAAACCCGCGAATTTACGGTGGTTGATGCGCGTCCGGCTGGCCGGTTTCACGGACAGCTGCCAGAGCCGCGTCCCGGCATGCGCGCCGGCCATATTCCAGCAAGCGTTAATTTACCTTTCGGCGCGGTTATTAAGGGCTCGCTCGACCCTTTTCTTAAAGACGACGCCGACCTTCAGACTCTCTTCGACGCACAGGGTATTTCACGGGAAACGAAGACCGCGATTTCCTGCGGTAGCGGTGTCACGGCCTGCACAGTTGCGCTTGCTTTATACAAGGCTTTCGGGACCGAGGCCGCGATTTATGACGGATCATGGACCGAATGGGGAGATGAGAAAGCCGGAACGCCGATTGAGATTTCTGCATAGCTGGCTTCGGTTTTAAGTATATCTTCATCCCTCAAAAGTAATCGTAACTATACCTGCCATACCGCTTGTGGAAAACTTTGCTTTTTCCCAAGATTAAATAACCATTATCAAAATCTTAAAACTTTCTAAAGTAATTAAGAATAAATAATTTCTTTCAAAGTAAGTTTTTTCATTTATTGCCATGTTAATTACGTTTTGTTTTTCTTTTTATTGTTAATATTATAGTATATTTGCCTAAGTATATAAAATTATTTGGTTTTTGTCTTTTTTCTCTTGCAGATTCATGAAAAAGAGAGTACTTAATAATCACACACCCTCTATTACCGCCGTTTGTCCGGGGAACTTCGGTTCTCCGGACCTTTTTTTGCGCAAACGGCAAAAAATATAAAAAAGGCCCCTGAAGGAGCCTTTTTAGTAATTATTACAGTCGCTACTGCCCGGAAGAACATTCCCCCTTGGAACAGCAACAGCCACAGAAACGGGACAAAACCCCCGCTATGACGGCCCCGGCGATCGGCGCCACCCAGAAGAGCCACAACTGATCGAGCGTCCAGCCACCTTGGAATATGGCCTGACTTGTGCTTCTGGCGGGGTTCACGGATGTGTTGGTGATTGGAATGCTGATCAAATGGATTAAAACCAGCGTCAAGCCAATTGCCAAAGGCGCAAAGCCTGCAGGAGCCCTCCCATCCGTTACACCGAGAATAATAAACAGGAAGAAGAACGTCAGAACGGCTTCGGCGATAAAGGCAGATCGCAGATCATACCCACCAGGTGAATGCTCCCCATAACCGTTGGCTGCAAAGCCTGCCGTGATATCAAATCCGGCCTTGCCCGTCGCCACGAGATATATAATCCCTGCGCCGACCAAACCGCCGATCACTTGCGCCACGATATAAGGCACGGCCAGCTTGGCATCGAAACGCCCTCCCGCCACAAGCCCGAGTGTCACCGCCGGATTGAAATGCGCCCCCGATATGTGCCCGACCGCATAGGCCGCCGTCACTACCGTTAACCCGAAGGCCAGTGCGACCCCCAAAAAGCCGATACCCAACTCGGGATAGGCCGCCGCGAAAACCGCCGCACCGCATCCGCCCAGCACCAGCCACGCGGTTCCCAGCATTTCTGCCGTCAATTTCTGAATAACCCCATGATAAATCCCCTTATGTTTATCAATAAATAGACAATACAGCAATGCTGACACGGGATTATGACCATGACAATCCGGATTATGTGCTGCGGATGCTAAGGAAAAGGAATGGCGCGCCCGACAGGAATCGAACCTGTAACCCCCTGCTTAGAAGGCAGGTGCTCTATCCAGTTGAGCTACGGGCGCTTATTCAAGGTGTAATAGGGAAATATTCCGCTTCTTACTTTGTAGCATTATCCGCAGGCGGAATGTAGCGGAAATTATCGACATAATTGCGGGGGCGGATGGTGCGCTCATGCGCGGTATCAACCGTATAATCCCATCCCCTTTCGACGGCATGGGCGATAGCCGCCTCAGCGGATGCGAATTTCAGGCGAATCTGGTTGTCCGTATCGCCGGAGGCCGTCCAGCCCATCAGGGCTTCGGGGCCGCGCGCTGTCGAAGGCTCCAATTCGAGCACCCAGAGCTTCGTCTTACCGAGAGCGGATTGCATCGTATTACGGGATGGTTTGTATATTCTGGCTTTCATGAAAAATGATTATAGCGGGAACGTTCGCTCTTTCTACTGGAATCTTTTAGGAAATTGTCTTGATCCCCCGCTGGCCGTGTGTAATAAGGATGGCGGTCCGGGGCGTAGCGCAGCCTGGTAGCGCATCTGTTTTGGGAACAGAGGGCCGGAGGTTCGAATCCTCTCGCCCCGACCATTTAAAAAAATCAGCCCCTCATTTCATTTTCATGATCAAGCGCAAGCCACATTCCTTATCAGTCGCATTTTTCGCGCTGATGATTCTGGCCGTCATGGTGAAGGTCGCAATCCCCGCCGGATTCATGCCTTCAAATGAAGGCGGGCTTACCAAGCTTGTTATCTGTAGCGGCATGGGCGAAAAGACAATCTTCGTTGCAGACGATGATTCCGGCGCGCAAGAGCATGAGGATTCAACGAGCGAGCTTTGCAGTTATCAAATCTTTTCCGCACAAAAAACCATTCCGACACCTGCGTTTGATCTGGCGCGCGTTTTTGTATTTCAGTCGTCAGCCTATGCCGCCCTAACAAGCCCCCAAATCAAAACCTCACCCTTGCTTTCCTTCGCGGCGCGTGGGCCGCCGTCCGCCTGATTGACAAATTTTTCAATCATACGAACTTAGGAAAGCCAAATAAAACATGTGTAATTTTCATCAGGCGGTCGCCCTGCGCGCCGCAACTGATCCCGAGACCGGCATCTTCAATGCAGGTCACCGGGCCGTTATTCGCGTCGCCCTGTCACGCTATTGGGCCGAGCGTTACGTCGAGGGAGGCGATAAGGTCAATGGATACAATCCCTATCCTCTCGCCACAAGAGAACAGCAGGATGCGTTTGAACGCTCCGGCCTGAAACGCCCCTTGCAGGATGTGGAGGCGGATGAAATATCCGGCATAGCCATCTTGCGGGCAAAGCTGGCAGAGATAGAAAAGACGCAAAACCTGTCTGTCAAAGGATTAAAGTTACCGCCCGTAACCGCGCGGGAACCATTCCTCGACATGGCAATCGACACCATGTATGTCGGCGATCCGCGCGGGATCTTCCGTTTAATCGACACAGCTCCGCGCCCAGACCTTGTTCCGCTTCATCGCGCGGTGCAGGATCTTCACCACGACCCGGAAGCGCGCATGGTTCTTGAAAATCTTGTGAAAGGAAAGATCTGCACGCTTTATACCCAGGCACCACAGCAGGTGAACCAAAAGTTGGTCGAATTCTATGAAAGGCTTCCCCAGAACATGCGCGATGCGGGTGCCGCTATTTCAAGATTTGGAGGAAATATCATACTTGGCGGATTTTCGGGCCTTCTTGGACACAGCGTTCATTACGCCTCCGTCCTTGGGGCCGGAATTGCTGCCGGCGCGGCATCGACGGCGACAAATATTGGCCTTTCCGCCATTTTCCTTGGGGCATCCTATAGCGGTTGGCACCAACTGTTCGGCGGCAAATACCAAAACGCCAAACAACAAGGAATTGCCTTTGGCGTACAAGCAGGACTTGCCCTTGGGGTCATGATGGCGGCCCAGGGCATCCTCGGTCATGAACATAGCGGTGATGAGCATATGCACAGCGCGAAGGCCGTTTGGTTTGAATCTCTGCCGGAAGAAATCCGCAGTAATTATATACAAACACAAACCGCCCAATATAACCGCCTGCCAGACGACCTTCAGGATCGCCTTAATGCGGAAGCGGCAAAATTCGGCATTTCTCCTGCAATCTATATGCTGACCTGCGATGGAACAGATCCGCTCAGCATAGAGGCCAACGCCTATTTGGCAGAATTGAACCGGGTGGATGCGCAAATTGTGGTAAGAGCCAGCCTTGCCCCCGGGATATAAAATGTTTGCCCGGCCCGTTATGTTATACTATAACACGCCCTATAGAGGTGTCACAATGGTATGGAATAACGGGCTGGGCGCAGCCTTTCAACAAGCGCCATCGCTTGGTCAATTAAGCAATCTTGATGTTTTTGCCCTTAAGCTACAGGAAGAATCCATCAAGAATTTGATGGCGTTCAAGGCTTCAGAGCGTAAAAATGACCCTCAGCGCCGCCACGGCATCCATGGCCCCTATGAGGAGGCGACGGTTCAGAAGACGGGCCGCCTCCCCGCCGATTATTATACGCCCGGCGATCCAGAGCCATGGGGGCTTCGCGTCGCGGAAAGCCGAAGCGGCATCATGTGGCAAGTGCTATCCGGCATCATGGATAACCATGCGGAATTCGGCACCGTATATATGTCCATCGCCCTTGATACCGCTTTGTCCGACGATGACTATGCAAAAGAGTTGCGTGGAATTAACAAGAGCTGGGGCGATTACCTTCTGAAGAACCTTGCTTTTAACGACCATCAGCACAGCGCGATGGCGAGCACGTATCACCGCGTATCCTGTCCGAATTGTTCCATGCTCACCGCTCTTGCGGCACAGGATAAGGGCATGCAGAGCTTGTTTAAAGAAATGCTCGCACTGCATACCGCAACGGAGCGCCGCGCGTTTTTATCGGAGAAAGGATTGATGCCGTTGATGGACATTATGATCCCCGACCAGAAACCTGAGTTGAAACTATAGAGAAAGGTATGACCTTATGAGAATCGCGTTTTGTGGAAAAGGTGGCAGTGGAAAAACCAGCATCGCCTCCCTTTTTATTCGTTACCTCGTTGCCAAAAACGAACAAATACTGGCCATCGATGGTGATATAAATCAGCACTTGTCCCATGCGATTGCACTCGACCCTGCAAAGGTAAAGGCCCTTCCCCGTCTGGGACAACAGGCCAAAATCCTGAGAGAATATGTCGCCGGAAACAACCCGCGTGTGAAGGCAGACCAGATCATCGAATCCACGCCGGCAGGTGCCGGATCGAACTTTATTACATTCGCAGGCGGGGATCCGGTCAGCGAACATTTTATCCTCCGCAACGGCAATCTGCGTTTTATGGCCGTCGGCGGGCATGACGAACATGACCTAGGCACCACGTGCTATCATAAATTCACCGGCGCCGAAGGCATTTTCCTCAACCATCTTCTGGACCGGCCGGATGAATTCGTTATCGGTGATATGTGCGCCGGCGCGGATCCGTTCGCATCCTCAGGCCTTGCAAGCCGTTATGACGCCATTTACCTGGTTCTGGAACCGACCCTCAAATCCATCGGCGTTTACGAGCAAGCCCGCCAATACGCCGACCCGTTCGGTATCCGCCTGTATGTGATCGCCAACAAGGTCGTATCACCGGAAGACCTTGCCTTTATCGAAGAGAAAACCGGACAGAAGGCACTTTGTGCCTTTGGCGACATGAATGTTGTTCGCAACTTTGAAAAGGGCCGTGAATACACCGTGGCCGATCTGGACCCTCAAACGATAACCAATCTCGAAACCATGCGCGAGACCGCCCTTGCCCAAGGGCCTCGCGACTGGAACCGCTATATCAACAACGGCAAATTCTTTCATCAACGCTCTTCCGATGGATGGGCGAGCGCGATGTACGGCGCAGACCTGATGCAACAAATTGATCCTTCGTTTGATTATTCTGCGGTCATGCCCGAATTTAAGAAGGCGGCGTAATGCCTATCAACGCGGTCGCAAATGTCGAAGATGGACAAGGCGCGGTTTCTACGCCGCGCCTGCGGCCGCGCGTTCATCCACAAATCTCCGCGTTGTTGCAGCAAGAAGAGTTATTGTTCAGCTTGGTGGAACGTTTCGGCTCCCCGCTCAACCTTACCTTCCCGCAGAATATTCATGAGAATATCGCGGACTTTCAGGATGCATACAAAAAACATCGGCTGCGTGGCAGAATTTACTACACCAGCAAGCCCTGCAAATCCCTCGCCCTTATCCGTGAAGCGAAAAGCGCGGATATTGGCATTGACGTGTCTTCCGCCGGGTCGCTCAAGACCGTGATGGAATGCGGATGGAGCGCAGACCGGATTGGCGCGACCGGCCCTAAAAACAAGGACTATATTAAATCATCGATAGACGCCGGCGTATTGATCAACGTCGACAATATCGATGAACTAAAGCAGATAGCGGCCATGGCGGGTTCCCGCAAAGTCAGTGTGACAATCCGCATGGCCGATTATGGCGCTGCGGGTGTAAAATTCCTGACCAACGACGACACAACCTTCGGCATTCGCAGCGAGGACATGGATTTCGTCCTCTCCTTTCTTCTAGAACATAAAGACACGTTCGATTTCCAGGGATTTTCTTATCATTCCAGTATGGCGAGCGATGAACAGCGTATCGCCGCGATGGAAAATCAGTTGTCATGGACCTTTGCCGCCATTCACAAGGGATTGAAAGCCGGTCATATCAATATCGGCGGCGGCTTTGCGATTATGTACGCCGATTCATGCCGCGAATGGGCCGATTATATCAACATCATCAAGGAGTCCGTCCTTGGTAAGATCCCATCGCAAACATGGAATGACAACGGCCTTGGCTATCGCGTTGAAAACGGTGCCCTGCGCGGCGGCGCGGCCTATATCAACCACGCACCTGTCTATACAAAAGGGGAAGAACTCGATCGCTGGTTGTCCTTCCGCCTGCCATCAATGGGCAACGCACAATTTTCCGATGTCGTCCGCGACTCCCTTCTCCGCCTGTCGGTAGAACCGGGGCGCGGAATTCTGGACCAATGCGGCATAACGATAGGCCGCGTGGCCTTTACCAAACAATCCGCCCTCGGTGAAAATCTGGTCGGGCTGGAGATGAACCGTTCCAATCTTCATTCCAATCACTTTAAGCAACTGACCGACCCGGTGATCATTCCGAAAGACAAAACACAAACAAATACATCCGGCAGCGGTGTATATTATGTGGGCAATCTGTGCCTGTCTCACGATATGCTTCAATACAATAAAACCTACCCCGCAGTGATGCCGCAAACCGATGATTTGGTCGCGTTCATGAATACGGCGGCCTATATGATGGATTTCACGGAAAGCGAAACATTGATGCAGCCGATTGCACAAAAACTGGCCATGATACGCGACAATGGTGGGGTTTGGACGGCTACGCCTGATGCGGATTACAGGAGGACAGCATGATCATCGAACGCATGACCGATCTGATCGGCAATACGCCTATGCTGAAAATTCCTGCCCATGTAACCGGACTTAAGAATATTGAACTGTACGCCAAGCTGGAAATGATGAATCCTTTCGGTTCGGTGAAAGACCGTACAGCATGGGCCATGGTCAAAGACGATGTCGCCGACATCGAAAATTCAGGCAAAACCATTTACGAGAATTCGAGCGGAAACACAGCAAAGTCCCTGCAGGCGATTGCGAATATATATGGACTAAAATTCCGGTTGGTCAGCGCCCTTGCCAAGGTACAAGAGCAAAAAGAAGTGTTGCAGATAATGGGCGCGGAGATCGAAGAAATCGCAACAGCCAGCGATTGTTTCGATCCCACTGATCCGAACGATCCGCAATATCTGATCGAACGCAAAATGGCTATGAATCCGGACGGCGTCTATTTCCCCAGCCAGTTTACCAACATGAAGAATCCGCGGTTCCACGAAGATACCACGGCCCGCGAAATTGCGAATGATCTTGGCAACATTGATTATTTCTTTGGCGGACTTGGCACCACCGGAACGACACTCGGCATTTGCAATTATTTCCGCAAAAGAAATCCGGATTTTAAGGCGGTTGGAATTGCCGCACAAACAGGCCATTTCATTCCCGGTATTCGTAATATGGGACAGATGATGGAAAGCACGATGTTCCGCCGCGATTATTACGACCGTATTTATGCCCTCACGGAAAAAGACGCGCTGGAAGGCATGATGACTCTCATTAACAAATGCGCCGTGTTGTGTGGACCGTCATCAGGGGCGAATTTTACGGCCGCAATTCGACACCTGAAAGAAATCGATGGAAGCCTATCCGCCCCGGTAAAAGCTGTGTTTGTCGTATGCGACCGGATGGAATGGTATATGTCTTTTATTAAGGAACGTATGCCCGAACTTTTCGGCCAAAAAGAAAACCCCGACGGACTCTTTGCTTTTGACAGTTCGCGTATCAGCATCGTGCCCAGCATTTCCCCGAACGAAATTGATCAATGGAAACGCGATAATTCTGGCGGCCTGATTATCGACACACGCGCCGCGCAGTCTTTCGGCCTAATAAAAATTCCAGGCAGCATGAATATGCCGCAAGACCAATTCGAAAAATGGATCGATGGCCATATCCCATTCGACAAGAATACGCCTGTCCTGATTGTTTGCGCGATCGGTGAACGTTCCCGTCATTATGCGGCCTATCTCGGCAAGCTTGGCGTAAAGGCGTATAATCTGGATGGCGGTATCATGGCATGGCACGATCTGCAACTTGCCGCGTGATTACGGCACGCTAAAAAGAATGTGACGCACCTTGTCACCTGCCTGAATACCAATCTTTTTGGACATACCGCCGTTTAACTCTAGTACGGCCTGCACGGGTCCATTTGACGAAACGGAAGTCAAATCATTTGGCTGGGCGCTGTCGTGGATATGATGAATAGTGCCGTCTTTTTTGATGAAGATCATATCAAGCGGGATGAGCGTGTTCTTCATCCAGAAGCCCCGTTCTGACTCCTCCCCAAAGAAAAAGAGCATCCCGTGATCGGCCGGCATGCTTGTGCGGTTCATCAGGCCAATGGCCTGCTGCTGCGGTGTTAAGGCAAGTTCGATGGTGAAATTGTGAGTGATTCCATCGGCGGATTGTATGGTGAGTTCACTGGCCGGCAGCGGCCCTTGCGCCTCTACCTCATTATCGCAGGCGAAAAGAGCGAGAGCCAAAATCATAGACATCAAAATTTTCATATCTTTCCCTACTCCGTTAGAGCGCTGAGAATTTTCTCAACAGCCCCGTGTTCATAGATATCATTGTGACCGGCATCGTCGAGTGTAATCATTGTTTTGGGATGCGGCGCTTTATCGAATAGCTTAAGGCCGAATTCATAAGGAATAATCATATCTTTTTTGCCATGAACGACAATCAGGGGAGATTTTATCTGCTCTATTTTGCCATAGCTGTCATAGCGATCTTTAAAAAGCCGACGGACAGGAACAAACCAATAATGCTTTCCCGCAACATCCACCGCACTCGTAAAAGGTGCCTCTAATACAATAGCGCGGAATGGCGCATATTCACCCGCCATCTGTACGGCAATGCCTGTGCCGATAGATTCAGCGTATAGAATAATTTTTTCTTCATTGATTCCATGCAGTTTAAGCCAGTCAATATAAGCGCGGCCATCGTTGTATAGGCCCTCTTCTGTAGGCTTGCCGGGGTTCCCTGAATAGCCGCGGTATTCGCCGATTAGAATGCCATATCCTTTTTCTATGAATTCAGGCATTTTCATCATGGACCAGCTCATCCGGCTGGCATTCCCATGGAAAAACACTATCGTTGGCATGTTCTTGTTGGCCGCAGGAACGTACCAGCCTGTTATATCCAAACCGTCTTGGGTCTTAACCTGCGCAGCTCTAAGATTGGGAATACCCGCAGATTTGATATCGGGCGTAACGGACGAACCGATATATAAAATTTGTCGTTGCGCCATATACAAACCAGCGACGAAACTAACATAAATGAGAACTGCCCAGCCGCCGTAACGTAGCGCCTTTCTCATGTTCTCAAACCCGCCCCGTGGATACGTGCATATACGCCATCATACCCGATAAGATCTTCATGACGGCCGCGTTCAACAAGGCGTCCTTGATCAAGCACCAGAATTTGATCCGCGTTCTGAACCGTGGAAAGGCGATGGGCGATGACGAGCGTTGTGCGCCCCTTTTGTAGTTCTGCAAGCGTCGCCTGAATAGCGCGTTCAGCTTCATTGTCGAGCGCAGATGTTGCCTCATCGAGCAAAAGGATTGGCGCATTACGGAGTATAGCGCGGGCAATGGCAATGCGTTGCCGCTGTCCGCCGGACAGTTTCATCCCCTCTTCTCCAAGACGCGTGTCATATCCTTGCGGCAAGCGACGGATAAAGTCATCCGCTTCGGCCGCGATGGCCGCCCTGATGATTTCATCCTGATAGGCGCCTTTGCGGCCATATCCGATATTGGCCCAGACGGTATCGTCAAAGATGGTAATATCTTGCGAAACAAGCGCGATATGGTCCCGCAGATTAGAAATGGAAAGGCTTCGCAAATCATCACCGTCCATCAGGATGCGCCCGGCCGTCGGATCAAAGAATCGCGGGATCATATTCATGATCGTTGTCTTACCGCTGCCCGAAGGGCCGACGAGTGCGGTCACTGTCCCGCCATGCAAAGTGAAAGAAATGCCGTTCAGTGCCCTCTTTTCCTCACCGTCATATTGAAACTCAACGGCGTCAAATGTGATGTCCGGTCGGTCGTAAGTCTTTATAACTGGATTTTCGACTTCCAGAACCTCGACCGGCCTGTCGATCATGTCAAAAACGCGTTCTGCGGCGCCAAGGCCCATCTGAAAAGAGCTGTTGAGTTTGGCAAGACGTTTCATCGGTTCGTACGACATGGAAAACGCCGTAATGAAAGACAGCAATTCTCCGGCGCTACTGTTCCCTTGTGCAACCTGATACCCGCCATAGACAATAATCCCGAAGACAACGAGCCCGACAAGGGATTCATTCACCGGCGTTGACAGGTTGTTGATCCGCACAGCCTTGATCACAACATCGCGCACTTTGTTGATGGCGCCCTCTGCCCGCTTGCGTTCATAATCTTCCATGCCGTATGCCTTGACAAGGCGTACGCCCTGAAACACCTGCGACAACATATCGGAGAGCACCGCCATATCCTGTTGCAACCGTCCAGACATTTTACGAAGGCGGCGCCCGACCCATGCGATGAACAATGCGGTGAACGGGAAGATGATGAAGATAATCAATGACAAAAACCAGTCCTGATAAAACATAACGCCGATCAGGAAGACGAGCGTAAGAAGGTTTTTGCCAAAACCGGTGATGCCATCCGTAACGGCGGCGCGCATGACACTGACATCGTTCACCACGCGGGATATCAATTGGCCGCTTGGGTTCTGGTGAAAGAACTTCAGATCAAGCATCATAAAGCGCGAAAACATTTCTGTTTGAATGTTCGAGACAATCGTCTGTCCAATTTTATTGGTGATGATCGTATGCCAGTACGTGGCAAGCCCCCGCAGTATGAACAACGCCAGAATTGTGCCCCCCAAAAACCACACACGCGATAAATCATCGCCGGACAGAACATCATCGATAATCGGTTCTATCATGGCGGCGAACGCAGCGGTCAGGCCGGCAGACACCAACATGAAAAATGTTGCGATTGACAGGCCCCCGACATAAGGCCGCACATAATTTTTCAGGATGCGGCGCACAAGAACGGACGTCTTGTTTTTTTCTAGTTTGTGTAGAGGTTTGTCCAAGGTTTCATTCATAATTTTGTGATAAACTGATTACAGGAAGTAAGCAAGAGATGCACAAGCCCTATTCAGCGGAAAACATAGTAAAACAGCCGGATTCAGGCGGAATCGGCATTGCTCTCGGCGGCGGTCTGGCCCGTGGTTTTTCCCATATCGGTGTTTTAAGGGTTTTGGAAAGAAATGGGATCCGCCCCACAATTATCGCGGGTACATCAATCGGCGCCCTCGTGGGCGCCTGTTATCTTTCAGGAAAGATGCAGGATCTGGAAGATTGGGCGCGGTCATTGACGCGTCGCAAAATACTTTCATACGTCGATATAAAAATCCGCAGTGCCGGCCTCATCGGTGGCAAAAAATTATTTCAACTACTCGATGGCCATTTCGGCGATTTGCGCATCGAAGATATGGGCCATCCGTTCAGTATCATTTCAACCGATCTCGCGACAGGCCATGAAGTCTGGCTACGTCATGGGAATCTCGTGCGGGCCATGCAAGCATCCTATGCCCTGCCCGGAATTTTTCCACCCGTCGAAATAGAAGGCCGTAATCTGGTCGATGGCGCGCTCGTCAATCCCTGCCCCGTCTCCGTCTGTCGTTCCATGGGTGCGCGTTTGACCATTGCGGTCGATCTACATGCCGATATGATCGGTAAGGCAACCAAGCCGGGGACCAATTACCAAACTGTCGCGGGCTTTGATTTGTTCGACGAAAACCAAGTGCCGCATGAAGACCAGAAGCCATTCCTTGGAAACCCGTTTGCCATGAAGATGTTCATGCGCGAACCGGGTAAGGCCAGCCTGTTCGGTGTGATGGTGTCCTCGCTTGGTATTATCCAAGATCGCCTGACACGCTCTCGCCTCGCGGGCGACCCGCCCGACATTCACATCAAGCCGATGCTGGGCCATATCGGCATGCTGGAATTTGAAAAGGCGGATGAATTGATCAGGATTGGTGAGGAAGCCGCGGAACGTATGCTTCCAGAAATTCTGGCGGGGGTCCATTTATTTGTACCGCCGGATCAACGCCCGGGGTATGAACCTTCCGAAGACCTGCCGCCGCAGGATACGGATAATTTGTTTTAGATTTTGCTATTTAGCGTAAGTGCCCTCATAAGGAGAATATCCCTCAGGCGGGCCAGCTTGTATAGCATCAGACATATCCATCATCTTATAGGCGATAAAGAGCGCAGCGAATAATATTAGAAAGCCTAGAAGAATTTTCTTTATCATTTATCAGCTCGGTTGCTTACGTTTCTTGTGCTTGCGGTCCGGCAGAGCTTTGCCCCAACGCAATTCATCGGCAAGGTATGTCGGCATGACGTTGTTATAAACCGCCATCAGGTTTTTCAGGGCGTTGTTCACTTCCTTCGGGCTCTTGCAATGCGCGAAGTTCGCGGCGTGAAGGCCGGAACGGAACAAACAGGTATCGATACCGGATGCATTCGCGCCAACGATGTCATGCGCCATGGTATCGCCGAGCATTACAGTCTGCGCCGGATAGATATCTTTCTTTTGCAGATATTGAATACAGTAATTGAAGATATGTTTGTGCGGCTTGCCGATATAGTTGACGATCCCGCCGGAATCTTCATAACGGCGTGCAAGCAAGAGCGGTCCGCTGAGCAATCCCGCACCGATCATCGATAGGCTATCGGGGTTCAAGCAGAACGCCTTCAGACGTTTTTGAATGGCCTTGCGGATGAGCGGATCATAATCAATGAGCGTCTTGCGCGGGTAATCCATACCGAGGATTAAAACGGAATTCGCCTGATCGATTTCATCGACAACCTCGACCCCCGTATCCTTTAAAATTTCATCCTGACCACGGCGACCAAAGACATAGACTTTGTCCCCAAGGCCGGCGAACAATCCTTCCTTGCGGTTTTTAAACCCTTCCTGAATAATTTCGGTAGGCGTGACGATGCAGTTATACAGGCTGGGACCAAGGCCCATCTTTTTCAGCTTCGCCTTGTTTTCCTCGGCATTGCCTTCGGTATTTGAAAGGATGATGATCGTTTTCTTGCGTTCTTTGAGTTCTTTTAGCGTATCAACGGCGCCGGGGAATAGATCTTCACCGTCATGGAGCACGCCCCATTGATCGATGATGAACCCCATATAGCTGTCGGAGATATCGGAGACCCCCTCACAGAATTTCGTTTTTGCCATTGGTTAGCCTAAGGACATAAGAATCAAACACGCCGTTCTGCCCGATTATGGCCGGAACGGCGTGCCCGATCAATAGCTTATTGTCGCTTTACGCGGCTTTGCGACCCGATGAATCCCCGGTTTTCCGCGGCTCGCGACCCGTAGCGGAACACAGAATCTGGTAAAGCTTGCCGACATCGGACGACGCAAAGGTCGAACCCAGCAGGTCGCCATGGTCTGTCGCGGCGGCCTGATCATACACTTCCTCGTACTGGCGGACAAAGCGGCCGACATAGTTGCGGAACTCGGAATCGCCCGTGTATTTCTCACGGATCTTGTCGAGCGGCAGACGGTCGCCCATTTCGACGAGGCGGCGGGTAAAGGCCGCGACATCGCCCTTCTGATAGGACTTCCAGGTTTTTTCCTGAATTTCGCCTTCCAGCATGCGGGTAACATCGACGGAGAGAGAGTGGAGCGATTCCACAACGAACTTCGCGGAGGTAAGGAACCCGTCGCGCTGTACGCGCCATTCGTGTTCCCGCAAGGATTCGATCTTCGACATCGCATCTTCGGCGGCCTTGAATAGATTGTTCGAATGGCGGCTGAAATTGTTCGACGCGTCTTCGGATGCCTTGAGGGCTTTCGTGGACACGACGACCAGGCGTTCGGATTCCTCCGATAATCTCTCGCGGCTTTCTTCGATCTTGCTCGATACGGATTTGACGGCGTCGCCAACGTCGGACAATTTGCCTGTGAGGGTCGAAACAGCCTTACTAATCTCGTCCGCCGTGCGGTTCGATGCCTCCGCAACCAGATCGGCCTGCGACGACAATTCCGATCCGTATTCGCGGGAGGTGCTCAGCGAGACTTTCATCTGCTCTGCCACTTCGCGTGCACGCAAGGCGAAGCTATCACCGGCTTGTTTGAGCTCGGACAACGCGGACTGCGAGGATTTAAGGAGCGTCTCCGCCTCTTTCTGAACGGATGCCACCAGATCTTTACCTTGGGTAACCGTTTCAGCGCTGGCCTCGGACAGCTTGCGGCTTTCGATAAGGGCACGGGCACCGGCCTCATCGAATTTGCCGGCGGCATCGTCAGCGGCTTTTTCGGCCTGATCGGCATGACGCTGGAATTCATCGCCCGCATCTTTAAGCTGCGCCACAGCCTGACCGACGGAAACCGACAATTCATGGAATTGTTCGTTGATCGCCTTTTGTACGGCCTCGATCTTGAGCAGTGCCTGATCGGTTGTCAGGTGGATATCCGATGACTGGTCATCGAGCGATTTTTCGAGCTGGCGCATCTTCTCGGCGGCGTTGGCGGCGGCTTCCTCGATATCGCCTGTACGATCACGAAGATGGTCGCTCGATTCCACAAGGATGCGGGAGGCTTCATCCGCGCCTTCTTTGAGTTTCACCAGACGGTCATCGAAGATTGCGCCGATTTCCTTGAGATTGGACAGATTTGTGACAGTAGTGTCTTCGAACTCACCCCGCAAGAGTTTGAACTGCTCCTCGGCTTCTTTCGCTTGGCTGACGGCACGAATATAAACAGGCTCTATCGCACTCGCGGTTTTTTCAAGGCTCTGCTCGACCGTTTCCATCGCGGATGTCGCCTTGGTGCTGGCTTCCTGCAAGGTTGTAATACGGCCCGATAATGTGTCTTCAAGGTTGGTAAGATCGCTCACCGCCGTTTGTGTCGTACGGCCGATTTCGGCACAGCTGTTTGTGACATTTTCGGTTAGGCGTGTGATATCGGCATCGGCGGATTGTGACAGTTCAATCAGACGGGTGGATTGCTCCTCCAGTGCAGCGCGAACAGATTCAATCTGCGAAAGGCTATCCGATACCTTTTGCGACAAGCTGTCTTTCTGCTGTGACATCTGGTCGGTGATCGAACGGGAATGTCCGGCGATCTGGCCCGCAAGGATAGAAATATCCTGTGCCTGTGTACGCAGGATGTCGCGGATTTTTTCGGCATTGCCTGCGGCCTTGTCGGACGCATCGGTCAAATCCTTCACGCGGCGTTCCAGTGTCGACGCAATTGCCTCATGTTTCAGGTCTGCATCGGCCACAGCACGTGATACGTCTTGTAGAGGAGATGTCAGGGCTTCGCGCACTCTTTCAATCCGCTCGGTCAACGTTGCCTGTGCGATGTTGATTTTATCGACCTGCTCTTCCACGGCGAGCGAGAGCTTGTTCACCTGCTCGTCGGCAAGGCTGGAGGCCGATTGAATCTGCTCGCGGCTTTGTTCAAGCATATCGACAATGCTCTTGATGTTGTCGAGGTTTCCGGCCCCCGCTTCATTCAACTGATCGATGCTTGATTTTGTGTTATCGATCAACGATTGCGATTGCTTTTGCGCCTCTTCCGTCGCGCGGGTCAGGGATTCAATCGCGCGGCGGACGGCGCCGCTGATCGCTTCGGCACCTGATACGGCAACACTCATCCCCTCGGAGAGCTTGTGCGCTGTTTCGGTTCCAATCGTCTCAATCGCGCCCACCTTGCTGTCGATGCCATCAACAACATGGCGCAGGGAGTCGGCACGCAATTGCAACTGCTGTTCCATCGCCTCGGTTTTGCTGGAAATATGGTCGACGGCGTCCTTAATAACGACAACACCGCTATTCAAACGCTCCGCAATCGTTTCGGCTTCGTTCGCCAATTTTTCGGCACCGGAATCCAGCGCTTCACGGTTTTCCTGAATAGTCGCACCGGCACGTGTCATGGAATCAACCGTGCGCGTTGTGATGGTTTCAAGATCGCGGATTTGTTCTTGCAGAATATCGCCCAATTTACCCGTTTGCTCCGCCACGTGATCGGTGGTTTCGGACAGGCCTTTTTTATGTTGTTCGAAATCGGCGGACAGTTTTTCAAGACGCACGGCAATCGCATCAACAGTCCTGTTCAGGCTGTCATAAGATTCTTCCAGACCTTTGCCGATTTCATCCGTTTTGCCTTTCGCGGCATCGGCAGCATCGAGCAATTTTGTCGCACCCTTGCCAAGCGTTGCCTCCATTTCCGCGGCACGTTCGATGACGGTCAGCGTGGCCTTATCCCACGCATCGGCACCGGCCTGCGCCTTTTCGTCTATGGTCGAAGTGCGCTGTTCGATTTCTTCCGTCAAAGAGAGCAACTTGGCAGATTTTTCAGAGAGGTTTTCGGACAAGCGATCAATATGGAATTCCGTTTTCTTGGAAACGCCGGACAGTCCCTGAATTTCCGCACGCAGTCCCATACGGGCCTTGTGCAGGGAACGCAGAACGGCTTTGGACGCGGTCGACAATTCCGCCGCCTGACGCACCAGTCCCTCGATATCCTTGTGAATGATCTGGCTCCGCTCTTCCGATGGAAACAACATGGATTGCAGTTCGCCGCGCAACGCTTCGGAATACATATGGATATCGCTGCTGCGTTGCACGAACGCGAAGATCAACCAGATCAGGGCAACAGGCGCGAGGATACCGGCAATGAACCCGCCAAGCAAATGGGGCTGCTGTGCCGCCAATGTGCTCCACCCCACATCGGTCATAATATAGGATGCGCAAAATCCGATCCACGCGACGGTCGAAAAAACGGCCACCCCGTTCAAAACGATGGCGAGCGGGTTGCGGCGGAATGTTTTTTTGTTGGAAGGTGTCAGCATCAGTACAGGTTCGCTATCCGCGGTATCAAGAAATTCATTGGCAACGCCTGTCTCGCTACGTTTCGGGGCACGAATGGACAGGCCGTTTTCCGCCATCGCTGGGGCCGCCGCCATACGCAAGGTCTTCAACGTCGGGCCGTTATGGATGGAAATGGATGTTTCCGCGCGGTCATTGGCCGTCAGGCTTTCTTGCAGCTTCTCCAGTTTTTCGCGGGCCTCGTCGACGGCCTTGGCGGATGCGCCTGCGTTAGCGGATTGCTTTTTAGCGACGGATGTTTCTGACATGCCGTGTTTCCTTTGCGGTAAAGAAGAAAATTGTGATTGTTGAATGTCTTATAAAGACATGCTGACATTTTACTCGCAAGACGCGTGTTTTAGTTTTCCACAGATAGAATCAGGGCGTAGTCATCCTGAGCGCAGCGAAGGATCTCGTATTAAAGGATCTCATATTAAGAGATCCTTCGGTCCAAAGCTCCTTCAGGATGACAAAATTGAAACTACCGGCACATAGGCTCGGTCGGACGCGGGCCGTTGTGATAGTTGGAGGCCCAGCTTTTGAATTCCGCCGCGCTCATTTTATCGACCTTCGGCAGACGCGGGGCAAAGCGGGAACAGAAAATATCCGGGCGCATGCGCGCGGCGTCGGTCGAAACCTTGTTGGCGAAATTGGTACGCAGGTCATGAAGTGCGCGTTCGGGGTTCGGGCGCCCCGCTCTGCCGTAATAATCGATCAGGACATTTTCGTAACCCGCAATCAAAGTTCCCTGACGCGCTGTAATCTCTTGATACTGATGATAGAAATTCTTCCAGCCACGCGGTGTCATATGCTGGCAGTTCAGGGCAATGACCATCAGTTCGCTGTGAATACGGATCGCCTGCTCGGCTTCGGCCTCTGTCGGGGTAAAGCACGTGGCGCGGCCCGCGCCGTCAACCGGTACCTGAACACGGTATGGTTCGGCCGAAACCGTCGAAATCATGGTCAGGGACAGAACCAGACACAGCGCAATCTTTTTCATATTCAACCTCGTTATTCGTTAAGATTGAATACCGGAATAAGGGGTAAAAGGGCAAGAAAATTCTCCCCCTCACGTTGTTAAGGCAACTCATGCCCGGGTTTTAAGGAAAAATTCGTCACGTTCTGTTTTTTCAGATACCGGGCAAAACCGTGCGGGTCTATGGCCGCTATTTGAAGCAGAACAGTCCCTACCACTTCCCTCTCACCATAGCCGCCCCATGAAAAATTCCATGGCTGGGATTTGACCAATTCAGCCCCGCCATCGGGCGATTTGGTTGAATGGAGGGTCTTTACGGTTCCGTCACCATAAAAACATGTTTTAAACCAACCGCTTACACCATTTTCTTCATTTCCGTTGAAGTAAACCTCAACAACGGAATCTTTGTCTTTTCCAATGCCGGTGATTAATTCCGCGCCTCTGAAGCAGGAAATCAGATTGATTTCATTCAATAAAAGATTGGCGGATTGGTCGATAAGCTTGCTTAGGAAATGATGGCTTCGAACAGCAGTGCTTAAAATATCAGACAGGGTGTTCTCAGACATAATATTACTCCTTATTGACAAATTGATACCCAAAATTACGGTCGGCCTGGCATGCCCGTTGGATTTCCTTGATGATTTCCGCCAGACATGATTAATAACGCCCCATGAGCAAGGATCAAGACGCACCGCACAACAAGGATAAGAAGCTGTTCATTAAGACCTGGGGTTGCCAGATGAACGTCTATGACAGCCGCCGTATGGCCGATATTTTGGCCCCGCTGGGCTATACCCCCACGGAAACGCCGGACGATGCCGATATGGTCATCCTGAATACCTGTCATATTCGCGAAAAAGCCACGGATAAAGTTTTTTCCGAAATAGGCCGCCTGCGTGAGATCAAGGAAGACCGCGCCCAAAAGGGTGAAAAGACCATTATTGCCGTTGCCGGATGCGTGGCGCAGGCCGAAGGCGACTTTATTATGGAGCGCGCCCCGACCGTCGATATGGTCTTCGGACCGCAGGCCTATCATGAGCTGCCAGAAATGATGCTTCGCGCAGGCGCCGAGCGCGTGGTGAACACCGATCTTGCGACCGAGGCAAAATTCGACATGCTCCCGGCGTCCGAACTGACACCCACAGGACCGAATGCGTTTGTCTCGGTACAGGAAGGCTGCGACAAATTCTGCACATTCTGTGTCGTACCTTACACACGCGGTGCCGAAAGTTCACGCCGTGTTGCCGATGTGATGGATGAAGTGAAACGCCTCGCCGATATGGGCGTCAAGGAAATCACGTTGCTGGGCCAAAATGTCAACGCGTTCCATGGTGAAAATCCCGATGGCTCTGTTTGGGGCCTGGCCCGTTTGATTGAAGAAGTCGCCAAGATCGATGCGATCAAACGTATCCGCTATACCACTTCGCACCCACGCGATATGGAACAGGATTTGCTCGACGCACACCGCGATATCGAAAAACTGATGCCCTATATGCATCTGCCGGTACAAAGCGGATCAAACCGAATCTTAAAGGCCATGAACCGCAAGCATGAGGCGGATCTTTACCGTGATATCATTGCGAACCTACGCAAAGGCCGTCCCGACATTGCCCTGTCATCCGACTTTATCGTCGGCTTCCCCGGCGAAACGGAAGAAGATTTCGAAGACACGATGCAACTGGTCCGCGATATCGGATACCAGAGCGCGTACTCATTCAAATATTCGGCGCGCCCCGGCACACCTGCGGCGGCCATTCAGGCTGCGCAGATTACGGAACCTGTGAAACAGGAACGCCTTCTCCGCCTTCAAGCCCTGCTTACCAGCCAGTTTGAAGAATTCAACAATCGCACCGTGGGCATGACGGTTCCGGTACTTTTTGAACGCCCGTCACAGCGCGCCGGCCAAATCCAAGGCCGCACGCCGTATAATCAGTCTATCAACGTGCCCGGAAACGAGCGGCTGATCGGCGAAATCGTTAACGTAAAGATAACGGGCGCATCCGCAACCGCGCTGCGCGGCGAGATTGAAACCGTTGAAATGATTGCCAAATCCGCCTGATTTTGTGTTATACTTATCCTATCGCAACAACGTGACGAGGCAGCGCCATAACCAAGGACAATGACAAAAGGGTTTCTCTAACCTTTGATGATAACAGCCTGATCCCCCTTCTCTTCGGGGAACACAATGCAAACCTCCATTATCTCGAAAATGTGCTGGATATCGACATCGCCAGTCGCGGCAACGCACTTTCGATCAAGGGATCGAACAAGGCCACGCAGAACGCCGAAATCATTCTGGATATGATGTGGCAACGCCTGCAGAAAAATCAGGATGTGACAATCGCCGATTTTGACGCCGCGCTTCGATTTGTGAAGGGAGAGCCAAAGACGGGATCGGAGCCGTTGCCCCTTTCCGTGCGCGAAAACTTCCTCGATGAAAAAGCAGGAATAAAAGGCGCTGGTAACCGTGTTGTCACCGCGCGCACCCCCAATCAGGCCGTTTATATTGATGCCATGCGCAAACACGACATGGTATTCGGTATTGGCCCGGCCGGTACGGGAAAAACCTTCCTTGCCGTTGCCGCCGCCGTTGAAATGTATCGCGAAGGAATTGTAGAGCGTCTCGTCTTCACGCGCCCGGCGGTCGAGGCTGGCGAACGTCTTGGCTTTCTGCCCGGCGACATGCTGGAAAAGATCGACCCCTATCTTCGCCCAATTTATGACTCACTGCGCGAACTCATGCCGTCCGAAACAGTGACGAAAAAAATTGCTAGCGGCGACATAGAAATTGCCCCGCTTGCCTTTATGCGGGGACGCACGCTGAAAAATGCGTTTGTCGTACTCGACGAAGCGCAAAACACAACAGCTATGCAAATGAAGATGTTTTTAACCCGTATGGGCCAAAATACAAAAATGGTCATCAACGGAGACCCGACGCAGGTCGACCTGCCCAAGGGAACAATATCGGGGCTACAGGATGCTATCGGCATTCTAAAGGGAATCGAAGAAGTATCGATGATCCATTTCACGGCCGAAGATGTCGTCCGCCACAAACTCGTCGGCAAAATCATTGCCGCCTACGACAAACACGGCAAGCAACATGACTGATGTAGAAATCGATGTATCCGTGCAGGACCCGGCGTGGGAATCTGCATTCGCCGATATTGAAACCATCGTCCACGATGTTGTGCGGCTGGCCATCGAAGCCGGTAAATTACCGGATGATATCAAAGGCAGGGACGTTGAGGTTTCGGCCGTTCTGGCGAATGACGATCTGGTGCATGTTCTGAACCGCGAGTATCGGGGTATGGACAAACCGACGAATGTTTTAAGTTTCGCAAGTCTCGATGCTGACGACCCGCTGCCGCCCGAAGGGCCGGTCCATATTGGCGACCTGATCCTCGCCTATGAAACGCTGGAGCGTGAGGCGGTGGAACAGGGCAAATCCATGAAGGACCATTTTATCCACTTGCTGGTACACGGCACTTTGCATCTTCTGGGCTACGACCACATGGATGACGATGAAGCCACCGTGATGGAAACAACCGAAATAAGAATATTAGAAAGACTGAATATTCAAAATCCTTACATCAACGAAAACTTTGTGCCATAATCGCGGGACTATGTTGAACGAAATGTCAGACGACGAACCGGACCAGCGCCCAGGCGCTTTGAACAAATCCTCTCCCCCCACATCTTCGGCGAATATGCCTGGCACGGGCAGATATGGCCCCGTCGCGTGGTTTAAGGGCCTGATCAAAGGCAAGGAAAGCAATTCCAACAACCTGCGTGAAGCGCTTGAGGAATATATCGAGGAGATCGAGGAAAGCAGCGATCAGCCCTCTATCGATACACACCACGAACTGGTGGCGAACGTCCTTCAGACGCACGAAAAATCCGTGCACGATGTTATGATCCCGCGGGTCGACATTGTGGCAATTGATATCGGCGCGTCTTTTGATGAGTTGAAATCCATCCTTATCGAGAACCAGTACAGCCGGATTCCTGTCTACCGTGACAAGCTGGACGATGTTGTGGGAACCATCCATATCAAGGACGTTCTGGCCCGCCTTCTGGAAGGCAAGGAGATTGTTATTGCCGACATGGTGCGCGAGGTTGAGATTGTGACGCCATCCATGCCTGTCATCGATCTTTTGCACATGATGCGTCAGGACAGGAAGCACATGGCCCTTGTTATGGATGAATTCGGCGGTATCGACGGGCTTGTGACTATCAATGATGTGATAGAGGTTATTGTCGGCGATATTGACGATGAATTCGACGATGAGGAGGAATTCCATGTCGTGGAAAAATCGGATGGCAGCCTGATTGTCAATGGCCGGATGGATATCGACGATTTCGAGGACCGTTACGGCGAAATCCATATGAGTGAGGAAGAGCGCGAGGAAGTGGAAACGCTCGGCGGCCTTGCCATGTTCATCGCAGGCCGTGTACCGGCGCGTGGGGATATCCTGCGCCATTCCTCCGGCATGGTCATCGAAGTTCTGGATGCCGACATGGCCAAAGTGGGCCGCCTGCGTCTGCGCAATCTCCCTCCAAAGGCCTCACCGGACGAGGTATAGACCAGGCACGTCATCCCCTGGCAAGGCAGAGAATGCCCCCCCGACGCTTGTCAAAATGATGGCGTGAAAGGCATAGCCCGCCCTTCGCTTTTCCTCTATGATCCGGCGCCATGAAGTCCGAAAAGCTTAAATCGCTCGTCCTGTACCCAACAGCCCTTGTAATAGGGATCGCCACAGCCTTTTCCATGGCCCCGACATCGATCTGGGGGCTCGGTCTGGCGGGCATCGCCGCGCTCTATGCGCTTTGGAAAAATTCCGTCTCGGCGGCACAATCCTTCCGGATCGCCTTCTGTTTTGCGCTCGGCTACTTTACGACCGGCCTTTGGTGGATCGGCAATGCGCTGTTGATCGAAGGCAATGAATTTGCCTGGGTCTGGCCGCTTTCCGTCATCGGCCTGCCATTGCTTTTATCCTTCTTTACCGCAACTTATCTGGCGCTCGCACGCCTTTTTTCAAAACCCCATGCCTGGGGCGGCGTTTTTGCCTTTGCGTTGATGCTCACCTTCTCCGACTGGTGCCGCGGCCACGCCTTTACCGGATTTCCATGGAATCTCTATGGTTATATGTGGGCCGATACGCTGTCGATGGCGCAAGGTTTCTCCCTGATCGGCGCGTTCGGCATGACCTTCCTGACCACCTTATGGGCGGCGATACTGGGTTACGCCGCCACGACAACACATTCCTCTTGTAAGAAACGCATCGGCGTCGTCCTCACCGTGATTTCTTCCATGGGCTTGCTTTATCTTTGGGGACAGGCGCGGCTTGATGGCAATCCCACTGCATTCAATACCAATGCAGGCGTCGTGGTGGTACAGCCGAATATTCCGCAAACCATGAAATGGGACCCGGACGCGACACAAGATAATTTTATTAAAACGCTCAGCCTCTCGGAAAAATTCGATTTCGGGCCAATCAAACCACGTTCTGTTTTTATTATATGGCCGGAAACAGCGATATCACCCTCCATCTATATGGACCGCAACAATGTCGATCGAATGCAGGCAATGCTCCGCAGCTATACGGATAGTGATGCCTATCTGATCACCGGCATGCTGTTTAGGGACGACAGCGGGGAGGAAGCCAAATTTTCAAACAGCATCGCATTTTTGGATCGGGACATGAATACGCTGGCGCTCTACAGCAAATTCCACCTGGTCCCTTTCGGCGAATTTATTCCGTTTCAAAATCTGATCCCGATCAAGGCCGTGACCGGTTACAGTGGCTTTGAACGCGGGGCCGGCCCTACCACTATTTCTCGCGCCAACGTACCGCCGTTCAGCCCGCTTGTCTGTTACGAGGTCATCTTTCCCGATGATATCGCGGCAAAATTTGCAAACGTACAGCCCCAATGGATTGTGAACGCTACAAATGACGGATGGTATGGCGTAAGTGCGGGCCCCTTCCAGCATTTTGCCCAGACACGCCTGCGTGCTATCGAATCAGGTATCCCTGTGATGCGTTCGGCCAATACCGGCATGTCGGGTATAATCGACGCGTACGGCAGGATTATTGACAGCGCCCCCCTGAATCAAGAAGCCTCGCTCGTCTCCTTGTTGCCCCGCGCACTCGAAAATCGCTCCCCCTTCTGGCCTTGGGCCCTACAGCCACTTTTGTTTTTGGCAAGTTTGGCTTATATCCTGACAGGAGTTTTCTCTAATATTATAAAAATCCGCTCCCGCCTATAAACTAAAGGTTACTATCTGAAATCATTGCTTGCATACCTCAGTAGGCGTTGCTACGTTTGCTACCTTATGAATATTCATGAACGTAGTAACAACAATAAGTAGTGATTTGGGTGATGGCTTCTTCTTTGAAATTGAAAACAGAAAAAACGGTGCAGCCTCGGAAGAAAGGCAAAGCAAATTCAATTGACGAATATGTGGGGACACAGTTGCGTCAAAGGCGTTCGCTTCTGGGCTTGAGCCAGGAAAAACTGGCGGAGCAAGTCGGCATCACCTTCCAACAGATCCAGAAATACGAAAATGGTGCAAACCGTATTAGCGCCAGCCGCTTGTATGAATTCAGCAAGGTTCTGGATATTCCTGTCACCTTCTTCTTCGACAATTACGAGGGGGGCGCGGCGGCCTTTAATATTGGCCTTGCGGAAAATGATCAGGCCCCATTCGAAGGGCCGGAAGATATTCTTAAGCGCAAGGAAACAATCGAACTGATCCGCGTTTACTATTCGATTGAGAATCCCAAGCTCCGCAAGGATCTTTTCAAGCTTGTCAAATCTATGGCAGAAAACCTGAAGAACCAAGACCAATGACCGCTTGATAGGCTGTTTCCAACGGGGTATCCTTTCGCACTTTAACCAAAGAACGCGAAAGAACCTTTATGATTGGAACCACGAACTTGAAAAACATCGAACACCCCCATCACCAACCGGATCTGCAGGATTTTATCTTTACGAGCGAGTCCGTATCCGAGGGCCATCCCGATAAAGTCTGCGATCAGATATCGGATGCGATTGTCGATAAATTTTTATCCGAAGATCCATATGCCCGCACCGCCGTTGAAACGGTGGCGACGACCAACTATGTCGGATTGATCGGCGAAGTACGCGGCCCCGCTTCCATAACCAAGGAAATCATGGAAGATATCGCCCGTAAGACGGTGAAAAAAATCGGGTATGAACAGGATGACTTCCATTGGAAACACCTGAATGTTGATTGCCGCGTTCATGGCCAATCCGCCGACATTGCCGTTGGTGTTGATGCTGCTGGCGCCAAGGACGAAGGCGCGGGCGACCAGGGCATTATGTTCGGCTATGCCTGCCGTGAAACGGAAGAGCTTATGCCGGCTGCCATTCACTACAGCCATGAAATTCTCCGCCTGCTCGCCGAAGACCGTCACAAGGGAATCCTTGACAAACTCGGCCCCGATGCGAAATCGCAAGTGTCTTTGGAATACCGCGACGGTAAACCCGTCCGCGCGACATCGGTTGTGCTATCCACACAACATATAGAAGGCGTTTCGCAACAAGACGTTCGCGATATGGTCATTCCCTATATTGCCAAAGTTTTACCGGAAGGCTGGCTGCCATCCGAGGAGGAACTCTACATCAACCCGACAGGCCGCTTTGTCATCGGCGGTCCGGTTGGCGATTCCGGCTTGACGGGCCGCAAGATCATTGTCGACACCTATGGCGGCTCCTGCCCTCACGGCGGCGGCGCGTTTTCGGGGAAAGACCCGACAAAGGTTGACCGCTCTGCGGCCTATGCCACGCGTTACGTGGCAAAGAACATCGTGGCGGCGGGCTATGCCGACAAATGCACCCTGCAAGTATCGTATGCCATCGGCGTGTCGAAACCGATTTCGCTCTACGTCAACACGCATGGGACGGGCACAGTGCCAGAGGCCGCGATTGCCGCCGCGATCGGTAAGGTGATCAACCTGTCGCCGCGTGGCATTCGTGAACACCTGCAACTGAACCGCCCGATCTATGCCCGCACGGCGGCCTATGGTCACTTTGGCCGCAAGGCAGAAGCCGATGGCGGTTTCAGCTGGGAAAAACTGGACCTCGTAAAACCCTTGCAGGATATTCTGGGGTAGTCTAAATCCTCTCTGCTGTCATCCTGAAGGAGCGGCAGCGACTGAAGGATCTCATGGGATCCTTCGCTTCGCTCAGGATGACAAGAGAAGAATTAATGTCGAAATTAACGGAAACCATCACAGAAGTCCTTCCCCGCCGCGTCTTTGGCCGCCGGATCGGCCGCCCGTTGGGCGCGTCACGTCAGGACGTGATCGATTCCATGCTGCCCGCCCTCACCGTGCCGGAAGATAAAGTGACGCAGCAGCGCGATATGGATATGAATGCGCTTTTCGCGAATCCTCAGCCAGTTGTCTTTGAAATCGGCTTTGGCAATGGGGAACATGTGAAGGCCCTGATGGAAACGCATCCTGACCGCAACTACATCGCGGCGGAACCGTTTATCAACGGCATGTCGGCGTTTCTCAAGTCCATCATCGGTATGGACCACGGCAACATCCGCGTCTGGATGGATGATGCCATCACGCTCATCCGCTCCTTTCCGGATGCGAGCCTTGAAAAGATTTACATTCTAAACCCCGATCCATGGCCGAAGAAAAAACACCACAAACGCCGTATCGTGCGCCAAGAGACTTTGGATCAATATTTCCGTACCCTGAAACCGGGCGGTGAATTGATCATGGCGACCGATGTCGATGAGTTGGCCGAATGGATGGTAACGGAGACCATGAACCATGGCGGGTTCGAATGGCAGGCAAATCGCTCTGCCGACTGGAAAACTATGCCGCCGGGCTGGATGCTCACCACCCGCTACGCCGCCAAAGGCGTTGCTGCTGGCCGGACCGAGTCATATCTGCTATTTAAGAAAAAAGCTTGAAAATGACGCTTGGCAAGCGTATATAACATACAAATTCCGATCGTATGATAGGGGTGGGCGTTCAAAACGGCCCGCCTTTTTTGTTACCAAATCGGGGAAAAGACCAGTAAAGACAAGAGTTTATGAAGAATACACCGCAAGAATTGAAGATCATCAACATCGTCCGCCCGGCCATCGAGGATTTGGGCTACCGCCTTGTTCTGGTCGAATTTCAAAGCGGAATTCTGCAGATTCTTTGCGAAAACCCGGCGGACGGCAGCCTTGGCATTGATGATTGCACGAAAATCAACAAGGTCATCTCGCCCCTGCTGGAAGTGGAAGACCCTATTCCTGGTGCCTATACACTGGAAATCAGCTCTCCCGGAATCGACCGCCCGCTCATCACAGCGGATGATTTCGAGAAGTATAAGGGCTTTGAGGCAAAGATCGAACTGGATATGCCGACAGAATCAGGACAAAAACGCTTTCGCGGGAAAGTCCTTGGTTCCGACGGTGAATTCATCAAAATCCATGTCGATAATACCGAACATACGCTGGAACTGAACAATATTAAAAAGGCCCGCCTCGTTCTTACCGATGAACTGATCAAGGCCACGAAGAAACCGAAACCTCAACCGACAACCCAAACCGCCTAAACACGAAAAGGACCTTGAAGGAAAAGAAAATGGAATTGCTGCAAGTCGCTGACGCTGTCGCCCGTGAAAAGAATATCGACCGGAATATCGTTTTGGAAGCCATGGAAGAAGCCATTCAAAAGGCTGGCCGCTCCAAATACGGTCATGACCATGACATCCGCGCCACGATCGACCGCAAATCCGGCCTGATCGACCTGAAACGTTACCGCGAAGTCGTTGAAGTCGTGGAAGACGAAGTGCGCCAGCTGACTCTCGATGAAGCCAAACGCATCAAAAAAGATGCCGCTATCGGGGAATTCCTGATCGATGACCTGCCGCCCCTCGATTTCGGCCGTATCGCCGCGCAAACGGCGAAGCAGGTAATCGTGCAAAAGGTCCGTGAGGCGGAGCGCGAAAAACAATTCGAAGAATTCAAGGATCGCGTCGGCGAAATCATCAATGGTGTCGTCAAACGCGTTGAATACGGCAATGCGACCATCGATATCGGCGGCAAGGGCGAAGGCCTTCTGCGCCGCGATGAATCCCTGCCACGCGAACATCTGAAAACGGGTGATCGCGTCCGCGCCTATATCTATGATGTACGTCAGGAAATCCGTGGGCCGCAGATTTTCCTCTCCCGTTCCCATCCGCAATTCATGGCCGCCCTCTTTAAACAGGAAGTGCCGGAAATATATGATGGCGTAATCGAGGTGAAGGCCGTGGCCCGTGATCCGGGTTCACGCGCGAAAATCGCCGTTGCTTCCCGTGATGGCTCTATCGATCCGGTTGGCGCGTGCGTTGGTATGCGCGGCTCCCGCGTTCAGGCGGTCGTCAACGAATTGGGCGGCGAGAAAATCGACATCGTTCCATGGTCACAAGACATTGCCCGCTTTATCGTTTCCGCGCTTCAGCCCGCGGAAGTGGCCAAAGTGGTTCTCGATGAACAGAAAAAACGTATGGATGTTGTCGTGCCGGAAGAACAGCTTTCGAAAGCCATTGGTAGCCGCGGCCAGAACGTACGCCTCGCCTCCATGCTTTCCGGCTGGGATATCGATATCATGACGGAAGCCGAAGAATCCGAACGCCGCGCCGAAGAATTCAAGACACGTTCCGCCCTCTTCATCGCGGGCCTCGATGTTGACGAAGTCATCGCGCAGCTTCTGGTATCCGAAGGTTTTGCAACGATCGAAGATATCGCCGAAACACCGGTCGACGAAATGATGCAAATCCAGGGCTTTGACGAAGAAGTCGCGGCGGAACTGATCAACCGCGCCAACAATTACCTCGACGAACAAGAAGCCAAGCTCAAGGAACAGTCGGAAAAGCTGGGTATTCAGCAAGACCTTCTCGAAATGAACGGCCTTACCGCCGATCAGATCATCAAGCTTGGCGAAGCTGGCGTGAAATCCAAGGATGACTTTGCCGACCTGGCCACAGACGAACTCATCGAAATCCTCGGTGAAGGCTCTATGTCCAACAAGACAGCCGAAAGCTTGATCATGAAAGCCCGCGAAAGCTGGTTCGCCGATGAAGAATCATCCGCCGAAGCGGTGAGCGCGTAATTATGCTCCGGCATACACGCCAAGAAGATATGCTGTCATCCTGAGCCAAAGGCGAAGGATCTCGGCAAAGAAAAAGAGATCCTTCGGGCTGAGCCCTCAGGATGACAATGAAGACCAACGAAGAAAGCAAGGTAATGACTGACGGTAAAGACAATGAAAAAAAACCACTGACCCTCTCCGGTAAGGGCGGCGGCGGCACGTTGAGCCTGAAAGGTTCTGCGGCGGCACAGGCGCGCTCGAATCTGACGGGCGGTCGCGGTGGCACCGTGGTCGAGGTTCGTCGCCGCCGGGTTGGCGCCCGCGGCGCGGAAACCGCACCCGAACAGCAAACATCGACGTCTCCGGTTGACGGCAGCGACCTTCACAATCTAACAAGCGAAGAGCGCGATGCGCGCGCCAAAGCCTTGCGCGAAGCCTTGTCCGCACCAAAGAAAGAACGGGCCGTCAATTCCGAAGGAATTGGCATGGCTGTCCGCAAAGAAACACCAAAGTCCGATGAAAGCGGTAAGGCTTCGGGCAAACCCAGCCTTGATGATCTTCGTCGGATGGAGCTTGAAGAACTCGAGAAAATCGAGCGTGAGGAAAAGGCAAAACAGGAAGCCGCGAATGCGGCCCGTCAAGATCAGGTGCGTTCCTACACACCGGCCGCGCCTGCCTATCGCGCCCCCACAACCGATGATGAAGAATCCACACGCGACCGTCTGCGTCGCGGCAACGTCCGTTCCCCGCGCGGCAGTAACGATGGCGCCATACGCGGCGGCAAACTGACTGTCTCCAAGGTGTTGAGTCAGGACTTCGACCGCGATGGCGGACGCTCTCTTGCCGCCACCAAACGCGCCCGCGACAAGGCACGCAAAATGGCAATGGGACCGAAGGAAGCAGCCCAAAAAGTTTTCCGCGAAGTAACGGTGCCGGAATTTATCACGGTACAGGAACTCGCGAACCGCATGACCGAGCGCGCCTCGGATGTTATCAAGGCGCTCATGAAAATGGGCGTTATGGCGACAATCAATCAGTCAATTGATGCCGACACGGCGGAAATTATCGTGACGGATTTTGGTCATACTGTAAAACGCGTTACCGAATCCGATATTGAAATGGGTCTTGGCGGTTTGGATGACAAAGCCGAAGATATGGTTGCACGTCCTCCGGTCGTCACCATTATGGGTCACGTCGATCATGGAAAAACCTCCCTGCTCGATGCGCTCCGTTCGACAGATGTCGTGTCTGGCGAAGCCGGGGGCATTACCCAGCATATCGGCGCATACCAGATACAAATGTCCAGCGGTCAAAAAATCACATTCCTCGATACGCCGGGCCACGCCGCCTTTACCGAAATGCGGGCGCGCGGCGCGAATGTAACGGATATCGTCGTCCTGGTCGTATCCGCTGCGGATTCAATCATGCCTCAGACGATTGAAGCGATTAATCATGCCAAGGCCGCAAAAGTTCCTATTATTGTGGCGATTAACAAAATCGACCTGCCGGATGCCGATGCCTATCGGGTTAAGCAGGATCTTTTGCAACATGAAATTATCACGGAAGAACTGGGCGGCGATACACAGGCCGTCGAGATTTCCGCGAAAAAGAAAATCAATCTCGATAAGCTGGAAGAAGCCATTCTCCTGCAAGCAGAGATTCTGGAACTGAAGGCCGCGCAAAATCGTCCGGCCGAAGGTGCGGTTGTTGAATCCAAAATGGAACAGGGCCGCGGTTCTGTCGCCACGGTTTTGATCCAAAAAGGTACACTTAAAACCGGCGATATCTTTGTCGTTGGCGCCCAGTGGGGCCGTGTTCGTGCGCTGTATGACGACAAAGGCAAACAGCTTGATGCCGCTGTTCCGGGACAGCCGGTCGAGGTTCTCGGCCTCAACGGCACGCCCGATGCGGGAGACATTCTGAACGTCGTCGAAACCGAAGCCAAGGCGCGTGAAATCAGCGAATATCGTGACCGCAAACGTCGTGAAAAGGCTTCTGCTGCCATGTCCACGTCACGTCAGGGCAAATCGTTCGAAGATATTCTGGCTGCGGCGCGTGTTGCAGGCGAAAAGAAAATCCTGCCTGTCCTTATCAAGGGCGACGTGCATGGATCCGTCGAGGCGATCATTGGCTCTTTGAACAAGATGACCGAGGAAAACGACGAAATCGGCATTCAAATCCTGCACTCCGGCGTTGGTGGTATTACCGAATCCGATATCACGCTGGCGAAAGCATCCAATGCAATGGTCGTTGGCTTTAACGTCCGTGCGAATGCACAGGCGCGTCAACAGGCCGAACGTGATGGCGTCAATATCCGCTACTACAACATCATCTATAACGTCATCGATGATGCGAAGGCGATCCTCTCCGGAATGCTATCCCCCACCTTGCGCGAAGAATATCTGGGTCAGGCCGAAATCCGCCAGGTCTTCAACATTACGAAGGTCGGGAAGATCGCGGGCTGTATGGTCACGGCCGGTATGGTTAAACGCGGGGCGAGCGTACGCTTGCTGCGTGACAACGTGGTCATCCATGACAATGGCACGCTCAAAACACTGAAGCGCTTCAAGGATGAGGTTAAGGAAGTCAAAGAAGGCACCGAATGCGGTATGGCCTTTGAAAACTACGAAAACATCATGGAAGGCGACATCATCGAATGTTACGAAGTCGTCGAGGAAGCAAGAACACTGGCATAACCCATGGCTGAGAGCGAGAAAGACCGTTTGATCCGTGAATTCAACGAAGACCCGGCGAACAACTGGACGCCGATTTCTCGTGAAGAACGTCAAAGGCTCGCTGCCCTTGGGGCTGAAAGCGGAATTGCTGACGAAGACTTGCCTTTTGCAATGTCCGATAATTTTGCCGAAAAGCTCGGTAAAGAATTTGCGGAGGAATCGAACAATATGCTCAAAGGGCGAATTGTGGAAATGGCCGCAGAACAAGGAATAACGCCGGATCAGCTTTTAAAGAATGCCAAAGACGGCCTTAGAAAATTAATGGGACAACCACCAAAATATGACGCGTAGTACTTCTAACCAACCATCACAACGCATGCTGCGTGTCGGCGAACAGATCAAACATGTGATCGCCGAAACGTTGGCACGCGGCCATTTTCATGAGCCCGCTTTGCTCAATGCCTCTGGCGTAACGGTGACAGAAGTGCGCGTTTCGCCAGACCTTAAACATGCTTATGCCTATGTACTCTCATTAGGCGGTCTGAATATGGATGAAATCCTTCCTGCCCTGAACAAAGAGGCGCATTACTTCCAAAAGGAAATCAATCGCGGCACACAATTGAAATTCACGCCAAAACTGCAATTCCGCAAAGACACAAGCTTCGACAATGCCTCTCACCTCGAAGGCATCATCCGCAGTATCGAATATTCGGATCAGGATAAAGAACAACAATAATGATACTGTCATCCTGAGCGCAGCGAAGGATCTCATGGGATTCTTCGCTGCGCTCAGAATGACAAAAGGCAAAAAATGGCACGTACGAAAAAAGGCAACAAGGTTGACGGCTGGGTCAATCTGAACAAACCCGTTGGCATGACGTCCAATCAGGCGCTGTCCATCGTCAAACGCGCGCTGAAACCGCAAAAGGCGGGGCATGCGGGCACGCTCGACCCCCTCGCCTCCGGCATTCTGCCGATTGCGCTTGGCGAGGCGACGAAGACGGTCCCGTATGTTCAGGACACCTATAAGGTTTATAATTTCGAAGTAACCTGGGGTGAACAACGCACGACAGATGATGCCGAAGGCACCGCCATCCATACATCCGCCAAGCGCCCGACCCGTGCCGAAATCGAGGCCCTGCTGCCCGCATTCATCGGCGACATCGAACAAATCCCGCCGCAATTTTCCGCGATCAAGATTGACGGGGAACGCGCCTATGATATCGCCCGCAGCGGCGAAGAAGTCGATATCAAGCCACGCCTTGTTTATATCGAAGAATTAGAAATAACGACCCATGAAGCGCATAAAACCTCCTTCCGCTGCCTCTGCGGCAAAGGCACCTATGTCCGCGCCATAGGGCGGGATCTAGGCCTGAAACTGGGCTGCTACGGCTATATAACTGCCCTCGAACGGGCGGAAGTCGGCCCTTTTACGCTCGAAAACGCGATTTCACTGGACTTTTTCCGGGATTCATCCGATAACCCGGACCTGGAAAAGGCTTTGCTTCCCCTGACGACCGCCCTGGACGACATCCCGGTGCTGGCCCTACGGGAACAAGAGGCAGCCCGGTTGAAAAACGGCAATATGATTGCCCTCCTTTCGAAACCCGACTTAGAGCGTATGTCAAACGCGGGGATAGACTGGAATGGCGGCCAGCCGGTGACGGCCCTGACGACCTTCGACAAACGGCCAATCGCCCTCGTCGATGTAGTGGGACCCGAACTTCATCCGATCCGTATTTTTAATCTATGAGCCCGCCCGCCGGCTGACGACGATGGGCTCTAAAAACTGAAAGGAAAGATTGATGTCGATTACAACAGAAGCAAAAGCGAAAGTTATCGCTGACAACGCAACAAAGCCAAACGACACTGGTTCGCCGGAAGTTCAGGTGGCAATCATGACAGCCCGTATCAACACGCTGTCTGAACACATGCAAACAAACAAAAAAGATTTTAGCTCCCGCCGTGGTCTTCTGCGTCTCGTCGCAAACCGCCGCAGCCTGCTGGACTACCTGAAGAACAAAGATGAAGGCCGCTACAAGGCCCTGATCGAAAAGCTCGGTATTCGCCGCTAATTTACAAAAACCCGCCGCCTTGGCGGGTTTTTTTTATTGATCTACTGCCCTGCCAGGGTTATTAAAATTATGGAATTTAGGAGATCGGGATGAAAACAACAGCTTTCTTTGTGACAACGGCAACGGCCCTGACCATGGCTTTTCAGGCAAATGCCGCTGATTTATGCCTGGATAATCTTAGCTATGACACAGAACGTTACTCTCAAGCCATGCGGATTGCCATGAATAACCGCGCCGAAAATTTCGGACAGAGTTTTAGCGTGGCTGCCTATAGTCTGGATCTGAGCATGGCCTGCGACTCGCTCGAACCGGACGCGAATGAAATCAAGGATTGTCTGAATGTGGCCGCAAAAGTCGAAAATGAGATAGGCATGTGGCAATCGCGCTATTGGCGTGATCTACGCAACCGTCTGGTTACCTATCACGACAGAAACATATGCCTTCCTTCGCGGTTTAATTACGATTGATAGAAGCCCGCCGCTTGGCGGGTTTTTCTTTGAACTTTTCTGCGCCTTTACTCATTGGTCCTGCTGCAATGAAATGCAGGAGGACGACATGAAAAATACCCTCAATATAAAACTGGCGCTTGTTTTTGCCGCTGGCATTCTCATCCCCGCGGTTGCCAACGCCTATACAGGCGAACAACCGGAACCGTTGACGTCCATGCCGACACAACTGACGGAGCAACAATTATTTACAACGTTTGATTCCGACCGTTCCGGCGGACTGACAATTGATGAATACATGGCAATGAACGCACAAGGCCACACGCACGGCGATTTCACTGTTCTCGATGTGAACGGCGATGGCAGGTTATCATTGGCCGAACTGGAAGGGATTGAATCCCAACGCATGGCCGGTAACAACTAACAGGCATAAAGACCCCGCTTTCTACGGGGTCTTTTTGTCTTTAAACGGCAAGGTTACATATCTGTTACAAACCATCCTATTTTATTCACACCGCCGCGCCATTTTCGCCCGCAACCAATGCCATTATCTTTGTCTAGTCAACTTAAGGAGGAATATTATGAACCAACTCAAATTCTACGCAATGACGGCTCTTGCCGCCGGTTTCATTGCCCTGCCAATTTCGGCCCAGGCACAAGGCGTGGGCGTTAGCGCAGGCTCCGGCACCTCTGTGGGTGTTGGCACAGGTATAGGCGGAAGTGGAGCGAGCGTCGATACTGGCGCCGGGATTGGCATCGGCACATCCGGTACAAAAACAGGTCTTGGTGCGAATATCGGCGTAGGTGCCGGAACAGGAACATCTGCGGGAACATCCGGTTCTACAGGGACTTCCACCGGGACTTCTGGTTCCGCCGGAACGTCTGCTGGCGCTTACACATCGCAAAGTTTTGGCACTTATGACACAGACCGTTCCGGCGGCCTGAGTAAGTCCGAATTCGATGCGACAGGCAATACATCCAGCTTTACATCGCTCGATACCGACAATAATGGAAATCTGTCGTTGAATGAACTGAACGCATCCGGCTCTGTATCCGGTTCGGGAAAAGCGTCTGTTCGCTAAGGTTTGACCTTCTCTCTCCTATAGAAGGTCTGGTCCCCGCTCTTGCTGGCGGGGACCAAATTTCTTATGCGGCTTTTTTGTCTGTCAGGGCATAGCGCTTTAAAATTTTCGCGCCATCCATTTCAAACACCACCGGAACGCCTGTTTCCATTTCGGCGGCGTTGATGGTTTCCGGCGTTTCGGCACCAATGATAATCAAAAGTGCCCGCAAGCTATTGCCGTGCGCGGCGACAAGGATATTTTCCCCCTTCTCCAGACGCGGCTTGATGTTCGCTTCGTAATAGGGGCGAACGCGTTTTTCAACGACATCCTGCAAACATTCACCGCCGGGAGGGGCAACATCATACGAACGGCGCCAGATATGAACCTGTTCGTCGCCGTACTTCGCGCGTGTTTCATCTTTGTTGAGGCCGGTCAGGTCGCCATAATCACGCTCACGCAAATCGTCATGCGCAATCATCGTGTCGATCAAATCGGCCTGCCCTGCATTTTCAAGGGCGATGCGCGCCGTGTTGTTCGCGCGCTTTAATGTGCTGGTGAAAACCTGATCGAATTTCGCGCCGAGGTCTTTCAGGCGGCGTCCTGCGCTGGCGGCCTCTTCACGGCCAAGGTCGGACAATTCGATATCGTAAAAACCGGTGAAGCGGTTTTCGAGGTTCCATTGGGATTGCCCGTGACGGACAAGGACGAGATAGTTCATGCGTTTGTATCCTTTTATTAAAATCCGGATCACACGCTAAACCATAAGAGGACCCGCGACAAGGCGGGTCTATAATTTGTTAAAACAACAGATAGATCAGAATAATCACCGGGATCGGCACCCCGACCAGCCACAATAAAATACCTTTCATTTGCCTCTCTCCTTCACGCTAAATCATTGTTCCGGTTAAACATACGGAGCAGAGCGGCAAAGGTTCCCATCAGGTGGGCTGGGGCGCCCCGGGTGGAGTTGCGCAATAACATTTCAATTCGGCGGACCATTGGCATGGCATGGCCGCGTCGGCGGTAATCACGCCATAACGGACAGGTTCAAAGACCTGCATCATGGCTTCGTGCATTTGGGTGCGCATATCAGCCTTATACGGACCTCCGACAATATTGTCGCCGGAACCCGTTATAACATTACTGATATACATGGTTTGCACCTTGCGTGGTGCATCGCTGACGTTTTCTATGAGATATTCCGCGAGCTGCGCCCACGCCTCTTTATCAAGTACATCGAGCGTAAGGACCCCTATGGCTTTTTGCCGCGCCATCTCCTGTAAATGGCTATATCCAACCCGGTCTCCGATCCATTCATACCCTGGTTTCGATATTTGACTGCGCCAGTCATGCAAGGGTGATTCATGAAAAGCAGCATTAATGCATTCGGATGCTGACCAGATTACAATTTCCGCTGCCATGGGTCTGGCGGCTTCGATGTGCAATCTTTTTAGCTTTATATATATATCCGGGGCGCTTGTGACGATGGAATCCATGAATTGCTCAGGCCCCTCCCTTTCTACCAAAAGGTTTAGAACATGGTTCCAAAACCACACCTGGGCCGGATTGTTATCGAATAGAATGGCCGCACCGGGTCGCATGGCGGCGATGTAGCTGAAATTCAACAGACCAGCCGTCCCCATATAAAGGGTGCCGTTTCGATCATCGTTGCCCCTGAAATAATGCAAGAGTTCATTCGGGTCTGACTCGTTTATAGCAAGGGCCTGCATCTGGCCTATATGAATTTCAAAATTGCGGGTTTGTGCGTTTGTCACCCGATAGGCGCGTCCGCCGTCAAAGGGAATCAACGAGTTGCTTGGCAAGCTCGCATTCAGGGCCTTAATTCCGCTGCCAAAACCTTCAAAAATCGGCGGGGGCGGCTTTCGGTTGGCGCTAGCAAAAAAATCTTTTGATGGCATAGGCTTAAGCCTCATGAAGCTCCATTTTTTATGTCAAAAAATTGGCCGCTTCCTGTATAATTCTTTGACTATCCACGGTTTTCATGTCATTAAGGGGACCGGAAAACAGGGCGTTTGCTCATTTCCGGTTTGATGAGGTTGACTGTTGAATGCTTCGAAACGCGGAGCCTTTTGCCGTCCACCCCATTATACCCTACCGATCAAACGTCCTTTTCCGCTCGGATGTCATACTGAGCAAAGCAAAGAATCTCGTTCCGGGATTTTTTGGAGTTTGGCTCACACAATGACAATTAACAACGAAACAAAAGGACTAAGACTAATGTTTAACGTATACCGCAAGGAAATCCCCTTTGCAGGCAAAACCCTCATCCTCGAAACCGGTAAAATCGCCCGTCAAGCCGACTCCGCTGTTATGGCGACCATCGGCGGCACAACCGTTCTGTGTACGGTTGTCGGCGCGAAAAGCGTGAAAGAAGGCCAGGACTTCTTTCCGCTGACTGTGAACTATCAGGAAAAAGCATTCGCCGCCGGTAAAATCCCGGGCGGCTTCTTCAAACGTGAAGGCAAGCCGAGCGAGAAAGAAACGCTCGTTTCCCGCCTGATCGACCGCCCCATCCGCCCGCTCTTCCCGGAAAACTTCTACAACGAAGTTCAGGTTGTTGCGACCGTTCTGTCCCACGACATGGAAAACGATCCGGATATCGTTGCGATGCTGGGTTGTTCCGCCGCGCTGACCTTCTCCGGCATTCCATTCATGGGTCCGATCGGCGCAGCACGCGTTGGTTATAAAGATGGCAAATACATCATCAACCCCACGGTCGAAGAATGTAAAGATTCCGACCTCGATCTCGTTGCTGCCGGTACGGTGGAAGGCGTTCTGATGGTTGAATCCGAAGCCAAGGAACTTTCCGAAGAGATCATGCTCGGCGCGGTCATGGAAGCATGGAAAGCATTCCAGCCGGTCATTCATGGAATCATCGAAATGGCAGAAATGGCCGCGAAAGATCCATGGGATGTTGCCGAAAAAGATCCGAAGATTGTTCAGCTCTACAAAGATCTTAAGGCAAAGTACGAAGAAGCCCTTAAAAAGGCTTACACAATTACCGTCAAACAAGATCGCTATGCCGCCGTTGGAGAAATCCGCAAGGCCGCGATCGAAGCCTTTGCAAATGACGATATCAGCGAACAGACTGTCGGTAATGAATTCCACTCGTTGGAAGCCGAAGTTGTACGCGGCGGTATTTTGCAAACCGGCAAACGCATCGATGGCCGCGATACAAAGACAATCCGCCCGATCATCGCGGAAGTTGGCGTACTGCCACGCGCACACGGTTCCGCACTCTTCACACGCGGTGAAACACAGGCGCTCGTTGTGACAACACTCGGCACTGGTTCCGATGAACAAATCATCGACGCGCTGGAAGGTGAATACCGTTCTCGCTTCATGCTGCACTACAACTTCCCGCCTTACTCTGTGGGCGAGACAGGCCGCATGGGCTCACCGGGTCGCCGCGAAATCGGCCACGGCAAGCTGGCATGGCGTGCGATCAACCCGCTCTTCCCGTCGGCTGAGGCATTCCCGTACACAATTCGCACCGTGTCCGAAATCACTGAATCCAACGGCTCCTCCTCTATGGCGACAGTCTGCGGCACATCCCTTTCCATGATGGATGCAGGCGTTCCGCTTGCACGTCCGATCGCCGGTATCGCGATGGGCCTGATCAAGGAAGGTAAGGACTTCGCTGTTTTGTCCGACATCCTCGGCGACGAAGACCATCTTGGTGATATGGACTTCAAAGTGGCCGGTACCGATACCGGTATCACGGCGCTGCAGATGGATATCAAGATCACTTCCATTACGGAAGAGATCATGAAGATCGCTCTGGCACAGGCAAAAGAAGGACGCATTCACATCCTCGGCGAAATGGCCAAGGCCATGACCCAGGCCCGTAAAGGCGTGTCTGAATTCGCCCCGCAAATGGTTGCCTTCAAAATCCCGACCGATAAAATCCGTGAAGTCATCGGTACAGGCGGTAAAGTTATCCGTCAGATCGTTGAAGAAACAGGCGCGAAGGTCGATATCGATGATGACGGCTCCGTCAAGGTGTCCTCCGTCAATCAGGCCGCCATCGACAAAGCCGTTGCATGGATCCGCGGCATTACGGATGAACCGGAAGTGAACAAAATCTACGACGGTAAAGTCGTGAAGATTGTTGATTTCGGCGCCTTCGTAAACTTCATGGGCGGTAAAGATGGCCTCGTGCATATCTCCGAACTTGCCGATGAACGCGTTGCCAAAACAACAGACGTTGTTCAGGAAGGCCAGCAAGTGAAGGTCGTTGTTGTCGGTTTCGATGACCGCGGCAAGATCAAGCTTTCTATGAAACGCGTTGATCAGGCGACCGGCGAACCACGTGAGCCGGCTGAACGTCCACGTAAATCCCGCGACGAAGACGCTGCTTAATCTTTAGCGAACCCAAATCAAAGCCCCGCAATTCGCGGGGCTTTTTTATTAATCTATGAGAAGCAACCTTAAACCCAACGCCACAATCGCCGGAACGGCCTGCACAATAAAAATACGCTTGCTCACGGTAATCGCGCCCCATATTCCGGCAATGATCACGCAGCCCAACCCATAAAAGGCAAAGGCATATCCGACCGGATTATTCAGAAACAACCCGATCAAAAGCGCCACAACGAGGAACCCGTTATAAAGCCCCTGATTGGATGCCATCGCGGCCGACTGCGCAGCATATTCGGGTGTTATGTGGAACACTTTCGGCGCAAGGCGTTTCCACAGCGCCATTTCAAGGACGACGAAACAGACATGCAGGGCAATCACAATCAGATATGCGATCATTGCTATGGTATAAAGCATCATGGGCCTCCCTTTAACGGACGCCCATGATACTTCATTTCAAAGCCCACTGCCATTCTCATGCGGCGGTGGAAAGCGGCCTGACCTGAAAGCCGAGCGATTCAATCCGCTCCCGATGCGTCACCGGAATAAAGGCGCGAAATATTTCCTCTGCGCTGACTGTATGAATGCCGTCTGCTTCCCTGTCAAAACGTGCCACGCAAGACCAGAACTCCTCGCGCGCCAAGCCCATGTGGCTTTCGTTCAGATATTGATGAAGGTCCGCAAGCGCAGCGACCTTGATATCGGGCTCTTGTGCCGCCAGTGCGGTTGAAAAAGAAATCGCTCCATATGTTCCGGTCATGATAGCCTCCCTATGGCTGGTAATCTTCATTGTAAAAGGTGAAAGCGGCAGGTCCCACGGCGCGCGCATGGAACCCTATTCTTTGCACCTCCGCCCGCTCGCCTTCCGTCAATTCGGCATGAACGACCTTGGCGCGGAAGTTTTCCGATAGATCAACCTTTCCATTGAGCAAAGGTTCCGTGGCATAAGCGATAGGATAGTAAATTTCGCCGCCGGTATTGATGTAATCGTGGGTCTGGAAATAATCCTGCAATTGCAGAATGGCTTGCCGCTTCTGTTCGGCGCTACCACCAGATAATTCCGGTGAAAAGACAATGGCGAAGTATTGGGACAATGACATGGAAGTCTCCTTAAACGTAGAAAAAATACAAAACGAACCCTCACCGCATTACATGCGGGTAAAAGGACCTATAACGATGTGATTTGAAAGTTTATGTATGAATGCGCGTTAGCGCATCGTACGCACGGCAACAGATGTCAGGACCTTGGAGGCCCAACAAATAATCTGTGTCTGTTGCCAAAGAATGTTCATAAAGAAAATGAAAACATAAAATTTTCGCCGCTACAACTACTTTTTTTATAACCAGCCCGCTTTTGAGGCATTTAGCCATTCTCTGCGCGCGTGCGGTTATCGACATTACGCGCCATAAAGGCTAGATATATGTATCTGACATAAAGGATATACTCGTGATTAAATCTTACTTCATTAATCTGGACCGTAATGCAGACCGTATGGATTCTGTGCGTGCCCGCACATCCGCGCTCGGGATAGCCTATGAACGATTCCCTGCCGTGGACGGAAGCAAGGTGAGTGATAGGGATTTTGAATCCTTTAAAAGCGCCCGTCCGCGCCAGGCCCCTGGCAAATCATGGAACCGTGGGCAGATGGGGTGTTTTCTCAGCCACTATGCCCTCTGGCAAATCGCCGCGCAAAGCGCCGATTCTTATACGGCCATTTTTGAAGACGATATCCATTTGTCCGATGCCCTTCCCCATTTTCTGAATGATACATCATGGATACCCGATGGCGTTGATATCGTGCGCCTTGAAACATCCACCAACCGTCTTTTGCTGGGCAAGGATCCGCTTTCCACGCATCATGGCCGGGAAGTCCGGCAAGTATTCTCGACCAGCTGGTGCGCCGGCGGCTATATCATCAGCCGCAAATGCGCCCAGTATCTTGTGGGGCTCCCCACCGCGACCCATGACACGGCGGATCATTTCCTATTCTCGTTCGAACACCCTGCCGTTGCCGACAAAATCACGATTGCGCAAGTTGTTCCCGCCCTTTGCATTCAGGATAAATTTTTCTATGCCGATGCAGGCAACGTAAAATTCCGTAGCGAGATCGTTGAAAACCACGAAGGAACGACTCTGCAGGCCCGTATCAAATATCTCTTTAAACGCTCCCCGCTGACGTTCCTGCGCAAAACATTACAGGGATATAAACGCATTCATTTTGCCGCATGAAAAAGCCCGCTCAGCGCGGGCCTTTTTGTCATCTTATTCTTCTTCGTTTTCCCACCAGATTTCGCAGGAATAATTCCAGCAAAGCTCTTCGCCCTTTTTGATATCGCGCATGGCGGTGACGGTCATGGTATATTCGCCAAGATCGCTTTCGATATGGATGTTTGGCTCCGCGCTGTGGTTATACATCATGACGTAACCAAGCGGCATGCAGTGTTCTTCACCTTCCGTCTCGTCGTCCCAGTCGAGAAGATATCCATCCGGTGCCCCGCCGCTATCCGGAATGTCGGCGGCGGCGACGGGAACGACCGGGGAAATTTCAAGAACTTCGCCCTTTTTGAAATCGCGCAGGGCAAACATGCCGCGCCCCTTCTCATCATCGATGTGTTTCCAGCCGATTTTGGCGCCCGTAATGGTTTCGTCCGTATTGGCGGCGTTGTCGGCCTGCCACTGCATCATCTTTTCGGCTGGGCTCATGGCCTTGGCGGCGGATTGGGCCTTGGTCACTTTCTGGGCGGATGATTTCATTAACACTCTCCTCTGATCCAACTTCGCGTTTGATACACAAACAATGCGAAAAACGCCACAAAAATTCCACCGTTTGTGCTACTTATAGGATGATTTTAACCAAGGATGAAAAGATCATGCCCTTAAACCTGCCCAAAGTCATCGGCCACCGCGGTGCCAAGGCCTATGCGCCCGAAAACACCCTTGAAAGCATCAAAACGGCGGCCAGCCTTGGCGTGGAATGGGTTGAACTGGATGTAAAACTGACGCGCGATGGCGTTCCCATTATCTTTCATGACGAAGAACTGGACCGCACGACCAATGGCTCTGGTCCCGTGGCGCTCGCCACTTTTGATGATATCCAACAATTGGAGGCCGGCAGCTGGTTCGGCGATAGTTTCGCCGGCATCAAAATCCCGACGCTGGAAGAAGCGGTCGATGTCATCCTCAAACATGATCTTGGCCTGAACCTTGAAATCAAACCCTGCCCGGGCCGCGAAAAAGAAACGGCAGAGGTCGCACTCGCCGAACTCTCGCAATATTGGGATGACCCGTCAAAGCTGCTCATCTCCTCGTTCCAGCATGTTTCGCTTGAGGCCGCGATGGACCTCGCGCCCGATTACGCCCGCGGCCTTCTGATCGGCGGCGATGAAATGCCGCCAAACTGGAAAGACCTTGCGGACTACCTTGATGTTAAAACCATCAATCTCGGCTCCCGCCTGGTAACTCGCGAAGTTGCAGATGAAGTGATGGATCTTGAATTGCCTCTTCTGGTTTATACGGTCAATGATCCTATGGAAGCACGTGCCCTGCAACGACTCGGCGTCGATTGTTTCTTTTCCGACAATCCGGACATCATAATCGAAAATCTGGCAGGCGGCCTGAATTAGGCCCGCTCATTCCAGACTTGCAAAAATTTCAAGGAACCATGAAACGGCGGTGATGATTGGCAAAGTGTTCTTACAAGCAAATGAAAGGAGAACACAAAATGACCAATCAAAATCAACAAAATCAGAACAGGTCGAACAATCAGGGCAATTTCAAAAATGACCCGGAACGTGCACGCGAAGCCGGTAAAAAAGGCGGGCAGCATTCCAGCAGCGGCGGGCGCCGCCCTGAATAAAGTTCCGGAGCAATCGAACAACGGGGCCCATGCGGCCCCGTTTTCTTACACGTATGGGAACCGCTTGGCAGACAAACGGTTTGTGTTGTGTATGTTCTTAAGGAGAAGATTATGAGCGAACAAAACAATGCCCCGCGTAATAACAACAATCCCGTCAATTTTGGGAACGATCAGGATAAAACCCACGCCTACGATCCTAAAAAAGATGAAACCCTGAAAAAGAATAAGCGCTAGGACAATAACAGAAGCGGGGCCAAACGGCCCCGTTATCTTTTAAAAATTAATCCGGAACCCGTAAGCGGAAGATGTGATTGGCTAGATACACTCAAACCAAAAAGGAGAAGTGAAAATGGCGAATCAAAACCCGCAAAACAATCTGGATGACGAAGCCCGTAACAAAGGTGGACAAAACTCGCCAGGCAATTTTAAAAATGATCCGGAACGCGCACGCGAAGCCGGTAAAAAAGGCAGTCAGCATTCCAGCAGCGGTGGCCGCACGGAAGAATAATTTGGCGCAACCCGCTCATAAAAGAAACGGGACCCTTCGGTCCCGTTTTTTAATCACCGTTCTTGAACAATCCCTGTATCTGGTCCGGCATCGGCATGCCGACCGCGTTGAAACCGCAATCGACATAATGCACTTCGCCTGTGACGGCGCCGGATAGGTCGGAAAGTAGATACAATCCAGTCCCGCCGAGCTCTTCCAGTTCGACAGAGCGGCGCAGCGGCGCGGTCATGACATTGTATTTGAATGTCGTGCGGGCGGAACCGATCACGGCCCCTGCCAGCGTTCTCATCGGGCCAGCCGAGATTGCATTGACGCGCACACCTTGCGGGCCGAGATCCGCCGCAAGATAACGAACGGAGGCTTCGAGCGCCGCCTTGGCCACGCCCATCACATTGTAATTCGGCATCGCCTTTTCCGCGCCATAGTATGACAGCGTCACAGCGGCCCCGCCGTCCTTCATCAACGGCGCCGCGCGGCGCATGACGGAGGTGAAGGAATAGCAGGAGATATGCATGGAGGTCAGGAAGTTTTGCAGGGATGTATCGACATACCGCCCTTTCAATTCTTCCTTATCGGAATAGGCAATCGCGTGGACAACGAAATCCAGTCCGCCCCATTCTTTTTCAATGCGGGCGAAGATTGAATCCAGATCTTCTTCCTTTGCCACATCACAGTTAAGGACGAGCGGTGAACCAAGGCTTTCGGCGAGCGGAATAACGCGCTTGCCGAACGCATCGCCCTGATAGGTAAACGCCAGTTCCGCGCCGTGGGCGGCAAGCGTTTGCGCCATGCCCCATGCGATGGATTTTTCGTTGGCAACACCCATGATCAGGCCGCGTTTGCCCTTCATAATCTCTGACTTTGCAATGCTCATAATTTACGCCTCATATCTTGATAGGGCGAGCGTGGCATTGGTGCCGCCGAAGCCGAAGGAATTGGACAGGATTGTGTTGTGTTTTACACCATCGATCCTTGTCTTGGCGATCGGCATGTTGCCCGCGCCCTCGTCAAGGTCTTCGATGTTGATGCTCGGTGCGACAAAATCGTTTTGCATCATAAGAAGCGAATAAATCGTCTCCTGAACGCCGGTCGCACCAAGGCTGTGACCGGTCATGGATTTGGTGGAACCGATATAAGGCATATCCTGATCGCGGCTGCCGAACACATTGCGGATGGCATCGATCTCCGTGATATCGCCCGCCGGTGTCGATGTGCCGTGTGTGTTGATATAGGTGATGGGCGTTTTCACGGTGGCAAGCGCTTGCTTCATGCAGCGAACGGCGCCCTCACCGCTCGGCGCGACCATATCGGCGCCATCGGACGTTGCACCATAGCCGGTGATCTCGGCATAGATTTTTGCGCCGCGTGCAATCGCATGGCCCAGCTCTTCCACCACGACAACGCCCGCCCCGCCCGCGATGACAAACCCATCGCGATTGGCGTCATAGGCACGGGATGCGCGTTCCGGTGTATCGTTGTATTTGGACGACATCGCGCCCATCGCATCGAACAGGCAGGACAATGTCCAGTGCAACTCTTCCGATCCGCCTGCGAACACGACATCCTGTTTGCCAAGGATGATTTGCTCGGCTGCATTGCCAATGCAGTGCGCGGATGTGGAACAGGCGGAGGAGATAGAATAATTCACGCCCTTGATTTTAAAGTTGGTCGCAATCGTTGCCGAAGCGGTCGAGGACATGCAGCGCGGCACGCGGAACGGGCCTACCCATTTGGTCGCGCCCTTTTCACGAACGATGTCGGCGGCCTCTACCTGATTGCTGGTGCTCGGCCCGCCGGACCCCATGATGATGCCTGTGCGCTCGTTCGACACATCGCTTTCCTCAAGCCCGGAATCCCTGATCGCCTGCTCCATCGCAAGGTGGTTGTAGGCCGACCCATCCCCCATAAAGCGTAAAAGCCGCTTGTCGATGGCGGCGGTCAGGTCCACTTGTGGACGCCCCTCGATCTGCGATCTGAAACCATGCTCCGCCATGCTCGGCGAGAACGTAATGCCCGACTTACCGGCTTTGAGGGCGGCAAGCACCGTATCCTGGTCATTGCCGATGCAGGAGATAATCCCGAGGCCGGTAATGACGACGCGTCTTTGTGTGTTTGTCATGGGAATTATTTAAGAGAACCAGACCGAAAAGTCACCCTTTAAAAGCCCGAAATCCACGACCTCAGCAATAGACATAAGTCATAGATTATAAAAAATCTCTTTACAAAACAAATGTGTTTTATGCAATCTGATACTTATAACGATAATAACAGATAGGGAGAATTAGATTGATACACGTTGAAAATCAGTTGAATTTGGGCGACGTCATTTTGGGCGATGCCTCATGGACGGTTTACAGCGCGGGCGGAAGCGACCGCGATTTTTCCGAATTCTTTTCCATCTCGCAAGAGCCGGAAATTGATGTGCGCACCTATAATCTGAACGAGGTGCGCCTGTCCGACCATTTTAACTATCTAGCCGGGAAGGAAGAGTATATCGCGCACGCCAAAGACAGGATCAAGGAAACCGGGCTGGTCCTCGCCGGTTCAAAATTCGTGGTCGTGAGCGCTTATGATGCGGGCTCATCCTCCCAAGGCAGGAATGGCAAGGATGAATATTACAACGGTTGGCAGGTCACAGCGCAGCAGTTGAATGCCGATGGTAGTTATTCTGAAAGCAATCCGCTCATTCGCTTTCATCAACCGCCATCCTCTTGCGTCACACAAATTGATGACGTTAAAGCAATCGGAAAAATGGAACGCACAGTAACTTTTGCTCCCGCTTAAGCTATTTTGATGTCCACAAATGCGGATAATCTGCCACAAATCCGTTTTCGGCAATGGTGAGCGTTTCATGATACCCGTATGACGGGCTGTCATATTCGTATATGGCCTCGCCCGTGCGTTTATACATCTGGTGCAGGTAAGACAGTTCCGGCTCGCCTAGATCGAACCACGCGACGACGCAATCATCGCTCTGGCCGATTTTCAAATCCATCTGCTTTAACTGGATGAAATTGGTCGCGGGCGTGAAGCCGAAATCGATTTGGGTGACGCCGCCCGCCATATCTTCTTGTAATTTCCCATCCAGAAACCATTGACCGCTTTTACGCGTGATAACGTGATTGGACGTGCCTTTTATTTCCGCGCGCCATGTGTTCCAGTTTTCGGCGCAATCGACGCTGTAATCGATTTTGTGGTCCCGCCCGCCCTCGGTGAATTCTGCGCAGCCTTCCAACCGCCAACCGCTGTCTGTTTGGATGAGAGAGCATGAATCAAAACCGGGAACGTCAAGACGTTCCCAGCGCATAGTTGAAATAACAGTCATTGTGATTAGCCAGCCATCGCGGCGTTCGGGTTTTCGAACAGTCCGACTTTGAGGTCCTTGGCTTCGTAGATGACTTTGCCATCTGCCTCAACGCGGCCATCGGCGATGCCGAGGACGAGCTTGCGGTTGATAACGCGCTTCAGGTCGATAACATAGCGGACCAGCTTTGTGCTTGGCAGGATCTGGCCTGTGAATTTCAGCTCTCCCAAACCGAGGGCGCGGCCCGAACCTTGCGCGCCGGTCCAGCCGAGATAAAAGCCCAGCAATTGCCACATGGCGTCAAGGCCGAGACATCCCGGCATAACCGGGTCGCCTTTAAAGTGGCATTCAAAGAACCAGAGGTTTTCTTTGACGTCGAGTTCAGCAACAATCTCGCCCTTTTCGAACGCGCCGCCGGTGGAGGCGATATTCGTGATGCGGTCGAACATCAGCATCGGCGGAAGCGGCAATTGCGCGTTTCCTGGGCCGAACAAATGGCCTTTACCACATTCGATCAATTCCTCGAATGTGTAGCTGGCTTTGGGGACGAAATCTTTAATCTTTTGAACGGTGTCTTGTATTGTCATGGAAGGATTCATAGGGCATCGCACCCCCTGAATCAAGCCGATATCGCATTTTCCACACAACCCGAGGACCGCGAGTAATTAAGCAAACAGGCTTTTTCCTAAATAGGGCGCTAGGAGCGCCGTGTGGTTAACCTACACAAGCGACGAAGCAACGAAATTTAGGGATAAGCATGGCAGCCTAAGCCATAAAGGCGTATTCCACACAGACCGATTTATAGGATTCTGTGATTGCCGACATGGCGAGCGGCTTGGCAATCGCCGGTTCCAGTTCCGGCTTTTTCCCGCCCGCCACGATGGCGAGCATGCGGCCCGCCGCCTTGGCGCAGGCAACGGCGCGGTCTTCGAGGCCATACATTTCAATCGCTTTGAAAAAACCGCCGCAGACAGGCTCGATGGCACGGATCAGGTTGATCGGCGGGTTTGCAGGGGTGTCATTCGCCGGAAGGCCGAAACGCCAGTCTGTGGTGGCGCATAATCCGTGGCGCACCGCTTCCTGTGTCATGACATAGGCAGTCTGGTCGAGCATATCGGGAAGATCGCTTCCGCGGAACCAGCAGCACTGGTTCTGCCCCGCATGGGCCTGCGCAAGGACATAGCCGGCCATGCCCGAGAGCGCGGCCACGCTGTCGGCCAGCTTCCATTGCGAAACACCGATTTTTTGTTCGATCACGGCATCACAAAGTTCCTGCGCCGCGAGTTCAAACGCCATGGCCTTATAAGTCGCCTCCACCAGTAGGCGGAAGGATTCAGAGCGGTCCTGCCCGAAAATCTCCCAGCGCGCAAAGCTTTGCTGGATCAGGGTCAGAACCATGTCCTGATATTCATATTCGCAATCCATCCATTCTTCGAAGAATTCGCGGGCGAGCGATCTTCCCTGTTCGGAATCGAAATCGATGATCGAAGACGGGGGCAAGGCCTTGTCACCGAGGTCGCCGGCGTAAGGCTCACACTCCAGCAATTCAGCAAGGCTCGCAAATGCGCCGTCCAGCGCCTCATCGCAGTTATCAAATAGAAAGGCGCACTCGACCAGCATACCTGCGTAAAGCATAAGGGCTTTCATGGCATCCGTGCCCAGTTCGGGCTCTTCTGACATGGCCTGAATCGAAGTGTGAATCCGGATGGCCACATCGGCTTTGGCGGTGTGTGTTTGCATGATCGACAATGTGTTTATTAAAAGATTCGAGAGGGTTGATGGACGTTCTTGAGATAGTGACTCAAAAACGAATCACTCTATAAATTTAATCGAAATCCTCGGATTCGTAAATGCCCCACAGGAATTTTCTTGGGGCATACCCTCTATAGCCCTGTGCGGACACTTCACACCACAATCCCTTGCATGTTGACGTAATCGCGATGACGCCAGGCTCCAGCATCACGGTCATACGGGATGAATCGGACGGGTCCTTATAGACGGGAATATTCTGCTCGCCCTTGGTGATGACGGTGCGGGTGCCGGACAGCAGTGATTGGTGGACCCAGCCGGTGTCGCCATCGATATCCTTGATTTTCCGCCATGTGTCGAATTCCTCGACCACTTCAACCGGCAAATTTTCGCGCTGATAGATCCATTTGATAGGGTATCTCAGGGCCGGACCGGTGCGGACGAAGACTTTTTCGGACGCCAGGCTCACATAACGGGGGATCGGCAGGCCGGATGATGTGCGCCCTTCCCGCTCCATGGGCGGGCTCACGGCCTCTTCGGCGGCGGCAGGCGCGGCCTGTTCGGCCTCCTGTGCGGTGGCGGGGGCGACGTTCAGGACAAGAAAAGCAGCGATAGTAGCGATAAATTTACCCATAACTCTACGGATATGCTAAATACCCCCGCAATTCAAGGGGATGAAACCGTGAACACGCAAAAGCCGCACAGCTTCAGGCAATCTTTATCCGATGGTATATGCGTCTGCGGTAAAGTAATGAATTGGTTTAGAGCCAACATTACTAACGACAAGGTTCACATTATGAACGCCCGCAACTTCTTGCCCCGAATAAATTTCCTCAACAGCCTTTTGCAACCCACTTTCAAGCTGCTCGATAACGCTCTTTGGCTTAAAATCCCATGCGCTGTACTGGCCAAAAACAGGCCCAAGATACGCCACACCGTCTTTTTTACCGAAATGAATTTCCATGTTTCCTCGCTAATTCCTGTATATAGTTTTTCAAACTTCTAACGATCATGGTTTTACCAGCCTGATTTGCATTATGTCAATTAAAAAAATGTTAATTTCTGATATGGACAACTCCTTACACATTAGTATCGCGCCGATGATGGACTGGACGGACCGGCACTGCCGGTATTTCCACCGTCTTCTGTCGCCCAATGTGCGTCTTTACACGGAAATGGTGACGACGGGCGCCCTGCTCCACGGCGATGTGGACCGCCATTTGCGATTTAACGATATCGAACATTATGTGGCGCTCCAGCTTGGCGGGTCGGAGCCTGCGGATCTCGCGACGGCCGCCAAGATGGGCGAAGACTACGGATATGACGAAATCAACCTCAATTGCGGCTGTCCTTCGGAACGGGTTCAGCGCGGCGCGTTCGGCGCGTGTTTGATGGCGGAGCCTGACACGGTGGCGGACTGCGTTGCCGCGATGAAGAAGGCCGTCAATATTCCTGTCACCGTAAAATGCCGCATCGGCATCGATGATTCCGAAGACTATGTGTTCTTGCGTGATTTCGTGGCGCGGGTCGCAGATGCCGGATGTGAGATGTTTATCATCCACGCCCGCAAAGCGTGGCTGAAAGGCCTAAGCCCGAAAGAAAACCGTGAAATCCCCCCGTTGGATTATTCAATGCCCGCACGCATCAAGGCTGAATTTCCGAACCTTCAAATCATCGTCAATGGCGGCATCAAAACGATTGATGAGATTTCTTCTTTTCTGCATTCCCCATCCTGTCATCCCGGAAAAGGCGAAGCCTTTATCCGGGATCTTCCTGACAAAATAAGAAAGATCCCGGGTCAAGCCCGGGATGACAGCGCGGGTGTAGACGGCGTGATGATTGGGCGCGAGGCCTATCATAACCCATCAATCCTTCTCGATATCGAACGCGAGATCTTCGGCAACGCTCAAACTTGTCATCCTGAGCGCCTTCCTTGTCATCCTGAGCGCAGCGAAGGATCTCAAGAGATTCTTCAGACGCTACCGCGCCTTCAGAATGACAAGAAGGCTGAAGTAGTGAAAGCGATGATCCCCTATATAGAAGAACAACAATCGAAATACGGCACACCGATCAATTCGGTGACCCGACATATGATTCCGTTGTTTCAAGGGGAACGCGGTAGCCGCGCATGGCGGAGAGCCCTATCGACCGAGCCGCACAAGGAAGGCACAAAGGCGGATTTTCTGTTAAAAGCTTTGAGCCTACTAGAGGCTATATAAATTTTACTCATCTTGCTTAATCCCGTTCTCTAACGCCCATTTAGCTTCCAAATCATTTATTGTGAGTTGGCCAGGATATAAATAAGATCCCAGATAAATATTGTTCACAGTATTATCTTCATTAAATATAAAATTATAATGTGGCGGCCCCTTCATAAGATGCCTTAATCTTTCGCCTTTAGGCTCATAATAGGAGTATAACTCTTTAAGAGTTCGACCTTGTCCTCCAGTAGCCCCCCCTGCGTCCACAAGCACCCTGTCCACAAAGTCCTTTGGCGTTCCAATCGGAAAAAGCTTTTGAAAAGCGTCCCGCAAGGAGTCGTCATCATAGCTGTAATTGCTAAATTTAAACTTATCTGGATCAAATCTTGGATCGGATGGATCGGTAACTTTGAATGGATTGACAATTACGAACGCCGCAACGGCCAGCAATAAAAATAAGCCCCCTGCAATCCTCGTTTTCCTGCTCATAATTCCTCCCGCCCAAGACACACAAATACTGACACAAAAGTTATGCAAACGCCTTAATAAGAAAGGAATTTGCATTTTTTTCCACGTCGTTGATAATGTGATAGGATTTGCTTTTATAAGGGCACGGAATGAACTGGCAACGTCTTGATCGCGATACGAGCTTAAAGACCATCGACAGCGTAAAAAGCGCGTCCGATGCCGCCCTGTTTTCGCCCGCCACAAGCGAGGTTCAGCGTGCCCCCCTGCGGTTTTACAGCCGCCTGTTTCTCTACAAAATCACCAATTTTGCCTCCCTGCCGTCTTTTACCTTCGAATATCTGGGCGATGGCCAGTTTTTCCATTATCTGGACGGGACGGAACAGCCGATTTATGTCGTGAATGATAAGGGCGACCTGGACCTGAATGAGGTCAATGTTATTGATTATCTTGAATTTTTCCTCGGCCATGTGATGCTGGAAGACGATGAAATGGTCTTTATCCGCGATGCGCGGGATATGCCCCTTCTCGATTCCCTCGATCCCGATGATGCCTACATTGTCGCCAAAAACCACAAAGCGCCGGAAATCTCCTATGACGCAGGCTTCGATAAATACACGGTAGAGGCCGATATTTACAGCGAGGGGCAGATGCTCCGCGCGATTATCGAGGTGACGGGCTCGGGCCGCGTGTCGGTGGTTCAGCGTAAAATGATTGTAAATGCCGCCGGTTCTGGAATAATGGCCTAAGGTTTAATGATGAACGATTCGACACAAACAGGACTGGGCGGTGCGTTTGGGGCCAAAACAAAGGGCTCTCAGATAGCCTATGGGCATCCCTATTCCCGCGAAATCCTTGATTCCGCCAAAGAAATCATCCTTTCCACGGAAACCGGCCGTTCCCTGACGAAATCATGTGATCTGGGCCGAATTCCGATTAATGTTATCAAAGGCTTGGGGGAACCTGGTTTTTCGCCCGAATCCCGGATTATCTACATTCAGGCGTCCGGCAAGACCAATAAAGCAGACCCCAAGCTTATTTTACAGATTATCAAGGCTATGCGGGAGGCGGATCAAGACCTTTTGGGCTTAAAAGTACCCGATCCCACAAAGGATATTATGGAGTATGCCTCTGTAATACATGCAAAAAACATGGATTCCATCGTTCATGTTTGCAAATTTGTGAAAGACTTAATTAATACTTCGGGATTTACAGATTTCCTTGACGCGCTTGATGATTTGGGCTATAAGAAAGTATACAAAGTATTTGCTGAGAACGGTTCTAGAGAAGATATCTTCAAAGCATATGCGAGTAGCTGAGTTTTTTGAGAGGGAGACTAAAATATGAACACAATTACGAACGCTCTTGGTGATTTCGCTAAAGCCGCTCTTCTGAACGCAGAAACAGTTGGTTTGGACCGTATGTCTCCTAGCCTTGATTTGATTGAAAACCGTACTTTCCATCAGGTTGCTACACTTGGCTACAATGGCCCGCAAACACCGGGTCTTGGTGCGTAATACGCGCGAACATAGAATTCCAAAGGGCCTCGATGAGGCCCTTTTTTATTGCCAAAATGTTGGCCCACTGCCACCACACTGAATCGGTAAAAGCGGGCCGACAAGGCCCACTTTTATAACTTTAAGCGGCAGCAGAAAATTTTCAAACCCGCAAAACGAACTAGACAGAAATTAATGCGGGCCCGCTTCCGTCTTGGGGCGATCGATGGAGAAACTCTCGCCGCAACCGCATCGGCCGCTCTCGTTCGGATTCGTAAACGTAAAACCGGATTGCATCTTGTCTTCTGCATACCCGATTTCCATACCAAACAGCATCCAGCTATTGATCTTGGGGATATAAAGAACCGCACCGTCCCGCTCGATCTTGTCGTCGGCCTCAAGGTTCTCATCCATGGCATACGCCATCTGGTAGGAATAACCGGAACAACCCGTGGATTTGATACCAAGGCGCAGGCCAAGCGCGCCTGGGTTGGCGGCGACTTTATTCTTGATGGCAGCAACGGCCTCGGCGGTGAGCGTGATTGGTTCCATAAATTATTATACCTCATTCCTATCTGTAATGTCATCCTGAGCGAAGCACAGCGTAGCCGAAGGATCTCAAAGGGATTCTTCGCGTTGCTCGGAATGACCGCCGTTCAAACAAACATATTCAATTGCAATTTAGCCGTCTCCGCCATCTTCGACGGGTCCCACGGCGGGTCCCAGATGATATCGACATCGACATGGCCGACGCCTTCGACGCCGAAGATCGCGCCCTGCACCCATTGCGGCATTTCCTGCGCCACTGGGCACGCGGGTGATGTCAGGGTCATTTCGACATACACATCCGGCTTGTCCGCGCCATCCTTTTCCATGATGTCGATTTTATAAATCAGGCCAAGCTCGTAAATATTCACCGGAATCTCAGGATCGAAAACCTTCCTCAGCGCGGCCCTTATGGGCTGTGCAAGCGGATGCGCCGAAACCTCCACCTCTGGTGGCTCGGCCATCTCGTCATATTCGTCGCCGACGGCGTTCTTTATCATTTCTTCGTCTGCGGTGTAGTCGAATTTGATTGTCATGCCAGCATACCCTTTGCCTTGTGCAGCCCGTGGGCCAGAGCATCAATATCGTTCTGGTTTGTGTAAAGTCCAATCGACGCGCGGATGGTGCCATCAACCCCCAGACGCCTCATAAGCGGCATACAGCAATGATGGCCGGTGCGTACCGCAACACCAACCTTGTCTAGAATGAGCGCGATATCGGACGGATGCCCCCAATCGGCGGTGAAGGACACGATCGGCGCCTTCTCCTGTGCGTTGCCGTGGAATTTCAGGCCGTCTATTTTGGCAAGGCTGCGCGTCAGGCTATCGAGCATCGCCTTTTCATGCGCCGCGATATTGTTCATGCCAATCGCGCTGACGTAATCGATCGCGGCGCCAAGGCCGATGACTTCGACAATCGCGGGCGTACCGGCCTCGAACCGCGCGGGCGGTTCTTTGAATGTCGTGCCGGTGAAAGATACGGTTTCGATCATATCGCCTCCGCCCTGATAAGGCGGCATGGAATCGAGCACATCATAATTGCCCCAAAGAACGCCGATCCCCGTTGGCCCATAGAGTTTATGGCCTGTAAAAACGATGAAATCCGCCCCGATCCCCCGCACATCAACACCGCCATGGACAATGCTTTGCGAGGCATCGATCAGGACTTTGATATTCGCATTATGTGCCTTAGCATCACGCACAATGCGCGCAACCGGGTTGATGGTGCCAAGCGAGTTGGAGGCCTGCGTAATCGCAACGAGTTTCGTTTTATCGGACAAAAGCGATGTGAGGGAATCGTAATCCAGTTCGCCTTGATCGGTCAGCCCCGCAACTTTGAGCACAACACCAATCTGTGTTTCCAGCAATTGCCACGGCACGATGTTGGCGTGATGTTCCATCGCACTGATAATAATTTCATCACCACTTTTCAGGAACGTGCGGCCCCAGCTCTGCGCGACCAGGTTTATACCTTCCGTCGCATTGCGGGTAAAGATAATCTCTTTCTCGCTCGGCGCATTGATGAATTCGGCTACCTTATGACGCACATTCTCATACTCGCTCGTCGCGACTTGTGAGAGATGATACATGCCACGGTGGATGTTGGCATAATGATAGGTTGCAAAATCGCGCATGCGGTCCAGAACAAAGGACGGCTTCTGCGCCGAAGCCGCAGAGTCAAGATAGGCCAAAGGCTTGCCGTTCATTAGAGTGGCAAGCGCAGGGAAATCTTCCCTGTATTGGCTTATATCTGTGTAGCCAACCATTGCCCGATCCGTTCCTGCAATTCTTCGCGCATGGCGTCGTTGACATGGTCTAGCGCCTGCGCACAAAAGGATTCAATCAAAAGCGCGCGCGCTTGCTTTTCAGGGATACCGCGTGCCCGCATGTAAAAGAGCGGCTCGTCATCCAGTTTGCCCGTCGTCGCACCATGTGAACATTTGACATCGTCAGCGTAAATTTCAAGCTCCGGTTTTGTATCCATCTGCGCCAGTGGCGAAAGGATCAGGGCGTTTGAAAGCTGATATCCATCCGTTTTCTGGGCAATCTGGTGGACATGCACCTTGCCCTGAAACACACAATGGGCCGATCCGGCCAGAACGGATTTATACGTCTGGTTCGATGTACAGTTCGGCGCCTGATGTTCAATCGTGATTGTCGTATCGGCATGTTGCTTTCCGGTCAGAAGGTTGATGCCGGACACTTGCGCATGCGCATTTTCACCTTGAATTTCGGCATGAACCTGATTGCGGATAAAGCCTGCGCCTGCGATGAAATTAAACCCTTCATAGGTGGAATCACGGCCGATCTGGACATGAACGAAGGACGTATTCACCCCCTCTTCCGCTTCGTTGAAGATGCGGTAGTGATTCAGCTTTGCATTTTTACCAATGACAATTTGTGTGACCCCGTTCTTCCAGTAGGCACCCGCGCCGGAATGACGTTCAACAATCGTTGCGGTTTCACCGTCCTTCACATGGATCACAAGGCGCGGTGACAACAATTGGCCGTCTGCCGCATTGATAGTGATATCATCGTCACCCGTGATAATGCGGATATCTTGTGTGGACTTCGTATTCAAATCCCAAAGCTGCGTATCCTTATATTGCTCCGCGCCGGGTGCTTCTGGCTTCAAAAGCGCAACGTCCTTACCCCAGCCGAGCGAGGCAGGCGTAAGCGCCTTGTCTTTCAGCGCGCGGGGAAGGTTTGTGTATTTCCAGCGTTCCATTTTAGGATGCGGCAACACCCCCTCTCCCTTTAGGGAGAGGGTCGGGGTGAGGGCCTTTAGAATTTCTTGCATTACGCCGTCCATATTTCCTAACACTTCATTGTTCCAAAATCGTAAGACCTGATAACCTTGATCTTCTAAATATCGGTCTCTAATCCTATCCGCTTCATTTTCATTGTGCTGCCCGCCGTCAATCTCAACTACCAGATCGTTTTCACGACTGACAAAATCAACAACATACGGACCAATTGAATATTGTCTATAAAACTTAATACCATTCAGTTGCCGGTTTCGAACGCACTTCCAAAACGTCTTTTCCGCATCGGTCTGCTTACGTCTTAAACTTCGAACCTTATCGACAATCCTCATGGGCCCTCACCTAAATCCTCTCCCTAAAGGGAGAGGACTTTTACGCCGCCGCCCCCGTAATATCGGCATAACCGGATTTTTCAAGTTCGAGCGCAAGCTCCGGCCCCCCCGTTTTCACAATCTTGCCACCCGCCAGAACATGAACGACATCCGGTTTGATGTAATCGAGCAGACGTTGATAGTGCGTGATGACGAGGAAAGAGCGCTTTCCATCGCGCATGGCGTTTACACCATCGGCAACGATTTTAAGGGCGTCGATATCAAGGCCGGAATCCGTTTCATCGAGGATCGCGATTTGCGGTTCCAGCATCGCCATCTGCAACACTTCATTGCGTTTCTTTTCGCCGCCGGAAAAACCGGCATTGACGGCGCGCTTCATCATATCTTCGGAAATGCCAAGTTCCTTGCATTTGCTCTTCATCAGTTTGAGGAAGCCAATCGCGTCCAGTTCCTCCTGCCCACGCGCGGCGCGTATAGAGTTCAGCGCCGTTTTCAGGAATGTCGTCATCTGGACACCCGGAATTTCCACGGGGTATTGAAACGCGAGGAACACGCCTTTCGCGGCGCGTTCTTCCGGCGCCATGTCGATCAGGCTTTCACCATTTAGCGTGATATCGCCTTCGGTGACATCATACCCTTCACGGCCGGCAAGAACATAAGACAGCGTGGATTTTCCGGAGCCGTTGGGGCCCATGATGGCATGTACTTTCCCTGGCTCAATCTCCAAATCGATACCTTTCAGGATTTCCTTGTCTTCGATGGATGCTTTCAGATTGCTTACTTTAATCATGCTGCTTTCAACTCTTTTGCAATGTTATAGGTCTCTTCCGCCAGTTTAAGGCGCGTGGCTTCGTCGCTCGCATTGGGCAATGTGCCGAATTCTTCATAGGCGAACATGCCGCCATAGGCCGTCATCAGGAAATCACACCCAAACGCCTGATCCTTGTTCAGGCGGTCTTTGCACGCCTCGAAAAAATCTGCCCAGACGCAATCATTGCGCGCGTGTAGCGTATACAAACGGTCAATATTCTCGATCAATTTCGTATAGCTTGCAGTCATGATCCTGCTCCTTCCGTCATAAATAAAACACCCGATAACTGCATCAATCCGTCTATCAGGACGGCGGGCAGGATAATCCAGTTCAACCCGAAAAGCAGGACGGGCATAAGCCCACGGGCAAAGAGGAGCGTAATCAGCAAGGCCGATGTCGCAGATAAAAGCGCCCAGCCAAAAAGACTGAAAACCTCCAGCACTTTCGTATCGTTTGTCGTGCCTTCGATATCCGGCCAAAAATTGGCGAGCAGGAACATCGCAATCGCAATGCCGAAATAATATCCGGCCGCGATAAACCCTTTGCGGTTCTGTTTCGCCATCAAATCTTCATTGGCCGGATTTGTATAGGCCATCGTTTTCTTTTCAGCGCGCGTTTGTTCGTAACGTTCTCTGGCCATTATCCTACACTGCCTTCCAGCGAAATGCTGACCAGCTTTTGCGCTTCCACTGCAAATTCCATCGGCAATTGTTGAAGCACATCGCGCACAAACCCATTGACGATGAGCGCTAGCGCCTCTTCCTCGCCTATTCCACGGCTCTGGCAATAAAATACCTGATCGTCGGAAATCTTGCTTGTGGTGGCTTCGTGCTCGAGCTGCGCTGATTTGTTCTTGCTTTCGATATAGGGCACGGTGTGCGCGCCGCATTGATCGCCGATTAATAAGGAATCACACTGCGTAAAGTTGCGCGCATTGTCCGCGCCGCCCATGATACGGACAAGTCCGCGATAGGTGGAATCAGACCGCCCCGCCGAAATGGTTTTGGCAATGATGCGGGACCGCGTATTCGCGCCGATGTGAATCATCTTCGTGCCGGTATCGGCCTGTTGACGGTTGTTCGTAATGGCCACCGAATAGAATTCACCTTGGGAATGATCACCCTTTAAAATACAGGATGGATATTTCCATGTAATGGCAGACCCTGTTTCCACCTGCGTCCATGAAATTTTCGAGCGTGCACCTTCACACAGGCCGCGCTTGGTCACGAAATTGTAAATCCCGCCTTTGCCCTCTTCATCGCCGGGATACCAGTTCTGAACAGTGGAATATTTAATCTCCGCATCTTCATGGGCAATCAGTTCAACCACGGCGGCGTGCATCTGGTTTTCATCGCGCATCGGCGCGGTGCAGCCTTCCAGGTAAGACACATACGCACCCTTGTCCGCGATAATCAAGGTACGTTCAAACTGCCCCGTATTGCGGGCATTCATGCGGAAATAGGTGGACAATTCCATTGGGCAGCGGACGCCCGGGGGGATATAGACGAACGATCCATCTGTAAACACAGCGGAATTCAAACAAGCATGTTTGTTGTCCGAAAACGGCACAATGGTACCGAGATATTTTTGTACAAGGTCCGGATGATCCTGCACCGCTTCGGAAATCGCGCAGAAGATTACACCAGCTTCGGCCAGTTTTTTGCGGAAGGTTGTGCCGACGGAAACGGAATCGAACACCGCATCGACGGCAACCGTTGGCGCGCCTTCAACCCCTAACAGCACCTCCTGCTCTTTCAAAGGAATACCAAGCTTCTTATATGTTTCAAGAATGCGCGGATCGACCTCATCAAGCGATTTGATTTTCTTGTCCGTCTTGGGCGCCGCGTAATAATACGCATCCTGATAATCATAAGCGGGAATGTCGAGTTTGGCCCAGGTCGGCTCCGGCATTGTTTGCCAGTGGCGATAGGCCTTCAGGCGCCAGTCGAGCAGCCATTCGGGCTCGTTCTTCTTCGCCGATATCAGGCGGATGATATCTTCGTTCAAGCCCTTCGGCGCGTATTCCATTTCGATATCCGTTTCAAAGCCGGCTTCGTATTTGCCAAGGCTTTTGACGGTTTCGATTGTTTCTTCTGTAATGCTGCTCATATCGCTGCTGCATCCTGTTGTTTGATCATTTGCGAGAGGGTGACACTTTCCAGTGCTTTTTTCATCGCATCGTTTACGGGGTTCCATTGGCCTTTGACCGGACAGTCGACGGAATGGCAACAGCATTCATCGCTGCCATCCACACAGGCGGTCAGGGCAACCGGCCCATCAAGGGCCGTGATGACGGCCGCCATCGTGATTGTATCCGGTGCAGAGGCCAGCCTGTATCCTCCGTTGGCTCCGCGCGTGGATATAATAACCCCGCCGCGCGCCAGCAACTTTAAAACCTTGGCCACTGTCGGCTCCGGCAGGCTGGTTTTTTCCGCCAAAAAAACGGCCGTGTGCAGATCGTCACGGCTTAGCGCCATCTGCGCCAGCACCACAACCGCATAATCCGTCAGTTTTGACAATTTTATCATTTATTTCAGCATCTTATAAAAGAGTACGTTTTGAGTACCATTTAAATGTCATGATTTGCCCCGCATTTCAAGAATATTAGCAGATTATATCGCCAAAACAGCCTGTGAATGGATGGTCGCAACCGCGTTTTTTGCAGGGCTGGAATGCTGTTACTAATGATAACCTGCTTTCATGACATATCGCCCCCTCGTCGCCATTTTCGGCACCACCCTGTTCCTGAGCGCCTTCCTGATTTTCTCCGTCCAGCCGATGACAGCAAAGCTGCTTTTACCCTATCTGGGCGGCAGCCCGTCAGTCTGGAACACAGCGATGGTGTTTTTTCAGGCCATGTTGCTGGCAGGATATGGTTATGCCCACCTGATCGCCCGCTATTTGCCGCTTTCAATCCAGATAGGAATTCATCTGGCCATACTGGGTGCTTGTGCTTTTTTCCTTCCTATCGCCCTGCCGCCTGATGTGGCCCCGCCGGTCGACGGACAGGCGCTGTGGCAACTCGGTCTGATGCTGACCATTATCGGCGGCCCTTTTTTCGTCCTGGCGGCGAGCGCGCCTTTGTTCCAGCACTGGTTTGCCTCTTCTGGCCATCCCGATGCCGAAAACCCTTACTTTCTGTACGCCGTCAGCAACGCCGGAAGCATGGCAGCCCTGCTCGGCTACCCCTTCCTGATCGAACCGTTCCTTAAATTATCCCATCAAAGTGGTTTGTGGCTTGGCCTTTACATTCTTCTGCTGGCCTGTGTGGCGGTTTGCGGCCTATTGGTTTTCCGCGGACGGAAACCCGCCCCCATCGGCGAGGCGGCGACGGGCATTCTCAAACCCACATGGAAAGACCGGGCCATATGGATTGGACTGGCGTTTATTCCATCGAGCCTTTTGCTCGGCGTGACCACGCATATAACAACCGATATCGCCACGGCCCCTTTTTTGTGGATCATCCCCCTGACCCTCTATCTCCTCACCTTCATCATCGCCTTTTCACGGCGTGAAGTGGTGAGCCTTCCTATGCTGCGCGATCTGGCGGGATATGGCTTGTGCCTAATCCTGCTTACATATGTCTACATCTCGTTCAGGTCGTCTCCGCTTTACTTTAGTCTTTTCCACCTCATAGGGTTTATGACATGCGCGCAGCTTTGCCATAGCCAGCTTGCCGCGCTTAAACCCCGTGCCGCCTATCTGACCGAATTTTTCCTGCTGATATCGCTGGGTGGCGTCATCGGCGGCATTTTCAATGCCTTGATTGCTCCGCAAATTTTTGTCTCTCCCTATGAGTACCCGCTGGTGCTGTTTCTGACAGGATTGGTGATTTGGGGATTTTCGCGGGAAAAAACTCCGAATGCGCCAAAGAAACGCAAGACCATGCTGATGGACCCACAGGCGATTTTTCTTATGGCGATCGGTGCGCTCTGCGTTGCCATGATCGCCAAAGACCAGACCGTGCAAATCATCGGCTGTGTCGTCATGCTATTCATGATGTTCGTATGCGTTCCCCATCGCGGCGCGTTTGCCCTTTTGCTGGCGATTACATTGTTCGTTTTCGAAGATGTGAAAATGTGGGCGAAACACCGGGAAGTGTTAGCAACCGAACGCGATTATTTCGGAATCATGACCGTATATAAAAACGGAGACACACATTCGCTGGAACACGGGACCACCATGCATGGCGCGCAGTATATGGATGAACGGCGGATGACGCCCACGACATACTATTCCCCCAAAGGCCCCGCCGCAGACTTGTTCCACCATCTGGATGCGCGCAGTGGCACGCCCGTGCAGATTGCCGGACTGGGCCTTGGCGTTGGCAGCATTGCCTGTTATAGCGCCCCCAATCGATTTTTTGACTTCTATGAAATCAGCAAAGCCGTTGTCGACATTGCCCAGAACGCCGATTATTTTACTTACCTCCGCGATTGCGGATCACCCTACCGGATCATTCTGGGCGATGCGCGCTTGAAGATACAAGAATCCCCGAACGCCTATTACGATCTAATCTTTATCGACACATTCAGTTCCGACAACATTCCCGTCCATGTGATGACGGAAGAAGCGATCTGGACTTATCTTTCAAAGCTGAAACAGGGCGGCATTATCGCCTTCCATATTTCGAACAGATATATGGATCTGCGATACCCGCTTTCGGCGATAGCCGAAAACATGGGGCTTCTCGCCGCTTTCCGCTTTCATATTGCAAGCCCGGAAAACAGAACGGCACCGCGGGATTCCAACTCGCTCTATGTGATCATGTCCAGAACCCCCGAAGATATGGCCTATTTTACAAAGGAAAAAGGCTGGCTCCTGCTGCCTGCCAAGGATGGATTCCGGCCATGGCGGGACGATTACGCCAACGTGCCGGGCGCAATGCAGATATTCCACAACTACGATTAAGCGTCGGGCGCATTTAAAAGGTTTCGCATATCGCGGTCTTCTATCTCGACCACCCATAAATCCGGATCGCGTTGCACCGAGCGTTTGATGTAATCATCGGCCGCGCCCTCTGCAACGATTTCCGCGCCCATGGCATCGGCCCAGCCAAGACGGCCTTCAAAATCACGTTGCTGTATCAGGACGCGGCATCGCCCGCCCATATCGGCAATCTTTTGAAGAACGATTCCCCCTGTTTTGTCACCGCGTGCTGCCACATAAACGCCGCGTCCTTCCGATGCCAGACGGCGGATTTCTCCTTCGATCCATAAATGGGTTGGAATGCGCGTATCACCGCTCACGGTTAGTTCACGCTTTTTTGGGAATTCTTGAAAACCCAGCATTCGACAATGTTCTGCGCCACATAGGTGCTGGAAGGATTGTTGAGTTTCAAAAGGCGGGATGCAATGCGAACAGCTTCGCAATGTCCGACGCCGCATTTGCTCAGGCCGCAATAGGCATTCAGGACGCAATCTTTCATGCGGCATGTTTCAGGGTCATCAACCATCCGGCTGATTTGCGACGCCTCGTCAATAAGGTCCTGTAGCGTTTCTTCCATCATGACGATCGGTATCAGTTTTTGAGTTTCCGACCATATAGTTCAAGACGATGGTCGATCAGTTCATACCCAAGCTCGCGGGCAATCTTTTCCTTGATCAGCTCCAATTGCTCATTCTGGAACTCTATCACCTTTCCCGTCTCCAGATCGATCAGGTGGTGATGGTGTTCCATATTGGTTTCGTAACGGGAAAAGCTCTCGTTGAATTCATGGCGGGTGACAAGGTCGAGTTCGTCCAGCATGTTGAGGGTACGATAGACGGTGGCGATGCTGATGCTCGGATCGACCGCTTTCGCCCGCTCGTAAACCAGTTCTACCGACGGATGATCGGCGGATTCGCCCAGAACTTTCAGGATCGTTTTGCGTGGGCCGGTCATTTTCAGGCCTGCTTCAACACAGCGTTGTTCGAGTTCGGTCATCGTGGTCATCTCCGCTTTTAATTATCGTTCGCAATGGGATGGCCGGATATTAATCCGCATGACCGGCATTGTCCATGCCTGTATTTTCCTGTGTTGTTACAGGATCTTGCGCCATGACGCGCGTTGCAGGAAGCAAAATCGTGACTTTCGTGCCCTGCCCGGTATCGGATTCGAGGTAGAGATGCCCACCGTGCAATTCCGCCATAGCCTTGGTCAGCGGCAGTCCAAGGCCCGTGCCTTGCTGCCCGCTGTTGCGTGTGGGGTCGTGAATCTGGCCGAACGGTTCCATCGCGTCCTTGATACGGTCTTTCGGAATGCCCACGCCATAATCCTGAACGATCAGCAGCATATTGCCAAGATCGTCCAGTTCGGCGCGGATATCGATGACGCCGCTCTTGTGTGAATATTTGATCGCGTTGGTCACAAGATTGATCAGGATCTGGCGGACAAGACGCGGATCGGCATAAAGATAGGGAAGATTGTCGGCGATGGTTTCGCGGATTTCAAGGCCGCTGCTAAAGGCGCGGTTCGCCATGATGCGCGTTACAGACTGGATCAGGCCATGGACATCAATATTCTGTTCGTCCAGTTCCACCTTCCCGGCTTCGATCTTCGACATATCGAGAACCTCGTTGATGATCTCAAGAAGATGCTTTGCGCTCATATGGATATCACCCTGATATTCCAGATATTTGGGATGACCCAATGGACCGAAGGTTTCCTTGATGATCATCTCGGAAAAACCGATGATCGCATTTAGCGGCGTACGCAGTTCATGGGACATATTGGCAAGGAAGGCTGATTTTGCCTGGCTTGCCGCATCCGCCTGCTCCTTGGCAACGCGCAGAGAGTATTCCATCTGCTTGCGCAAAGTGATGTCCATGATAGTCGTCACCTGGAAACGGCGTTTCTGGCTCAGCTCCAATGTCGCCGTGGTGAAAAGCACGTTGGCCACAGTGCTGTTCTTGCGCATCAGCTTCATCTCACCGGAACTACGAATTCCGCCGCGGATAAAATCTTCATGGTTATGACGCGCCATCTCGCGCTCGTCCGGCGCGATGATGTTGACAAAGTCGAGACCGATCAGATCGTTGCGGTTCCACCCATAGATGCGGATAAAACTATCGTTCACTTTGACGACACGGCGGTTATGGTCGGTCACCAGAATGCCGACCTCGCTGACGTCGAATATGGAAGTCAAAAGCAAAAGCGCGTCATCACGTTCGCGTTGCAGGGCGGAGTCGTCAACCAAAGCAGGCTGCGCAACAACATCGAGCGCGACAACTTCGGCATCGTCATTGTCCAGCACAGGGCTGATCCAAAAACCCGGCACGTGCAGATTGCCCGGAAAGGTTGGCAGGGACTGAATGGTTACGGGCATTTTGCGTTTCAGGCTGACCTGAAATGAATGGACAAGATGATTGGCGTTTTCGTGATCGAGCAAGGATGCGATGGTTTTTCCGATCAGGTCCTGTTCGCTCTCCCCGAAATACTCGCAGGCCTTTTTGTTGGCGGCATCGATGACGAACTGATCGCCGTCCGGCCTGATGATAAAGCGCGGAACGGGCATATGATCGAAAAGCGTCTTGTAATCGACGTCTTTGGTCATCGGTGCGTGCCCCCTCAAGACAGCGTGGTTTCTATTATATAATACTTTAAAGGGTTAAATCTTCTTTTAACCCGTCATAGAAAAAAGCGAATAAAAACCAAATGTTAGGCGGTTAGTAGGTGCCAAACAGGCGGTCGCCCGCATCGCCCAGACCCGGCATGATATAGGCCTTTTCATTCAGGCAATTGTCGAGTGACGCCGTATAAATCGGTACATGGGCGTATTTCTTCTGCATCACGGCAACACCTTCAGGCGCGGAAACCAGGCACATCAGGATCAGTTTTTCGGACGGAACACCGTTTTTGACCAGCACATCGCACACATATTCGGCGGAATGCCCCGTGGCGAGCATCGGGTCTGTGATGATATAGAGGTTTTGCTGGGATTTTGGCAGGCGAACCAGATATTCGACAGGCCGGTGCGTTTCTTCGTCACGATAGACGCCGACATGGCCGATATAACAATCGGGAATAAGCTCGACGAGCCCCTCTGCCATCCCAAGCCCTGCGCGAAGGATTGGCACAACAACAGGTAAAGGTCCGTCCAGGACTGGGGCCTGCATCTCCTGCATCGGTGTTTCAATGGTCTTTAAGCGCGTGGGCAAGTTACGGGTGACTTCGTAGCCCATCAACAACGAGATTTCGCGAAGCAGCCTGCGGAATTCCCCCGTCGGGGTGTTTTCGTCCCGCATGCGCGACAATTTGTGCTGGACCAACGGGTGGTCGACAATGAAAAGGTTTTTGAATTCGGCATGTTGTTTCATGTCTGGAATCTCGTGCAGTTGGGCAATTGAACAAAGAAGCCGAGCCTACTTGCCGGCATGAATTGTGTGAATATAGCGCTGTATCGGGCTGAGTTCATTATAGGACAGCACTGTACCTTTTGCGTTGATGCCTTCAAGGTCTTTTTTCATGTTCCCGATCAGGTCGTCGACATTGTCGCCCTCTACAGGCTCGGCAATCACGGCCGATACAGTCACAAAAGAGCCTTTTTCGTCCAGTCCGGTGATTTTGGCATCATTAATCATGCCGGTTATGCGGGACGAAGCCGCCTGCGCCCCTACCCGGTCTGCATGTTTCAAGGCCATAAGGAAATATTCGCCGCCAAGGTAATAGGCATCATCGAACGAGCGTAGCCCCTCCTTGATCCGGTCCGATATGCGGCGAACAATCTCGGCAAAGGCCGCTTCTTCCGATTTCCACGCATCACTGAAACTATTGATTTTGACAAGCCCCAGTGAAAACGGATTCCCTCTACGCGACCGGCGCTGCATTTCCCGCTCCAGATCGTCCCGCATAACCTTGAGGGAGCGAAGCCCCGTTTTCTCATCAATCCCGCTGTTTTCCAGCGTCTGTTCGCGCTCTATGCGGCGCATATACTGTATGAACTCTTCGTAATGGCGTGTGAACTCGTTGAACTCCTTCAACGGATTGACATCCCACATCAGGGCCTTGGCGGCGAATATGGTACCGGATTTGATCATATCGGCATGAAGCCGGCTCAGACGGTCCGCAACCCCTTCGCGGATATCGCCTTCGGCAATAGCAGGCCCGATCCATTCATGAAAAACGGTCGGCGTTGCCGGAACGGTGTTTTGACGTTCGAAATAAACGCGCATCATCTGACCGTACCAGACGACGTGTTCGTCCAGTATCGGCGTAATCGCCTCAATACCGATTGTCGATTTGTATTCCAGAACCATGGGAACCCCGAATAATCACTATTCAGAGTATAACCGAAATGGTTACCAAATGGTAAATTTCTGCAATTTATGGAGTAAAACCAAGCGATTGCCGGATCATTAGACCGGCAAATACTCCCGCTCCAGTTCATCCAGCGTTCCAGCCTTGATGGCCGCGCGTACGTCCCGCATCAGGCGGTTGATAAAGGCCACGTTGTGCTGGCTGATAATCTGGTGGGCCAGCGCCTCTTCGGCCTTTAACAGGTGATGCAGATACGCCTTGGAGAAATTGGCCGATGACCACAGGCCTAGCGTTTCATCGAGCGGGCTCGGATCATTCTTGTACTTGGCATTGAGAAGATTGATCTTCTCACCCGGTACGCCTTTCATAAACGCCGCGCCATGGCGGGCCAGACGGGTCGGGATAACGCAATCGAACGTGTCGATGCCATAGCGTACACCGTTAAAGATATCCTTGACCCGGCCAATGCCCAGGAAGTGGATCGGCCGGTTCGGGTGGTTGTGTTTGCGCGTGTATTCAAGGATGCCGTACATCTCTTCATCCGACCCGCCGAGGCATCCGCCTATCGCCGTGCCAAAGAACGGGCGCGAGGCCACATACTGCGCGCTCTCAACGCGAAGATCCTCATACACGCCGCCCTGCACCACGCCATAAAGCCCCTGCCTGCCGTCATGCATGGCGTTGAAGGCGTGCAGCGAACGATCGCCCCATCGTTGGCTCATCAGCATCGATTTGGCGGTGTAATCCTTGCTGACCTGATAGGCCGTGCATTCATCCATCTGGACGATCAAATCCGCGCCGATCTTACGCTGCAAATCCATCGCGATCTCGGGATTCAGGCACATCACCTTTCCGTCCTTGTAGGAACGGAAGAACGCGCCGTCTTCGGTAATTTTCAAAAGACTTTCACGTTTCTGGTGACCGCGCCCCTTGATTTCATCGGCGCAGGAGCCATGCCCCATGGAGAATACCTGAAAACCGCCGGAATCGGTGAGCATCGGGCCATCCCAACCGGTGAATTTATGCAGGCCGCCCATTTGTTCAATCAAATCCGCGCCCGGCTGAATCATCAGATGATAGGTGTTCGACAGAATGATATCCGACTTGGCTTCGCGGAGCTGATGCGGCGACAGGTTCTTCACGGTCGCCTTGGTGCCGCAGAAAATATAGTTCGGTGTTTCGATTGTCCCGTGCGGTGTCGTCAATCGGCCCAAACGTGCGCCGCTCTTTGGATCAACATGCGTGACTTCAAACCCGTGGTTCGGATATTCGATTTTGGTATCGAATGCCTTTGTCACCGGCTGTGGCGGTTTGCGCTTTTCTTTTTTCAGCTTGCGGTTGGACGGGACAACAATTTCCATTTTGACTATTTCCTTCGAATTTCAAAAAATATCCCGGCTTTCGCCGGGATGTTTCCTTTTGCCTGATGCGATTAACGCCATTAGGCTTTCTTTTCGGCCAGAGCCTTTTCGATTTGCGCTTTGTAAGGACGCAGGGCCGGGTCCAGCTTTGTTTTCGCTGTGTCGGCAACAAAGGCGTCAAAACCGCCTTTGTGGTCCAGTGTACGAAGGCCCGCAGCAGAAATCTTCACGGAGATTTTGCGCTTCAGCAGTTCGCTGTAAATCGTTGTGTCATGCACGTTCACTTCGAATGTGCGTTTTGTTTTGTTTTCGGCGTGGGAACGGTTGTTTCCGACCATTCTCTTTTTGCCTGTAACCATGCACTGACGGCTCATTGTCTCATTCCTTCTATCGGAGAATCCTTAAAATCAGGGCGGACATTAAGCGATTTGCGGGAGGGAAGTCAAGCATTCAGCCAAAAAAACTTGGAATGCCTCCGCGTGCGCCCAAAACCGTGGCGGCCATAAGGCCCAACAGGAATAAAATATGTGCGATTACAAGGATATAAAGCCCGCGATGGAGGTGCTTGGCTCCAATCTGCGCCGTGGCGTCTTGCGGCCCGGTCCACGCCCGTTTGATGGCGCTGCCCTCTAGATCCTGCGTCGGCCCGCCGAGACTCACCTTCAGGGCAAAGGCCATCGCCGTAACGGCCGCCCCGCCTTGCTCATACGGCGCGGCCCCTTTCCTGAACGGCACGAGCGAGAAAACCGCCCGGGTCATGCCTGCCGTTGGCGTAATAAGGCCGGACAGCGCAATCAACAGGCCGGAAAGCACGTTCGGCACGAATCCCATAAGTTTTTCGAGCGCCAACATCGGCGCGCCAAAACCGCGGCCAAACCCCTCCTTGCCGAACCGCCATGCAAGGGCCGCAAGGCCCGCATACAGAAACGCCGCCGGAAGGCCCCCGATCAAATACCAGATGACCGGCGCGACTACGCCCTTATCGAGCACTTTTGCCCCCATGCCGATTCCAACGCGGGTGATCGTGAATTCGTCCGCCGCGGTAAGGTTGCTCCGCGTGGTTTTGGCGATTGTATAGAACGCCCCTTTGACCAACTCTTTGGATTGCAGCGCTTTGTGCAAGCGGATTAGCGCCTGCCAAACCGTCCCGACACTTAAAACAAGGCTAAGGGCAACAATGTCGACCAAAAGATACGCAGGATATTCCGTGGAAAGAATTTGAAAGGCGCGCCCGATCAAAAAAGAAACGATCAATGCTGTAAAAGCCATGATCAACCCGCGACTGGCAAGGTCGCCCTCATCCCTGTCCGCATCGCCCAGCTTGCTGCCCAGTTTTCCAAACAGGATTTCAATGGCCCGCCAGAAATAAGGATTGGCATTGCCACCAAAAGCCATGCCCACCACGCCCATAAAAGCCACAAAAACTATCGCGCATGCCGCCGCTGGCAAACGTGCCGGATCGAGGAGTTGTTCATGTAGAGAGGCTATGAAAGCGGATATCTGTTCCATTCCCTTATCCTACCAGCGTTTTTATCTTTACAAAAGGGCGCGAAAACCGTTATGAACACGCGCAAAAATAAAGATAACGAGGGTGTAAAATGACCATTAATTCAAAAGGCGACTATGTTGAAGCGTTTATGGCTTTGGCGATGGATTCATCCCACGACACGTTGACACATCCCAGCACGCCTGCGTTACAAAGCTTTATCAAGCAACACGTCATCACCCCGGGCACGCGCGACGAGCGCGTCAGCAGTTTCATAGAGTTTGCCAATGATGTCGTTAGCCATTGCCTGCAAGAGCCCTGCCTGTGTAATTCCTTTCAGGACGTTATGCAACTTATACCGCAGGAAACGGTCGAACAAAAACGTATCGGACACGCACTTCGCAAGGTCGCCATCGAAGTCGGCGCGCACAAACCGGCCTGGTAGGCTCCCACTCCAATATTTCGTTTTTTAAAACACATTCCTTAAGCTATCATTCAGAAGCCCTCCCCGGGCTTCTTTTCTTTTGCGCATTTCGCTGCCATCTTATGCTATAATATTAACCAATACTGATTTGGGATTAGGACCGCTATGCTCTACCACCTTTATGATCTTCAGCACGCCATTATGACGCCGGCACGCCTTATGGCCGAAGTGACCAAGATGGCATTCCAAAATCCATGGAATCCGCTGGCGCACACCCCGATAGGCCGGACCATCGCCGCGGGTGCGGAATTGTTCGAGCGTGTTAACCGGCGCTTCGGGGAGCCTGACTGGAGCCTTCCCAAAACCGAAATCGATGGGAAAGAAGTCGCGGTTACCGAAGAGGTCATCGTGACAAAACCATTCTGTCACCTCACCCATTTCAAGCGCGATATCAAACGCAAGGACCCGCGCGTTCTGGTCGTTGCACCGATGTCCGGCCACTACGCCACCCTGTTGCGCGGCACGGTTGAGGCGTTGCTGCCCCACCATGATGTCTATGTGACGGACTGGATCGATGCGCGCATGGTTCCCGTCAACGAAGGCAAATTCAACCTCGACGACTTCATCACCTATCTGCGCGAGTTTATGTCGCTACTCGGCCCGCAAACGCATTTGATTGCCGTGTGCCAACCGGCGGTCCCTGTTCTCGCCGCTGTTTCCCTGATGGCCGCAGACGAAGACCCGAACCAGCCATTGACAATGACATTGATGGGCGGGCCGATCGATACACGCATTTCCAAAACCGCCGTCAACAAACTGGCGGAAGAACGCCCGATGTCATGGTTTGAAAATTCCGTGATTGAAACCGTTCCGGCCTATTATCCCGGCGCGTTCCGCAAGGTCTATCCGGGTTTTCTGCAACTTTCCGGCTTTATGTCGATGAACCTTGACCGCCATGTCGGCGCGCATATGAAATTCTACCAGCACCTTGTACAAGGCGATGGGGAGAGTGCCGAGTTCCACCGCAAGTTCTATAACGAATATAATGCCGTCATGGACATTACCGCCGAGTTCTATTTGCAAACAATCGATACGGTGTTCCAGCGCCATCTTCTGCCCCGCGGTGAAATGCGTTGGCGAGATCCCCTGAGCGGCAAACTGGTGCGTGTTAATCCAAAAGCGATTGAACACACGGCCCTGTTTACCATTGAAGGCGAACTGGACGATATTTCATCGCGCGGGCAAACCACGGCGGCGCATGATTTGTGTTACAATCTGCCGCAACGGAAACAATTCCATCTCTTCCAATTAAAGACCGGCCATTATGGCATTTTCAACGGTAGCAAATGGCGTAACGAGATCATGCCACGCATTCGTCATTTCATGCGGGAATTTGACCCCGGATGCGATCCGGTCCCGGAACGCGATTTGAAATCCATTCCGGATATCGCACCGGACCGTTTCAACCGTGATACGCATGGCGTCGCCGCCGTGCGCCGCTGGCTGAAGGAACGCGATGAAAAAGGCGGCCATGAACGTGTAGGTGCGTCCGAAGACGCCTGACTTGCCGTTTTCTATAATTATGTTGCTTTTGCAACGCCGTCTGGACTATAACGGCGTCAAATTGCATACAACCTGATTCTGAGGAGTAATATCCATGCCCGAAATCATCAAAACATCCGTTGACCTTGCCCCGTTGTTTGCGGAAGCAAAAACACGCGGCGAAGGTTTTGTAAAAGTGGACGGCCATACCATTGTTCGCGCGCCTTATGGCGGTCACGCAATTGTCATGTCGGACAGGGAAAAAGAGCTGGCGCACAATCTGACGGTTGTTGATCCCTACGCCCACATATTCGTCCGCTAAACAGCAAATATAAACGCTCAGACGAATTCCGGCCCGAACAACAGGGCCGGATCATCCGTGCCATCTGGCGCCTTACGCAGATGCGGCCATAAATTTATCATCGCCTGCCCCTTATCCGCCAGAAACAGGATAAGCGCTCCGGGCTCCCTATTGGCAGATACAGACAACGTACCGTCCGCATTCTCGATGAATATTGTTTGAAAAAGATGGCCGATGACTTTTCCGAAGGGGCATTGTCTGAATTCGATATCATCGCCCGATCTTGCATAGGATTTAAAAGCGCTGCCTCTATGGGCCTTGCCTAACGCAGCCTGCACATCTTGCCCATCGAGCGTTTTAACACGTTCCTTCAATGAGGAAAGCATAACGGGATACAAATCATGCCAGAAAGAAAATTCGTTGGCATTGGTAGTACTATCTCGCAAAAATTCTTCAACCATTTGCATGTCGTTCCCGTCGAAAATCCATTCAAAATGCGCCGATGCTTCAAGCATATCTTTAAAATACTGCCCAACACCTGCCTGAAGACAGGCCAGCGCCACAAGCAGATTTGTCGAATGCGGATAATGGTTTTGGGCCGCCTCCATCTCGGGCTTGCTGAGAGGATGAAACTCTAGGCTACGCGTACCATCAGGAAGCTTAAAATCACCCGCCTCTGCAAAGCGGCTATATAAAGGTTTTAACGGCTGACCAGCCTGGATAAAATTCCCGCGAGAGGTTAGTGGCTCCAATCTGAATTGTTCGATGGTCGCCTTCAATGACTGTGAGAAATCAGCACTATAATAAGCGGCCAAATATTCTTGTATATGGCGCACATTCATCAGGGATAACACAATATTCTGCTTTGTGAGCACTCCATCATCTGCAGCCATCTGCTCCAGACGGTCGAACAAAGGATCAAAATACCCGGATGTTGCTTTCATCAGCGTAATGCGGAGATGGGAGAACTGTTTTTCAGGGGGATGCGAACGCACAGATAGGAACAGCGTACGCAAATATTGCCGGAAGATAGAATTAAAATGGGCCGCCGCTTGTTCATGCCGGAAGACATACCAGCTATTATGTCCAATCACAAGCTTTTTCTAACTCTCGCCGCAACCCTCCGACTGCTTCTATACCCTACCCCATTTCAGCACGATTAGAACAATATTATGGTTAACAGGTCGACGCAAAATCCGTTAACAATAGGTTAATTATGACTATTAACTGTGGATAACTGGCTGAAAACATGGTGGATTAACATGCTATTTGTTGGCATATGGCACACATTTTCGACACCCTCGCTGCACCCCGCAGAAATCCGTGCAACGCACCATAAAAACGCAATAAAATAGTTTAACATCAATAACTTAATTAATAGTAATTTTGTTGCGCAACAACGAACAAAAATTTTTTCATTTGCCCCTTGCCAATTATTTTCAAGAACGATAGGTTCGTGCTATCCTATTAATAGGAACTCAAGCAGAGGATCGCATGACGAAAAGGGTAAAACCTTTAAATGCGGAGCGTGGACGCGCTCGCGCACAAGGCGAACTGTTTTCCCGTGACGGGGAAAACGGGGCTCTTGGCCTGCCCTTTGCCGAAATCTCTCCCCGTTTGATCGTCAGCATTTCCGAACGCGCCAAACGCATGGCTCTGCGTCTTGACCCGCGCAAGCGCGTGGTCCATCTGGTTGTCCCGAAACGCGCTTCCATGCGTACGGCGTACCTGTTTGCGGAGCAGAACAAGGACTGGATCCGTGAAAAATTACGCGACCTGCCACGTCCTATTCCGTTCAAGAACGGCGAAATACTGCCGATTTTGGGCCGCGAACGCAAAATTATCGTCCTTTATAACGAAGATCTGAAGCATACGGACATCGTCCTGAAAAAAGACGAATTGCTGGTCCTGACCAACAAGGCGGACCCATCGGTACGTATCCGCCGTTTCCTGACCGATCTGGCGCGGGAAAAACTGACCGAACTGGCCTATGCCAAGGCCGGACTGATCCGCCGCAAGATCGACGACATTATGGTGAAGGACACACGCTCCCGCTGGGGCTCGTGCTCCGAAGATGGCCGCCTTGCCTTTTCCTGGCGCCTGATTTTCGCGCCGGTTAAGGCATTCGATTATGTCGTGGCGCACGAAGTTGCCCACCTCGTCCATATGGACCACAGCGACAATTTCTGGCGGGTGTGCGAACGCCTGTCACGGGACTATGAAGAAGGCAAAGGCTGGATGGCCCAAAACGGCAACGACCTGATGCGCTTCGGGCCCGAACACTAAGAATAACCTTACAACCATCTCCTTCAAGAATGTTGTTAAGGTGGCGCTTTTGCCGGGGAGGACAAGCCCCATATGGCAAAAGCGCCTTTTTATTTTCATAAAAACAAATCACTTCTCTTTCATGGCAAAAAAGGCTATAAAAGGGGCAATTATAACAACTTTAAGAGAGAAACATGCCTTCCCGCTTTGTGCCGGACCATTCGAATATCGATTACGACAGACTAAGCCCCACAGACAAAAAAGCCTTTCGCGAAGAGACCCTTGGCCTTTTGAAAGTCCCCGCCGGCAATGAACTGGCCGGAATGTTTAATGACGGTGCGGGTGCCCACCCATTTTATGCGCAGCCACCCGCCCCGCCCGTAGATAGACGCGGCGCCATAACGTGGGAAAACCCGCATTTGACGCCGACCGCCCATAACTGGGGCAACGATTTTTAAAAAATAGTTTACATAATGTTAAGGCTGTGATAGGGTACTGAAAATCCAATCAGAGAGGCAGATATGGGACTTTCATTCAATCTTCATTCCGGCGCGGCCCTAAAATCCATGATGGATGGCATCGGCGAAACAACCGCCAGACTCCTGAAAAAGGCTTTCCACGGTTATAGCAGCGAGATCGTATCGGATGCGCTATCGCGTGGCGCAAAAGACGTTGCGGCCTCCCCTCTAAATGATCTTTCCACGGCAAAGCTGAATGCCATTCCGGCAATAAAGGATCTGAAGGCCGGCGTCACGTTCGACAGCGCCAACTGGACCGGCCGTGGTTTCAATGGCTTTACCAAACCCAAAGTCGAGGTTTCTGTGGGCGTTATTGATCTGAATGCCAAACCGGAAAAACCGGGTGCATTGTCGCCAATGGCACCTAAGGGCCCCGGACTAAATATGTGATTTACATTCTACCGCCTCCCTATGGGCGGCAGGATCGTCTATAGTCCTGCAAATGAATAAAATTCCCGTAATTTACGATGGCGATATGGGCGGTGATGACCTTTGGGCCATCGCCATGCTGCTTGGCAACCTTGATCGTTTTGATTTACTCGGCCTTACCACCTGCCATGGCAATGTGCCGGTTACGGCCGCCACCAAGAACGTGCTCAATCTTCTTCATTGGCTGGATATCAAAAACACCCCTATCGTACAGGGGGCCGTGAAACCACACGATGGTGTGCAGATAACAGGCGACGATGCGTACGGCACGGATGGTGTCGGCGGCGTTATTCTACCTGAGTCGCGACAAAAGCCGAAAGAAATTGATTGTGCCGCATGGTTTGCCCAAATATTGGGTGCCCGTTCCGACGTAACGGTGATATGCACAGGGCCCGCGACCAATATCGCCAACTTCCTTGGCAAACACCCCGAAAAAGCCGCCAAAATCCGGGAAATCATCTTTATGGGTGGGGCCTTGCTGCCACCGGGGGCCAATCTGGAACCGGTAAAGCTGGAATCAGGCCGCTTTCGTAAGGGCAATATCACGGAATTTGCCGAATTCAATGCCTTTTGCGATCCGGCGGCACTCAATATCATCCTCAAACACAATGTAAAATTCACGGTTTTGGCGGCGGATGCCACCCAGTTTATGGTGCTGACACCATCGCGGCAGGACAAAATAAAGCGGCTTCATGAAACGTACGGCCCTGCATTCCATCGCATGCTGATGGCCTGCGCCCATCTTGATCAGGATAAATTCGGCGTAGACGGCCCCTTCATTCACGATCCCAACGTTATCACCTACGCCCTGCGGCCCGATCTGTATCGCGGCACGGTGCTACCCACACTGCAATTTCTGGAACGTCCGCCGGAAGACCCGCACCGTGGAGAGGCGAAAGAAACCGGCGGCAAAAACGCCACCGCCGCCCATTGGATCAACCACATCACCGATACGGACACAGTTTTCAATGTTATGCTGGAAAGCCTGCAGGCCGTGATCGACAAAGCGCCTAAGCGCGATGGATAGACATATAATCGAGCGCGCCTTGAAGGATTAGCTGCGCCGCGAGTTTATCGACCACCTGGGCGCGTTTTGTTCTCGACATATCCACATCGTTCACCAGAAAATCATTCACAGAGGATGTGGATAACCGCTCATCAAATAAGGCAATCCACAAATCGGCCCCCAGTTTCATCCCCAGAGGCTGTGGATAACGCACCATTTCATCAATGAAAGAGCGGACACGGTCACAAGAACCGCTGATCGACCCGTCCATGTTCAGCGGCCAGCCGAATACAAATCCGCCAACCTCATAATCCCGGGCAATTTTGGCAAGTTCGGAAAGATCGGCTGCGAATTTCGTCCGGCGGATGGTGGTAAGCGGGGTCGAAACCCCCTGCCCGGCATCGCAAATGGCAAGGCCGATAGTTTTCGTGCCCAAATCCACCCCCATCAGGCGGGTATCGCGGGGGCATTCGGCCATGATGTCTTTTAATACGGCTACAGGCATTAAATCTTCCTATAATGATGGCCGTTCATGATGGACGCGCCAGTAGGGTAAATCGCCACCACGTTGCTTTTTCGGTTTTATACTATCGGAATCATCGGGCGTTTTTGTTTCAGTGGCTGGACGCCCTACTCCTCTCACTGAAACCACAAGGCCGGTGTCTTCGCTTTCAGGCAAACTTGCCCCGATTTGTTCCAACCACATAGCCTGCTCAGCCCAAAATGCCTCTCTCTCCCGTTCTTTAATGGCGATAACGGTTTCTTCAAGGGAAGGCGGTGTAATCCGCGCTACAGTGTAGAATTCATGATACGGCTCCCATTCACTATAGCAGCGACCTTCACGGGAAACCGCACTATCCAAAAGAACCGACGTGCAGCGTTTAAAAATGGATTGAATAGAAGAATCTTCAATAAACATAACACTTTATACTCTGGTTGCACGGGCCTGTCACCTATCAAGAAGGGTGTTAGATTGCAGGGAATCCCTGTAAATTGCCCCTATGACGCATTTATGGTGGATATTGGCCCTTCTTTCGGGTCTTGGCCTCGCTGGCCGTAATGTTTTGATGAAACAGGCGAGCCTGAAAATCGATGCCGGATTGGCCGCGATGATTCTGTCTCTCTCCATGGCGGCGGTCAGTATCGGCTATGTCCTTTACCAGAAAATTTCCCGTGAAACCGCACCCATGCCGGAAACGGTGGCCGGGACGCCGTGGGCGGGTATCATGATTGCCGCCGTGGCCGGGATATCGCTCGCGAGCGCCAATATCTTCCTCGCCTATTCCTATAAATCCGGTGGCGATGCGGGCCTTGTGGCGATCCTTCAGAACGGGATTTCGATTTCGGTCACACTTCTTATAGGTGTTCTGTTCCTGCAGGAAGTGATCAAGCCCCAGCAAATGGTAGGCATCGCCCTCGCCATGGCCGGCATCCTTCTTATCGTCAAACGCTAAACCCTTAAATATTTACTGGAATTTGTCGCCCCCCGCGTTTAAAACCAAGGGGAATACATCAAGGAAATACTATGGATATCGCAACCGTTAAAAAAGTCGCCCGCCTCGCCCGCATCGAAACCAACGATGAAGAGGCCGAAATCGTCCGCGCCAAGCTCGAAAACATCATGAAGTTTGTCGAGCAACTGGAAGAAGTCGACACGACCGGCATTGAGCCGCTTTCGAACGTCGTCGACATCAAACTCCGCCTGCGTGATGACGTTGTGAATGATGGCAACCAGCAGGAAAAAGTCCTCGCCAACGCGCCGGAACAAACCGCCGGCTTCTTCGTCGTCCCGAAAATTGTAGAATAAGAATAGTAGATATTATGACCGACCTGACCGACCTCTCCCTTGCCGAAGCCGTCAAAGGCCTGAAAGCCAAGCAGTTTTCCTCCGTTGAAATCACGAAGGCGCATTTGAAAAAGATGGAGGAATTCCGTCATCTCAATTGCTACATCCTTGAAACGCCGAACGTTGCGTTGAAACAAGCCGAAGAAGCCGACAAGAAAATCGCCGCCGGTACGGCGGGCTATCTGGAAGGCGCGCCGATCGGCGTGAAGGATTTGTTCTGCACGACCGGCGTGCAAACGACAGCGGCCTCTAAAATCCTCGAAGGCTTCGTTCCACAATATGAATCGACAGTGACGAGCAAGCTCTTCGCCGATGGCGCGGTCATGCTCGGCAAATTGAACCTCGATCAATTCGCGATGGGATCGGCCAATACAACATCCGCGTTCGGCAATGTCATTTCCCCATGGAAACGCAACAATGGTGACAATGCGGATCTGACACCGGGCGGATCGTCCGGCGGATCATCCGCCGCCGTTGCCGCGCGCCTCTGTCTGGCCGCGACCGGAACAGACACTGGCGGATCGATCCGTCAGCCTGCCGCCTTTACCGGCATTGCCGGCATCAAACCGACATACGGACGCTGTTCGCGTTGGGGCGTTGTATCGTTTGCCTCCTCGCTCGACCAGGCTGGGTCGTTCGGGCGTAATCTCGAAGACGCAGCGATGATGCTGAAATCCATGTCCGGTTTCGATCCGAAAGATTCCACATCCGCTGATCGTGAAGTGCCGGATTTTGTCGCGGCGCTCAGCCAAAACGTAAAAGGCCTGAAAGTTGGTATTCCGAAAGAATATCGCGTGGATGGCATGCCCGAAGAAATCGCCGCTATATGGGACAAAGGCATTGAATGGCTGAAGGCCGAGGGCGCAGAGATCGTTGACGTTTCCCTGCCGCACACAAAATATGGCCTGCCGACTTATTACATCATCGCGCCCGCCGAATGCTCCTCCAACCTCGCCCGTTACGATGGCGTGCGCTACGGCCTGCGCGTCGATGGCAAAGACTTGACGGAGACATACGAAAAAACACGCGCTGCCGGGTTTGGCGATGAAGTCAAACGCCGCATCATGGTCGGTACCTATGTGCTCTCCGCCGGCTATTACGACGCTTATTACCTGAAGGCACAAAAGGTTCGCCGCCTCATTCTCAACGACTTCCTTGAGGCCTACAAAAAATGCGATGTCATCCTCGCGCCATCGACACCATCCGCCGCCTTCGCCATCGGTGAAAACGAAGATGACCCGATCAAGATGTACCTGAACGATGTGTTCACGGTCACGGTGAACCTTGCGGGTCTTCCGGGTCTGTCGGTTCCGGCGGGATTGAACGCGCAAGGTCTGCCGCTCGGTCTGCAACTGATCGGCCGCCCGTGGGATGAAGAAACCATCATCCGCGCCGGCGGAGCCATCGAACGCGCCGCGAATTTCACGGCCGTGCCTTCGTTGCTGAGCATAAAAAAAGCAGCGTAAAAAAGTATAATTTAGGAGATCGAAATGCCTGCACAAAGCTCTTACGACGAAAATTTTTATGGCCTTGAAAAGAAGATGGCCATGATTTTTGCGCCGCTTGTAATTATTGGAGGGGCGAGTTCAATGATTGACAATGCCATGTCTGAAGAGAGCAGTATCAACAAATGTATCGCCATCAATCAAAACTTTTCTAATGCGGCAGAGCGATATGCAGAACTCATGTATGCCACCGTGCCTACGCCGCAAGGCCAAACCCAAGCAAGCGCATATCTACGGTCAACCGACAATGGCGGGTTTCTACCTTGGGGCGGCGATTATTGCACCATCAACGTTCCTGTCTTTGAAGCGAAGTAATCAGGAACAAAAATCGAAGGCCGTTTGTTAGCATTGTTGAAAGGATAAATATCATGAAACTCTTCACGGCAATTTTATTAACCTCAAGCATTCTTGCCCTTGGCGGGTGCCATCATTACCATCACCCCCATGGCGGCGATTTCTGCCCACCCGGACAGGCTAAAAAAGGCAATTGCTAACCCACCCTTTAATTAATGATTTGAGGCCGCGATGAATTTTTTTTTGACACTATTGATCACCATCGCGGCCTTTTCTTTGCCCGCGCAGGCACAGACGATGGTCTCCAAGGAACAGGCTAACACCTACTTTGCCAGCTGCGTTGAAAATGCCGCCAAGACCGAAACGCGGTTCTCGCCGCAATCCCAGAAAATGTTTTGCGCTTGTACGGCGGCCCGCCTGACGCAGTTTTTCAGTGTCGAAGATATGCAGACGATGACATCACCGACAGATCCGAACGCGCGCGTCGCCTTCAACAAAATGATCGTCGATATTTACGCCCCCTGCATGGAAGAGCCGACCCGTGAGCGTTACTATGCACGCTGCGAGAAAACGAGCGGAATGAACCAGCAAATATGCACCTGCGCTTCGGACAAAATTGCAGTACATATGGCGACACAAGGTTCGGCCATATTCACCGAAATGCTAGCCCGCGACCCAAATATCGTGGATCCGTGGGCCGCGCTGGAAAACGATCCGGCTTTCAACGGCTTTATCGACACGGCGACACGGTCCTGCCTGCCTTAAATAAATCATAATTTTTCGCTTTCGAAAGTCACCCGAATTGCCTTATATCTTGCGGGATAGAGGGGTGTTTCATCATGACATGGATGCAAAATAAGAACGCAATGGGTATGGCGCTGTCCGCGTTCGGGTTCAGCCTGTATGCCATCGGCGACGTTTTTATCAAAATGGGGGCGGGACATTATTCCCCCGAACAAGTCGCCTTTTACATCAACATGTTTTTTACGCCCCTGATCCTGATTATGGCGAACCGGGTTGGCGGCCTGAAACGCACGCTTCGGACAAAGCATCTGAAATTACACATCCTGCGCTCCCTGCTCGGTATGGGGGTGTTCTTTGCCATGACCACGGGCTTTACCCAGCTCGGCATGGCAATGTCGTATACGCTTATCTTCTCTGGCCCCTTCATCCTGTCGGTTATGTCGATATTCTTCCTGGGCGAGAAAATCCGTATGTATCGCTGGGCCGCCATCATTATGGGCTTTGTCGGCGTGATGGTGGTACTTCGCCCGGGGCTTGTGCCTCTCGAACCCGCCGCCCTCGGCATCATTGCCGCGGCTTTCTGCTATGCCGGTTCCCAGATCATTGTCCGCAAGATCGGGGAGGATGAACCCCTCCTCGCTTTCTCCCTGTTCGGGCAGATTATCTCCTCCCTGCTTTTCGGCGCCATGATGGTCTACAAGGACGAATTCCACCTGCCACAGATGGAGCATCTCTGGTTTTTTGCCGCCACGGCCATCTTCCACGTTTTCGCGAATTTCGCCGTCTCCCGTGCATTCCAGAGCGTCGACAGCTCTATCGCCGCGCCGTTCCAGTATATCCAGCTTCTCTGGGGTATCGGGGCGGGCTATCTCGTCTTCAATACGTCAATTGATCTCTGGACAGCCGTTGGCGGGGCCATTATTGTGGCATCCGGTATCTTTATGATTTACCGCGAACACGTGCTCAACCGCCATATCACGACCGGCGTTGTGGCCCATGGCGGCGCGGTCGAGGATACCGGTTTGAACACAACCACGGCCGTCATTGCGGATGCAGAGGCCGACGACGACAAAAAGGCAGCGTAAGACAATGGCATATACGGTCAAAGGCGAAACAGGTGACTTCGAAGTTGTTATCGGGATGGAAGTCCATGCCCAGGTAACGGCGAACACCAAACTTTTTTCCGGGGCCGCCGCCGACTTCGGCGCAGAACCCAACAGCCAGGTGTCCATGGTCGATGCCGCGATGCCGGGCATGCTCCCCGTGCTCAACAAATATTGCGTGGAGCAAGCCGTGCGCACAGGTCTTGGCCTGAATGCGCAAATCAATAATTACTCCGTCTTCGCGCGTAAAAACTATTTCTATCCCGACCTGCCGCAAGGGTATCAGATATCACAGTTTGACCAGCCGATCGTCGGCAAGGGCATCATTGAAATTGACCTGCCGGATGGCAGTGTCAAGGAAATCGGCATCACGCGCCTGCACCTTGAACAAGACGCCGGTAAATCATTGCACGATCAGCATCCGCAAAAATCATTCGTCGATTTGAACCGTTCCGGATGCGCCCTGATGGAAATTGTATCAGAGCCGGACATTCGCGGACCGGAAGAGGCAACGGCCTATCTCTCAAAGCTCCGCATGATTTTACGTTATCTCGGCACGTGCGATGGCAACATGGAAGAAGGATCGATGCGGGCGGACGTCAATGTATCGGTGCGCAAACCCGGTGCTGGCCTTGGCACACGTTGTGAGATCAAAAACGTCAACTCGCTCAAAGCGGTCCAGCAAGCCATAGAATACGAAGCCGCGCGTCAGGTGGAAATCATTGAATCCGGCGCTGCGGTGAAACAGGAAACACGCCTGTGGGACCCCGTGAAGATGGAAACGCGCTCGATGCGTTCCAAGGAAGAGGCGCATGATTACCGTTACTTCCCGGACCCCGACCTGCTCCCGCTTGAAATTGAACAATCGTGGGTCGATTCAATCAAGGCAACCTTGCCGGAATTACCGGATCAAAAGAAACACCGCTTCATGAAGGACTTCGGCCTTTCGAATTACGATGCGGGTGTGCTGATCGCTGAAAAATCACGCGCCGAATATTTCGAATCGGCCGCCAACGATTCCGATCCGAAACTGGCCGCGAACTGGATTTTGAACGAACTGCTCGGCCTTTTGAACAAAGAAGGCAAGGACATCACAGAGAGCCCGATTGAATCCAAACAAATTGGCGGTCTTGTCGCCCTTATCAAAGACAACACCATTTCCGGCAAAATCGCCAAGGATGTCTTTGCCGAAATGTATGAAAGCGGTAAAGACGCGGGAACCATTGTTGAAGAAAAAGGTTTAAAACAAATCACCGATGTCGGCGCGATCGAATCCATCATCGACAAAATCATCGCCGCCAACCCCGACAACGTTGCAGGATACAAATCCGGTAAGGATAAATTGTTCGGCTTCTTTGTAGGGCAAGTGATGAAAGAAACCGGCGGCAAGGCCAACCCTGCCATCATCAACGACCTTTTGAAGAAGAAGCTATCGCAATGAAAAAACTGATCCTCTCACTGTCCCTGCTCTGCCTGTCCGCCCCCGCTTTTGCACAGGACGGCAAAAACCCGTTCTGTGATGCCGTCAACGCGCAGAAGAAACAATGTCAGACCATGCGCGTCGATTGTTCGCACATGATGGGTGATATGGATGCTGCGACGCTCGATACGATCGACCAGATCAAATCCTGCCCGCCCTATGATGCACCGCCCGCCGCTTTGCAATCCGGGCCGCAAGACCTTGCCAAACTTGTCTGTTGCCTTGGCCCCGGCCTTCGATAATCAATTCCTGATCATGCCCGCCAAATCCGGCGGGCATTCTTTGTTCATCCTGCGCGATGATATGGTTGCGGGCGGCACAAAACGGCGCGCCCTCGATTTGATGCTTGCGGATATTCACGCACCGCGCGTTGCCTATGCCGGAACCACGATGGGGCATGGCGCACTCGCCCTTGCCCTTGCGGCCCGCGACAATGGCAAACAGCCCCATATATTCATCGCAACCGATGATATAGATCACCCCATCTTGCAAAAAATTCAGGATGCGGGCGCCCTTCTCCATCTTGAAGAACCACAACCGATAACGGACCTCTACGCCATTGCGAAAACATGGCAATCGGCAAACAACGCGTATTTATTTGAACCGGGGTTTGCAAGCGAACCTTTTCAGGCCGCGCTTTGCAAGGCGCTTTCAACGCTCGACACCGCGCCTTATTCCGAAATCTGGACCTGTGCGGTCAGCGGTACCTTTGCAAACGCACTCAAAAAATCCTTTCCCGATAAACGCTTTAAAATCGTGAGCGTTGCAAAATCAACACCCGGCGATTACACCGCTCCGGAAAAATACCATCAGGCGGCCAGGATAAAACCGCCCTATCCATCATGCCCCCATACCGATGCCAAAATCTGGCAATTCGCAACGGAACATGGCCTGCCCAATGCCTTAATCTGGAACATTGCCGGTTGATCCGCCTCCGCTCCTCGGCTACCCTTGAATAGGGTTCTCAAATCAGGGGTTTTGCCATGGCCGAAATCAAACCGCTTCTTTATACAAAAAAATCGCGTGAAAGAATTCTGGTCGCGATCAGCTGGGACGAACGGTCCGACAAGATCACCCTGATAGACAGGGTGCGCGGCACGAACCAACAGCATGACCTCGATCTTGCTTGCTTTGTCTATGACGCCCAGGGGAATTATATCGACTTCGTCGGATCGATGGCACAGGATTCGATGGATTCAACGGGCAGTATTTACCACAGCGGCGATGATTCCACCGGCGAAGGCATGGGGGATGATGAATCCATTTCCGTGGAACTGGCAGGTCTGCCGCGCTCTACCACCCATCTTTTCTTTGTCACGGAAATCCAGTCGGACCATGTGTTTGAAGATGTGACCAAACCGACCATGAGGATCGCCGATGGCATGAGCGATGAGAACCTTGCAACGCTCGCAATGACGGGGCCGCAATCGGCCGGGGCCAAGGCCTGTATCATGGCGCGTATTTTCCGTGATCCTGCCTCCGAAACCGGCTGGTCGCTCCATCTCATCGGCGATTATCCGGACCTTTCAAAGGTTTCCGACTGGGGTAGCTATCTTCCGCGGTATTTCTAGGTTTTGCGCGGCTTTAACGCCTTGCACTCCCCTAAAAAGTCTGATAATTCATGCTCGTAACTGGTTAGGAGACGTGGCCGAGAGGCTGAAGGCAACGGTTTGCTAAATCGTCATACGGGTTATACCGTATCGAGGGTTCGAATCCCTCCGTCTCCGCCATTCCTTTCTAAATCAATGCCTTAAAACCTGAAAATCTCACTGAGCCAGACAAGTGAGACATTTGGCATGTTTAACCCTTCTTACCTGACCCTATCACGGCATAACGTCTATTACCTGAGATACCCTATTCCGGCCATTCTGCACCCGCAGGGCAAGCAGACGGACATTAAGCTCTCTCTCGGCACAAGAGAACCGAAACGAGCTTTGTATCTGTGCCGATGCCTCGTACACTATGCGGAAACAATAATAAACAACCCGCTGATAGTACACATGGAATACAAAGAGATTAGAGCTGTCCTGCATCAACATTTTTCCAAGATGCTAGAAAACCAAAAAGCCAAAATAGATACATATGGCCGTTTGGACGTAACCGATAAAGCCGCCCTTCTCACTACCGTAGAACTTGCCAAACAGGCTTTAGAGCATGATGAGGATTTCTGCGACTTTGAAGAAGGTTATGAGAAGGAAGTCTTAACGGGGCTAATCAAAAAATATGATATGCCGATTGGACTTGAGGGCAAAGATTATCAGACCCTACGAACAGAATTTAAGATTGCTTACCGCGATTACTGCCAACAGCTTCTAGACCATGACAAGAGCTTTGATAACTATGCCTATTCAAAGCCTATATCTTTGTCTGCCGTGACCGTAGAGCCTGAAAAGCCAAACATAAAGCTATCAGATGTTATAGACCGTTATATTCAGAACGGCACCGGACAGCGCGGATGGACGGAAAGAACGGCAAAGGGCTATCGTTCTGAGCTTAACCTTATTCTGGATTTTCTGGGACAAGATACCAGCCTGTATCTCACTAAACAGGAAGCCGAAGCTATACAGCAAATGCTTTGCCAAATCCCCAAAAACCCACGCGCCCCCAAACGTAAAAATCTTACCATTGAAGAATTGATAGAGTTAAATGTGGACGAACATCCACGCATGGATATTAAAACGGTCAAAAAGTACTTGTCCCGTTACGGTTCATTTTATGAATGGGCTGGAAGGCATTACGATGATTTAGGACGCAATTATTTCCTAGACCTGCAAAAAGATATTCGGGTTACGGATGAAGCTGTGCGCGATCCTTTTACTCCTGAACAAATTGAAGCCATATTAAACGTGGTTTTGAATAGGAAGCTCCTAGACCACCAAAAATGGGGAACACTTATAGCCCTTTATACAGGCGCGAGGCGCAATGAAATTGCTCAACTTGAATTAGACGACTTGCGTGAAATTGATGGCATACCTTGCTTTGACATTAACGACCAGAGCAAACACGATAATAAGAAAAGCCTGAAAACATTAGGTTCAAAACGAGTAATCCCCATCCACTCCAAACTATTGGAGTATGGATTGATGGAATATGCCGAGAGCGTCAGACGTAGTGGAAAAAGCCGCCTCTTCCCTAATCTGAGTTATGAGAACAATGAAGGCGGTTATGGCCGCTCTATAGGTCGGTGGATAAATGGCACCTTACTGCCGGAACTAGGCATTAAAAGCAAAAGCCTCGTCTTTCACTCATTCCGCCATACTATGAGTGCCAAGCTCCGTAATGCTGGTGTGTCCGAAGCTATGGCAGACAGTATCACAGGCCATGAAAGCAAGGATGCCAGCCTTGGCAAGAAGGTCTACTTTAAGCAAGGCTATTCGCCAAAAAACTTGAAAGAGGCTATTGAAAAGGTAGTGTTTCCTTAAAATAGCTCAATCAACTTCCTAATAAAATCTTCGCCATATTTTGTTAGAACTGTTCCTAATGCAGAGAAAGTAATAACCGCAATCCAGTTTCCACCTCTAGATAGAAACTTTGAAACCAGTTTTGGTTTTCCCTCGCCCATTTTTATAATGGCATTAGGGAATAGTTTGGAAAAAACAAGGGGCAAAACTTGCAGAACAACAAATGTACCTATGGCTAAAAAAATCTTTTGTTGGAGGGGTTGCACAATAGTCATGAGCACGACCATTACCGTAAAAATGATAACTTGAAATGCACCAAAAAATCTATTGAACGAACCACGGAATACGTCTGTAAATCCTCTCATGAAGTTTGAAGTCATGGCCGCCCTACCAAGCACCCATGCCTCATTACTTCCTTGAATGATAAGTTCATTTAATCCAAAAGCACGAAGCTCTACTGTAATTAAGCGATTTATTCCATTGCCCTCAGGTTCACTAATAAAAATTTTGAGATAATCAAGCCGAGTTAGGTTTTGGATTTGTAGAAAGTCCTCGTAATAAATTGCCCGATCTGCGTTAACCCCGTCTTGATATGTAATAATCATTTTTCCTACGGGGAAATCTTTACGAATGAAATCAACTAATCCAACAATCTCTTCTCGATATATTTGAATAAATCCAAGGTTTATTCGCTTGGTAAAAAGTTGAGGGAGCGGGTTCTGAGGATTAACCGCCCCTTGTTCAGGGAATGGGTATGCAACGAATGTCCCACCAGTTTGTACTGTTGTTGACCAACGCCCCCTTAATGTACCATCCGATGTTAGAGAGCACTCTACTGTTAAAGCACCATATTCAACGTTTTCTTGGGCTTGTTCGGTTGTGCCATTAAGGGTGATAATGCCCTCATTAGAGTTCCCAGTGAGATGATAAACTACAGGCCCAGTGCCATCATCCATAAACCTAAGAACAGCCTTGAGTTCAGCCTCTTGTTCCGTAAATTCCAGAGAGAGCTTACCCGTATTAGTCCCATAGACATGGCCGTTCCAATACTTGTTAAGAAGAGTGGTCATTTTTGGTTCCCCTTTCAGATTGACCAAATTACGTAATTTCCCTAAGCTCATGCAAGGGATAAATCCTCGGGGTGTCGTAACCTCTCCAATGCGGCCAAGTGCATCAGGCCGTTATTCTTTGATGCCTTCTCAGCTACGGCTGGGGAGGTGGCGGAATACAACACGGTGAAAGCTGGAATACGCTGCACCGTTCATTGGACGGTTACGAACTCCCCGGCTACCAGAGCGATCTGGTGGCCGTTTCGTTAAGGGAGTTGAGAATGAAAGCTATATTGATACCGTCTGCACTTATTTTACTGTCTGGTTGCGTTGGCACAAACGCGCAGAATTTTCAAACCAGTTTGGAGAGAAGTGTTGCCTCAGAGGAGCAAGCCATCGCCTCTGCTGATAAAGAGGTTGGTGAAAAATGCGCCAAAGGCAAACCACCGGAAAAAATACCACGTAGCCAGTATGTGAAATTCAATCAATGCGCGACAGAGATATTTGAACGGGATATTCTTCCCGCTACCCAACACCCACAGCTCTTCACAAAGTTTCGCGCACAATCCCTAGAGACTGCCCAGCAATATCAGGATGGGAAAATATCCTATGCTCAGCTACAGGCGCGTGGAAAGATTGCATGGGCTGATTATCTGGAGGCACGACAAGCCAAGGATACGGCGGCTCTTCAAAGGCTGGATATGATTGATGCGAATGAACGGGCAAACTTTCAACGCGCAATGCAGAGTATGCCACAAACGGTTCACACCAGATGCACAACGTATGGCGGAGCCTATGCAAGCTCTACAAGCTGTACAACACGCTAGGAGATCGTCATGGAAATTCTTATATGGGGACTGGCTATATTTGGCGGCTATATGCTTTGGAAGAATGTCCTTAAAGGATGGCTTTTAGGGCGGCACATTCCCTCTGTAACCGAGCAAGGATTGCTTGCTGTCTATGCCGCCCATTACCTCATGCAAATTGAAATAGGAAACGCAACGCCAGAGGAAGCTAACCTTGCGGTGAAGCACCTTGCTATGATGAATGTTGATATGCCGACAGAAACAATTTTAATTGCCAAGAACTACATTCAGCATGAATACGGTGGTAAGCAATTGCCCATGATAGCGGATGCTAGAGCCAGAGGATTTACGGGTTAATCTGCTTGCGCATCTATCTCTTAAAAGTCTCTGGCCATAGCCCTAGCTTTAAGCAACTCCTCAGCACGAGAAGATAATTGATGGGAAGGATTTTCTGCTATACTTTTTAACCTATTATCAATTTTCTCTACATCACAGAAAAACTTTATGCTCTCTGCTTTTAGTGGATATAAAACTTCTCCATTCCTTGAAAGCCAGCTCCTTAATGCATCCATCAATAATACTAAGCCTTCATCAGTTGAGATAAAGCTCTCCACCCATTCTTGAACTTCTTTTTCTTCATCCGTTCCGAGCTGCATCCAGCCGAACAATATATTGCTAAATCTGGGCGTCTTAATCAAATTGTTAGGTGAGGTGTTCTTGTATCTAGCTTTCATCGCTTTAGATACATTGCTATATTCTTCCGAAGTTAGCATCCACTCATCTTCACTTTTTTTATTTTTCCCTGCTATACCATGGTCAAAAGTCTCGTCCCTAAGCAAAGAGGTAAGCCATCCAAGAGCCTCGCCTTCTTCAAAAACTCTATATACTAACTCAGAGCGTTGTGCTGGATTAAGACGCTTTAATCCAGAACGCATAATTGACTTTGCTGTGTTCCAAATCCAATACTCTCCCCAATCACCAACGCCTGTTTTCAAAGCGATTTTATCCATGCCGGAAGCTAAGCTAAGGATAATTCCTGGTATAGATTTTTCAGAGACTTTTTCAATACCTACGTCTACCAATCTATCTATTATGGCCTCTGCCCAAACACCACCCTGAGGTCTTCTAGTATTCGATAGAGAAACAAAATCCTTTATAGCTTTTTCAAGGTTGTTTTCAGCATCTTCTAAAAATTGCTGAAAGTCTCTATCTCCCATAGCCATGCTAGGTTTGGTAAGAGCAAAATAATACCTAAAATGTTGAGGGCTTCCCAAGCGTCCATCTTGAACAAATTTAGCGACACTTGTTCTTGTTATAGAATTAAATAACCTCCATCGAGGCTTATCTTCTTTTTCAACGTATCTATCTTCTATACCCGGAAGCATACTAACAAACATTCTCATAACGGAATCCTTGTCAGCCCTTTCCTCATCCAAAAGACTCATTAAATCATCGAACATTTTATTTTGACCATACTCAGAAAGAGTGGCACCGCTTACAAGCACAGATGCTGTATTCATGTACTCTTCGATCCACTCATAGAGCTTATGATTGCGAATACGAATGAGCTGTAGCCAAGTCATATCAGCAAGGTCTATTTTATCAATGATCGGAGAGGCATATAATCTTAGGGAGTTGATGCCACGCGCCACATCTCTTGGGGTGATTAGAGAGCGTCCACCTTCAAAATCTATAACTTCATTAAGCCTTTGCACCATTTGATTAGGCCTTATTTCTTGATCAGTATGAATTTGATCTGGAAAGAACTCTTCTACCTTTTTCTTAAACAGGCGGCGCAAATCAAAATCTTCTGGCCTTGGAACAGTGAAAGTAACTTGGACGATTTTATTTATGTATTTATCCCCATCAGCAATAGAAAGGGCGTGGCTCAGGCTCTGAGCAAGTATTCTACGTGAGTAGCATAGAACATAGACGATGTTGGGAAAGTCTACTACAGCTCTAACCAATCGAACTATTTCTGCGGCTTCATTCGGTTCAAGCCTATCTAAATCATCAATGAAGACTACGACCTTGCGAGTCAATTTTCTTAACTCTGATTGCAGGTTTTCTTTTTCTTTGTCTAAACTAGGTGTTGCACTATTTGAAACGGCACCACCTCCAGCTTGTAATGCTTTACCTGCTGTACTCGCATATGGCACTCCAAGGGCTTCGGCAACATTTGCTATTTTACTTAAATTGGATATGTGCTTTCCGAAAGCATTGAGTGATTTTTCTAGCTCTTTCTTTTTTGCGCTTCGATTTAAAGATGTTTTGGATAAAACTTTTTCTCTAAGAGTAGGCTTTACAGACGCATCCTCCTGTAGAGGAATTTTTAGAGCAGCTATAGCGATAGACTGGAAAAGCTCCCCAAGAAGGGCAGCACGAGTGCTTATAAGCCAAGGAGAAAACTTGATTACCTCGGGAGGCTGAGAAGTATCGCCCAATGCCTGAATGATTAGATTTACAAAACTAGACTTTCCGCTTCCCCACTCCCCCTCAAGCCCTAAAACAAAACCCTCTGGTGAAGAAAAACTTAGTATGGAGTTAGCTATGTGTTTTGCTGGCTCTGTGTAGCCTAAACGGTCTTCTTCATGCTCGTTTATAGGTCTATCGTCATGGAAATGGTTCTCTTTCATAATCGAGCCTCAAATCAGTTTATTAAAAAATTAGTTCCAAAAATCTTATATTATTACCACTCAACATTTTAAAAAGTCGTATCGATAATTGGGTTATTTTCCCCATTAAAATCAATACGTTAATAATCACCTCCCTATTTAGTACAATTAACCATCAAATCAGATATATTATGTCTTCTAATTCTCTCCCTATTTAGTAGGACAGGCGTATCTGTTTAAGAAGAAATCTCATTTATAGATATTAACGTAATTAATAATTGTAACTTAATAGAAGCCTTATTACTCTCATACTCATAATCATTAAGTTAATTGTTAATAAATAATACAGGCCAAACGTCTATGTATGTCATACCCATACATTTCAATGTTGATGAGCATCACCTTGCGTTAGATCAATTTATCATCGCGGCCAAAAGCACAGAGGCAATAGTTGAAGGCTTCAACCAACAGCTGTTTGGAGGAAAACTAGAATATCAATTAGTCGTGCTTCCACCAGAACCCGGAACCTTTAAAGAGAAATTTGGGTTAATCACGTGTAGCGCAGGATTTCTATTAGCAGCAATATCACCAGAATTACTATCTGGCATGGCTAAAGAAATCACTGGAAAATCAATCTTCGAAATTGGACAGGAATTAGGCAAACCCATAACGAACCTAATAGAATTTACAAACCAAGAATTAGATGAAAATTTTACATCCCATTTTGTAGGGGAGATGACTGTTGGATTTTATCAAAAGCCCGATAATGAACTTGAAGCTGTAGGAATTACAAAACAGGCCTATACAAAATCATATGAAGGACGGAATACGTTTTACGAGACATGCTATCGAAACAACGAAATAAAGGGCATTGGCTTCGATGATACTGACAATTTCCCCATCCAGAGAAATGACTTCGCACGTTTCATCGTCCAATTACCGGACAAAGAGGAAGACGATGATAACGATAATTGGGAAGTCGAAATTACGTTCATTAAAGTAATCTCTCCAAATTGGGAAAGAGGCGATAACAGAACATGGAAGGCAAGATACGACAAATCAAAGGAAGCCTATTTTACAATTGAGGACGAAGAATTTTGGGCATTGGTTGAAGCAGAAAAACTTAACCTAAAGGGAAGAGATAGCATTAAGGTGCAATGGGCATATGTCCTAGAAGGAAACAAGCGCAAGAAAGTTAGAGTGCTTAAAGTTCTAGAGTACAATGGGCAAGAATTAGCCTCCCCCCTTGAAGATGATAGACTTAATGAATTGCTACATGGTCACAGCAAGGCGGAAAAAGAACAGCCAGACTTATTTGATTAAGCACATAAAAAAATTGATCTAAATTTTTACAGAGGGAATAAATACAACATAAGCTAAGGCTTTCCCCATAGGGGCATGTAATTTTAATGCCACATATCTAATCGGAATAGACCTGCTATACATTTGTGCAATAACCGACCTAATTTGGCCCCACAGAAGCCCTTACAGAGCCTTTAGGGACGACAGGCCACCCTTTCCTATCCAAAACCTCAACGCTTATCAGCGACTCTTAAAATTGAAAACAAGGGCTATTGACACCGAATCATGGTTTGTGGAACATAAAGGGGAGACGGATAACCCAGCTTTTCTGAGGCTTTCAGGTTATTTCAACGATTTAGAACAATGGTAGCGTTTCCCTCCGTCTCCGCCAGCCCCCTTGCGTTTCATGAGGCAAAGCCGTGACAGCCCCCACACATTCGGTCAGTACAATCGGGCGCGGCGCCTTCTGGTCTGTATTGAACCAGTTGATAGGGCAAGTCCTCTCCCTTCTCGTTTTTCTTGTCGTTGCAAGATATGTGTCGAAAGAGGATTTCGGGATTATGGCGACCTGTATGATCGCCGTAGAAATCTTCCGGCAGGTTCTTATCGAAACGATGGGCTCGACGATCTACTCGCGCAAGCGCGCCGACGAACATGACTATACGGCAGGTTTCTTCATAATTGCCTTTTTTGGAATCCTTGCCGCGGCCATAACCTTCGCTCTTGCCCATCCGGCAGAGGCGCTTTTCGGCTATGACAACATCGCACCGACATTGCAATGGATATCCATCATTCTGCTGGTCAGCGGCTTATCCAAAATGCACGAAATATGGCTTGTCAAACATCTGCAGTTTAAAAAACTGGCCATACGCTCCATCTTTACCGTTTCCATCGGCGGGGGCATTGGCATTTATATGGCCATGCACGGTTACGGGTTGATCAGCCTTATTACGCAGCAGCTTATCATCTCCATAGTCAATCTGGTATTTCTATGGAGCGCCACACCATGGCGGCCAACGCTTCAGATTCGCCGGGATAGGGTAATATCCATCCTGTCCTATTGGAAATTCATGGCGCTGACATCGCTGGCGTCGATGTCAAATGCACAGGGCGATGTTTTCTTTTCATCCTATTATCTCGGCCCGGTTATGACCGGTATTTATAACGCGGCGAAACGATTGACCGCCGCCGTACAAATGATCCTTGGCGGGCTGCATAGCGTTGCCCTGCCGGCACTTGCCTCCCTGTCACACGAAAAGAAACGGTTTCAGAAATCATTCCTGACGACCGTTTCGATGAGCACCATCATGACGGCCCCCCTCTATCTGGGTATAGCCGTTCTATCCGAAGATCTCATAGCGGTGCTCATGGGCGATAAATGGATCGAAACAGCGCCGGTCCTTAGCCTTCTGCTCATATCCGCCTTCTTTAGCAGCGCCGGACAATATGCCGTTCACGTTATGCTGATTGAAGACAAGGCACACTGGCAGACGATCATGGGCTATATCAGTGCGGCACTCAACATTGCCCTCCTGATTGTTTTTGCACGCTTTGGCCTGATCCCGCTGGCGTTGGCTCTGCTTGTTAAGAATATATTGTTCCTGCCGGTCAATGCGTATCTTGCGCTTAAATTGCTTGATCTTCCATGGCGGGCTTATCTCTACAGAATCCTTGTGCCAACCTTCTTCGCGCTCGGTATGGTTTCATTTATTTCGTACACAAAGGATGCAACTGATTTCCTTCCTATCTGGAACATCGTGGTCTTTGCGCCGTTTGGCGCCCTTGTCTATGCCATCTTTTATATTGTATTTGATCGCAGAACATTCATGGAGGCATACGGGATGGCCCGCCAGGTTCTACATAAATCACCCTCCGCAAACGCCCGCAAAGAATAAAAGAATAACCGCTTACACTTCGCATCGGGGGAACCATACTCGCCGCGTCTCATTGGCCTTACCGTATGACCAAAAACAATACGGGAGAAACGCCATGACAAAATCCAGCATCGACCATTTGCCCAACAACATGAAGGATTGCATAACCGCTTGTTGGGATTGCAGAACCCTATGCCAGAAAACACTGTTTCATCATTGCCTTGAAATGGGCGGAAAGCATGTAGAACAACACCATGTTCGCCTGATGATTGATTGCATGGAAATATGCCAGACCTCCGCAGATTTCATGGTGCGCGGATCAGATATGCACGGGGCCGTTTGCGCGGCCTGCGCGGAAGTCTGTCACGCCTGCGCAGATTCCTGCGAAGAAATCGGCGGCGACGAAATGATGGCTTGCGCCCAGTTATGCCGGGAATGCGGCGAACTTTGCGATGATATGAGCCTGTCTTCGGGACGCGCGGGAGGCGAGGATTCTATCGAATCGGGCATTACGCTTGTGTAGATAGGGATCAAAAAGATAACAAAATAAAAATCGACCAATAAGAACAGGGATCGTTTTGATCCCTGTTCTTACTTTGGTAATTACGCCATCAAACCATTTCCTGAATATGGACTGCCTGCGCATGATGCTGCCTCATAATGACTTTCGCCAGCATTTCACGGTGCTCGTCGGGCGTGCGCACCCAAAGAAGCAAGCCTCCCTTTTCAATCTGTTCTTGAATATGATCATTGTAATTATCGCCAAGCAGCTTGGTCAGGATTGCCCCGATGGCGCCGCCACCGGCGGCCCCCAGAACCGCGGCCCCAACCATCGCAGGCATGGCTACCGCTCCCGCTGTTAAAGCCAGCGCCATCGCCCCGACATAGGCCGATCCGCCAATCAGGGCGGATGCACCTATGGTTTGTTCTTCGGGCCGCGCGGGCGCTTGGCGCGGTGTATGCGGATTGTCCATGACCTTATAGGGGTCAACCGTTTCCTGCCTGAAAACGTCTTCCAACTCACCGCGCTGTCCCATAACGGATATATCGTGACGCGGAAAAGCAGATCCTTCCAATGTACGGATGCAATCCTGCAAATCCTGCACATTTGTAAACACACCTACCGCCTCCTTAAACATTCCGGGGACAGGTGCCGATTGTTCGTTATGTGCCTGTGTCGTTGTAAAACTCATTGGTCACCTTCCTTTTTGTACAGGTGACCAACGGATATGCAAGCGAGTGGTTCCGGGAATAATGATCTCTAAGATATTGATTCGAAAAGCGCAGCGGCAAACGCTGAAAGCGTGTCATCGCGGGCGCCCATGATAATCACCCGGTCGCCTTTTTGCAGGTTTTTCAAAATCATATCCGCAACGGCCCCGCGGTCATCCGCCAGATGGGCCTCAACACCCAATCTTTGCAATTCATCCACGACATCCTTTGATCCGATGGTTTTATCGACCGTTCCTCCCAGATAAAGGGGCTCGGTCATATAAACGATGTCACCCGCGGCCAGATGATCGGCAAAAGATTGCGCCACTTCCTGCCATGCCAGTTTGAGAAAGCCATAGCCATGCGGTTGGAAGAACACGTGGAGCCTGCCGGGAAATTCGCGCAACGCTGACAGGCTTGCTGCAATCTTATCAGGGTTGTGGCCAAAATCGTCAATCACGGCAATTCCGTTTTTTTCGCCAACAAGCTCCATCCGTCGTTTGATGCCCGTAAAGCGCGCCAGTATCTGGGCGGCGCGCATCAGGGGAATGCCCAGCGAAACGGCGACGCTGACCGCGGCCAGGGCATTTTGCAGATTGTGCAATCCCGGTAATTGCAAATTCAATACGGCGCTTTCACCCTTGTAAAAAATTTTGGCCTCTGCGGCAAACGGCTTCAAAACAATATCCCTCACGACAAGATCGCTTTGCGCGCCTTCCTCTATGCTGTATGACAATGCTTTCTTATCGCCACTTAAAATTTCCGCGATATGGTCATCGCTGCTATTCACAATCGGCGTTCCGGCCTTGGATAGAAAATCCCCGAACAACGCCTTCAATTCCGGCAAGGGTTTGTGATCGAGCGTGATGTTATGCACCAATGCAATATCGGGATTGTAAAATGCGATTGATCCATCGCTTTCATCGGCCTCTGTCACAAACACATCGCCCGCCCCGACCAGGGCGGTGGCATAAGGGTTGTCACCGGAATAATTGCGGAATATCCCGCCATTCATAACAACGGGGTCCATTCCCGCTTCCTTCAAAAGGAAACCGATCATACCTGTGGTGGTGGTCTTACCGCTTGTGCCGGCAATCGCAATGCGCGTTTTTGCGCGGTTGAAATATTCGGCCAGAATATCGGCGCGCTTACGAATGGGTATCCCCACCTTCTTTGCCGCCGCGACATCGGGAATGGAATCTTCCACCGCTGCCGAAATGACAAGCGTATCGATCCCGGCTTGAATGCCGCTACCGTCCTGCGGGAACAGTCGAATGCCCTGCCGTTCGATCCATTCGAATTTTTCCGGGGTGCGTCCCTGATCGCGTGAACGGTCCGAGCCTTCAACCTGATGGCCCAGTCCTTTTAGTATAATTGCAAGCGGCAGCATACCGCTCCCGCCGATGCCGCAGAAAAAATAACGCATGGTCATACCGTTTAGTTGTTCTGGAACACGTTCGGGTTCATCGACCGGTTTAATTCCTCCGCCGTGCTACCGCGGGGAACGGCTGAAGGCGCCGGTGGAACGGCGGGCCCGCCGGACGCTCCGGATACGCTGCCCGGCATCGGCGTTATACCATCACCGCCGCTCACGCCCGGCTGGGACTGCGTGGCAAAAGGGTTGCCTGTCTCGCGGTCACGCTTGCGGACTTCGTTTTTGAGGAAGGCCTTATCGCTATCCAGACGGGGAACCGACGGGCCCATATATTCAATCGGCTGGTCATACGGGTTCGGCGCATCCTTGTTGTGGTAATCCGGCATTTCAAAACCAAGGGTGGGCACGCCGACAAAATCCACCGTGATGGTTTCAGGATATTCATAAAGGCCCTTGGCGAAATAATCGAACGTCACCCCGGGAATAACGCCGGTTGCGACGTTACCGATCGCCCACTTGTTACCATCGCTTTCAATCGACATTTTACGGTAGCGGTTGCCGCTGGCGTAACATTCCACGACGATGTCCGATTCATTGCGCATCACCTGCACCGTTTCACCGGACACCACGGCATAGCGGATACCGTTATCGAGCGTACATTCGGCCTCGGTCGCCCCCGGTGTCAGGATCGTCACATCCTGCGCCTGACCATCGATCAATGTGGCGCAGGACGCCATCAGCAAAACGGAAGAAAGAGCCGGGATCAAACGTAAAAAGCGCATGAGAAAACCTTGGGACGATATAAGAATCAAAGACCCTACTAAATTACCGCAAAAGCAGGGCTCTGGACATAGTTTATACGAAGGCTATGCCGCGGCGCTTGCGGTCAAGCCGTCGGGCCGAACCATGGTAAAATCCAGCTCCCCGTCCTTGACGCCGACACGGACCGCCCCGCCATCTTCCACCTTACCCTCCAAAATCAGCTCGGCAAGACGGTTTTGCAGTTCGGTCTGGATCACGCGTTTGAGCGGACGGGCACCATAGGCGGGGTCATACCCCTTGTCCGCGAGCCACTTTCTGGCCTCCTGCGCGACATCCAGCATGATCTGCCGCCCAGCCAGCAATTTGTACAAATAGCCAAGCTGGATATCGACGATGCCTGTCATCTGTTCACGGCCAAGCCGGCGGAACAGCAATATATCGTCGAGACGGTTCAGGAATTCGGGCCGGAACGCGGCGCGTACGGCGCCCATCACCAGCTCGCGCGCCGCTTCCACATCAACGCCATCTTCAAGGGTGACCAGATGTTCCGCCCCCAGATTAGATGTCATAATCAGGACCGTGTTGGTAAAATCAACGGTACGCCCCTGACCGTCGGTCAAACGGCCATCGTCCAGAACCTGCAAAAGAATGTTAAAGACATCTGGGTGGGCTTTTTCCACCTCGTCGAACAATACCACTTGATATGGGCGGCGGCGTACGGCCTCGGTCAGGGCGCCCCCTTCCTCATATCCTACATAACCGGGCGGTGCGCCGATAAGGCGGCTCACCGCATGCTTTTCCATATATTCCGACATGTCGATGCGGACCATGGCGCTGTCGTCGTCAAATAGAAATTCGGCCAGCGCCTTGGTCAACTCCGTCTTCCCGACCCCGGTCGGGCCAAGGAACAGGAACGACCCGATCGGACGATTTGGCGATTGGAGCCCCGCCCGTGATCGGCGTACGGCATTCGAGACCGCTTTCACCGCGGCATCCTGCCCGACCACACGTTGTTTGAGCTTGTCTTCCATCTGGAGCAGCTTCACCCGCTCGCCTTCCAGCATCTTGTCGACGGGGATTCCGGTCCATTTGCTGACCACGGCGGCAATATCGTTATCGGTCACCTCTTCGTTGATCATGGACGCGCCATGTACGTTCGCGGCGTCTGCCAACTTGCGTTCCAGCTCGGGAATTTTACTGTATTTTAGTTCGGAGGCGCGGGCCCAGTCGGAATCACGTTCGGCCTGTTCGAGTTCGATCCGGGCGCGGTCGAGCGCTTCGGTAGCCTTCTGGCCTACGCTGAGCTTTTCCTTCTCCGCCTGCCATTGCCCTGTTAAGTCGGCAGACTTTTTCTCTAATTCTTTCAGTTCATTATCAAGCTTTATTAATCTGTCTTTTGAGGCAGAATCGCTCTCTTTCGACAGGGCTTCCCGCTCGATTTTCATCTGGATGATCCGGCGGTCGAGTTCGTCAATCGCCTCGGGCTTGGAATCAACCTGCATCCGCAAGCGGCTTGCCGCTTCGTCGACCAGATCGATGGCTTTATCGGGGAGAAAACGGTCGGTGATATAGCGGTTCGACAGGGTTGCCGCCGCCACAATCGCGCCATCCGTTATGCGTACGCCGTGATGGGCCTCGTATTTTTCTTTAAGGCCGCGCAGAATGGAAATTGTGTCCTCTACCGTTGGCTCGGGCACAAACACGGGCTGAAAGCGGCGGGCCAGCGCGGCGTCCTTTTCAATATGTTTGCGATATTCATCGAGCGTGGTCGCGCCAACCATGTGCAGTTCGCCACGGGCCAGCGCGGGTTTTAACATATTGGATGCATCCATCGCGCCATCGGCCTTTCCCGCGCCTACAAGCGTATGCAGCTCGTCAAGGAAAAGGACGATTTCACCGCTCGCACTCTTGATCTCGTCAAGTACGGCCTTCAGCCTCTCTTCGAATTCGCCTCGGAATTTGGCCCCCGCAATCATCGAACCCAAATCAAGGGCCATAAGCCGTTTTCCTTTAAGGGATTCAGGCACATCGCCATTGATGATGCGAAGCGCCAGCCCCTCGATAATCGCGGTTTTGCCGACACCCGGCTCACCAATCAGGACGGGGTTGTTTTTCGTACGGCGCGAAAGAATCTGGATCGTACGGCGGATCTCCTCATCACGGCCGATAATCGGATCCAGTTTGCCGTCACGGGCATCTTTGGTCAGATCGCGGGCGTATTTGGAAAGCGCTTCGAAATTGTCTTCGGCGGATGGGCTATCTGCCGTACGGCCCTTGCGCATGGCATTGATGGCCTGATTGACCGCTTCGGGCTTAATGCCTCCTTCCGCCATAATCCCGCCCATATCGGATGTGGACGGCGCCATGGACATGGCCTGAAAAATACGCTCTAGGGTGACGTACTTGTCGCCTGATTTTTCAGCCAAATTCAATGAATTATCGGCGATTCTTGCCAAATCACTTGAAATACGCAGACCGCCCGCGCCACCGCCAGTAACCGCAGGCAATTTGGCCAAAGACTGTTCGACCATCTTTTTGATACGATTCGTATCCCCACCCGCCGCCTGAATCAGCCGGTCCGTCAGGCCGTCCTCGTCATCCAGCATGGTTTTGAGCAGATGCTCAGGCTCCAGCGACTGATGATTGTGCCTCATCGCCAAAGTCTGGGCCTTTTGAAAAAGGGATTTGGATTTTTCGGTAAAACGATCAAATTCCATGTGACGGATCCGGTTGATTACGAGGGTTCAAGTATAGGGGAATTATCCTTCAAAGAGGTAAAAATGCCATGGAAAATATCAAGGTAAAAACGCCCCTTTGATAATTTCCTCTAACTATATACGCATATGCGGGCCATCTGGTTTATCTAAGCGCCATATTTTCGTCATTCGGGTCCGGCCAATCCACATCCGCGCCTGGGATGGCTACCTTCCAAAGAAAAACGGGGCCATGCCCCGTCTTTCCTTCATTGTTACAAATTGTTACCCGGCAACGCTAAGGTTACACAGCCTCTAACATTTCTTCGCGCGCATCGACATCGGCCGTACGCTCATTCTCTACTTTAACTTCGCCGCCCAAGATGCTGGCAGGCAATGATAAATCGTCATCCTGCGGCTGATCGTTCTGGGCCGCGTATGCTTCATTTTGACGTGGCGCCGACTGGACATCCTCACCCCAGCTATTGATGATGCGCTGATAGTGTTCGGCATGTTGCAAGTAATTTTCGGCCTGAATGACATCGCCTGTCGCCATCGCGTCCTTGGCCAAGGCAAGATATTTCTCACAGACTTGATGGGCGGTGCCGCGAATGCGTACATCGGGGCCGTTGCTATCGAAAATCTGGTTACGATTGTGTGTGCCGCGGCGGTTTCCATTGCCCTGGCCGCCATGATTGCGGTTGCGTGGACGTCTATTCGCGGAGCCATGTCTCATGTTGTGGTATCCCTATAACTTCTTCTATTCCCGTTGTTTTTAAACTTATCAACACTCTTATCAACGTTTTTATCAACAGAATCGTTCACACGTACAACTGTAGACTGATTTGCTCCAGTTGCAAAGAAAAAGACTGATCTGTGTCAAAAAGCTGTCTTAATTCCCAAATCCCTCTAAGGGCTCACCGACCGACAGCGTTGTCTTGAGCTTCATGACCATACATCCCTGTCTCGATTCTGCTCAAGCCCTGTTTTCAATTATTTTTTTCTTTATCCCCATGACACTTCGGCGACCCGCGGAATTCCTGCCAGATCGGGATATATGCCAAGCAGAGTCGCGTGAGAGTCGTCCACGAGTCGCGCAATATCCGGGGCCTGTCCGGCGCCAAATTCGAATAGGGCACGCCCGCCACAGTTCAAATGTTTTTTTACCCCCATCAACAGGTGGCGGTACGGATCCAGACCGTCCACACCGCCCGAAAGCGCCAGAATCGGGTCATGATTCCGCACTTCTTTGGCCAGATTCGGGATGTCCGATTCCGGTATATAAGGAGGATTCGATACAATCAGGTCGAACGATTCCTCCTCTTCAAGCGGTTCCAGCCAATCCCCTATGCGGAATTCGGCCCTATCGGCCACGCCGTGCGCCTGCGCGTTGGCCTCCGCCGCCTTGGCCGCGCCGGGGTTGATATCAATGCCAACGCCCGTGGCATTTGGTAAGTCCTTTAATAGAACTATCAGGATACAGCCGGACCCGGTGCCGAGGTCCAGAATGCGCAGCGGCGGTATAGCCCCTTCAGCGGCCTTTGAACGGGCAAATAGGAGGGCCTTTTCGATCAATATTTCGGTGTCCGGACGGGGATCCAAAGTGTCCTCCGTAATGGCAAAATCGAGCCCCCAGAATTCACGCCGCCCGATCAGCCTCGAAACCGGGGCCCCTGCCGCCCGCGCATCGGCCATTTTTTCAATTTTTTCAATTACTTCTGCCGCTAGGGGCACAGAGCCCCCCGAGAGCATGTTTTCGTCCGAAAATTGCCCCCCCTCTCGCACCAGAATACGGGCATCCAGCGCCGGGTTTTGGACACCGGCAGCGGCCAGTTTCGCGCGGATGCGGGACATCAATTCGCTCAGGGTTTCGGGGGCTTTTTCATTCATTACGGAGGGGGTTGTAGCATATCGCCACCGGCTTTGCCAAACATGCCGCGAAAAAGCAAAGTTTCACGTGAAAAAACGTGGTTAACAAATTGTAAATACTAATAAAAGTACATATACGCCTGTACGGATTCCGTACGAATCGTATCGTACCATCCGGTACGGGCAATGTATGTTGTTTAAACTTCCAGCGCCGCGAGCTGCTGGGCCTGAGATTCCGTGACTATCGTGTCGATCACTTCGCCAAGCCCCGTCCCCATCATGATTTCTTCAAGGTTATAAAGAGTGAGGCCAATCCGGTGGTCGGTCAGGCGGCTTTGCGGGAAATTGTAGGTGCGGATGCGCTCGGACCGGTCACCGGAACCGATCTGCCCCTTGCGTTCAGCCGCCCGTTCCGCCTCTTTTTTCTGGCGTTCCATATCGTAAAGGCGGGTTTTCAGGATCTTGATCGCCTTGGCCTTGTTTTTGTGCTGGGATTTTTCGTCCTGAATGGCCACGAAAAAGCCGGTTGGAATGTGAATCGCGCGGACGGCGGAATCGGTGGTATTGACCGATTGCCCCCCTGGGCCGGACGATTTGAAGGTTTCAAAGCGCAGATCACTGTCCGGAATGTCGATATCGACATCTTCGGCCTCCGGCAGCACCGCCACGGTGGCGGCGGAGGTATGGATGCGGCCCTGTGTTTCCGTTTTTGGCACACGCTGCACCCGGTGGCCGCCGGATTCGTATTTGAGCTTGGAAAACACGTAATCCCCTGAAATATTAAGGATAATTTCCTTATACCCGCCCATCGTGCCTTCGGACATATCCATGACTTCGACTTTCCAGCCCTGAAGCCGCGCATAACTGGCGTACATATTATAAAGGTCGCCCGCAAACAGGGCCGCTTCGTCCCCGCCGGTACCGGCGCGGATTTCGACGATGGCGTTCTTGCTGTCGGCCTCGTCCCGTGGCAATAGGGCAATCTTGATTTTGTCTTCGAGGGCCGGGATTTTTTCCGCGAGTTCGTCCAGTTCCATCTGCGCCATCTCTGCCATGTCTGGATCGGTGAGCATATCCTGCGCATCTTTTTGCCCCTGAACCGCCGCCTTGTATTCATTCAAAAGCGCGACGATTTCGCCCAGTTCGGCGTATTCCTTGGACAGTTTTACAAATTCTTCGCCCGAAAGCCCCCCTGCCGACATCTGGTCGGCGATGGCCTTGTAACGGTCGGCGGCGGGTTGGAGCTTTTCGATGTAATCCATGACAAGCTGTTTAGCGGGGTTGTAGGGCAATTGACAAGCCCATTTCATAGGCATAACAAAGGATTATATTTATTGAAAATCGAGGTCAGAATGCCGCATCATAATAAACCCGTCAAGGTAACAGGTTTTTTCGCCCTACTCACACCACAACAACGCGAGGCAGCATTAGCTTACACTGGCGATGATACAGTCGGAAACAGGGTAGCAGAAAAAGAAACGCGGGGCCCAGAAAAAGCCCCCCTTTCTGCGACAGAACCCAAGCCCTGATTACACCCAGTCATGCGGGGTGAGATCCATCAGGAATTTGTAGGATATATCAGAGATATAAAGATTGATGGTGGCGAGGAACCCACCGAGCGGCAGGTTGAGGCGCAGCCCGTGCGCAATGATATACGCCTTATACGCCATACCGACCAGAAGGACGGTCAGCCAATAGGTCGTTAAGCCCCCCTGTCCGATTTTTTCGCCGTCCATAACGATGGGCACGACCAAGGGCAGAAGCAAAATAAAACTGATGATCGACTGGCAATTGAGCATATTCACCGTCTGCCAGAAAAAATCATCGCGTTTCACGGCGCGGGCCAGCATATGGATGATCGCATAAAACAGGAACAACCCGCCCCATGTGACAAGCGCATGCGCGGCCATCAATCCGGCGTCCGGCGGGACCGCCTGATTAAACGCAAAAGCCATGGCCACAAGCGGGTATAAAATCGCGGGAAAGATGAAGGAGCGGATCGCGTCTTCGCGCCGGTCCGAAAAGCGGGACAGGAAAGACGGCATGAAAATGGACAGCTCGAACACACCGAGCAGGGTGGATTTCAGGTTTTGCGCCATATACGCCCTCCCAATCTATTTAGTGTAACAAAGATAGAAAGCGCATTGCAAAAATCCACCTTACTGATTGTTTTTAAACGATAAATGTTTTAAGGACATTTTTCTTGCCTATATTTACATATATATGTATGGTCTCGTGACGTTAAAGGTGTAAACAATGCAGCCCAGCCCCCGCCCATCCGACTTCTATGGTGATGTATTCCGCAAAAACGCCGAATGCGAGAACGTACGTAAGAAGGAATACTACCTCTATAACAAATGGGACCATAAGCAGCCTTCAATTTCCATGAGGGAGGAATTCAACAAAGTCGCACGCGATAAATACGATTATAAATATTACGTGCTGGAAAATTACACTCCTAAAAGGCAACCAACGGCAGACATCATCGTCCTGACACCGCCACCACGACAAAAGCCAAAAGAAGACATTAAACGCGGACCTTCCTTCTTCGAACAACTTGCCAATGGATTGAGCCGCGCCTTCGCCTCGCTTCACGACCAGTTGAACGAACCTCATCGCCGCAAGACGCTTTTCAAGGAAGCGATGAAGGTGATCGAGCACGCATCGTTCCTGCGCCCGAATGACGCACAAACATGGCTGTTCCGCGCCGATGTTGCGCGTGAGATGGATGCCCTGAATGGTCGTCATTATTACAACAGCACGCGTATGGCCGATATGCCCGCACATTTACGCAAAGGCGTGGACGCCGCACGGCGCGAGATTGCGTTCCAGACAATCACCGGCCCGGTCAAGGCGATGGCGGAGACCTTAATCAGCGGCGGCACGGCCTATGACATTCCGGATGATTTTGTTTTTGGCGATGAACAAATGCAGCAGGCGCTCATAGCATTGGAGACAATCAATCAAAAGCTCGGCACGCCGATCGATGATATCGATGCGTGGGTTCGCCGCGAAGAGGCCGCGGAAGAGATGGCCGCCCTTATGGGTGATGCTATCCCACAAGACATACTTGAAGAAATGAATGAAGATTTTGCCCATGAGGTCGATGCCAAACGCCGCTATGTCGCGTTTAAGCGACTGACCGGCGGATTGATGGAAGAAACGCTATCCTTCGCGGACGAAAAGGCAGCAATCGAACAGGAAATGAAAATCGTCATAAAGGCGATACAGGAACGCAAGTTCGGATAATTATTCCGCCGCGATTGTATCGGAAGGGGCCGCGTTTATTTGCGCGGCTTTTTCTTCGATCATCGCCGCAATGTGATCGACAATCGACATATCGCCGTGATTGAATCGGTGCGCCTTTTCCCCGCCAATAAATACCTGATGATTCCCCTGCCCGCCGCCTGTGAGACCTATATCGGTCATAAGCGCCTCGCCGGGGCCGTTCACGACGCAGCCGATAATCGAAACGGTCATCGGTGTTGTGATATGCGCGATGCGTTTTTCGAGCGCGGCCACGGTTTCAATCACCTGAAACTGCTGACGCGCGCAGGACGGGCATGAAATGATATTCACGCCGCGGTGACGCAGGCCGAGTGATTTGAGAATATCAAAGCCCACCTTGATTTCTTCAACCGGATCGGCGGAGAGAGATACGCGGATTGTGTCGCCAATGCCCGCCCACAAAAGATTGCCCATGCCGATCGATGATTTGATGGTGCCGGAACGAAGGCCGCCGGCCTCTGTGATCCCCAAATGCAGCGGATAATCGCACACATCGGCAAGTTGCATATAGGCGGCAACCGCCATGAACACATCCGATGCCTTGCAGGAAATTTTAAAATTGAAGAAATCGTGATCTTCCAGAATTTGAATGTGGCGTTTTGCGCTCTCCACCATTGCATCGGGGCACGGCTCGCCAAACTGCTCCAGCAAATCACGTTCGAGGCTTCCGGCGTTCACGCCGATGCGGATGGAACAATTATGATCCTTCGCCGCCTGAATGACTTCCTTGACGCGGTCCGCCGATCCGATATTGCCGGGATTGATGCGCAGGCACGCCGCGCCATTCTGCGCCGCCTCAATCGCGCGTTTGTAATGGAAATGAATGTCGGCAACGATGGGCACGTTCACCTGCGCCACAATATCTTTGAGCGCGGCCGAGCTTTCCTCATCGGGACAGGAAATGCGGACGATATCCGCCCCCGCCGCCTCCAGTGCCTTGACCTGTGCCACGGTCGCCGCAACGTCGGTCGTTAAGGTGTTCGTCATCGACTGCACCGTGATGGGGGCGTCGCCTCCAACGGGAACATTCCCGACCCAGATTTTCCGGCTTTTCCGGCGATGGATCATCCGCCACGGACGCACGCTGTTGTGATCTGCACTCATGGGCAGATATGTAGCAAGAACGGCGGGAAAATCAAAGAAACTTCAAAAAACTTGACGGATATTTCGTTTTCATAATATAAGACGGCACGAGGCGTAAATATGTATGAATTAAAAAAATTGAACTTGGCGAGAATATTCAAAGATAAGGCCGCTCCCTTGCAAAGTCTGGGCGATCATATCGACGGCCACATACAATTCTACACAGACTTACAAAATGAAGTTTTGGACAATATCGAATATTTCCAAGGCACGCCTGTTCGACAAAGCCAAAAAAGACTCCCTCTTTTCATTTATGCTTTACGTGATCTGGCAGATCAGGGCGTAATTGTTTTGGAAGTAACTGCGGAAGTAAAACGAAGCTCTTTCATAGACCGCGAAGACGAAAGAAATTTATCTGAATTCATTCAAACTGTTCATAACAATATTGCGGCCGCCAGAAACTATATCGATATAATCAAAAAAGAAAACCCGGGATTGGAGATAGTACCTTCGCCCACTGAAAGCTTCTCGCCATGAACCGTGGCCATCTAAATAAAAATTTTGCGGATTGCTCGGATGTGCAGGATATGAATTTGTGGGAAGCCAAACAAGCCCATGAAGACGCTTCGATGTATTGCGGGGAGATGAAAAATTTATACCGCCTGACACAAGGTCTTTCGGAAAGAACAACGCGCGAATATCACGCCGCTTTGATCGGAAAGAATATAATTGCCGAGCATCTAATAGAACTTATTCAAAAAGACCTTGAATACGGCAACCCTATCCTAAGCCGCGACAATCTCGAATATTACGGCGAAGAGATTGCACAGAGTATTGCCTGCACGGATATTGTGATTAAATCGCTGGAAAGCGATAATAGATTTCTATCGCCTGTTTTTCGTTTTTAAAGGAACCAAACTGTCTGATCATTGTTGGAAGAATACGACGGTCGATGACCCGGATAGAAATATCCGATAGCTCATGACCCGAGATCGGAGCCCCGCCCTCTGTTGCGAAACAGGACGGGGTTTCCTTATTGGGCCTGCGGTACAGGTGGCATAGGGGCAGCCGCCAGCGCATCTGCATCCAGCGGAATATTACGTTTTACCTGTGCCAGTTCGCCGAGCGGAGCGGCAGTTTTACCATCCACCACAACCTTGATCCCACCGGCATTACCGGTCGACATGATCAGGCCCGGTTCGTTCGGCACAAGATAGATATCACCGGGCTTGAGCACCTGTCGTAAAATGGCGGAGCCCGATGCATTTTTAATTTCGATCCAGCTGGCATCCGTAATTTCCAGTTGGATGCGGTTGGTGTTCTTAGGCACGTCGTCCGTAGGGGTGAGCGCGCCTGAATCCGGCATCTGCGACGAAGGCGCAGGCGTTGTAGTTGTCACAAGCGCGGGCGCTTCGCTCAACTGCGAAGTCGTCAGGCTTTCCGGCACCGGTTCGATTTCCAGTTCTTCGCGATCTGGCAAAAGAAGGAATGAGACAAAACCAATCAATAGCAAAAGGCCGATCACGGCCACCGCGATAATGGCAAGGGACGGCACCTTGCTTTCGGATGCCGGAACGGGAAAGGGCAGATCAGGCTTGCTTTGCTTGCGGCCAACAGATTGCTCTTTGAAGAGGTGAACCATCTTATCACCGTCAAGGCCGAGATATTCCGAATAGGCCCGCACGAAACCGATCGCGTACACGCGGCCCGGCAATTTGGAAATGTCGCCTTCTTCCAGCGCCTCCAATTGGGACGCGCGGATGCGCAAAACCTGTTCAATTTGAAACAACGATTGCCCGTAATGGCGGCGCGTACGGCGCAAAATTTCCCCCACCGGCATATCAGTGTGGAAATTCAGGTCCATTTCTTCTTGATTTTCGGGTGAATCGCTCATCGTGTCCCGTACTCTACGGGAATTTCTTATGAGATTCCAGTAACTTTCCTAAAAACGTCTTTGCGAGAAGGCCGTTAGGCCGCCGCGTCTTCCAGTCCGTACGCGGAATGAAGGGCGCGCACCGCGAGTTCCAGATATTCCCGCGCGATGAGGACGGAAATTTTGATTTCCGAGGTCGAGATAACCTGAATATTGATGCCTTTTTCCGCAAGCGCCGAAAACATCGTCTGCGCGACACCGGCGTGGGAACGCATGCCAATCCCGACGACGGAGATTTTGGTCACATCTTTGTCTGTACGGATTTCAATGCCTTTCAGCTCAGGCGCCGCCGCAAGAATTTCAAGCGTCTTTTGCAGTTCCAGTTCCGGCACCGTGAATGTCATGTCGGCCGACGCGCCATCGGCGGAGCTGTTCTGCACAATCATATCGACGTTGATGTTGCCAACGGCAAGGGGACCGAAAATTTTCGCGGCGACGCCCGGCACATCCGGCACGTTCATCACACTGATCTTCACTTCATCCTTCGTAAAGGCAACGCCGTTCACCACATGCTGTTCCATGATATCTTCCTCTTTCGTTACCAGCGTTCCCGGCAGATCACTGCCGATTGCTTCGTCAAAACTCGATAAAACCTGCACCGGCATATTTTGTTTGTATGCCATTTCAACGGAGCGTACCTGCAAAACCTTCGCACCGAGCGACGCCAGCTCCAGCATCTCTTCATACGAAATGCGGCTGATCTTTCGTGCCTTGGGCACTATGCGCGGATCGGTTGTGTAAACACCATCCACATCGGTATAGATGTCGCAACGATCTGCCTTCAGTGCCGCTGCAAGCGCGACCGCCGTTGTGTCGGATCCGCCGCGGCCCAGCGTCGTGATACGGTTCGTTGTGGTCACACCCTGAAATCCGGCAAGTACGCAAACTTCTTTCGACTTCAAAGACTGTTCCATCGCGTCCGTATTGATATCTTCGATACGTGCCTTGCCATGGACTTCGTCGGAAATGATCGGCACCTGCCATCCCATCCATGACCGGGCGGAAATGCCGCGCTTTTGCAGGGCAATCGCCATCAGTCCCGCCGTTACCTGTTCGCCGCTTGCCACCACCGTGTCATATTCGCGCGCGTCGTGTACGGGAGAAATGTCCGTGCAGTACGCGACGAGCTGGTTCGTGACGCCGGACATGGCGGACACCACCACGGCAACCTCATGCCCCAACGCGACTTCACGGGCGATTTTATCGGCGGCGAGTTCAATCCGGTTTGTGTCCGCGACCGATGTCCCGCCAAATTTTGCAACAATCCGTGCCATAGATTTAAAAATCCCCGCTTGCGCGGGCCCTTAAAGAATATTAGGCATTTATCTATGCACACTGTATCGGCAAAAGAAATAGGGATTTTCGCAAAAGACTCCGCCCACTGGTGGGATGTCAAAGGCCCCTTCGCCCCCCTGCACCGCCTCAACCCCGTTCGCCTGTCCTACATCAAGGACCGGATATGCGATGCGTATGGCCGCGACAAACTCGGCCTCAAACCGTTTAAAGGGCTTTCTATGCTCGATATCGGCTGTGGCGGTGGATTGGTGTGCGAGCCTATAGCGCGACTTGGCGGCGACGTTACGGGAATCGATGCCGATGACAACGCAATTGCGGTGGCGAGAGAGCATGCGGCGACAGGCGGCCTGCACATCACTTACATGTCGATTCCAACCGATGACCTGATTAAAACGGAACAGCAATTCGATGTCGTGCTCGCTCTGGAAATTGTTGAGCACGTGGCGGATGTCGATGCGTTTGTGCGCCATTGCCACGCGCTGTGCAAACCGGGCGGGCTGATTATCTTTTCCACGCTCAACCGCACGCCAAAATCATACCTGCTCGGCAAACTCACCGCCGAATATATTCTGCGCTGGGTACCGGCGGGCACGCATGACTGGAAGAAATTTTTAAAACCATCCGAACTCGCCCGTGCCATCCGCCATGCCGGCGGCACGCCATCGGGCACTTGCGGCATGGTGTTCGATCCGATCAAGGGATCGTTCAAATTATCGGACAGCGATTTATCCGTGAATTATTTTATGGATGTAAAGAACGCCGGTTAATCGCGGCAGAAACCTTCGGCGCCAACCGCCACAACAACGCAATCGATCTTGTCGGCCAGATATTTCATGCCGGTGCCTTCGCCATCCGTGGAGCGAATGGTTTCGGTTTTTCCATCGCGCTCAAAGATAATCGCCTCGTCCGCAGCCTTTGCGGGATAGGTTTGGGGGCCATCCAGATTGGCAATCGTAATCTTATATTCTTCGCCGTCACGTGCGATATCAAGGAACGTGCCCTCCGGCCCTGTCCATTTGCCGATGAGGGAATCGGCGTACTGATATTTGTTCACGCCTTCCGGGGAATAGCGCATGGCGATATGCCCTTCCTCATCACCTTTTTGGACATAGGCGGGCTGAAGCGGCGCAGTCGATGTCATGCGGGGGAGTTCGCCGTCCTGAACATCATCCGACGTGCTATCGTCACAAGCAGAAAGAACAAGCAGGCAGACCATAAAAAATGCGGGCAGAATTTTTTTCATGCCTGCATCATAATTCAATCGCCCGTAAGATCAAGCCACCTGCGGCGCAGGTTCAACCGAAATTCCGGCGGAATTTTGCCGTTCATGGGCGCGCGATGCCTGGGCCAGTTCGGCCAGCCCCTTTTTCTTTTCGTCTTCCAGCATCACGGCCATATCCGGTTGATAGCGATACACCCTGGTGCGACGGTATTCCTCCCACGGCGTGATGGCTTGCAGCTGTGCTTCTGACAAACGATATTCAGGAACGGCAAAATTCAGGGAGACGCCATAGGCATGACGGTTAAACACCGGAGGCAAAACTTGCTGGGAATTTGCCTTAAGAATGGCCTGATAGCCATGAAAGACGGCTTGCCCATTTTCCACACGGTCAAAAATACAGATCAACTGTTTCGTTTCTTTAAAACGATCTACCAATTACACACCTCTAATATTGTTGTTTTTATTATTTAAGTGCGCCTTGATAGCAAAAGCAGACCGAAAAAGTCAATAACCGCTCGGCAAAAAGACATTTAATTTCAATTTGTTATGCACTGCATGCAAAGCGCCCCTCACGGGGCGCATGGAAAATTATTATATTTCAAATTTTTGTAATTTACTGACACCCAAAGACAGATTTTGATCGATGATACGCATAGCTGCCGTTTTGAGATGATCGTGGGTTATGTCATCAGACGGTATAAGACGGGCATATTCCTGGAATGTTTTGACAATCTCCCGCCCCCCGGCCCCTTGAAAGATGACGGCGGAAAGCAAACCGTTTTCAGCGAGAAGTTTGGGATAATTGTCCTTGTCCGGCATGGCTGCCTCCTTGGCTGGGATTGAGAGTCAGGCTAGCCCGCGATTGAGGTCAAAACAGGGCGATAATGTAAATATTCCGTATCAATTTCGCGGCGCACAAGCGTGAATGGGTTTGAAAATTAACCGGATACGTTTATCTTATTGCTATGTCAGGATTCTTTTTTATTTTCATGCTGGTCGCCATGCTCCTCGCCCTTGCCTCGCTTTTCGCGGGACTCGTGTCCATGGTTAAGGGCGGTGAATTCAACCAGAAATACGGCAACAAACTGATGCAGGCACGCGTCTATATGCAGGGCCTTGCCCTTTTGCTTTTCGCCCTCGCCTTCCTCACATCCGGCCAATCACAATAAGAAAGGTAATGGTCTCATGAAAATCCTCGTCCCCGTCAAACGCGTGGTCGATTACAACGTCAAAATCCGCGTAAAGTCGGACAATACCGGCGTTGACCTCGCCAACGTCAAGATGTCGATGAACCCGTTCGATGAAATCGCGGTGGAAGAAGCCGTGCGCTTGAAAGAGGCCGGCAAGGCAACGGAGATTGTCGTGGTAAGCATTGGCCCCGCCAAGGCGCAGGACGTGATCCGTACAGCGATGGCCGTTGGTGCAGACCGCGGCATTCTGGTCCAGACCGATGCGCCCATCGATATCGGCGGGGTTGAGCCGCTGGCCGTCGCCAAAATTTTGAAGGCGATTGTGGATGCGGAGAAACCGGACCTGATCATCATGGGCAAACAATCCATCGATGATGATTCCAACCAGACGGGCCAGATGCTCTCTGCCCTTCTTGGCTATCCGCAAGGGACATTCGCCTCGAAAGTGGAACTGGCCGATGGCAAAGTGAACGTCACACGCGAAGTCGATGGTGGATTGGAAACCGTATCCCTGAAACTTCCGGCGATCGTGACAACCGATCTTCGTTTGAATGAGCCGCGTTACGCCGCTCTCCCCAACATCATGAAGGCGAAATCCAAACCAATGGAAACAAAAACGCCGGCCGATTACGGAGTCGATATCACACCGCGCCTTTCCGTTGTCAAAGTGACGGAGCCTGCAAAACGCGTCGGCGGCGGCAAAGTGTCGTCCGTTGATGAATTGATCGACAAATTGAAAAACGAAGCGAAGGTGATCTGACCATGGCCATTCTTGTTATTGCAGAACACGACAACAAAGAACTGAAATCTGCCACACTGAACGCCGTCACAGCGGCCACCAAAATTGGCGGAGATGTGCATATCCTTGTCGCGGGCAGCGGGTCCGGCGCAGTGGCGGATGCGGCAGCGAAAATTGCTGGCGTTTCAAAAGTATTGCACGCGGACGACGCAAGCCTTGAACATGGTCTGGCAGAAAACGTCGCACCGATTATTGTCGAACTGGCGGGTGGCTATAACCACATCCTTGCGCCATCCACAACAACAGGCAAAAATATCCTGCCGCGCGCGGCGGCACTGCTTGATACGCAAATGATTTCGGATATCTCCGCCGTCATTGATGCAGACACATTCGAACGCCCCATTTATGCAGGCAATGCGATTGCCACTGTCAAATCATCCGATGCGAAAAAACTGATCACCATACGCGGCACGGCCTTTGATGCGGCCGCGGCAACAGGCGGCAGCGCATCCGTTGAAACAATCTCCGCCAAAGGCGATAGCGGATTGTCTTCGTTTGTAGGCGCGGAGGTTTCCAAATCCGACCGCCCGGAACTCACCAGCGCGAAAATCGTCGTCTCCGGCGGCCGCGGTCTCGGTTCCAAAGAGAATTTCGTCATCCTCGAAAAACTGGCCGACAAACTCGGCGCGGCGATGGGCGCTTCCCGTGCCGCCGTCGATGCGGGTTATGTTCCGAACGACTGGCAGGTTGGGCAAACAGGCAAAGTCGTGGCCCCGTCCCTTTATATCGCCGTCGGTATTTCCGGCGCGATTCAGCACCTCGCAGGGATGAAGGATTCCAAGACGATTGTCGCCATCAACAAGGATCCGGACGCGCCAATCTTCGGCATCGCGGATTACGGCCTTGTCGGCGACCTGTTCGAAATTCTGCCGGAGCTGACCGAGAAGATTTAACAGCATCCATCCAGGCCATTAATAAAAAAGGTCCGCTTTTATGCGGGCTTTTTTGTGGACATCAGTGGTTTCCAGGCCTAGCGTTATGGGTGTTTAGGGAGGTAGCGCTATGTATACGTATGAATATCAGGACGGCATGATCTACGATGTCATTGGCGACATTCACGGTCATTATGATGAACTGGTCATGCTTTTGAAGAAGCTGGGCCATGTAAGGGAAAAGGGTGAATTCGCAACTCTGGATTTCGTGCCCCTATCCAACAAGCGCGTCATCTTCATCGGTGATTATATCGACCGCGGCCCGAAAAACCTGCGCACAATTGATCTGATCCAGAGCATGGTCGACTGGGGCCTTGCGCATGCCATCATGGGCAACCATGATTTCAACGCCGTTCATTACGCCACGCCCAATCCGGACAGTCCGGGCGAATATCTTCGTCCCCATACGCAAAAGAACCGCGAACAGCATATCGCTTTTCTAAACGAAGTGGAAAACGCGAATTATCAGCGCAGCTATGCCAACACGATCGAATGGATTAAAACCCTTCCTGTCTTTCTCAAAATCGGGAACTACAATTTCGTGCATGCCTGCTGGCAGCCATCGGCCATCCATACGTTGATCGAAGGCGGTTACATGGATGAAAAAGGCGTGTTCACGGAAAAAGGATGGCTTGAAAGCGCAAACCCGCAATCCCCCGCCTTCAAGGCAGCGGAAACATTACTCAAAGGCCCCGAAGAGGTATTCGCCAACGGCTATTCATATGAAGACGCGCATGGTATCGCCCGCAATTCCGCCCGCGTGGCATGGTGGAACGGCAATCCCGCGACATTCAGAAAGGCCTATACGACCATGCCCCTGCAATTCGACTTTCAGGATGTTGCCTATACGCCCGAATCTGAAACCTTGGCGGCCGCAGTGCGTCAGGAACTTCGCGCCCTTCCCAAAGACGAAAAAATATTCATCGGTCATATCTGGGAACATGGAACGCCCGCCCCCTTGTCCGACAGGGTAGCAACGGTGGATTACAGCGTAGCCAAGGGAGAAAAACTCGCGGCTTATCGTATAGACGGTCCACAAACAGAATTGCGGGCAGAGAATTTCATCTGGATTGATGTCGCGGCAGATAGATCGTCCGTCCAAAAGCCCATACCCGCAACGCGGCTCGATTTTATTCCGTCTTGAGTTTGAAGGCAGAGCCCGGCTTCACCGGAATGATTGCGCCTTCGGTGTTGGCATCATCCAGCACCGTGTTGGTCATGATGGCCCCTGTGAAATCCGCCTCTCGCAGATCGGCGCCTTCCAAATTCGTGTTGGTCAGATCAGCCCCGCGAAAGTTCGCCATGCGCATCTTCGCGCCGGAAAAATCGGCGTAAGATAAAGACGCGCCTGTGAAATCACATGGTGAAAATCGCTTGGCGCCATCACCGCTGCCAAACATCAACGGTTCGAAATTGCCCTTGCGAACCTTGGCATGGGAAAACAGCGCGCCTTTGAGCGATGAGCCGCGCATGTCGACCTCATCCATATCACAACGGCGGAAGTCGGATTCATCGAGCGCCGCGCTTTGCAACTGGGTTTTGTATAGGTTCATCCCGAAGAAACGTGCTTTCACAGCCCGGATAGCGGTCAGCGCCTGAAGTTTCAATGTTTCCAGTCCGCGCACGTCATAGCCACTTAGGTCCAGCTGCTTTCCGTTCTTGCCCGCGCTCGCCACCCACACAAGATGGGTTTCGATCAGTTTCGGCAACGGCTCTTCCAGATTGGAAACGGACAAACCGACATTGTCGTCGGTGATCGCCTGAGAGATATCCACTTCCATCGTGCTGATATCCGCCATGTTAACACCTGTCAGGATCGCCGATTCAAGATGCGCGCCTTTCAGCTTCACACCCGTCAATTGCGCACCGGATAAATCCGCGCCGCGAAGTTCAGCATTGCGGAAATCCGCCCCCACAATATTTACCCCTGTCATGATCGCATCGGAAAAATCCGCGGCGTTCGCCATGGAACCCACAAGGCGCGCACCCGAAAGGTTGGCACCGCGGAACGAAACGCTTTCACCTGTGTCATATCGCCCTTGCTGGGCGAAGCCGCCAACGCGCAAGTCTGCCTTGTCGAGGTTTGCGTCCGTCAGGTTGGCGTTTTCAATGCGTGTACCGCGCAGATCGGAACGCGAGAAGTTGGCGTTGGCTAGGTTTGAATCGCTGAGATCACAGGCATAGAGGCGGCTTTCGGAAAAATTCGCCTTGCCAAGGTCCATGCCGCGCATGTCGCATCCGGTAAAATCCGCCTGCCGCATATCCTTGCCCAGAAGCGACAGCCCTTTTAGGTCGACGGCTTTGAGCGTGGCGCGTCTGCCGCCGAGGCGGCCTTCGAGAAAGCGCGCGTGTAATTCCACCATCGCGTCGAGCTGTCCCTGTGTCATGCGTTCGAGAATGTCTTGTACCGGTTCGGACATGGTGATGTTGTAACCCCTAGAAGATTTTATATTATTACATTGTATTTATTAAGAAACCATTCACCGGTTTGGCGAGGCGGAGTGGTTCAGGAATACGTCGAAAAAACGCCGGGTTTGTGCCGATGTCCAGTCGGCATCCCCTTCCAGACGATACAGAATATGACCGTCTTTGCCTATCAGAAAACTGGTCGGAATACCGCGCAAAGCCAATTTTGCGGCTAAATCCCCCTTAGGATCGAAATAGCCCGCAAAATCCCCCAATTCCCGTTTTTTCAGGAAATCGAGGATTTCGGCATGGGTTTTACCGGTATCGAGGGAAACGCCGATCACCCGGATTTTCCCGTCATAGTGCTGTGCAAAGCGTTTGAGCGAGGGCAATTCCACAACGCAGGGCGCGCACCATGTGGCCCAGAAATTGACGAGCAGCCATTCTCCACGGAAATCGCCGATCAGCACCAGCTCCCCCTGCGGTCCGGCGAGCGGCACCTGCGGCAAGGTCTGCGCCTCCGTCGCCGCCAGCACTTTGCCGAAATCATGGGAAAAGTCGAGCAGGATGTCCGCGGGCATCGCCGGCTGGGAGAACGGCTTCGCCGCAGCCTCATCCCCGGATTGCGCGAGCGGATTTGATACAAAATAACCCGCGCCCAGCGCAAGGGTGAACAGGGCAAATCCGAGGATGATCCATAAATAGGTCTTGTGGCGCATGCGTTATCCGTGGTTTTTATAGTGTATGAAACGTCTTACCAAATATATCCCTGTTCTGGTGATTGCCGCCAGCCTTAGCGTATCTGCCTGCGGGATAAAACCGAAAAATCTCGATCCGCCCGCCGGCGCCGAGACCACACCATTTCCCAAAACTTACCCCGCCGAGGGGAGCGAATAAGGACCCGCCACCATGAGAGGATTTGATGAGAAAGACGGCGTCCTGCATGTCGATGGCGTTGCCCTGCCCGACATCGCCCGGGAAGTAGGCACGCCTGCCTATGTTTATTCGGCATCGGTGATCGAAGACCAGTATGCGAAATTGAAAGGCGCCTTACAAACGGCACTGCCAAAAGATCGTCAGCCCTTGCTGTGTTTTGCCAGCAAAGCCAACAGCAATGTCGCCATTCTCTCGCTCCTGCGCTCTCTTGGCAGCGGATGCGAAACCGGATCGGAAGGCGAATTGCGACGCGCGCTGAAAGCAGGGTTCAACCCGAAGAAAATCGTTACAACCGGTATCGGCAAGCTGGAGCGCGAAATCGCGCTGAGCCTTGAGGCGGGCGTTTTGCAATTTAACGTGGAATCCATTCCCGAAATTTACGCGATCAATAACGTCGCCCGGTCGATGAATAAAACGGCAGAGATTGCCTTTCGCCTGAACCCAGATGTCGCGGGCGGCGGACATTCAAAAATATCGACGGGCCGTAAGACTGATAAATTCGGCATCCTGAGCGAACAAATCGACGATGCGTTTGCGCAGGCCGCAAACCTTTCCAACATTCGTGCCGTTGGCCTTTCCATGCATGTGGGGTCACAGGTGTTTGAGGTGGAACGGTTCAAAGAAGCGTTCGCACGTTTCCCCGATGTCGTAAAATCTCTACGCGCACAGGGGCACACGATCACGCGCCTTGATATCGGCGGCGGATTCCCGATTCAATACAACAACGAAAAACTGCTGGATCTTGATTCCTATGCCCAATGGGTGAACGACATTATCGTTCCCCTTGATACCGACATCATCATGGAACCTGGGCGATTCCTTGTTGGCAATGCTGGCGTCATTCTGTCAGAAGTTTTGTATGTGAAGGAATCGCCGGAGAAAAATTTTCTGATCATCGATGCAGGAATGAACGATCTTATACGTCCTGCCATGTATGACGCCTATCACGGGATCGAACCTGTTTTGGAAAGCAACCGTGCACGTAAGGTTTATGATGTTGTCGGCCCGTGCTGCGAAAGTGGAGACACTTTTACGAAAGACCGCGAAATCGTGGAAATGAAGCAGGGCGATTTGTGCGTGATTCGCGGAGCGGGCGCCTATGGCGCATCATTCAGCCTGAATTACAATTCACGCCTCAATGCCCCCGAAGTGATGGTAAAGGACGGGGCGTTCAGCATCATCCGCCCGCGTCAAACATACGAAGAGATCGTCAACCGCGACATCGTTCCGGATTGGATAAAGTAATTTTGTTCTTGGAATGACACTTAGGGGCGTTCGGCGTTCGAAGACGACTCCCCTTGCCCCTTTTCTATTTCTTCCGCGTGGCTGTCCTGGTGCTTGGAAACAGATTCTTCGGTCTTATCCGCCTTCATATACGTGAACGCAAAGGTTACATTTTTTGCATCCGCCGGCACATCTGTGTGGACCACACTAAAAGACACATGCCCCTCACCCTTGATCCGGTCGATCGGCGGCGGGATCAGAACCTGTTCCATAACGGCATCACCTGCGCCGGTAAAGGATGCCAGAATGGCGGGCACATCGATCGCCTCCGGTTTCAGATTGTTGATATCGCCCGACAATGTCACATGGCCGTTTTCAAATTTCGCCTGAAGGTTGGCCAGTGCCAGCCCCTCTCCCGGCGCGGCCGGGGTCAAACCAATCAAAGCGTAAATCATGTTCGACGGCGGCCATGCGCGGCTGATCTGCGGCTGGGTCAACAGCAAGGCGCAGATAACGGCGAGGAATATCAGGCCCGCCGTGGCAAAACCGCCAAACCGTGCATCGATGGCAGGCCATTTGAAACCGCGTTTCGCAGGAATAACCAGATCCCCTTGCCCGTCCGGCGCGGGGCGGACCCCCTCGGGAATGTCGGGAATGTTCCGCTTGCTCTTTTCGGGCGCGGGGGCGCTCCCCATCTCTTTCTGTAAAATAGATTGAAAATCATCGGCATCCTTATATCCGGCATCCGGAAACGACGCGCTCTCCGCCGCCTGTTCCTGGCCGGGGGCCTGCGATGACTGGGAAAATGCCGCATCTTCGACATCGAACAGGGCCTCATCCAGCCCCTCTTCCCCTTCCTGAAACCATTGATGCCCGCAATGCGCGCATTTCACCTGCCGCCCGTTCGGGCCAACGGCGCCTTCGGCAACAAGATATCGCATCGTGCAGGCTGGACAGGTAAGTATCATGTGAATTATCGGGTCTAACGCTTTCGGCCAGTTATATTATCTAGTATGTATAAGGTTTACAGGCCCAAACGGCAAGGCAGGTTTATATCATGCACAGATTCCTCTTTATGCGGTTTTTCTGCGCGTTCCTTACGGTTGTCATATCTTCCCAAACGGCGCAGGCACAAAATAGTTCGTCCTGCGCGGCGATGGACCGCCCCTGCCTGCTCCGCGAGCTTGAATCCCTAATTCCTGCCATCGACAATGCCACGTGGCGCGACCAGACATATCGTGAAATCGCCAAAACTTATGCCTATGAGGGGGAAATAGCCAAGGCGCTGGCCGTTATCCCAAAGGTGGAAAATGCCGATACCCGCGCCATGACTATTCGCGGGATCGGGATGGCGGCGGCCTCCAGAAAACTGACGCGCCCGCAATATGCGTCGCTGTGGACGGCATTGGATGAACACGCCTCGCAAATCAAACACGCGCCATCGCAAGGCATTGCCTATACTTATATCGCCATGGCACAGGCCTTTGCGGGCGATGACGCGGCCGCGCGGGCCACTGCCGCCAAAATGGAAAATGCCGCACTTCGTAACAAGGCCTATGCGGAAAGCGCCGAAATCGCGGCAGAACGAGGCGATTTGAAAAACGCGCTGGCATCGCTTTCTGCCATCGATACGCCATCTTATCGGAATAAAGCCTATGATACCGTCTCGCGCATATTCCTTGACCGCGCGTATGTAAACGAAGCGTATGAATGCGCAAAAAAAATCGACAATGCCTATCTGAAGGCAAAATCCATTCAGCGCATTCTGAACAAAGGAAATGCCGAAGAAGACGACATGGAACCGAAAACCGACATAAAGGATATGGATTAACGTGATCAAATTCGAACATGTGGGATTGCGATACGGCATCGGGCCGGAAGTCCTCAGCGACGTGAACTTCACGCTGGAGCCAGGCTCGTTCCATTTCCTGTCCGGCCCGTCCGGCGCAGGGAAGACATCTTTGATGTCTCTATTATATGTCGGACGCCTGCCAACCCGTGGCCTTATTCGCATGTTCGGACAAAATCTGGGAGAGCTCACCCGTGACCAGCTCAACATCGTGCGCCAGAGGATCGGCGTGGTGTTTCAGGATTTCCGCCTGCTCGGCCATATGTCGGCCTTTGACAATGTCGCGCTTCCCTTACGCATTCAGGGCCGCCCCGAAAAAGAAATCAAAAACAATGTCGGTGAACTGCTCGACTGGGTCGGACTTGGCGAACACAAACACATGTTGCCCAGCACGATGTCCGGCGGGCAGCAGCAGCGCGTGGCGATTGCAAGGGCCGTGATCACCCGTCCGCGCCTATTGCTTGCGGACGAACCCACGGGGAACCTTGATGATGAAATCGGCTTCCGCCTTATGGCGTTGTTCGACCAACTCAACCGCATGGGCACGACCGTCGTAATCGCCACCCACAATCAGACCATCATGGACACATTCGGCCATGACCGCCTGATCCTTGAAAAAGGGCATCTTCGTGTTGAGGAAGGGCATGGTGGCGGGGATCTTCGTAAAAAGCTGGAAGGTGTCTTTTAAATGAAGTTTATTCATCACAAGGCCCTCACCCCTGCCCTCTCCCTAAAGGGAGAGGGGGTACCTGTGCGCAATATTAAAGTCCTCTCCCTTCAGGGAGAGGATTTAGGTGAGGGCCAATTATGATTACGAAGATACTGGCAAAAATTCACAAACTAAAAAACGGACTCGCGCGTGACCGCGTTCTGGGCGTGTCCCGGGGCAAACGCCGATACGACCTCCCCTTGAGCGGATCATCCAGCAACACCTTCCTGCGCATGCTCATCGCCCTGATGACGGTTTTGGGTATGCTGGCGCTATCTGCCTCCTTTGCCTTGTCTGCCATGACAGATCGCTGGTCGAGCGGACTACAGGATAAGGTCAGCGTGGAAATTCCCGCTTCCGATTCCGATGGCAACGTGATTGACCCCGCGCTCGTCCAAAGCATGACGGATGAGACCGCCAAATTCCTGCGCACCGTCCCCGCCGTAGAAACGGCGGATATCACACCGCCCGAAAAAATCCGGGAACTTCTGGCACCGTGGCTCGGCACCGACATGGCAATGGATTCCGTACCCCTGCCCGGTTTGATTTCCGTGACGTTCAAGCCCGGCTCCGCGCCCGATCTGAAAGATCTGGAAGTCCAGCTTAAAGACCTTGCCCCGCGCGCGCGGATCGATACGCATGAAAGCTGGCTCGCAGATGTCGTGCGGTTCACCGGCGCCCTTCAATTTGCAGCGGCCCTTCTGACCATCATCATCGCCGCAACCACATTGGTGGCCGTGGCGGGCGCCGTTCGCTCCAAACTTTCTGAAAACAAGGAAGAACTGGAACTGCTCCATCTGATGGGTGCATCGGATTCCTATATCGCACGGCAATTGCAACGCCACACGATGCTGATCTCCCTGCAAGGCGGCGGCATCGGCATTCTGGCCGGATGCGTCTTGCTCTTTGCCATCTCCTTGGTGGCGGGGGAGATTGGCGTCAATCTCGTCCCCGACTTCCGTCTGGATACCGCCCAGAAACTCATGATTGCCCTGATGCCCCTGCCGATCACCGCGCTCGCCATGCTGACCGCGCGGTTTACCGTCTTGCGCGTCCTTAACAAAATGCCTTAAAACGGATGCCATGATCCTACGCCTTATATCATATTGTTTCATGGCGTTTTTAACGCTCGTCCTTTTATGGGCGCTCGGCGGAATCTGGTTTGCGGCCTCGGTCGTTTCGATGAAACCCGAAAGCGACATCAAAACAGATGCCATCATCGTCCTCACAGGCGGGGACAAACGCATCAATGCAGGACTTGACCTTCTTTCCGGCGGGCGCAGTGACAAATTATTCATCTCGGGCGTAAACAACCAGGTGAAGGCCGAAGAACTGGTCGCCCTCTGGCCCGGTGACAAGGACAAAGTCCTGTGTTGCATCACGCTGGGTTATGCCGCCGACACGACCGGCGACAACGCCGCCGAAAGCCAGCAATGGATCAAGGAAAACGATGTCAAATCCATTTGGCTCGTCACTTCCAATTATCACATGGCGCGGGCCAGCCTTTTGTTCCATCAGGTAATGCCCGATATAGAAATCCACAAATACCCTGTGGTGCCGTCCGATTTCGAACCATGGAAAGAACAATTCTGGCCGCTGGCGTTTGAAGAATACAATAAACTGCTTCTGACATGGCTGCGCCTCGACCTTCTTCACAAAAACCCTTCTCTTAACAATACGGGCAAACCTCTGTGACCGATAAAATCCGCTCCATTCTCTTCAATATCCTGTTCTATGGCGTTCTCACGCCCGCTATCTGCATTGTTATGATGCCTGCGCTCATCTTCCCGCGCGGTGCGACGCGCTGGGTTGCCTACACCTATCAACAAATTGCCCACCTGATTGAAAAATACGTGATGAACCTGCATTGCGACATTCGCGGGCTGGAACACTTGCCGCCGGAAGGCACGCCCTATCTGGTGGCGGCCAAACATCAATCGGCCTATGAGACCATGAAACTCATGCTGCTCTTCAAGGACCCGACGATCATCCTGAAAAAGGAACTTCTCTCGTTGCCGATCTTCGGCTGGTTCCTCCGCCGCCTAGAAGTCATTGCGATCGACCGCGGCAACAAGGAACAGGCGATGTCGTCCCTGGTTGAAGGCGCGCGCCGCATGCGTGACAATGGCCGCCCCATCGTGATTTTCCCGCAAGGCACCCGTGTTTCGGTTGATGCCACGACAGCGCAAAAACCATACAAAGGCGGCATCATCAAACTTTACAACGCCACAAACCTGCCGATCATTCCGGTGGCGATGAATAGCGGGCTTTACTGGCCGCGCAATTCCTTCTGGAAAAAATCCGGCACTGTCGTCATCGAAATCCTGCCGCCCATTCCACCAGGCCTGCCGGAAAAGGAAGTGATGGCGCAGATCGAACAGTTGATCGAAAGCCGTTCGAACGCTCTGGTCGCTGAGGGGCGCGCCGCGCTGGCCGCCAAATGAAAAAAACCGCCGCTATTGTCGCTCTTATGATCATTCTTGTTTACGGAGGCCTATGGGCCTATAGCCATCACTGGATGACGCGTGAAATCGACCGCGCCTATACAAAGGCCGAGGAAGATGGCTATCGGTTTCTCGGACCGAAGCCGGTTGTGACAGGTTTTCCCCTTGTACCCGAAATTTATTATGGCGGCGGGTTTCAGGCGGGCAATATCATGGTGGAATTCCCTGAGGCGCGTCTGCGCGGTTATCCTATACCGGGCCTGACCTTTAACCTCTCCATCCCGCGCGGCATTGCGATCAGCGGGCCTGTCGATCCCGCGATATGGTCGCTTGAAACCTTGAATGCCGATATTGTAATCCCCTCCACCATACCCGCCGATTTGACGGCCGCCACCCTCACAGCCTGGCAACGAGGCGGCGGACAGTTCGATGTACGTCATTATGAACTGACGAAGGATGGATTGATGAGCGAAGGCCACGGCCTTTTCACACTTGATGCCGACCTGCAACCCGAAGTTCAATTCGACAGCCGCATCAAAGGATATGACATCTTCATCCAATCCATGATGCAGCAAGGCATGATCGAGCCCTTCCCCGCCGCCATTGCGATTGGCGCATTGAACAGCCTATCCAAACCCGATGAAGAAACGGGTGAGAATGTCGTCACGGTGAATATCAGTGTGAAGAACCGGATGTTGACCGTTGGCCCGATACAGGCGCTGGAACTTCCCCGGATTGTGTGGGCGGGGACGCATAGCTCGCCTGACCTGCTTCAATAATCGCCCGTCTTATATCGCGCGTCTCTTTAAACCGTTGATAAAGATATTCCCCGTCCGCCTTGCGGATCGCCTTTTGCATGGCGGTTAAATCTTCGGTGAAGCGTTGAAGCATATCCAGAACGGCATCTTTGTTGTTGAGGAAAATATCACGCCACATAGTTGGGTCGGATGATGCGATGCGCGTGAAATCACGGAAACCCGATGCCGAAAATTTGATCACTTCGCCGCGCAAATCTTCCTCAAGGTCGGTTGCCGTGCCGACGATGGTATAGGCAATCAAATGCGGCAAATGCGATGTGGTGGCCAGAACCATGTCGTGGTGTTCGGCGTCCATGATCTCGATATTGGCGCCGCAGGCTTCCCAAAGCGCGGTGAGCTTTTCGATAGCGCCAAGTTCGGTATGCGCCATCGGCGTCAGAATACACCAACGGTTCTGGAACAATTCGGCAAAGCCTGCTTCCGGCCCTGAAAATTCCGTCCCCGCAATCGGGTGGCCGCCGACGATGTGGACTTTCGCGGGCAGGCGCGGCTGAAGGACCTTCATCACGGATGTTTTGACCGATCCTGTATCGGTGACGATGCAACCAGCTGATAAATGCGGGCCTATTTTATCGGCGATTGCCGCCATTGCGCCAACGGGTACAGATAGAATGACAAGGTCACTGCCCTTCACGCCCTTGGCCATGTCGGTTGTAACTTCATCGGCAATGCCGAGGCGCAGAACGGTTTCGCAGACGTCGCGCGATTGGTCGGCGCAGATCAGGGTCTGGCACAGATTGTTTTGCTTGATGGCGCGTGCAAGAGATGATCCGATCAGGCCGAACCCGATAATGGTAATTTGTTTAAACATTTTAATTTTTCCTTTTGCCGTCATTGCGAGGAGGCGAAGCCGACGCGGCAATCCAGCCTACAATGGAGCGGCAATATCCTAAGCTGGATTGCTTCTCTCCGCTCGCAATGACGAGTGTGAATTGGAATACGACAAAGGTGGATTTTGAACAATGATTTTCCTGCCCTAAAGGGCATAATAGTAGAGAGCGTAGGATGCGGCGATGGCGCGGTTCATTGTCATAGTGTTGAAATGTAGCTTTTTATGGCGGAAACGGCAAGCTCCATTTCATCTTGTGCCCCGATAGAAATACGCAGGCAGTCGGCCAGTTTATAGGCCCCCATCTGGCGAACAAGAATCCCCTTAGCCTTAAGATGCAGGCGGCAGGCCTCGGCCTCCTCTGCACCCCCGAATTGAACCAGCAGGAAATTGGCGGCAGATGGATAAACTTTCAGACGGTTTGAAGATAATTCTCCTTCCGTCCATGCCCGCCATTTGGTGTTGTGCGCCACAGACATGGCGATGAAGTCATCATCGCCAAGCGCGGCAATACCGGCAATCTGCGCCGGTACCGACACATTGAACGGCCCGCGCACGCGGTTCAGGATATCGGCGACCTCAACGGGGCAATAGCCGTATCCTAGACGCAGGCCTGCCATCCCGTAAATTTTCGAAAAGGTGCGAAGGACGACGACATCGTCGCGTTCCTTGGCCAGCGTAAAACCGTTCTCATACCCATCCGAACTTTCCGCATATTCCGCATAGGCATCATCGAGGACGAGAATGACATGATTGGGAAGATTCTCGCGGAAGGCGCGAATGTCGGCGGGTGTGTTGAAACTCCCCGTCGGATTGTTCGGGTTCGTTAGAAAAACAATTTTTGTTTTCGGCGTAACGGCGGCGAGCATGGCATCGAGATCGGGACATAAATTCTTTTCCGCAACCTCTATCGTTACGCCGCCACAAGTGCGGGCGAAAATTCCGTACATCAAAAACGCATGGTCTGCATAGACGACTTCATCGCCCGGTTCGATATAGGCCTTGCAAAGAAGGCCAATGATTTCATCGGACCCCGCGCCGCAGATAATCCGGTTAAATTCCAATCCAAATTTCTTCGCAATCGCTTCGCGGAGTTCAATGCAATTACCGTCCGGATATTTTTCTAATTTCTGATCGGCCTTCAGCGCCTCAAGCGCCTTCGGGCTTGTCCCGAAAGGGTTTTCGTTGGAGGACAGCTTGATCACGCGGGCCGCGCCGGGCGCTTTGCTTTCTCCCCCCACATACGGCGCAATGTCAATAATGCCGGGATTGGGTTTGAATTTCATTTTACACCTGTCACTCTGAGCGCAGCGAAGAATCTCAGAAGATCCTTCGGTCGCTGCACTCCCTCAGGATGACAATAAAAATTTAAGCCTGCGCCGCCTTTGGGGCGTCCAAAACCTGTACTGTCTTCGTATAGGTCGGCGGGGTTGGATAACCACCCACAGGGATGATATTCGCACCGGAATCATCGAGCGCCTTCAGGAATTCATCGATGCGCTTGTCGCCTTTTGCCACATGATCTTCCACTTCCATCAAATGGATGGATGGCGCAGACGATGATGTCGCCCGTTTGGAAGACAGGGTGATCGCGGTCAGGCCCGCCTTCTTCGCCAGATCGACCAGACGGCCGCGGCTGATTTCGGCGTCACACTGGATGAGGAGGAAGGAACAATCATCGCCCGATGCGTCAAAGCCGGATTTGGACACGACGAGCGCGCGGGAATCCGATTTTGCATTTTCCGGGTCGCGCCCATGCGGAAGGGTCAGGATAATCTGCATGGCATCCTTGCCGCCCTGCGCCAGATAGGTCCACCATGGATTCTCGTCTTCTTCGCGGGGAAATGGCACAACGGCAAAGGTCGCCTTGTCATCCTTCACATCGGAAATCGCATAAACCGCACTGTTGGTCTTGGTCATGGGTAGGCAGGACCCGAAATAATCGCGCGCCATGTCCCAGACATCCTGATTGTTGTCCTGCAATGTCACGGTCACCTTTAAACCGGTTTGAAGCAGCGAGACCGCCCCCACCAGTTCACGCCAGATTCGCACGACCGCCATTTCCGGCAAAACACCTTTATGGCGGCCCAGAAGGCGGCGGATCATTTTGGCCTCCCGTGCGGGCTGGATAATCTGGATATTGGCCTTCTTCTTGGCCTCGCTGACCTGCATGACCAGTTCGGCGCGTTCCATCAATGTATCGTGGATGCGGTCGTCCAGTTCGTCGATCTTGCGGCGCACCTCGTCAAGGGCGGCGGAATTGTAGTTTTTCGTGTCGGTGGAGGCACTCTTTTTGTCGGGCATGGACGAAATCGCAATCTCTCTATAAATTGAAGCCTTATTTGTATAGAGAATACCCGAGGAAATCAATTCCATGCCGATCATCAAAAATTCGAATTTGCCGACCTATGACCGCCTTGCCGCGGAAGGCCGCCAGATTATGGATGTGGAACGGGCGGCGCAGCAGGATATCCGCGAACTACATATCGGTTTTATGAACCTTATGCCGGACGCCGCGATGGAGGCGACGGAGCGCCAGTTTTTCCGCCTTGTCGATGAATCAAACCGTATCGTGCAAATCCATATTCACCCCTTTACCCTGCCGATGATCGAACGGGGGCCGGAGGCGGCGGCGCATATCGCAAAATACTATGAAGATTTTGAAACGTTAAAACAAGACGGGCTCGACGCCCTTATCGTCACCGGCGCCAATGTATCCACGCCAGTCACAGACCGCGCCTATTGGCAACCGATGATCGACGTCATCGAATGGGGGATGAACAACACCACCTCGGTTTTGTGTTCGTGTTTCGCCAGTCATATCGCCATGGCCCATGTTTATGGGCAACCGCCGACACGCCATACCGATAAACGATGGGGCGTGTTTTCGCATCGCGTGGTGGATAAAAAACACCCCCTCGTCCGCGATATGAACACTATTTTCGACGCCCCCCATTCCCGTTTCGGCGATGTATCGCGCCAGCAGATGGAATCCGCCAACATGCGTGTCCTTGTTGAAAGCAAAGCCGTCGGTGTGCATATGGCGACGAGTCCAGACGGATTCCGCCTGATCTGTTTTCAAGGACATCCGGAATACGATGTCTTCAGCCTTTTGAAAGAATACCGCCGGGAAGTGACCCGTTATTTAAACGGTGATCGTTCCGACTATCCGCCCCTGCCCCAATATTATCTGGGGGATGAGGCAGAGGCGATGGCGATGGATTTTATGGAACTGGCGCTAACAGGCAAAGTCGATGCGGCTGACTTCCCGGAGTCTGCGATAAATCCCCTGCTCGACAACACATGGATCGACAGCGCGAAATCGGTAATCGGGACATGGATCGGCTTAGTTTATCAAGTCTGTAACGTTGACCGTAAAAAGCAATTCATGGATGGAATTGATCCGAACAATCCGCTCAATTTATAAAGCCGTCATTGCGAGGAGGCCGCAAGGCCGACGCGGCAATCCATCCTCCGATGGTTTAGTAATATTATAAGCTGGATTGCTTCGCTACGCTCGCAATGACGTTTTTTCTGCTAAACGGCTTCAGGAGTGCCAACAATAACGGGCTTTGCTTTTGTTGCTGCGGAGCGCACAGGACGCGCTGTGCCAGCATAGATTTGCTTCGAGGCCTCGACAAAAATCAAACCGCCCATGCCGGGGAAGATTTTCTCGCCGAGCTTTTCCCACCATCCGGCGGACCTCAATAAAAACTGGCTTTTGAACGGCGGGATAAACAACCCCTTTTCCGCGCGTTCCGGAACGAACAAATTTTCAGAAAGGAAATGTTCTACCTGCGACGCGGAATAAGGCTGGCCGTGCCCGAAGGGAGTCCAATCCGCGCGCGCCCAGAGCCCCATACGGTTCGGCACGATGATCAAAATACGCCCGTTGCTTTTCAGGACGCGCCAGAATTCTTCGAACGCCGGTTTTAAAAGGCCGGTGAATTCTAGAGAATGGACGAGGATAATACGGTCCACCGAATTGGTTTCGAACGGCAGTTCCGTTTCATCGGCCAGGCAAGTGAGGTTCTTGCCGTCATCCGGCCAGTGATGAACCCCCTGCCCCGTGAACATGACGCTTACGGTTCTTTCCGTAGAACCAGTAAATGGCGTGAGATACGGAACGGCATAGCCACCCCCAAGAACACGCAAGCCGGCAAGATTGCCACAGAATTTTTCGATACGTTCGCGGATAAGTCGCCGCACGATCCGCCCGCCGAGCGTTTTATAAAAGTCGCGAAGGTAATAGGCGGATGGGATCATAGGGATATTTTATCATAGTTTGCCGCCTTGTCATCCTGAAGGAGCGGTAGCGACTGAAGGATCTCATGGGATCCTTCGCTGCGCTCAGGATGACAAACTACATTCTCTCCATAAGCTGACTTATCAGCGGCACATCTGCCTCCGGCATATCGAGCTTATAAAGCTCGTTCGGCATGCACCATTTCACCGCCTGCCCTTCGCGCGGGGTCACAATCCCCTTCCACATGCGGCATATATAAAGCGGCATCAACAAATGAAAATCGGAATAGCTATGAGAGGCAAAGGCGATTGGCACGAAACAACATTCGCGCACTTCGATCCCCAGTTCTTCTTCAATCTCGCGGCAAAGGGCGAATTCGGGCGTTTCGCCTTCCTTGATCTTGCCGCCGGGAAATTCCCATAGGCCCGCCATGGGTTTACCTTCGGGACGTTGCGCCACCAGCACGCGGCCATCCTTGTCAACAAGCGCGGCAGCAGCCACCAGCAAAAGGGGAAGCCCCGGGGCGTTTGTTTCCCGGGGCTTCGATAATGCTTCCAGACAATTCATGCTTGAATATTACTGGGCCGGTGTTTCGGCGGCTGGCGCTTCTGCCGGAGCGGATTCCCCGCCTGCGGCCGGAGCAGCTTCCGCCGGGGCAGCTACCGGAGCTTCGGCAGCCTTGACCGGATCGCCATTCACATCGAATGTTTCGATGGCGGCTGTCTCACGCCAGTCTTTCAGCATGCCTTCCAGTTTCTGGCGGCGCAGTTCAACCTGTATCATCGGCGTCATTTCTTCCAATGTCGGTTTCGGGCGCTGACGCTTGTCTTCGACCTTGATAACATGCCAGCCGAACTGGGTCTTCACAGGCACATCGCCGATCTGACCTTTTTCGATTTTGAATGCGGCTTCGGAGAATTCAGGCACCATGTCCTGTTTCGCGAACCAGCCGAGTTCACCGCCCTTGTCCTTGTTGCCCGGATCGCCGGAATTCGCAGCGGCCAGCTTGGCAAAATCGGCACCGCCCTTAAGTTGTTCGATCAGGTCCTTGGCCTTGGCTTCATCACCGACCAGAATGTGGGCGGCCTTGACTTCCTCAACGGCAGGAATCTTTTCGACATACTCGTTATAGGCGTTCTTGATGTCGCCATCGGAAATCTGCTTGTCGACTTCGCGTTGGACATAAACACTGCGGACGATCTGTTGCTTGGCCAGCGATAGCTGTTCCTGCACTTCCGGATCGCTTTCCAGACCGGCGGCCTCGGCCTTGTTCTGGACAAGACGGGTATTGATGACCTGGTCCAGCGCCAGCGGATAAACAGCGGCAGGCGGCAATTGCTGGATGTTCGCCGGCATCAGTTTGATATAGCGGAATACATCAACACGGGTGATCGGCTGACCATCCACCTTTGCGACGATCGGGTTGCCCGGACGGACTTCCACACCTTCGATGGAACCAGCGGCAGCTGTGGCTTCCGCTTCTTCCTCGGCAGACGCCGGGATCGGGGCAGATGCGCCTGTGGATGGCTCTGTGGATGTATCTGTGGAGGAAGCAACAGGAGCCGCTTCTTCGTTTGTCATATTTTTTGAAAAGTAAAACATCGCGCCGCCACCGATGGCCAGAATGGCCACGATACCCGCGATCAGGGGCAAATTGTTCTTTGGTTGTTCAGACATTTTCTAAATATCCTCTCCTTCGGAGGTGGTTTTTCCTTGAATGGGCCCATTGTGCATAGGCGCAACCAAAGGGCAACCCAAAAGATGGCTATTTTTTGGCGTTATCAACGCCCGAATAACTTATTCCCCTTGTATAAATTAAGTCGTTACAAATTGACGCCCCGCCGTTTGGGGCTTATATCAGTTCAGCTTTCGCCTCTTCTTGTCATCCTGAGGGCGTTAGCCCGGAGAATCCCCGTTTTCTATATTTTCGAGATTCTTCGCTTACGCTCAGAATGACATGCGTTTTAAAGGATTCTTTATGCTGCTTAACTTCGCCATGAAACTGTTCGGCTCCTCTAACGAGCGCCAGCTTCGCCGTCTCTATAGCAAGATCGAGCCGATCAACGCGCTCGAACCCCAATTCGAGAAGCTGAGCGATTCCGAACTTCAGGGCAAAACGAACGAATTCCGCCAGCGCATCGCCAATGGCGAAAAGCTGGATTCCATCCTGCCCGAGGCCTTTGCCACGGTAAGGGAGGCGTCAAAACGCGTTTTGGGTATGCGCCCGTTCGATGTCCAGCTGATCGGCGGGCTTGTCCTGCACGAAGGCAAGATCGCGGAAATGCGTACGGGGGAAGGTAAAACCCTTGTCGCCACCATGCCGACCTATCTGAATGCCATTGAAGGCAAGGGCGTGCATGTCGTTACGGTGAACGACTATCTCGCACGGCGCGACTCCGAATGGATGGGACAACTTCACAATTGGCTGGGCCTGAGCGTAGGCACAATCACAGCGAACCTGTCCGATGCAGAGCGTCAGGCCGCGTACGCATCGGATATTACATACGGTACCAACAACGAATTTGGGTTTGATTACCTGCGCGACAATATGAAATTCCGTCTGGAACAGATGGTTCAACGGCCTTTCAATTTCGCGATCGTGGACGAAGTCGATTCCATTTTGATCGACGAAGCGCGTACGCCGCTTATCATCTCCGGCCCGTCCGAAGGTTCGGTCGAAATGTATCGTCAGGTCAATACGATTATCCCGCGCCTGCAACCGCAGGATTACGAAATTGACGAAAAAGGCAAGAACGTCTCCCTGACCGAAGACGGCAACGAACATGTGGAGGAGCTTTTGCGCGCCGAAGGTATTATGCCCGAAGGCAATATGTATGATGCGCAGAACATCAGCCTCGTCCACCATGTCAATCAGGCGCTCCGGGCCCACAAGATGTTCGCGCGTGATACCGATTACATCGTCAAGGATGACAAGGTTATCATTATCGATGAATTCACGGGCCGCATGATGGAAGGCCGCCGTTATTCCGAAGGCCTGCATCAGGCATTGGAAGCCAAGGAAAATGTAAAAATCCAGAACGAAAACCAGACTCTGGCTTCCATCACCTTCCAGAATTACTTCCGCCTCTACCCCAAACTGTCCGGCATGACCGGCACAGCGCAGACAGAAGCCACGGAATTTGCGCAAATCTATAATCTCGGTGTGGTTGACATGCCAACCAACGTGCCCGTTGCGCGCCAAGACCACGACGACCTTATTTATAAGTCCATGCAGGACAAATATGAGGCGATTGTGAACCTGATCGCCGAATGCCGTGAACGCCAGCAACCGGTTCTCGTCGGCACCGTTTCCATCGAAAAATCGGAATTGCTGTCCGACTTCCTGAAAAAGCGCAAGATACCCCACAACGTCCTGAACGCGCGATACCACGAGCAGGAAGCCAGCATCATATCGCAGGCGGGACGCCCCGGCGCGGTCACCATTGCCACCAACATGGCGGGGCGCGGAACCGACATCAAACTCGGCGGCAACCTCGATATGCGCATCGCGATGGAAGTTGATCCTGCATGGGATGATGCCAAGAAAGAGGCCGCGATCGACCAGATCACGCGGGAAGTCAAACGCGATTCCGAAGTCGTCAAGAATGCCGGCGGTCTTTATGTGATTGGTACAGAACGCCACGAATCCCGCCGCATCGACAACCAGCTGCGCGGCCGTTCGGGCCGTCAGGGCGATCCCGGCGCGTCTATCTTCTTCCTGTCCGTGGAAGATGACCTGATGCGCATTTTCGCCGCCGACAAGATGGAAGCGCTCCTCAAATCCCAAATCGGGCTGAAGGATGGCGAGGCGCTTTCTCATCGCTGGCTGTCCAGCGCGCTGGAACGCGCGCAAGCGAGAGTCGAACAGCAAAACTTTGAAATCCGTAAAAACCTTCTGAAGTTCGACAACGTGATGAACGATCAGCGCAAAGTCATTTATGAACAGCGCCGCGAAATCATGGAGGCCGATGAAGATCTCGACGACCTCATCGTCGAAATGCGTGAAGACGTTATCAACGATCTGGTCGCCCGCACCTGTCCGCAAGGTGCCTATGCCGAACAATTCGATGCGCAGACACTTCATACCGAAATCATGCGTCTCTTCAACATCAACCTGCCGGTGGAAGACTGGGTCAAGGAAGACGGCATCGACGCGGAAATCATTCTGGAACGGGTTCACAAGGCCGCCGAAGACCTGATGAACCGCAAGCTCGAAATTGCGGGCCGCGAACCGTTCCGCCGCATGGCCAAGACCTTTATCCTGCAAAGCCTCGACCAGCACTGGAAAGAACATCTTCTTGGCCTTGACCATCTTCGCACAGGTATCAACCTGCGCGCGTTCGGACAGCGTGACCCGCTGAATGAATACAAGGCCGAAGCCTTTGCGATGTTCCAGAACATGATGAACAACCTGCGCGAGGCCGTCACTCAAACCCTCGCCTATGTTGAAATCAATGTCAGTCCCGAAGTACTGGCGGCCCTGCAAAAACAGGCGGAAGAAGAGGCAAAGGCGATTGCAACACAAGAAGGCCGTTCCGATCCTGCATTGATGGGTCTTGGCGAAATGGCAAACAATCAGCCACAACGCAGCGGCCCGACCGTCGTCCCCTACAAAAAGACGGCGTTTGATCAGAACGACCCCGCCACATGGGGCGACACGCAGCGTAACGCCCCCTGCCCTTGCGGATCGGGCAAGAAATACAAACACTGCCACGGCGCTGTTTAAAATTTAAAGGGGCCTGAATGGCCCCTTTTTTATTCCTGATAATTACCGGTGGCGGATTTCGGCTTGCGCGGATCCCCGCTAAAGGAATTGGCCCTTTTTTGTTTCTTTGTTTTCCTTGCCGGCACGGCAGTGTCTTTATAATCACCATTATAATGATATGAATGGTTATTGCCGCGTTTTATTTTCACCTGATCATACGGCATGATGAATTTGGGCTTTGCATTTAAGTTGCCAATATATCTTGCGGCGTCATCGCCGTTGAAAGTCGGCGGAGAAGATTTGCCCGCATGGGCATTCGGCAGGAACGCAAACAATGCGAAGCAAAATAAAAACTTTTTCATCCCGATCCTTAATTACGGTATTTTTTGATCAGCTTCTGCCGCGCTTCATTCGCATCATCGACACAGCGGCGATATTTGCGCTCGCCCAAACCCGAACATGCCGAAAGGATATCCTGATTCTGCCGCTGGTTGTAATTAAAGGTTCGGGGCGGTAATCCGCGGCCGATATAGAGACGGTCATCGCCATTGTAGATGTAATAATTTTCATTCAGGTCACGCTTCATCTCTTCGAAATGACGGCGTGATTTTTGAAGTTCGCGCTCGGTTATTTTACGCCCGCCGATATACAAACCGTCTTGCGCCATAACATCAGGCGAAAAAACGCAAAGCATGATCAGGATAAAAATGAAATTCTTCACAGCGAGGCCTCCACAATAGATTCTACGTCATCGAGGTTAACATCCTTCGATGCAAAGGCCTGCCCGATACCGCGAACAAGGATGAATGTGATACGTCCTGCCATCGCTTTTTTGTCGTGCGCCATGAGGGCGACAATATCCTTCGCGTTATCGCTGAGTTTCGGATTGATCTGCCTGATCTCGGTCTTCAATCCGCAGGCCGATAAATGTTTCTCCATGCGCGTGGCATCTTGCCCGGGGCATAGTCCCATTTTCACGCACAACCGGAACGCCAGCACCATGCCGATGCTCACCGCCTCTCCATGCAACAGGCGCCCGTCATATCCGGCACTGGCCTCCAGCGCATGGGCGAAAGTATGGCCGAGGTTGAGCAGCGCGCGATTGCCGCCTTGTTGCTCACGCTCGTCATCGCCCACAATCGCGGCCTTGGCGGCACAGCTTTTTTCAATGGCATGGATCAGTTGTTCTGGTTTCAGCGCGAGGACATGCCTGCCATTTTCTTCCAACCAGTTGTAAAACTCCGCATCACCTAGCAAACCATATTTAACAATCTCGGCGTATCCTGCCTTCAGCTCGCGCTCCGGCAATGTCTTCAAAACATCGGTGTCGCACAGAACGGCGGCGGGCTGATAAAAAGACCCGATCAGGTTTTTTCCCTGCGGCGCATTGATCCCCGTTTTACCACCGACGGATGAATCCACTTGCGCCAGAAGCGTTGTCGGAATTTGCACGAACGGAATACCGCGCATCACGATAGAGGCCGCAAAGCCCCCAAGGTCGCCGATCACGCCGCCGCCCATCACGATCATCACCGAATGGCGGTCCACATGATGGTCGAGCATCCAGTCAGTGACGGTTTGCAGATAATCGAATGACTTGCTGGCCTCCCCGCCTTCCGCCGCGAGCGTTTCTATGCGCGTGGCCTTGCCTGAAAGGGATTTTTTCAAAACATCCATCGCGGCGGCGACATTCTTGTCATAGAGGATGAACACATTGCGTCCCGATAGGTCCAGTGGAATGAGATCTGCCGCGCGGGACAGCAAACCCGCCCCGATATAGATGGGGTATGACCGTTCGGCCAGATTGACGTTTAATGTTTTAAAACCGCTCATCGCTTTTCCTTTAGATATGCCGCCATCAAACTCAACAACCGCCCCGCCGCCACCTCCGGTTCCGATTCGTCGGTTTGCAAATGTACTTGCGCGCGCTCATACACAGGATAACGCTTTTCCATCAGCCCCTTTAAAATATCTTCGGGATTACCGGCTTTGAGAAGCGGACGCTTGTCGTTACGCCCCGTGCGTTCCAGCAGGATATCCAGATCGGCCTTTAACCAGACTGTCAGCGCCTTACCAAAGACCAGTTCCGCCGTCTCCGGATTCATGATCGCGCCGCCGCCGGGGGCCACCACCTTGATTTCATCGGACAGCAGCCGTGCAATGACCTTGCGTTCCAGATCGCGAAAGGCCGGCTCCCCATGCGTTTCGAAAATATCGGCCACCGACATGCCCGCCGCCAGTTCGATTTCATGGTCGGCATCGACAAACGGCAGTCCAAGGGCCTGCGCCAGAAGCGCGCCGATTTTCGTCTTACCGGCCCCCATCAGGCCGAGCATCACGATAGGCCTGTCCAACTGTTCCAATATGATCTGTTTGTCATCGGTCATTTGCCATGTTTATGCCATGAATAATTGAAAATGTTCAATTGCATTCACGGAGCCTCTTCATTAAGGTTTCTGTATATTTCCAAAACTCCATCCTTCTGACTTAGGACATAGGCTCATGAACTTCGGATTCATCAAATTCTTCCTGCTTTTCCTCTTGCTCGCTGTTGGCGGCGTTTTCGCCTTTCTGGTCTTTGCGCCAATGCCTGTCACGCAGCAGGAAATCGTTGTTGACCTCCCCGCATCCCCAGCCCAGTAAGGACGGCCATCCATGCACTTTCTACGCCTTTTCCTTCTTGCCTTTTTGACATTGGCGCCATGTGCGGCATCCGCACAGGATAAAAACGACGACGCGCCGGCCAAACAGGAAAAACCCGCCAAAGAAAAAGCGGAAAAAGCGGAAAAGGAGGAACCCGGAAAACCTCAGGTCAATTGGGCAGAGGTGGAATCCACGGGTACCATCGGCTCCGGCAAACAAGGCGGGCTTGAACGGACCGTGTGGAAAGGCCAGAAACGATCGGAGATCGAATTCCTCCTTTCCCGCCTGCCGGCCGATCCGGCACTGCGCTCCGTGCAATCATTGCAGCGCCGCCTGTTGCTTTCCAAAACGGATTTCGGCCTGATCGAAAATGATATAGGCCCCCTGCGCGGCCAGGATTTTTTGATCCAGCGCATTCAAAAGCTCATGCAGATGGGGCTTTATGATGATGCGTGGGAACTTTACACTCAAAAGGCGGAAGACCCCTATGACGTTTCGATTGCCCAGCAAGGCATGATTCTAATGGTCGCACGGGCCGATCTCGCAACCGCGTGTCTTGAAGAAAAAGTATTCGCCTCCCGCTATCCCGACGACGATTTCTTTGGCGTGCTGGATAAGGCCTGTTCGAAAACACTGGGCGGGACGGCCCCTTCTACCTTTGAGAACAGCAAGGTTTTGCAATCTGTGTACAACGACGCTTCATACAACGTATCGGCATCGTCCTATGAGATCCTCGTAAAAATGAGCGATCTGGAGCGCGCACTCGTACTGGCAAACGGCAAGATCAGCTATGACGGCCTTAGCCGCGAAACATTGCGCAGAACGCCCTCTGGAATTGTTTCCCTCTATGCCCTCGATAAAACCATTCCGGAAGGCGCCGCGGCCATGGTCCGGTCTGAATTGCGGGACCGCGGCATCGCGCCCTATATGCGCAGTGTCATCAAGGACGACCAGTTCAAGAAGATCAGGGACATGAAGAACCCGGACGAACGCTGGCCGATGATCGAATCGGTTCTGATGGACCCGGCGCGCCGCCCCGCAGACCTTGCGCCACTCACAGGATACATCGCGGATGCCAAACCAGCGCAGTTATCCACAGGACTGGTCATAAAAGTGTTGAATGTTTTACTGGCTTCGAATGTAGAGCTTTCCGACTTCTGGCTTGATGCGGCGCAAAAGAAGGCCGCTGAAAAACCGATTATTTACATATACTTACAGGCCTTCAAGTCTTTGACACCTACGAAAATCCCAACTTTGGATCAGGATGCGGTGCAGAACGCCCTACTGGGACTTAAACGTAATGAAACGGATCAAATCATTGCTATCATTGAATCTCTGGATAAAGATGCCGGGTATGACAAGAAAATATTAAGCGCTTATGACAAACATTTAAGCTTGACTTTAGAAAACAGTTATGTAATGCCTTCTCTTGGCTTGAATATTCTGCTCGAAACGGCGCCAACCCAAAAACAAACTGGGATAACCGTTTTGGCCAGCTTAAACAGCCTTGCCGCAAACCCGGATAATATGTATTCCGGTGCAGTGCGTAAGGTCTTGTACAGTATGTTGAATGTGGGGCTTATTGAAGACGCGAAGCTGATCGGATCAGAAATCATCGCAAGCGTCCTGAACAAATATTAAGGAGAATAATAAAAATGGCTCGTCCAGGTCGTCCGAAACTACCAAAACCGAATCTGCATGGTTCGATCGACGCGTTTCTTGATATGCTGACCGCTGAACGCGGCGCGGCGCTCAATACACGCCATGCATACTGGCGCGACCTTGCCGATGTCAGCCTGTTCCTGAAAGAACAGCGCAAGGTTGACGTCGATACGGCCACAACCGCCGATATCAAGGCCTACCTCGATCACCTCGCGAATAAACAGCATGTGAAGGGTAAGAATACATCGCAGATCGCCGTGCGCACCGTTGCGCGCCGCCTCTCCGCCCTGCGCCAGTTCTACCGCTACCTCGTGTCCGAAAACATCCGCAAGGATGACCCGACAACGACGATCGAAAGCCCGAAACAAGGCCGCACATTGCCGAAAACATTGTCCGAAGCCGAAGTGAACACGCTGATCAAAACAGCGGCTGGCCAAGGCGGTGCGGATTCCCTTCGTCTCGTCTGCCTGCTCGAAATGCTTTACGCCACCGGCCTCCGCGTTTCCGAACTCGTCGGTCTGCCGCTCTCGGCTATTTCCGAAGATGCTCAGTTCCTGATGGTTGATGGTAAAGGCGGACGTGAACGCATGGTTCCGCTCTCCGACCCTGCGCAAAAGGCCCTGAAGGAATATCAGGCCGTTCGCCCGCAATTCATCGGCAGCGAAAACCGCGCGGCCCAGGAAAAATGGTTGTTCCCATCCCGTACATCGGAAAGCGGCCACCTGACACGTCAGCGTTTTGCACAGCTTCTGAAAGACCTCTCCCGCGCGGCAGAGATCGATGAAGAACGTGTATCACCGCACATCCTGCGTCACGCTTTCGCAACACACCTTCTGTCCCGCGGCGCGGATCTGCGTTCCGTTCAAAAGATGCTCGGCCACGCCGATATCGCGACAACGCAAATCTATACGCACATCGTTGGCGGCGGTCTGAAAAAGACAGTCGAAGAAAAACACCCGATGGGCAAAAAAGCCGGAACACGCTAACCCGGCGCGGCAACCAAATACAAAAGACAGGCCGCAAAGCCTGTCTTTTTTCTTAAGGGGGAAATTACAATGAGCGAACAAAAGAAAAGCCTATGGGCGCGTCTTGTTCCGACAGGTGATAACCAAGTCAAAACTATCAATGTTGACGACCTATGCGGCAAGAGCGTTGGGGATTATGAATCTCTTAGATCGGAACTAAGCGCCCGCCTTGATAGGTTGCAAAAACGTGGCGTTGAAAGCATTTCTATGACGTTTCAAAGAGGTGTATCTACGACGTTTGAGGGAATGTGGGTTTTGAACAATGTCATTCGTCAATATGAGGAAGACGCCTTGGAATTTAAGACAATCGGTCCCTCAGACAAAGTCATAGAACTAACCCCCTGATATTCCACAAAACACCTGTTGCAGTGCATAAAATTGTGTTCACCGCGCCACAATTATGCTTTAAAACTAGTCGCTTGGAACAACTTTAGAGAAGACTTATGAGCCAACTCGAATTTGAAAAACCGATCCTCGAACTGGAAGGCAAAATTGCCGAGCTGCGGAACATGGGCAGCGATTCCACGATCAGCATTACCGAGGAAATCGGTCGCATGCAGGGCAAGGTGTCAAAGTTGCTGCATACCACCTATTCCAAACTGACGCCGGCGCAGAAAGTGCAAGTTGCACGCCATGGCGGCCGCCCCCACTTCCTTGACTATGTGAATGGGATGATCACAGACTTCACACCGCTTGCGGGTGACCGCGCGTTCGGTGAAGATCAGGCGCTGATCGGCGGCCTTGGCCGCTTCAACGGCCAGTCTGTTGTCATCATGGGACAGGAACGCGGGCACGATACCGAAACCCGCCTGCGCCACAATTTCGGCATGGCCCGCCCCGAAGGTTACCGCAAGGCACAGCGCCTGATGGAAATGGCGGACCAGTTCCAGATTCCTATTATTACACTCGTTGATACCGCCGGCGCCTATCCGGGCCGCGATGCCGAAGAACGCGGTCAGGCACAGGCGATCGCCAAATCCATCGAGGTTTGCCTCAATGTACAAGTGCCGATTGTTTCCGTTGTGATCGGCGAAGGCGGATCGGGCGGCGCAATCGCGATTGCGACAGCGGACCGTATCTACATGCTGGAGCATTCCATCTATTCCGTGATCTCGCCGGAAGGCTGCGCCTCCATCCTTTGGCGCTCCGCCGCCAACGCAGCAGAGGCTGCCGCCGCGCTGAAACTGACCGCGCAGGATATGTACGACCTCAAACTGATCGATGGCATCATTGCCGAACCCGTCGGCGGCGCGCAACGTCACAAGGAAGAAACGATACAGTCGGTCGCCCTGCAAATCCGTAGCGCGCTTTCGGACCTTACACCATGGGATGGCCCCGCCCTGAAAAAGGCCCGCGCCAAAAAATTCCTCGCAATGGGGCGGTAAAATATAAAAACCCCGCTCAATGGCGGGGTTTTAAATTTACGGCGAAGGGGGGCGGACACTTATATAACGTTGTCCCGTTTCCGTTATCTCGTAATTCAAAAATGGTCCGTTTTGAAGATGGTCCCCCACAACCCCAAATCCCATCAGGGCCGCCATGGATAAGGCAGCAAGCTTGTATTGAGCCAGTACAGGAAACTCCCGATCCTCCTTTTTGAGGGCAAGCTGTGCAATATAAAGAACTGACAAGGCTGTTAAGGCTGGACCAATGTTTTCTACGACCGCTTCCGCAATTATAGGTTCGGAAATTTTTTTCGCTGCCACCGAGGCAATTTGCGTTCCACCAAGCATCGCGGTAAAGGGCAAGACAAAGCCATAAAGGCCCATTTCAGCCGTATGAAACATAGTGCGCAGTGACATGATCCCCCCAGAAAAACAACTTATGAAAAGATAAAAATCATAATTGAAATAATGATGCAATAAAAACCCCGCTCTTCGGCGGGGTTTTCTTGAAGGGCAAATGATCAGGCGGCGATGTTCTGCTTGGCCGCCTGTTGCTGCATCCGCTGGTGGAACGAATTGCCGGTCGACGCCGCCGCCGGAGCGGGAATAGGCGCATTAACCGGAACATTGCCCCGCTCATGCCATCCGGCGCGGCGTTTCATGTTGTCGAAAGAACCATGTCCCGCCTTGCCATGCCCGTCTTCGGTGGTCGCGGCGCGGAAATAAAGCATCAGGAACACGCGGATCGCCGCCGTCAGGGACGTTCTGGGTTTCTTGCGGAAACTGATGAGGGAACATAGCTCGTGGATCGAGCAATTTTCGCGGGAAGAAATTTCTTTCAAAGCGCGCCACATTTCTGGCTCCAGCCTTACCGATGTGCGGTGGCCGTTGACGGTAATATTGCGGGATACCAGTGTACTTCCGGATTCTACGTCTTTATCAGTTTGCAAATAGGATTCAACCATAACATTTTCCCCGTATGTTCGTTACAACCTAAGGTTATAGTAGCGGAGCCGAAATAAATTTCAACCATTCCGTGTGGTTACCCACAGAGAGGCGGCTATAGCGGCGCCGAAACCCTTAGAGACAGCGCATGCAGGCCGGATTTAAACTCATCATCCAAAAGATCGTTCACCATACGCTGGCATGCAACGCGGGTCAAACCTTTAAACGAGTCGCTGACTATCTCGACATGGAAATGGGTTTCCCCGCTTCCATCGTCACCGGCATGTCCTTGATGCTTGCGGCTTTCATTGACCACCGTTAAACGGATGGGTTGCAATGAATGTGCCAGCCTTTGTTCTATGCGCTGCTGTCTGTTCATGATGGCTGTATCTAAAACAGCAAGCTGCGCCCCTGTCAAAGACTTGTATCTGCGCGGCCAAAACCCCATAATAGTAAGATTATGCCTAGAATTAATCTCAAACCGAACTCGCCGGAGTTCGAAGACAAGAAAAAAAGAACGCAAACAAGGACTTGCGATATGCCTGGCTGCCCCGATCACGGGGATTTCCGTGCGCCCAAGGACCGGTCGCTGTCTGACCATTACTGGTTCTGTCAGGATCATGTGGCCGAATATAACAAGGCATGGGATTTCTTCTCCGGCATGCCGCCCGAGGAAATAGAGCGGCAAATCCTGAACAGCCTCTATGGTGATCGCCCGACCCGCCGCTATGACGTCAACGGCGCGGCGGCAGAGGCGCTCCGCGCCCGCGCCTGGCAGACCTATCATTTTACGGATGAGGAACCGCCCAAAAGCTTCAATCACGACGGCTCCGTCAAAAAATCCATGCAAACGCCGGAAGAACAGGCGATGGAGGTCATGGGCCTTTCTGCCCCGCTCGATCTGAAAACCATCAAGGCGCGATACAAGGAACTGGCGAAGAAATATCACCCGGACCTCAACAAGGGCGATAAAGCCGCAGAAGACCTTCTCAAGGAAATCAATATGGCCTATACAATATTAAAACTTGCCTTTGCCAAGTTTGAAAAACTGACACCCCGCACCGCCTGACATAGAGTTTTCCGAATGCCTGAAGCGATCAACAAAGAAAAAGAACCCATGAACGCGTCCTTTGACATCACGAAAGTGGTGAACAAGGAAGGCAAATATACGACCATTCCCGACACGAAATACAACGTGCGCGAAACTTTCGGGCTGGATGTGGACTGGGATGTCCCAGGCTTCAAGGAAAGCACGCAAAACGTGCCGGAAGTCGACCCGACCTATCACTTCGACCATGTGACGACGATGGCCATTCTGGCTGGCTTCGCCCACAACCGCCGCGTGATGGTTCAGGGTTATCACGGTACGGGCAAATCCACCCACATCGAACAGGTTGCGGCACGCCTCAACTGGCCGTGCGTGCGCATCAACCTTGATAGCCATGTAAGTCGTATCGATCTTTTGGGTAAGGACATGATTGTCCTGAAAGAAGGCAAACAGATCACCGAATATGTGGAAGGCCTTCTTCCATGGGCCATTCAAAACCCGGTGGCGCTGGTGTTCGATGAATATGACGCGGGCCGCCCGGATGTGATGTTCGTTATTCAACGCGTTCTGGAATCCGATGGCCGCCTGACATTGCTCGACCAGAACAAAGTCATCCGCCCTCACCCCGCCTTCCGTCTGTTTGCAACGGCCAACACGGTGGGGCTTGGCGATACAACGGGCCTCTACCACGGCACGCAGCAGATCAACCAGGCGCAGATGGACCGCTGGAACATTGTGACGCAACTCAATTACCTTGAACATGACGACGAAACCGAAATCATGCTTCGCAAGGTACCATCGCTGAACAACGACAAAGGCCGCGAACTGGTTTCGGCCATGGTCCGCATGGCGGATTTGACACGCGCCGGATTCATCAATGGCGACCTGTCCACCGTCATGTCGCCGCGTACGGTGCTCAGCTGGGTTGAAAACTATACCATCTTCGGTGACCGCGATCTCGCCTTCCGCTTCGCCTTCATGAACAAATGCGATGAAATGGAATGGCCGACACTGAATGAATATTATCAACGCTGCTTCGGCGTTGAATTGATCAAGAAGTAAATTTTCTCATTGTCATTCTGAGGGAGCGGAAGCGACCGAAGAATCTCATGGGATCCTTCGCTACGCTCAGGATGACAGAACGAACGAATGTCCGTTACCAAAGATACAGATCCAGACGATTTCAAATCTGCTACCGCCGCGACACTTCGCGCCATGGCGGAAAAGAAACATATGGCGGTGACGTTTTCGGCGGCGGAGACAACGGATTATCCCACCGCGCCGACGGACGACGCCACGCGCCTGCCGCAACCGCCGAATGTGATCGACGCCAATGCGCGGAGCCTTATGCGCGGCATATCCGACGCCAAGGCCCTGCGGCTTCGTCACCATGACCGCAGACTGCATCTTAAAAATGCGCCAATGGATTTGTCAGCACGGCAGATGTTCGAGGCGCTGGAGCAAGCCCGCTATGAAGCACTAGGCGCCAGCCAGATGCCGGGCGTAGGGAAAAATCTGAATGCGGTGCTGGGCGATAAATTCAAACGCCTCGGCTATGGTGGATTGCAAGAACGCGGTGACGCCAATATGGCGGATGCGCTCCACGCCCTCGCCCGCTTCGAACTAACCGGCGAAAAAATCCCCGAAAACGCCGAAACGCTGGTTGCCCTGTGGAAGCCATGGATCGATGAAAAACTCGGAGAGCATGGCTTTGCAAAACTGAAACCGTTGCTGGACAACCAAAAGGAATATGCGAAGGCCAGCCGTGATATCCTCTCGGCGCTCAACATGGCGCCTGGTGAAGATGAAGGCGCGGACGATACGTCTGACAGCGCAGAGCAGGATGAAAATTCCGAACAGAACGATCAACCGCCGGAACAAAAAGAAGAACCACAGGACAATTCGCAATCGGGCGACAGTGCCCAAGACAAAAGCGATGATTCCGACATCGCAGAAACTATGGACGAAACCGAATTCGATGAAAACTTCGAGGACGAGTCCATGGTCGAAAGCGAAGGCGATGCACCTTCACCGATGAGCAACCGCCTGCCCGGTTTCGATGAAGGCAAGGCCGGTGAGCGTTATACGATATACACCACCGCCTTCGATGAAATTGTCGATGCGGAAGACCTTGCCGATAACGGAGAACTGGCACGCCTGCGCCAGATTTTGGATCAGCAAATGGGCCATCTGCACGGCGTGGCCGGAAAGCTCGCCAACCGCTTACAGCGCAAGCTTCTCGCCCGCCAGCAAAGATCGTGGCTGTTCGATCAGGAGGAAGGTTACATCGACCCCGCAAAGCTTTCGCGCCTCATCGCCAATCCCACCATCAACCTGACATTCAAAAAGGAAAAGCAGACGGATTTCCGTGATACGGTGGTCACGCTTTTGATCGACAATTCCGGCTCGATGCGCGGTCGCCCTATTGCCATTGCCGCGATGTGTACGGATATCCTGGCCAAGACTCTGGAACGCTGCGGCGTGAAGGTTGAAATCCTTGGCTTTACCACCCGCGCGTGGAAAGGTGGAAAAAGCCGCGATCTCTGGATCGAACAGGGCCGCGTGCAACATCCCGGCCGACTCAATGATTTGCGTCATATCGTCTATAAGAACGCCGATGCGCCGCTGCGCCGCGCCCGTAAAAATCTGGGCCTGATGTTAAAGGAAGGCATTCTCAAGGAAAACATCGATGGCGAAGCCCTCGTCTGGGCGCACAACCGTCTTGCGCGCAGGCCCGAACAACGCAAGATTTTGATGGTTATTTCCGATGGCGCGCCGGTCGATGATTCAACCCTTTCCGTCAACCCCGCGAATATTCTGGAACGCGACCTTCGCAATGTCATCGCATGGATCGAAGGATTGAAACAGGTGGAATTGACGGCCATCGGAATCGGCCATGATGTCACGCGCTATTATTCCCGTGCCCTTACGATCACCGATGCCGACGAACTGGCGAGCGCCCTTGTCAATCGTCTTGAAAACCTGTTCGAATTGAACCGCAAGCGCGCCTGATTATTTCTTTAAATAGGGTTGGAACATCGGCGCGACGTAAATGGCCCCTTTGGATGACAAATGCGCCCGGTCTGAGTAGAGGCTATAACCATCATGCTGTACGCGGCATTGTTCCCCATCACACAAACGGTCACGGAAATCGATGATTTCCACTCCGCTTGCGCGTAAATCCGCGATCATCGGTTCGATCACCGGCGCGGTATGTTCGCGGTTCTCTTCCCGCGAAATGAAAACAGTCCGCGGTTTGATATCGAACATTTCCTCAAGCGCAAGATAACGCGCGGGATCTTCCATCGCATAGGCCTGCGCAATCACAACAACAGGCTCTATGCCCTTTTCCCGCAAAATTTTCACCGTGCGTTTCAACCCGGCGGCGGCCTTGCTTGTGTCCGTGTCTTTATAGGCCTCGAACCAGCTTTCATCGTCATAATAGGTTTTCTTTTCATCGCGCATCCAGCCATACCAGTTGCCGATCAAAAAGACTTTTTTGATTCCATTGCGCTCGGCGAAGGAAAGCACATCGTCATTGAAATCGGCGCAGGTGAATTCACGCCCGTCCTTGCGTTGCTTCAGGCCCAAAATCGGCGGGCATGCGCTATAGGTCGCGATAAAACCATTCGTCCCCGTCTCTTTCGAAATATGGAACAAACCCGGCACCATGGAATTGGTAAAACTATCGCCCCACGCAAGGAATGTAGGCTTTCCTGCGTCCTTATTGGTCTGGCACAGCGCATTGTCTTTCAACTGCGTCTCGATATCGCCATTGCATTCGGTATAGGGGTGATTGTCCAGCATGCCCGAAGCCAGGCGCGTCGCCTGTTCGTTCATCCGCTCCGGCAGGCCCTCCTTTACCACCAGATAATGGCCAATGGCGGCGCATGAGGCAAGAATAGCCAGCGCGCAGGCGAACAACGCCTTGCGTCCCATCACGCCGCCCTCTTTGCGGAACGGGCGTTCAATATAGCGCCAGGACAGATAGGCGAATCCGAAACTGATGATCAGGCAGACAAGACCCGTTAACGCATTGAACTTAATCCCCGGCAGATAGCGGAAAAACGAAATGACCGGCCAGTGCCATAGATACCATGAATAGGAGATTAGGCCGATAAAGACGAGCGGCCTGCAAGACAGCCACCGCGCCACGCGGATCGGTCCGTTTGCGCTCGCCAGGATAATCGCGCCTGCACCGAGCGTCGGCAGCAACGCCGCAAGCCCAGGGAAATCGGTACCATTATCATAGGCGATGACCGTGTATAAAATGGCGATCAGGCCAGCGATGCCCAAACCTTCCGCCCATTTTTGCGGCATAGGTTTGACTGGGCGATACAGAGCGATCAATGCACCAACCATCAATTCCCACGCGCGGGCGGGAAGCAAATAGAACGCGGCATCATTGGCGTTCTTTTCTATCCAGTAAACACTGACGCCCAGTGATATCGCGGCAAACACGGCCAGAACAGGGAAGAGATAATCTTTCTTCAGGCGATAAAGCGTGAAAAACACAATAGGAAAGAACAGATAAAATTGCTCTTCAATCGCGAGCGACCATGTATGAAGCAGAACCTTCAACTCACTGCTGGAATCGAAATAGCCGGACTGGAGATAGAAAAGCACATTCGAGGCAAAAACCGATTGCGCCCGCACCTGCTGGCCCAGCTCGATCAGGTTGGCAGGAAAGTATAAGAAATACCCGGCGATCAGGCAGAACAACAGAACGACAGTCAGCGCGGGAAAAATCCGCCGCACCCGCCGTTCCCAGAAATGGGCCAGACTCGCCTGTCCGCTGCCTGCGTCCTTATATAGAATGGATGTGATCAGGAAACCCGATATGACGAAGAAGATGTCTACGCCCGCATAGCCACCATCAAACCCCATTTCGGCGTGAAAAAAGGCGACGGATAAAATGGCAAGGGCGCGAAGCCCGTCAATTTCGGGACGGTAGTGCAGTTTGGACATATCGTTTATTACAACGTGAGCCTGCCGAAAGTCGAGCGGTCTTTGGTAATTTTACCCTGTTTTATCAAAAACATGCTTGGAAATGCCCGCCTACTCCGCTACGCTCGGCCTCACGTAAGCCCTAAGAGAACGACATGACCAAAGACCGTAAAATATACAAACCCAAACCGATTGCCGGATTTCCCGAATGGCTGCCTGAAGAGCGCCTGGTGGAGCAAAAATGGTTCGACCATATCCGCCGCGTGTTTGAATCCTATGGATATTGCAACATCGAAACGCCGAGCGTGGAAGAACTGGATGTCCTCTCCGCCAAGGGCGAAGTTGATAAGGAAATCTATGTCATCGAACGCCTGCACAAGGATGAAAACGATGCGAAGGAAGCGCGCCTTGCGTTGCACTTCGACCAGACGGTGCCGATGGCGCGGTACGTGGCGATGCGATTCAACGACCTCGTCTTCCCGTTCAAACGGTATCAGATGCAGCGCGTCTGGCGCGGGGAACGCCCGCAAATGGGCCGCATGCGCGAATTTTATCAATGCGATATCGACATCATCAATGTCGACAACCTGCCGATCAGCTTTGACGCGGAAGTGGCGTCCGTCATGTATGAAGTGCTGGAAGGCCTGAATATCGGCAAGGTGCAATTGCGTATCAATAATCGAAAAATCCTGATGGGCTTTTTAGAAAGTTTTGGAATAGAAGATTTTACGCCCGTTACAAGAGCAATCGACAAATTGGAAAAAATTGGAAAAGATGAAGTCATAAAGCTTCTCCAAAATGACACCACTCTTTCGAAGGATCAAATCGACAACATTTTAGAACTTGTTAGTTTTAAAGGACGCACCGAAAGCGAATTAAGAACACATGTAAGTTCTGTATTTAAAGGATGGGATAATACTACAAGATCCATTACAGATGAAACCTTAGTTAATGGGGTTAAAGAGTTAGGAACTGTACTTAATAGCTTGTCACACCTTCCCCAAGATGCGGTTGTCGCCGATCTCTCCATCGTCCGCGGGCTCGACTATTACACCGGCACTGTCTACGAAACGCAGCTTCTGGATGTGCCGGAATTCACAGGCTCCGTCTGTTCCGGCGGCCGGTATGACGATCTGGCCGGAAGCTATATCAACAAACATTTGCCGGGCGTGGGAATCTCTATCGGCTTCTCGCGCCTCTTCGATGTGATCCGCCAGACGCGGCCCGAACTATTGGGCCTTGGCGAAAACGCGCCTAAAGGCCCCGCGCATGTCATGATGACCGTGCCGGAAAATGAATCCGATCGCCCGGCGGCGTATGAAGCCGCACGCACCCTGCGCAAGAACGGCGTGAATGTCGAAATGTATCACGCGCCGAAGAAAATGGGCGACCAGTTGAAATATGCGAGCAAGAAAGGCCTCCCGTTTGTCTGGTTCGTACGTGATGGGCAACACCAAGTAAAGAATATGGTCACGCAGGAACAATCCGAAGCGGACCCGACAACATGGAAGGCTGGCGCATGAATTTATTACCGTCATTGCGAGGAGGCCAAAGGCCGACGCGGCAATCCATCTTACAATATCTGATGCCCCATCGCAGGCTGGATTGCTTCGTCACTTTGTTCCTCGCAATGACGATTCTTATGGGTCCATCTTTCGCCGCCGAAGAATCAAAACCGGAAGCGCCCAAAACCGAAGAAGCAACGGCAGAGGCCGCGCCTGACGCGCCAGCCGAAAATCCGGGTCGTTACGCGCCGGATTTTTGCGATTTCGAAATCACCTTTCCGGAAAAACCGCACCTCGCGCAGAAATGCCTTCCGGATGGAAAATGTTACAATCTTCACTCCTACACCATGGTTTATGATCTGCGCACCACGGTCGATGTGTCCGTGACGTGCAACCCGTCAGGCCCCGCCGATTTCAAACGGTATAACGAAGCCGTGATGAAGGCCGCCCTTACCGGTATGATTTCGCAGCGCAATCTCGATGATCATCAAATTCAATATCGTGAAGACAAACAAACCCGCTCTGCCTCCCTTTCCGGCACAGGCACAACCGGAACACAGGATAAAATTTTTACCGCGCAAATATGGGCGGGGCAAAATTCATTGTTCACGGTTCAGGCGGAATTGATCGGCGGACAACATGAACAAGCGGACGCGGTGTTCAGCGAGATATTGAAGAGCATCAAATTGAAGGATGCGAAGAAACCGGAAACCGTTACGAAGCAAAAGCCCTGATTTTTTCCACCATCGCATAAAACCCGTTGCGGCGGTTTGGCGACAGATGCTCGGCGAGGCCCATTTTCCCGAATTCGGAATCAATATCGACGCCCGCAATCTCTTCGGCCTTCAATCCCTCATAGGCTGATAAGACGATATAAACCAACCCCTTGGTGATGTTGCCGTCGCTATCGGCCATGAAATGATAACGGCCTTCGCCGTCCTTTTGCGGATACAGCCATACTTTGGAGACGCAGCCTTTGACTTCGTTCGCTTCAACCTTCAGGGCATCGTCCATCGGCGGCAGTTTCGCGCCAAGATCGATCAAATACTGATAGCGCCCTTCCCAATCGTCGAAGAGCGAAAAATTTTCTACAAGATCGTTTAGCGTATGCAGCATGGTGTCAAATTATGGAATTCAGGCTTCTTTAAACATTTCAGCGCTTTGATATAAATATAACACTATAGAAACGAAAGATGAATTTTGGATATTTGCCCCTTGCACGAGGGGAATCCGGAAGCTAGTTTGAATAGTGTGATTCATCTTTCTTAATACAGGGTTGGGCATAGAATATGAGCAAAACAGAAAAGACAGACAGCAAGAATACTCTGTACTGCTCCTTCTGCGGAAAAAGCCAGCATGAGGTGCGAAAGCTCATTGCGGGCCCGAATGTTTTCATCTGCAATGAATGTGTCGAACTCTGCATGGATATTATCCGTGAAGAAGACAAATCGCAGATGGTCCGTTCCGGCGAAGGCGTTCCAACCCCGTCCGAAATCAAAAAGGTTCTGGACGATTATGTCATTGGACAGGAGCGCGCGAAACGCGTTCTCTCCGTTGCCGTTCACAACCATTATAAACGCCTTGAAAATGGCGGCCATGGTTCCGGCGCGGACGTTGAACTGGCAAAATCCAACATTCTTCTGGTCGGGCCGACAGGATCGGGTAAAACCCTCCTCGCCCAGACCTTGGCGAAAATCATCGATGTGCCATTCACCATGGCCGATGCGACAACGCTGACAGAGGCCGGCTATGTCGGCGAAGACGTTGAAAACATCGTCCTGAAACTCTTGCAAGCCTCCGACTACAACGTCGAACGCGCGCAACGCGGTATCGTTTACATCGATGAAATCGACAAGATTTCCCGCAAAGGTGACAATCCGTCCATCACCCGCGACGTATCGGGCGAAGGCGTTCAACAGGCCTTGCTGAAACTGATGGAAGGCACCGTGGCCTCCGTTCCTCCGCAAGGCGGACGCAAGCATCCGCAACAGGAATTCCTGCAAGTTGATACAAGCAACATCCTCTTTATCTGCGGCGGCGCGTTCGCGGGCATCGAAAAAATCCTGGCCAACAAGGGCCGTGGCACAACGATCGGCTTTGGCGCGGATGTAAAAGAACCGAATGCGCAGGGCGTTGGCGAATTGCTCGGCAAACTGGAGCCTGAAGACCTGCTTAAATTCGGTCTCATTCCCGAATTTGTGGGCCGTCTCCCCGTGTTTGCGACACTCGAAGACCTTGACGAGGCCGCACTGGTATCCATCCTGACGGAACCGAAAAACGCGCTCGTGAAACAATATCAACGCCTGTTCGATATGGAAGGCGTGAAACTGGAATTCTCCGATGAGGCACTGATTGCCGTTGCCAAAAAGGCGATTATTCGCAAGACGGGCGCACGCGGCCTTCGTTCCATCCTTGAAAACATGCTGATGGATACGATGTACGAAGTGCCGGACAAGGACGATGTTGAAAAAGTCATTGTTTCCAAGGAAACAGTCGATGACAACAAACCGCCGGTCTATGTCATCTCTGATGGCAAGAAAAAGAAAAAAGAACCAGAGGTCGTAGAGGCCTGATAAAATGGCCCTTTACGGGCCATTTTTATATATCGCGCTATTGACGGCTTCGGATCATTTTAACTTTCCGTTATCCTTTTTTAAGTACTCTTTCCTGTGTAGCTTTTTCAATAAAATCAATCCGATTCCAAGGAGCCCTGCCAATGGCCCAAGCACAGCTAAAACCCCATCCGGATAAGAAGTACCGCCTGATTACACGCTCCGATATGGACGGGCTGGTTTGTGCGGTGCTGCTGAAGGAACTCGGCATTATCGAAGACATCACCTTCGCGCACCCCAAGGATATGCAGGACGGGCTCGTCGATATAGACAACACGGTTATCACGACGAACCTTCCTTATGTGCCCGGGGTTTACATGTCGTTCGACCACCACGCCTCCGAAGTGAAGCGGGCGGGTGAGAACAAGAAAGACAACCATGTTATCGATTCCGCCGCGCCATCCGCGGCTCGCGTCGTTTACAATTATTTCGGCGGCAAGGACGCCTTCCCCGACATCGCCGATGACATGATGGCGGCGGTGGACAAGGCCGACTCCGCCCAATTCTCCCGCGAAGATATTCTTGATCCATCCGGCTGGGAACTGCTTAGCTTTATCATGGATGCGCGCACCGGCCTTGGCCGTTTTCGTGACTTCAACATCTCCAACTATCAACTCATGATGAAACTCATCGACGCCGTGCGTGAACATAACAGCATCGACGAAATCCTCGCCCTGCCCGATGTGAAGGAACGCGTTGACCTTTACAACACTCACAATATGAAGGCGCGGGAACAGATTGAACGCTGCTCCACGCTCGAAGACAATCTGATCCGCCTTGACTTGCGCAATGAAGAAACGATCTGGGCGGCCAACCGCTTCCTGATCTATGCGCTGTTCCCCCGTGCCAATATTTCCATGCATATCATGTGGGGCAAAAACAAACAGAACACCGTACTCGCCATCGGCAAATCCATCCTGAACCGCACCAGCAACACAAAGGTCGGCGAACTTTGCCTCAAATATGGTGGCGGCGGGCATGATGCGGCGGGAACCTGTCAGATCGACAATTTAAAGGCCGATGAGAAGATCGCGGAAATCAGCAAGATCATCACGACGGATGGTTAATTAAGCCACGCTACAGATAAGATACAAAAGTAAAAGGAAAGCCCGCGCTTTCCTTTTTTTTTTAAACAACCGGTGTAAAATCGCCTATCTCCAGCGGGATGGGCGAACGCTCTATTTCCCCGACCAAGCTAAAGACCAGCTTTCGCCCTTCTCTGGTCACACCACCCTGCGCACGGTTAACCCTGTCCATGAATTTATCGTCTGCATAGACCTTTATCATATCGGCACCTGCACTATGAAGCACATCGGCAATCTTCAATCTGTTGTTCAAAACCGCCTGTTTGAAACATTCGTCGTCATGACAATTCACGTCGACCGAAGGATTGCGCAGGCTGACAATTACACCGTGAATATTGTCTTGTAGAATGCTGCGAAGCAGAAGGCCATTGGCGCGTTCGGACAAATCTATCTTCATGCTTTCTTCGTTAAGCTCGGCAACACGATGTAAGATTGCCTGTTGAAACTCGTCTTGCTCATAGCCGACTGCCATAAACAATGCCTTGTTGAGGGCACGCGCGGTATTGCGTCTATGCCCTAGAACCATGTTGAATTTAATAATGTCGTTTTCAACAATAGCGTCACACAACGCCCTACCCGGATCGGCAATCATACTCGCAGTCATCCTTTTATTGTCGTTATCGGCGTTTTGAACTCTCGATTTTGAATGCCCGTTAAAAATGCGGGACTTTATGTCGTCGCTCGTGCCGTCTAGGTACTCGAAACTCATTTTTTCACCTTGCGACCTTTCATAGATAATTTTGCATATTATTGCAATATGAAAATTAAAGGGCTTGTTTTTTCCTTTTAAAAACTGAATGTTAGCCTATGAGCAAAACATCCACCGCTATCGTCTGGTTCCGTCAGGATCTGCGCCTGTCCGATAATCCCGCCCTCCACGCGGCCGCGTCTTCCGGCGCGAAGGTGGTGCCAGTTTACATCCTCGATGATGAAAATGCCAAATCGCATAAGATGGGCGCGGCAAGCCGCGTATGGCTCCATCATTCTCTTCATGCACTGAACCACAGTTTAAGCGGCGGCCTTGTCATTCTAAAGGGCGATGCCTTAAAAACCCTCACCGCCTTCGCACAGAAAATAAACGCTGATACGGTTTACTGGAACCGCTGTTACGAACCATGGCGGATTCAGCGGGACAAGCTGATCAAAGATGGCTTGAGCGATGTCGATATCGAAGCGCGGAGTTTCAACGGCTCGTTGCTATGGGAACCGTGGGAAGTGACCAAGGCCGATGGTCTGCCTTATAGAGTATTCACACCATTCTATACGAAGGGTTGCCTGAACGCCGAAGAACCGCGCAAACCGCTTCCCAAACCTTCATCCATTCAATTCGCCAAAGTTGAAACGCATCTATCCATCGATGACCTTTCCCTATTGCCCATCAAACCTGAACCGCGCTGGGATACGGGCATGGTCGAACATTGGGATATTGGCGAAGACGGCGCGCAAAAGGCGCTTCAAAAATTTATCGCACAGGGTTTGGACGATTATAAAACCGGGCGTGACTTTCCGGCGAAACCCTCCGTCTCCCGCCTGTCACCGCATTTGCATTTCGGGGAAATTTCACCCAATCAGGCATGGCACGCGGTGAAGGCAAACCACAACGGCGCAAACGCCGATACATTCTTGAAAGAACTCGGATGGCGGGAATTTTCCTATTCGCTGCTCTATCATTTTCCCGCCTTGCCGGACAAAAACTTTCAGGCGCAGTTCGATAAATTCCCGTGGGACAAAAATCCCGCGGCTCTACACGCATGGCAACGCGGGCAAACAGGATACCCGATTGTCGATGCGGCAATGCGCGAGCTTTGGGCGACTGGTTATATGCACAACCGCGCGCGGATGATTGTCGGCTCGTTTCTTTGCAAACATCTGCTCACCCATTGGCACGAAGGGGAACGCTGGTTCTGGGATTGCCTGTTCGATGCGGATCTTGCGAGCAATTCCGCCAGTTGGCAATGGATTGCGGGGACAGGCGCTGACGCCGCCCCCTATTTCCGCGTTTTCAACCCGATCATTCAAGGCGAAAAATTTGATCCCGATGGGACCTATGTCCGCCGCTGGGTGCCGGAACTGGCGAAGATGCCTGACAAATACCTGCACAAACCATGGGAGGCCCCGCCTCTGGAATTACAGGCGGCGGGTGTCACGCTCGGCAAAACCTATCCAAAGCCGGTTGTTGATCATGGTGAAGCCCGCAACCGCGCCCTTGAGGCCTTTGCCAAGACGAAGTAGGATTGAACGATGATAAAGCCTCCTGCTCTCAAACTCGGTGACACAATCGGCATTATGGCGCCAAGCAGCCGCGTGGAAAAATCCGACATCGATGCATGCGAATTGTTCCTGCACGCGCACGGATTCAAAACCTTCGTCCATCCGCAAACGTTTGAACGTCTGCACCAGTCGGCGGGGACGAACGAACAAAAACGCGATGCCCTCCATGACCTCGTGAAAAACCCCGACATCGCCGCCATCTTTTTTGCGACAGGCGGCAACCGCGCGCTTCATCTTCTGGACCTGCTCGATTTTTCGCTCATCCGCGCCAATCCGAAAATCTATATGGGCTTTAGCGACAATACCGCGCTGCTGAACGCCATCACGGCGCGCACAGGAATCGTTACCTATCACGGCCCCACCGCGAAACGTCTGCCGACAACACCGCAGGCGGAATTCAATCTGCGTTTCCTGAAAGGCGAAGAAGACACAATCCCCCTCACCGGCGCGCATATCCTGCACAAAGGCCATGCGGAAGGCTGGCTGATCGGCGGGAATATTTCGCTGTTCCAATATCTCATCCACTCCGGCGACATGCCGGATGCGACAGGCGCGATTTTGTTTCTTGAGGATTGCTATGAAGAATGGAGCCGCATCGACCGCGACTTCTGCTTCCTCCGCCGCTCCGGCGTGCTGGATAAAATCAGCGGGCTCGTGCTGGGGCAATTCACCCATATGGTGGATACAGGCACGCCGTTCGGCTTTACGTTCGAAGATATCATCGCCGAACACACGGCGGGCTTGAAAATCCCCGTCCTGACCAATGCGCCTTTTGGCCATGATCCCGCGCTGAATTACATTATGCCGATCGGGCAAAAAGTTGAGCTGTCTGATACAACACTTCACCTTTTATAATCGTCATTCCGAGGAACGCAGTGACGAAGCAATCCAGCTTACGGCGCTTATTGATAGAATACAGGATGGAGTGCCACGTCGGCCTATAGGCCTCCTCGCAATGACAAAACGCTCTAGGCGTAACATTTCTCCAGAACTTCATGCTCCGTGTGCTCGTCGATCAGGCCGTTATCATGCAGGTACGACAGGGCCTTTTCACCCGAAGCCGACAATGATTTTTCGGCGAGCCGTGCCAGATGCGGCGTAAGGCGGTCCTTGTTCTCCGCGATCAACGCCTCGGCCTTGATGGATGACCGCTCCTTGTAACGGCGGTAACGGACCAGAACGCTTTCATAGGATTCTTCCAGGAAGACCGCTTCCGGATAGGTGCTTTGCATCATCTCGATGGTCTTCAGCGCTTTGCGGGCAATGATCATCTGCGCGCGATAATATTCAAGGCGCTGTTCGGGGGTAAGCTCGTGGCGATTGGAATCGAACGGCGCCTTGACGAAGGCCGCGAGATGTTCGAACAGATCCTTCCGGTCGATATAGACTTTGGGGTCAATATCGTCATGCTGCGCCGCCTGAATCATTTCTTCCTGAAGTTTCAGTTTGTTCAGGATGCGGCGGAACGGTTTTTCGCTGATCTCGTCATTGATGAAAAGACGTTTCAGCGCATTGGTTTCAACATGCACCATGGCCAGGTGCAACGACTGGTCGAAAATCCCGCGTCCGAATTTTTCCACCAATGCTTTGCGCTCGTCCTTGGCAGTCGCGAGGCTGCATTCCACGCGCTCCGTCAGGCGCAGATATTGTTCCTCGTTCACAAAGCCCTTGATACGGTATTCATGAAGCCTCTCGCGCTCCGCCATCAGATAGAAAACCGCAAGGTCCGATTCATGCGCGCGTTTCAATGGCGTTGGATCGGTGAGTTTGTAACGGCGCATCATCGGGCCGATCATCGGCGCCTTGATGAACAATGTCGCAAGGATGCATCCCGTGGTCAGGGCGAGCAGCAATTCATACGGCGTGTAATCGCTGTTCCATCCGGCAATCGTCAAATCCTTGGGGATGAGCAACACGGCGATAATCGAAATCGCGCCGCGCAGGCTGCCCCACGCCAGAAGTTTTTCCCAGCTCGAGGGGATCTTCTGCTCCATCTTGAATTTGTTGATCGGCATGGTGACGGCATAAACCGAAATGATGCGGGCGATGGCGACGACAACAACGGTGAGCAGGATCGGCAGCCACAATTCGCCGAATTGCACACCCGCGCTTGCAAACAAAAGACCGGCCATCAGGAAGACGAGCGAGTTAATGACAAATGCCATGTGCTCGAGCAATTTGTTGATATACCCGTCCATCTTCGGCGGCAGGATGTTGCGCGAATAATTGCCAAGGAACAGCGCGGCAACGATGGTCGATATAATCGGCGATACATGGAACAGGCCGTAATGGTTGATCATCTCGGTCAGGATGAACACCATGTGCGCGGACACAAGCAAAAGCGTCACGGTCACAAATTCGTTTTTCTTGGTAAGGCGCAAGGCTTTTGAAAAGAGCGAGGCGAGAACAAGGCCGACAACCATACCCATGGCAATCATGATAACGAATTCAAGGATGCCATGGCCGATGGTGGCAAAACCGTGATAGCCTTCAACGGCAACGCCGAGCACGACGAGGAACAACGCCACCGCCGTACCGTCATTGAACAGGCTCTCGCCTTCGAAAATCATGGTCAGGCGTTTGGGCGCGCCCTGCTCCTTGAAAATCGCGAGCACGGCAACGGGGTCGGTTGCGGAAATGATCGCGCCGAAAATCAACGCGACAATAAACGGCATGTTGATTCCGATGAGCGGCAGAAGAAGATAAAGCGCAACCGCGACCAATGTCGCCGATAACACCACGCCGACGACGGCCAGCAGGGAAATCGTCCATGCGCTGTCTACCATCTTGCGGATTTTCATGTTGAACCCGGCTTCGAATAACAAGACGGGAAGAAAAATATAGAACAGCATCTCCGGCGTCAGGGCCATTTCGCGGATAAACCCGATCGCGCCATCGAAAAACGGCATTTCACTCAAAGGGACTAGAAGCAAGCCCGCGGCAACAAGCAAAACTGTGTAGGGAACTCTCAAGCGTTTCGAAGCAAAGAAAACGACAGTGGAAAGCGTGATAAGCAAAAACAGCGATAACGCTGATGTAATTGTGAGGACCATTTGAACACCCTTCTAGCGGCCTTTATTTTGCGGTCCTTATATACCTCTTGCAGTGCAGCGCAAGAAAAATCTTAGGGAAAATTTGGAAAAACCCAATTATTGGACCTGCATCCAACTACTTAATGCATCATCGTGCTCTGCCAAGGGGATTTGGGCAGGGCTTTACCGAACAGGGTGATTTCGAGAAGGATTTGCTTGTGATCGTCGGGGATGTCCCGGGCGGCCTTCAGGCGCTCATGGATCATCTTTACGCGGCCCCCGCGCCCCTCTTCCATGGCGCGCTTTAAAATGGCCCTCATCAAGTCGCGGTTTCTACCGTCCATAGGTTTATTTTAATTAAGAAAGATGAAAAAAACATTACCACAGAGGCACGGAGGGGACAGAGCAGCACAGAGTTTTTTTAAAAAACCTCTGTGAAACTCCTGAATCTCTGTGTCTCTGTGGTAAAAATTAATTGCCCCGCCCGCCAAACCTTTGCTATCAACCCGCCATGACCTTTGTCGTGACCGATGTTTGCATTGCCTGTAAGTACACCGATTGCGTGGAAGTTTGCCCCGTGGATTGTTTCTACGAAGGGGAAAACACGCTCGTCATCCACCCCGACGAATGCATCGATTGCGGCGTGTGCGAACCGGAATGCCCGGTCGAGGCCATTGTCCCGGACATTGATCCGCGGGCCGAGGCGTTTCTGGAGATGAACCGGGAATATTCTGCAAAATGGCCGGTCATCACGCGTAAAAAACCGGCCCTCCCCACCGCCGAAGCGATGAAAGACGTAAAAAATAAGTTAGAAGAATACTTTAGCCCAAATCCCGGAGACGGCGACTGAAGCAAAGTTTTTCATAACTTTGAAATTCTATAGTTGAAAATTAACACTTTTTTAAGTATACTCCCCTGCATAGTTTAACGATTGCGGTAATTGCGCTCGGCCTTTTGGCCGGACAAAACGGTGCCTTCTTCGGGACACACTCTTTGTATAGAACAGCAAAATCGTTTTTCTAAGGATGGACAAACTGGAAGACCGGCCTACTTCCGTGACAACACGTTTGTGCCAAACGTAGCGGCGAAACAAAATAACAATAACGAAAGGTGCTAGACCATGGCGAAAGCAGCAGCTGACAACGACAATTTCAACAAAGGCGACTATGTGGTTTATCCGGCCCATGGTGTTGGCCTGATCGAAGGTATCGAAACTGCCAAAATCGGCGGCGTCGAAGTGAAATTGTATGCCATCAGCTTTGAAAAAGACCGTATGCGCCTGAAAATTCCGGTTTTCAAGGCCAAGACATCCGGTCTGCGCCGTCTGTGCACGACATCCCGTATGAAGGATGCCCTGAAAACACTGCAAGGCAAGGCCCGCATCCGCCGTACCATGTGGTCCCGCCGCGCCCAGGAATACGAAATGAAAATCAATTCCGGCGACCCGATTGCGATTGCCGAAGTTCTGCGCGACTTGAAACGTTCCAACGATGAATCCGAGCAATCCTATTCCGAGCGCCAGATTTATCAGTCTGCGCTGGAACGCCTTGCCCGCGAAGTGGCCGCTGTTGAGAAAATCGACGAAGCCAAAGCCACGGCAAAGCTTGAAAAGCTGATGACGGCAAAAGTCGCCAAGCATCAGGCCGAAGCCGCCGAGAAAAAGGCCGCCTAAGGCTCAAAACCTTTCCTAGGGACATATGTCCAAAGAAAACCGGGCTCTCCAGCCCGGTTTTTTTATACACCATCGTCATTGCGAGCGTAGCGAAGCAATCCATCTTAGGATAGCCGGCAAGTCCGCAGGATGGATTGCCGCGTTGGCCTTACGGCCTTCTCGCAATGACGAATTCCCGCACTTATCCACAGGATACATACATAAGCGTTTTCTGTTAATTTCAAACGGCGGAGAATCGCGTACATTTATTATCAGATTCTGGGAAGTCGTGGGGACTTCTGACAGAATCGCCCACCAAGGAGTTCCTCCGCCGTGTGTCGTGGAATGCAGGATAACCGCTTTGCCTCTCTCGGTGCGCCGCGCCGGGTTTGGGCGGTGTCCGCAATCCACGGGGAACTGGACCGGCTGTATGCCATGCACGATGCGGTCATCACCCGTATACGCCCCGGTGACCGTCTTGTGTACCTTGGCAATTATACAGGCCATGGGCGTTATTCACGTGAAACCGTGGATGAACTTTTAACCTTCCGCCGCCTTGTTTTGGCCCAGCCGGGCATGATCCCTTCCGATATTGTGTATTTGCGCGGACATCAGGAAAATCTGTGGCACCGCCTGATCAATCTTCCCTTTGCCCAGAAACCGGTCGAAACTTTCGATGAATTGCTTCGCGGCGGCATCGGCCCGACGCTTGAGAGTTATGGCATACGGACATGCGATGGTATTCGGGCCAGCAAGGAAGGCGTACTGGCGCTCACCCGTTGGATCAGCCAAATTCGCGAAGCCATCCGTAAAAACCGCGGTCATGACCAATTGATGACCAGCTATCGCCGCGCCGCCTTTACGGCCGAAAACGGGCGCTATCCCTTGCTTTTCGTCAATGCGGGGGTCGATCCGAACAGGCGCCTCGAAGATCAGGGCGATATTTTGTGGGATTCGGGCGATGATTTCTATGACATCACACAGGCGTACGCCCCCTATGAGAAAATCATACGCGGGTATGATCCCGCCCATGAGGGCGTCCGCCTCAATTGCGTCACGGCCAGCCTTGATGGCGGAAGCGGCTTCGGCGGCACCCTCGTTTGCGCCGGCTTTGACAAGGGCGGCCGCATGACCGAAATGCTGGAAGCATAAAATATAAATCTTGACAATTTGGGAATTTAATCCTAGTATGTTTTTGATGTTATTCGATAAAACAAGGATCGAAGCGCAAAAAAACGAAAACAAACTAATGGATTGTCCGGGGCGGGATTTAACATTATAGCAATTCGAAAGCGGCCACACAAACCCGCTTGTTTCTGCGGCTTACGGGCTATGTAGATAATATCTCATCAAAATCCCTGAATACGTCCCGCGCTTGCCACAATGTCTGCACATTTGGGGCGTTAGCTATTAAATAGGACTGATCCAATACGGATTGCCTTCCGTATAGAGATCAGACACAGATCCTGCGTCCAACGCGACCATTAGGGAGGAATTTCATGGCTCATATCGACGATCCCCAAACACAACGCGCCAATCTGGATTACATCCGGACATCCATGAATGAACCGATCCTAGAGAAGGAACATGAACTGGATCTCGCGCGCCGCTGGCGTGACCATGGGGATGAAAAAGCGCTGCATGAACTTGTGCGCTCATACACCCGCCTTGTTGTGTCCGCCGCCTCGCGCTTCCGCAATTACGGTCTGCCCATGGGCGACCTTATTCAGGAAGGCAATATCGGACTGATGCAGGCCGCTGCGCGGTTTGAGCCGGAACGCGAACTTCGTTTTTCAACCTATGCCAACTGGTGGATCCGCTCGGCGATGCAGGATTATATCCTGCGCAATTGGTCGATCGTCCGCACCGGCACCACGGCCGCGCAAAAATCCCTTTTCTTCAATCTGCGCCGCCTACGCGGAAAAATCGAACGCGCGCAAGGTGCCGAAGGCCTCACCAACGAAGGCCGGATCAAGATTGCAAAGGAACTGAAGGTCAATGTGAAGGATGTCGAGGATATGGAATCCCGCATGTCCGGCGCCGATAGCTCGCTGAACGCCACTATCGGGGAAGACGGTGAAGAAGAATGGCAAAACTTCCTGGCCGATGACCGCCCGAACCCTGAAGAAATCGTCATTGGCATGCGCGATGCGAAAACGCGGTCGAAATGGCTTGAGGAGGCGCTTGGCTCTCTCTCCGACCGCGAAGCCAAAATCATTCGTGATCGTCACCTTCAATATGAAACTGTGACGCTCGAAGACCTTGGCAAGGAACTTGGCGTATCCAAGGAACGTGTGCGTCAGTTGGAGGCCCGCGCGATGGAGAAACTCAAGGCCAATATGGCAGGGCGTATCACAACCACAGAAGATTTGTTCGCAAGCGCTTAAAATGCCGCTTCCCGTGGAACACTTCGAGAGTTGGCTGGTTTGATAAGTACTCCATAGAAACCAAAAAAGAGGTATCCAAGATGAAAGCGACCAAAACACTTATGATGACGGCAGCCGCCGTTATGCTGAGCACCGCCGCCTATGCGGAAGGCAATTACGGTGCTAGGGCCGATATCAACAAAAGATCGGCGGACCAGATGGGACTGTCTTCCGATAGTGACGTAAACGTGGATAATGGCACTTACTCTGATATTAACCCGGCGGCTGGTAATGCAGATGCGTCAATTCAGGCGAACACAACTTTTTCCGCTTCTGAACTGGATCGTCAAACCGTACGCGACATCCAGACAAGTCTGGCCAATGAAGGATACTCCGTCCGCGCGGATGGCGTATGGGGCCCGAAAACAGCCTCTGCCCTGCGCCAGTTCCAACAAGCAAACGGCCTGACCGCCAGCGGTGTTGTGGACAGCAAAACACTGGCCGCACTGAATGTGAATACGGGCATGTAATCTCCCTCATACATGCCTCGTGCATAAAGCCGCCCTTATTAGGGGCGGCTTTTGCTTATTCTTATTCGGTTACAATCTTATAGAGCTTGCCTGGAACCAGATTGCCGCCCCCCAGCCCGTTCAGCACACGGAACCGTTCCTCGCGGTAATTCGGAAACGCCATTTGTTGGGAAACGCTTGCAACCGTATCGCCGGCCTTCGCCTGATAGGTGCGCAAACGCAGGGCACGGATTGAAGATCTTTCCTGTGCGGTCATGGCGCGGAAGCTATAGGTCGTACGCTTCATCCCTTCCACCACATCGGTGCCTGCATTTTGCGGAATGGCCATCTGGAAGCGGAAGAATTGTCCCGGCTTCCATTCAATTGCAACGACACGAATGATAACCGGACGGTTGTTGACGCTGCCCGCAAAGGCCGCCGTCGCGGCGCGCAGGCCGTTCACCGTAATGCTTTCCGCATCCGCCGGCGGATTGGCCTTCATCCAGTTCTGGGTCAGGTACGCCAGCGGATCGCGCCCCTGATCATCCCGCCCTGAATCCAGAATAATAACGGATCCATTGGAATGAGTGGCGACAACTTCGGATGGCGTATTATTAAGGGTAAAACCGGATGGGACGGAGAACATGAAACCCATACGCGGGTGATAGAAATTGTCACCGCGGATAAAGCCCTGATCTTCTGAATCGCCGTATGTCAAACCATTCAGCATGGACAGGTACACATCGCCATTTTCGACCTTGCTTCCGGCCGGATAGTTCATCGCCACGCCGCTGGCGCGGGTGATACGCTCGCTTGTGACAGGGTGGGTTGAGAAGTAATTCATCCCTTCGCCCTCTTCCTGTCCGGCAATCCGCTTATCGAGCTTGGTCTGGGCATCGAGGTTGGCAAGAAACGCCGCCATGGATTTCGGATCATACCCGGCGCGGGAGATATAACGTACGCCCAGCTCATCCGACTGGTGCTCCTGCTCCCGTGAATAGGATTTGATATATAGATCGGAACCGACATTTGCGATCTGTCCCACAGCCTGGCTGCCCGTAGCCGCGCTCAATACCGCGGCGCCGAGCCCTGCCAGAACGCCTTGGGACATACGGCTTGCGGCGTGACGCGCCGTAATATGCCCGATTTCATGACCGATGACAGCGGCAAGTTCCGCTTCGCTATTGGCGAGGGCCATGAGACCGCGGCTGATATAAACATAGCCACCCGGCACCGCAAATGCGTTGACGACCGGGGAGTCGATGACAAAGAACTGATACTGCACATCACTGCGCTCGGTGTTCGCCGCGACCTTTTGCCCGATACGGGAGACATAATCGGCCACGGGTCCGGTAACAAAATCGCCGTATGTTTGCCGGACTTTCTGATGTTCGCTGGCTCCGACCGACGCTTCCTGAGACGCTGGAAGAAAGGCTGTGAATTGTTTCTCACCGGTTGCCGGATTGACGCTACAGGCGGCAAGCGTCAATGTCGTTGCCGACATCAGCATGGCCGCGTATTTCCAAACAAGCTTTTTCGGGGTACAAAGCGACATGATGCGCATGGTTATAATCTTCCTTTTCTTGCTCTTCGTTCCGGTATCGAATGCCGCCGCGCAAGGCGCGCCGCTAACCGGCGATTTTGCCAGCCTTAAACATACAGGCTCCGCACGAATTGACAAGGTTATCGACGCGCAAACAATCCTTTTAAACGATGGAAAGATCGTCCGGCTTCTTTCCTTGCAATACCCGTTTGTAACGGATGAAGAGACGGGCGGTTCCACGCTCGCCGCCAAAGCGTTTCTGGAAAAGGCGCTTCCGAACGGCACAGAAGTCATGCTCTACCAGACAAGGAACCAAAAAACAGGGCGCATCAACCGCATGGGGCATACACTCGCCCACCTCGTCATCAAAAAGGACGGTAACTGGATCAACGGCCTTCTGGTCGCGGGCGGTTTTGCCTATGCCATGACGGATGCGGACAATCCCGAAATGGCGGACCAGCTCTATGCGCTGGAGCAAATGGCGCGTCAAGCGCGGCGCGGCCTGTGGCAGGACGGCTCCCCTTTCGGGCTACTCTCCGATGACATGGCGGCACAAGGCAACGGTCAGTTCCGCGTGGTGGAAGGCACGGTCAACCGCGCCGCCTCTTCCAAAAACAACATCTATCTTAATTTCGGCACTGACTGGAGGAAGGATTTCACGGCGCAGGTCAGCCCCGCGCTGCGTAAAGAATTGTCGAAACGGGATATAGATCCGCTTTCCCTAACCGGGCAGAAAGTCCGCGTACGCGGATGGATTCGCGAATGGAACGGCCCGTTCATGGAGCTGGAGACCGCCGATCGGCTTGAAATTCTGCCTGCGGAAAGCCCGTAACCCCCGCCTTCCCGCTTGATCGGCGTTCACGAAAATGCGAGAAACCCTGTAATGAATTCCGTAAACCAGACAAAGGAAAAACCATGTCTTTTAAAACGCTTCAAGATTTCGACCTCAAAGGCAAACGTGTTCTGCTGCGCGCCGACCTGAACGTGCCCGCCAAGGATGGCAAGGTCACGGATACAACGCGCATCGACCGCCTGAAACCGGGGATCGACTATCTGGTGTCTCAGGGCGCGAAGGTCGTTGTCCTTTCCCATTTCGGTCGTCCGAAGGGTGGATACGAGGCCGAATTCTCCCTCGCCTTCCTCGCGCCCGAATGCGCGAAAAGCTGGGGCCACAAAGTATCCTTCGGCAAGGATTGCATCGGCGCGGAAGCCGAGACAGCCGTTGCCGCGTTGAACGATGGCGAAATTGTCCTGCTTGAAAACCTGCGTTTCCACAAGGGTGAAGAAGGCAACGATCCGGCATTCGTGGAGCAGCTTGCCAAGCTTGGAGATATTTACGCCAATGACGCCTTCTCCGCCGCGCACCGCGCACACGCATCGACCGAAGGTCTTGCCCATCGCCTGCCGACGGCCGCCGGTTTCCTGATGGAGGCGGAATTGAATGCATTGAACAATGCGCTGGAATCACCGAAGAAACCAGTAATCGCGATTGTCGGTGGTTCGAAGATTTCGACCAAGCTTTCGGTGCTCAATAACCTCGTCCAAAAAGTGGATTATCTTTTCCTCGGTGGCGGCATGGCGAATACGTTTCTGGTCGCCAAGGGCATCGAAGTTGGGAAATCCCTCTGCGAGCGCGACATGGTTGGACAGGCAAAAGAAATTATCACCACCGCCGAAAAGGCCGGATGTGAAATCCTTCTTCCCATAGACCGTGTTTGCGTCACGACATTCGGCGAAAACGCGCCCTTCACCATCCGCGCCACCGAAGAAATGCCGCAGGATGAAGAGGCCGTCGATGTCGGACCCGCAACGATTGAAAAACTCGGCGATATTCTGGCCGGTTGCAAAACCGCGCTCTGGAACGGCCCGATGGGTGTGTTCGAAGTCAAGCCTTTCGACAAAGGCACGAATGACCTCGCCCGCACAGTGGCCACATTGACAAAGGCCGGAAGCCTTGTGTCCGTGGCCGGCGGTGGCGATACGGTTTCCGCGCTCGAAAATGCAGGCGTGGCGAGTGAGTTCAGCTATATCTCCACCGCGGGCGGTGCGTTCCTGGAATGGCTGGAAGGCAAAGAGTTGCCGGGTGTTGCCGCGCTCAACAACGCCGCAAAGAAAGCAGCATGATCTTTTAAAGCCATCGTCGACAACCATCGCTTCGCTCCGCCGAGCCGATGGATCAAAACAATAAAAGCCCCGGTTTTTTACACCGGGGCTTTTCATTTTACCTGGAGGATAAAAACTCTTTTAGTGCTTCGATATTCCGAGAAAACGCTGCGCCTCTGTCTGATTGATCATGTCATACATACTCATCAGGCGTGACAGTTCGGTGTGATTGATAATCCGCTTTTCGGTATTGCGGAATTTCTCCGTCAACAAATAGATGCTAATGAAATCGGCTTTTTGGATATCCAGTGCGCGGCATGTAATAGCAAGGGCCTTGCCGCTTTCCTGTTTCAAAATCGTGCGGACCGTTTCAACGGGTAATCCGGTATAAACGGAAAACTGAACCAGGAATGTTGAAGATTGCCCGCGACGCAACGCGGAGACCATGCCCGGTATTTTGAGTTCCCCGCGGCGGAGCAAGATGTTCGTCTGCGCCAGCAATAGATCGTAATTCTCAATCGGGCGGGTCTCGACGCGGATTTCGCGCACGACCTCATCCAGGACGATAGAAGCATCATTCGCCACGTCTTCGTCGAATTTATCCTTGATGGCCTTTTTTAACTCGCCCCCGACAAAATCATACAATATTTCCGCCACAGCCTGCGGCAAATCATGGCGCGATATCATCGTCTGCGCCAATTGCTGCTCCCCTTTGGCAAGATCTGTCAGAATGTCATAGGCATGCGCGGTGAGTTTGACCCCGTCGTTTTCGCAAAGGTTGATGGCTATTGCAAAATCTTTGGTATCGACGAGCATGTTGATTAGGGCATCGCCCAAACCTTCACGGCTGGCGATAACGCGGCCATGTTGAACGCCCTTCGCCTGAAGAATATAGGCAAGATCCATATCCTGAAGAACCGGAGATGCCCGAAGAACAGGTTCGGCGATCGATATTTCATCATTGGCAAGCGCCAAGATAACGCGCAGCGGCACATTCTCATATGTCGAAAGACGCTCGGCCAGAGCCTGCTTCAAATCTTGCTCGGCCTGCTTCATCAAGGCCAGCATGACATCCGTGATAAGCTCCATTTCGTTGTGGCTGAGCTTGGTCGTCATCAAATCCGTCATAATGGTGGTCAATTCGGCACGGGCAGAGTCATTTTCATGATTGCCGGCAAGGCTGTAGAGCCTGTGCGTGTCATATAGACGCACAAGCATCGGTGCTACCTCCGGCGATCTCTCTAGAATCTCAAAACCCATTTTTATCCCCACATATCCATCCCCGCCAACGGCATGATTGGGTCCGGATAATTAACTCCCCCGCACAGTTGTTTTGTCAGTCCCGTTTTGTCAAAATGACCTGTCAGAGCCGCAGAAAACCGTGCTTCCTATTGTTTTTTACGCCAAAAGTATTTACACTAGGTTAAATTAGAAAAGTATTTTGTTAAAATTCGTCTAAAAGTTTCAATTTGTCGGTTATAGCCCTCCCGCCGCAGATTCCTGCGCCCTCTAAGAGTTCGTTAAGGTTTTCCTGATACCTTTTTAAAGGTAGATTCACGCACGGTTCATACAGGTCATTACGATATGGTTTACCCAGTCAGCGGCGCAGCCGCGCAACAAATTCCAGCAGCCAATACGTTCCAGCCCGGCGCACAGGCCGTGGACAACAAAAATCAAGCGCAGGAAAACCGCCTTGATTCGACCAAGCTGTCCGGAACGGAAACAGCCCGCTCCCAGGAAACAAACACGAAAAGCCTTCAACGGAACGAAAGTTATTCTGATAGTGGCCGCGCCAAGGATACGGGCGGCGTGAGTGCCAATTCATCCCGTGGCTCCTCGATCGATATCACTATTTAAAGTTCTCCCTGCAACTTTTGCAAAGGGCGCCTCCGGGCGCCCTCTTTTTTAGTTGTATTGCCTCTGTCGGTTCGACGGAATTAAAACTACTGAAACGCAACTTCGTTGAAGGACCGGAGTTTCCGGCTATGAAGCCTTTCGGGGCCGATACCGCGCAGGATTTCCATGGCGCGCAGGCCAATCTTCAAATGCTGTTCCACCCGTTCGCGGTAGAACGTATCGGCCATGCCCGGCAGCTTTAACTGCCCATGCAATGGTTTGTCGGACACACAGAGGAGCGTGCCATAGGGAACACGGAAGCGGAACCCGTTCGCCGCCACGGTGCCGGATTCCATGTCGAGCGCGATGGCACGTGACTGACTGAACCGTATATTCTGCCTTACAGAAGACCGCAACTCCCAGTTTCGGTCATCAACCGTCGCCACGGTGCCCGTGCGCATGACCTTTTTCAGGTCGTAACCTTTAAAGCCCGTGATCTCGCTCACCGCCTGTTCAAGGCTCACCTGAATTTCAGAAAGCGCCGGCAACGGAATGCTCGGGTGCAGATCATGATAAAGCACATTGTCTTCGCGCAAATAGGCATGTGCCAGAACATAATCGCCAAGCGCCTGAGAATTACGAAGGCCCGCGCAGTGACCAAGCATCAACCATGCATGCGGGCGAAGCACGGCAACATGGTCCGTGATCGTTTTGGCGTTCGATGGGCCGACACCGATATTGATCATGGTGATACCCGATCCATCGGCGCGTTTTAAGTGATAGGCCGGCATTTGCGGCATGCGGCGCAGAATGGCCCCTGCCTCATCGCGGTCCGTGCGTTGCTCCGCCGGAATATTCTTATTCGATGTCACCTTGTCACCCGGTTCAACAAACGCCGTATATTGTTCGCGGTGGCGCAGCAGTTCGGGGTCCGATGTCTGTGTCATCATATCGGTGCAGATTTTCACGAATTCATCGATATAGAACTGATAGTTCGTGAAGATCATATAATTCTGGAAGTGTTGTGCCTTTGTGCCCGTGTAATGTTTCAGGCGTTGCAGCGATAAATCCGCGCGCGGCGCGGGGAAGAGTGATAGAGGAGTCGGCTGTCCATCACGAACGATGTAGGTTCCGTTCGCAATCTGGTCGTCCATCAAACCCAGATCAGGCTGATCGAAAATAAACGGCAACTCTTCCATCTGCGTCTGCGTCAGGTCACGTTCGGTATGGAAATCTTCACCCAGCGCAAAATGCAGCGGGATATGCGTATCGCTCTGCCCCACCTCGACTGTACCACCATGGCTTTTGAGAAGCAGGCCTATCATGCTCTTGTAATAATGGTCGAAAATATCGGGACGGGTCAGCGTGGTCTCATAAATCCCCGGCTTTGGCACAAACCCGTAAGACAGGCGCGAGTCAGGCCGCGTGACATTTTCGATTCTAAAGCGGATATAGGGGTAAAACCCAATGACTTTTTTGTCTTTCAGTTCGCCCCGCGCAAACGCTTTGAAGGATTCGCGCAAATGCGCGATGTTGTCGTTATAGATTTTCTCTATCGCGGCAAAGGCTTCTTCGGCGGTTTTGTATGATTTGGGCGGGGCGGGAAATAATCTTTTCAACATGGCCTATTATGGCCGAAAATGGTTAAAATTTCAACCACATAGCTAATTCAGTCGGACGGCAAAGGAATCATCGAAGCTTTTGCCCGTATATCCTCCGCGAAAAGCTTGAATAGGCATACCGGCACTTTCACCGGCGTGGGCATTAAAGGCCTTAAGGAATTGTGCGGCGCGATCCGCATTTTCCTCCATGCAAAAGGCCATATCGCGCCCGTGACAATAAATATTGTCCAAAGAACCGTAATCATCGTTGGAACAATAATCTTTTACATCGTTAAAGACTTGTGCGGCCATATCGGCAACGTCAATCAGACCCGCATCTATATGGCCCTTAAGTATTCCAACGATTAACGGCGACATTCCAACGTGAATTTGAAAATCGTCTTTAAGAAGTGTCATGTTAGCCAATCCCCATCAAGGCGCGGGCGAAATCCGGCGCGTCGAAGGCGGAGAGGTCTTCTATCCCCTCGCCCACGCCAACCGCATGGATCGGCAGGCCGAATTCACGGGCAAGACCGACAACCACGCCGCCACGGGCAGAACCGTCCAGTTTGGTGACGATCAAGCCCGTCAGGTTCACGGCGTCCTTAAAGACGGAAACCTGGCTCATCGCATTCTGACCTGTCGTTGCATCGAGCACCAGTAGAGCAGCATGCGGAATATTTTCATCATGTTTTTTCAAAACGCGGACGAGTTTTTGCAATTCAGCCATCAATCCGGCCTTGTTTTGCAAACGTCCGGCCGTATCGATCATCAGAACGTCCATGCCTTCCGCCTTGGCTTTCTCATACGCTTCGAACGCGACAGAGGCAGCATCGGCGCCGATATCTTTTTTATAGAGCGGCACATGGGCGCGGTTCGCCCACACCTCTAACTGGTCGACAGCCGCCGCGCGGAATGTATCCGCCGCCGCGATCATTACCTTTTTATGCTGATGGATATGCCACTCATAGGCGAGCTTGCCGATGGTCGTCGTTTTCCCCGCACCGTTCACACCGGACACCAAAATGACAAACGGGCCATTCGCGGGTTTTTCAAGCGTGAGCGGCTTTGCCACAGGCGCGAGCATATCACCGATAATGTCGGCCAGCGCCATGCGCACTTCGTTCGGTTCGATATCTTTTTCGAATTTACGCGCAGAAAATTCTTCAATGATTGCCGCAGCCGTTTTGGGGCCAAGGTCTGACATGATGAGAAGGTCTTCAAGATCTTGCAGCGAATCTTCATTCAGCTTACGCTTTGTAAAGATATCGGAAATCCCCTGCCCCAGCTTTCCTGTGGATTTGGAAAGCCCTGCGCCAAGACGAGAGAACCAGCCATTGTCACCATTCGTATCGCCTTCATCGGAAACGGCGGCCACGGGCGTGGGAGTAATCTGAAGTTCGTCGACGATTTCGGATTCGGTTTCTTCGAGCTCGTGCTTTTTGAATTCGGGATCGATGTCGGAATCATATTCAACAGGCAGCTCTATCGCGGGTTCACCTTCGGGATGCAAAAGATTTTCATCTTTCGCTTCCTGTTCGTGATCGCCCTCATTCTTTTTCTTCCGCCAGAACATCATGACAAAACCGTTCCTGCGAGTGTTTGATTATCGGATAGTCCTTCTATTTTAACACGGACCAGGCTGCCGGGGGTAAGTTTTTTATTCAGTCGAACAGGGGCGAAATGTTCGGTATGACCGTAATCGTCTTTTTCCAACACGATATTGCGCACCGCATCCACTTGTGACTTTAAAAATTTGCTAACCTGTTTTTCTCCGGCATCACGTAAAAGGGCCGCGCGTTCCTTACGCTTTTCATGCGGCACCTGCGGCATTTTCGCGGCGGGCGTGCCGGGCCGTTCGGAGTACGGGAAGACATGCAAGAAAGTAAGATCGCATTCCTCGACAATTTTAAGCGTATTCGCAAACATCTCGTCGGTTTCGGTCGGAAACCCCGCGATGATATCCGCGCCGAATACGATATCGGGACGATAGGAACGTGCGCGTTCGCACATGGCGATGGCATCGGCACGCAAATGACGGCGCTTCATACGTTTCAATACCATGTCATCGCCTGCTTGCAGGCTCATATGAAGATGCGGCATCAGTCGCTGTTCTTCCGCAATCAGCTTCCACAAATCTTCATCCATTTCGACAGGATCGAGTGACGACAAACGTAGACGCGGCAATTCGGGCACCAGCGCGAGCACGCGGCGGATCATTTGCCCCAGACTAGGAGATCCCGGAAGATCGTGACCATAGGATGTGACATCAACGCCCGTCATGACAATTTCGTTGTAGCCACTCGCCACGAGTGCGCGTACCTGCGCCGCGATTTCGCCAATCGCAACGGAACGGGAATTCCCACGGCCATAGGGAATGATGCAGAAGGTGCAGCGATGGTCACATCCGTTCTGAACCTGAATAAAGGCACGCGCCCTGCCCTCGAATCCTTCCACCAGATGCGACGCCGTTTCCGTCACCGACATAATGTCATTGACGATCACGCGTTCTTCGGACGGGCTGCCCCATGTTTCGGGTTTCAATTTCAAATCGTTGCCGATGATGCGGTCGACTTCCGGCATCTCGGCATACATTTCCGGCGACACTTGCGCGGAACAACCGGTGACGATGATTTTTGCCTGCGGGTTCTCTTTTTTTGCGCGGCGAATGGCCTGACGCGCCTGACGCTCCGCCTCTTTCGTCACGGCGCAGGTATTGAAGATGATGACATCATCCATCCCCGCTGCCTTGGCATGATTGCGCATGACCTCCGACTCATAGGTGTTGAGGCGGCAGCCGAAAGTAACAAGTTCGGGTTCCTTCAAAGTCATGAGGGGGTTTTAATGAAAACGGCCCGCCGTGTCCAACAATTAGAAGCCGAGACCGACCCCGACACCGGTATTGTGATAGCGGTAGGGATAGCCATAAAGGAAGGCGCGATCGTCATACCAGTCGCGCTCGCGGCGCAGGCGTTCATTCTCGGCCAGCATATCCATGCAAAAATCCATGGCCCGCGTGCCGGGCTGGTTGCCGCGCGCCATACATTGGCGGAAGCGCGGGTTGCACTCAACGGGGCCAAGGCCGCGGCGGGCCAGCTCCATGTTCAAACGCGGCTCTTCCCGATAGTTGTTTTTATAGGAGCAAAGCTGGTCATCCGACAGGGTGGCGATTTGCTGGTCGCTCATCTTCATCGTGGGCGATGCGCAAGCAGCCAATGCCATAATAGCGATGAGTGCCAGAAATCTTGTCATTTGATTGAAATAGTCCCTTCAAAAACATAGGCAACGGGTCCGGTCATAAAGACCGGATGGCCTTCGCCCGCCCATTCAATAACCAGCGGCCCGCCGTCCAGTTCCACCGTAACCTTTGGCCCCGTCAGCTCCCGGCGAATGGCGGCAATGCCTGTAGCGCAAGCACCGGTTCCACAAGCCTGTGTAATGCCCGCCCCGCGCTCCCAAACCCGCATCCGGATATGGTCAGGCCCCGACAAAGAGGCGAATTCCACATTCACACGATCCGGGAAAAGCGGATCATGTTCTATCTTTGGCCCTATCTTATCCACAGCCATGTCCTCGGCATTTGCACAGAAGAATACACAATGTGGGTTGCCGACATTGACGCCCACGGGGTCGCCATCCAACGGCAAATGGAGAGTATCGCATTGTTTTGACAATGGAATATCCTTCCATCCCAATTTCGGAACACCCATATTCACGCGAACCTGATCCCCTTGCCGTTTGCACTGAAGAAGGCCCGCCACTGTTTGGATCAAACAGGTTTCTGCCGCTTGTTCCGACACAAGAATATCGGCCACACAGCGGGTGGCGTTCCCGCATGCGCCCGCCTCTGACCCATCCGGATTGTAAATCCGCATAAACACGTCCGCTTTGTCATCCGGTGGGGTTTCAAGCACGATAAATTGGTCGCACCCCACCCCCCTTTGACGGTCCGCAATCGCGCGGATCTGACTAACATCCAGTTTTGGCAGGGTTTTTCGTCCATCAATGATGACAAAATCATTTCCAAGCCCATGCATTTTGCGGAAATTCAGGTTCATAATGAAGGTTATATAGGGCCGTTTGACACCCCGCAAATCCCTTTTTTCGCCCAGAATTGAACCTTTTCCGGCCCTATTCGTACGCTAAATATAGGATCATGCCGATGATAACATCCATAAGACCAACAGCCCGCGAAGCCTATGATCAGGCCTATAAGTGGGAAAAGGACGAAGAAAACCGCTTCGCAGCCAGCCTTGCCCGCGCAAAGCCGCGGTATCCGTCTATGCCGGAACTGCCGATGGCAAGCAACACGAGCTTTGACAATCCCGCATTCAATATCATAGCGGGAGAAACCAATTATACCTTGCTTAACCTCGCCTCAGACCGCCGTATGGAATCTAGCCCGCAACTTGAACTATTTGATCGCCGCCGCCAGAAATAATTCAATTGACATAATTTCACTGTCTGTTTTATGGTCACCGCCATGGAAAACGAAACGCTATCTTTGTCGCAAAAACTGGCACAGGCCTTTAACACATGGCTGGAAACCCCTGCGGCGGTGGATAGGGGCATTATAGATAGAGATCTTGCCACGATATTCGCCGATGCTTCCCCCCAAACTTGCACTAACACCTATCTGGGGTTCCGGTTTGGTCTTCGGGACGGAACAAAAGAACAATCGTTCTTTGTTAATAATGACATAGATATGGTTTTTCTTCGAAACGCCCTGGCCCCCTCCTTCCTTCGCGAAACGAAAGATCTGCATGAACAGGCTTTGATGGCAGAATTGAACGCCGGTCCATCCTCCCTCACGCTTTGGCACAAAGCCTTCTCAAGCGCCAAAAGTACTATAGATGCTTATGGATCCGCATTAACGGAGCAAAATGAGGAATATATCCTTGATTTGATGAAGGCTGCGGGCGAACGCACAAGCTTGGCCCTTCGCCGATAATTCCTTGACATACCAAGACCGCGCCCTTATAAAACCCTCAAATTTCCTGTGATCGGCGTTTAAACCCGTGTCCAAGGATACCCCGCAGCCCGCGAATTTACGCGCACTGCGGTTAAACTGTTTTGTTAACAACGGATCGTAAATGTTTAGTTCGCTGAGCGAAAAACTGGGTGGGATATTTGACGGACTTCGGGGGCGCGCACGCCTGACCGAAGAGGACGTCAATGCCGCCGCGCGCGAGATTCGCGTGGCCCTGCTTGAGGCCGATGTCGCCCTGCCCGTTGTCAAAGACTTCATCGAGACCGTAAAGGCGAAAGCCATCGGCCAAGACGTTATTAAGTCCGTCACACCCGCCCAGCAAGTCGTCAAAATCGTCAATGACGCCTTGATCGAAGTTCTGGGTAGCGAGAGCGTTGACCTGACCTTCGGCCCTGCCCCGTCTGTCTATCTGATGGTTGGTTTGCAAGGGTCCGGTAAGACGACATCGACCGCCAAGATTTCTAAATTCCTCACCGACAAGAACCGCAAAAAGGTTCTGATGGCCTCGCTCGATACATCCCGCCCTGCGGCGATGGATCAGTTGAAAGTGCTCGGTGAGCAAACAGGTATCGCAACACTTGATATTGTCGCTGGTGAAACACCAATTCAAATCACCGAACGCGCACTCAAAGAAGCACGCGTTGGCGGATTTGATGTCCTCATGCTCGACACCGCCGGCCGCCTTGCCATCGACGAAGAGTTGATGAACGAAGTGGCCAGCGTTTCCAAACTGGCGAACCCGGTTGAAAAACTCCTCGTCGTCGATGCGATGACGGGTCAGGACGCGGTGACAATCGCCAAATCCTTCGATGAAAAAGTCGGCGTGACGGGTATCGTTATGACCCGTATCGACGGTGATGCACGCGGCGGCGCGGCCCTGTCCATGCGCGCAATCACTGGCAAGCCGATCAAGCTTCTCGGCACGGGCGAAAAATGGGATGCGATCGAACAATTCCACCCAGACCGTATCGCGGGCCGTATCCTTGGCATGGGCGATGTTGTCTCCCTCGTTGAACGCGCCGTTGAAACGATCGAGGCCGACACGGCCGAAAAGATGGCCGCGCAATTTGCGGCAGGCCAGTTTGATTTCAATGACCTTCTCGGACAGCTACGCCAGATGCAGAAAATGGGCGGTATCGGCGCGCTTGTGAACATGCTGCCCGGCCTTGGCAAAATGGCGTCGCAAATCGATGAATCCAAATTCGATGACAAGATCGTCAAACGTCAGGAAGCGATTATTCTGTCCATGACGAAAGAAGAACGCGAAAAACCGCAATTGCTCAATGCTTCCCGCCGCAAGCGCATTGCCGCCGGCGCCGGTATGAGCGTAAACGACGTCAACAAGCTCTGCAAACAGCAAGCCGATATGCAGACGATGATGAAACGCGTGAAGAAAATGGGCATGGGCAAAATGCTCGGCGCGATGAAGGGCATGATGTCTGACCGCGACGCGGCCATGCTGGATGACAAGGCGATGCAGGAAATGGCGGGCGGCAATCCGTTCGGCGGCGCTGGTGGCCTTCCCGGCCTTGGTGGAAAATTGCCGGGTCTCGGCGGCGCCATGCCGGGCCTTGGCGGACTTGGAAATTTTGGTGGCGGCATGCCGATGGGCGGATTCCCGACGCGCGGCGGCACCAAGAAAAACAGAAAAAAACGGTAACAAACTTTTTAAAACACGATTGAAAGACTAAAGGAGAAACTAAAATGGCACTTGCAATCAGACTGTCCCGCGGTGGACGTAAAAACCGCCCGCACTACGCTGTTGTTGTTGCGGACAAACGCGCAGCCCGTGATGGCCGCTTCATCGAGAAGCTCGGCACATACAACCCGCTGCTGGCAAAAGATGACGCAAATCGCGTTACATTGAACGCCGAACGCATAAAATACTGGCTGGACCAAGGCGCGATCGCATCCGACCGCGTTGCTGTGTTCCTTGGCAAGGCCGGCATTGCTCCGGTTCCGGCGCAGAAAAACAACCCGAAAAAGGCTCTGCCGTCTGATAAGACAAAAATGATGCAGGCAGAACGCGCGCAGAAGAAAGCCGATGCCGCCGAAGCCGCAAAGGCCGCTGAGGAAGAAGCCAAAGCCGCAGCTGCTGCTGCTGCCGCCGAAGCCGAAGCTGCAGCCAACGCTCCTGCTGAAGAAGCACCGGCAGAAGCACCGGCAGAAGAAGCCGCCGCTGAAGAGCCAAAGGCCGAATAGTTATCAAAGTTCACACCCCCGCCCTTCAAGGCGGGGGTGTCTCATTCCAGCCGTTTTCGGAACGGCACATGTTAGAGAATTTTAATGGATATCCATACCATCTATGCCTTTATCGGCTTTGTGCTTGCCGCCTACGCCGTCATCGGCAATGACTCCGTCCAAACCCTTGGGACATTCATCGCATCGAATAGCCGTGTCTTCAAATGGCAATGGCTCTGGTTTGCGGCCGCGCTTGTCATGGTCGGAACGCTTAGTTACGGATGGTATGCGTATGACGGCGATATCTCCTATGGCAGGCTCGATAAAATTCCGCCTGTTCAGATTGAATGGTATCATGCCGCCGCGCCCGCCATACTTATCGGCCTGACATGGTTCGGCATTCCTGTTTCTACAACCTTCCTGGTCCTTTCGGCCTTCGCCTCCACGGTCGTGCTCGAAAGCATGCTGATCAAAAGCGCGAGCGGATATATCTGCTCGGCCGTTCTTGCCTATATCTTCTGGATGGTGCTGGCCCACTTCCTCAATGAAAAACGCAACATGGTAAAGCGCGAACACCGCATGCACTGGCGCGTGCTGCAATGGGGATCGACAGGCGTTCTCTGGTACGCGTGGCTGTCACAGGATATGGCGAACATCGCCGTGTTTCTGCCGCGCCAGATGCCATTAGAAATGTTTATTGGCGTGTTAATCCTGCTCTGCGCCCTGCTCGCCCTTATATTCTGGCAACATGGCGGTAAAATCCAGAATATCATTCTGGAGAAGACCGGCTCGCGATTCATCCGCTCGGCCACCATTATCGATTTCGTCTACGCCCTGATTTTGATTTACTTCAAGGAAATCAGCAATATTCCGATGTCGACGACATGGGTGTTCGTGGGTCTTTTAACGGGCCGCGAACTGGCGATTGCCACCGTACACCGCGCCGATTACAAATTTAAGTATGTCTTCCCGATCATCGGCAAGGATTTCTTTAAAATGATGGTCGGCCTTGCCGTTTCCGTCGCGCTGGTCCTTGCCATCCACTATCTGATCGATCCGTCGGCGCAGGTGAGCGAATGAGCGAAAGCAAACGCATCCTGATCGGTGAAATTGCAACGGCGCATGGCATCAAGGGCTATGTGAAGGTGCGTTCGTTTCTGGACGATGAAACCTTGCTGGAAGGCGATCATGTCTATACGTCCGAAACCGGCGACCAAACAATTTCTCTAACCTTAAAAAATCCGATGAAGGATATATGGTTGGCAACAGTCGAAGGTATTACAGACCGCAATGGCGCCGAAGCCCTGCGCGGCACACAGCTTTATATTGATCGTGACACCCTGCCCGACACAGACGACGGCGAATATTACATCGAAGACATGAAGGGCTTGAAAGTCATCGCCAAAGACGGCGAAGAAATCGGCACCGTGCTGGACGTCGTGAATTTCGGCGCGTCTGACCTTATCGACATCCGCCCTGCAAAAGGCGGGCAGAATTTCTACCTACCCTTCACGGATGATTGCGTTCTGGAAGTGGATTTCGAAAAAGGCGTGGTCATTGCCGAATTGCCGGAAGGGCTGCTCCCATGAGCGACGAAGCCCTGATCTTGCTAGAGCGCTGTTACGATCTACCGCAGGCACATATGATCCGAGGCCTTCTTGAGACCAATAATATTCCTTGCTTCCTTATGGATGAAAATCATACTGCTGTTGCATGGCATCTCGGTGTTGCGTTAGGCGGAGCACGCGTTATGGTTCATCAGAGTGACTTTAACCGCGCAAAACAGTTGTTGGCGGACCTAGTAAATGTCAAAAATGAGTCTGAAGAGAGGCCATACTTGAAAAGCTCTCCCCTTAGAAACACCGCAAATCTTTTTCTTGGCCTCTTCGGATTGTTTTTTTCTGGCTTGCCGTTGGTGATGCCAGATAGAGAAAGAAAAAAATGAGCAACTGGCACGTCAACCTCCTCACCCTCTTCCCCGATATGTTTCCGGGATCCTTGGGGCAATCTTTGGCAGGGCGTGCGCTGGAGCGCGGCGACTGGTCCTATAGCGCCGTCCAGATCCGCGACTTCGCAACCGATAAACACCAAACGGTGGATGACACACCGTTCGGCGGCGGCGCGGGTATGGTGATGCGTGCCGATGTGATTGAAAAAGCACTGCTCTCGCTACCAAATGCAGGCCGAAAAATCTACATGTCCCCGCGCGGCAAGGTGCTTAATCAGGCGCTCGTCAAGGAACTGGCGGCGGAAAGCACCCTCACCATTCTTTGCGGCCGGTATGAAGGTGTGGACCAGCGCGTTCTGGACGCCCATGGGTTCGAGGAAATCAGCATTGGCGATTACGTCCTGTCGGGCGGCGAAGTGGCCGCGCTCACCATGATGGATGCCTGTATCCGCCTTCTCCCCGGCGTGATGGGGAACGAAGCGACACCGGATGCCGAAAGCTTTGGGTCCGGCACCGGCGGCCTTCTGGAATATCCCCATTATACCCGCCCCGCCGAATGGACGATGGCGGACGGCCAAGTCCTTGTAGTGCCAGAGGTTTTACGGTCCGGCGACCACGCCAAGGTGGATCAATGGCGCCTTGATCAGGCGCTTGCCATTACTGCCGCCCGGAGGCCCGACCTCCTCCCCAAAAAGTAAAGAAAAAGCTTGCCGGAACAGGGCGTTTCCGGTAAAACGGCGCCAACTAACAACGCAAAAAACATAAGGAAATAGCCAAATGGCCAATACACTTCAAAAATTTGAAACCCGCCAGATTGAAAAAATGGCGGACAAAATCAAACAAATCCCAGAATTTTCGCCGGGCGACACTATAAAAGTAAACGTCAAAATCAAAGAAGGTACGCGTGAGCGCGTTCAGGCCTATGAAGGTGTTTGCATCGCCCGTTCCGGCGCCGTCGGCAACATCAATGCCAGCTTTACAGTCCGTAAAATCAGCCTCGGTGAAGGCGTCGAGCGCGTATTCCCGCTGATGTCCCCCACGATTGAATCCATCGAACTGGTCCGCCGTGGCTCCGTTCGCCGTGCGAAGCTGTACTACCTGCGCGACCGTCGCGGTAAGTCTGCCCGTATTGTTGAACGCACAACTGGTCACGGCCTGGAGACACAGATCGACGAAGCCACAGCAAACCTGACAAAAACACAAAAGACAGCGAAAAAGCAGGAAGCCAAGAAGGCCGCCTCTGCCGCCGCCCGTCAAGAGCAGGAAGCCAAGGCAAAAGCAAAGGCCGACGCGAAGGCCGCAGAAGCCGCCGCCGCTGCACCGGCCGAAGGCGCTTCCGAATAATACCGGTTTACACCGAATACAAAAACGCGGGTCCAGACGGTCCCGCGTTTTTTGTTTTATCCGGCTTGGTTTATTTATTTTACGACCCGGATCGTACCCCCGACTGTACCGCCCGTCCCATTGTAAACGGGTTCGACGACTTTGTTGCCATTGGCGTCAACATAGGTTTCCCCGGATTTACGCGCGCCACACGATATCGGCATTCTAGCTCTCCTTAGTTACGGACAATTTTCACAGGCGCGTGGAGATGAATCATCCGCCCACCCGCGCCTTGCCCGGTTAACGAAGCGTCCGTCATGGCGGCCACTTCTTTCTCCCCCATATTCAACGGCAAGTCGCCAATATGATGGTAGGCGTTCTGATATATAATCCCGATGCTGCGCTGCATCAAGTCAATAAGAACAGTTTCACCGAGCGCAAGCGCCGGTTCTTCGGAGAAATGGATTTCCAGATCGCCCGATTGCAGGCGAACCCCCGCTTTAACTTTTTGATTTTCAACTATTATCGACATGTACACACCCTCCTGCATCGCAATAATTCTAACGCCCTTATGGTTAGGAAAGTTCTAACGCGGCGCACAATTTATATTGCATCGCAGCATTATTTGTCAATTATTTTCCGTAAATTTAGGGGATGAACGTAAATGTTCATGCCTGCCCTTGTTCCGGCCGCTTAAAAAAAGATATAAAAAAGACCAGCAAAGGATAATCATGACCACCACTCCCCGCACCCTCTTCCAGAAAATCTGGGATGACCATGTCATCGAACGCTCCGCAGACGGAACCTGCCTGATTTACATCGACCGGCATCTGGTACATGAGGTGACATCGCCGCAGGCCTTTGAAGGGCTGCGCATGGCGGGCCGCAGGGTTCGCAGGCCAGAGGCGACGCTCGCCGTCGTCGATCACAATGTGACTACGGGCGACAGGTCGATCCCCACAGCAGACCCCGAAAGCGCCTTGCAACTCGCCACGCTCTCACAAAACTGCGCGGAGTTCGGGGTGCAATTATTCGACCAACATGACAAACGTCAGGGCATCGTTCATGTCATCGGCCCCGAACAAGGGTTCACACAACCCGGCATGACCATCGTGTGTGGCGACAGCCATACATCCACGCATGGCGCGTTCGGCGCACTGGCGTTCGGCATCGGCACTTCCGAAGTCGAACATGTGCTCGCAACACAAACCCTTATTCAAAAACCGGCGAAATCCATGCGCATCACGGTGGATGGAACGCTTGGGCCCGGCGTTACCGCCAAGGATATGATCCTTGCCATCATCGGCCATATCGGCACGGCAGGCGGGACCGGATATGTTGTCGAATATGCCGGTGAGGCGGTGCGCGCCCTATCCATGGAAGGCCGCATGACCATGTGCAACATGTCGATCGAAGGCGGCGCGCGCGCCGGCATGGTCGCCCCCGATGAAACGACATTCCGCTATATCAAAGGCCGTCCCATGGCACCGAAGGAAGAATTGTGGGACAAAGCCGTTGCCTATTGGTCGAAACTAAAAAGCGATGACGGCGCGGTTTATGACCGTGAAATCACCCTGCGCGCGGAAGATATCGCGCCGACCGTGACATGGGGCACAACGCCCGAAGATGTTGTCGCGATCACCGGCCATGTTCCCTCACCGGACGATTTTGCCGACGAAGGAAAACGTGAATCCGTCAAGCGCATGCTGGATTATATGGGGCTGAAATCCGGAACGAAAATGACGGATATCCCAATTGATAAAGTCTTTATCGGTTCCTGCACCAATGCGCGTATCGAAGACTTGCGCGAGGTTGCGAAAGTGGTTGGCGACAGGAAAGTGGCAAGCGGCGTTTATGCCATGGTTGTTCCCGGCTCTGGCCTCGTCAAACAAATGGCCGAAGAAGAAGGCATTGCCGATATTCTGATCAAGGCGGGGTTTGATTGGCGCGAAGCGGGTTGTTCTATGTGCCTTGCCATGAATGCCGACAGATTGGAACCCGGCGAACGCTGTGCCTCTACCTCCAACCGGAATTTCGAGGGACGTCAGGGCCGCGGCGGACGCACACATTTGATGTCACCTGCCATGGCGGCAGCGGCGGCGATTACCGGCCATCTCACGGATGTGCGCTCGCTGATGTAAACAAGCGAAGGAAAGAATTTTTATTCGGACGGCACTTTTTGTGCCGCCTTTCGTTTGTCTGCGGCTGTAGAGAAACACAATATGAATTTCGAAAAAGTTTTTGTCAGACTTTCCAAAACGGCCTCATACTACGCAGGCCATCCAGCCGCATTCGGAGCAGCCGCAACGCTGGTGATTGGCTGGGCATTATCGGGGCCCCTGTTCGGCTTTGGCGAAACGTGGCAGCTCGTTATCAATACAACAACCACGATTATAACTTTTCTAATGGTGTTTTTAATCCAGAGTTCGCAAAACCGCGATACTGCCGCTCTGCAATTAAAGCTTGATGAACTAATACGCGTCACCGAAGGCGCCCACAATATATTACTGGATCTTGAAGAACTTAACGAACACGAACTGGAGAATATTAGAAAACGCTATGAAGAGATTGCCGATGAAGCGCGCAACAATATTACACACGGCAAGCCGGATACCGGGGTTGCCAACATTGATATCGACAGGATTAATCCGAAATAGTGATCTATTTTTTCTTGTTTTCTCCGGCAAATCATGGGATTTAAAGGCGCGTTAACCAGCGCCGCGATAAATTAATTGTGATGCTGAAACAATGGAATGATGTGATGACCGTCCAAGTCGTTATAGAGGCCCCAAAGCCGCTGAACCTCACGCAACATGCGTCATCATACACATATGATGCACAGAAATTCGCGCGGCTGGAGCAAGCCCTCACCCGTAAGATAGAACAATACGATCCCGTTTATGGTCCCTATTTGCGTGACCATCTGGAACGAACATCGCGTGCGCTTGAAGAGTTCATGGTCTTTACCGGCAAAGATGCCGAACTGGCCCGTAAAATTTCTCGCGCCTTCCGATTGCATGATATTGGTAAAATCATGCAGGATATTTCCGTCTGGGAAATGACCAATGAAAAACCCGATGCCGCTAAAAAGGCAACCCGTTCCCAGCATGTGTTTTTGGGCGAACAGGTTTTGCATCAAACGATTGCTGAACTGGGTTTGGACCTGACTGCGGATGATATCAAACATATCGAGATGATCTCCTTTTTCATCAAGACACACCACGAGCGTATCAACGGCCATGGCCCCATGGGGTATAAAGGCGAGGATATGGATGACATTCTGAAGATGGCAACAATTCTCGACGAACTTGATGGCAAGACCAAGCTGGAAGGCACCCATCACAACCTCGATAGCCTGTTCTATGACCTTCGCACACGTCACGCCGATCGTTTCGATTCCGGGCTGGTCGAGCAATGCTATGACTTTTGCAAAAGATCGGGGCGGTTTTTTGCCCAGAACACTGCCACGCCCCCCGCTTACGCCTTGCAATTATAGGGGTTTCCTGATTATTTTCCTTCTATGGAAAAATTTGTCAAACTCACCGGCACCGCCGCGCCCTTGCGCATGATTAATGTCGACACCGACATCATCATCCCCAAACAGTTTCTAAAAACAATCAAGCGCGCAGGTCTAGGAATTCATGCGTTCAACGATATCCGGTATAATGAAGACGGATCGGAAAAACCGGATTTTGTTTTGAACAAACCGGCCTATCGCAATGCCAGCATCCTTATCACGGGTGAGAATTTCGGCTGCGGCTCGTCCCGCGAACATGCGCCCTGGGCCATCCTTGATTTCGGCATACGCTGCGTGATCGCCGAAAGCTTTGCCGACATCTTCTATAACAATTCTTTTAAAAACGGCATTTTGCCCATCAAACTTCCGAAGGATCAGGTTGAATCATTGATGAAGGAAGCCGAAGACAATCCGGAAGTCCCGTTCGAAATCGATCTGGAAAAACAGCTTGTTATTCGCGGCAATAAATTCTCTTATTCCTTTGATGTCGACCCGTTCCGCAAACATTGCCTTCTGAATGGTCTTGATGACATCGGCCTGACCGAGGTGAAAGCCGATAAAATTACCGAGTATGAATCCCAACGCGCACAGGAAAGACCGTGGTTATGAGCGATCAAATCTTCACACTGACAATCCTTCCGGGCGACGGCATTGGCCCCGAAGTGATGGCCGAAGTGCGTAAAGTAATCGACTGGCTGCAAGACAGTGGGCAGGCGCAATTTAACATCCATGAGGACAAAATCGGCGGGGCCGCCTATGACGAATATGGCGTGCCTTTTGCCGACAGCACACTGGAAAAATGCCGCGCGTCGAATGCGATCATCATGGGCGCGGTCGGCGGCCCGAAATGGGATGGTGTCGATTACAACAAGAGGCCAGAAGCGGGCCTGCTTCGCATACGCAAAGAGCTTGGCCTATTCGCCAACCTCCGCCCCGCGATTGTTTTCGACGCTCTGGCGGATGCCTCTACACTCAAAACAGAAATAGTAAAAGGTCTGGACATCCTCATTGTTCGTGAATTGACGGGCGGGGTCTATTTCGGAGAACCACGTGGCATAGAAGACCTCGGCAAGGGACAGCGCCGCGGCATCAATACGCAAGTCTACACGACAGAAGAAATCCAGCGCGTGGGCCGCGTGGCCTTTGAACTGGCCCGCAAACGGCGCGGAAAAGTTACATCATGCGAAAAAGCGAATGTGATGGAAAGCGGCAAACTCTGGCGCGAGGATATAACTTCCCTGCATGCTGCCGAATACAGCGATGTCACGCTGGAACATATGTATGCGGACAATTGCGCGATGCAGCTTCTTCGCAATCCGCGTCAGTTCGACGTGATAGTAACCGACAATTTGTTCGGCGACATCCTGTCGGACGAAGCGGCTATGTTGACGGGATCCCTTGGCATGCTCCCCTCCGCCTCGCTCGGCGCGCCGGGCACACCGGGATTGTATGAGCCCGTTCATGGTTCCGCCCCCGATATCGCGGGACAAGGCAAGGCGAACCCGCTGGCCACGATCCTGTCTTTTTCCATGGCCCTGCGCTATTCGCTCGGCCTAGGCAATACCGCAGACCTTATCGAACAATCCGTACAGGCCCTGCTCTCACGCGGCATCCGCACGGCCGATATCATGGCGGAGGGTTGCACGCAGGTCAGCACATCGCAAATGGGCGATGCCTTAATAAAGGAATTAAAGCAGCTTCAAGCCAAAGCCGCCTGAAATTGAAGACAAAAAAGACCCCGCACAATGATGCGGGGTCTTTCATATTCACGTGAACAATTAGTTCATGATACGGGCGTACATGGCGCATGCACCGCCAGGGACGGCTTCCGCATAGGATACAACACCGGCAACGGTGATTGAGCAGCCTGTACCGATGGTTTGCACGCCGCCAAAGTCTGGACGTCCATCATCCATCTTACGGTCGATCTGGGCCGCCGTAATGGAGTTAAAACCGCCGGATGTTGCCGCAACGGCACCGGGGATACCGTTAAGAACAGCATAGTGACGTCCCGGAGTCAGTGTAGTCACACCCCCTGTGGCTGTAGCCGTATCGGAATAACCGATCCACATACCGCCACCGGCACGAATAGCTGGTAGAGTACCGGAAAACTGGCCCGGGTTGGATGGATCGATCCCTGTCAACAGATCAGCCGCTGTCAGGTGCGTAAAGGCGCGGTGACCTTCCCCTTGGGAGGCGTTGGTAACAGTGCCCGGGCCGCCACCAAGTGAAGCGCCTGTCCGCGAAGCCCCGTTCTGGATAATAGAGTTTCCATCACCGGCAACGTTACATGGCGAAGTTGTACATCCCGGTAAACGGGTATCTGGACGCAGCATGTCGCCCGGATAAGCCGCATATTTTTCCTGGAACGTGTTGATAGCGCCATCAAGCGATTTCAGTTGCGAAACCGTGGCCCCAACACGCGCCGTTGTAATCAATTCCTGACCTTTTAGAATCCCGCCGATCAGCAGGCCGATAATAACCATCACGATGGCCAATTCGACAAGAGTAAAACCCTGTTCGGAATGGCGGTGAGATGCTACGAGTCTAGTCATCTGTCTCTCCTCAAAAAATACAATTCAAATGTGAAAAAAACGGGGGGACCCCCTAGATGCCCAACATATTACACCAACTTTCAAGGCCCGTCCCTTGTAAAATGATAAGGGCAATAGAATTTCATGTCATGACATTCTGCCATTGTGAATGACCGTTTTGTCATTCTGGTCAACGGGTTGTTTAGCTTTTGTTAATAGACCGGTATTCCTTGGGCGAAAACCCCGTTTGTTCCTTAAAAACCCTGTTAAACGTTGTCATTGAACTAAAGCCCGATTCCATAAAGACACGGCTTATCGGTGCATCCGTATCGACCAGAAGGCGCTTGGCATCCCTCACACGGTAATCGTTGAGGATTTGAGGAATTGTCTTGCCGTAATGCTTGTTAATGATTCGCGAAAGGACGGCTTCCCCGATATCCAGCTCCCGTGCCATTTCGGCCCGTCCGAAATCAGGCTCCTGATATAGCTTGTCTCTTTCAAAAAGATTTTGTAAGCGTGCAACGATTTCCTGATCGTCCGCCGAAATTTCCTGATCGGGCTGCTTACGTGCCACCTTGATCGCCTGCGGATAAATCCTGAAAAGACTGGTGGCGGAAATATACACCACCCCTAGCCCCAAAACATTTCGTATCAGCAGCCATTCCGAAAGATCCAGCCAGTTGCTAACATGCGCGAAGGTCGAGGCAAGAAAAGCTGTCTGTATGACGATGAGCGCCAGAATAAGCCAGAACCGCTCTCCCCCGGCATGCGGTTCGGTGACAAGACCGCCCAGCATGTCGCGCCGGAGCCAGACCGCCAGCAGGGCCAGCGCCCCGGCCACCAGCCCGGAAACATACACCAGATCCAAATCCCCTTTCATATCCCGGTCTATGAAATAAAATGCCAAAGAAAGCGGGATAAGTATCAACAACAAAAGATATCTTGCGGGGGGTAAATCAGGTGTTCTGGCAACCTGAAAAATCAGAAGGACACCAAGCGGAACACCCGAGAACCACAACGCCCATTGATAAAAAGCATAATGAACGAAATTATCTTGCCACCGCGTTTGCGCCGCATCCAGAAGGAAGGCCCCCGACAGAACTGTAAAATAGGCGATGGGGATAATGGCATAACGCCAGTTGCCGGAACGAAACGTCATATAGACAAGGACGTAAACCGACTGGACCAATCCCAGCAACGATAGAATTTCAGCGATGCCGAAAAAACCCACATGCATAGGATATTTATATTATTATTCTATATTCTGGCAAAGAGGGTTTTGCGCTGCATCATTCTTATCCAGCGTTCTTTTACAAATGATGTCCAGAACAGCGTTTATCTCCTCGGGCGCCATTTTATCGCTTTCTTCTTTTATCATTCGCAGAAGAATGCCATAGGCCGCCTCCTTGTCGCCACGTCTCAACTGAATCATCGCCGGCAATTGTTTGGCCCACATTGCCGCATCGGGATGCAATGCAAGCCTGTTTGCAATCGGCAAGGCCAAATCATAATCTTCCAATACAAATTGCGCGAGATAAACCGCCTGCGCCGACCAGCGCCATTTCTGCGGGCGATCCACAGCCCCATTTGCGTCGAGATATTTTATCAAATAGCGGACATCTTCGGGATTTTGAGTGGCCGAGAAATAGTAGGCCGCCAAATACGGTATATAGTTGGAGTAAGGATCTAGCGCATTCGCGCTGAATAGCCATTTTTCCAATTCAGGATAATTGTAATTCCCCAAAGGCTCAAAGCGTCCGCCCGAACTACCCAGATTTTGCAGGAAATATCCTGTCATGCGATAGGCGACCTGGTCATCGCCAAAAGCCATCATCGACAAAACATGTTCGCTCGGGGCGGCGGGCACATTCGCCCATCCATCGCGAACATTCTTCGCCTGCATCCAGAAGGATAAATTAAGAGCAATCGCCATAACGAAGATGGCGTAAAGGCTGTAATATCCTGCGCGCAGCATATCAGAACTGCCTGCGCTTTAAATCGATGGCGGTGGCGCAGATAATCATAAGGCAGAACACCAGCCCCTGCGCGGCAATAAAACCAAAAGAGATGCTTTCGGGCATGCCGTACAAAATCCATTTCGTCTGCCCCATAAGATCAAGGCGCGGAAGAAAAATCGAAATAAACTCCATCACTTTCGACGCAAACCGGATAACGCCGCCGCCTTCATTCAGCGCGATGATCCCGAGTATCTGTCCGACGATCCGGGTGAGCAGATAAAAGGCCAAAACAACCAGAGAACAGGCCGTGGCGCTTTTCATGACAAAAGCAAAAAACATCGCGACATTCGCCATAATGATAAATTCGACTGTAATGCTGAACCACCATAGCGGCACACCGCCTGAACTGTTTTTTAACTCAAGCAATGCGACAAGCCCACCCAGCAGGAATGAGGCCATCACGGCCAGCGTGGAAAACGCCGCTGCATGTGTCAGAACAAACCCCACCCTGCCGATTGGTCTGGATAGAAGATATTCGATGTCGCGGGCATCAAAACTGCGCCGGATATAATTGATTGTGAAAAGAGTGATACAAACCACGCCGAAAAGCCGAGCGCCAAAGGCTGTGAACACAATGGCAAAACCCGCCCCTTCGCTGAGCGTTGTCGATCCGAAGAAATAGGACAAACTGAATACAATGGCGAGGGCACCGAATATGGACCAGAACAACTTGTCACGAACCGCCGCCTGAATAATATAGCGGTAGAGGCGCCAGGCTGTTCTCACAAGATTACCCCTGTCTTTCTAAAGCTGGAAAGGACGACGATCCTGAGAGAACCCGCGATACAGATCCTTATCAGTATCATGGATATTGTTCCCTTCAATGATCGTGGATTTAAGCAGGACAACCAGTTCCGTTTTCCGGATTTGATCAACCTGATTGCGGAACAGCGCCCCGACCAGCGGCATTTCGCCCAGAACAGGCACACCGGTCTGCGTTGCCGATGCACGGTCCTGAATCAATCCGCCGAGCACGATTGCTTGTCCGTTGTTCATTTGAAGAAGCGAGTCAAACTCCTGCACATTCACGATCGGAATTTGCGATTGAATATCGGCACCGAAGAGTTGTGGCGTGGGATCATCGAAATAGCCGACAATCTGGGTAATACTCGGCCTCACCGCCATTGAGATGGTCTTATTCTCAAGATCGATAGACGGCTGGACATTGATCATCACGCCTTCCGGCACCGTTGCAATATCCGGGTCATACGTGATAACCGCCGGGCTGGTATCTGTGGCCTCCTCACGATCGATATCATATGTGATATAGACTTCGTTACGGGCGACATTAAGAACCGCCGACTGGTTGTTCAAAACGGTCAGTCGCGGGCTGGCCAGCGCGCGAACCGTTCCAAAGCGGGTTAACGCCTGAGCCACGATGCTGAAATCACCGCTGATGTAGGAGGCAATAAAGCTCACTTGCGGATCCGCCGCTGGTGTCAACGAAGGAACCAGAGACGTTCCGTTGGATGTCGGGCTGATATTCAAACGATTGCCAAACAAGTTGCTGCTGGCCCAGTCGATACCAGCGGCATATTCATCGTTCAGGGAAACTTCCAAGACCTTGGCCTCGATCAGCACCTGCGACGTCACAGATTTTTTCAGACTATCGAGATATTTTCCGACTTGTTTCTGGATATGTTCGTTGGCAAACACAGAAACCAAACCGGCCTGACGGTTAAGCGAATAACGCGCAGCAAAAGGGTCTTCCTCACTATTCGAAGCGGCGGTGGCAGCAGAATCATCTTCCGGCAGGGGCTCAACACGCAAAACGGCTTCGGGCGGCTGAACCTGAACGGTGGTGCCAGCTTCGCCGCCTTGCGCGATCTCACCATCGGCACGAAGGACGACAGGTTCTACCGGTGCAGGGTTTTCAGCGACTGTCGTCACGCGGGGATCGCGTTCCGTGCGCAGGGTCTGTGCATCCCGGTTGGCGGTTATAATCTGGTCAAGGTTCGTCGCCAATTCCCTCCAGAAATCGATTTGGCTCGTGGATTCTGCGCGGAACTGGGAGCCTGTATCGGCCCCTTCTCCCGAAACAACAGAAATGTTATTGCCAATCGAACTCGTGTTCGTACGGGTATGGGCAAGATAGTTGATTTTGTAGATTTCCTGATACGGAGTATCGAGCTCGATTTTAACAGAGTCGTCACTGAACTTGTAACGCAAGCTTGCGGAGCGCGCGATCTTTTCGATCACTTCATCGAAAGGACGGTTACGCGCTGTAAAAATAATACTGCCGCGAATACGGGGATCGAGTTCAAGATCATAATCCGCCTGCTCGGCCAGTTGATACAGCACATCCCGCAAAGGAACCGTCTGATTGACTGAAACAGAGACCAACGGCATCGGTTTCAATTTATCCGATGGCGTGGCCATATATGGTTTAAGTTCGGGAATGCCGGAGTCGACCGCCTTATCGGCAAGATCATTATCGCGCGGCGCAAGCGCATCACGATAATCCTGCGTTTCCATGTCGTTGCTGCGATCGGTTTTGAGGTAATTTTGGGAAAGATCGCAACCGGACAGTGCAAAGGCAGCAAAGCCCATGAGCGCGAAACAAGCCGCACGACGCATGGTTTTTTGGGGTAACAAAGACTGCGACATGATGAAATCCGTGACGTAAGAATCAGATAGAAGAAAGAATCAACACCGCAATATTGTGCGATGATTTGCCCCCACGATCAAGTGACTGCTTTAGGGAAATCTATCTGCCAACAGGTTTTTCCTAATCCGCGTCGGATATTCTAAGGCTCGAAGTATCAAGATCGCGAAGCGAACTACCTCTGCCCAGCTTCATCTGGCGCAACTTAACGGCCATATCGCTGGATTTGTCTGACTGACTGATCGCGTTTTCTTCCGAAATATGGCCTTGCGTATAAAGGTCGAGCAAAGACTGGTCGAACGTGCACATGCCTAAGGTACGATTTTGTTCCATGATATCGGGTATTTTTTCATAATCTCCACGCTGTATCAATTCGCGGATCAAGGCCTGATTGATCATAATTTCAAGTGCAGGAACCAGCCCGCCCTGCAAGGACGGCAGCAAACGCTGTGACACAATGGCCTTTAGATTCATCGACAGATTGAGACGGATCTGATTGTGCGTTTCTTCAGGAAAGAAATTCACGATCCGTTCAATCGCCTGATAGGCGTTGTTCGTGTGAAGCGTTGCAAGGCATAGATGGCCGGTCTCGGCAATGGTCAGGGCCTGCTCCATCACCTCACGGTCGCGAATTTCCCCGATCAAGATAACATCCGGGCGCTGGCGCAGCGCGTTCTTCAAAGCCACCGTGTAGCTTTCGGTATCCACGCCCACTTCACGCTGCGTCACGACCGAGCGCTTGTGTTCATGATAATATTCTATCGGGTCTTCGATGGTAAGGATGTGCCCCTGTTCGTTTTCGTTGCGAAAGTTGAGCATGGACGCCAGCGTCGTCGATTTACCCGACCCTGTCATTCCGGTCAGAAGGACCAGCCCGCGTCGCTCCATCGACAGGTTGCGCAAGATTGGCGGAAGTTTCAGTTCATCAAGTGTCGGAATTTTTGAAATGATCCGGCGTATCACAAGCCCCGGCACCTGACGCTGTTTGTAAACATTTACACGAAAACGCCCATACGGCCCCATATCGAGAGATGTATTTAGCTCCATCTTTGATTCAAAATCACGCATTTGCCGCGCCGTCAGAATGCCAGCAAGGATTTCGGAGATGGATTCATCGGAAAGCGCGACATCGTCGATAGGCACCAGCGCGTTATCAATCCGTAATGTGGGCGGGAACCCCCGTGTCAGATAAAGGTCGCTGGCCCCCCTTTCATTCATCTGGGTAAGGCAGCGAAACGCATAGGGGACGCTATTGTCATCCATTAGAACGAATAACCCTCATCATTTTCGGGTTTATCCGCCAAAGGAGTCGCCGCCAAAGGCTTGCGCTCTCCGGCGGCCATTTTTCTTTCCTGCGTGCCTGGAACCTTGACGCCGCCAAGCGCAGCGGATGTGTGACCTTCGTTCACACCGCTTTCATCGGTTTCGTCCGATGCCTGTAGAAGGACGCGGCGCGCCTCTTCCTTATCGACAACGCCCTGATCGAGCAAGCTCTTCACATAGTCTTCCATGGTGACCATGCCGTAACGGGAACCTGTCTGGATCATCGAATAAATCTGCGGCACCTGATTTTCACGGATCAGGTTACGAACGGCGTTCGTCCCCACCAGAATCTCATAGGCTCCGATACGGCCCGATCCATCGGCGCGCGCCATAAGGTTTTGCGCCACGACCCCTTGCAAAGATCCGGCAAGCATTGTGCGCGCCATCGGTTTGTCGCCTGTCGGAAACACATCAAGGATACGGTCAACTGCCTTTGCAGCGCTGCTGGCGTGAAGTGTCCCGAACACAAGGTGCCCTGTTTCGGCGGCCGTCAGGGCCAGAGACATTGTCTCGTAATCGCGCATCTCCCCAACCAGAATAACATCGGGGTCTTCGCGCAGTGCGGATTTAAGGGCACGGTTGAAGGACATGGTATCGCGCCCCACCTCACGGTGGTTGATCAGACTCTTCTTCGAATGATGGAAAAACTCAACCGGGTCTTCGACCGTGATAACGTGCTTATCCATCGTGATATTGATGTGGTTGATCAGAGACGCAAGGGTTGTCGACTTACCAGAGCCCGTGGCACCGGTCACAAGGACGATCCCTTTTTCCAGTTCGGCAAAGCGGCGTAGAACCGGCGGTAATTGCAATTGTTCTATAGTTGGCACTTCGGATGGAATGGTCCGGAAGACGGCGGCCACGCCATTGCGGGTATTGAATGCGTTTACGCGGAAACGGGCTTTTTCCCCGAAAGAAATGGCAAAGTCGATTTCCATTTCGTTTTCGAAATCGGCGCGCTGTTGTTCGGACATCACCGAATAAAGCATCGTGCGGATATCGTCAGTGCTCAGCGGATTGTCCGCCTTGATGCGGCGAAGCGAGCCATGCACGCGGATGATAGGCATGTTTTGCGGACTTAAATGTAAGTCCGATGCCTTGTTCTGCATGGTAAATGCCAGCAATTGTGTAAGATCCACGGCCCTGTACTCCCCTAAAAACCCAAATTGATTTGCCCGGATGCTAAATGGCGGAACAGATAGTCCAGTCTGATACGCGCGGCGCCCCCGGTCAATAGATCACCATGTATATTCAAACCCATAACCGGTTAAAAAAAGATGAAAAAGCAATGAAATGACCAGCGCAGGCCCGAACGGGAAGGCCCCTTTTTGCCCTTTCACCGCATAAGAAGCAGCAATCGCGATGCCAAGAAGGCCGCCCACCACCATAAAGGTCGGAAGCGCGGCCAGCCCCAGATACAGGCCTGCGGACGGCAGGAATTTGATATCTCCCATGCCCAGCATGTTCTGCCCCTTCCACAGCTTCATCAAGGCGGCGATCCCCCAGAACAGGAGCGGATAAACCAAGCCTGCCGCCAGATGATAGGGCCATTCTTCCCCCGCGCCGCCCAACATTAAAAACACAAGGGATAGAACAAAGGCGGCGATATTCAGATCATCCGGCAAAATCATATGACGCCAATCAATCACAATGTGCGCCAGCAAAACCGGCACCAGCAGCAGGACCGGAACCGTGGCCGGCACCGCACCCCACACGGCATATAGCCCCACAGCCAGCGCCATGCAAACCAGTTCTGTCATAGGATAGAAAACGGAAACCGGCGCACCGCAATGGCGGCATTTACCGCGGGCACACAACCACGACAATATAGGGATAAGATCTAGCGGTCCCAGTTTGTGCCCGCAGGACGTGCAGGCGGAACGGCAGGCCGGATTATCCGGATTTTTTCCATTCCATATCCATGGAATACCGCGCGGTATGCGGTAAATCAAAGCTGTTGCAAAACTGCCAAGACAAAGCCCCAGCAAAGCAACGGACACGAAAATAAAAGCTGTGAGTTCGTGATACACGAAAGCCAGGTTCAGACCTTCTGACGCAGCGTCGCCAGACGATCATAAATCTGATCGCGCGGCAGGGCGCTCGCATTGTCCGAATAGGCGGAATCCAATTCGAGGGCACGTTGATAGTATGAAATCGCCCCTCTTATATCGCCCTTTCGATCCGCGATAATCGCCATGTTGTAAATATGGCTGGCGTTCCGTGGATCCATGGATGCCGCGATTTCAAGATAACGCAAAGCATCATCGTAATTCTGCATCTCGGCATTAACGAGACCTATCTGCGCAGGGATCCCTGGATTGGTGGGATATTTCCCACGAAGTTCCATCAGGTTTTGCAATGTCACCGAAGGATATTGCGCCTTCATGATCCCCATCAAGTTGACGGCCGCATCGGCATTGTCAGGGGCGATGGACAAAAGCTCCTCATATGTCCTTGCGGCGGATTCAATAAAACCCGCCCCCTGCTGCGCCACGGCAAGCCCCATCAATACACGCTGGTCATTGTGGTTTTGCCGATAGAGCTTTTCGAACATCTCCATCGCAGCGGCATAACGGCCAAGCTTCAACGCCCGGGTCGCCGCCACGTACTGACTTTCGAAGGCCGTGGGCCCGGCATCACGCTGGACAGAGATATAACGTTGCCCCGGCTCGTATACAGGGTCCACTTTTCGCGGCCCTGTGACCCCCGCCTTTTCAAGGTTGCTATCCGGCACAAGCGCCATTGAATCATAATATTGACCGGAATGTTGGGCACGTGCCCCGGTATCGCCAAGAGGGGATCCTGCCGCAGATTCACCCACTTCACTTGCCCCCAAAGCAGGGGCCGGAGCAGGCGTTTCAAGGGCGGCACTGTCGGGAACGGGAATATCAGAGGGAACACTGGGCATGACCTGGCTTGGAACCGGGGCAACCGGATCCGTTGTTGTCACGATCGGCGCGCCCGTATTGGACGCATCGCCAATCGGAGTGTCAGCCCCTTGTGGCACCGGCACGGCGGGTTGGACAGAAGGATCATCCACAACGCTCACGGTTCCCGGCGCTGCGGCCGTTGCCTGAACAGCGCTTGAAAACACTGTCAAAGCAAGCACACCGGAGAGAAAGGCGGCAGTTATGGCTGGATAAAATTTCATGATCATTCTCGGCCGTCAGAAAATTGAAATAGGGAAACACAAGAAAACGCTAAAAGATTCTACCAAAAAACCACCTTAAGGGAAATGGCAAAGGCGTTCCATGCACAAAGGATATCAGGCTGCCTCCGCCTCCGGCGCATCGATAATCTTTAAAAACGCCTTTTCCAGATGCTTTTCCGCCGTTTGGGACAGTAATTCGGCAGGCTTTCCTGTGAATACGATCCGGCCATCATGTAAAACAGACACGCGGGTGCAAAGCTCCTCCATATCAGAAAGTATATGGGAACTCAGGAACGTGGTCCGCCCCTGCCCGGCCGCTTCGACCAACAGCCCTTTGACCTGCGCCCGCGCCCTTGGATCAAGACCGGACATCGGCTCGTCAAGGATAAGGAGCGGACAGGGCGTCAGAAATGTCGCCATCAATCCCAGTTTCTGTCGCATCCCCTTGGAATAGGTGCGCGCCAGCTTTGGCAAGTAGGCAAGGTTGAGGCCTAGTTTCGCCGCCATCTCATCTATCTCGACCCGTTTGACCTTATGACCGTATAGCGACGTTGTGAAATCTATGAATTCATAGGCATTGAGAAACCACGCGGGATCAAAACGCTCGGGCAAATAAGCCAGCTTGTTTTTCGCCGCAGTGGTGCCGGCCCTGTGTCCATCGATCATCACAGATCCCGCAGAGGCTTCCTTCAAACCAAGAATGATTTTGAGAAGTGTCGTTTTTCCGGCACCGTTCAGACCAATCAAACCATATGTTTCGCCTTGATTGATCCCGATCGATATATCCGTGATGACTCCTGCACGCCCGTATCCCGCGCAAATCGACCGGATATCGAGAAAAGCCTGCGGCATTACTCGCTATCCGCCGGAAGGAACATGCGTGTGTCCATATTGAATTTTTCATGCGGACGCAGACGGATAGGATAAATCTGGTTTGTCTGACGATCCAACCATTCAATTTCGATCCGGTCCTTGTATACCGTGAGGTCCATGATTTCCGGTAGCAGCGCCGTGGGCGTGATCCGGATGTTGTTCAGCCATATCGTCCAGCTGACAGGGGAAACATACGCAATCCCGTTCAGATTTATCTCGCGCGGGGAACCATGGACCGCAGACTCCCCATCAGGCGCTAAAAGCAGTTCCGAACCGGCATCGCCAGGCACAACAGGGCGAACATTGGCCCCGCGCCGCGCATCAATCAAAAGATCATGTTCCCATTTTGTGAAAAACAAGGATGGCATTTTTAAAGGATTGAGGGGGATCAAGAATGATTCTACTTCGGCGGCAATTGCCGGATCAATACTTTCCCCGTTGGCATCGGGAAGGTCTGTCCCATCCCCCGCCATGTTGGGTTCTTCTGCGGCCGGGGCAGACTCCACAACCGTCTCAGGCACCGCGGGATCTTCCGTTGTTGGAACGGTCTCACCTTCAGTAACGGTATCTGAAGGGGCCGCAGGGTCCTCAACGATCGTTGTTGTATCAATAACAGGCGTCGAAATCGCGCTCTCATCCGCCGGCATATCCTGGGCATGCGATACGCCCGCACATCCAAGGGTGGCCAACAATATCGCCCAAAGAAGATGGGAAGACCGCATTATTGCCCCCCTTCCGCACTGACACTTGCAGGATCAACTGAAGCATCCCAGGGTGCCGTCCCCCATGGCGCAACAGTCGTCCACTCTGCCTCTATCTGGGCCTCAACGAGCACTGGAACCTCGCCAGAACCGATCTGACGCAGGACATCGGTTGTCAATGGGGTTTGCGACTTAATATCCAGCATCTTGATATTTACAATCCCCGGAAAGCGGTACACCAAAAGGCCTAGAAACTTATAGATATCGATATCGTCAATCGCCTCTATCTGGATTGAAAGAGGACTGGTCAAAAGCGCGTATTTGTCATCGTAGATATCGGGCGGCAACGACATGGATGCAGACTTGATTTCATACTTCAGCGTAATAAGTTTCGCCTCGCTTTGCATCGTGTTCAAATCCTCACGGGCGATAACACGGTCCTGCAGATTAAAGAAACCGTCCTTTTCAATCATCCCATAGATGACCTGCTGGCGCTTGAAGCGCTCCATGCCGTCCCGCATAGTCTCTATTTCGGACCGAAGCGTGGATTCTTCGTTTCTCATATTGTTCAGGTCACGCTGCATTTGCTCTGCACGTGGGCGCAAGAACTGAAAATTCGCAACCCCAAGCGAAATGGCGGTTACCAGAAGAACCACAATAATGAAGAAGCGTCTAAAACCGATCATTCCAATCATAGCATCGCCCCTTTGATAAGCAGCTCTGCCTCTAGAGGCTGATCAGTCTGATTGTTACCGCTGACAGTTGACTCCCCAACATAATTGCCGGTGTAGCTGAGATCCGCGACCTGCTTGATAATCGCAATGTCATGGTTCGGCATGGCCTTCTTCAAACGTTCGAAGAATCCATTGACTTCTTGAACGCCGATTTTCGGATCAAGATTTTGCGGGAAGACAATCCTTAGAACCACTTCATAATCCTGTTTGGGGGGATTAAGGGCATCGCCAGAACCATCTTCCGTTACTGCCACCGTCGACGGATCGACATATGCCGGATCTCCCGGAGCAAGCACAGGAAGGGGTCTGATGCTGAGCGATTCCAAACTGATGTCCGGCCCCAGAGCGCGCCCTATCGTATCCAGCATGACAAGAGGCTTCATGCCCTGCGCATCCAGCATTTTATATGTTTTGGTTGCCTTATCGATCCGTTCGAAATCAACGCCGGCAGCCTTTTTCAGCTCTATCTCGCCGGCATGTTCCGTGCGGGTTTGTTCAAGCGTGCCCTGCGCGGCGGCAATCCCGGAGGAAGCTTCGCCAAGCATGGAAAAAGAATTATAGGTTCTATATCCAAGTTCACCACAGACGGCCACAAGAACAAGCATGGCCACCATCGCAATTTTCGCAGGACGGGAAAGCTGGTTGATCAGTGCCGATTTAATCGGAAGAGTCAGTTTGGACTTTTTGGCAAGCCATGCAACATGCAAGGGGTCCGCATAACGCTGCTCTTTTTGGGGGCCTATGCGCAGGCCGAGCAGTTTGCCCGCTTCACCGGCAGACAGGACATGCAGATTACAATCGAAATCTATTCGGGAACTGACAAATTCGGCTGAAGAATTGCCGGAAATGACAATAACGTCCAGACCGTCAGACGGATCAAAACCAAAACGGGACAAATAGCTCATAGTCCCTTTGATCTCGGCAACGACATCGGATGCCCATACATCGGGGTCAGCATCACTGTCAATGATGGGCGTCATGCGGGTTAACGCGAGCTCACCGTTGCGGATGACAACCTGACGTAGGCCGCCGCTGGAATGTTGGCCGACAAATACGGTCCACAGGCATGTCGGTTCCGACGGCTTGCGCAGCTTTTTGGAAAGCGCCTGAACCATGGACGCGGATTCAACGGGTAACAGACCAAATCCATGAAATGACGAATGAGAGCGCTGAATCGAGCTGAATGCATTCCGAACATTATCGGATAGAGGAACCGCGGCAAAAAGATAGGTTTCCCCTACCGCCGTCGCTCCCGGCTTCGTTCCCGATGCATCCTTGAGTTTCATGGAGGCGCGCATGGGATAGGACTGGAACGCGGCAGTTAGCCGGCGTTCAACCACATTCGCCCGGTCCATCATGCTGACTTTCGGAATGCGCTCCTTGCGGTAATGCTGTTCAACCATGTCGTTGAAAAGAGTGATCGGCTTACCGCGCAACCTCTGGCCCAACAATTCCGAAACAGAACCGGCAAAATCCTCGGTCTCCCAAGGCACCGTGTCGACAAGCGCAGCCTTTGACGAAGAGACTTCATAAACATTGAGCCCCTCGTCGCTTAACATAAGCACGCACTTAGATGACATCAGCATATGCGAGAACCCGCTTTGCCCTTACATTTCGATTTCAGAGAAACTGTTATAAATCGGGCCGAACACGCCAACCGCGATCCACAGAATCATAACACCAAGCACCATGGTAAGCGAAGGTTCGATCATTGCAATCAGTTTTTGGACCTCTTCATCGACATCGTTTGTATAAAATTCAGACACTTGGTCCAGAACGGACGTCAGATTTCCGGATTCCTCCCCGACTTTCAGCATGCGGATAACAAGGCTTGGAAATTCGCCGGTCGCATTGAAAGATTGGGACAATGTGCTGCCGGTGCGAAGGGCCGTTTGAATGGTGTTCAGGGCATCGACCAGCGCAAGATTGTTCACCGTATTGGTGGATGCAGAAATGGCATTGAGAATCGGAAGCCCCGAGGCATAAAGCGCCCCAAAGGTCTGACAAAAACGGGCAATATTGATTTTACGGATCAAGGGCCCCATAACGGGCGCATCGATCATCCAACGGTCGATTTTATACCGGACGGCCTCTGACCCCCGCCTTAAAGCGAAGACCAAGGTTACAAGGATCACGGGTGTCCCGATAACCGCCCACCAATATTCCTTGAAGAAATCGGATGTCGCAATAAGGGACGTTGTCGCAAATGGCAGATCAAAATCCATCGCGCGGATAAATTCGACAATCTGGGGAACCACAAGCCCCATCATCACGGAGATGGCGCCTATCACGACAATCGCCAAAATCATGGGATAACGCGTAGCTTTGCGGACACGGCTTTCCATCGCATCCACCCATTTCAGATACTTAATGAGCTGCCTGTAAGTCTCGCTCATCTTGCCCGTCTCTTCAGAAGACGCAATAAGCGACACATAGAGGTTTTTGAAAATTTTCGGATGTTTCGCCATGGCTTCGGACAGCTTGCTGCCCTCTGTTACGTCACGGTATATTTCCGAAACAGCATCGCGCAGCATAACATTCTCGGTCGTATCCCGAACATCGGCAAGCGCCTCCAAAACAGGGACGCCAGCGGTTTCCAGCTGGTCGATATGGATAAAGAACTGGATCAGATCGCGTGTTTCGACCTTGCTCATGAAGGGCGCCTTGCCACGTCTTTTCGAAAGCTGTGAACAGGTCACAAGTTCAAGGCCTGCGGCCTGCAACTGGTTGAACAGATCTGCCTCGTTCAACGCACCAAGCACCCCCCGAACCGGACGACCGTTCGCATTGATTGCCCTATATTTGTATTTTTCCATATCCCGAGAACCCGTGGCTTTTATTTTTTATGAATATCGACGACTTTGGCGAGGGCTTCCAGGGTTGTCTTCCCTTCGAGCACTTTTAGAATGCCATCATCCTTCATTGATTTAAAGCCCTGTCGCACAGCGATGTTTTTTAACTCGATTTTTGTACCACCGCGGGCCACAACCTCATCAAGCTCCTCGTTGAACTCCAGAATCTCGGCAACGGCAACCCGTCCCTTGTATCCAGCTCCGCCACATTGATCACACCCCCCGACTTTGGCCTTATATATTGTGGGGGCTGAATGGAAATCGACATTCAGGATTTCACATTCGGCCTCATCGGGCGTGTGGGGTTGTTTACAGTTCGGACAGAGGGTTCTTACAAGACGCTGCGCAAAGACCGCCAGAATGTTACCGGCGATCATGCCAGGCACCATGCCAAGATCCATAAGACGCGGCATCGCGCCAAAAGAATCGTTGGTATGAAGTGTCGTATATACTTGGTGCCCCGTCATAGCGGCCTGCAAGGCCATGCCCGCAGATATTTTGTCGCGGATTTCCCCGATAAAAATGATATCCGGGTCCTGACGCATCAGGGCCTTGATCCCCTCATGGAATTCAAGAATTCCTTCGCGAACCGGTGTTTGACGGATCATCGGGATAGAATATTCCACCGGGTCTTCAAGAGTCTGGATGTTGACTTCAACGGTGTTGATTTCGTTCAACATGGAGTAAAGCGATGTTGTTTTACCAGACCCCGTCGGACCCGTGACGATGATGATGCCTTCGGGACGCGCCTGTGCCCGGCGGATCAATTCACGGTTATGGTCGCTAAAGCCCAGTGTGGATAGCGGACGGATACTGGAACTTTTGTCCAGAACACGCATAACAATGTTTTCGCCATGAACAGTGGGAAGCGACGATACACGAAAGTCCACTTCCTTCCCCCCGATATGCATATTGATACGGCCATCCTGCGGCGACAATTTATCGGCAATGTTCAACTGCGCCATAATTTTCAAACGTTGACCGATGGCGTTCCAGTGCTGTTTGTGCAATATTTGCGACGTGATCAAATCACCATCAATCCGGTAACGCAGGCGAACGAAATTTTCTTCCGGTTCAAAGTGAAGGTCCGAGGCCTTTAACTTGACGGCTTCGGAAATAAGCGCGTTAACGAGACGGACGATCGGGTGCGTAAATGCCTCTTCCTCGCTAAGATCCGCAACCTTATCCAAAATAGATTCATCGGTTTTTTCCAATTCCTTCAGGATATCGGCAACCTTGCTTGCATAACCATACGCCGCATCGATCGCCTCATCGAGGACACTTGGCGTCGTAACCAAAGGCTTGATGTTAACGCCTCTTGGCAAATAACGGCGGAGCGCGTCAAGCGCCACAACATCGTAAGGATCGGCCATCGCGATCTGGGCTGTCTGGTTTTCCAGCGCGACAGGAAGAATTTTGTGTTTGAGGGCAACCGACTTGTCGACAAGTGCCAGTGCGGCACCATCTATAACAGTTGTTTTCGGGTTGAAAATCTCGAAACCCGATGTCTCGGCCAGAAACAGGCTAAGCGCCTCATCGGTGATAAATCCCAGCCCGACCAGAACCTCGCCCAGCATCTTGCCGGAAATCTTTTTTTCCTGAAGGGCCACAGCAAGCTGCTCCTGCGTGATGACACCCATCGCAACCAGGCGATCGCCGATACGCCCTTTTCCCTCATCTCTTTTGTCATTCAGGACAAGGTCTGTTCCACGCGATTTCATGGGCATGGCGCCAAAGCCATCCGCTCCTTCTACTGGCTCCAGTTCGATGGTCTCAACGACCGGGGGCGCTGCGGGGTCCACAGGCTTCATATCATCGAAGGACAGACCACTAATATCGATGTCACCATCGATAATGATCTCTGGCGTTCTGGAACCTGAATTTTTGTTATTCATTGGAGCTAACCTATTATTGAAAAAGACAAATGACCAAAAAAACGCAAGGAACCAGCCCCTCGCCGGTCCACTACCAAAGATACAGGATGTTGGTTAATAAAATGGAAACCGCCGCAAACCATGCGACGACGACGATCATAACACGAAGATCATCTACGGACAGAAAAAATCCAAAATAAACATGCCGTTAGACATAACTGCACCGGTCCGCTCCGGATTGATCTGGACTATCCTTGTGGATATACATAAGCGTGACGGAATATAAAGATGGCGCGCCCGAAGAGATTCGAACTCCTAACCTCCTGATCCGTAGTCAGGTGCTCTATCCAATTGAGCTACGGGCGCGCAAGGTCTTCGTTTGAAGACGCCGGACAATACATCAGCCCCCTTTTGTTTTGCAAGCCATAAACGAAAGATTTTTCAAAGAAAGTTTTTGTGAATGCTTTCTAGGGACTTGGGTGCTTTTGCTTGACTTGGCGGGCGGATTCAGTTGATTTAAAGCATTCTTATTGGGCGTTCGCGGCGGTTGCGGGGGCCACACCGGAAAAAGGCATGAAGATCAATATGTTGAGCAAATTTTGCACCCACTCCCTGATTCTCGCGGGCGGCCTGCCCGCCCTGCTTCTTCTCGCGTCTCTTCCGGTTTATGCACAGGATATGAGCAAGCGCCCCTCCCTGATCATCACCAATGAGCGCCTGCCGGATAACGTCGCGCCAACGGGCGGGGTATACAGCAGCAACAGTTACAGCAAAAACACCGGAAATCTTTACGGCAACCGCGCCCGCCCGATGGAGAACGAAATCACGCCATCACAGGTAAGCGGATCGGACTATTTCCAACCAACGCAAACCGTCGTCGGCAAAAAAGTCGACGAACTTCGCAACGATTTGTCCGGCCTGAAAAGCCGCGTGAACAACCTATCATCGCAGCTTAAATCCATGCAGGGCGAAAGCCATGCCCTCGCCGCCGAATACAACGCGAGCGTTGCCACTATCAACACCCAGTTGCAAGCAGGGACAACACCGGGTAACCCGCGCCTTGTCGAACGTTTGAATATTGCCCAAGGCAATCTCGACCGGATGTCGCAGCGTGTCGCCGATCTGAATGGCATGGCGGTGGAAGCCGCGAATGCCGCATCCATGGGATCGTTCCTGCTGGAATCCGTCCGGTCCGCCTATGGCCTTTCCGGCGCGGTGGAAGAAGACCACGCCGCCCTTTCCACACTCGAAGATGAAATCAACGGCACAATCGTGACGATCGACCGCGTCCTGAACGATGTGAACGACGATATCACACGCACGGCAGCCTATTTGAGCGCCGAACGTAGCAATCTGCGCACGATCTCCCTTGCCGTCACCAATGGCGATTATTATGGCCGCAGCCTTGCCAACCGTCCGTTTTCCAGCGCCCCGCCGACGAACCTGATGCAACCCGCCAGCGTATCGCCGATGAGCGGCACGGATGGCACTTATGCATCCTCTTCCGCCTATCCCGCACCAGCTCCGGTTGCCGCGCCTTTAACGAGCCCGCGCCCGCTCGTCAAAATCAAGTTCGACCGCCCGAAGGTTGACTATGAACAGGCCGTGTATACAGCCGTCAGCGAAGCCCAGCAAAAATACCCTGGGTCACAACTGGAAGTGATTGCCGTTCATCCATCGCAAGGCAATGCCGCACAACTCGCCATTGAAAGCACACGTGCGCGTCGCAACGCCGAAACGGTTCTGCGTTCGCTCTCGCAGATGGGGGTCGATGTCGGCAACGTTGCGCTCAGCACCACCGAAAGCGCGGAAGCCAGCACCAACGAAGTGCATATCTACATCCGTTAGGATGGGTTCATGAAAAATCCGGCAAAAATAGCAATAGGAGCAAGTATCGCGCTGCTCCTGATAGCGACCGGGTTTGGCATAGGCACTTATATTAAATACCGTAACAATCCCGAGCCGGCCACCCTAGCGAAACCAATTCAATTTTCTGCGGATGATCAGGCGCCCATATCCGCACCCAACACAAACGTCTATACCATCAGCGCGCCAAGCCGCGGCCGCGCCAATTTTTCTATCCCGATTGTATTCGACAATCTCTCTGGAACCCTGGGCATTGCGTATCTCAAAAAAACAGACGCCGCCGGTGTAAGCACAGACAAAAACATCCTGCTGTTCGATGCAGATGGTAACGTTATGGATGGGATTGGCAAAATTACCGATATCGCCGAGGGCACAGGCATGCTGACCGATTATATCGGCGTATCATATATCATCACCAACTTGCCGGAAAAAAGCCCGCCGCCGGCGCGTGGTGAGATTGTCATCGATTCTATATCTCAAGCCAAACGCCTGCCGCGTTCCGCGCTCCTTCAGAATGAAGATGGATATTATCTCTGGGAAGTTGTTTCGCGTCAGGGCAATCATGCCACGGTCTCAAGACACAAAATCGCACTGGCCCATGTTATCAATGACGATTTTTTTATTTTTGAACAACAGAAACATGGTTCCAACCTCTATATCCTCAACCCCAACTCCGCTTTAGAAGACGGGCAAAACATCGCTATTCGCGAAACGTTATATAGCCCCGGTTATGTCGGTAACGATCAGGATCTGGCATCTGCGCCCAAACGCATTTATCCCGACCGCGCCCTTGAGGAAAAAATACTCAATGAAACACAAAATAGAAGCGCCGCATGCTCCACCAGTTGCAGCCCCGGCGCGGACCAGACCAACGCGTTCATCGAACGTGTCAAAAGCCTTGCCAAACAGGCCGAACCGACACCTTAAAGGATTGCCCTGTTCGCCCATTCCCGTTTATAACCTGACATGCGGTTGTCCCCGTAGCTCAGCAGGATAGAGCGCAGGATTCCTAATCCTGAGGCCATGGGTTCGATTCCCGTCGGGGACGCCGCGCCGCCGGCCTATTTCTGAAATATGATATTCAAAGAAAAAAGCTCTCTGTGGGGAGAGAGCCTTTTATGAAGGAGAAGGTTATGTGTGTGGGGATATAACCTTTTTTATTTTTTAAAGCCGTTGGGGGCCAAACTATGACCTATATATCCCACGAATATCTCGCCTCGTCAATCAAAAACTTATTTAAAACAAGCCGTAAACTTTGTAAAAAACAAAGTTTGTTTCTATTTATTGCATAAACCCGTTTTTCTACAGATATCGCTCAACATCCGTTCGCACCCGCGATCAATCATGTCATACACGCGGTCAAAGCCGCCCTGCCCGCCATAATACGGATCTGGAACATCCCCTTCCGGTTCATCCAGAAAAGCCATAAAGCGCCGAATGGATCCACGGCACTCGCCATTCCCGCGCAACATCCGCGCCAAAACTTCATGATGCCCGGCATCCATGGCCACCAGCCAGTCGAAATCATGAAAATCCTGCGCCGTAACCTGCCTCGCGCGCAATGACGACATATCCACTTTGCCCAATCGCATCGCAGTGGCGATGGAGCGGGGATCGGGCGGCTCTCCAATATGGTAGCCATGCGTTCCCGCCGAATCTGCGGCAATCAGATGGCCCAGCCCCGCCGCCGCGACTTTGTGGCGCATAACGGCATCCGCCGTCGGTGAGCGGCAAATATTCCCGGTGCAGACAAACAGTATTTTAAACGCGTGTTCGGTCATAAAAGCATCGTTTTTTGAAGTTGAAACGGCCGGTTTGATGGCCGCGCGCAGTGTCGCATTCCCCTTGACCCCCCGTCAATAATCCTTACGATACGCGCGATTACGGCATAGCAGCAAAATCTTTTGGAAAAGTCTTTTTACAAAGCCTTTTGAAAGGTTTCAGATAGCCGTGTGTGATACACGTAAAGGCAATGATGACAGATCAGGAAATAGTGCAGGAAGACCGCATCAAGGTTCGACTTGCAAGAACACCGGACGAAGTGGCCGCGGCGCAGAGCCTGCGATACAAAGTGTTCTATGAAGAATTCAATGCGATCGCGGATGATGAAACAGCCCGCACCAAACGTGATGCCGATGAATTCGATGCGGTAGCGGATCATCTGATCGTGCTTGATAAGGGCTTGCCGGAAGACCAGCAAATCGTCGGCACCTATCGATTGCTCCGTCAAAAGGTCGCGCAGGATTTTGGCAGGTTTTACACCAGCGGCGAATTCAACATCGACCCCCTTCTGAACGGATTTTCCAATGTGCTGGAACTCGGACGATCCTGTGTGCTCCCCCCTTATCGTACGCGCCCTGTCATGCAAAAATTATGGCAGGGGATCGCGCAATATGTAAGCGAACATGATCTCGACCTCATGTTCGGTTGCGGAAGCCTTTATGGCGATGATCCGAAAGAACTCGCGCCCCAACTATCCTATCTCTATCATTATCACCTCGCCCCGAAAGATGTTTGTCCCATCGCGCGCCCAGAACGCTATGTGAATATGAACATGATGGAAAAAGAACAGATCGATGTAAAATCGGTCTTCATGACTTTGCCACCGTTGATCAAAGGGTATATACGGCTTGGCGCGACGATTGGCGATGGCGCGGTGATCGACAGTCAGTGGGGCTCTATCGACGTTTGCATCGTGATGCCGACAAAACTCGTCACTGAAAAATACATGAAACATTATATGCGCGGCTCCGCGACGCTTGCCGAACTGGAAAAAGATCTGGCCGAACTGGCCGCGGGACAGAAAAAGGTTGTGTGATGCGTAGCGTCATTGCTGGCCTAAAAATTACAACCTATCTCCTTTTTACCCTGGTTTGTATTCCGGTCCAATGGCTGCTTCTGCGAATTTACCCTAAGAACCCCTATGCGTTCCCATGCCTTTACCACAAACTCTGCTGCGCGATTTTCGGTATCAAGGTCATCGTTGAAGGCGAAATAAATCACAATGACCACGTCGTGTTTGTTTCAAACCATGTTTCCTATCTTGATATTCCCGTCATAGGCAGCGTCCTGAAAACCGCCTTTATCGCCAAAGCCGATGTCGCGGCATGGCCGCTTTTCGGCACGCTGGGACGCCTGCAAAGAACGCTATTCATCAGCCGCAATCCGCGTCATGCCGATAGGGAGAAAAAAGCGTTTCTGGATCGTTTGGAAGAACCCCTCCCCCTTGTTCTCTTCGCGGAAGGAACCAGCACGATGGGAGAGAAGATTGTTCCTTTTAAATCAAGTCTTTTTGAAGTTTTTTTAAACAAAAATATTAACTTGCAACCGATGACCCTTTCCATCCTTTCCGTGGATGAAAAACCGGCCGTAAGTGAAAACGAAAAAGAAATTTTTGCCTGGGGGGACATAGAAATTCCCGCCCATTTATGGAGATTTTCCAAGGGGAAAGGCGCCGTTATTAAACTGAAATTTCAAAAAACAATTCCAACCCATTTATATAATGATAGAAAATCACTTTCGAATGATTGCTATCAACTGGTACTTGAAGGGCTTGATTTATCCAACGTGGCAGCCTAGGGTCCTCCCTTCAATGCCGCGAATATTATTTTATTAAGGAGCACCAATGGCCACCCAATTCACCCCCGATGAAATGATCAAGATTCAGGACTATCTGCGCCGCACCTTCGGCAATGAGCAGATCGGGGTCAAACCGCGCGCGCAAGCCGCCGATTCTATCGAAATCCTTCTGAAGGGTGAATTTATCGGCCTTTGCTATAAGACCGAAGAAGACGGCGAAACATCCTATGATTTCAACATGTCGATCCTTGATATCGATCTGGAATAAATGGCCAAGCTTTTGCTTTTCAGGGAAACCATGCCTAAGATAGCGGCATGGTTTTTCTTTTGCGCATTTTCGCGTTGCTCCCCCTTTTCCTGACGGCGGCCGCCCCAACATTGATGGCCGATACGCCCCTGATCTTTAAGAGCAACCCGCAGGACCTCCGCACGCGCCAGATCGAAGAGTTTCTGATCAAAGGCGGCATACTGCCGGGCGGGCAGAATTTCCAAATAGCCAAAATCGACCTGAACCGTGACGGTATCGATGAAACTATTTTCCGCCACGCGCCGACGGGGTGCGAGGACAAGGCAGATTGCCTGCACGTCATCGGCGGAGTTTCAGCGCGCGCCCCCGCCCATATCGCGACGATCCGCGCCAGAAAGATCGGGATTTCCCCCGAAAACGCCTACGGCGTCGCCAAGATTCTGGTGTACAATCAAAAACAGAATGATTTCCAATACATAATCTATGTTTGGAATCCCAAAACCTCTTCTTTCGAGGGTCCATAGGCGCTTTTTGCGGCCCGCGGGCAAAACAGGGTACTATAGATGAAGCAAAAAAGATTAACGAAGGGGTTCGTATCCACGTTGCGCGCAAATCTTTCCAGACTTGCCCTGACCTTCTGGCTGGCCGTGGCGGCGGCCGGTTGCCCCCCTGTTGCCATTGCGCAGGAAACGGCCCCCATCCCCGACAAGGATGGCTTTATCCCGTTTATCGCCAGTCAGAATCCACTTGGCTGGAACATCCCATACAAATTCGTATATGCCTCGAACGATCCGGCCTATGAAATAGCACTGAAGGCTATGGAGCCGACTTACAAAGGCAAACTCGGTTTTAACCCCCGCCCCCTAATTGGCATGGCACAGGTCAATCTTAATCAGGACTCATTGCCCGAAATCATAGCCTTCCCCACGGAAGAGGAAGAAGAGACCGGTAAGTTCTGCAATCTCGGAACGCTCTGCCCCCACTATGTCATCGAGATTGGCGACACAGAGGCTATTACTCTGGGCGTCCTATACGGGTGGAAGGTCAACAAGGGCAAACGCATCCTGAACGGCTATTACACGCTTGAGGTCTATTCACTGCCTCAACAGGAAAAACAGTTCGAAGAATTTTCCTATGATCCCAAGCACAAAGAGTACAGGCCGGTGGCACCATGAAATTGAAGGGGTCAGGGGAACAGCAATACATAAAAAACCCAACGCCGCGTAATTTGGGCACACTCATTGCGCTCGCGTTTTTCATGGCATGTTTCCCCGCCATGATTGTCTATGCTGCTGTGGTATTCCAAAGGCCGGTGGGATGGGAACCGAACAGCAGCTTCAAAATAAGGATGCACCCGATACATAAAGTCCTAAAACCGCACAAGGGTATTGATTATAAGGGGCCTATTGGTACACCCGTAAATGTTGGCACCGGTATAAAAGGGTTTCGCTGCAAAAACGATCCGGATGGATTTGGAAGCTATGCAGAGGTTGACTATGATTGTGATGTTACCGCCATTTACGCTCACTTAAGCAAATGCGATGCCGCAACACAAACTGCCCTTACCGGTAATTCGGGCGGCTCCACCGGCCCGCACCTCCATTTTGAAATCAGGTTAGGTGGCCCTCAAGGGGCATCCGTACCAGCTGAGCCTGTTATTGAGCGTGAATACAATGCTCAAGGGCAGCTTGTTGATATCGATATGGATGGTGATGGCATTAAAGGTGAAACCTTGAGTTCAGGAGCGATCGGCAAAGATCTTTGCGATCCCGCTGTTCGCCAACAGCTTATCGATGAAGCCAATAATATTTTGAATGGGCTTGCCGGTAAAGACGGCGGAAAAACGCCAAACACATCCGGAGGAAGTGCAACTTACGTTCCGCCGGGATCGGGTGGAGGAACAATTCCGAATGGATCTGGTGGCACTATCACCCTGCCACCTGGCGGCGGTTATTATATTGTGACCGACGAAGATGGCCGAACCGAAATTGTTGTAGATATCAGTGAAGATACTCCAGATGTACCCATACTGCCGCCGGGCACAGCACCGAACCTTACACCATCAACTGATACCGATAACGAAGTGACGGGCTGCGCCACCGACACATGGACGGCTATGGTGAACCAATCGGTTTTGCAAACACGGCGTGAAATGATTGCAAACCAGACCTATATCGCCAAGCCCGACAGCGTGATGGCTTACTCCTGCCTGACAGACCAGATAGACCATGTGCGCGAAGATTTAGGACCGATCTTCAGCGAAACAAAAAGATGGGTAAATGTCGAAGTTGATATCATCGGCAAAACCGTAACTGTGAATAAAGAACTCGGTGAATATTCATTGGATGGAGCAATCGTTAATGTTGCATTGTCTCCATATGAAATATGGATGCGCAGTTTCTTCGGTCACGATTTTCTCGGTGGGACAGAGACAACAGCACATACGGACCATGGCGATCATGCCCATACTGAAGACCAATCATACGCGGGTTGCGGTGTAATGGCACAGGTTTGGCAAATGGCAAAATGCCGCAACGCCGATGATGAACAGATGTTCTATAAGTTCGAAGATCTGATCGGCAACGACCCGCGCAAGTTTCCCGAAGGCTACGCCTGCAACAACACGGGTATCACACAGGCGATGATTGATACGGCCAAAGGAAAACAGGTTAAATTTGATAAGGTGGATAGCTATGTCGACCGGTTGTTCCCCGGCGATGACGGCCAATGCGCCCCGCCCGTCCCGACCGGGGTGACGGTGGTCCGCCGCGAGATTGGAGAATTCACGGACGCAGAAATCGCCGCCATGGACAACGCAGACATCGATGATCTTGAAGGTGTTATGGGATCAATGCGCGACCCGAATGTCGTTTCAAGCGAGAAACAACATGCCGATGGCGTCTGCCTCACGGCCGGATGCACCTTTGTCGTGGATGAAGACGGAAAAGGCTCCTGTGTTTTAGAAAAGCCGGAAGCCGAGGAGCCAGCCCCGGTCGAAAGAACCGGAGACCCCGTTATTGATTCGTATTTGGAAATGCAGGAAGGCATGAGACAGGGACAATAGCCATGAAACAGCAGGGTTTGCCAAACAAAGGCTTTTTTGGGTATTATAGGGAAATGGATAAGGGAAGAAACGCCATGATTATGCGATACGGATTAACCATTGCGACCTTGGCCGCGCTGTTCGTCGCCTTCCCGGCAGACAATCAATCCTGCGCCCAGACGACATCAGGCGGCGGAATCGCCCCGCAAACTTGTGATACACAAGTATGGCAAACGATGGAAATGCGCGCCCGTATGGAAACGGAGCGGGAAATCATGCAAAACCAGAACCTGATCTTCAAACCGGACAGCGTTCTGGCCTATACCTGTTTCGACCATTTTGCCGAACATGCGGCGCAATATGGCGGCGTGCTCTTCACCCACACGACCTATTGGGATGGGAAAGAAATTATTCCGTGGGGTTCGCCGAACGGGATGGACCATGCCATTAAAACGGTCGTCTTGGATTCCATGAAAACATATATGGAGTCTAATTTTGGCGCGGATGGCGCAAGTTTTTCGATGCTTGGTGACCGCGGCAATGATCTGGGCGCAAGCGCAGGACTGGGCGCTTATCAAACGTCATTGCAAGGCAAAGGCACCTACAATTGCAACGTCATGAGCGCCGTGTGGAAGGCCGCCAAATGCATGAACTTCATCCATAACAACAATTTCGAAGATATCGATGGGTTTTATCCTTTTATTAATTTGAAGGGCCATGATGGCGGCGAAGACATACAAGGCTATGAAACCATCAATGAAACACGCCAATATCCGACTGCCCTCGCCTGTACCAGCGCGTTCAAGGTCTATCAAAACACCTGGGTCGATGCGTACCGCAAATCCCGCAACGAAAACAGTTTTGGCACTATGAACAAATTTTACAATTTCAGCATTCCGCTGGTTCAGGCCTATCAGGATGTACGTGAGAAGGTTGAACCCGGCCAATGCGGCAATGCGATCTATACAGGTGTAACCGTGATTGAAACAGAAGGCACCTATGCCGATGGCGTTTGCACGAACCCGGGATGCGTGTATGTGAAATCCGGCAGTTCCGGACAGTGTCAGGCCATAGGCGGTGGTGGACGCGGCGGTGGATCTTTTGCTACACCCGGGAATGGCACAGGCCAAGCAGAATAAGAAACTCTAATGCCCCGGCTTCTTCTCTTCACGAAGGCGCATATATTCCATGACGATGGCGGCGACCTTCTGGCGGTCAACAGGAACCATTTCCGGTCCCATCGCCGTCTTTGATGTCGTGACGTTCGTTTCGGCGGGTTTGGCAGCCTGCTGCGCGGCATAGGCGGCGGCGGCATTTCCGGCGGATGTTTTGGGATGGGAAACCTTTTTTACGCTCAGGCCATCGACATCTCCTGCCGAATATACGCCTTTTTTCCCTTGCGCGCCTTTGGGTTCAACAGGCCCCGCAAGGCCGGCGGCGGATATTCTTTCTTTCATCGCGGATAAAAGTTCAGGGTCGATTTTGGCTCTGGTCTCGCGCAGGACTTCCATGGCCTGATCGAGGATTTTCCGGCGTTTTCCCGCGGATTGCTCCTGTTTTACCATGGATAAATCTTTGCCTTTCCGCCAAAACCGCCTATACCTTTACAGGCGGAAACTCTGGCTATCCATAACCAGTATACCGTGAAAATAACAAATGAATAGAAAAGCTTTATAATCCGTCCATGTCCGGCCTTCTGACCATTTATGAAACCCTGCTCCGCGCCGGAAAACCGGCCATCAATGCGCTTTTGAAGCGGCGGCTTAAGGCGGGAAAGGAAGATGCAGGGCGCATGGGTGAACGGCGTGGCATTGCCGGCCGCCCCCGCCCCCGTGGCCCGCTTGTATGGATACACGCGGCAAGCGTGGGGGAGGCCCAGTCTACTCTCATCCTGATCGATGCCATCGGTCAAGCCTATCCGGGCACGCACATCATGGTGACGACGGGGACTGTATCATCCGCCGCCCTGATGGCAAAACGCCTGCCGCCTTTCGCATTTCATCAATTCATCCCGGTCGATCACCCGGACTGGGTTGCTGATTTTCTCGATCACTGGAAACCCGATCTCACCCTCTGGATGGAATCCGAACTCTGGCCCAATCTATTAAAGGCCGTGCGGAGCAGGAACATTCCTGCGGCGCTGATCAATGCCCGCCTATCGGAACGCTCTTTCGCCCGCTGGCAACTGGCGCGTGGTCTCATCCGCGAAACGCTTTCCACATTCAACGTCATCATGACACAAACAACGATGGATGAATCCCGTTACCGTGATCTTGGATCGCAGAATGTGGTAACGACCAGTAATTTGAAATACAGCTCGGCCCCCCTTCCGTTTAGTGCAGAATCCCTATCCGCCTTGAAGGCCTGTATTGCGGGACGGCCCGTCTGGGTTTATGCCAGTTCCCACAACGGCGAGGAAACATTGGCTTGCCGCGTGCATCAACGTCTTGAACAAGCCTTGCCAGAACTTCTGACCATTATCGTACCGCGGCATATCGACAGGCGGCATGACATTGCAAGCATATGCGAAGATGCCGGTCTGTCCTATTCCCTGCGCGGCGAAGGCCATGTGCCGCCACGCGATATCGACAAAATTTATATCGCCGACACCATGGGCGAACTCGGTCTGTTTTATAGCCTTGCGCCCGTTGCCTTGATTGGCCGGTCGTTTAGCCTCGACGGAGGCGGCGGACACAATCCGGTCGAGGCCGCGCAACTGAATTGTGCAGTCCTGACAGGACCGAATGTGCAATATCAACAGCAGATGTTCGATGATATGTTTGCGGACGGTGCGGCACGGCAGGTGAAAACCGAAGATGAACTATACCAGACACTTCTGCAACTTTTCACCTCCCCAGAAGCACTGAAGACATTGCAGGAAAAATCGGCCTCCTTCGCAGCCGAAAAATCGCATGTCATAGACATCGTCATGTCAAACCTGAAACCGTATCTTGCCACGTTGGAGACGAAGGATGCTGCGTAAGGCTCCATCCTTCTGGAAGAAAAACGGCGCAGCTTCGGCGCTGCTTTCCCCACTGTCCTGCGTTTATTACATAGCGCACAGAATCAAATGGGCGCTAACCAAACCCTATAAGGCAAAAGTTCCGGTTGTCTGCATTGGCGGCATCGTTGCGGGCGGCAGCGGTAAAACACCGACCATTCACGCTGTTCTAAATCTGATGACATTCGACAATTTATATCAAAAACCGGTCGTGCTCCTGCGCGGTTATGGCGGGTCTTACAAAGGCCCCCTCGTCGTTGATCCGCAAAAACATACCTATCGTGATGTGGGCGATGAGGCCCTTCTCCATGCCGCCATGACCACGACGATCATCTCCGCTGACCGTGCGGCAGGGGCAAAACTGGCGGAAGAAATCGGCGCAGACCTTATCCTGATGGATGACGGATTGCAGAATAATTCTTTGGTAAAAGATTTCAGCCTGCTCGTGATTGACGGAACGCAAGGGCTTGGCAATGGCAAATTGTTACCCGCAGGCCCGCTTCGTGAGCCTTTATCCGATGCGCTGCCCCGCGTTGCCGCTATCGTGCAGATTGGCGAAGGCGACATGCCCTATAAAAAACCTATATTTCAGGCGATTGTCACGGCAAAAACCATTCCCGATAAAACCAAACCATATTTCGGTTTTGCGGGAATTGGCGATCCCTATAAATTTAAAAAGAAACTTGTTGATCTTGGGTTGAAGGTTGAAGGTTTCCTGCCCTATGCCGATCATCATCCATACATCGATGCAGATATTCTCTGCCTGAAAGAAATGGCGGCGCACCGGACATTAATTACAACCGCCAAAGATTATGTACGCATTCCTGTATCCCTTCGCGATGGGATTGAAATTCTGCCTATCGAATTGACATTCAAAACCCCTGACGCCGTCATACAAATGCTGAAGGCTCTCAAATGAAAAAAATACGCTATATGCTAGAGGCCGCATTATTGGGCCTTGCCTTTTTCATTTTTAAAATGATGCCTGCGGAGATGGCATCGGCTTGCGGTGGATGGGTTGGCAGGACCGTCGGCCCACGCCTTGCCGCATCCCGTAAGGCGCTGAAACACGTGTCGCAATCTTTTCCTGATAAAAGCGAGGAAGAGCGCCATGCCATCGTGCATGATATGTGGGATAATCTTGGCCGCGTCATGGCGGAATATCCGCATCTAGGCGAACTTGTCATGAAAGCCGAAATTGTGGGTGAGGAACATTTAAAATCGCTGCCCCCCTCTTACGTCATTATCGGCGGACATGTTGCCAATTGGGAAGTCATGCCGTTTTATTTCAATCACCGTATCAACCTTCCCGTGACGGCGATATACCGTGAGCCGAACAATCCTTATGTCGCCCGTTTATTGGAACGCGCACGGGACCCCGGCGAACAGGGACTTTACACACCAAAGTCAACCAAAGGATCTCGGGATATATTAAAGGCCATGCATGATGGCGGACGAATCGTTCTTTTATTCGATCAAAAATATAACCAGGGTATCGCATCGGATTTCTTTGGGCACCCCGCCATGACCAGCCCCTCTTTTGCACAAATCGCCCGTAAATATAGCTGCCCGATTGTCCCCGTCTGGGTTGAACGCCTCAAAGGCGCATCTTTTCGTATCGTCATAGACACACCGATTGATGCCGCGGGCAATGATGAAGACGTTCTCGCCACGGCGCACAGGCGTTTGGAAACCCATATCCGTAAAAACCCTGCCCAGTGGCTCTGGCTCCACCGTCGCTGGATTACATAAGCGGCTGATGTTAGAGAGAATCCTTGCAGTTTCCGGCCCCTTTGGCTTACAACAAACGGACTAATTTCAATGATTTTGAGTGAATGACCAATGACGCAGAACTGGGCCCCCGATACATGGAAAGACAAACCGGCGAAACAGCTTCCGGCCTATCCGGATGAAGCCGCGCTGCAGGCGGCCGAAAACGTCATCGCCGCCATGCCGCCGCTCGTCTTTGCGGGGGAAGCGCGCAATTTGAAATCCCAGCTTGCGAATGTCGCGGCGGGAAATGCCTTTGTCCTCCAGGGCGGTGATTGTGCCGAGAGCTTCGCGGAATTCAGCGCGAACAAAATTCGCGATACGTTCCGCGTTCTTTTGCAGATGGCCATCGTCATGACCTATGGCGGCACCATGCCGATTGTGAAGATGGGCCGCGTTGCGGGACAGTTTGCCAAACCGCGTTCCGATGACAATGAAACGAAAGGCGATGTGACCCTTCCCGTTTATCGTGGTGATATTATCAACGGTTTCGATTTCACGCCGGAATCGCGTATTCCCGATCCACAACGAATGGTCCGTGCCTACAATCAGGCGGCGGCAACGCTCAACCTCCTCCGCGCGTTTGCCCAAGGTGGGTACGCCGATCTGCAAAAGGTCCATAGCTGGAATCTTGATTTCGTGAAAGACAGTCCCCTGACCGAACGATATGAAGCGATGGCTGCCGAAATCGACCGTGCCCTCGCCTTCATGCGGGCCTGCGGCGTAACGGGCGCGAACGTCCCATCGATGCGTGAAACGGATTTCTTTACATGCCATGAGGCCCTGCTTCTTCCCTATGAACAGGCGATGACACGCGTGGATTCCACGACAGGCGACTGGTACGACACATCCGCCCACTTCCTGTGGATTGGTGCGCGCACAAACCAGTCCGAGGGTGCGCAGGTCGAATTCGTCCGCGGGATTAAAAACCCGATCGGGTTGAAATGCCCGCCGAGCCTTGATCCGGATACGTTGATCCGCCTGATCGACACCATCAACCCGGAAAACGAACCTGGGCGTCTCTCCCTCATCGCGCGTATGGGGGCTGGGCAAGTCATCGACAAACTATCCCCGCTCGTCCGCCGTGTGAAGGAAGAAGGCCGCACGGTCGCGTGGATTTGCGACCCGATGCATGGCAACACCGAGAAATCATCGACAGGATATAAGACACGCAAGTTTGACAATATCCTGTCCGAAGTGCGCGACTTTTTCACCGTTCACCGCACCGAAGGAACCCATGCCGGCGGCGTCCATTTCGAAATGACGGGCCAGAACGTGACCGAATGTATCGGCGGCGCGTATGATGTAACCGAAGAAGATTTATCATCCCGTTATCACACGGCATGCGATCCCCGTCTCAATGCCAACCAGGCATTGGAACTGGCATTCCTCGTGGCCGATGAATTAAAGACAATGAAGGCGACATGATCGGCGATCTGAAAATCGCGATTGCGCAAATCAATCCGATTGTCGGAAATATTACGCACAATCTCGATCTTGTCCGTAATGCGCTGGCACAATGCAACGACTTTGATCTCGTCGTCTTTCCTGAGTTGGTCGTCTGCGGTTATCCGCCTGAAGATCTGGTTTTAAAACCATCTTTCTTGCGCGATTGCATGGAACAATCGCGCCACTTCATCGAAAACCATAAAAGCAGCGCCGCTTATATCCTCACAACGCCGTGGGTGGTCGATGGGAAGGCGTACAACGCTGCGCTGTTTGTCGAAAACCAAAACATAAAACACATCACACTGAAAAAGAACCTGCCCAATTACGGCGTGTTCGATGAATGGCGTGTGTTCAAACCCGGCCCGTTGCCTACCCCCGTGGAATTCAAAGGACATACACTCGGGATCGTTGTTTGCGAAGATATCTGGTTCCCCGAAGTGACGGCCCATTTGAAACAAAATGGCGCGGAAATCATTCTTTCCCCCAACGGATCGCCTTTCGCCACAACAAAACGGGCACGCCGCCACGACATTGTTGCATCCCGTGTGAAGGAGACAGGCCTGCCACTTCTGTATGTCAACCAAGTCGGCGGGCAGGACGACCTTGTCTATGACGGCGGGTCGATGGCTTATAACGCGCAAGGCCACAAGATTTTTCAGGCGCCGTATTGCCAGTCCTATGTCGGCGCTATCGGGCAAAGCGTCAAAGAACCATCCGATTTAGAGGCCGTTTATGATTGCCTGAAACTTGGTCTTCGCGACTACATAGAAAAGAATAAATTTCCGGGCATCATCATCGGCATGTCGGGCGGGGTCGACTCCGCTCTTTCCGCCGTCATCGCCGCCGATGCCATAGGTGCGGACAAAGTCCGCTGCGTCATGATGCCCTCACCATTTACATCGCAAGAGAGTCTTGAGGACGCACAGGAATGCTCCAAAGCGCTTGGCGTGCCCTATGAAATCATCGAAATCGATACTGTAATGAAGGCCTATGAAGGAACGATTCCAAACCTATCCGGTCTTGCGCATGAGAATATGCAGGCGCGTGTGCGCGGCCTTATTCTCATGTCACTTTCCAACCAAACCGGTTCGATGGTTCTAACCACAGGAAATAAAAGCGAGATGGCGGTTGGCTATGCCACGCTGTATGGCGATATGTGCGGCGGTTTTAATGTTCTTAAAGACATTTACAAAACCCATGTCTATGAACTCTCTCGCTGGCGCAACACATTGTCGCCCGTAATACCGGAACGGATCATTACCAAGGCGCCGACGGCCGAACTACGCGACAACCAAAAGGATCAGGACAGCCTGCCGCCTTACGATGTTCTCGACGCCATTCTAAAAGGTCTGATCGAAGATGATCTTGGTGTGGCCGATCTGATCAAAGACGGGTTTGATGAAGCGACGGTGAAAAAGGTTAATCGTCTGTTGGATATTGCCGAATACAAGCGCCGCCAATCCGCCCCGGGGCCAAAAATCACCACCCGCGCCTTTGGCCGCGACCGCCGTTATCCGATTACAAATGGATATAAGGGTTAAGGCGAAGGCTCGGCTGTAAAACTTACATTGCGTAATTTGAAACCACAAATCATTCCGCGCTTCTTCTTCTCCGCGCCGGCCTCTTCGGCTTTTTCCTGAGCCGCTTCGCGGGTGGAAGTGAAAACAACATCCTTACCATCCACACAAGCGACAGCCGCGTGGGCAATCGCCTCAATAGGATGCTTGTTAAAAATGTCTGTAATCACACAAGCAACGCACGAATTAACTTTTCCGTTGGCATTCTTCTGGTGAACAATGACATCGTACATTGGCGGACGTTTCGTCTTTTTTTCAGGCGCGGCCCCGTCTGCAGTCCCGACTGTTTTAACATCTGTATCATCTATGATCATATTACTCTTCCCTTGATCAGGTTTTTTGCCTCCGTTTAAACCTTATGTCAATAAGTCTTGCGCGATTATATTGAAAAAACCGGCCAAATCCCTTATTGAAAAGGGTCATTTACCACAGAAAGCGATCTCTATGTCCGTCCGCGTCCGTTTTGCCCCGTCCCCAACCGGCTATCTCCATGTCGGGAACGCCCGTACAGCAATCGTTACTTGGCTGTTTTGTCGAGCGATGAAGGGGCATTTCCTGCTCCGTATTGACGACACGGATACGGAACGGTCAACGAAGGAATATGAAGACGCGATCAAGGACGGCATGACATGGATGGGTCTTACGTGGGACCAGACCTTCAATCAGAAAGACCGCAATGACCGTTATAATGTCGTCATCGAAAAACTGAAAGCATCGGGCCGTATCTATGCCTGTTATGAGACGGCGGACGAACTGGGCCTGAAACGCAAGACGCAGCTCTCTCGCGGTGTGCCGCCCATCTATGACCGCGCGGCTCTAAAACTGACCGATGCCGAAAAAGCGAAATTCGAATCCGAAGGCCGCAGACCCCACTGGCGTTTCCTTCTCAACGATGGCCCGACACAATGGAATGACCTTGTGCGCGGTGAAGTATTGTTCAAAGACCGTGAAATGTCGGACCCTGTCGTTATACGCGAAGATGGCCGCCCGCTCTATCACCTGTGCTCCGTCATTGACGATTACGACACAGACATCACGCATATCGTGCGCGGTGAAGACCATGTGTCGAACACGGCCTGTCACATCCAGATGTTCGAAGCGATTGCGCAGGTCGAAGGCAAGCCCTTCATGCCGCAATTTGCGCACCTGCCCCTCATTTCCGATGCGGAAGGCGGCAAATTGTCCAAACGTCTTGGCTCCCTTTCCGTCAAAGGCGTCAAGGAAGAAGAAGGGCTGGAGCCGATGGCCCTTGTCTCTCTCATGGGCCGCCTGGGGTCTTCCGATCCCATCGAACCTTTCACATCACTGGAACCATTGATTGAAGGTTTTTCCCTGACAAAATTCTCGCGCAATACTCCGAAATTCGATCTGGAAGAACTCTACCGCCTGAACGCGAAAATTCTTCATGCGACGGAATTCAAAGACATCGTGCCTCGCCTTGCCGAACTTGGCATGGGCGAAGTGGAAGAGCATTTCTGGAATGCCGTCCGCCCGAACCTGCAAAAACTTTCCGACATCAAAGACTGGTGGAATGTCACGCATAATCCTGTGACCGCCGATATTGCGGACCCAGCCTTCACAGCGGCCGCTGCCGAACTATTGCCGCCCGCGCCATGGAATGAAACCACCTTCACGACATGGATCAATTCTGTGAAGGAAAAAACCGGCAAGAAAGGCAAGGAATTGTTCATGCCGATCCGCGTCGCGCTGACTGGCATGGAACATGGTCCGGAACTTCCGGTACTGCTACCCCTGCTCGGCCCTGAAAAAGTCAAGGAACGTTTGCTTAAAAAGGCAGCATGAAACCCGTCATCATTCTTGTCGGCCCCCAGATGGGCGAAAATATCGGCGCCTGCGCCCGCGCTATGCTCAATTGCGGGCTGGAAGAACTGCGCATCGTCAATCCCCGTGATGGCTGGCCGAATGACCGCGCGCAATCCATGTCCGCCGGCGCGCTCGATAAAATGCCGCCCGTGCAGGTTTATACATCGACGGCGGATGCAATTGCCGACTGTCATCAGGTGTACGCAACGACGGCCCGCCCGCGCGATATGGTCAAACCCGTCATGACGGCGCGGGAGGCAGCGGAAGATGTGCATAGCCGCGGCGCGGAAGGCCAGAAATGCGCCTATCTTTTCGGGTGTGAACGCACGGGCCTTGAGAATGACGACATTGCGCAGGCGCATGCCATCATCACCATCCCGGTCAATCCGGATTTCTCGTCGCTCAACCTCGGTCAGGGCGTATTGCTATGCGCCTATGAATGGTATCAGGCGCAGCCGCATCTGCCGATGCCGATTGATCCGGACAACCTTCCGGCGCCGCAGGAAGAATTCGACAATCTTGTAAAACGTCTTGAGCAAAATCTCGATGATGGGGGATTTTTCCGCACAAAAGAGATGCAGCCGACTGTGATGATCAACATTCGCAACATGCTTTCCCGTTCGCAGATGACATCACAGGAAATAAAGACTTTCCATGGCATCATCAAAGTGCTCCTCGAAAGTCGGAGACGATAGCTCTCTTGCCATTCTGAGCACAGCGGGGAAACTCAAAGGATCCTTCACTTCTTTCAAGATGACAAAGCAAGAAAAAGCCGCTCCGAAGAGCGGCTTTTGAATTTGGTGTCTATACCGATTAACGGGAGTAGAATTCGACCACGAGGTGCGGTTCCATTTGAACCGGATATGGAACATCTTCCAGTTTCGGCGTACGGAGGTACGTTGCTTTGCCTGCTTTGTGGTCTACTTCGATGTACTCAGGTACATCGCGCTCAGCCGATTCACCGGCAGCGATAACGAGAGCCATCTGTTTGGATTTGTCTTTCAGCGTAATAACATCGCCCGGTTTTACTTGGTAGGAGATGATTGTCACGCGTTTGCCGTTGACCAGAACGTGGCCGTGGGACACAAGCTGACGAGCGGAGAAGACTGTCGGTACGAATTTCGCGCGGTAGCAGATGGCATCCAGACGGGATTCCAAAAGACCGATCAGGTTTTCACCCGTGTCGCCTTTCAGGCGCGCGGCTTCTTCATAGTAACGACGGAATTTTTTCTCGCCGATGTTGGCGTAGTAGCCTTTCAGCTTTTGCTTTGCCATCAACTGAACGCCGTAATCTGTCGGCTTGCCGCGGCGGGCGCCGTGCATACCAGGACCTGTTTGACGTGTGTTGAACGGAGATTTCGGACGGCCCCACAGGTTTACACCAAGGCGGCGGTCGATTTTGTGTTTGGATTCTGGGCGTTTATCGCTCATCGCTATTTCCTTTTATTTTCTACAAGTTATTGTCCCAATTGCCTTTTTCGGAGTGACCGTACGGTACACCGGAGGGTTTTAACACCCCCTCTTCTTGGGAATGAGGCGATTTATAGCGATTTTAAGCGAGAAGTCAAAGAAAAACCCGCCTTTCAGCGGGGTTTCCAAAAATCGTTAATATTTTGAGATCGGATCGCTTCCGGCCATCGTGTCTTTGACATTCTTGTCATAGTCATTCTGGCTTAGGCGCTCGCGCACAGCCTTATCCTGTGCCACGGCTTTGGCTTTTCGATGTTCATAATCGTCCAGCCCGAACAGGCGTTTGAAAAATCCCATCATACTCGCCTCCTTCCAAATTAGTTATTCATTTTCAGCGGCTTATTGATCAAGCCTTCCTTGGCGAAAAACGCATTGCGCAATTCATCATAGCTGACCTGATTGTTGTTATCATGATCGGCATCCTGAAACCCAACGCCTGTGAATTCCCAAAGGTTCAGGCCTTCGCTGCCATCCTTGTTCAGGTGACGGTAAGCCGGTAGCTGTTGCAGACGGAGCGTATATTCTTCCTTGGTCAGGGTTGTTACGCCGTCAATATCCTGAAATGTGCGTTTTGTGTATTCAATCGGCTCATAAACGACCAGAGCGTTATTATAGAACTCATGGTTATCGATGACATGATTGTCATTTGTATCCCATAAATCGATCATTTCATTGGTCAATTCGGAACCAGCAACAATCGCTTTCACTTCCGGGTCATAATAGTAAAACGTCACGTGACCCGGCTTGATCGGCGCACGCTCGATCACGGTATGACGTTCATAATGTGTGCCGTCCGGATAGGTGCCTTCGGCTTGTGTAACCGTGGTGGTGGTTTTTATCGTATCGGCCATTGCAGGCCCCGCCAAAACAGCGCATGCGGCAACACCAACTACAAATTTCGTAAACAATTTCATAGCGATAAATCCTTGTTGTTTAATTGATTGGTCGTTCAACAAACAAGGATGGTGCCGTTTTGGTTCCCGCTTGAACGGCCATGGGGGGATCAAATGCCGGCAAACTGTCTGGAAAATCTGGTGGGCCTTGCGGGACTCGAACCCCCGCGCGGCTCCGCCGCGCAATTTTTAAAAAGCGCAGGTTCACTTCAGCGATATGACAGAGGAATTGATACCGGTAAACAGCCTGAGGCGTCTGGTGGGCCTTGCGGGACTCGAACCTGCGACCATTCCGTTATGAGCGGAACGCTCTAACCAACTGAGCTAAAGGCCCTTCCAGACCCGCAATTTATGCCCAAAGGAACCCTCTCTGTCCAGAGTTGTTATGATTATGGAACAAAATACTAGCGGACAGTGTTAATTTGTTTTATTCCATTACGTTACAGATTGTGGAGATCAATATGAAAAAATTATTTTTGGGTTTTACAGGCTTTGCCGTTATCGGCCTCGCCCCTGCCGCCGTCCATGCCTCAGACCTTATGGTGGCGGCCGCCATGCAGCGCTGCACGACCAACGAAGAATGCACGCTCATCACCAATAGCTGTGCTGACAATTGCGGCTTCGTTCCCGTCAACAAAATGAACCTGCAAAGCCTTCAGGCGACTTATCAGCAACGTTGCGGTAAATCGATGGAAGCCAATCCGCAATGTAACATGAACCCGCCGATCTCCGCCACCTGTATCAACAGCCGTTGCACCATTGACTATGCCTATGCAAACAATGCGGACCAGAAGGATTATCAGTCCGGTGCCTATCCTGTACCCGAACAACCCGTGCCATCGCAAGCTCCGGCAAGCGCTGCACCCGCGGATGACCGCCATGGTTTTACGGCCTATGAAATGCCGCAGGATAATATACGTCAGAAATCCCTCGGCACGATTTATGTTCCGCCATCGGCCCCGGTTAGTGGTGGCAATTATGTTCCTGTTGCGCCTACAACACCGCAAACTGCGCCACAGGCTGCTCCGGCTCCGGCGCCTGCTGCTGCCGCACCTACCTATGCACCAACCACGCAAACACATGCAACGCCGCCTGTCGTGACAACACCGCCGTCTTCAGCCCCGGCTGCTGCTGCTTCGCCAACTCCGGCACCGGCCGCCGTACCGGTTCCGGCCCCCACACCGGTGCCGACGGCCACGACAACACCACGCCCGATAGCCACGCCGGAAAACCCGATCCCGTCTTCGGCCACCGATGCCATTCCGGAACCACGCGTTCCGCAGGAAGAACCCATGCTGCGCGGCGTATCCCCCGATACAGGCAACCCGAATGCCCCGATCCCGCCATCGGAATATAAATCACAAACCTTTGTACCCCCGCCCGGATCCACAATTCCTGTCGCCCCGGAAGATCCGGGTGCAAAACCGCCGGAGGGCACCGTGCTTCTCCCGCCCGTGCCGCGCGGACCGGATGAAGCACCAAGCTTTGGCACGAGCCAGACAGTGAAAAAGAAATACAATTAACAAAAAACCCCGCATTATGCGGGTTTTTTTACGCTCTTTTGCGGATAGGCAGAACCTTCGATAGGGTTTATAATTCATGAAACCTATCCAGGGCGACACTCCATGCCATCCAACTCCCCTTTGTCAAAACCAGCAACGGCAACAAGCAACAGCACAGGCCTTATCGGCCTGATGGCACTACTCCTTGCCGCATGGGCCCTATGGGACATCGGTCTGCAGCCCGCATACAAAACTCTGATCATCATGGGCGCGTGTGCATTCTCGATGATCTTGTGGGAAATTCTTGTTCTGGGCACACACAAACGAAGCAGCACAGGGCTTGATTGGTCGCGCCGGGACTTCAATGTCAAACGCTGTGCGATAAAAATTCTGGGATTTATAGTGACGACAGGCATGCTCGCCTGCCTCTACATCATCTTCCCGGAATATGACCACCCGCGTTACCAACCTGCATGGGACGTTTTTTTCCTCCTGCTTCCCTATCTGATACCGACGGCCATTTTATACATCATACTCGTCGATAGCGTCATGGCATCCCCGGAAGACGGGTACTATAACGTGGGATTAATCGCCTTGGGCCAATATCGCCGCGCCGATAAATCCCTTCTTTTACCGCATACAAGATCATGGCTGATCAAGGGTTTCTTTACGCCCCTGATGTTCGCTCTGCTGAGCGGAAATATTGGAAATCTTCCTGAGAACGTACAAGTCTTTCAAGGGGCGGTACAGAATGCCGACATTCTCACCATGGCCATTCTCGCCTCGTTCACCCTGCTTACAATCGACCTTTTATTTACAACGTGCGGCTATTTGTTCGCGCTGCGCGTGATAGATACGCATGAGCGATCATCAGAGCCGACCTTTCTCGGCTGGACCGTGGCGCTGATATGCTATGAACCGTTCTGGTCTGTTTTTGACAGATATTACCTCAACAAAGGCCCCGCACCGGATTGGAAAGAAATTGTCGCGGACTACCCGCTCTTTACGACTATCTGGTCGGTTATCTTCATTGCAAGTCTTGTTGTCTATACATGGGCGACCATGGCCTTTGGCCTTCGTTTTTCAAACCTCACCCATCGCGGCATCATCACATCCGGCCCCTATCGTTTCACCAAGCATCCGGCCTATATCGCCAAGAACCTGTCTTGGTGGATGACCTTTGCACCCTTCCTCATGATAATGGACAGGCCTTTGGCAGCCATACAAACCTGTATTGTTCTGCTGATGATTAATTTCATCTATTACGTGCGGGCGAAAACGGAAGAACGGCATTTATCACAGGATCAAACCTATCGCGATTACGCCGTATGGATAGACAGGCACGGTCTTTTCAGATGGCTCAATTTTAAGCGATCATAAAAAAAACGGGCCAAACTGCCCGTTCTATTTTATTCATCGCCCGGCGCTATCTCACCCAGGATGGCAGCCTTTAAATGCGCGCCCTGAAACACGATGCCGCCGGAAATGGGATTGAGCATCAGGAACTGTTCCATATCCATCAGGTCCGCAAATTCCGCGCCTTCGAATTCATAAAGCGAAAATCCGTCCGGAACATCTTCGTCCATCACGAATTCATCAACTTCATCCTGGTCGGAAAAAAGCGGGATATATTCAATCGTCTGGTCATCTTCCAATGTATAATTCAGGAAGTTGAGTACCAATCCCTCTTCATCTTCGGCCTGCGCAAACACATAGATTGTGGATTCCGTGACGGCCTTCATAAGGGGCTCGAACTTGTCGTTATCCCCGTCTACAATTTCATCGATAATATCACGCATTATTTAACTTTCGGTGTCGGCATAGGGGGCGGCGTCATGATTCTATGCGCGTTTATGCGCGCATTTGTACGATCAACGTAGTCTTCCGATTTATTATGAAGATAAACACCCAACCCCAAAATCCCGCCAACAAACATGAATTTTGTGTCGCCAGACGCAAGGCCTAAATGCGCCCCCACCCATGCACCAACGAGCGTATGAGTAGCAGCACTTTTGAATTCACGGGCAACGTTCATGATCATGTATCCAGGAAGCTGCGCAATTTGCGGGAACGTGACGGATGCTTGAGCTTACGCAGCGCCTTCGCCTCGATCTGGCGGATACGCTCACGCGTCACGTTGAACTGCTGACCGACTTCTTCCAGCGTGTGGTCGGTGTTCATACCTATACCAAAGCGCATGCGAAGCACGCGCTCCTCACGCGGCGTCAGGGACGCCAGAACGCGGGTTGTCGTTTCGCGCAGGTTGGAATGAATCGCGGCCTCAACAGGCAAAATCGCATTCTTGTCTTCGATGAAATCGCCCAGCGATGAATCTTCTTCATCCCCGATCGGCGTTTCGAGCGAGACAGGCTCCTTCGCGATTTTGAGAACCTTGCGAACCTTATCGAGCGGCATGTGCAAACGCGCCGCCAATTCTTCCGGCGTCGGCTCGCGTCCGATTTCGTGCATCATCTGGCGTGATGTGCGGACCAGCTTGTTGATTGTTTCGATCATATGCACCGGAATACGGATCGTACGCGCCTGGTCGGCGATGGAACGCGTAATGGCCTGACGAATCCACCATGTGGCATAAGTCGAGAATTTATAACCGCGGCGATATTCGAATTTATCGACGGCCTTCATCAAACCGATATTGCCTTCCTGGATAAGATCGAGGAATTGCAGCCCGCGGTTCGTGTATTTCTTGGCGATGGAAATAACCAGACGCAGGTTCGCCTCCACCATTTCCTTCTTGGCGCGGGCGGCTTCTTTTTCGCCTTTTTGCACGGTGCCCGTGATACGGCGGAACTCGCTGATCGGCAACATCGCCTCATCGGCGATGGTCGCAATCTGATTGCGGATTTCGGCAATCTTGTCTTCGTTCTTTTCGGCGAATTTTTCCCAGTTCTTGTCTAATTTACGAACCTTCGAAAGCCATTTCGGGTCAAGCTCGTGCCCGTAATAGTTATCAAGGAACGACTCGCGCTTCACCTTGGAATCAACCGCCATGCGGAGAAGCTTGCCTTCCATGCCGACAAGTTCGCGGTTGATTTTGTAAAGCGCCTCGATCAGTTGTTCGATACGCGCATTGTTCATGCGCACTTCGTTCATCAGCCCGACCATTTCGGTGGTCAATTTGCCGTATTTTTTATCAAGGTCTGCGGGAACAGCTTTACCGGCCTGCAAAAATTCCAGGCGCTCTTTTTGCGCCGTCTGCATTTTCTTGTAGGTTTTCTTGATCTTGGCAAAGCTTTCGAAGACTTGCGGCTTCAACTGCTCTTCCATTGCGGCCAGAGACGGGTTATCGGCTTCATCGGCCTCACCGCCGCCTTCACCACCTTCGCCGCCTTCGGCGGGTTCGTCATCAATATCACCCGCGGCAGGCGCGTCGCCGCCTTCGGGAGAACCATATGTCGCATCGAGGTCGATAACCTCACGCAGAAGAATATCCCCCTTCTGAAGTGCCTCATACCATGCGAGAAGAGATTCAATCGCGAGCGGGCTTTCGCAAATCCCGCCGATCATCAATTCGCGTCCCGCCTCGATACGTTTGGCAATCGCAATCTCGCCTTCACGGGACAATAGTTCGACTGATCCCATTTCGCGCAGATACATGCGCACGGGGTCGTCTGTACGGCCAGTGTCGTCGGCAGAAATGTTACCGCCGGATTCGTAATCGCCGCCTTCTTTTTCTTCTTCTTCGGCATCTTCCTCGCCGCCATCGGACATCTGGATGCCGACATCGGAGAGCGTGGACATCGCATCTTCGATTTGTTCAGAGGTAAAGCTCTCGGCAGGCAACGCCGCATTCAGTTCATCATAGGTGATGTAACCGCGCTCTTTCCCTTTGGAGATCAGTTTTTTGACAATCTGTGCCAGCGTGCCTTTGGGCGTGTTGGCGGCGGGGCCGGCATCGGCGCCCTCCTCTTCGGATTCTTCATCCTTCTTGTCTTTCGCAGACTTGGCGGCTTTCACCGTTTTTGCGGCCTTTTTCTGTGCCGCAGGTGTCGCCTTGGGAGCCGCTTTTTTCGCCGGGGTTTTGGTTGTCTTCGTTGTTGCCATTATTCTTTCGCAGTCCTGCTTATCCGATTCGCTCATTAGACCGGAATTTGCCTTAAATTCAAAGCCTTTGATGCATTACCCGTCTGAACTGTTGCGCATTTCGCGCAGGGCCTTCAGACGATTTTCGTTGTCCTCGTTCAAATTTTCGATCAGGGCGGCTTTTACCCGCTCAAGATCCGCTTGGGATGATTGCTCTTCCATGGCCTTCCAGGCCTCCCTCCATCCGCCCAGCGCATCGAACGGCTCCTTTTGGGGCCTTGCAAACGCCGCATGGGTGTAAATGGAATCCGACAGAATATGCTGCAATTCCCCGCCAAATCCTTGCTCTATCAAATGGGTCTTGAGACCCGCCCCGTCAAGATCAGGATTTTGTCCGAGTGTAGATAAAACAGACTGGCGAAGCCGGTCAAGCGCATTTTCCGGAAGGTGGAGGTGGCCGAACTCCTCCTCTATCTCGTGAAAAATCGCGGGATTGTTGATAATCGAGGCCAAAAGCGCCATGGGAATCAGGTTGGCACGTGAAAAAGAGGGCCTCTTCAGCGACGAAACAGGCGGCAAATGCGCAGAATTCCCCCATTTCCCGCCCTTTTGCCAATTACCGCCGCCCTGCCCGCGCGGCTGCCATGGCTGGCGCTCTTGCGGTGCCGGGGCAAAAGCCTTGCGGATTTTTTCGCGGAATGCTTCACGATAAAAATGCTGGACCGTACGATCGGCAATCCGTCCCGCCTCATCCTCTAAAGTTTTCGACAGGCCCGCCCGTTCCTCAGGGGTGGCAAAATTACGCCCTTCCGTGTGGTCCATCCACAGGAAATCCACAAGGTTCAAGGCGCCATCGAGAACGGCTTTCAAGGCATCTGCCCCCTTCTCCTGCACCAGAGAATCGGGGTCTTCCCCGTCGGGCAAAAAGGCGATTTTGGCGCTATGGCCAGGCTTTAACAATGGCAACAAACGGGCGCAAGCCCTTGATGCAGCACGTTTTCCGGCCTCATCCCCGTCAAAACACAGGATTGGAACTTTCGTATCATCAGGAATCATCTTCCAGAGCACGAGGATCTGGTCCTCGGTCAGCGCCGTGCCGAGCGGCGCCACAGCACCGCGAATGCCAGCCCGGAAACAGGCGATGACGTCCAAATACCCTTCCACCACCACCACAGGCTGGCCGTCGGCGGCGGCAGCCCTTGCGTGCGGTTCTCCATACAGCATGCCGCCCTTATGGAACAGCGGCGTATCGGTGGAATTGATATATTTCGGTGGTTTGAAATCACCCCGGTCAGGCGCGCGCAAATGTTCCGGTAATATCCGCCCGCCAAAGGCAACGATCCGGCCCCTGCGGTCCGGCACGGGGAACATAACTCTCTCACGGAAAAAAGCGTATGGTTCCTTAGACTTGTCAGACGTTTTTAACAGACCGCCCTCGATCATCTGGGCATCGGTATAACCAAGATTGGCCAAATATTTGCGCATGGCCTGCATATCGGCGGGGGCATAGCCAATGCGGAATGAATTTAGGATATCTTCGGGAACACCCCGTTCTTGACGCATATATTCGTAGGCCGTTTTGGCGGCCGGATCGCGTAGCGCCTTTTCCATGTATTTCGCCGCCTCGTCCATAAGGCTGTAGAGACTTTTTTCCTTTTTCGATCTTTCAATGTCCTGTGGAGTGGATTGCGGCACCTGCATCCCGGCCTTTTGCGCCAGAGTCTCGATCGCTTCGATGAACGAAAAATTCTCTGTGTTCATCACGAAATCAAAGGCGCTGCCATGCGCACCGCAACCGAAACAATGATAGAATTGCTTATCGTCGTTGACGTAAAAAGATGGCGTCTTTTCATTATGGAACGGGCAACACCCTTTGAATTCCCGCCCGGCACGGGTCAGGCGCACCTTGCGCCCCACGATCTCCGATAAGGTGATGCGGGACCGCAATTCGTCAAGAAAACGCGGGGGTATGGTCATGCGATTAGTGATAACAGGTCGGCCTGCTTTTGTCATGCATCGCTTTTTCCCCAGACAGGTGCATACATTAACACCCCATGGTTGAGTGTGCAGCGCAATAAGTATACCCTTAATTGAATGAGTCGCCTCTATGACTCGGTGATCTTGTGCCATGTTATCTAAAGCACGCAGTGCAAAGGGGAATGCTTATGGGGTCTTTCTTTCAATCAAATAAAAGTAGCGAACTGGCGGCCAAACTGGACGCCCTGAACAAATCACAGGCCGTGATTGAATTCGAACCAGACGGGACAATTCTATGGGCCAACGAAAACTTCCTTAGTGCGATGGGATATAACCTTGATGAAATAAAGGGGCAGCACCACCGCATGTTTGTCGAACCGGCCTATGCACAGACATCCGACTACTCAAGTTTTTGGGCTACGCTGCGAAACGGGGAATTTCAGGTGGCCGAATATAAACGCCTTGCCAAGGGCGGTAAGGAAATCTGGATCCAGGCCTCCTACAACCCCCTCCTCGATTCCCATGGCAAGGTCTACAAGGTCGTCAAATACGCAACCGACATCACGGCCCAGACATTGCAAAATGCCGATTACAAGGGGCAATTAAACGCCATCAGCAAATCGCAGGCCGTAATCGAATTCAATCTGGATGGTACGATTATTACGGCGAATGCCAATTTCCTCGGCGCGGTTGGCTACACGCTTGACGAAATAAGGGGGCAACACCACCGCATGTTCGTCGAACCCGCGCACGCCATGTCGCAAGACTATCACTTCTTTTGGGAAACACTCCGCCGCGGGGAGTTTCAAGCGGCCGAATATCGCCGCTTTGGCAAGGGTGGCAAGGAAATATGGATTCAGGCCTCCTATAATCCTATTTTCGATCCGGCAGGAAGGCCGTTCAAGGTTGTGAAATACGCGACCGACATCACGGCGCAGGTGCGGGCTCGCGAAGAAAAAACACGGCTCGGCGGAATGGTGGACCAGAATCTGGGCAGCATCGTCGATGCAGTGGGTAAGGCCAGCACTCAAACCAATTCTGCTGCTGCGGCCTCAACACAGGCGGCAACGACCGTACAAACCATCGCAGCAGCAGCGGAAGAGCTCAACAGCTCCATCCAGGAAATCGCCACCAGTATGGCGCACTCCAAATCCGCCGTGGCCGAGGCGATGCAGCTCACCGAGCAGGCCGATAAATCCACGCAGGAGTTGGCCTTGGCCGCGGAACAGATGGGCGGGATCGTTTCCATCATTCAGGATATTGCAAACCAGATCAACTTGCTGGCCCTGAACGCCACCATAGAATCCGCGCGCGCCGGTGATGCGGGCAAGGGTTTCGCGGTGGTGGCAAGCGAAGTGAAAAACCTTGCGATGCAGGTGGCTCAGGCAACGGACAAAATCTCGCTGGAGATCACGGGTATGCAAAATGTTTCGAACGAGGTCGTGAGCGCCCTCGGCAGCATCAAAACGGCGATCAATTCTATCGAATCCGGCGTGACGGGCGTTGCCAGCGCGATCGAGGAACAAAGCGCAGTGACGAACCAGATGTCTGAACATATGCAAACCGCCTCGATCGCTTGTAGCGACGTCGATGAAAATTTACGCCAGATCCTCTCTTCCATGGAAGTTTCGAACCAATACACCAAGGAAGTGCAGGAAATGTCGAAAAACCTTGTCAGCAACTAAGCGACAGTCAAAACATTACTAATATTTAATTCGTCTCCCAGAGCGGATAGTAATATCATTAATAGGTAATCTCTTTAAGAGGTTGCCTATTTTTAGTTTTCGCCAACCAAAAAGGAGGAGATAGGGAAAACAAACGGAATAAAAATCAATGTCCGCCGTTTGTTTGATGTGTGTCAATTCAATTAATTTTTAACGCAATAGAGGTGTGGTGTGTTCAATATTTCCGCAAAGGCGCAAGCGATTCTTGACGCCCTTAATCTTTCTCAGGCCGTCATCGAATTCCATCCGGATGGAACAATCATAAAAGCCAATAAAAACTTCCTGAATGCCATGGGCTATAACCTCGAAGAAATTCAAGGCAAGCATCACCGCATGTTCGTCAGTACGGACTACGCCAATTCCAGCGACTATAGAAAATTCTGGGAAGATCTGGCGGCCGGAAATTTCCAATCTTCGCAATATCAACGCTTTGGTAAGGGCGGCAAGGAAATCTGGATCCAGGCATCTTACAATCCCGTAAAAACCAAATCCGGCAAGACGGTCAAGATCGTCAAATACGCCACTGACGTCACAAATGTCGTTATGGAGAAAGCTGAACTCGAAGGCCAGATCGATGCGATTGGTAAAGCTCAGGCGGTCATCCACTTCAACCTCGATGGCACAATCCAATGGGCCAATCCGAATTTCCTTGGCGCGCTTGGCTACACCCTCGATGAAATTCAGGGTAAGCATCACCGCATATTTGTGGAGCCAGAGCACGCACAAACAGACGAATACCGCCGTCTGTGGGACGAACTCCGCGCGGGTCATTTTCAGGCCGGGGAATTCAAACGGATCAGCAAGGAAGGAAAGGAAATATGGATTCAGGCCTCCTACAACCCGATTTTTGACCCGAATGGCAAAGTATTTAAAATTATAAAATTTGCAACCGACATAACGCCGCAATATATCAAACGCATGGAATCAGAGAGAATAGGCAACATTGTCGATCAGAATCTGAACAAAATCGTCCACGCCGTCGGGGATGCCACCGATCAATCCGGTAAGGCGGCGGTCGCGGCCGGACAAGCGTCGGAAAAGGTAGGAACCGTTGCGGCTGGCACGGAAGAACTGAACAGCTCCATCCGTGAAATCTCCCAAAGCATGTCCCTATCACAATCCGCCGTCGCCAACGCCATGGAGTTGACGGAGAATGCCGATAAATCCACGCAGGAATTATCGTCTGCTGCGGGGCAAATGACGGGAATCGTCTCCCTCATTCAGGATATCGCCAACCAGATCAATCTTCTCGCCTTGAATGCCACGATAGAATCTGCCCGTGCGGGTGATGCCGGAAAGGGCTTTGCCGTCGTAGCGAGCGAGGTGAAAAGTCTGGCCAATCAGGTGGCGCAGGCAACCGACAAGATTTCCAGCGAGATTGTGAACATGCAGGATATATCCGGCAATGTGGTCGGCATGCTTCAAAATATCCGGCAGTCCATTAACGAAATACAGCATGGCGTTGCCAGCGTAGCCAGCGCGATTGAAGAGCAAAGCGCGGTAACGCAGGACATCTCCCATCACATGCAAAACGCGGCGGACGCCGTGAAAGATGTCGACCAAGGATTGAAATCCATCGTTATCTCGATGCAGACCAGCAGTGGCCTCGCCACGGATGGTTTGGAGATGTATAAGGAATTACGCCGAATTTAGCTAATAAATTGATTATTAACGATAAAAAGCGCCTCCTTGGCGCTTTTTTGACATTGGTTCGGTTAATTTTTTATGATGGATACATAGAATTTAACAACGCCCGATAGCGAGACAAACATGGCAAGATTGGCAAACACATTCAAGGATACAGGCGCAGGCATTTCCTTCGCGCAAAGAACATTCGGTGGTGCCGCCGTGCCAACAGCAGCGAAAACACCGGCCTCGAACCCGTTTCTGGGCCTTGCAGCCCCTTTCATGGGCCTGACCAGAAATTCGTAAAAATTATTCTCCCTGGACTAAAACGGCCCCGCTACGGGGCCGCTTTTTTACTATGCCATTATGAACTACGCCGATAATTTCTGTTTGATAACCCCGCCAGCTTTCCCCATGTCGAGCTGCCCTGCATAACCCGCTTTCAGTTCGCCCATCACTTTGCCCATGTCCTTGATTCCGGCCGCGCCGGTTTTGGCGATGATATCTTCGATGATCTTGGCGACCTCGTCATCAGACAATTGTTTTGGCAGGAACGACTGAATGATGGCGATTTCGGCCTCTTCCTTCGCCGCCAGTTCGGGCCGGTTGTTCTCAGCGTAAATTTTGGCACTTTCCGTCCGCTGCTTGATCATGGATTGCAGAAGACTCAAAATCCCCGAGTCGTCGATTTCGGTTTTCGCGCCATCCGTCCGGCTGTTGATATCCTTTTCCTTCATGGCAGAGATAATAAGACGCACAGCGGCAACCTTCTCCATGTCCTTGTTTTTCATGGCCTCTTTCAGGGCGGCGTTAATTTCTTCGCGTTTGCTCATGTTTTTTCTTCCCTTGGGCGGTAATTTTGTTTACTAAATCATCTTCCAGTGGCCTAACCCAAACTGGAAGCGAAATTGATGTCTGATATATCTACGACAAAGCCCCCGAAAAACGCAAGCGCGGTTATTGTTTTAGCAGACGGATCAATATTTTACGGCCAAGGGCTCGGCGCCGAAGTTAAAACAATCGGCGAAATCTGCTTCAACACATCGATGACCGGCTATCAGGAAATCCTGACTGACCCCTCTTACGCTGGCCAGATCATCACCTTTACCTTCCCCCATATCGGCAATGTCGGCACGAATGATGAAGACATCGAAACCATCAATCCGGCTGCGCGTGGCTGCATCTTGCGTGAAGCGATAACCGATGATGCCAGCTGGCGCGCCACCCGCCATTTCGATCTTTGGCTGAAATCATACAATCTGCCCGGAATTTGCGGAATCGACACCCGCGCCCTCACCCGCCGCATTCGTGATATCGGCGCGCCGAACGGCATTCTCTGCGTCAATTATGACGGCAAGTTCGATATCGACGCGCTGAAAAAAGAAGCCGCCGCTTGGCCGGGACTGGAAGGCATGGACCTTGCGAAAGATGTCTCCTGCACACAAACCTATAAATGGGAAGAGACATGCTGGACGCTGGGCAAAGGCTACGGCAAATTGTCTGATCCGAAATTCCATGTGGTTGCGGTAGATTTCGGTGCGAAGAGAAATATCCTGCGCTGCCTCGCCAATACGGGTTGCAAAGTCACCGTCGTCCCGGGCAATTCTACTGCCGACGATATCATGGCGCATAAGCCGGACGGCGTGTTCCTCTCCAACGGCCCCGGCGATCCGGCGGCGACAGGCGAATATGCCGTCCCGACCATCAAGGCGCTTCTCGATAAAAATATTCCGTTGTTTGGCATTTGCCTGGGACACCAGATGCTGGCCCTTGCTCTTGGCGGCCAGACGAAGAAAATGCACCTTGGCCACCGCGGCGCGAACCAGCCTGTGAAAGACCTGACGACCGGCAAGGTTGAAATCACATCGCAAAACCATGGCTTTTGTGTTCTTCCCGAAACATTGCCCGCAAATGCCGAAGTCACGCATGTGTCCTTGTTCGATGGTTCAAATGAAGGCCTGCGTGTGAAAGACAAACCTGCATTCTCTGTTCAATATCACCCCGAGGCTTCACCGGGGCCGCAGGACAGTCATTATCTTTTCGACCGCTTCGTGGACATGATACGCAACCACAAAGGGAGCAAAGCCGCATGAGCCTTTACGAAACGATGGTAAAACACGGTCACACGATGTTTCGTTATCGAAGCTATTTACCACTTCTGATCATTCCGCCGATTTTGATCGCAATGAAAGAAAGCCTGTGGGTTGAACAGATGATCGGTGACGGGCTCGAGGATGTCTGGGTTGGCCTTTGCTTTTTGCTTTCCCTTTTGGGGCTAGCGATCCGCTGTTACACCGTTGGATATGTTCCGGCCGGGACATCCGGACGCAATACGTCGGCGCAACGGGCCCATCATCTGAACACCAAAGGCATGTATTCGATTGTTCGCAATCCTCTCTATCTCGGCAACTTCGTCATTATTCTCGGACTGTTGTTATCGATCAAGGTGTGGTGGCTTGTACTGCTAGGCGCTATGACGTTCTTTATATATATGGAACGCATTATTCTCACCGAAGAAAAATTCCTGGAAGATAACTATGGTGAACCCTATAAGGACTGGCGTGCCAGAACACCCGTGATCTTACCAAATTTAACGCTCTGGCAAGCACCTGATATGCCCTATTCGTGGAAAACCGTATTGAAACGAGAATATCCTGGTTTCATTGCCATCGGCGCGGCATTCTTCATCACTGAATTTATCACCGATATTTTCTTTGAAGGGGAGTCTTTGCGTGAATGGGTGATCGATGATCTGGCATGGCCGGTTATGCTGGCCGTATTTCTGATGATTGGTCTGACGTTACGTTATTTAAAGAAACACACGAATGTTTTAAAAGTGGAGGGACGATAATGGCAAATGCTCTTCTCAAAGGTTTCAAACTATTCCGCAAGGAAACGTATGAAGGCGCGGGCGCGATTATGAAGCGTTTGGTGAAGGATGGACAGTCGCCGGATTACTTCATCATATCGTGCATCGATTCCCGTTCGAATCCCGGAACGATTTTCCGCCCCGAACCGGGGACTTTTTTTGCACACAAGGCTATGGGCGCGATCGTACGCCCCTATAAAAAAGGAACCGCGCTCGCCGCGGCCCTCCAATTCGCGCTGATACATAACAACGTCAAAGAAATCGTCATCCTCGGCCATACAGGTTGTGGCGCGATCAAGGCAATGGTCGAAAAAATCGACGATGATGAAATTTCATCCTTCATCAATGTTGCGCAAGAAGGCGTGGAACGTGCCAAATCAATCTGTGGCTGCTCTCACACTCATGATGAATTACTCCGCCAGTCAGAAGAACAAATCGTCCTTTTGTCTGCTGAAAACCTGAGATCTTACCCCAGCGTAGCAAAAGCGCTAGAAGAAGACCGCGTCGTTATCCGCCCGTGGCTCTTTGACATGGAAACAGGCAATCTTTTGCAATACAACTACGATTTCCAAGAATTCGTCCCCATCACCGCCCACAAAGACAAGAAGAAGAGCAAACATGCCTAAACGGACTGACATAAAATCCATCTGCATCATCGGCGCAGGCCCCATCGTTATCGGTCAGGCGTGTGAGTTTGATTATTCGGGCACGCAAGCCTGTAAGGCCCTGCGCGAGGAAGGCTACCGCGTCATCCTGGTGAACTCAAACCCGGCAACCATCATGACCGACCCGTCGATGGCGGATGCGACATATATCGAACCGATTACTCCGGAAATCGTCGCAAAAATTCTGGAGAAAGAAAAACCGGATGCACTTCTCCCCACAATGGGCGGACAAACCGCGCTGAACACCGCCCTCGCGCTTGCCGAAAACGGCACGCTTGATCGTCTCGGCATCGAACTCATCGGCGCGAACCGCGAAGCGATCGCGAAGGCCGAAGACCGGGACCTGTTCAAACGCTGCATGGATGAACTGGGTCTTGAATCTGCCCGCTCCGAACTCGCGCACAATATGGAAGAGGCGCGCGCAGCAATGGCAAAAATCGGGCTGCCCGCCATTATCCGCCCAGCCTTCACCCTCGGCGGCACCGGCGGCGGCATTGCCTATAACAAGGAACAATACGAACAGATCACACAGGAAGGCCTCGACGCCTCTCCCATCTCCCAAATCCTCGTTGAAGAATCGCTTCTCGGCTGGAAAGAATATGAGATGGAGGTCGTGCGCGACCGCAAAGACAATTGCATCATTGTTTGTTCGATTGAAAACATTGACCCCATGGGCGTTCATACAGGGGATTCGATCACCGTTGCCCCGGCTTTGACGCTCACCGACAAAGAATACCAGATCATGCGCAACGCCTCGATCAAGGTGCTGCGCGGTATCGGCGTGGAAACAGGCGGATCGAACGTTCAGTTCGCCATCCACCCTGAAACGGGCCGCATGATCGTGATTGAAATGAACCCGCGCGTGTCGCGCTCTTCTGCACTGGCGTCAAAGGCAACAGGTTTCCCGATTGCGAAAATCGCAGCCAAGCTCGCGGTTGGGTACACGCTCGACGAATTAGGCAACGATATCACAGGCGGTAAAATTCCGGCATCTTTTGAACCCACCATTGATTATGTCGTGGTCAAAATCCCGCGTTTCAACTTTGACAAATTCAAAGGCACGACAAAGACTCTGACAACATCCATGAAGTCCGTTGGCGAAGCGATGGCGATGGGCCGCTGCTTTGAAGAAGCCATTCAAAAAGCTCTGCGTTCGCTCGAAGATAAACTCGATGGTTTCAACGATATGAAGATCGGTGAAAATGACACCCCGGACCATGACCAGATCCGCGCTGCCATCTCTATCCCCTCGCCGCGCCGCCTTCTCTACGTGGCGCAAGCCATGCGTCATGGCTTTTCAATCGATGAAATCTATGAGGCCTGTAAAATCGACACATGGTTCCTGAAACGTATCAAACATGTGATCGATACTGAAACCGAAATCAAAAAAGGCGGCCTTCCAAGCAACGCCGAAGACTGGCTTTCTGTCAAGAAACTCGGCTTTGCCGATAGCCGTCTTGCCAAACTTGTCGGCACCGATGAAAAATCGGTCACAAAGGCGCGGACGAAACACAATGTCCACCCCGTCTTCAAACGGATTGACACGTGCGCAGGGGAAATACCCTCCGAAACGCCGTATATGTATTCTGCCTATGAAGGCAACGGCATGACGCCGGCGGAATGTGAATCCGAACCGACGGGCAGAAAGAAAGTCGTCATCCTCGGCGGCGGTCCCAATCGCATCGGCCAGGGGATTGAATTCGACTATTGCTGCGTTCATGCCTGTTACGCCTTGAAAGAAGCCGGCTATGAAACCATCATGATCAACTGCAACCCCGAAACGGTTTCAACGGATTACGATACCTCGGATCGCCTTTATTTCGAACCGCTGACAGCCGAAGATGTGATCGAAATTATCAATAAGGAAGCAACAAATGGCACGGTTCATGGCGCGATTGTACAGCTTGGCGGACAAACACCGTTAAAGCTCAGCCATGATCTGGAAGCTGCGGGCATCAAAATCCTCGGTACCGATCCGGACGCCATCGATCTCGCCGAAGACCGCGAACGGTTCCAAAAACTTCTGCACAAACTCAAACTGCGCCAACCGGACAATGCGCTCTGCCGTTCCGAAGAAGAGGCAATCAAAGAGGCGGAAAAAATCGGCTTCCCTCTTGTCATACGCCCGTCCTACGTTCTCGGCGGACAAGGCATGGAAATCGTCCAGACGATGGATGAACTCAAATCCTATATGGGCCGCGCCATTGATGTCTCGGGTAAAAACCCCGTTCTTCTGGATCGCTACTTGAAAGGCGCACTGGAAATCGATGTCGATGTCTTGTCGGATGGCAAAGACACCTATATCGCGGGCATCATGGAACATATCGAAGAGGCCGGCATTCACTCGGGCGATAGCGCCTGCGTTCTACCGCCGCACTCCCTTCCCTTCAAAACGGTGAAAGAACTTGAAAATCAGGCCGTGAAACTGGCCAAGGCACTAAACGTAAAGGGCCTGATGAATATACAGTTTGCCCTGAAACGCAACAAGGACACGGGCGAATACGATATCTTTATCCTAGAGGTGAATCCGCGCGCCTCGCGCACCGTGCCGTTCGTTGCCAAGGCAACAGGCGTTCAAGTGGCCAAGATCGCAGCACGCGTCATGGCGGGCGAACCTTTGTCCAACTTCAAAGATCAACTCAAGGGCATGTCGATGGAACATACGGCGGTAAAGGCTCCCGTCTTCCCGTTCGGACGTTTCCCCGGCACCGATGTCCTGCTTGGCCCAGAAATGAAATCAACCGGTGAAGTCATGGGCCTCGACAAGGATGTGGCGCAGGCCTATCTGAAGGCGCAGCTTGGCGCGGGCATCAAACTGCCGACCGAAGGCACCGTGTTCCTGTCGGTCAAAGACAGCGATAAGGAATCCCTGATCGCGGTTGCGCGTGAACTATCGGAACTTGGCTTTAAAATCGTCTCCACGGGCGGCACGGCTGCTTATTTGAAAAAGGCCGGCCTCGAAGTCACCCGTGTAAACAAGGTGATGGAAGGCCAGCCTCACATCGGTGACGCCATCATCAATGGCGAAATTGATTTCATGATCAACACCACGACCAAGGGGCCGCAGGCGCTGACCGACTCTCTCTCGATCCGCCGCCTGGCTCTCGCGCACAAGGTGCCCTGCTTTACGCTGCTTACGGCGGCCCGCGCAGGGGTTCAGGCAATCCGCGCCCTGAAATTCCGCCAGATGGATGTAAAACCTATTCAGGCTTATTTCCCGGTTGATGATACGGATAAGGAAGAAAGGCTTGCAGGCTAAACCTGATAAGAATTGGCAGAAAACCGCGCTTTTTAGCGCGGTTTTTTGTTGCCCGGAACCAATTGTAACGCCCTGCGTTTGTTACACCGGAAACGAAAATTTTTAAGAATAGGAGAATTAAAAATGAAAAAACTTATGCTGGGCGCCGCTGTTGCCGCACTTGCAATCACTGTTTCTGCTCCCTCTTTCGCTCGTGAAGTAACGGAAGTGGTAGGCTACGTGAAGACAGAAACAACCTATAGCACACGCGATGCCGAATTCCAGAAAGCAGACACAAATGGTGATGGTGTTATGGATCTCAAAGAATTCATGAACGCATCTATGTTCGAAAACGAATATGAAATGTTCAACATGAACGACGCAAACAATGATGATGTCTTGTCGATTGATGAATTTCGCGTCTTCAGCAAATGGGGCCCTCAACGCGCCGCCGATGGTCCCGCCCGTACCACCTATAACTTCAACAAGCCCGGTGTACAGGCCAAGTAGTTAACAGGCTCCCTTTCCTAGGGTAAAAAACCCCGGCCACTCCACAGGCCGGGGTTTTTATTTCAATTTTCCAGAATTTTTTTACAAAGCGCCTCTTCCCCTTGACGTTCTCGTGTAGCGGGCCTAGTTTAAGTACAGAATGATATCCGCCCTCTGTGGCGGATTTTGCTTTGTTTGAAGAGGACGATTATGGACAAGATCCCGATGACCCGCGCTGGCGTGGAAGCCCTGGAAAAGGAACTTCGCCTTCGTATCAATGAAACGCGCCCCGAAATCGTGGCTGCGATTGCCGAAGCGCGCGCCCATGGCGACCTGTCTGAAAACGCAGAGTACTCTGCCGCTCGCGAACGTCAGTCTTTTAATGAAGGCCGTATCAAGGAACTTGAGGCTGTCATCAGTGCGGCCGAGATCATCGATCCCTCGCAATTCGCGGGGCACACAACGATCAAATTCGGTGCAAAAATCCTGATCGTCGATGAAAATACGGACGAAGAACGCCGGCTGCATATTGTTGGCGAATATGAATCGAACGCGGATCATGGTAAAATTTCTATCACCTCGCCGATTGCTCGCGCCTTGATTGGTAAATCGCAGGGCGATTCCGTCGAAGTCCGCTCGCCCAAAGGCGCGGTCAGTTACGAAATCGTGGAAGTATTGTTCGAGTAATAGACAAGGAGATTTAAATGGCCGATGAAATCGAACGTCGTTTCCTGCTGGCGCAAGCACCGGCCTTGCCACTGGCCGCCAGCAAAAAGATCGTTCAAGGCTATTTGAATCTCGATCCAGCGCGAACTGTACGCGTACGCATCATGGATGACGAAGCGTTCCTGACGATCAAAGGTCCTAAATCCGGCGGAAAGGGGAAAGAGTTTGAATACCCCATCCCCATGGAAGACGCGCAGGAAATGCTGGCCCTGTGCGGCGACCGTATCATTGAGAAGAAACGGGTTTGCGTTTATCCTTCCAGAGATCAGAAACCCTTTGAAATCGATATTTTCGAAGGAAAGCTTGGCGGGCCTCCACCTCTCGTCATCGTGGAGCGGGAATTTCCGACATCTGATATGAGCATGGAATTGACATCATGGCTCGAAGGCGCCGTTGAGATCACCGACAATCATGACTTCTCGAACGCCAACATGGCCCGCGCGGATGGCGAAGCCATTTTGCATTTACGCGATCGCATTTTATCGGGTGAAGATGCGTGTCTTGTTCCGCAGCATCTGACAGAAGTCCCGCCGGATATCAAGCATTCTTAATCGATGTCGATCGGAACGCCCGGCTCTTCCTTCGCGGTGCGGACCAGCGGCATGGTTTTGACGGATGTGACGTTCGGTGCGCTCGTCAAATTCTCGGTCAGGAAACGCTGATAGGAATCCCAATCCTTCGCCACGATACGCAGAACGAAATCCACTTCGCCGGACAGCATGTGGCATTCGCGGACCAGCGGCCAGCCACGGCACATATCTTCGAATTTTTTCAGGTCTGTTTCGGCCTGGGATGTCAGGCGTACCAGCGCGAAAACGGTAATGCCATAGCCCAGCGCTTGCGGTTCGATTCTCGCATGATATCCTTTGATGAAGCCTGATTCTTCGAGGGATCTGACACGGCGAAGGCAAGGCGGTGCGGAAATACCGGCGCGTTTGGCCAGTTCCACGTTCGTGATGCGGCCATCGGCCTGCAGGTCTTTCAGGATTTTACGGTCAATTTTGTCGAGCTTGATACGGCGCATAGTTTACTTTCGAAAGTTTCTTTCAATGATACGCAAAATTATTGTGCGAATTGGAATTCTGCTGATATAAAGTTGCGCCTAATGAATTACAAGAGATTTTTTCAGGATTTTGAAAACGCGTGCGACCATGAAAGAAGTTTGAATGAGTGTCAACCCGAAAACCTTGCATAGCTGGATTGTCACCGAAGGCATGGCAGGCACGGAAAACCAGTGTCTCGGCGTGGCCGAAGCACTTGGTATCACGCCCGTCATACACCGTGTAGGGCTGCGCCAACCGTGGAAAACCCTCTCCCCCTACATCGGCTGTGAACGCGCCTCGACCTTCATCCCGCGCTTTGAAGGCCCGTGGCCGGACCTGCTGATCGCTTCGGGCCGCAAGGCGATTGCTGCCTCTCGTTACATCAAGAAGATGAGCGGCGGAAAGACATTCACGGTACAGATTCAGGACCCTCGCATTTCGCCAAAACATTTCGATTTGGTTGCCGTGCCGGAGCATGATCCGACTCGCGGGGAGAATGTGGTGGTTACAGTGGCGGCACCAAACCGGCTGACAAGCCTGAAACTAGAGGCAGCCAAGACAGATTTCGCCTCAACCTTTGCCATGCTGCCAGCACCGCGCATTGCCGTGTTACTGGGGGGGAACTCAAAGGCGCACACAATGAGTCCTGAAGGAATGCGCAAACTGGGTGCGCAACTCGCCGCCCTGCATGGCACGCCCATCATTACGGCCTCCCGTCGCACGGGCGAGATGGAAAAGCAGGCTCTTCTCGAAGGGCTTGGCACCAAACCGCATTATTTCTGGGACGGCGCGGGCGCGAACCCCTATTTCGGCATGCTGGCCTGGGCAGATTTTATTCTGGTCACGGCGGACAGTGTCTCGATGCTTGGCGATGCCGCGACGACAGGCAAACCGGTTTACATGATCGCTATGGATGGCGGCACTCCCCGTTTCGACAAATTCCACCGAATCATGGTGGAAAAAGGCTATGTTCGCCCGTTCGAAGGCGTACTGGAGACATGGCACTACCCCCCGCTGGCCGATGCCGCCCTTATCGCATCGGAAATCCGGCGGCGGATGGGCATTTAACATTTTCTTTCCTATACACGTCGCCCTACAAGAACTCGCATAGGCGATAACAATGACAGGCTTTATCCGATTTGTCTTGACATTTTTATGTAAATATATAGGCTGGGCTGTAACAATGAATAATAATATCAGGGAGAAATGTCCGCCATGTGGGCACAGGAAATTTTTGTCTATTTATATCCCCTATTATCGATTAGTTGCATTCTAGGCTATCTGCCGCAAATCCACGCCTTTTATGCAACCGAAAGCGCCCCGAGCGGCTTCTCTTTCCTTACCTGGTTCATCTGGGTGGGTGAAACAGGCATCACGCTTGGCTATGGTGTCTTTCATCTCAAGGATACGGTCTTTTGTCTGATGACTGGTCTCGATCTCGTGATGATTCTGGCAGTGATTGGCCTTGCCTATCGCGCCCGGCTCCGCTTTGCCAAACCGAAACCCAGCCTGCGCGCCGCCTTCCTTTAGGCTTCGTTGCTTTTCCTCCTGTGGTTCTGGCATCGGGAAAAACGGCAAAAACCCCTTTATTTCCTTGGACACGGCCTATATGACTTAGGGAAAGAAGAGGCACGTACACATGGTTGAAGCACAGCATACAAAGGTTCTCATCATCGGCTCCGGCCCCGCGGGTTATACCGCTGCTATCTATGCCGCGCGCGCGAATTTGAAACCTGTTCAGATTCTGGGGTTGGAACCAGGCGGACAATTGACCATCACCACCGATGTCGAAAACTATCCCGGCTTCGCCGACCCTATTCAGGGTCCTTGGCTGATGGAACAAATGCAGTCACAGGCCGAACATGTCGGTACCGAAATGCATTACGACCTTGTGACGGATGTCGATTTTACTGCACGCCCTTACAAGGCTACATGCGATTCCGGCCGCGTGATCACGGCGGACACCATCATCATCTGCACGGGGGCAAAGGCGCGCTGGCTCGGTCTTGAATCCGAAACCAAATTCCGCAATATGGGCGTATCGGCCTGCGCGACATGCGATGGCTTCTTCTTCAAGAACAAACGCGTCGCCGTCATTGGTGGTGGCAACTCTGCGGTGGAAGAAGCCCTCTTCCTCGCCAATATCTGCGAACATGTCACGCTGATTCATCGCCGTGATAAACTGCGCGCCGAAAAAATCGCGCAGGACCGCCTTTTTGCCAATCCTAAAATTTCGGTGATGTGGGATAGCGCGGTAAAGGAAGTCAAAGGTGTTGGCCTGGGCGAAGGTGATGCGCCAGGCGTACACAGTCTCGACATCGAAAACACCAAAACCGGTGAAGTCACAAACCTGCCGGTGGACGGTATGTTCGTTGCTATCGGTCACGACCCTTCAACCGAATTGTTCAAAGGGAAACTCGATCTCGATAACGAGGGCTATATCATCACGGCGCCCGATTCAACAGCAACCAGTATCGAGGGCGTCTTTGCCGCGGGGGATGTGAAAGATAAAATATATCGTCAGGCTGTAACCGCCGCCGGTATGGGCTGCATGGCCGCCTTGGAGGCCGATAAATATTTAAGTATTCACGAAACAACAATGGTTAAAGAGGCGGAGGCCGCGGAATAAAATGGATTGGGACAAACTGCGCATTTTCTATGCGGTGGCAGAGGCCGGATCGTTCACCCATGCGGGTGAAACGCTGAACCTTTCCCAATCCGCGGTCAGCCGTCAGATCAGCACATTGGAAGAATCCATCAGTGTGACCTTGTTCCATCGCCATGCGCGCGGCCTCATTCTGACCGAAGAGGGCGAACTGCTTCACAAAACTGCCGGAGAAATCTTTGGCAAGCTTGCGATGATCGAGGGACAACTCGCAGACTCCCGTCAGCTGCCGGAAGGGCCACTTCGTATCACGGTAGCGGAATTTATCGGCTCGACATGGCTCGCACCGAAACTGGCACAGCTGCGCTCAGAACATCCTGATATCCAGATCACCATGCTGCTTGATGATCGTATTTTGAATTTGAGCATGCGCGAAGCCGATGCCGCCATCCGCCTATATAAACCGGAACAACCGGACCTTATTCAAAAACACCTTACCGATATTCACTTCCAGATTTGCGCATCGAAGGAATACCTTAAAAAATACGGTACACCCAAAAATGTCAGCGACCTGAAATCCCATACGCTGATTGGCTATCCCGAAAATGTACCGGCCCCGTTCGCGGATCCGAATTGGTTATTCCGCGTAGCAGAACTGGAAGACGGTGCCGGGAATGTGATCCGCATGAACTCCATCTACGCGATTTTCGAGGCGGTGAAGGCCGGTGCCGGTATTGCCGCCCTGCCCGATTACCTTGTCGCAGGCGATAAGGATATCACCCCCATCCTTTCCTCCACCGAACGTCCGCCGGTTGGCATGTATTTCGTTTATCCGGAAGAACGCCGCCATTCGAAACGGATCGCGATTTTCAAGGATTTCCTTTTGAAAACCATCGGCGAAACAAAGTTATAAAAAACTGCCACCTGATATGCATAAATTGCATATCAGAATTCCACAATTATAGGTGGACTTATCCGCCCGATTCAGGATATAAACACCCTGCAACGTCTTTAGGGCGTTGCGGGGTGCATCTGATGTACCCTACGTCTCCCAGACGTGAAACCTCCCTGTTCAACTCGCCGGGCCTTGCGCCCGGTTTTTTTCTTTTATGATCATAATGCAGTGCAGCGACTGTTTCCATTTACGGGGAACGAATTGAACAGGTATAATAATTTTTAAGTATCACAAGGCGTTAGGAACATTCCTTTGAACCCCGCGGACCACCCGGTTATCACTCTTTTCAACTATGGCGGCGGCCTGCGCGGCCTGATCCCCGCCCAGATCATGGCGAGGATCGAGGCCGACACAGACCTTCGCATGACCGATATGGTGGATGTGTTCGCGGGGCCGTCCACGGGGGCGATTCTCAATGCCGCCCTGACGCTTCGCCATGAGGATGACCGGGGCCGTCCGAAATATCGCGCCCGCCACCTTGTCCGGTTTTATGAACGGGAGGGTGAGCGAATCTTCCCGCCGGACCGCTTCCGGGAACTGCGCGGCCTGATCCATGATTTCAACAATCGCACCATGCGGATCGGCCAGCTGCAATCCCTTTTCCGTCATGGCCACTATAATCCCGCAAATCTGGGCCGCGCCCTTCGCGCCCTTTATGGCGATGCCAAGCTTGGCGATTCCCTGCGCAGCTTGATCATCCCCTCGTACAATATCGACGGGGAACAGCTGGAACTCGTCACGGAAGACGGCGAAACGGCGGCAAGCCCTGTGCACACCAAAAATAACTTCATGGATACGGGCGGGCACGCCGTCTGGTTCAAGCATATGAGGATCAATCGCGGAGCGATGACGCATCCAGCCCCGCCGGATGTTTCGCTCTATGACACTGTCATGGCTTCGACCGCCGCGCCGACCTATTTTCCCTGCCACCATTTCGAAGCACGCTGGCCAGGCCACATCCGCCCCTATCAATACACGGGGATCGATGGCAGCATTTTTGACAATCCCGCCGTGACCTACCTCGGCGGCCTGCGCCGCCATCTGCTTCCGGGGCAAAAAGTAGTCATGATTGGTCTTGGCACTGGCTATACCAACCGCCGGATTAAAAAAGACGAATGGAACAGATTCGGCTCGCTCGGCGTTGTCGATCCCGTTAACGATCTCCCCCTCATAAATATCTTCTTTCATGCCGGTGAATCGGCACTGCTCGATGCCTTCAAGGAGGATATGGAGGGCAATTTGTTCCTTTTCAACAAATCCCTGGTATCGGACCGCCGCGCGGATTATCCCAGCATCCAGATTGACGATGGCAGTCCCGAAAACATGAAGAGATTGAAGGATTTCGCGGACGGTCTTATCGAAGAAAACCGCAGCCAGTATGAACAGGTCTGCGATATCCTGGTGCGCAACTACGAATATCATCAGGCGCGTGATAAGTTCATGAAACCGTCCCGGTGGAAACAGGCCCTGTCTTGGTTAACGCGCTGATTCTTGATGCGCTGCGCCATAAACCGTTGTTAACCTTTGCAGATTTTATATTGCTAATTTTCCCAAATCGGCAGACCATCGGCTTTGAGGGGATTTTATTTTAATGGGTTATGTTGAGAGTCCATTTGTAGCATTTGTGCCGGGCCTGGAAGGATCGAAAGGCCCCTGTGATAAATTTCCCGATTTACCGAACGATCAAAAGGGATCGTTTCATTTCAACAACCTGATAACAAGTTATTACCACTCACCGGCCAGAAACCAGGTTGGTGTGGTCGTTGGGGTCTCTGGTTTAAACTCCCATATGTTCATGGACCCGGATGAAATCAAAAAACTGAACAGGAACGGCTTGTCTGTTATCTGGATTGCCAACCCCCTTCCGGACGATGACAATTTAAATTTCCTCAAGGACAATACAGTTTTGATCCGCGAGTTTCTGACCAATCCAAACTCACCCGTGTTCCGCTTATATGGGCATGATGCGCAGCGTTTCCTCTTCACACATTCCACAGGATCGCAAATCACGCTGTCCCTTATGCACGAACGCGAAACCCGTAGCAAATTCAAACAACATTACTCTGGCGCCGTCCATATGGCGCCTTACTTTGATTCAGCGCACGCTTCCGTTGCCTACCCCGAATGGATGCAGAAAAAGTTCGCGGAGTTTTGTGCGGATAATCACAACAAACGCTCTCAGGAAACTTTATACGGCAGTTTGTATTTAAAGTTCTTCGCTTCAGGTGAGCATTACACGAATTCGGCCAACGAAAATGCCCGAATTGGACCGACCATGGGACAAATTGCCGTGGCGCAGGCTGGCGGTCGTCGTCTACAGGAAATATTCGATGAACGCGTTTTGAATATCTTCCCGAATATTTTCGTTATAGGAAGCAAGGACAATTTTGCCTGCCCGCTCGCAGCCATACGCACATTGCTTAAGGCAGGCGGTGAAATGATTGTTGTAAAAGACAAGGGGCACGACCCGGTAGAAGGCAACCTCAAACTTTGCAACTACCTAATCGAACGCGCGCACAAAGAAATCAACCTAACGAAAGAAGCGCGATCCGCATTCCAGATCGCGCCCTCTCAGAACATCTATGCGGTAAAAGAACCTCTGCCGATCGACTTAGGCGACCGCGCGCGCCTCGCCCTGCAAAGCAGCGCACGCCTTTTTAATGCGGGTGCAGGCTTCGCTCAGGGCCTTCTCGCTCGTGGCATAGGAAATGCGGAAGTGCGGGGACAGGCCGAAGGCCGTGCCCTGGACGGCAGCAACGCCCTCAGCCTCTAACAGATACGTCACAAAATCGCTGTCATTCTCGATCACCTTGCCATCCGGCGTTGTCTTGCCTATCACGCCCGCGCAGGATGGATAAACATAGAACGCGCCTTCCGGTGTCGGGCATTCCAGTCCCTCACATTCGTTGAGCATACCAACGACGAGGTCGCGGCGCGCTTTGAAGGATTTTACCCAGTCTTGCAGGAACGCCTGGTCGCCGTTGAGCGCGGCGGCCGCAGCGGCCTGTGAAATAGAAGACGGGTTCGATGTTGAATGCCCTTGCACCGCGCCCATCGCCTTGATCAGCTCTTTCGGACCGCCGGCATAACCGATGCGCCAGCCCGTCATCGAATACGCCTTCGATACGCCGTTTACGGTGAGCGTGCGGTCATACAGGCTCGGCTCGACTTGTGCAGGCGTTGCGAATTCAAAACCATCATAAACGAGGTGTTCATACATATCATCCGTCATGACCCACACATGCGGGTGTTTGACGAGAACATCGGTGAGCGCTTTCAACTCATCCTTCGTATACGCCGCGCCAGATGGATTCGATGGCGAATTCAAAATCACCCATTTTGTCTTAGGTGTAATAGCGGCCTCAAGCTGCGCCGCCGTCAGTTTGAAATTGTTTTCGATGGTGCATTCGACGAACACCGGCGTACCATCCGCCATCAAAACCATGTCCGGATAGGAAACCCAGTACGGCGCGGGAATAATCACTTCATCGCCCTGATCGAGCGTCGCCATCAGCGCATTGAAGAGAACTTGTTTCCCGCCCGTGCCGACCGTAATCTGGTCGCGGGTATAGGTCAGGTTGTTGTCGCGTTTGAATTTCGCGATAATCGCATCTTTCAGCGCAGGGGTGCCGTCCACATTCGTATATTTCGTCTGGCCGCCATTGATGGCATCGCATCCGGCGTTGCGGATATATTCAGGCGTATCGAAATCCGGCTCCCCCGCTCCCAAACCAATCACATCGCGGCCCGCGGCTTTCAACTCGGCTGCCTTGGTAGTCACGGCGAGTGTGGCGGAGGGTTTGATACGGCTTAGACGGCTTGCGAGAATGGACATGATTATCACCCTTTAAATCGTTGGTTTACGGCGATAAATAACCATAATGAACGCGAAAATAAAAGCTTTAAAACGCGCCTTCGCGAATAAACGGGCGGATTTTATCGGGATCGAATTGCTGCGCCGCCAGATCGATTTTCTGGTCCGCAAACCAATCGGCCATAGGTTTAAGCACCGGGTCTTTAAGCCCTTCCCGAATGTAATTTTGAATCCGGGGCATATATTGCAAAAGCTCGTTCTTGCCGGATAGAACAGATAAGCGGATAACCTGCCCGATGATCCGGCAGTGGAATTGTGTGGCCATCACGCGAAACCACGCGCGGAAAGTCTCATCCCCGCCATAACGCGCCAACATTGCATCATAGATATCAGGCGGAACATCAGCGCGGATATTTTCGAGGATATTTGCTAAATCATATGGCAATGGGCCAGCCATCGCATCCTGAAAATCGATCACGCCGCAGCTGCCGTCGGGCAAAAGCATAAGGTTCCCCAAATGATAATCGCCATGCACAAAACCGATCGGCGGTGGCGGCAGTTCGGCAGTCACATCCGTCCAAGCGGAAAGATACGACGCCAAAACTTCATCATCGTTTTGTTCAAAACGCGTCGCCGGCACATACCAATCAACAATTCTTTGGCGGCCTTTGTGAATATAGCTGTCTTTGTATCTGGGAAAATCGCATAGATCGTCCAATGTGATATTGTCACGTATGGCAATAAGGACGTCTGTGGCCGCGCCATAAAGCATTTTCTGATCGCCGCCCCGCGCCATCGCCGCATGAACGGTTGTATCGCCAAAATCTTCGAGCAATACCCATCCTTCTTGTTCGTCCTGCGCAAGAATTTTGGGCGCCCTTATGCCGTGGCTGTAAAGCATATCGGCAATCTTGATGAAGGCTGATAATTTATGCCCCATGGTTGGTGTCGGGATATGGTCGGGCACGGATTCCAGCAAAACTGCCGTTGAACCGTCGTCTTTTCGTATCCGCAAGTAATGTCTGGATGCCCAGTCATTGCCGATCGGCTCTACCCTGAAATCGTCTTTGATGGTTGCGCGCAGGAATTCATCTCTTTGCGCAATTCTGGACCGGAAAAATTCTTTTACATCGATTGTCATGATTAACCGCACTGTCATCCCCGCCTTGTGCGGGGATCCGGATGCCCGAATAAAGCGGGCATGACGAATTTTGGATTATTTCTTGGACTTCCCTTTGGCGACCATTTCCTTGATCGCCTCGACATGACGCTGTGATGCCGCCTGCTTGCGGCCTGTGGCGTTGGCGTTCTCCAGTCCGAACTGCGCAGGATTGCCGAGCGCGATGGCCTTAAGGATTTCCAATCCGAACGGATCATTTTTGCCGCCGGCGACAGCCACTTCCACCGGTTCGGGCGCCTTCGCCTGCGGCTTGTCTTTCATCGCCATGACATGATTGATTGCGTGAGCGACGATCCCCGTCATGTGCGGGGCCATCAATTCATGGAGGAGTTTGTTATCATCAAATGCCCAGGCAATGATTTGTTGCCGCGCGCGTGTGGCATTCCCGCCCGATAATTTCAGGGCTTCCCGGATTTTGCTTTCCGAATAATCGCGGTTCATGGGCGCTCTCCTTAACTCTTTTATTATACCCTACACAGCCAGATCGGCCAACTGTTTCATCAGGGCCTGAACACCGGAAACGCGATCTTTTGTGGTTTCCCAATGCTTTATGGCGACAAGCTTCTGATCCGCTCGAAGTTTGACCGTCCCGCGGGCGGCCGTAAGCCATTCAAGAAGGCCAGGAAGATTAGGCGGCGAATCTTTATAAAAACCTATGACGGCCCCTTTCGGCCCGGCCTCTACCTTTTCCACCTTGGCGGTTTTACAAAGCAGCTTGATACGAACGATATCCAGCAGGTTATCAACCTCTGGCGGGATTTTGCCAAAGCGATCGATCAGTTCGGCGGCAAAGGCCTCGATACCCTGATAATCCTCAAGGTCTGCGAGGCGGCGATAAAGACTCATGCGCACCCCAAGATCTTCGACATAATTTTCAGGAATCAGAACGGATGTGCCAAGATTGATCGTCGGCGACCATGAATCTTCCAGCGCCGCAAGGTCATCGAAATCAACACCGGCACGCGCGGCGGCGACGGCCTCTTCCAACATCTGCTGATACAGCTCGACGCCGACCTCGCGGATATGGCCGGATTGTTCTTCACCCAGCAGATTGCCCGCGCCGCGAATATCCATGTCGTGGCTGGCCAGTTGGAACCCCGCGCCAAGCGTATCGAGCGTTTCCAGAACCTCAAGACGTTTTTGCGCCTGCGCGGTCAGCTTGATATTCGGCTGATAGGTCAGATAGGCATAAGCGCGAAGCTTGGAACGGCCAATACGTCCTCGAATTTGATAAAGCTGTGCAAGGCCGAACATATCGGCGCGGTGAACAACCATCGTGTTCGCGCGCGGGATGTCGATTCCGGATTCAATAATATTGGTGGCGAGAAGCACATCATACTGCCCCTCATAAAAGGCCGTCATACGGTCTTCAAGGTCAGTCGGGCTCATCTGTCCGTGCGCCGCAATGATTTTCACTTCGGGCACAAGTTCCTTGAGCGTTTCTTCCACTTCCTGCATGTCGCCAATGCGCGGTACGACATAGAATGTCTGCCCGCCGCGGTAATGTTCTCGCAAAATCGCCTCGCGAATGACAAGCGGATCGAACGGCAGAACGAAGGTGCGGATGGCGAGCCTGTCCACTGGCGGCGTTGTAATCAATGACAAATCCTTCACGCCCGTTAAAGACATTTGCAATGTCCGCGGGATAGGCGTTGCGGACAAGGTCAGAACGTGAACATTGGATTTTAGCTCCTTGAGCTGCTCCTTCTGCTTGACACCGAACCGTTGTTCCTCATCGACGATCACAAGACCAAGATGCGCGAATTTCACGTTTTTGGCCAGCAACGCATGGGTGCCCACTATGATATTGGCGGTGCCATCTTCCATCATCTTATGAACGGCTTTCGCGTCCTTGACGCTCACGAGGCGCGATAGCTGCTCCACACGCATGCCCGTTCCGGCAAATCGGTTTGCAAAATTTTGATAATGCTGTCGCGCCAATAAAGTTGTAGGAACGATAACGGCCACCTGCACACCCGACATTGCGGCGATATAGGCGGCGCGAAGCGCGACTTCGGTTTTGCCAAACCCGACATCACCGCAGACGAGCCTGTCCATCGGTTGTTCGCCCGACAAGTCCTGCACCACATCGGAAATGGATTTTAACTGGTCTTCCGTTTCCTGATACGGGAATTTGGCGACGAACGTGTCGTACATGCCTTTATCGACAGAAAGCTTGTCGGCTTTACGAAGCAATCGTTCGGCAGCAAGCTTGAGCAAGCCCTCCGCCATGATCATCAAATCCTTTTTGACCTTGGCTTTGCGCGCCTGCCAGCCTGCGCCGCCGAGCTTATCAAGCTGCGTAAAGCCTTCGTCCGATCCGAAACGTGACAAAACTTCGATATTTTCGACAGGGACAAAAAGCTTATCCCCGCCGTCATACATAATCTTCAAACAGTCATGCAGAATCCCGCCGGCCTTTAATGTTTCAAGGCCAAGGAACCGCCCAACACCGTGATCGATGTGTACGACAAGATCGCCTTCATTGAGCGAGGACACTTCGGTCAGGAAATTGTCGGATTTTTTCTTGCGCGTGCGGCGGGCCAGACGATCCCCCAGAATATCCTGCTCGGTGAGCACCGCCATATCATCGGCTATGAAGCCATGTTCAAGACCGATGATCGCCATGCCATAGTCATTCCGGCCCAGTTTTTTTATCTCGGAAATTTTATCGATATCCTTGACGGATTTAATCCCCGCATGCTCCATCATGCCCTTCAGGCGATCACGCGATCCTTCCGAATAGGCCGCGATCAGTATTTTGCGCTTTTCGTCGGCAATCTGAACCAAATGCTGGCGCAACGCGCCGAACAAATCGCCATCGGGCAGGGCGCGGATATCGGCGAAGTCACGTCCCTTACGCGCCCCGCCCTCTTCCACATCTTCTTGCGGCGGCGCGAACGGCATCAACTGCGTTGCATTGGCCAAAAGATCATTGAACTCATTCTCGCCTAGATAAAGATGTTCCGGCGGCAAAGGGTGATAGACCGTGCCGGACAACGAAACATCGCTTTCTTTTCTTTTGCCCTTTTTCTTGAAAGAATCTTCAAGCGTGCGGCGGGCCTCGTAAAAATCCTTCACCTGTATTAATCGCTCATGCGATGATTGAACCGCGTTCTGGTCAATAGTAACCGATGCACCGGACACGTAATCGAAAACCGTATCAAGCCGGTCGAAAAACAACGGCAACCAATGGTCCATGCCGTTGTAACGACGCCCCTCGCTCACGGCCTCATAAAGCGGATCGCCGGGCTGGACAGCGCCGAATTGTTCGCGGTATCCCATACGGAATTTCTGGATTGTTTCTTCGGTCAGGAAGAATTCGGTAACCGGTTTGAGGATAAAATCATCCCTCTTACCTTCCGTCCTCTGCGTGGCAGGATCAAAGGCGCGAATACTTTCCACCTCATCGCCGAACAAATCGATCCGCACGGGCAATTCCTCGCCCGGCGCGAACAAATCGATGATACCCCCGCGAATGGCATATTCGCCGTGCTCACGCACCGTGTCTGTCCGCATATAACCATTCGCCGTCAAATAAGTTTGAAGATCGGCGACATTGACACGGCCGCCAACCCGCGCGGAAAATCCTGCCGCTTGCAGCGCCGCCTTCGGCATCGTGCGCTGTGTTGCGGCGTTCACTGTGGTGATCACAATGCGCGGCAGATACTTCTCATCGCGTTGCCATTCAATCAAACGCGAAAGTGCGGCCATACGGGCCGCCACGATTTCCGGATTGGGCGATACCCGGTCATAAGGAAGGCAATCCCACGCCGGAAAAACGATCGCCTCGACCTCCGGCGCAAAAAAATCGAGAAGCTCTTTCAGGCTTGCCGCGCGGTGGTCATCCATCGCGATATGGATAAGGGCCTTGCGGTCACGCGACAGGTCGAGCGCCATACGGGAAAGCACGCGCGCATCCTGTCCTTCCGGACATCCGAACATTGGTGTATGGCTAGGCGTCATATCCAGAGGCGCGGGCTTTTGCATAGGTGTGATTCAGCAATTTTTCCAAAACGGGGTTGATCATGTTGGCGGGGGCCTGCTTTTGCCCCGACACCCAGTCATAAACATCCGGATCGGGGGTTTGCAACAATTCCTCATAGATATCGAGTTCGGCGATACTCATCTCCGGCACGTGCTCATCGGCAAAAGACCCCATCAAAAGGTCCATTTCCCGCGTTCCACGGTGCCATGACCGGAAAATAAGGCGTTTTCGTCTGTTTTCAATATCATCCATGTGGCTTTTGTAGCCGATTTGGACCGCGCTTGTCATCCCCCTCGCCGCCGTTTATGACTTATATATGCCGCGTCCCTTTGCCTTAGACCCGCTGTTTCGATCCCTGACCGTCCTGCCGGGCGTCGGGCCGAAAAACCTGCGGCTTTTTGAAAATCTATTGGGCGGCGGCAAAATCCTCGATCTTTTGTGGCATAAACCGGTCGATTTCGTTGACCGCAGCTATGCCCCCAAAATCAACGACGCGCTCGATGGAAAAATCTGCACGATCGAGGTCTTCGTCAACAAGCATTTCCCCTCGGCGAAACGCGGTCTTCCTTATAAGGTCTGGGTGACGGACGACACAGGCGCGATGAACCTTGTTTTCTTCAACGCCAATCGTGACTGGCTGGAAAAACAACTGCCTGTCAACGAAAAGCGGGTCATCAGCGGACGTATGGAAATTTTTCAGGGCAATCGTCAGATCGTGCATCCCGATTTTATCGTGACGCCCAACAACCGCGACACGATTGAATCTGTGGAACCTATTTATCCCCTCACAGCGGGCCTCACCAACAAAACGGTGCGCAAGGCCATACAGGGAAGCCTTGTCATGCTGCCCGATCTACCGGAATGGCAGGACGCCGCCTTTAAAAAACGCAATCAATGGCCGGACTGGAAAGATGCCGTTCAGCAGCTGCATAACCTTAAAGATGCATCGGATTTATCGCCCCATCACCCTGCCCGTGCGCGGCTGGCCTATGATGAGTTTCTGGCGAACCAACTGGCGCTTGGCATAGTCCGGAACAAGCAAAAGAAACAAAATGGCCGCGCCTGGAAACCGACCGGCAAACTTCATGAACGGTTGGAAAAGGCGCTCCCGTTTAAACTCACCAATGCCCAGAACCGCGCCCTATCGGAAATAGACGGCGACATGAAGGCGCCGCTCCGCATGCTCCGCCTGCTTCAGGGTGATGTCGGGAGCGGTAAAACCGTGGTCGCCGCCATGGCGATGCTGAATGTGATTGAATGCGGCGCACAGGCGGCCATCATGGCGCCGACGGAAATTCTGGCGCGTCAGCACGCGCTGAGTTTTGGGCCATGGCTGGAAGCGGCAGGCGTCAATTTCATTTGCCTGACGGGCCGTGACAAAGGCAAGGCCCGCGCCGAACTGCTCGCGCAAATCGCCGATGGGCGGGCGCAGGTTGTTATTGGCACACATGCACTCTTTCAGGATGAAGTGGAATTCCATGATCTTGGCCTCGCCGTCATCGACGAACAACACCGCTTTGGCGTGCATCAACGTTTGAAACTCTCCACAAAAGGGCGCGGCACCGATGTGCTCGTCATGACGGCAACGCCCATTCCGCGCACGCTCACTCTCACCGCTTATGGTGATATGGATGTATCCCGGCTTGACGAAAAGCCACCGGGCAGAAAACCGGTCGATACGCGCCTTGTACCGCTTGGTAAAAAGGATGACATGATCGCCGGTATCGGCCGCCAAATCGAAAACGGTGACCGCGTCTATTGGGTTTGTCCGCTCGTTGAAGAAAGCGAAGTCCTCGATCTGCAAGCGGCGGAAGAACGCTATGATATTCTAAAAGACCGCTTCGGCGATATTGTCGGTCTGGTCCACGGTAAAATGAAGCCGGCGGAAAAAGACGTTGTAATGGAACAGTTTGCAAGCGGCGTTCTTAAAATTCTGGTGGCGACCACGGTCATTGAAGTCGGCGTAAACGTCCCCGAAGCCACCGTGATGGTTATAGAACATGCCGAGCGCTTCGGACTGGCCCAGCTTCATCAATTGCGGGGAAGAGTCGGACGCGGTGGAACCAAATCCTATTGTTTTTTGTTATACGGTGAGAATCTATCAATGGCTGGTAAGGAACGACTAAAAATCATGCGTGAAACGGAAGATGGCTTTGTCATAGCCGAAAAAGATCTTGAACTGCGTGGCGGCGGTGAAATTCTTGGCACCCGTCAAAGCGGCCTGCCGGAATTCAAACTTGGCGATCTTGCGGCCCACGGTGATCTTCTCGCCACCGCACGTGATGATACAAAACTGATACTTTCCAAAGACCCCGAACTTGAATCCACACGGGGCAGTGCGTTAAAATCCCTGCTTTATTTGTTCGAGCAGGATCAGGCAATCGCGAATCTTCGCGCGGGCTAAACCACCCAAATTTGCATTTTATTTTTCAAAATTGATAGTTTTACAACGCGCGGCCTCATTAACGGCTCATTTTCTATATAAGAGGGACGAAACATGGAAAGCGGCATCGATAACGTTATTGATGATAATATGGAAGACAAAGGCATATGGATCACCAACAATGCCCGCGATGAAATTCTTGAACAGGACAATCCCGAGGCCTTGAAGCAGCGTTACGACGCAATTTACGATCTCTGGAAATTCCGCCATTCTGACTTTGCCAAGGCAGACCCGGAAAGGCCGTTCTGGGAGCGCTTCAACCCATGGCGCAAAAAAGAAAGCCCCGAACAACGGGAAGAACGTATGCGCAAATCTGTCCATTCCTTTCTGGACACGATGGTAAAGGCATATTCCACCAATCATACATCTTTTGATTTTGATCACATTTTGCAGGGTTTTGAGACGCAAGACGATTCATCGGACCATCTCAGCGACATTGTTTATAGCCGCTTTGTCGATTTCCACCGAATGGACAAAAACAAGGTAAAAATTGCCGTTAAAGAAGGCGCGGTGGAATATGATAATGGCCGCTTGGTTTATTCGGTCTCTCCAACCAAAGTTGAAATGAGAGCGGCGCGCCCTGATCAAACAATAGAAATTTCATGGGCAGACGCGTTCCGTATGGCGGATGATGCCTTGGCCAATGGCAAGAACTTACCCCCCAACACCATGTATTTGCGTGGGTCGGAGGCAAACCGCGCCAAGCTGGAGGCGGCCCTCCATATCAGAACGGAAAGCTGGAGCGCGGATCGAAAACCGAAAATTGAAGGGAGTATTGGCGTCTTTAGTCCCGGAAAAATCTTTGCGCTTGGTGGAAGAGGAAAATCCGACCCCTATGGCGTACTGGATGAGGCACGAGATTTCATAAGAGAAGCGAAGAAAAACGGAACGCCGCTTTATCCGCCCGGACTTGGGAACAATTTCGCTCCCCTGCATGAGATGATCAGCAACAACTGGGAAGAACGGCAGGCGCAGAATATCCCCTCCTCCAATCCGGAATTGGAAGCGAAGCTCGAAGATATGCTGGCTGTGTCTAACCCCGATATAGAGGCCGATGCCCATATGCGGGAATATGCCGCGTTCAAAGCCAATCAGGAACAGATAACGGCAGAACCAACCGTTGAAGAATCAGAAGCGCATGTCAACAACGCGATTGAAACCCTTGACCGCGCGGCGGACGATATTGAAACTTCACTCACCCCGTCCGAACCTGCGATGGAGAATGAAGAAACAACCGATCCGGTCGCGGCCACCGTTTCTGCTTCGGAAAACGCACTGGAAACCCGCCGGGATCAACTCGGCCCTTACGAAGAAATCGGCGAAACAGTGGGCGGCGAAAAAATATTCGCATTCCGCCAACCGGTCGATCCCAACGGGTCGGATGCTGATGCTATGGAAGAATTCTTCTTCACGGATGATGGGAACAATGTTCGTATTGTTAAACTGGTTCATGCCGGAAATGTCTTTTATGCAGACAGTGATCCGGACATGCAATTCGTATCCTACGAAGATATGATCAGGAAGTACGAAGAAGAGACAAACCAGTCTCTCAAAGAAATTAATCCTGACCTTCTTGAAGCCTATAACTGGCAGGGTGATTTCGTGGATGGTGCAACAGAAGACACAAAAACATCGCAACATGAAGCGGGAACTTCTTCCCCCGTTGTCTGGTATCACCCCAAAGGACAACCGAAAGACGTTCAACAAGACGCCGCAAACGATGTGATTGATTCTGGTGACATCAACGGAATCATTGCCGAACAGGGCCGCCGCATGATGGATGAAATCAATGCCTCCGGCCCGGTCACCCATATCGGCGATGATGCGACCTATCGCCAGATTGTCGATATCATCGTGCGTCGTCCGGAAATTTTCCATGACCGGAAGAAACGTCATCTGGATAAATTGCTGGATACGGTGAACAGCGCCGCGCATCAGGATAATCCATATCAAGCGCCCTTGGTCATGGATAACGCTCTTCTGGCCGCGCGCCTGGAAGCGGACGGCCTGATCCAGACCCGTGAATATCATGAACGCGGCAAGGCGTATCGCGGCGTGGCAAAAGTCGCATCGTACGACAACTTCGTGCCGGTGTATGAGAATGACAGGCTGACCTATAAGGAAGATCCGGTCTATAAGGCCCTGACACAGGACATCCTGAATGCGCCGGGAGAATGGAAAGGCAAAAGCTATGCCGATATTGCGGCCCGCGTAACCCATTACCGTGAGGAATTGAAATGGACCCGCATGATGGAAGAAAAGGATATGACCAAGAAATTCTGGTCTGACCTGAAAACCAGCGGGATCATCGCGGTATCGAATAATACGCTGAAGGCGGAAATCACCAACGTGGCGGATTCGCTATTGAACACAACACGCTTTGGCAGCTTGCGCCGTGAATTCAATAAGGCGTCCGGCTTCACGTCCCCCGAACGCGCGCTGGAACTACAGGCGCAACGTGAAGCGGAACGCGAGGCAGAGGCCAAGGAAAAAGAGAAGGAAAACCGGAAGAAACGCACACCGCTGGCCGAACAAATGGTGCAAGCGGCGAATGTGCCCGTTGCCCTTCCTCTGGTCAGGCATCAGCAAGGTCCCTATGCGATGGGTGATTTCCCCAGCGCGGCTATGAAATAGGAAATGGTTATGCTTTCGGCGGGGGCACGATAATCCCGCCGGAAGCGATCAGCTTCACCGCCTCCTCCACCGACATCGAAAGATAGACGACATCGCTCTTGGGCACGAAAACCAAAAAGCCCGCCGTGGTCGGCGTCACGGGTATGTAGACGTTCAAAACTTCACTTCCCCCGCCCACATTTTGAATTTCACCTTGTGTTACACCGGTTACAAAACCGATGGTCCACGACCGCGGGTGTGGGTATTGAATAAGCACAACTTCGCGAAAGGCCGTGGATTGCGTACCGATGGTGAGTTCGAACACCTGCTTGATCGCATTATAGATCATATTGACGACCGGCATACGCCCGACAATCCATTCCGACGCGCGGATCAGCATACGCCCGAGAAAATTACGCGCGAACCACCCGACAAGGATAAAGAAAACGATCGTGATAATCAGGCCGATCCCGGGAATTTCGAATAAAACCATCCGGTTGGGGTTGTATTCTTCCGGAACGAGGCCTGCGATAAAACGGTCGACGAAGGTCAGGAACCACCACGCGCTCCACAAAGTGATCGTGATCGGGGCCGTCACGACGATGCCTGTCAGAAGATAACTGCGAAGCCGCGCAGCAAGCCTTTTGGCGGGTTGTACCGCCTCTTCGACATCATCGCGAATGCCCTCTGGCTTTGCCATGTCAGACTTTCATCTTTGCGCGCAGATAGTCCGCAACCTTATCAAGGGAGATTCGCTCCTGCGCCATTGTGTTGCGCTCACGCACCGTGACCGTGTTGTCGGCAATTGTGTCGTTGTCGATGGTGAAACAGAACGGCGTGCCGATTTCGTCCTGACGGGCGTAACGCTTGCCGATATTCTGTTTGATATCGAGATCGACCGGGAATTCCTCGCGCAGTTCCATATAAAGTTTCTCCGCGATTTCCGGCTGCCCGTCCTTCGCGGTGAGCGGCAAGATCGCGGCCTTCTTCGGCGCGATCTTTGGATGGAAGTTTAGGTAGACGCCAGAGGGACGGTTCGGGTCTGGAGTGTAGGCCTCGCAGAGCAGCGCGAGCACGCCGCGCGTCAAACCGGCCGCTGGCTCGATCACATGCGGAATATAACGGTTCTTCGGGTCTTCGGGGTCGATATATTCCATCTTCGTGCCGGAATGCTCGCCGTGTTGCGTCAGGTCAAAATCGCAACGGTGGGCGATGCCTTCCAGCTCGCCATAACCCGGCGCGGTGAAGGGGAATTTATATTCGATGTCGGTGGTGCCAAGGCCCGCCTTGGCATAGTGCGACAATTCATCCTTGTCATGATCGCGCATCAGAAGGTTTTCGTCCGCGAGGCCCAGATCCTTCCAGAATTTCTTGCGCTCTTCGAACCAGAATTTTTGCCATTTCGCGGCCTCGTCCGGATGACAGAACCATTCCAGTTCCATCTGTTCGAATTCGCGGGACCGGAAGATAAAGTTGCGCGGGTTTACTTCGTTGCGGAACGCCTTGCCGATTTGCGCAATCCCGAACGGCATTTTAACGCGTGAAGAATCGAGCACGTTTTTGTAATTGAGGAAAATCCCCTGCGCTGTTTCGGGGCGCAGATAGGCCTTTGAATCATCGCTTTGCGTCGCACCCACGAATGTTTCAAACATCAGGTTGAATTGTTTCGGCTCGGTCAGCGTGCCAACCGTTTTTGTATCCGGCGCAATAATTTTTGGATAATCCGATGTCGGCACATCAGGAAGGGCGCGTGTTTCATAATCGCTCGCCTTCTTCATGGTATTAAGCTTCTTCAGACGCTTTTCAATCTCGTCCGGCTCAAGCCCGTCTTGAATGGCGATCCAGTCGCCTTTGCCGTCTTTCGGTACCATAACGGCCAGATGGTCCTGACGATACCGCAGCTTAGTCTCTCTACAATCCACCATCGGGTCGGAAAAGCCGCCGACATGGCCGGAGGCGACCCATGCTTTTGGGTTCTGGATGATCGCGCTGTCAACACCGACGATTTGCACCGGGTGCCCGTCGGGGCCAATCGGCGGGCAGAGCACCATGCGGCGCCACCACAAATCGCGCAGGTTGTTTTTCAGTTCAACGCCCAGCGGACCGTAATCCCAGAAACCATTGATGCCGCCGTAAATGTCGGACGCCGGAAATACAAATCCGCGGCGTTTACACAGGGCAACGATATCTTTCATGTCTTTGGTCGGGATTTGGCCTTCTTGGGCCACGGCTGCTTGCGTCATAAAAACCTCTATTGATCTTAGAATGTCATCCTGAAGAAGCGCGCAGCGCGACTGAAGGATCTCCTGCCAAAAACCATGGGATTCTTCGCTTCGCTCGGAATGACAGGATGCAGAAATGTATAAGGATTTTGGCCAGTTAGGCAAGGAATATGAGAAGAAAGAATGGTGGCTGCGGAGGGATTCGAACCCTCGACCTACTGATTAAAAGTCAGTTGCTCTACCAACTGAGCTACGCAACCACTGCCCGTAAAAGGCTTGCAGAACATAAGAAGGTAGAACCGCCGCGTCAAGCACAGTTTTCGCCCTTTTCCGCCAAATTCCTAAAAAAATTCGGGTTTTTTGTCCAAATGGGTAAAAACCGGCAAATTAGCGGCGGGCGGCATCGAGACGCGCCAGCGTCATCGGTGTCACGAATTCCGACACATCACCGCCCAAGGCGTGGATTTCCTTAACGAACGAGGCCGAAACAAACTGCCATTTGTCGGCGGCCATCAGGAAGACGGTGTCGATATCGGGGGCCATGCTGGCATTCATGCCCGCCATCTGGAATTCATATTCAAAATCGGACACGGCACGCAATCCGCGGAAAATACAGTTGGCCTTCTGTTCGCGGGCAAAATGGATCAACAGGTTATCAAAGGAAATGACGTCGATCTCGCAAAATTTCTCCGGCATATTGTCGCAATCGTTGCGCACCATGTCGAGGCGTTCTTCCACGGTGAAAAGCGGATTTTTGCGGGCGTTGCTGGCCACGGCGACGATCAGGCGGTCCACCTGGCGGCTGGCGCGCTTGATTAAATGAAGGTGCCCCTTGGTGATGGGGTCAAACGTGCCGGGGTAAATACCAATACGGGGACTCTGGCTCATGCCGCCTTTGTAGCGCATGGCCCCGTCCCCGCCAAGGTATATCTCGCAATTTCAGATGCGGTCTTTACTTATCAGGCACTCCCGCCGATGCAGCCTTCATCCGGTCCTGCGCTTCGCGTGTTACCTGAGCGCTGATCACAGCGGACATGGCATCACCAACTTTATGCATACCTTCAACGAAATCGTTCATCGACGACAGCCTTTCTTGTGTGTGGATATAAGAAATAGCTTATCAACAAATTATGTAAAAATTGTTAAAGCCGTTCAAAGTATGAAATTGGACGGGCGTACAACATCCTGTACATGAATGCCGCATTCACCCCGCCCTTGCCCCGGCGCGCTTTCGAACCAGTTTCCGACGGTCGTATAGCCCTGGGCGAAAAGCGGGTGCTCGGGAAGATCATGTTTTTTCATGTAATCGAAGATGTCTTTCGATGACCAATCGATCAACGGATAGATCTTTGTCAAAGCCCCCTGCCGTTCGGTAACGCCCAATTCTGCCCGCCGCGGGTTTTGGCCCCTGCGCAGGCCGGTGAGCCATGCGGTTGCACCAAGTTCTGTCAGGGCGCGATTGAGCGGTTCGATCTTCGTTTCCAGATCGAATTGTTTCTTACGCTCCTCGCCCTGCTCCCATCGCCGCCCTTCCGCCGCTTCCTGTTCTTCCGGCGTGCGCAAAGCGCGATAGGTATGAAGATTAAGGTTCAGGCGTTTCTGCACCATGTCACGGTATTTATAGACCTCCTCGTGCAAATATCCCGTATCAATAAAGACAACAGGGATTTCCGGCGAGACGCTTTGCGCCAGATGAAGAAGAACAGATGATTGAATACCAAAACTGGTGGTCAGGACCAACCGGTTGCCGAAATGGTCCAATGCCCATTCGGTGCGCCCCTTCGCATCCATTGCCTCCAGATAATTTAAGGAAACAGAATGGACCGCAGGGTAGAAATCAGACTTAAGAAGGGAAACAGTCATAACGAAACAACCTTGATTGATAAAATATAGAAGCAAAGCCCGCGTCACAAAGGCGCAAGACTACAAAAAACGGAAATGTGGTGTGAAAACAGGTTATCGGTGCGCGGTTAGGCGCAACACATACAGATCATCGCAAAGCAAGGGCGAAAAATAACCATGCCATAGAAAATGGCATGGTTATCGGGAAAGTCAATAGGATGTATTTATTCTTGTGCGGGTTTAGTTGACGCTACCTTCACCCTCGCCTGCACTGGCTTCGATTGCTTCACCTTCGATGATATCCGCCTCATCGCCCTCGCCGTCATCGACCAGCCAGGCAACGGAGACAACCTTCTCATCCTCCGCCACCTTGAACAGCGTAACGCCCTGTGCGGAACGGCCCGTAAAGCGCACCCCGCCAATCGGCATACGGATCATCTGGCCCGCGTTGGAGATCAACATGACCTGATGGTTGTCGGTTACGGGGAATGTCGCAACGACTTCACCGCCATTCTTTTTCGTCAGCGACATATTGGTGATCCCCTGCCCGCCGCGTCCTGTCAGGCGGTATTCATACGCGGATGTACGCTTGCCGAAACCGCCATTGGTGACGGTGAGCAGGAATTGTTCCTTGTCCTGCAATTCCTTGAAACGCTCGGCCGACAGTGTGACATTGTCCGCGCCTTCCTCGGTCTCCATGCCCTCTTCGTCCGCGCCGCGCAGTTTGCTCGCGGCTTTCAAATACGCTGCGCGTTCTTCCGGCGCGGCATCAACATGGCGCAGGACGGACATGGAGATAACTTCGTCGCCATCGGCCAGTTTAATCCCGCGAACACCGGTCGATGTGCGGCCCGCAAAGACGCGGATATCATCAACGGCGAAACGGATCGCCTTACCCTTGGCGGTTGCCAGAAGGATGTCTTCATCCTCGCGGCAAATCTTGACGGAGACGAGCTGCTCGCCCTCCTCCAGTTTCATCGCGATCAACCCGTTGGAACGGATATTCTGGAAGTCGGTCAATTTATTACGGCGTACCGATCCATGGCTGGTTGCGAACATAACGTCCAACTCGCTCCACGCATTTTCATCTTCCGGCACACGTAGGTAAACGGAAACATTCTCGCCTTCCTGCAGTGGCATCAGGTTAACCAGCGCCTTGCCGCGCGATTGCGGTGTCGCCAAAGGCAATTGCCAGACCTTGATCTTGTGGGCGATCCCGCGTGATGTGAAGAAAATGATCGGCGTGTGCGTGGAGGCCACGAACATGTCGGACACAAAATCCTCATCCTTCAGCGCGGTGCCGGAACGGCCCTTGCCGCCGCGCCGCTGCGCACGATAGGTGTCGAGCGGCACGCGTTTGACATACCCGCCGTGCGAAATGGTAACCACCATATCTTCACGCTGGATCAGTTCCTCAATATCCATTTCGAATTCGGAATCGACCAGTTCGGTGCGACGCGGCGTTGCGAATTTCGCCTTGATCTCGATGAGTTCGTTGGAGAGAACATCAAGCAGCTTCTCGCGGGAAGCAAGGATGGCCAGATAATGCGCGATCGCATCGGTAATTTCCTTGAGTTCATCGCCGATCTTATCGCGCTCAAGCCCTGTCAGACGGTGCAGTCGCAGATCGAGGATCGCCTTAACCTGCGCCTCGGACATCTGGTATGTGCCGTCTTCCCACACCGGATATTCCGGATCGTCGATCAGGGCGATCAGCGGCGCGACATCGCCCACCGGCCAGCGCTTGGCAAGAAGGCCTTCTTTGGCTTCCTGGGGGTTCTTGGCATTGCGGATCATCGCAATGACTTCGTCGATATTGGCAACGGCGACCGCAAGACCCGCCAAGATATGCGCGCGCTCCCGCGCCTTGCCAAGTTCGAAAATTGTGCGGCGGGTGATGACTTCCTCGCGGAATTTCACAAACGCGCTGATAAAGTCTTTCAGCAAAACCGTACGCGGGCGGCCATGATCCAGAGCAACAAGATTGCACCCGAACGATGTTTGCAACGCCGTATGTTTGAACAATTGATTGAGGACGACGTCGGCAACCGCACCTTTTTTGAGTTCGATGACAATGCGCACACCCTCGCGGTCGCTCTCGTCGCGGATCTCGGAAATATCCTCGACGATCTTTTCGCGGGCGACTTCGCCAAGACGTTGCAGAAGATTGCCCTTGTTCACCTGATACGGAATTTCATGAACGATAATCGCCTCGCGACCGCCCGAGATATCCTCGAACGAAGTTTTGGCGCGCATCGGTACGGAACCATTGCCCGTAAAATAGGCGCTGCGGATACCGCTGCGGCCCAAGATGATACCGCCAGTAGGGAAATCAGGCCCCGGGATGATGGCGTTCAACTCTTCATTCGAAATCTCATTGTTGGCGACATAAGCAAGGCAACCATCGACAACTTCGCCCAGATTGTGCGGAGGGATGTTCGTTGCCATACCCACCGCAATACCGCCCGCACCATTGACCAAGAGGTTGGGAATACGCGCCGGAAGCACTTCCGGCTCCAGCAAGCTCTCGTCATAGTTCGGGTGGAAATCGACTGTGTCTTTCTCAATGTCTTCGAGCAAAGCATCGGCGGCCTTGTTCAGGCGCGCTTCGGTGTAACGCATCGCGGCCGGCATATCACCGTCCATGGAACCAAAGTTCCCCTGCCCGTCGATGAGCGGCAAACGCAAAGAGAAATCCTGCGCCATACGGGCAAGCGCCATATAAATCGCACTATCGCCGTGCGGGTGGTATTTACCCATGACATCCCCGACGACCCTTGCGGATTTGCGGTATGGCTTGTCGGACGCATAACCGCCCTCGCGCATCGCGTAAAAAATACGGCGGTGAACGGGTTTCAAACCATCGCGTAGGTCAGGCAACGCGCGGCTCACGATCACGCTCATCGCGTAATCGAGATAGGATTTTTTCATCTCATCTTCGATGGTGATGGTGGGCTGGCCTGTATCTTTGATCGCCGTGTCGGACATGGTTTTTCTTCTCTCATTTGCCTGTCATTCTGGGGGACAATGCCCCGAAGAATCCCCTTATCGAAAGGAGATCCTTCGCTGTCGCTCAGGATGACGAAATTTATCGTATTTTCTAGCAAATCGGGAGGCGTAAAACAAGCAAATGCGGGCTTTTTGCCCACATTTTAATGTATTGATAAGTCTTGGCTTTTTAGCGTTTCTGGCCCGTTCTCAAATCGAGCATCGCAGCATCGATCATACGGGTCATCACAGGGCGCAATGCCATCTCGTAATCACCCGTTTTGGCGGAAATCGCGCGGCCGGTTTCCGATCCATAGAATTCGATCATCGCCTTCAATTCCTCGGCCGTGAAAACCTCGGCCATGGCTTTGATGGACTCCTCTTCAAGCTGGTCGAACTTGATGGATTTACGCATTGTCGCTTTTATTTCAGTGCGCCTGTCTTCGGGGAAACTATTGGCAACAGATTCCAGCGCGGCCTCCATGCGTGTGCGGATCGGCCATATCTCGTGCATTCTGACGGCAAGGTCAAGCCGCTCTTCTTCCTCGGCACTCAAAGGCTGTGCCGCAGCTTTCACGGCTTCTATCGGCGTGAGCGGCTCGGCGGCCAATACAGGCATGGAGAAAAGAAGAAGGGGCAGAACAAGCAGGATGTTTCTCATGGCTTTATTCTACCCCTTTTAATTTGTATTAGGCAACTTGTTAGGCAAGCAGCGTTTGTGGTCCGGCCAGAAAAATAAGGCGAAATGTATGTCTAATACATGAGCCGTAATTTGACGCCGCCGGGCGCAAACGATGAAAGTCTAAACTAGAATGGGATTTCGTCTTCCATTTCATCAATCGGCGCGGATGAACGCCCGCCGCTGGGTTGCTGACTGCCACCGCCGAAACCGGCGTTGCCGTAACCGCCCTGATCGCCGGACGCGAAGCCACCTGATCCGCCGCCACGGGAATCGAGCATCGTGATCTCGCCGCGATAAGGGCGCAGGACCACTTCGGTCGTGTATTTCTTCTGGCCGTCCTGTTCCCAGCTGCGGGTTTCCAGTTGGCCTTCAATGTAAACTTTCGATCCTTTTTTCAGGTAGTTTTCAACGACGTTCATCAGGCCCTGGTTGAACACGACGACGCGGTGCCATTCGGTGCGCTCCTTGCGCTCGCCTGTGGCCTTGTCTTTCCAGCTTTCGGATGTCGCGACGGAGAGGTTCGCAACGCGGTCGCCCGATTGCATGGTTTTGATTTCGGGGTCATTCCCCAGATTGCCAACGAGAATGACTTTATTGACCGATCCAGCCACGATTGTACCTCTTTGCATAAATATAAATGATGAATGTACTATAAAGAAACGCGGGAAGGCGTCAACCGCCTCCCCCCGCCTTATCCCCTATAGAAAAATCTGAGGATAAAATTAAGGTAAACGCTTAATATTCACCCACCGGAAGCAAAATCTCAAAGCTCTAGCTCATTTCGTTTTAATGTTATTATAAGAAGCGAAGGTTTAATATCATCTTGGGCAGAAGGGGCAATATTCCGAGTTATAAACTGATTTCCTTCAGAAATTTCAGAGGTTTGGGCCACTGAAAAACTAACATTGAGATTAAATTTATTTGATAACTGGACAAGCTCTTGCGCTGCAGGATCACCGGAAATTAGATCAGGGCGCGAGATATGAACAATGTGTTTTTCAATTACGTCATTAACCCTCACATTATCCCATGTCCCATCAACAAAAACAGTATTGCCATTTCTAATGTAGCTACCCGCACCACTATACTTTCTTTCATGCTTAGCTTCACGCTGCCAAGAGCCGTAAATTCCGACGGAAAGATCTATTTTATTTTTCTCATAGTGGCCATCAGTGGTCTTAGCCGTTAACTGAGACACAATAGAATTCATATTAGACGGACTAAAAAAATGAATCTTTGCCGCTGCAAGCGCTTTTGATATAAGGATACGCTCAACTGTTAAATCTCGCGCATCCATCGCCGCACTACGGGCTTTTGCATTAAATTCTAGAAGCATGTTAGATGGTAAGACTTTGGTATAATCATCATCATTTCTAGTATCTGGTTTATTATCTGATAACGATTTCTGTACGCTGGAGCTTTTGCCATATAGCATATCAGTAATCGTATCACCCATTATAGCACGATAAAACTTTTCGCCCAATTCTTGCCAAGCCGACCAAGCTTTTTTTATTTTCTCAAACATATAAAATTCCTTAAAAAGTATAAGCATCCAATACCCACACGATGAAATTATGTCAAGAAAAAACCCAGCCATTTATATGGCTGGGTTTAAAATAAATATTATATTCTTAAGCCGCCGCTTTATATTCGACGTCTTCGGCGGCAAGGGCCTTTTGGAAAGCCGGGCGCGCTTTAACCGATTGCAATAAGGCACTGGTTTTAGGGCCAAATTTGTAATTCTGCGGGCTCCAGTTGGCGATGACGGTCAGAAGGATATCACCGGCCGTAATCTGGTTACCGGCAAGATAGGACGTCCCTTGCTTTTCCAGTTGCGCCTCGATCGTATCCCAAAGCTGCTGGATTTGCGCGCGGGCGGATTTCAGGGCGCCTTCGCGCTGGTCTTCGGGCAGGTTTTTGTTGATCCAGAATGTGCGGCCATAGGCAGGGTGCAGCGTCGCATTGGCAAATGCCAGCCAGCGGAGCGCCTCGGCACGTTCCCACCCGGATTTCGGCAACAACGGCGAATTATGTTCATCGCAGAGATAGGCGATGATCGCACCACCTTCGTTGATGGCCTTGTCACCGGCTTGCAGGACAGGAATACCGCCGAACGGGTTGATCTTCAGGAATTCAGGGCTGCGGGTGGAACCGTCCGATGTCGGCGTCTTGATCGCCTCAAAATCCGCGCCAATCTCGTTTAGAACAACGTGCGCGGCAAGCGAACAAGCGCCGGGGGAATAATAAAGTTTGTATTGGGCCATAGTTGATGTCTCCTAAAGGGTCAAAGTTACGCCAAGCAATCTATACCGCTTGGCTGATAATCAACCCCCTTATTAGATTGAATTTTGGCATTGCACTACCATATCAACACGTTATATAACGATTGCCTGATAGGAACAAAGTAAGAACATTCATGCTGAAAACCATCTCCGTCCGTGGCGCGCGGGAACACAACCTGAAAAATATCAATGTCGATATTCCCCGCGACAAACTGGTGGTCGTGACGGGCCTGTCCGGCTCGGGCAAATCCTCCCTCGCCTTCGACACGATTTATGCGGAAGGGCAACGCCGCTACGTGGAATCCCTCTCGGCCTACGCCCGCCAGTTTCTGGAAATGATGCAAAAACCGGATGTCGATTCCATCGAAGGGTTATCGCCCGCCATTTCCATCGAACAAAAAACGACATCGAAAAACCCGCGCTCGACAGTGGGCACGGTGACGGAGATCAACGACTATATGCGCCTTTTGTGGGCGCGTGTCGGCGTGCCCTACTCCCCCGCGACGGGCCTGCCGATTGAATCACAATCCGCCAGCCAGATCGTCGACCGCATCATGGCGATGGGCGATGGCACAAAACTTTATCTGCTCGCCCCCATAGCGCGTGGCCGCAAAGGCGAATATAAAAAAGAATTCAAGGAACTTCGCGCCAAGGGGTTCCAACGCGTAAAGGTTGACGGCACCCTCTATGAAATCGATGAAGTGCCGACGCTCGATAAAAAATACAAACACGATATTGAGGTTGTGATCGACCGCATCGTCGTGCGCGACGACCTCGGCAACCGTTTGGCCGACTCCGTTGAAACTGGTCTTCGCCTTGCCGATGGATTGCTCATCGCCGAAAACGCCGACACGGGCGAACAGACTTTGTTCAGCGAAAAATTCGCGTGTCCTGTTTCCGGCTTTACGATTGCCGAAATCGAACCGCGCCTGTTCTCGTTTAACTCGCCGCACGGTGCCTGCCCATCCTGCGATGGTCTCGGCTCGCTCATGAGTATCGATGAAGATCTTGTGGTGCCGGATAAAACATTGTCGGTTGATGACGGCGCCGTTGTCGCATGGTCGAAAAATTTCTCGCGCTATTACATGCAAACGCTTGAGGCGGTTGTGAAGGCCATGGGCGGCAAGATGAACACGCCGTGGAACAAGCTGGCCCCCGATGTGCGCCAGGCCATTCTCTATGGCACCGAAGACGATGTGACATTTACCTATGATGACGGCAACCGTTCCTACAAGACAACGAAACCGTTCGAAGGCGTGATCCCCAATCTGGAGCGCCGTTTGGTCGAAACGGAAAGCCAGTCGGCCCGCGACGATATCGCGCAATATCAATCGAGCGCCCCATGCGAAGAATGCAATGGATATCGCCTGAAACCCGAAGCCCTCGCCGTCAAGATCCACAAAAAACATATCGGCGAAGCATCCGAGATGAGCATTGAAGAAGCACATGCGTGGTTCGGCTCTCTTGAAAAACACTTGAAAAAACAGCAGATGGAAATTGCGCACCGCATTTTGAAGGAAATCAATGACCGCCTGAATTTCCTGATGAATGTCGGCCTTGAATATCTCTCGCTCTCCCGATCCTCCGCGACATTGTCAGGCGGGGAATCCCAACGTATCCGCTTGGCGTCCCAAATCGGGTCTGGCCTCACAGGCGTACTTTATGTTCTCGATGAACCGTCGATCGGCCTGCACCAGCGTGACAACAATCGCCTGCTCGAAACGCTGCGCCATCTCCGCGATATCGGCAACACGGTTCTTGTTGTCGAACATGATGAAGACGCGATCCGCACGGCGGACTATTTAATCGATATCGGTCCCGGTGCAGGCGTTCATGGCGGGCAGATCATCGCCGAAGGCGCACCAAAGGATGTTTTCAAAAACAAGAAATCCCTGACCGCAAAATATATGACAGGCGAACTGGAAGTACCTGTCCCTGAAAAACGACGCAAGGGTAAGAAGGGCGAATCCTTGAAACTCTCCGGCGCTACGGGGAACAATTTGAAAAACATCTCGGCGGACATTCCGCTTGGCACGTTCACCTGTATCACCGGCGTGTCGGGTTCCGGCAAATCCACCTTTACCATCGACACGCTCTATCGCGCCGTCAGCCGCGAATTGATGGGAAGCCGCGAACATCCGCTTCCCTATAAAAAGCTCGAAGGATTGGAATATCTCGATAAAGTCATTGATATCGACCAGTCGCCGATTGGCCGCACACCGCGCTCGAACCCCGCGACCTATACGGGCGCCTTCACGCCTATTCGTGACTGGTTCGCCGGATTGCCGGAGGCAAAAGCCCGCGGTTACGGCCCCGGGCGGTTCTCCTTCAACGTGAAGGGCGGACGCTGTGAAACCTGTGAAGGTGATGGTGTCATCAAAATCGAAATGCACTTCCTGCCCGATGTTTACGTGACGTGTGAGGCGTGCAAAGGCGCGCGCTATAACCGCGAAACGCTCGAGGTGAAATTCAAGGACAAATCCATCGCCGATATCCTCGATATGACGATTGAAGACGCCGCCGAATTTTTCAAGGCCGTACCAACGATCCGCCGCACGATGGAAACGCTCTGCGAAGTCGGCCTTGGTTATATCAAGGTGGGTCAGCCCGCGACGACACTATCCGGCGGTGAAGCCCAGCGCGTCAAACTATCCAAAGAACTCTCCAAACGCTCGACCGGCAAAACGCTCTATATCCTTGATGAACCCACAACCGGCCTTCACTTCGAAGACGTAAGAAAATTGATGGAGGTTCTTCATACGCTGGTCGACCAAGGCAATACGGTTGTCGTGATTGAACACAATCTGGAAGTCATCAAAACCGCCGACCACATCATCGATATCGGCCCCGAAGGCGGACACAAGGGCGGCACGATTGTCGCGCAAGGCACGCCGGAAGAGATTACAAAGGTCAAGGAAAGCTACACGGGGCAATATCTCAAACCCGTTCTGGCGAAGAAAACCTATAAAATCGCGGCGGAATAGGCAGGTAAATCTATCTTTTATTGACAATAGTATATGGAAAATTATAAAAAATCCTATGGCTTTGATCAACCAATTTACAAAAGTGACCTCCCTAACTTTCCCACCGTACGGTGATTTACCCGGTTGTGAATATCCTATCTATGTTTCAGGCGATACATGGAAGGAGTTGCAAGATTACCCATTGAAAATGTCAGAATTGAGTTTGACCGAATATATTATTTATAACTTTAACGACTTAGAAAAAAATCAAACATTCGATATCGATAGAGTACAAAATCTGGCAAGTCAGGCTCATTACGCCCCCATCCCTGTTCGCCTGTTGCCAAATAATGTAATTGCGGTTGGACAGGATACTATCGATTGGTTTGAACAAAATCCCGCCGCGCCCGCCTCCTTAACTCCGCCCGCCCCTCAATAAAAAACATAAATTCCCGCAATGTAAATTTACCGCATCGCAACAAATGAGTTGCGTTTTTTGCATGGCAGCCATACTATAACCTAAATTCAAGAATCGCTTTTGTAATTTAGGAGTTATTTCAAATGGTTGGTGCCGATATCGCATGGATGCTTATGTCCTGTGCGCTTGTTTTATTGATGACCGCCGGGGTCGCGTTCTTTTACGGCGGCATGGTTCCCGCCCGCTCCGTGATCTCTACCAAATTCCAGTCTTTCGCCTGCATGGGCGTTGTCGGCCTTCTCTGGGCCGTGTGCGGATATTCCCTCGTCTTCACGGGCGGCGAGGATGATCTCGGCTTTATCGGCAATCTTGATCATATCTTCCTCGCGGGCGTCGGAATGGAACCGAACCCGTCTTACGGCTCCACCATCCCGCATGTTCTTTTCATGCTGTTCCAATGCACCTTCGCCATCATCACACCCGCGCTGATCACCGGCGCGCTGGCGGAACGGATCAAATTCAAGGCATGGCTGCTCATCATGGCGGCATGGTCGCTTCTGGTTTACGTCCCCGTCGCGCACTGGGTCTGGGGCCCGTCGGGGTGGATTTTGAAAATGGGCGGGCTCGATTTCGCAGGCGGTCTCGTCGTCCACATGACATCCGGTTACGCGGCTCTCATCGCCGCGCTCATGCTCGGCAACCGTACCGCGTTCAAACCGACAGGTGATCAATCTTCCTTCAGCACACTGCTCGTCCTTCTCGGCGGCACCATGCTCTGGTTCGGCTGGTTCGGGTTTAACGCAGGCTCCGCGCTCGGCGCGAACGCGCTGGCGGGTCAGGCCGCCGCGACAACCATGTTCGCCGCCGCAACATCGATGACCGTCTGGATGGTGATGGATTGGCTGGTCACGGGCAAACCAAGTGCCACGGGCGCGATGATCGGCGCGGTCGCGGGGCTCGTCGCCATCACACCGGCCGCGGGGTTTGTGACGGTTCAGTCATCGCTCGCCATCGGTGCCATCTCTGCCGTGGCGTGTAACTATGCCTGCCGCATCGTGAAACAAAAACTAAAGGCGGATGACACGGTCGATGTGTTCGCCTGTCACGGCGTGGGCGGAACGGTTGGCACGATCCTGACCGCCATATTCGCCACAACGTCGGTTAATCCTGCGGGGGCCGATGGCCTGCTTTATGGAAGCGCGGATTTGCTGATCGCCAACACGCTCGCCGCTTTGGCCGTTGTGTCTTACACAATCGCCATGACGGCCTTTGTGTTCTGGGGCATCGGCAAGGTCATGACCATCCGCGTATCCGCCGCCGATGAAGAAACCGGGCTTGATGTTACCCAACACGGTGAACGGGCCTTTGTGGTCAAACGCCCGCGCGGTGGCGCATCCACGAAAATCGCCGCTTAAGATTTTGCCATCTCCTTTCCGGCGAAAAAACTCTCCCGCCTTTTGGCGGGAGAGCCTCTTTGGGGAGAGAGAAAATAGCGTACGCCGCTTACACAACCTCTATCAATCGCGTCCATGCCCATGGTGATGTCCATGATGGCGATGGCCGTGGCCGCGATGATCATGCCGATCCCAGCGACGATGATAGTGCCGATCCCATTTCTTCTTTTTGTACTTCACATAGTGGCCGTTTTTGTAATGGCCGTTGTGATACCAGATAAAAGACGGCTGAACATGTGGTGATCTGTAGTAATTACGCTCGTAATGCACAACGCGCGTCGGCGTGATATAGCGGGTGTTATCACGAATGACGTACTGCACATCGCTGACATTGTTTGGAATGTCGTTACCAAGCCCCTCTCCCGTGATCATCCAGTCACCATTGGGTTGCAAACAGGCGGTACCATATGCCTCCTGCGCTCGGCCCCCGATGTAAACGGTTCTGGTATATTCACGGCAATAATTATTGGCATAGGCCTGCGCATCCGAAGGCGCCATGCCGATAACGCCAAGACATAAGATGGCGGCCCCGGCAAGCCGGGCTCTGATGGGTTTGAACATGATGATATCTCCGTATCTGCAAACTTTTTCGTTACAGATTTAACGGATCATTCACCAAAACCCTTCGGGAGATTTTTTTAAAGCGGCACAGGCCATCCCAAACCCATAAGGGCGAAAGATGGTGCGGGTAGTCGGACTCGAACCGACACGTCTGTTAAGACACTGGATTTTGAATCCAGCGCGTCTACCAATTTCACCATACCCGCGCTATAAGGAATGGACTGATCACTTCTTACACAATAGGTCTTTAAAAATCCATGGAAAATTCGCATGACACCCCGCGCTCCCTTTCAGAGGTGCTGATCGCCATGAAACGGGATTATACGGGCGATAAAATCGCCGTCCGGGACGTTCTGGAAGGGTTTCACGAACGCGGATTTGGTATTCTCATTTTTATTTTCACGCTGCCTGCGGCGGTGCCGGTTCCGATGCCGGCGGTCAACACGCTGATCGCTATTCCCATAATGATACTTACATGGCAGCAGATGATCGGCCGTCACACGGTCTGGATGCCGGAAAAGGTGCTGCGCGGAACATTGGATAAGGATTTGTTCCACAAAACGCTCGACTGGTCCATTCCATGGGTCAAACGGCTCGAATGGTTTTTGAAACCGCGTCTGGGCTTTATGACGCAAGGCATCTTTTCACACCTTATCGGTTTTTCGGGGCTGGTGATGGCGACATGCGGTGCCATTCCCCTGCCGCTCGTCAACACCGCGCCGGCCATCGGCATTGCCATTATGGCGGTTGGCGTTTTGATGCGTGACGGACTGGCCGTTCTTGTCGGCATGGGGTTTGGCCTGACATGGGTCATCGGTATTCTAACCCTGTACGCCCTCTTTGGGATGCAGGCGCTTTACATCGTCAAAGACTTTATTCTATCGTTGATGCCATGATGAATTTCGCAAACACCCTTCTGTCCCGTCCGCATTATGCGCTTGGTTTCTTCGGCCTCGTCTCGGCGGCGGCGCTTGGCATGGCCTTTATCGCACAATATGTCTATGGCCTCGCTCCGTGCGAACTTTGCATCTGGCAACGCTGGCCGTATGGGGTTGTGATTGCCATAGCCGCTTTCTCCGTCTTTATTTTGAAGAAACATCCGAATGCCGGAACATCCCTGCTCGCGCTTACCGGCCTGACGTTCCTTACCAATGCGGGAATCGCGTTTTATCACACGGGGGTAGAACGCAAATGGTGGCCGTCTTTTCTGGAAGGGTGTTCGGTGCCGGAAATGAAGGGCAATATCGCCGATGTTCTCGCCCGCATACAAACCGCGCCCATCGTGCGCTGCGATGAAATCCCATGGACCGATCCGGTCCTAGGCTGGTCGATGGCAAATTATAACGTGATTATGTGCCTCGTGCTTGCGGGCCTGGCATTTTACGCCGCCCTTCGCCGCAAACAATTACAGGCCTAAAATCGTGGCAAAGCCCTGCACACCCATCAGGATCATGGCATAAAACAGATAGAAACCGACAGACTCTTTAAGCGAGCGCTGTTTCTTGAAGTTAAACAGATCGTTGAACATAAAAATACTCCGCAAATGAATGAATTGTGCCCCACTGATAGCGGGGCACGCACCAAAAGTCAAGGTTTTCTGCGGGTTTTAGGCGTTTATCGCGCGGAAGAAGAAACGCGTATCACTTGCGTCGTCGCGGCATTGCCATAGCTATAGCTGTTCGATGTATCGACAAAGCGGCTATTCTGGTTTGCGGTTTTTATTGTCATTTATCATCTCCTATTCAACGAAGGCGACTATATCCAAAACAACCGCGGGTTGCCACAAAATCATGTGCTGCAAGCGCTTGCAGCAAAAGGATAAATCCATTCTGATGTATGTTTACAACATGAAAAAGGCGGGAATAGATCCCGCCTTTAAATTCATTCTTTACAACTGAAACTACCAACCAATTGGATATTCCAAAACTGGCCCGCCCCCACTTCCACCTGGGACAAAAGCTTCACTGCCGCCCGGAGCCTGTTTCTTTGTTTTATCATCACCACCGCCACTAAGACCGCCCCAGCTTTCTTTTAATATGCTCATGATAATCTCCTTATGCCTTAACTATAAGGATAAGCGTATGCCTGTTTTTCATAGTTGTAAACTCACGATTCTTCTAGTTAACAAAAAACAGGGCGGGAATTCTATCCCGCCCTGCCCGTTCAGTCGTCTTCTAGAGTGTCCGTTTTATTTCGTTTTTATGGTTGTCAGCAGCGCGACCGGGATAAGACCGATCATCACGCTGGTTGTGTACGACAGGTACACGCCGACTGCCACCACGAGGACGGAGAATATATCGCTGGTCAGGTTCCGCCCCGATAGGATCAGGCCCGAAATCATGAGCACGAGTACCGTGCCGATCAGCGTATAGACTTCACCGCCACCGAAGAAAGAGCCTGTGGTATCAACCACACCGGCCATTCCAAGGAAATGGACCAGCGTTGTCGAAATCCCGACCATCAGTGTGAGGGACAGGAAATAGAACCATACGGCTTCCGTCGTCGTTCTGTGGTGCGTCACATCAAGTATCTTCCCAAACATAGCAAACCTCCTTTGTTCAACGTTGTTATTTTTGGGTTACGCTTCGGGGCATGTGCCCCTTTAGTTTACCGGGTCGCTTCCTCCTTCTTCGTTGTCGAGTTCACTATCCCAGTAAAGAAAATCCCCCCAACTCTTGTGCAAAAAGTTCGGGGGGAATTTTCGTCCTTTGTCCTGAAGCTCGAACATGTCGGGCTGCCGGGGTTCCGTTATCGGGAACATCTTGCAGACACTGGGCAGCTTGTCGCCCTTTTTTGTGTTGCAAGGCCTGCAGGCCGTGACGATGTTGGTCCAGGTGGTCGTTCCTCCGCGCGCTCTTGGAATGACATGATCGAATGTCAGTTCGGATGTCTTTTCCTTGCATCCGCAATACTGGCAATGCCATTCGTCGCGCAGGAAAACATTAAACCTTGTAAAGGCCGGTTTTCTCGCCGCCGGTATGTAATCTTTCAAAACGAGAACGCTGGGGAGCTTGAACTCGAAGCTGGGGGAGCGGACGACCGTGTCATATTCGGACAGAACGGTGACCGTCTCACGGAACAGGGCTTTCACCGCATCCTGCCAAGACCAAAGCGACAGGGGGTAATAGCTCAGCGGCCTGTAATCAGCGTTTAACACCAGGGCCGGGCATTGTTCCAAACTTCTCAAACCTTCCATCGTCTCTCCTTTTTATGCCATACCGGATGGCTTCCGGTGAGGCCTTCGGTGGCAGGGTTACGATAAAGGCCTCGTGAGCATTTATAGATTTATTATAGCCGAAAACCTGCCAGCTACCAAGCATTCCACAGGATATCCCTTCGCAATGCACAAACTTATCCACAGCACATCTAATTGCGATAACAAAGCAATGGGTTAACAAGCGGCAGGCTCACCGTTTTTATGCTGCGCCTGCTTTAGGAACAGTGCAGCAATTGCGTGAAACTTGTTCGGAATTTTATAAATCTTGTCATCCCGGCCGGAAACCGGCTTTGCCGGTTAGAGCGGCGGGGTCTTATTTTTCTGTTAGAAGGCAAAATTCCCTCGGCTTCGCTCGGGGTGACAGCTTAAAGAAGCACACCCTTTAAAAACACCCCGCCATCATCGATTCCCTTGTCATCGATATTGTGCTGGAGCCCCCTGCTCACACCGCCGGTCACGGTAAAACCGTTCGATTCAAGGGCCTCTTTGGCCGCAAAATAAGATGCGACAGGGACGACCGGATCGACGTCACCATGGATCAGATGGACCGGGATTTTATGAATGTTCAGGTCGCCCAGCGTCTCCCCGCCGACCAGCGCACCGGAATAACCAAGGATACCCGCGATTTTGTTTTTACGGCGCGGCCCGGCATAAAGGCTCATCATCGTACCTTGGGAAAAACCAACCAAGGCCGCTTTATCGTCACTTAAGTCAAAATGTTCCAGCGTTTTGCTGATAAAATCGTTGAGGATAGGCTCCGCCTCTTTCACCCCTTTCAGGATGGAATGCGGCGACCAGTCACGAAGCGAAAACCATTGATACCCCATCGGGGCCATATCACATGGGAACGGCGCATCGGGCGATACAAACACAGTATCTGGCAGTTGCGCCGCCCAGAACGGGGCGAGGCCGAGCAAATCCTGTCCGTTGGCGCCAAGACCATGAAGAAGGAAAACGATACTTTTGGGATTGCCACCGGAGCGCGGCGGGTGAACGTAGGATTTCAATGTCATGGCAATTTTCTACCCTATATTCTCCGCACTGTCATCCCCGCGGCGGACATGGCATTGCAAAGGAACTATCCCCCTTCCCGCTTGTTTATAAATTAATAGATGCTAGGGTCCCTTCATGACACAGAAGAACATTTTCAGGTTTGGATTATCGCTCGCCATCGTTGCGGGCGCTTTTGTCTTGCCCACCCCGGTATTGGCACAGGAAAAACCCCTCGTCATCAAATCCGTTGCCGATCCGGATCAGGATTCAATCGACCCGTACAAGGTCGAACGCGAAGTCGCGCAATCAATGAAAAACACCCCGTTTAAAAACTATCTCAGTTTTTCCTATGAGAATGACCTCGTCGGCGATGGCAATGATCGTTATTATACCAGCGGCGTGCGTGCGACCTATTTTAACCCCGCTGCCGAATTACCGGAATTTATTCGCGATGCCGCCGATGCCCTGCCCGGTTTCCGCGTCAATGAAACGACGTCTACTTTTTTCACGGTTGGCCAGAATCTTTATACGCCCTCCGATGTCACAACACGCGTGGCAAACCCGAATGACCGCCCCTATGCCGGATGGTTATATGGCTCTGTTGGTATGACGACATTGGTACGTGACCGCCTCGATGAACTTGAACTCACACTCGGCGTTGTGGGGCCAGAGGCCCTTGGCGAACAAACGCAGAAATTCATTCACCGGCACGTAACGGATTCCAACACGCCCAAGGGGTGGAACAATCAGTTGGACACCGAACCCGGCATTGTTCTGTCATGGCAACGGCGATGGCCGCGCGGGTTTGGCGGCGACTGGCATTATGATGTCCTGGACCGCTGGCGCCTGCGGGCGGAACCGAACGTCAATGTTTCGCTTGGTAATATCTACACCTATGCCGGCACGGGCGTGATGTTCACCTTTGGCCCATCGAAAGAGTTGCAGGATACGCCGCCGCGCGTGAAACCCGCCATGTCCGGCACGGGGTATTTCGCGACTCCCGAAAACAACTGGGGCTGGAATTTGTTTGCAGGTGTCGATGGCCGCGCCGTCGCCCGCAATATTTTTCTGGATGGCAACAGTTTCGACAGCAACTCCCCTTCCGTTGACAAGAAACATTTTGTGGCCGATGCGGTTGCGGGGATTGCCTTTACTTTTTATGATCTCCGCCTCTCTTATTCCGCCAATTACCGGACCAAGGAATTCGAAGGACAAGAAGACGATACGGTTTTCGGGTCCATCACACTGACCACACGGTTTTAATCACCCTTTCTTTCAACGGCGCACATGCTACAATTGTCGCTGAAAGGAACCTTTCGCCTATGGAATACGACATCATCCACATCGCCGGAAAACCTCACGTCCTCGTCCCCTTGCATGATTACACCCAGTTAAAAAACGGTGCCGGATCGGCGGAATTGCCAGACGATATCCTGCAAAAGTTAACGCTGGGACAGGAAAACCCCATCAAGATTATCCGCAAATATCGTGGCCTGACACAGGACGAACTGGCGGCAGAGGCTGGAATTTCAAGGCCTTACCTCACGGAAATCGAAACCGGGCGTAAGGAAGGCTCAATTCGCTCCCTCAAGTCGATTGCCGCCGCGCTCGGCGTACCTTTAGAACGGCTTGCCGCTTAAATTATTGACATAATGCAAGAAGAACGGTATGTTAATCCACTTTTGTTTAAAGGGGATGCCGGGTGGCAAACGATATAGTCCGATTTCCAAACGCCAAAAAACCCGCGCCGCAAAGCGATTTCGCGGCGGCGGTAGATGCGCTTGATGAACCGGACACAAATCTTGATATTCCATGGCTATCGAAACCGGCGCAGCCACGCGCACCGCTCCCGCCGAAAAACCTGCCCTCCTTCACCGGCACTTATGTCGGGATAACGCCATGGACCGATGAGCCGGACCTTTGCGCGAAGGCCTCTGTTGCGATCTTTGAATCAAAGGGCGTGCAACTTGGCTTCATCATCAAGGATGGCTCTTTGACCGAAGATATGAATATCGGCGACAAATATAGCTTCACCTATCAACCGCGCCAGCCGATTGCCTTCAAGGATGACAAATCCCATCTTGAAAGCGCCGAATATAAAATGGAATATCATTCACCGGAAATTGCCGGTCATTTCTACATGTTTCAAAAACCACCCGCCCGCAAAACGGACGTCGACTTCGTTGCTTCCGCGCGGCCCATCCCCCTGCTCTAGAAGGCAACAATGAAAAAAGACCGCCCTAACATCAATCTAAAAGAGAAATTTTCCGAACCGGAAAAAATAGAAGCTGCGCCGGACATCAGTGCGGCAGTGGATGAAACAATCGAATATCCTGTGCTGCCTCAACCAAGCAAACTATTCGCACGCAGCATGACGGGGCTGGACCCGGTGCCAAAGCCGAAGTTCCCCGAAAAGACACCGGAAGAAATGGCAGAGATTATGAGGCGCGCGCGCAAGTACATTATACCATTGCCCCCGCGCTCTACTTACGACTGATCGACCCCATCGTCCCGCGCAGGATTTCCTTGCCGATATTGCGGCCCACCGAAGACACCGTATTGCGCACCGCTGATTTGGCGGCCTTTTTCATCACATTGTTTTTACGGCCCGTGCCAAAGATGCTGTCGGCAATCGCGCTACCGACCGATGCTGCCACCGAACTAATGACAACTTTGGCGGTACGAATCACCATACTATCCGCCGGACGCCCCGCCTGCCCTCGCGCTTTCTTTTCTTCTGGCGCGTTGTCATTTGCGCGGCCCTTCAAAATTTCATAGGCGCTTTCACGGTCTAGCGGCGCATCATATTTATGCCCGACACCATCGGCACTCAACGCTGCGCGCTTTGCCTCATCGCTTGCGGGGCCAACCTTGGCAGACGGTGGGCGGATGAGGATGCGGCGAACCATAGATGGCACACCTTTATCTTCCATGGCGGAAACAAGGGCTTCACCCACTGCCAGTTCGCCAATGACTTTTTCGACATCGAACGCCGGATTGGCGCGGTATGTTTTTCCCGCATCGCGAATAAACTTCTGCTGCGCCGGCGTGAAAGCGCGCAACGCATGCTGCACGCGGTTACCAAGCTGTCCTAAAACGCTGTCCGGAATATCTTGCGGGTTCTGTGTGACGAAATATACGCCAACACCCTTGGACCGGATCAGGCGCACCACCTGCTCGATCTTTTCGAGCAGCGATTTCGGCGCATCGGTAAACAACAAATGCGCTTCATCGAAAAAGAACACGAGACGCGGCTTTTCCAAATCCCCCGCCTCCGGCAATTCTTCGAACAATTCCGAAAGCAGCCAGAGCATGAAGGTCGCATACAAACGCGGCGCGTTGATCAATTTGTCGGCGGCCAGAATATTCACATATCCCTTGCCGTCGATATCGCGGCGCATCAGGTCGGGGAGTTCCAGCGCAGGCTCGCCAAAGAAAACATTCCCGCCCTGATCTTCCAGTTGTAAAAGCGCACGCTGGATCGCGGCGATCGATGGCTTGCTCACCTGCCCGTAATTAGCCGAAATGGCAGAGGCGTTTTCATGGATGTCATTAAGGAGGGCGCGAAGGTCCTTGATATCGAGGATGAGTAACCCTTGCGCATCGGCATGCCTGAAGGCAACATTCAGAACGCCTTCTTGTATATCGTTTAATTCCAGCATCCGGGACAAAAGCACCGGTCCGATTTCCGTGATCGTCGTGCGGACGGCGTGCCCTTTTTCGCCAAACACATCCCAGAATGTGACGGGAAAAGCCTTCGCCTTGAAATCATCAAGGCCAATCAGCGATGCACGATCCGCAATCCATTTTTCCCCGCCTGATTGTTGGCAAAGACCACTCAAATCGCCTTTCACATCGGCCATGAACACGGGCACGCCCGCATCGGAAAAACCCTCGGCGAGGCTTTGCAGCGTCACGGTCTTGCCCGTGCCGGTCGCTCCCGCGATCAAACCGTGGCGGTTCGCCCATTTAAGATGAAAGAATTGCTTGTAACCCGGGTTGCCGGTTTCGGCCCCGATAAAAATATCTGCGCTCATAATAGGGGTGATTATACGCTCGTATCGACGTTCGTGCCAGTGGTAGACGACTTTGACGCCTCCCCATTGTCAAACACGCCTTCAGCCACGTTGTGGGAGTTTTTGGCGCGGAGCGCAAGGATGGTGATGTTGTTGGCAACTTCAGCGTTTTCGGCTCTGACGTAAAGCTGGTTGAACAGGGCCGCGCCGCCATTCATAAAACTTTCCAATCCGGCGCGCGAACGGGCGGACAAACCAGGCCCGCCGTTTCTGGCAAAAATCGCGCGGCCATTATCAAGCAGGCTGTTCGCCATGCTCATGATATTCACGCCGCCGCTCAGGATCGTAGACATGCCCTTATTTTAACCCAAAATTGTTAACTTTTACAAAGGTTAATTGGTGAAAAACCGCTCGTTGAGCAGGCTGGGGATAGCGGCCCGCGCCTTGGTTACAGAGTCCAGATCCAGGTCCGCCATCGCATATCCGGCCCTATCATCTTGAATCTGCGTCAAAATTTCTCCCCACGGGGATATGATCATGGAATGTCCCCATGTCGCCCGCCCGCCTTCATGGGTGCCCGCTTGTGCCGGCGCGACGACATAGGCCCCATTTTCAATAGCACGGGCCCTTAAAAGAACCTCCCAATGCGCCTGTCCCGTGGGAACCGTAAACGCGGCAGGAATGGTCAAAATCTCTGCGCCCTCCTTGGCTAGCATGCGGTAGAGATGCGGAAATCGCACATCGTAACAAACACTCATCCCGATCCGCACGCCATCCATGTTGGCGACCACGGTGCGGTCACCGGGGGCGTTGGTGTCGCTCTCGCGGTATTTGTCACCGTTCGGCAAATCGACATCGAACATGTGGATCTTGTCGTATGTTGCAATGGTTTGTCCGCTGGCACCAAATAGATAAGAACGGTTGGCGAGCTTCCCGCCCTCCACGCGAACCGACGAAATGGACCCGATCAAAAGATTGACGCCCAGTTCCTTTGCCAGCGCCGCATAAAATTTGACGGCCGGATGGTCACACTCTTCATAGGAACTTGTCCATTTGTCCTCGGGCTTGGCCCGCATCCGGCAGGTATTTTCAGGCGTCGCGATCAATGTCGCACCCTCACCCGCCGCGGAACGGATAAGCCCTTCGGCCTCCTTCATATTGTCTTCGACGGAAGGCTTGGCGTTTAACTGGATAATGGCTGTTTTGACTATCATGCCAGAAGCTTATCAAGCTCACCGCTTTCTTCAAGGGCGTAAAGGTCATCGCATCCGCCAATCGCCTTGTCATCAATGAAGATCTGGGGAACGGTGCGGCGTCCCCCGCTCTTTTCAACGAGCGCGATGCGGGCTTCGTCATCGTCTGTCACATCAATCTCGGTAAAATCCACATCCTTGGCGTCCAGCAATCGCTTGGCCTTGACGCAATACGGGCAGTAATTGGTGGTGTAAACTTCGACTTTGGCCATAAATTCGCTCCTTTTCTTTTTCCAAAAGGGAATATAGGGTCATTTCATGAAAACAAAAGCCCCGAATTCATTGAATTGCGATGTTGTTTTGTCCGGCGGCGGTCCTGCTGGTTCCTCGCTCGCGCTCATTCTCGCCCGCGCAGGCATGAATATTGTCCTGATCGATCCGGAACCGCCGGTGGTGATTGATAAACCCACGGGCCGCACGGCGGCACTGCTCAATACGTCTATCAACGTGCTGAAAGCTGCGGGCATATGGGACGATTTGAAAGACAATGTCACGCCTCTGAAGACCATGCGTATCGTCGATGCGCAGGACAAAGACGCAGGCGTGACATTCCATGCCGATGAAATCAATGCGGACCAGTTCGGTTTTAACATTCCCAATGCGCTTTTAAAATCCGCTGCACTTTTGCGCATACAAAACACACAAAATATGACGTTGCTGACCGATAAATTGCAGGACTATGTGGTTGACGGGCAACGCGTGATCGCAACCACCGAAGGCGGGCATACAATAAACGCCTCGCTCATCATCGGCACCGACGGACGAAATTCCCGCGTGCGCATGATCGCAGGCATAGACGTCGACACGCATGATTACGGGCAAAGCGCGATCACCTGTCTGATCACGCACACAAAACCCCACCATTCCACCTCGACCGAATTCCACCGCGCCGGGGGGCCGTTTACCTTCGTGCCCATGCCGGGCAATCAATCGAGTGTCGTCTGGGTTGAAAAAACCGATGATGTCCAAAATTTTCTTTCCTTGAAAAAACAGGAATTCGAACAGGCGTTACAGGATCGCTCGCAGGGACTTCTCGGCACCATTTCCCTTGCCTCCAAGCCTGAAAGCTGGCCGCTGATGTACCTGTCCGCTGATAAGGTGACCGGCAACCGCGCCGCAATTGCCGCCGAAGCCGCGCATGTGATGTCGCCCCTTGGCGCACAGGGACTGAATCTTTCCTTACGCGATGTCGCCGGACTTGCCGAAACCATGATTGATGCCGCGCGCCTTGGTGAAGATATTGGCGGGGAACTTGTCCTGGCGCGCTATGAAAGCCGCCGCCATCTTGATCTGCTCACGCGCACCAAAGGCATTGATGTCTATAACAGGCTTGTCGCGCACGATGTTTCGTTTTTGCAAGATCTGCGCAGGCTTGGGATCAAGGGCCTTGATAGAATCGCACCGATCAAACATCTGGCGATGGAACATGGGCTTGCCCCCACCATCGATGATGGCCGCATTCTTCGTGGTCAGGCTCTCTAATATTTAAACTGCTCCGGCCTGACAACGCGGGCCAGCGTGAGGACTAACACTTTTGCCGCGCCCCCTTTCAAAAGCGCCTTCGCACATTCGCTGACCGTCGATCCGGTGGTATAGACGTCATCGATCAGGACGATGGTTTTCCCCGCGATGCCATCCGCCCGCTTCGGGTTGACCGCAAACGCGCCGCGCACATTCTCCGCCCGCTCGTTCGCCTTCAGATGTCCTTGCGTCGGCGTCGCGCGCGTGCGGATCAGGGCATCGAGAATGGCGGGCCTGCAAGAAACCTTCGCGGCCTGCTGCGCCATCACGGCGGCCTGATTGTATCGCCGCCTCAATAGCCGCCAACGGTTGAGCGGGACGGGAACGATTACGTCCGCATCCGCCCACATTTCCGCCCCCGCGAGTTTCAGCCACGGCCCCATCGTCACGACGGCGTGCATTTTATCGCCATGCTTAAATCCCAGAATCAGGTCACGGGACGCATCGTCATAGATCAGCGCAGACCGCGCCTTTTCAAATACCGGCGCTTCTTTCAGGCAGGCGGCACAAAGGCTCTCACCCGTTTCAAACTCATTCACAAATTCGAATGGAAACCCGCATATTCCGCAAAAAGGCTCGGAAATGAAGGAAAGCTGCCCCCATGCGGAAGGGCTGAGCGTGCCTTGCGAATCCACCTCTTCCCCGGTCAAAACACAACGGGGCGGTAAAACCGTATCTATCATAAAGTTTAATATCTTCATTCCGCCGCAAGCTTATGAAATAAAATAACAATTTTCCAGTGACGATCTTCGGGAAAACACAATTTTCTTTACTTTTTGCATAAACACGGGCATAAATTTCATTCTCGGCGGAATTTCGTAAAAAATTAAGCGAAAGCACGAGATGTGTGAACAATTGAAGAATTTTGTGGCGAGAAAAGCGGTTTCGAGAACCGCATCGCAGAATACATAGAAGTATTTGAGAAGCGGAAACGTAGAAACCGCTTTTCGCAGACCAAAAGACAAAAATTGTTCGCTCGTCTCACCTGCCTGACCCTAATAGCGGATGTGTAATGGGCCAGACGAAGACGTTAAAAACGCAACACAATTCCATCAGCAACGGCAATTCGCCGATGGCGATGGTCTCCGCCCCTCCTTCTGAAAAATCCTATGAAGAATCCCACGCCGAATATAAGGCGATTTTGAATTCCATCCCCGATGCGGTTATCCGTAAGGCATGGTTCACCATGGCGCACCTTGTTCTGGCACCGGGGGCCAAAGTCGTCGATATGGGATGCAGCGAAGGCGCGATGACATTCGCCATGGCGGTGATGAATCCGGATTATCATTTCATCGGCATTGACCGCGACCGCAACCTGATCCGCCAGGCACGTGACCTGTATCAATTGCAAAACCTCGAATTTGTCTGTGGCGATATCGGCGGCAACGTTCTGCCCGAAAATTCTGTCGATGCGCTGATCAATTCCTTCATACTGCACGAAGTCTATTCCGCCGAACATTGCAATGAAAAGGCCGTCGAAAACATGATCGAACGGCACTTCAAATTCCTGAAGAATGACGGCCTTCTGTTCATCCGCGACTTCTCGCTTCCCGAAAGTTCTTATGTCCTGCTCGAAATGCCGGACGAACCATCCTATCCTGATCAGGGCGTTGCAGGACTGTCCGAACCCGAATTGTTGATCCAGTATTCGGAAAAGGCACGCCCGCGCGATGATGATGCGCACCGCGGCTTTTATCTGGAAGAATTGCCGCCGCGTTTCCCCCGCACCCGTCTGTTCCGCCTTCCTTACAAATGGGCGTATGAATTCGTCCTGCGCAAGGATGATCGCGAATACTGGGAAGAAGAACTGCATAAGGAATATGCGTTCTTTACCGAACGCGACATGCGCCGCGCATTGAAAAACTTCGATGCCCGCCTGCTCTATACGGCGCCGCACTGGGACAACCAGATCGTGAAGGCGCGCTTTGAGAAGAAATTCAAACTCTTCGATGAAAACGGCAAACTGCTCGGCAACCCGCCAACCAGCTTCATCACACTGGCGCAGAAGGTCGGCGAAAAGAAATCCCTGCATCTTCTGGAACGTAAACCATCGCGCAATCCGAACCGCTCTATACGCATCACCGCGATGCGCGATGAAATCGACGGACGTATTCAGGATATCGTTTCCCGCGATCAGGAAATTGTCGAAATCCTTCCCTATCGCGTTGAAAACGGAAAAACACTCAAAATTTTTGTGCATGAAGGCGTGCCGCGCGGGCTTGTGAATGCCGTGCCGCGCAACGGCCCGAATATCGATGGCAAACGCTGGTCCGGCCATATGACAGAGGCCATCGCGATCCCCGAAGATATTTTTTCGGGCATCACGCCGGGCGATATGAAATCGACCCTGATGTTCGCGCGTGATTATCTGGGGTTGAAAGCATCCCCGGGCAAGGATATCGAAGACGGCCCCGGCTTCTTTCCGGCACCGGACCATATCGACGAACGCATCCAGACGAAATATCTTCAGGTTCAGGCCCCCGACGGCCCGATCACTCCAAAACACATCCTCTCCGACCTGACAGGATTTTCCACACAAGGGCGCATCCGCGAAGTCGATGCCCAGCGCGTTTTAAATGCCATCGGCATCGGCCTTATTCCCTCCTCGCGCCTTGAGATGCAAATCCTCGCGCTCTATGAAAGACTCGAACTCCCCTACGAGGCGTGGGCCGATTGTCCGCTCGCCCTGCAGACGGAAGAACCGGAAAAGGTTACCAAGCTAAAAGAAGTCGTCGATAAACTGGCAATGCACGACCACCGTTTCAAAGATATTCGCGGCACGGCGGGGCAAATCCGCACAAACCATTCCGTCTTCGTCGATGAAGGTCAGGTTAAAGGCGGCGTGCAGGGCCTCGCAAGCCGTGAAATGGAATTCATTCTTCAGGAAGACAAATCGCAAAACACGGCCGTCATTTTGCCGCTGACCAAATCCATCAACGGCGAAGTCATGGCCGGCGTTGTGGAAGACTATCTCCCTGTACCGCAGCGTTACAAAGGCAATGGCTATATCCTCACCTGCCCGTCGATGCCGCTGCCGAAGGAAATCACGAATTTCGAACTCGCCCGGAAATACATCGCTGAAAAATTCGATGTGCCGATCGATTGCGTCTCCCGTATGGGGGAGAGCTATTTCAGCCATATCGGCCTGACACCACAACGAATCTATCCCTTCGCAGTTTCGACCGCAGGCTGCTCGGGATGGCGCAAAGTCGGGCGGGGCCATGGTGTCACGGCCTTTACGCCGCTTTATAACCTTTGGAAGATGCTTTACTGGGACAATCATGACAGTTTCCTGAAAGTTGCTGGTTACGCCTATGCCGCCACATTGGGCCGTAATCATGATCTTTCACCCAAGGCGGCCTTCGCCAAAAAACTCGCAGATGTAAAGGCTGTGCCCATGTCGATGAAATCGACGCCCATGGGGCTTTCCATGTCTTCTTCAAGCTCCCTTGCCCGCGATCGCTGATCGCACTACCATATCCTTCCATGACCATTATCTTCGACAGGGCACAGATCGCCCGCCAGCGCGCCCGTACTCTCCGATCACCGGACGGGCATGACTTTCTTTTGCGCTGGACTATGAATCAAATTGCAGACCGTCTTGATGTCGTCAAACGTGACTTTCCCCTTGCCGTGCAAATCGGCGCGCGCGGACCGTCTTTGCCCCCTGACGCCTATGGCATTCAAAAAACCATCCGCACCGATGTCACCGCCGCCCTGCACCCCGATGTGGTGTGCGAAGATGATTTCTTTCCCTTTGCGCCATCCTCGCTCGACCTGGTTACCAGCGTGCTGTCACTCCATACGGTGAATGATTTGCCGGGCGCATTGTTGCAAATTCGCCGGGCGCTCAAACCCGACGGCCTTTTCGCCGCGGCTATCCTTGGCGGTGAAACATTGCACGAGCTTCGTCAATGTCTGATGGAGGCAGAACTGGAGATCTCCGGCGGCATGTCTCCACGTGTGGCTCCATTCGCAGACAAGCAACAAACGGGGGGCCTTCTGCAACGCGCGGGATTTTCTCTTCCGGTCGTCGATTCCGAAATCGTGACGGTGACTTATGATAGCATCTTTAAACTGATGGCCGATCTGCGACATATGGGCGAAGGCAATGCTATTGCTGACCGGAAGACATCCTTCACCCCCGCCGCCCTGTTTGTCCGCGCAGGTGAATTATATGCGCACAGGTTTGCAGATCCCGATGGCCGCATTCGCGCAACTTTCGAAGTCATCTTCCTGCTCGGTTGGGCGCCGCATGAATCGCAACAGAAACCCTTAAAACCGGGTAGCGCGACAACGCGTCTTGCCACCTTTTTGAACACTGACGAAATCGGTACCGGAGAAAAACCGTAAATGACCAAAATTCATATCGTTCCTGTCCTGCGCGACAATTATTGCCACATCGTCGAAGGCGACAATAAAGAATGCCTGATCGTGGATCCGGGGCAAACCGGCGCGGTGGAAGAAACTATTGCACGGCTTGGCTTAAAGCCCGCTCTTATCCTCAATACGCATCACCACGCCGATCATGTTGCGGGCAACAATTATCTGGCCGATCTCTACGGCGTTCAGGTCGCGGGCCCCAAGGCGGAAAGTCATTTGATCCCGCACATGGACATCGAACTGATTGACGGTCAAACCATCTCCCGATCCGGCATCACCTTGCGTGTTATTGCAACGCCGGGCCACACGGCGGGCCACATCGTTTTTCATGATGCGGACAATAACAATTTGTTTTGTGGCGATACGCTTTTCTCTATGGGATGCGGACGGCTGATGGAAGGCACGCCTGCCGATATGTATACATCGCTTCAAAAACTGAAATCGCTTCCCGCCCAAACCGACATTTATTGCGGTCATGAATACACCGCCGCAAATGGCGCCTTCGCACTGCATATTTATCCGGGCAATACCGCCATCGCGGCCCGCATGGCGGAAGTCAAGAAACTCCGCGCAAACCTGATGCCGACGCTACCGGTTACACTGGAAACGGAACTGCAAACAAACCCGTTCCTGCTGGCGGACAACCTTGAAACCTTTACCGCCTATCGTGCCCAAAAGGATTCATTTTAAAAAAATCCCCGCTTTCGCGGGGATCATTCATTCTTACTGGCCTTGTTGATTGTCATCGCCGCGGCCCCGGTTCATCGGTCGGCGCGGACGACGGTCACTGCCACCGCCTCCGCGGCGCGGCTGTTTCTGTTCGCCATTGCCGGACAAATCTTCTACGCCTTCATCGTTGTCTTCCATCGCATTGAAATTCACATCATCGATATCAACGCTGTCATTGTTGGTGCGCCGTTGGGATCTGTGCGAAGGAATTGGAATAGGACGGGACCCAAGACGGTCGCGCTCGCTGATGGCAATCTCGATTTCGACACGCGATACGACTTTACGCACTTCGTGCATGGCTTCCATCAGGCTCTCGCGGGATTCCAGATTCTTCCCTTGCTTTACCCAGTTCTCAAAACTTTTGATAAAGGCATCTGTGCTTTCTTTCAGTCTTTGCTCAATTTCTTCCATAGCCTTTGCCTTTCTATATTCTACAAACGAACAGCCACAATACAGCCCTGCCTTGCGCGGTGCAAGCATCCACTGCATGTAAGATTATCCTGCTATATTTTGAAAAATGACGATGCCGCGGCGGCCTTGGCTTTCTTCTTTTCGATATCGGCTTCGGCGCGCACGATTTCCGCTTTCAATTCCTGAATGTATTCCTGTAATTCATCAAGGGACAGGCGCTCCAGATCCTTGAAACTCTGGGGCTTTTTGCGGGGCTCGTTTTCATCGTCAAACATGGCCCAAGGATACCCGAAACCGGCCTTTTTCTTCAAGGAAAATGAAAATTCTTGCATTTTGGGCTCTCCCCGCTATAGTGGCCGCATTCCCTGACATTTTTAGTGTCAAACCAGTCGGACCGAAAGGGCGGTCCGGCAACGAGAACCCATGGTTTTACGCCGCTATACGCGGCCCAGCAGGAGATGAATATGAGCAAGCCTCAAGACGCCCCGAAACTTTTGATGCCCAAGGCCACGGCCATGTGGTTTATCGACAATACCGTTCTGACGTTTGAACAGATCGCCGACTTCACAGGCCTTCATGCGATCGAGGTTCAGGCCCTCGCCGATGGCGATGTTGGCCGTGGCATTGTTGGCCGCGACCCGATGAAGGAAGACAATGTTCTGGCGCCGGAAGAACTGGAGAAGGCCAAGGCCGACTCAACTTACATGATGAAAATGCTTCGCTCCCGTAGCGACCTTCCGGCGGTCAAGGTCCGCGCCAAGGGACCGCGCTATACGCCCGTATCCAAACGTGGTGACAAACCGGATGCGATTGCATGGATCCTGAAAAATCATCCGGAAATTTCCGATGCGCAGATCACGAAACTAGTCGGCACGACCAAGCCGACGATTGAATCCGTGCGCGACCGCACCCACCCGTCGGCCAGCACGCTGCGCCCACGCCACCCGGCGGAACTGGGCCTGTGCACCTATCAGGAACTTGAAAAAGCCTCCGAAAAAGGCCTCCGCGCGCAAGGTAAAGACCCTGCAGCCGTAAAGGCGGAACGCGAAGCACAACTGGCAAGCCAGAACCAGCCGGAAGAATCCGCACCGCCGTCACGTGAAGGTTTGTTCGCCGGGTTCGATTTCTCGAACTTCCTGTCGAACAACAAAACAGGCAGCGATAACCAGTAAGGACGTCTTATGGCCGATGAGTTGGATAAAGTCGTTGAAGAGCTGAAGCGTAATGCTGTCGTTCCTCTAAGGTTGTATAGAGTTCCGCTAAATCAGGCCAACGCTGTTGATCCAGGCCCCGATCTGGATTTTTTTGCCCGATTGGAACGTGGAGAGCATCTAACGGATGACTTTTTAAAGCACGCCCATCGGTTGCCGGACCAACCGAAAGTTGATCCGGAAACGCTCGCCGAGTGGGAAAGACAATCCAGTGAAGCTGCACAACGTTTCCTTAAGGGAGAGAAAATAAACAAAGGCCCCGCGTTCCCCTCATCATAAGAATAGAAAAACGGCCCCAATATAGGGGCCGTTCTTTTCTCCATCTATCAATACGGCTTAATGAGATGAGGACATCAATGCCTCGATCTCCTCTTTCAGATGGAGTTTTTGTGTCTTCAGCGCACGCAAGTACCAGTCACTCGATCCCGGTCTGCTCTGCTCCAGTTCTATCTTGTTCGACAATGCTTCATGACGGGCCCGCAAAGCCTGCACACGGGCGGCGATAGCGGCGGACGATGGTTGGTGATTGAACGCAGGAATAGATGCGGAGGCGTGTGATTGCATATGCGATCATCCTTTTCTGCTAAAGTTGAGGTGTATTTTTATTGTTGCCCGAAATCACAGAGTTGCGCAAAACATTTCTTGGTTGAAACTTAATTATAAAAACTCGACCTGGTATCGCTTGCAGTTTTCTTATCATTGTTTCCGTGACTTACCCAAGATTTTACGCACGCACTTTCTTATCGGGCGCATTCATTCATTTTGCCATAATAAATATTAAAGGGCGGTTAATTTTCGCGAATCGTCGTCTAACAAACGGCGGATTTCTGCGGATTAGAGGATGCTTAACTTCGTCCGAAGACTTAGACTTCGAAAATGACGCCCTGCGCCAATGGCAGGTTCGATGAATAATTCACGGTCTGGGTTTGCCGACGCATATACGCCTTCCATGAATCCGACCCGCTCTCACGGCCACCGCCCGTTTCTTTTTCACCGCCGAACGCGCCGCCAATTTCGGCTCCTGACGGGCCGATATTGACATTGGCGATGCCGCAATCGCTGCCCATCGATGACAGGAACGTCTCGGCCTCGCGGACATTCATCGTGAAGATACATGATGAAAGACCTTGCGGTACATCGTTGTTCATGGCGATGGCATCCTGAAAATCATCATAGGTGAGAACATATAAAATCGGCGCGAACGTTTCATGCGCCACCACGCCGCCCTGCCCCTTCATCTCGACGATGGCGGGCGATACGTAATAACCGCCTTCACATCCTTTGATCTTTTGACGTTCACCGCCAATCAGGATTTTGCCGCCCTCTTCTTTGGCACGCTTGAGCGCATCCTGCATCGCCTCGAACGAGGCACCGTCGATAAGCGGACCATTCAGCGTGCCTTTCTTCAATGGATCGCCAATCTTTACGGAGCCATAGGCCTTTTTTAGCCGCTCGATCAATTTCGCCTTTATACTTTTATGCACAATCAGGCGGCGCAGCGTTGTGCATCGCTGTCCTGCCGTACCGACCGCACCAAACAGGATGGCACGCACGGCCATATCAAGGTCGGCGCTCGGTGCAACGATCATCGCATTGTTGCCGCCCAACTCTAACAAAGATTTTCCAAGCCTCGCCGAAACAGACTGCGCCACGGCGCGGCCCATGCGTGTGCTTCCTGTCGCGCTGATAAGCGGTACATCCTTGTGCGCGGCTAACGCCTGCCCCACGTCGGCATAACCGATGACAACCTGCACCAGGTTATCGGGGCATGAATGCCCTGCGGCTTTGAATTTCTTTACCGCGCGATCGAATATCTTTTCGCAGGCGAGTGCGGTGAGCGGCGTTTTCTCCGATGGTTTCCAGATCACGGGGTCCCCGCAAACGATCGCCAGCGCTGCATTCCATGCCCATACCGCCACGGGAAAATTAAACGCCGTGATGATACCGACGGGGCCCAGCGGTTGCCACATCTCCCGCATATGGTGGCCGGGCCGTTCGGATGCGATGGTAAGGCCATATAACTGCCGTGAAAGACCGACTGCAAAATCGCAAATGTCGATCATCTCCTGCACTTCGCCAAGCCCCTCGGATAAAATCTTGCCACACTCAAGCGTGACAAGCTCGCCCAGATCATTCTTGTGGGCCCGCAACTCTTCGCCAAGCAAACGGATCAGTTCTCCGCGCACGGGCGCAGGAACAATTTTCCAGTCTTCGAATGATTTGCATGATTTCTGGACGATGCCATCAACGGCGGATGCCTTGACGGTTTTCACGGATGCGATAACCGACCCGTCGATTGGCGTGCGCACCGCAAGGTCGCCGGCCTTTGCGCCACCCATATTGTTTTTCTCAAGAATTGCTTGGAACTTCGCCATGGTGATCCGTTCCCTCTTTCTTTTCCGGCCGCAAGCGGCTCTCGTTGATTTCGCCGGCCTCTTCCAGAATGGGATAGGCCACGGTGCAAACATAGGTATTGATCCGGCGGTAGTCGCGGATGATGTCGAGGTGGAGCGAGCTTGTCGCCATCGTTTCCTTTACCCCGTCACGCAGACGGTCGATATGCGTGGTCATCCCGCTCATCTCGACTTTGCGGATATGGTCCTTGCCTTCGATCAGGCGCCGTGCGGATTCAATGTCACCCGACACGAACACGGATTGCGCCAATTGCACACTCTCCAATACTAACTTGTGAATGTTTTCGATTTCTTTAAAACCGGCGGGTGAGAAATTGTGCTGCGCACGAATCTTCTTTTGCGCCATGGGCAACAGGTTTTTATCGATCACATCGCCGATATGCTCCAGATTGGTGGAAAACATTAAGATCTGAACGTAACGATTGCCCTCTTTCGTACTCATCGATTCCTCGCTGAGCTTGGCCATATAGTTTTTGATGCAGTGATACAGATCGTCAATCACATCATCTTCGGCGCGGATTTTGGCAAGAAGCTTTTCATCGTTGGTTTTCAAAACGCGGAACGTGTCTTCCAGCATCTGCTGAACCATGTCCGCCATGCGAAGGGTTTCGCGTGTCGCGGCAGCAAGCGCGACCGAAGGGATGTCGAGGTCTTTGTCATTGAGGTATTTCGGGCGGCCCGGATCATCGTCCTGCACGCGGTCCGGCAATGCCTTGACCAGAAGGCGGTTAATCGTCCCCGTGAATGGCAGGAACAAAATCGCCAGCATAATGTTGAACGCCATGTGAAAATCCACCACCTGGCGTGCCGGATCAGAATCCCACAGCCCCAGATACGGCACAGCCATATGCAGGAACGGAACAAACATCACAACGCCCGTCACGCGGATCAACATATTGCCAAGTGGAATGCGCATGGCATCGGGATTATCGCGCAGCGTGGCGATCAGCGGCGCAATGGTGCCACCGATATTGGCACCGAGCACCATGTAAAACGCCAGCATGAGCGGCAAAACGCCGCTCGCCACCAGTGACATCAGCAGGAGGACGATAGCGAGCGAAGAATGGGCAATCCATGTACACAGCGCGACAAGCAGAATGGCAAAGAACGGATCGCGGTCGAGGGATTCGAGAACGACCGGCAAGACCTCTGATTCTTTCAACGGCTCCGATGCCTCGCGAATCCATGTAAGGGCCATCAGCATAAAGGCGAGGCCGATCATAATGCGCCCGATATTGCGCAGGCGTCCCGATTTGTCGACCGAATAGGCAACATATCCGCCCAGCATGAAAAGCGGGGTGAGGATCGACAAATTCATGGAAAAAAACTGGGCGACAAGCGTGGTGCCGACATCGGCGCCGAGGATAATCGCAAGGCCGGTGCTCGCGGTTAAAAGTCCCTGCCCCGCAAAGGCGGTAACGATCAGAATTGTGGCGGTGGAACTTTGCAGGAAGGTGGTCATGACAAGGCCCGCGCCGAACGCCTTGAACCGGTTGTTTGTGCATAGGCCTAGAAAGCGGTGCAGCTCCGCGCCAAACCCCCTTGTCACGCCCATGCGAAGCAACGTCACCCCCCAAAGCAGCATGGTGACGGCAGCAACGATGTTCAGCAATACGACGGACGGAATAATGGCAAATCTCCTTGAACGAATAGTTTAACGCGATCAAGGCGTTCAGGCTAGGGCGATGATCGGGGATCCCGAAAAAAAGCAGTGCCATATGGCACTGCGCAGAAAATAACGGCAGGCCGTCTGGCTTATTTGCCCTCTTGCTGCTCGAAGAGCATTGCCCTGATCTGCTTTCTCTTGCGGGCGGCGGACCACGCGAGCACGGCAGCGGGAACGAAAGGAATCAAAATCGTAATGATAAAGAACGGGTCGCGCACCACTTCGGCCGGCTGGTCCTTGAAATGGTGCATATAAATATAACCAAAGAGACAAAGTCCGAAGACCGCAAAAATATTGGCGCAGAATTGTAAAATCCGCACCGTGACGATCATTATTCTCAGTTCCTGCTGGTTGACCATGAAAGCCCGAAACCCTTGGTTTAGAGTGTTCTGAAATTATACTTTTCGACCTGTTAACGAAGCGTGAATTCCAAAAGACGCGGGGAAGCCCCGTGGCCATCCCGCGTCCTTCAAATTCTATCCGGTTTTCATAGGTTTGTTAATGGACCTTGGACCAGATTTTGCGTTTGACCCCATACATCACGGCGGCAAAGGCAAGAAGGAAGATCAGAACCTTGATCCCTGTCTGTTTGCGCACTTCCATTTCCGGCTGGGCGGCCCAGGCAAGGAATGTCGCCACATCTTTGGAATATTGCGCAACCGTGCCTTCGGTGCCGTCTTCATAGGCTATGGCGCCGTCCTGCAATGGTGCAGGCATCGCAATCTTGTTTCCGGCCATATACTTGTTCCAATATTGGCCGGTTGCCAGCTCCGTTCCCTCCGGCGCATCTTCATATCCGGTCAGGATGGCATAGGTATAATCCGCCCCGCCCGCGCGCGCCTTGACGATCAGCGACAGATCCGGCGGCAACGCGCCGTTGTTGGATGCCTTGGCAATATTTTCATTGGCATAAGGCGCTTTGAAATGGTCGCTCGGCCGGCCGGGACGTTCAAACATTTCGCCTTCGTCGTTCGGGCCGTCCATGAATGTGGATTCTGCGGCAATCGTCTTGATCTGGCCTTCGGTGTATCCGAGGGCAGACAGGTTGCGGTACGCTACGCGGTCAAGGCTGTGGCAAGCCGCGCAAACCTGACGATAGACCTGGAACCCGCGTTGCAGGGCGGCGCGGTCATACGACCCGAATGGTCCGTCAAAGGACCAGTCGACTTTCGGCAGATCCGGGGTGGAATGGTGCCCCCCCGCATCATCGGCGGCAGCATGTTCGGATTCGCCTGTGCTGGCTTCGCCATGCAGGGCTTCGCTCGACGCGGCTTCACCTTCAACAACCGCCTCCGGCGTTTCGGCAGACGTCGCGGCGACAGGTGCCGCGGCCTCTTCGGCGGCAAGCGCGGCTTTCGATGGAACGAAGGCCATCATCAGACCGGCGGCGATCAGAAGCGCAACCGCGTGTTTGCCCTTGGCCAAAACGGCTTCGGCGATGGAATTCGGCAACGTAAGCACCGGCTCCTTATGGCTGAACAGCGGGATCAGGACGAGGAAGAAGCCGTAATAATACAGCGTCATCACCTGCGCCAGCGGAACCCACAATCCTTCGGCCGGTTTGGCACCACAGATACCAAGGATCACGAACACCACCGCGAAAACCAGAACCGCGATACGGAACCACGGGCGGAACTGCGAAGAGCGGACCGGATGGTTGTCAAGGAACGGCAGAAGGATCATCAGGGCAATGGAACCGAACATGACCAGAACGCCGCCTAGCTTTGCAGGCATCAGGGAAATCGCCGCAAGCGGGATGTAGTGAATGATGCCCGCAAAGAATGCATTGCCCGACAGGAAGCCGATGATGAACCCCGGTGCGCCGATAAGTGCGGCGGCAATGATCAACAGCTTACAATTACGCTGTGCGAAATCATCCGGTGTTTTTTTCCACGCGAACTGGAATATCAGATACGCACCAATCGCTCCGGCACCGGCCAGATAGATGTTCAGGTCGAACGTGATGGCGCGAAGCATCGCATAGAACGGCAGGAAATACCATTCGGGCACGATGTGCGGCGGCGTCACCAATGGGTTTGCCTCGATATAGTTATCGGGGTGGCCCAGCGCATCCGGCATAAAGAAGGTGAAAAGCGCATAGACCGCCAGGAACACGATCACGGCGAGCAGATCCTTCATCGTGTAATACGGATGGAACGGCAGTGTGTCCTGCGGTCCTTTCGTGTCGATGCCGAGCGGGTTGTTCGATCCCGTAACGTGCAGCGCCCAGACATGGATGAACACCACGCCGAAGATGACGAACGGCATCAGGTAATGAAGCGCGAAGAAGCGGTTCAGTGTCGGATTGTCGACGGAAAATCCGCCCCAGAGCAGCGTTACGATGGAATCGCCGACCAGCGGGATGGCAGAGAACAGGTTGGTGATCACGGTCGCGCCCCAGAAGGACATTTGCCCCCATGGCAGAACATAGCCCATGAACGCTGTTGCCATCATCAGAAGGAAGATAACCACGCCGAGTATCCAGAGAAGCTCACGCGGTTTTTTGTATGACCCGTAATAAAGGCCGCGGAACATGTGGATATAGACGGCGATGAAGAAGAACGACGCGCCGTTCATATGCAGATAGCGGATCAGCCAGCCATGATTGACGTCACGCATGATGCGCTCGACAGAATCAAACGCGCCGTCGGTGGACGGGTTATAATGCATGGCGAGCGTGATGCCAGTGACGATCATGATGATCAGCATGGTCATCGCGATGCCGCCAAAGCTCCACAGATATGTGAAGTTACGCGGTGTCGGGAAGACGCCGTATTCCTTGTTGAGGAGCGTGAAAATCGGAAGGCGGGAATCCACCCACTCAATCACCGGATTATCGAATTTTTCGCGTTGGCCTGCGGACATTTGTTTTTATTCCTCTTTGAATCCCTGATGATCAACCGATCTTGATAGCGGTGTCGGATGTGAATGCGTATGGCGGCACGGCGAGGTTGGTCGGCGCGGGCCCCTTGCGGATACGTCCCGATGTGTCGTAATGCGACCCATGGCACGGACAGAACCAGCCTTTGTACTCGCCTTTGACGTCGGTGGATTTTTGCCCCTGTGGAACGCAGCCAAGGTGCGTACAAATACCGATAAGGACCAGCCATTCGGGCTTTTGAACCCGCTCTGAATCGGCCTGGGGATCGCGCAGGGCGGAAATATCCACGGCCTCGGCTTCGGCAATTTCGGCGGCTGTGCGGCGGCGGATAAAAACCGGCTTGCCTTGCCACATCACGGTGATGGCCTGCCCTGCCTCGATCGGCGAGAGATCAACCTCTGTCGTGGACAGAGCGACCGTGTCGGCGGCGGGATTCATCTGGTCGATGAAGGGCCAGGCGACGGAGCCGGCGCCCACCGCGCCAAAGGCGGCGGCTGTCAGGAAAAGGAAATCGCGGCGGGTTTCTCCGCTATGCTCTGGCTTCACGACGTTGGCATCGCTGGTCGGAGGCGGTGTGTGTGCGTTCATTATAGTACCGTTTTCGTATTGATTTTAGTCACGAATTGACGTTTCGAAATACCACCAAATCCGCATCCCCGTCCAGTAGGGATTTGTGGAATTCCGCAGGAAACTATCATAAAGTGCGCACCCATGAAGCTACACCTTGCCATGTTTGAACCGGACATTCCCCAGAACGTGGGCGCGGCCATGCGTCTTGGCGCCTGTCTCGGCATGCCGGTCGATATCATCGAACCCACCGCTTTTCCGTGGGATGACGCGAAAATCCGCCGTTCCGCGATGGATTACATCGATCATGTGACCATATACAAACACGCCTCATGGGATGCTTTTAAGAACCATTATCAGGGGCGGCGCGTGATTTTGCTAACCACCAAATCCACCCTGCCCTATCTCGATTTCGAATTTCAAAGCGGGGATATCCTGCTTGCGGGCCGCGCCAGCACGGGCGCGCCGGATTATGTCCATGAATCAGTGGAGGCGCGCGTGACTATTGAAATGGCGGGCGGCTGCCGCTCCTTGAACGTCGTCAATGCCTGCGCCATGGTCTGCGGTGAGGCGTTACGGCAGCTCAGGCTCTAACCCGCGCAAAAGTAAAGGATTGCGCCAGACCGGAAACTCCACTTTTGGTAAACCGACGGGCCAGTCTTCATAAGCCGGATACGTGAAAAAGAAACAACCTTTTTGCTTCATTCTTTCATTATATCTGACGGAAAAAGAAGCTATTTCGTCCACCAAATCCTGCGGTACAATATCGCAGGGTTTCGTCGGAAAACTTTCGAAATCCACTTCCGGAACAAATTGTTCGCCGCGTATGGCGGATTGCGGAATAGACGGAAAAACAAACCCCTCCCGCTCTAAAGATAAATCCAGATCACCTTCAAATTCGCTATGCGGATTGTAAATAATGGCGCCGGCGCGGCGTACCAATATCTCTTCCCACAATTTTCCATCCATGTGCATCACTTCAAGATTATCGTCAAATGGGAATATATCATTCTTGTTATCCAACAAATAAATGTGTTCCGTCCGAAGTGTCGCATACTGAGGCTTTCCCGACCTGAAAAAATGCGTTGTGTCCAGTTCGAAATGCGATGGATATTCTTTATGCGCAGGCTGATGCGTAAACTTCATTACCTCTAATTTTTCAATTATATCGCCTTTGCGCCACAGCCCTGTTACCAACATAGGACGCCTGTCATCATACGGCTTATTATAACCTGCAACGGCCCGCTTCAATCTTCCAAAAACGATACTTCCGATCCGAAGTTCGTCAGGCGTGAAGGCATAATCTTTCCCTTGCGAATATCCACCCTGACTTGAGCCTTCGAATTGGTCTTTAAATCCCAGCCCTGATTTGAACAGCATAATTCCCCCGAACACAAATAACCGATATACATATTTTTATATTCATACTCTTCACTCGAGCGAAAGATTATTTTATGAAATATAATTTCAATTGACAATCTAGGAATATATTCATATTATAGCAGGTGGCATAATCCCACATTTACGATTGATTATAAACAAAACCGCCCCCCTCATCGCAAGACATCCTTATGAAGCCTTCGCAAAGCAGGATTTTCACGTCAGGGATCAGAAAAAACACGCATTCAAACTATACGATTCCAGATTCCTGAAAATATTGCGCAAAACCTCTGAAATCCCAAAACGAACTAGACAAACCGGAGTGGCTACAGGACCATTTCAGTCCAGAATTATCCATTTAAAACAAATATTTACGCTTGACGCCCACCATATTTTGACGCATCACTACGGCATATGATTAAGGCAGGAGGTCTATGGATGACTGACAACCGCAAACAAATCGCCGCTGACTGGTTCCGCACCCTTCGCAACCAGATCTGCGCGGCCTTTGAACAGATGGAAGATGACCTTGCGGGCGGTCCGAAATCCGCCCTGCCCGCGGGGCGTTTTGTCCGCACACCGTGGGATCGCGCCGATACGGAAGAACCCAACGCATCGGGCAGCATCCTGAAGGGCGGCGGGGAAATGTCCGTCATGAAAGGCCGCGTCTTTGAAAAAGTCGGCGTCAATATCTCCGTCGTCCATGGCAAATTTTCCGAAACCTTTGCGAAACAAATTCCGGGCGCGGAAGAATCGGGCGGCGATTTCTGGGCGGGCGGCATTTCGCTCGTCGCGCATATGCATTCCCCCCTCGTCCCGGCTGTGCACATGAACACGCGGATGGTGATGACCTCCAAAAGCTGGTTCGGCGGCGGCGGCGATTTAACGCCGATGTATCCGGATAATGCAGAAACCGCAAAATGGCACGCCGGATGGAAAGAATGCTGTGATCGTCACGATCCCGCCTATTACCCGAAATTCAAAGAATGGTGCGATGAATATTTCTTCCTGCCGCACCGGAACGAACCGCGCGGGATTGGCGGCATCTTCTATGATTATCTCGACACCGGAAACTGGGACGCGGATTTTGCGTTCACCAGGGATGTCGGCGAAACCTTTGCGAAATTGTACCCTGAAGCCGCGCGGGTGCGGATGAACGAAAGCTGGAGCGAAGAACAGCGGGAACACCAACTGGTCAAACGCGGCCGCTATGTGGAATTTAACCTGCTTTATGACCGCGGCACCATGTTCGGCCTGAAAACCGGCGGAAATACGGACGCCATTCTGATGTCCATGCCGCCCGAGGTAAAGTGGCCTTAAACTTTGTAAAAAACAAAGATTGGAGCATTCAAATCACAATTTCCTTTTATATTATGGATTTTGCTGGTACAACATTCCCAGTCAACTTCAGGGGGACATGAAATGACGGAACGCAGAGTCGAAAAAGGCGAAAACAAAGCCGAAGTCTTAAAGGCTTTTCAGGAAGATCATCCGGGGAAATCCATTATTCAGGTAAGCAACGGAAACGGCACACGCCTGATTGCGTCCGAGGCTTTTGCCGCGGCTGGAGAGGAATTCCGCGAAAGCGTAACAATTCCTGAGAAGAAACCGGAAATGGGCAGCGCCCCGCAACCCGAACCGACCAGACCGATTACCATTATCGTAAGCGATGTAAATACCGGAACTCGCATCATCGAAGCGCAAGGCAATCTGGTTCCCGCAGGCGAAGACGCCCGCCATATGCAACTGGGTTAAATTTTCGGCAAGGTTTTGAAGTCGGATTTGATCCACTTCTCTTCGAGTGCCTTGAGCTTTGCGCCAAGGTTCTTGCCGGGCGGTATACCCGCGGCAATCAAATCATCGCCCGTGATGGGGAAAGTTGGCGGCTGCCAATAACGCGCGATATCCATGATTTCAAGATCCGGATTGTTTCCCGTGACTGCAAGCCATAGCAGATAAGATTGCAACACCGTCGCGTTATCGAATTGATAGACCATGGCGCGGATGTGCTTTTTATTCACCGGCTTTATCCCCTCATACGCCCCGGTGATCGCATCCAGCCTGTCTTTCTGTTCGTTCGACAAAACCAGCCATTGCTCTGAATAACTCCGGTGAAATCCTGTCACAAGGCTAAGGCGCGCCAACGTATTTACAGCCTCATACCGGTTTTGCAACTTGCATAGAACTTCCATGGCACCATGCATATAACTGCCAGACCTTATACTGCTCATGACACCTGCTTTATACATGAGGTCCAGGATATCGGCGGCATTCGGCAGTAACAGGATTTTGAAAAACTCCTGCGTGATCCGCTCCTTCGATAATTTCGCCACCTTGTCGGCATGCATGCGGCACGCCTCCATCGCGGTCTCGTCGGGGGTGCCCTCTCCATATTGTCCGTGGAAGCGGAAAAAGCGAAGGATGCGCAGGTAATCTTCGGCAATACGCTGTCCTGCCTCCCCGACGAAAATGATCTTGCGGGCGGAAAGATCGTCCAGTCCCCGCCCTGTTGGATCAAACACATGACCATGCGGCGTTGCGAGTAATGTATTGATCGTAAAATCCCGCCGCTCGGCATCTTCATCCCACCGGTCGGTAAAAGCGATAACGGCATGGCGTCCATCGGTTTCGACATCGCGGCGCAGGGTGGTGATTTCGAAAGTCGTTTTGTCGATAATCGCCGACACTGTGCCATGTTCCATCCCGGTCGGGATGGCCCTGATACCCGCGCCCAACAGCATCTGCATTACCGCATCGGGCCTGTGAATTGTTGCGATATCAATATCGCTCACCGGTTTGCCGATGATGGTATTGCGCACACAACCACCAACAAACATGGCCTTTGGTTCATCCTCGAACCCGCCCAATATGGTCATGACATCGCGCGTTTCGGGCGATGTCATCCATTCCTGCGGTTGAATTGTGCTTGATGGCTGCATTCATGAATCTTAACCGCCGCCAATACAAAAGGCAATCGGCGTTCGCCGCTGTCATCAACGGTCTTGGTAAATTTCTCCTAACCAACTTGTTGACAGAACATGCGTTACATATCCCACCCGTTTTCAATCGCGATCAGAGCGGCCTGCGTGCGGTTTTTGGCATCCAGCTTACGGCAAATGCCGCGCACGTGGAGCTTGACCGTCACAATCTGTAAATCAAGCGCCCGCGCAATATCCTTGTTCGTCGCCCCCTTTGCCAGAAATCCGATCACTTCTTTTTCACGTGCCGTCAGATGATAAAAATCCGGACTTTTGCGCGGCGTGTTATCAAGACCGCTGACAAGGGCGATCATCGCCTTCTGATCCGGAATAAATTTTTCTCCCGCCAGCACCTGATATATCCCCTGAAGAAAAGCCTTGGTGCTGAGCGTTCTGGGAAACATACCCTGCATCTGACCTTCGGGAAGGTCTTTCATATCCGTGGCATCGCCAACGATCAGGCCCATCCGAATATCCGGATAGGCCGCGCCGATGTCCGAATAATCATCGATCATCGGCAGGCCCGGTAAATGCGGATCGAACAACAATATATCCGTCTTTTGTCCGCCCAGTATATCCATCATCCCGGCATAATCCCCTGCGCCCGATACCTCGAGATCCTGATCGGCGTGGCGGATAAAATTGACAATCGCCTCTCGGCACAGTGAATGGGGGTCGGCAATAACGATGTTCATATCCCTGCTCCTCTTCGAACAGGAAATGCTGCAAATCGCTTGCCATGTGGAAACTGTTTTATTTCAATGAATTGGGTTTTTGCATTGTGCGAGTATTTGCATTTTGCAACGCGTCCTGCGAATTAGGGCCCGCGTGAGGCCAGATGGATGTCACCGCGCGGACTGCCCCTGTTCGATGACAATATCTGGCGATACACTTCGGTACTTTCCAGGACGCGCTGAACGTAATTACGCGTTTCATAGATCGGAATCATCTCGATCCAGTTGATCAAATCGACCTTCGGATCGCGTGGGTCGCCGATTTCGTTGATCCAGCGGTCGACACGGCCTGGCCCGGCGTTGTACGCGGCAAGTGCCATCGCATAATTGCCGTTATACCGGTCCAGCATCTGGCGCAGATAACGGCTGCCCAACGCCACGTTGTGTGAAGGTTTGGAGGTCAGCCAGTTGTGGTCATGAGACATGCCTGCCTTGCGCGCGACTTCCCTTGCGGTGGCGGGCATCAATTGCATCAGGCCGCGTGCACCGGCGGAACTGATCGCCTTGTCATCATAACGGGATTCCTGACGGATCAGCGCGTGGACCAGTGCCCATTCGACAAAATCGATTTTCCCCAGATAGTTTTCAACCTTTGGAAACGCAAAACTCACCAATTGAACTCCGGTTGTCTTTTCACAGTCCTGCGCGGCGCGAATGGCGATATTCTTCATCCCAAGTGCATTGGCGACCTCCGCCACGGCGGCATAATCGGCGGGGGTTTTCGCCACATCGATCATTTTGGTGAAGAACATCGACGCTTCGGATTTGTGGCCGTTGTTCGCGAGCCATTTTGCGCTTTGCGCCAATGCGCTGTTTTTGACCGCTGCATTCGCTTTCACGCCGGAATATTGCACGCGTTCTGCAACACCCGCCTTCTCCGCCGCCAGCTGACCATAAAACGTGGTCTTATATTTTGCGCCGACATTATACCATTTTCTGGCCACTTCCGGATGTTTCAAACGCTCGCTGGCAAGGCCCGCCCAATAGGCCGCGCGCGATTTGCTGATCGGCGTTTCGACATTGTGATAAAGCCGTTCGAAATGTTCGAACGCCTTCCACGAATCTTTCAGATACTCAAGCGCGATCCACCCCGCCATCCATTCATTCGATGAAAAACCCGCGCCGTCCTTAATTTTATGATTGGCGGCAATTTTATACGCCTGCTGATATTTTCCGTCTTCGAACAGGCGCCGGGCAATAATCCCCCGCTCTTTACCCCAATCATCCGGATTATACATTTTGTCGGACGATGGGGATGCGTTCAATATCTCGATCGCGCCCGCATTGTTGTCTTTCTGCCGGCGGAACTTCAAACGGTCGAACATCAACCCTTCATCGTTCATCAAAGACGACGGCACAGCGCGCACCGCCGCATCCGCATTTCCCTTGCCGGATCGCAGCGATATCCGCGCCTCGGTCAGCGCCGTATATCCCGCGCCCAGAGTCCCTGCGAGGGCGCGTGCATTTGTGTATTGTTCGCGGTGGATCAAGGTGCGCAAACGCTGCTCCTGCGCTTCTTTTGTCAGTATGGATTTGAACGCGGCGTAACCTTCCTGTTGCTCCGCGCGGGAAAGGCTCGCCTGCCCCCACCATGCGTTGACTTCCTTCTTCAACTCGGCTTGCAAATTCGCGCGCCGCATCGCGTCCGCAAACAGTTTCATACCCTTGGTCGTTTGCGGCGGGTTCAGGGAAAACCATGAAAGAATATCCTTATCCGGCGTGTTCACATGCATCGCCTGTTCGGCCTCGCGGCGGATGCGATCCTGCGCCGGAAAATCGGGATTGGCGCGCATGAATTTCGAAATGACAGAAAAACTATCGCCGCTATCGCCCTTATAATAACGCAACCATTGCTGCGCGGGACGGGATGTTACCGCCCTCGCCGCCTGTTCATCCTGTGACCCCGCAAAATTCTGTCCCGAGGCATAAAGGGGTGTCGCCGGAGCCATAAGGCACAGGATAATTAGGGCAAAAAATGTAAAACGCTGCGTCATCCGGTCCTTGCCAGTATTTCGATAAATCTGTACTGTCGTTGTATTCTAGAACTTTACAACAATTTTGACACGAGCGAGCAAAAAATGTTCACAGGATCGATTACCGCGCTGATTACCCCTTTTTCAAATGGCGAAATTGACTGGAAATCGTTCGAAAAGCAGGTGGAGTGGCAAATCGCGTCCGGCACGGACGGCGTGGTGCCGGTTGGCACGACCGGTGAATCGCCGACATTGTCCCATGATGAACACCACGCGGTTGTCAAACGCTGCATCGAAATTGTCGCGGGCCGCATACCGGTGATCGCAGGCAGCGGGTCGAATTCCACACGGGAGGCGATCAGCCTGACATCACAGGCCCAAAAAGACGGCGCGGATGCCGCCCTGATCGTTGCGCCCTATTACAACAAACCGACACAGGAAGGGCTGTATCAACATTACAAAGCCATTCATGACGCCACCGATATTCCGATTGTTCTCTATAACGTGCCGGGCCGCACGGTTGTTGAAATCGCGGTCGATACGATTTGCCGCCTAGCGGAAGACTGCCCGCGCATTATTGGTGTGAAGGACGCAACGTCGAACCTGGAACGTCAACCGCAAATTACCAACCGCCTAGGTGAAAAATTTTGCCAGTTATCCGGCGAAGATGGAACGGCGCTTGCCTTCCTCGCCATGGGCGGACATGGATGCATTTCTGTGACATCCAACGTGGCGCCGGAACTTTGCGCGCGCCAACAGGCCGCATGGCGTAATGGCGATTTGAAAACCATGGCGGAAATCCGTGACCGCCTCGCCCCGCTGCACCGTGCTTTGTTCTGTGAAACATCACCGGCACCCGTGAAATATGCGGCCTCGCGCCTTGGCTTTGGTACCGATGAAGTGCGTGCCCCTCTTCTTCCCGCAAGCAAGGATGCGCGGGTGCAGGTGGATTCCGCCCTCGAATTTGCGGGCTTGCTTTCCGGCGCGACAGGGGCCACATTACGCGCCCATGGCTAAGAAGAAAGACAAGAAACACCAGCTTTTATCAACGGATGTCACGATAGCGGACAACCGCAAGGCCAATTTCGACTATTTTCTCGAAGAAAAAACCGAGGCCGGCATCATGCTGACGGGGACAGAAGTCAAATCCCTGCGCCATGGTCAGGCGGGATTGCAGGAATCTCACATCGCGCCAAAACGCGGGGAGTTATGGCTTTTGAACGCGCATATTCCCGAATACAATCAGGCGGGCCCGCATTTACAGCATGCACCGCGCCGCCCCCGCAAGCTTCTGCTTCACACCCGCCAGATTCACAAATTGATGGGCGCAGTACAACGCGATGGTTACACCATCGTTCCGGTCCGTCTGTATTTTAATGAAAAAGGCATGGCCAAGCTTGAAATCGCCCTTGCCAAGGGCAAGAAGGAATACGACAAGCGGGAAACCATCAAACAGCGTGACTGGAACCGCCAGAAACAACGTGTCCTGCGCAACGATTCCCGCGAATAATCTTCCAATTCATTTGCATCCCCCTTTTCATTTTTGCTATACGGTCCTCATTCAATTTTAGGAACACAAAAATGGACTTTGAGGACCTTGATCTGCAATCCCGCCAACGTCTTGGCGAATCTCTGCGCAGGCGATTCGAAAACGCAATGGCCACAGATGATGACCAGTCGCATAACCAGCGCCTGATACAACGCGTGCGCGAACCGGAATACCCCCTTTACGGTCAAAACCGCCGCACAAAACATCTGGATATTGAATAAGGGAAACAGCCGTTTAAACCAGCTGTTTTGATTTTTCAACGGTCGCACTTATATACCTTGCATGGCATGGGCGCGGTTTCACCAACACAGCATTCCTGAAGAACTGCAGGGCGATGTCGATGCGGCGATTGCCCTACAGAACGAATTGCGCGGACGTGTTATCCTGCGCAATGATTTCGGCGATATCAAAACAATTGCAGGAATCGATTCCGGTTACGATATGGAACGCGGATTGAACAAGGCGGTTGTCGCCGTGTTTCAGGTCGAAACCATGGAACTACTCACAAGCATAGTGGCAGTCGAGCCAACAAATTTTCCTTATGTCCCGGGCCTGTTATCATTCCGCGAAATTCCGGCGGTGCTTAAGGCGCTATCCTGCCTGTCCCAGACACCGGATTTATTGATGGTCGACGGACAAGGCGTGGCACATCCCCGCCGCCTTGGCATTGCCGCGCATCTGGGTGTCATCACAGGCGTGCCCGCCATAGGCGTTGCCAAGAAAAAACTCTGTGGCAAATACAACGAACCCGGACCGCAGAAAGGGGCCACGTCGGATCTAACCGACAAAGGCGCGTTGATCGGATATGTCTATCGCAGCAAGGAAAAATGCAATCCTTTGTTCATCTCCGCAGGACACCGGATCAGCCATGAATCAGCCCTTTCCATCGTCCAGGATGTCATAACGAAATATCGACTTCCGGAACCGACGAGGATTGCCGACCAGATTTCCAAATGGCCGCTCGCATAAATTAAAACCCTTCCGGTGGGGGAACCGGAAGGGCTTCTTCTTGTCCTTCAATCCGAAGGAGATTGAAACTTAAATTAACCGGCTTTCTTTTTGGAGCGGCTGGATGTTGCAACTTCTTCATCCGCGCCGCCTTCTTCGGCTTCCGTTGCCTCATCGGGAGAATCCGGGCCCACCAACATCGCTTCGGCAACAAGGCCCGCCGACCCGCGGATTTTGGATTCCAGCGTATTCATCATCGCCGGATTGTCACGCAGATATTGTTTGGCATTCTCGCGGCCCTGTCCGATACGTTCGCCTTCCGCCGAGAACCAAGCGCCGGATTTTTCAACAAAGCCCGCATTGACGCCAAGGTCGATAATTTCACCGGTTTTGGAAATGCCTTCGCCATACATGATATCGAATTCGACCTGACGGAACGGCGGGGCCATTTTGTTTTTCACGACCTTCACGCGCGTCTGGTTACCAACAACCGTTTCACGTTCCTTGATGGAGCCGATCCGGCGGATATCGAGGCGGACCGAGGCATAGAATTTCAGCGCGTTACCGCCGGTCGTCGTTTCCGGAGAACCAAACATCACGCCGATTTTCATACGGATCTGATTGATAAAGATAACAACGCAGCGCGATTTGGAAATGGAGCCTGTGATTTTACGCAAGGCTTGCGACATCAAGCGCGCCTGCAAACCAACGTGCGTATCGCCCATTTCGCCTTCCAGTTCTGCGCGCGGCACAAGGGCGGCGACCGAGTCAATGACAAGGACATCAACCGCGTTGGAGCGAACCAACGTGTCGGCGATTTCGAGCGCCTGTTCCCCTGCATCCGGCTGGGAGATCAAAAGATTGTCGAGATCGACCCCGAGCTTTTTGGCATAGGACGGATCAAGCGCATGTTCCGCATCGATAATCGCGCACGTGCCGCCGGCCTTTTGCGCCTCGGCAATCACCTGTAGCGCCAGTGTCGTTTTGCCCGAGGATTCCGGCCCGTAAACTTCGGTAATCCGCCCGCGCGGCAGGCCGCCGATGCCAAGCGCAATGTCGAGACCGAGCGACCCGGTCGAAATTGCCTCCACATTCAACGGGTTCGCCTCACCGTTCAGCTTCATGACGGAGCCCTTGCCGAACGCACGTTCGATCTGTGACAGGGCGGCTTCGAGGGCTTTTTGTTTGTCGGCGGAGTTGCTCATGGAATCGTCCTTTTTGAATGGTGTGACTGACATGCTGATATCCTTTTCTGGCACAGGTTATAAAGGGTTTCAATGAAGGCCGGGGCCTTACGCACAGTGATGTTATGCACCCACTGTACCCTATTTGTTCTCATCGTCAACACAAAAGAACAAAAAAAGAACATTGCATTCGAAATATTTGACGCGCCTTAAATTTCCATATAGATAAGCCCCGTAAACGTAAGGATGCATCATGGTACAAAAACTGGTGGTGGCGGGCGATTTCGGCGGCACGAATGCGCGTCTGCAAACTTTGGGCAGCAACGGCGAATTCACAAACTCTCTCACCTATCCGCGTGATCAATATGATGGCCCCGCTTCTATCCTGCGCCAGTATGAAAAGGTTCTGGATGGAAAAATCACCACCGCATCGCTCGCCGTCGCCGGAACGATTGAACCCGGCACGGACCGTTACTTCATGGTCAATGGCTGGACGTTTTCGACCAGTGCCCTGCAAAACGAGTTCGGCGATGTGCGCGTGATGAATGATTTTGCGCCCGTGGCCTATAGTGTAATCGAGGCCGCCGAAAACCCGCAAACCGCCAATGTCGTAAAGCTCGGCGGTGGCAAGCCCGTCACAAATGGAAATCTTGTTCTGGTCGGCCCCGGCACGGGCCTTGGCTCTGCCTATATCCCGAATATCGATGGCACATACCATCCGGTCGAAAGCGAAACATCGATGACCACCGTGGCACAGTTCGATGTCAGCAAGGTTGGCCATTATAAAGAAAGACAAGCCTTGGCGGATTCCAGCCCGGATATGCGCCGCCATGTCATTTTAAATCTGGTGGCCGAATATACGCGCAATGAATCGTTCGGGCATGTCTGTATGGAGGACCTCGTCAGCGGCCCAGGCCTTAAAAATATTTATGATGCCGTCTGCACGCTCAACAATGACTGGCTGAATGCCGGATCGCGTACCCCGCCGGAGATCAGCAAGATGGCGCTTGATAAAAAGCCGGACCGCTCGGCCCGCGAAGCGCTCGACCTGATGATGCATTATACCGGCGTTGCGCTCGGCAATATGACGGCGGGCATCAAGGCCACGGGCGGTGCGTATATCGCGAGCCACACAATCAACAAAATCATGGATGCCGATCCGGATTATATTGCGGGCTCGCCGCTCCGCGCCGCATTCGAAGCAAAAAGCAAAGGCTTTTCGAAATTCATGAAGGATATTCCGATCTTTATACTGCGTGACAAAGAGCCCGCCTTTAACGGCCTGAAATACGATTTGAAACGCCATTTAGGGCTGTAAGGATTACTCCTCCAGCGCTTCCTTCACCTTCGCCGCGAGTTGTTTCAACGTGAAGGGTTTGGGCAGGAAATAGATGTTCTTGCCCATATGGTCTTTCAGGCGGTCTTCGGTATAGCCGGAGATAAAGATGATTTTCAGGTCCGGGTTTTGTTCGCGCACCTTCGTCGCCATGGTCGGCCCGTCCATGCCCGGCATCATCACATCGGTGATCATCAGGTCGATGGTTTTGATATCTTCCTTATCGATTAACTCCAATGCCGCTTCTGCGCTTTCCGCGCCCAGAACGTCATACCCCTTGTTGGTGAGCGCGCGGGTCGAGAACGACCGCACGGCGTCTTCGTCTTCGACAAGAAGAATGCGAGCGGTGCCGGTAAGGTCGCCTGTTGTTTCTTCCTCGACCTTACGGGTTTCAACGGCGGTCTTCGCTTCTTCTTCGGACAGGTATGGAAGGAAAATGGAAAATACCGTGCCTTCGCCCACGACGGAATCCACATGGAGATATCCGCCCGTCTGGCGGATAATCCCGTACACGGTGGCAAGGCCGAGGCCCGTGCCCTGCCCCACATCTTTGGTCGTGAAGAAGGGTTCGAAAATGCGGCTCAGGATTTCCGGCGGAATGCCATGACCGCTATCCTTCACATCGATGCGCACCCAGCGTCCGACCGGCATTTCATCATCACCCGCCTTCTGTGGCTTGTCATTCATGTAAGCCTGCGTGGAAATGGAGAGCTTACCGCCATGCGCCATTGCATCGCGCGCATTGACGGCAAGGTTGATGAGAACCTGTTCCATCTGTGATGCGTCGACGCGGACAAGGCCGAGATCGTTACCGTGATTGAGATCGAGTTCGATATTCGCACCGATCAGGCGGCGCAAAAGATGTGACACCTCGATCAGAATGTCGGTGACATCCTGCACCTGCGGGCGCAGCGTTTGCTGGCGTGAAAACGCGAGGAGCTGCCGCACGAGGTTCGCGGCGCGGTTTGAGTTCTGCTTGATCTGCATAATATCGCCAAAGCTCGGATCGCCCGGTTTGTGCCGGATAAGAAGGAGATCGCAAAACCCGATAATGGCCGTCAAAAGATTGTTGAAATCGTGCGCGACACCGCCCGCGAGCTGGCCGATCGCCTGCATCTTTTGCGATTGCACGAATTGCGCCTCAAGGCGTTTGTGTTCGGTCAGGTCAAGGAAGTGGAGCACGATATTGTCTGTGCCCTTTATTTTGCGGGCATGCATCTGCACCGGCGCGGTCTTTTTCCCCTTAAGCGTAACTTCCATTGGCCCGGGCAGTTGCTGCCCCTGCCCGATCTGCGCGAGTGCGGCCAGCGCAGAGTCTCGGTTGTCATCGCCCAGTAGGGTATTGAAATTTTTCCCTTCGATGTCGGCGATATCATGGCCCAACATTCCGGCAAGCGCGACGTTGCAATCTTGCACGATGCCGTCGGCACCGACGAGGGCAATGCCGAGCGGCGCCTCTTCGAAGAAACGCTGGAACCGGTCTTCGGACGCCTGCAAGGCTTGGCGCATTTCACGCTCTGACGTCAAATCGTGGACCACGCCGCGCGTACGCACACGCCCGTCATCTTCGAACACGACGGTCTGGTTGAACGATGCCAGGAAGGTGCGCCCGCCAACGCCTTTCATCATGATTTCGGCAACCTGCCGTGTCCCGCCTTTTTCCGTGATATCATAAGGCGCGGCGCTGTGCGGGGGGTTGTCGATATAGGCATGCAAATGACCGGATCGCAAAAGCGTCGATATGTCTTCGCCAAGCCAGCGGGCAAAGGTTGCGTTTACAAAAACAAAGCGCCCGCTCTCATCGGTACTGAAAAATCCCACAGGCGCGTTGTCCGTGAAATCGATCAGCTTCTCCCGCTCCTCGCGGATCGTGCGGTCGACCTCGCGTTGTTGCGTAACATCATCGACGCGCCAATGAACATATCCCGCCCATCCGGCCACCGGCTGCGCCGAGATGATGAACCATTGCTCGCGCTCGCCCTGCACGGCTTTCAGTTCGATGGAATCATGCAATCCGCGCTGTGCCTGCTCCGCCAGATTTTTAAAATGGCTCAAGGCTTCGGGGTTGTCGTTGAACAGGCGTGAAAGCGCCTCCAGCCCCGGTTCGATACCTTCGCACAAATCATCGAAACGCTGGTTGGTATAGACGGCGTTATCGGCGGCATCGGTAATAAGACGGGCGCCGCGGCTGCCCTCCAATACCTCGCGGATCAATTGACGTTCTTTTTCGCGCACGGCGTAGGCATGCAGGAACCGCTGCACAAAAAAGGCAAGGATCGCGGCAAAGATGAAAAGAAGGCCCGCCGCCACCATCGTGGAACGGTTGATATCCAAAAGCGCGGCGAGCGCAATGCATCCGCCGATATAGATCATAAACAGAATGGCAGAGATCAAAAGCCTGCGCACACGGTCGCGCGTGGGCGTGCCCTTGTTTTTGGGCGGGGACTGGCGGGCAATGAAATCGGAATGGTCAAGCGACATAATTCGCCTAGAATGCCACAGGAATCAAGGGTTTGGCTAGGGGCCAGAGGCGAATTACTTCAATTTACCCTTTAATTTAAAGACGTAGGAGATGATCTCCGCCACGGCCTTATACTGGTCCGGCGGGACCATTTCGTCGATTTCCACCGTATCGAACAAAACGCGGGCCAGCGGCGGGTTCGGCATAATGATAATATCATGCTCTTTCGCCAGCTCGCGGATACGAAGGGCTAGCTCGTCCACCCCTTTCGCCACGACCATAGGCGCCTCGTTCTCATCAGGATCGTACTTCAGGGCGACAGAATAGTGGGTCGGGTTGGTGATGACGACATCGGCGCCCGGCACCGCCTGCATCATACGTGCGCGGGCGCGTTCCTGCCGGATCTGGCGTAACTTCGCCTTGACATGCGGGTCCCCTTCGGACTGGCGGTATTCGTCCTTCAGTTCCTGCTTGGTCATGCGCATCTTTTTGTTGTGTTCATACCGTTGATAGAGAAGATCGATCAACGCGATCACGAACAAAACGACCAGAATGCCGACAAGCAGTCGTGTGGTAAGGGATTTTAATTCGTCCGCCGCCGCCGCGATCGGCAATCCCACCATATGTTCGACCGATCCGTAGAACGGCGTCAGAATAATGATCCCGACCACGGAAATAATCGCCAGCTTTAGAATGCCCTTGACGAATTCCATGATCGATTTCATCGAAAACAGGCGGCCAAAACCTTTGACAATGGATATCTTGCTTAAATCCATCTTGATGATTTCCGGCGCGAAGATCGGCCCCACCTGTATGAACGGCCCGATAAATGCCGCGATCATCAGGAACAACAGCGGAACCGCGAGAATGAAAAGAATCTCTTTAAGCGCCTCAACCACCGCGAACTGCAATCCGCCGGGCGATGGCGGGAGCAGCGCCGTCTGCTCGAAATAAGTACGCAGCAGCGCCATGATATCTTCCATCATGGCGGGGCCAAAACCGAGAATGACAACAGTGCCGGCCAGAAGCATCACCCAGTTGTTGATTTCCCGGCTGATCGGCACCTGCCCCTTTCGCCGGGCATCTTCCAGTTTCTTGGGGGTGGGGTCTTCGGTCTTTTGGCTATCGTCGTTTTCTTCGCTCATGCGTTATCTGTCCCCGCCGAGTGAAAGAAAATAAATCATCCCGTTTTCAAAACTCGATAGCCAGAACAGCATGATTGCGGAAATCGCCATCCCCATGGTCATGAGCGCCAGCAAAATCTGGATCGGGACCGCGAGAATAAAAACCTGTATCTGCGGCATCAGGCGGGAGAGAACACCCATCCCGACATAGACCATCAGGGAGACGATCACGAAGGGCAATGCTATCTGGAACCCGATCAGGAAGGATGAAGACACAGCGCGCGCGACAAGCTCGGCCATACTGCCCGTATCGGGAATGCCGCCGATCGGGAACATGTGATAGCTTTCGACCAAACCGTGAATCAAAAGATGATGCATGTTTGTAACAAACAGCATGGTCACGCCGAGGATGGACAGGAACGCGCCAAACAGCGATCCTTGCGTTGCAAGGCCGGGGTTGAATATCTGGGCGTTGGAAATACCGGATGCCATGGATATCAGCATCCCCGCCGTGTCGAGCGCGAGCATCAGGATGCGCGCAATCGTGCCGATGAAAAGCCCTGTGATAAATTCCATGACGATTAAAACGAGCATCGTGGCGAAACCGGGCAGAGGGCTCGGCATAAACGGCATGATGATCGGCGTCATGACAAGGCATACGCCGAGCGCGAACATCAGGCGGATATTGCCGGGTACGAAACTATCGCCGACGCCGGGCATGATCATGAGCGCCGTGCCAAAGCGCACAAAGATGATGATGAAGGCGAAAACGCCCGTGGTCAGGAATTCCTCAAGGATGTTCATACCCTATTTTCGCCTGCCACCGCGCCTTTGGCTAGGGTTATTTGGGGGTTTTACTCTGGAGAAGGACCAAGCGCGGCAATCCGCAAGGCGCGGTATTGCTCCCGCTCTCGGTCATACTTGATCCCGATATTACGCTCGCAAGATTTAATGAACGCTTGCCCGTCTTCCCCGCCGAGCCAGGCGGCAACCTGTTCCAGCGTTTCGATATCGCGCACCGAAGTCGCACGGACGCCGCGATCAAACGGGTTCATAAAATCAATTCCGGCTTTTTCAAAGGTAGAAGTCAGCGTATCGCGCGGAATGGTCCCGCGGTTATACATGGCCTTGCGTATATTCATATCGGTCCATGCGGCAATATAGGCGATTTCACCTTCCAGTCCCTTTTCCATCAAATTTTGCGCGTTTTCGCGGTAGATACTGCCCGAATTGGTGCCGAGCCAAGTAATCATGTTCGATGCAACACGCGTATCGCGGGCATCGGGGATACCATAGGAAAAAACCTTGAGAATAGGAAATGTGTGGGGTTCATTATCGACAAAATACTGATCGACTTTGACCTTCAACCCGTCGACGTCCTGCTCAACCCGCATTTGCGGCGTGATCATCAGCTTCTGCCATTTTTTGGAAAAAACCACCTCGCCCGTCACATCGGGGCGGACAGGGCGGAGAGGTTCGAAATCCCATTCTATAAGTCGGATATCATCATCAAACATACCGCGCTTTTAGCAAGCGGCAAAAGTTATGTCAATGAAAGAGCGGCCAGTTTCGGGGCGTAAAACACGAATGCCGCCCCGGCCGCGATCAGGCAAAACCCGATCCCATGATAAATGGTGAGTTTTTCACCGAGGTAAAAGACGGAAAAGAAGGCAAAAACGACGAGTGTGATGACTTCCTGCATCGTCTTTAACTCCGCCGCACTATAAGTGCCATACCCGATCCGGTTCGCGGGCACGGCGAAACAATATTCGATCAAGGCAATGCCCCACGACGCGAGGATCGCCACCATCATAGGCGCATGGGTGAATTTCAGATGCCCATACCATGCGAATGTCATGAAGATATTGGAGAGGCAGAGCAGAACAATCGGCACGAATGGAAGGAATGATGCAGGGATAATCATTTATTCAATGCCGATGATAAGGGTCGAAATTTCCTGCATGAAATTCGTCATCGCCGATACGAACGCCGGAAACAGGACAAAGATGGCGGCGAAGATGGTCAGAATTTTGGGAACGAAAACCAGCGTCATTTCCTGAATCTGGGTCAATGCCTGAATAAGGGCGATTGTCACCCCGACCAGAAGCCCGACCAGCATCACCGGCGCGCCGATGGCCATGGTCAGCAAAATTGCTTCACGGGTGATATCGATGAGCTGGGTTTGATTCATGCCCTTCAAACTATCAGAAAAAAAATGCCGGCGAAAGACCGGCATTTCCTTGAAGGAATTCTGTTCTACTACATCTGCGTGCGCATCAGTTCCTGATACGCCCCGACAAGGCGGTCGCGGACGGCGGTAACGGTTTGCAGGGTCAGCTCGGCGGCATTGACCGCCTGAACGACTTCGGGAAGGCTCGCCTCACCTGTGATTGCCTTGGCGGACATCGTTTCGCCCGCCTTCATCGTGCTAATCGAACTCACAACCGCATTTTTCATCATGTCGCCAAAGCTCACGGCGCCTGCCCCGTCATTTTGCGTAAAACTGACAGTCTTCGCCGTGTTGGCGTAGGCATTGGCGGCTGCGGCTGGGTTCATTTTATCGAGCATGATTCTTTTTCCCTGTTCCTATTCTACCATAATTCCCGCTTCTGTCATCCTGTACCCCAACGGGGTGAAGGATCTCTCAACGCGGGGTCCCATTTTATCGCAACATATCAATCGTGCGCTGGGCCATGTTACGCGATTGTTCGATCATACCCAGATTGGCTTCATAACTGCGCTGGGCTTCGCGCATATCCGACATTTCGATCATCGTATTAACATTTGGCATGCGGACATATCCCGCCTCGTTCGCGCCGGGGTGATCCGGCATATATTTCATCGGGTACGGCGTCTTCGTATCGCCATCGATTTTTTCGACCTTCACCAGATCCGTGTCATAGGTGCGGTCTTTCTTGTTTTTAAAGGTGATAATCTTGCGGGTATAAGGATCGCCGTCCGGTGTCAGTGCGGCTGTATTCGCATTCGCGATGTTTTCGGAAATCACGCGGGCACGCTCGGATTGCGCCTTCATGCCGTGGGCGGACACCATCATGGTTTTGAACAAGGTATTGCCGTCATCGGCGCGGGCGGGCGCGGAAAAAACAAACAACACGGCAATCGCAACAATAAAACGCTTCATTATTTTACCCCTTATTCCTATCCCTGACGGCCCAGCGCAAGGCGGAACATGTTCGCCTGCTTACTCATCAGATTGGTCAGCATATTGTAATCCATCGATGTCTGGTTGGCCTTGATCATCTGTTCTTCCAGAATGACCGCGTTGCCGTCCGGCGCGACCTCATACGTCACGCGGTCCTTAATATCCTTGGCATTGCCCTTGTCGTTCGGGCCATTGACATGGCCGGGATCGGTTTTGGCGAGCGTCACCTGCTGCGTCCCCGTCACTTTTTTCAAAACGGAACCAAAATCGACCTTGGTCAGGTCCTGCGAACGGTAATTGGGTGTATCGGCGTTGGCCATGTTCTGGGCGATGATCGCCTGCCGCTGGTCCAGATAGACCATTTTGGCGGCCATGGCACGCATCAGTGGTACATTTTGTATCGACATGGTGTTTCCCTAAACGTATCCTAGTCACACTTAACGATAAGAACGTTGCAGGAACCGTGCCAATGCCGCCCTCTCCGCCGGATGATCCGGATGAACACCTTAAGCCTTTAAATTTAAAGGAAAAACCGGCGAAACAGATTGCCGTCGCCCTGAAAGACCGGACGCTGGAGCGCAAAGTGCCGGAGGTTGTGGCCGCCGGGCGGGGCGTTCTTGCCGAGAAAATCCTGCAGCTTGCCTTCGACAATGACATCAAGGTCAAGGAAGACGGCGCGCTGGCCGAAATGCTGGCCTCTGTCGAACTCGACAGTCCCATCCCGTCCGAGGCGTTCATGGCGGTCGCCGAAATCCTTTACTACGTTTACCGCGCGAACGGAGAGCCAAACCCCTTTGATGCCGTTCTGAAGGATGATATGGAAGATGGGACGAACAAAAAGTGATGGCCCCTTTTATGTCCCCCGAAACGCTGCGCGACAAAATGCAAAAACTTGCCGATTATATCTACGATGCCGAAGGGATTGTTCGCGGCGGCAAGATGGTCGATTTATCGAGCCTTGACCGGGAAGTCAGCCTGATCTGCAAGGAGGCCATGTCGTTGCCGGCCGAAGATGTAGGGGTTGTTCAGCCGGTCATGGCGGAACTGATCGGCAACCTGGAGCGCCTTTCCATGGCGATTAAAGATTACAAGGACAATTTAAAGAAATGACCATCGAAGACTACCTGAAATTCCTGTTCGCCCTGATATTCGTCATATGCCTGATGGGCGGGCTGGCCTATGTGCTCAAACGCTTCGGCTATGGCGGTCCTAAACCGGTTCCTGCAGACAAACGCCGTTTGAAGATTGTCGAAATTCTTCCCCTTGATGCCCGCCGCCGCGCGATTTTGTTGCGGAGGGATGATACGGAACATCTTGTCATTCTCGGCCCCACGGGCGAAACTGTTGTCGAAACGAATATCTCCGTTAAAACGGAAGGCGCCCAGAATGTATAAAACCGTCATTGCGAGGAACGAAGTGACGAAGCAATCCAGTCAGAAGGATGGATTGCTTCGTCGGCTATGCCTCCTCGCAATGACGCAGAAAAAAACATTTATCCTGTTTGTTATATCCTTCCTGTTCAGCGGATTGGCCATTCTCTTGCTTTCCCATCCTGCAATGGCGCAGGCGCTGACGCTTGATCTTGGAAGCGATGAAGAAGGCACGGTGTCGGGCCGCATCATCCAGATGGTGGCCCTCCTCACCGTTCTCTCGCTCGCGCCATCCATCCTGATCATGATGACCTCGTTCACGCGGATCATCGTTGTTCTGTCGTTCCTGCGCACCGCGATGGGAATTCAGCAAACACCGCCGAATTCGGTCATGATTTCGCTCGCGCTGTTCCTCACCTTCTTCATCATGACGCCGACGTTGCAGGCGGCCTATGACAACGGTGTCAAACCCCTCATCAACAATGAAATCGATGAAGTCGCGGCATTTGATGCCACCACCACGCCGTTCAAGGAATTCATGCTCAAACATGTCCGCGAAAGCGATCTGACATTGTTTACCGAACTTTCGCAATCCGGCCCGTATGAAGACCCGATGGCCATCCCGCTTCAGGTTGTCATCCCGTCCTTCATGATTTCGGAATTGCGCCGCGCGTTTGAAATTGGCTTCATGTTGTTCCTGCCTTTCGTCATCATCGACATGGTGACGGCCTCCATCCTCATGTCCATGGGGATGATGATGCTCCCGCCCGTTATGATATCCCTGCCCTTTAAGATCATCTTTTTTGTCCTGGTCGATGGCTGGTATCTCATCTGCGGCTCGCTGATCCAAAGCTTCGGCACAGGCCCGGTCGCCCCTGGCGCGGGATAGCCGGTCGGTGACCCGCACCACCCAATTTATTGTAATGCGATCAAGAGAACGCTGAAGCCGGTATTCCAACGTCTGAAGAACACGATCGAGCCCCGGTCTGACCGGAAAAACACATACGTGAGAGATGTCTATCGAAACGGATAAGCCCCTCATTCGCCGAAAATAGAGATTAACACTGCTAAAGCCGCATCATCGGCTTTAACGCCGGGCCTTTAATTCCGGCAGCCATAATCAATTCGCGGCGGCGGGGGCTTATTCCTCTGCCGCTTTTTCATCCGGCGTGGCATTCGCCGGAACAGGTTCCTGCACTGGCGCTGGCTCCTTTGCATCCCTTCCCTCTTCGCCTTCGGTCAATTTGCCGTAGCCGTCGAGGAACCCTTGGAACAGTGAAAGCTCAGATATCATACTCTCAATCGCTTCGCGACTGCCGATCATATCCGGCCTGCGCGGACGTGTAATGACCTCGAACATTTTTCCCTTATCGGTTTTATCCATCTGTTCGTTATGGCGCTGGCGAAGGTTGGCAAGCGCCACGCGGTCATTGGAAAGGTTTAAAGCAATCGCGCGATTTAAAATCAGCCCGGTCTGATATTCGTTTAATGTGCTGCGCGGGTTGATGTTTTCTGTAATGATCAGGTCGTTGAGCGCAACCGCCGCCTCTTCCCATTTTCCGGCGGCCCAGGCGATGTCGGTGCGCAGACGATTGACATCAGGATCGAGTTTCATGCCTTCGAGCACCGCAATCGCCTCATCGGTCTTTTTCTGCATGGATAAGGCGCGGGCGCGAAGAAGGTTAATCTGACGTTGTTTTTCCGCATCCATGATGAGCGGCTGCGATGGCTGCTCCTGCGCATTATCGCCCACCTTGATATCAACGGTTTTCTCCGTTCCCGGGGCCGGCTTTTGATCCGCCCCATTCAGGGTCTTTTGCGCTATATCAAGGCTGCGCAGCGCGCCATCCGGATTACCGTCCAGCAAACGGATAGCCGCAAGACGAATGGCGATCTCGGCCTTCTTATCCCCCTGCAACCTGTTATTCACCTGATACTCCAGCAGCGATGCAGCGCGGCCAAGCAGGTCCGCATTGACAAGGCGCTCTGCCAACGTCTCGACAAACTGGTTTCCTTCTGCGCCGGGCGGCGTCAAATCCTTGAACTCTTCGTAGAAGCTGATCGCCTCCAGCGGGTTCATCGATTTAAGCTGGTCCTTCGTGAAAACCTCGCGGAACGATTTTTTCATGTAGGCGTCAATCTCGTTTGCCAGATCGCGGGTGTTGGCAATCTCCAGCGCATTGCGCAGAATTGTAAAGGCCTTCAGATAATCCTTGTTTTCGACATACATCTCCCCAAGACGGAAATTGATAAGCGTTTCAAGTTCGTCACCGCGCCATGCATAACGCAGCGCCTCCAGACGGTCGATCGCCTGTGCGGGGGTAATCTCCTTGCGGTCGAGTTGCAATCTCGTGAGCGATAGGCCAGCCTTCGCGCGGTACAGATAATCCCTGCCGTTGGCAAGCGGTTCCCAATATTCTACGGCTTTTGCCGGATTGCCTTTTTGCCGCTCTGCCTCGCCCGTCAGGTAGTCCAGTGCCGCCTTATACTGGATCGGGAGTTCACCGGCGAATGGGCGGATATCGTTCATGATGGCCTCTGCCAGTGGAACATTCGCCCCGCGCAATGCTATTTCGGCAAAGGTCAGCTCTAGCGGAATGCGGATGGATTTGGGGTAATCCCGCACCCCTTCAAATGTTTTGGGCATGGTGTCGATGGCTTGCTTCCAATCCTCGAGCCCCGCCAGCGTGTAGGCGCGCCAATAAGGCACATCGGCGAACTTCATCAAATTGCCGCTGGTATAATCCTCGAAGGCGACATCATACTTACCGGCGAGCGCGGATGCCGCACCGTGCAAGGCGCGATATTCATCATTGTTCGTAAGCTCCGGCACGAATTGTTCGGCGATACGAAGCAGGCCGAGCGCTTCGGGCGCGCGGTTGTTTGCAATGTTGAGCTTGGCCATTGTGATGATGCTCTCAACGCGATCGGCTTCTTTCTCGCCGGATGTATCAAGCGTGATAAGCCGCATATTGTTTTGCAAGGCCGGAACACCGCCCATTTCCCAGCGCGGGAAGTTGTATATATTGTTGCCCGATGGCTCTACCGCGGAAAGCTTCTGTAACTCCTCGCTGGTCGGCAGATTATCCGGTTGTGGGGCCATACCCTCTTCATCTTGCGTCTCGTCTTCTGTGGGAGTCGTTGGCGGTATCGGCATCACGGCACCGGTGGAAAGGGAGAGTCCCCCTGGCTTTTGTACGATCACGTTCTTGCCGCTAATCTTAACATCCACATCATCGGCCTTGCGCAGAAAAGCCAGTCCGATCACGCTGTTCAATTGCCTTAACTGCACAAAGTTTCTGGCTTTGCCGGCAAACTGGTCGGCATGCGTTGCCGTAATCACCGTAATCTCGTCTCCAGCCAACGGGTCTTTGATTTTTATGATTTTGCGCATATCGGAAAGCGCCCATGACAAAACGCCATTCTCCGTTATCAAGGCCGCAGGCTTCATGTCCTTTTCTTTTGACGACAAATGAATGCGCCAGTTCACCCCGCCGCCATCCGCCCATGGCTTGAGACCATCGGGGAGATTGAGGCGGAATGCTATGCCGCCATCGATTTTTTCTTCGGTAAAGGTTTCGAAGCGGTCCTTTTGCGGGCCGGTTATAATAGGTTTGGCATCCAGGGCGGGATTGTCCGCCACGATCCATAAAACGCCAGAACGGATAAAGGCCGCCACGCCATAGTTCGATGTGCTGGTCAAGCTGACGATATGATCGCCCATTGCCGGTGCTTCGACTTTGGTTGTATCGACCTTTTCTACGGGCGCGGGTGTCGCGCTTTCGGCAGGCGCGACCGAAAAATCCTTTGCCGGTGTTTCAACATCCGCATCGGGACCGGGCGCCGGCGCCGGAGAAGGAGTCGTCGCTTTTTCCTGCGGCTTGGGCGGGTTAGCACCGGGTGGATTATACACATCAAGGATAACTTTGTTTGCCACCGTAAAATCGCGGAACCGGCTGCCGTCCGGAATTGTGACGGCAATTTGCAACGGCTCGCTTGCCGTGGAAACCGTCTCCACCTTTACGATGTTGCCGCCAACAGTAACACCGCCCATATCCGCGTTGCCCGCAAGACCGAAACGCAAGGTAAGGCGATTTCCCTCTTTTGAAATGGTGTATTGCGGTTTGACGGGCCATTCGAAAACAAGGCGGGCATAATCATCATGCTGCCCCGTGCGTAAAGTCACGGCCTCTTGCGCAAGCGCATCATGCGGCCACAAAGGGCCGCAGATCAGCGATAGAAGGAGCATCAGGGCAGGCAGAAACCGCATATTCGAAAGGTGCCATACAGGGCGTGAAAGAACAAGGCGAAGCCTTACAAAACAAAGGACTTTTCCCCTTTTCCGCCGATATTGTCGTAATCATATAGGCCAGAAAAAGAAATACCGGCCCGCAAGCGGACCGGCATCTCTTGGTGAATGAAACTGTTAATCGAAAGACGCCAGCAGTTTGTCAATTTCTTCCTGGCTGATTGCCTTGTCTGCAGACTGCGGCCCATTGAGGAGGCTTTGCGCGTCATCCACGCTCACTGCGCGCTCTTCATACTCACCCTTCATCTTCAGGGGGCCGACCGTTTGGTCGAGCGTGGTCATGATTCGGTCAACGCGCCCGTCGATTTCAACCAGCACGCTAAACACCTTGCGGATACGCTGCCCTGTAATGTCCTGGAACGTGCAGGCCTCATACATCTGCGTTATGTGGTTTCTCAACGCGTCGCCCTTGTCTCCGCCGACTTCGTCTGCAATCTTTTCGATGGCCTCACAGGTCGACATGATGGAATTGGTGGCTGTCGCGGTTGCCTCGACAATCGCATCCAGTTCCTCCTTCGCGCTTGGCAGATGCGCGGACTTCACATGATCCGGCCTGCTATCGGCAATATCCTTTTTAAGCTGGGCGATCTTCTCCGCCAGTTCCGCGATGTGCAAATATACTTCGCGGTTCTCGTTCGATTGGGGCGTCGCCGTTCCCATTTTATCGATAACGGAATTGATAATCTCCAGAACCTGGCCGCGGCCATAGGCTTTTGCATCGGTCATGATGTTTTCCCCTGTTACACCAAATTTCGATTAAAACTCGCCCAGAACACTGGCGATTTTGGTTTTTAGCGTCTCAGCGTTAAACGGCTTGACGATATAATTGTTCACGCCCGCCTGTTTGGCTGCGATAACGTTTTCTGTTTTGCTTTCGGCGGTCACCATGATGAACGGCACTTTGCTGACATTGTCGTTCGTGCTGGCGCGGCACCCTTTCAGAAAATCAAGGCCGGACATAGGCTCCATATTCCAGTCGGAGATGACAAGGCCATATTTTTTCTGGTTTACCATTTCGAGCGCCATCGAACCATCCGTGGCCTCGTCAATGTTCTCAAATCCCAGCTGTTTCAGCAGGTTCTTGATAATTCGGATCATGGTCTGGTAATCATCCACGACCAAAACATTCATGCTTTTATCGACGCTCACGGTAAATTCTCCTTAAATTGGCTGTGATAACTGTGAAAGCCTCACGAATTTAAAATATATCCCAAATTGGTTAACGAATTCTAAGCCGAAAACGGGTCCTTCACCAATCGGCATAGTACGATGGAAGTCAGAGAACTCTAGGAAATACACAGGGCGATACTTAAGGCGTGGCGGTCAAGGCCGGCAGATTTGGCAGCTTGTTCTGTTCCGCCAGCATGATGGTGACATTCCGCGCCTTTTCGGGATCCATGGCGGCGATAATCGGCGCGGATTTGCGTTCGGACATTTTGGTGACGACCTGCATCAGGACATCCATATCTAGGGAATTAAAGATACGCGCGGCATCCTTGGCCTTCATGCCTTCATAGATTTTCACCAGACTGGCAATCCGCTCGTCCTCTTCTTCGGTCTGTTTTTTCAACAGTTCCTCGATATCCGCCTTGATGATGGTGAGTTCTTGATATTTTTGTTCCAGCTCCGCCTGCCCTGCTTTCAAGAGGGCCTCGCGCATAGACAGTTCCTTTTCGCGGGTTTCAAGATCGCGGCGGCGTTTGGACAAATCGCTGAACAATTCCATCTTCACATCGGAATATTCATCATCAAGATCATCGGCCCCACGCCATTCAGCATCGGACGTATCCGGCACGGCAGGCGCTTTGCCAAGCGAAGGCGCTTCGATCTCGGGTTTACCCTGGGTGCCGGAACCGGAAAGAGCTTCGGCAGACGGCGGCGCAGCGACACCTGTTTTCGACTCGCTGGCGGAACCCGTGGCAGCGTCGGCCATGCTCTCGTCCGCGGCGGGTTCGATCTGTGCCAGATCAGTGGCCGCAACCTTGGCGCCGCTGACAAACTCGCTGAACCGCACACCAAACCCGATCGCGGCAACAATCATCAAAACGGGCAGAATGCGAAAAGTAAAAGTTTCCATACCGTGCCGTTATGCGTTCTTTCTTTTGTGACGGGACAATGCCTCAAACAATTCGCGTTCGGCCTGGCTTTGCAAGGCCGGCATTATTCCCTCATCATCGGAGAGCAAAAATTCGGCCTCCGCTTCTTCGTCGTATTCGCGGTCCTGAATCATAAAACCCAGCGGCGCGCTGTCATCATCCATAAAGGTCTCATGCGCACGGGGCTTTGCGCTTTGCGGCGCAGGGCGTTGATAATGGATTTCCTGCGGACCGATCCCGCCCGCGGCCTCCACCTGCTCTACCAGTTCGCGGTTTTTCTCGGCCAGTTTTTCAAGACGACCGGCAAGGTTGTTTCCGGCCTCGTTCATGAACTTCAACTCATCGACCAGAAATTTAGAGTCATTGATAATGGCCTGTAAATTTACACCGGAATTCTTGGCAGCGTTCTGCAATCCCGCAATCGCTTTTTCGGCGGTATCGATATTGGATGTCAACCGGTTCAGAATTCCTTCCATTTCAAACCGGCTTTCACGGAAATGGCGCAGCGAGACAGACAAACGAAACCCGATAAAGACCGTGGCGGCCAGCAAAGCCAGAATGGCAATATCCATGAAATAGGCAAAAGTCATTCATCACCCCCTTGTTTGGGCGGAATATATTTCTCTATACGCACGGCGATACTATCCTGCTTTTGTCCCACGGGTCCCTTGAACATCGGGAAATGGCCGCATCGCAATTCCAGCTCATCCTGCATGCGGGTGTTGAGCAGCAATTTTGTACCAACCTTCCAGTTAAGCAGGTCGCGCAGCATGACGGTCTGCTCTCCCAGAACGGCCTGCAACTGTACTTCGGTTTGATAAAGCTCTTTGGTCAGGTGGGTTTCCCAGATGGAATCGCGTCCGAACTTTTCCCCCATGAACATCTGAAGGAGAAGTTCGCGGATCGGTTCCAGAGTCGCATAAGGGATGATAATTTCAACCCGGCCGCCGCGGTCGCCCATATCGACGCGCAGGCGTGCCAACACGCAAGCATTACCGGATTGTGAAATGGTGGCGAAACGTGGGTTCGTTTCCATACGGTCAAGGTTGAAGGAAACCGGCGAGAGCGGGTCAAACGCGGAAGACAGATCGGACAAAGTCACCTGCACCATCCGTTCAACCAGCTTGGTTTCGATGGTGGTGTATGGGCGGCCCTCGACGCGGATCGCGGGTGTCCCTTTCCGTCCGCCGAGCAAAACATCGACAACGGAATAAATAAGGGCGGAATCCGTCACCATCAAACCGTGGTTATCCCATTCCAAGGCCTTAAAGACTGACAGCATGGCAGGCAATGGGATGGAATTCATGTAATCGCCAAAGCGAACAGTCGACACGTTGTCGAGGGACACTTCGACGTTGTCGGATGTCAGGTTGCGCAAGGACGTCGACATCAGACGCACCAGACGGTCGAACACGATGTCAAGCATCGGCAGACGTTCGTAATTGACCATCGCGGAATTGATCAGGGCCATCACGCCCGAGGTCTCGCCACCGCCTATATCGTCGTCAAAGCCAAGAAGGGAATCGATTTCATCCTGATTGAGGATACGGGCCGCCGTTTCGCCGGACATCTCCTCCGCGGCGGCACCGCCATCCGCAGACGCGTCACCGCCTTCGCCAGACATGGATTCCCATTCCTCCATCATCTTGCGTTCTTCTTCGCTCATCGTCGCTGTGTCGGTCGTGTCGCTCATCCGTCTTCTATTATGCGCCTGTTACCATAAAGAATGAAATAGTCCTGATAAAGGTTATCGCAAGAATCATGCCGTTCAATTATGGCATATTTCCATACTTAAGCATGCTCTTATTGTATCAGGATTTCCTGAAACAACACACCCTGCACCTCCACGGGGTATGATGCCTGATTGACACGGTTCAGCAATTCCATCTGCAAGCGGTAAATCCCTGCGGAACCACGCAAATCCTTGACGCGCAGTTCCCGCAGATAGGTCTGGAACTGGTCCACGACCCGCGGCATCACCTTTTCAACCGCGGCCATATCACTCGCGTTTTTAAATTCCAGCTGAACCGACAAACGCAGATAACGCGGCGGTCCGTCATCGGAATTCAGGTTCACGATCATATCGGGAATTTTAAGGAACTGGGCGCCCGGCGCGGCGCAAACTTCCTTGCCGTCCTCGCCTGTTGTGCATACTTTTGCCTCGCCCTCGCCTTCCGCGCCTTCCGCATGCTCGCCTTCCGGTGCGGGAACGCAGGTTTCAACGCCCTGTTCATCGGTCGTGCAAACTTCCGCTGGTGCCTTGCCGAGAAGCGGGTCCAAAAACCCCATGAAATAAGCGCCCGCGCCGCCTGCTATAAGCAGCAGCAAAACCCCGCCTATAATAATGAAAAGCATCTTTTTGCTTTTCTTTTCCCCGCCCTCGCCTTCGCCGCCTTCCGCGCCTTCGCCATCCAGCGATGCGTTGACCGGACCGTCTTCTTCGTCTTCTGCCATGGTGATCTTTCCCGAACTGGGTGAATGAATATTTGGCAAGTATATAAATAAGTAAGCTTAACTACAACGCCCCTCTCTGATACATCCCCACCAATAGGGCGGGACTATCAGGCAAATTTTTCCGCTAGCCCCTGATTCGGCGGCGGAATTTGCCCTTGGCGGTAGCGTTTGCCGCTTTAAGACAAATCCATAACATCCTTGTATTGTTTGATTTTCCCCTTTGGCACGGCAGGTGCAACGTATCTCCCGAACGAAGAGGTGTGAACAGGAATGGAAAACTCTTTATATGTCGGATTGTCGGCCCAGGTCGCGCTTGAAGAGCGTATGGCCCTGATCGCGAACAATGTCGCGAACATGACAACCCCCGGCTATCGCGGCCAAAACGGCGTGTTCAAGGAATTTATTTCCGATCAGCAACGCATGGACGCCGATGTCTCGCTGACCTATAGCTATGGCCAATATCAGGTTACAGACCCCGGCCCGATCAAACAAACGGGCAATCCACTGGATGTCGCCCTTGTCGGCCCCGGCTTTATGGGTGTGCAAACGCCGGATGGCATTCAATATACCCGCGCAGGCAACTTCTCGCTCAATGAACTGGGCGAGGTCATCACAGCGACCGGCAACCGCGTCGCGGATCAGGGCGGGGGTACCATAACCGTCCCTGCCGATGCCGAATATATCACGATCGCCGAAGATGGCACGGTTTCAACAGAAGACGGCGCGATCGGCACCATTATGATGGTGGAATTTGCCGATGTGCAAAAACTCGATCCTGCGGGCAACGGCAATTACAAAACCGATGAGGCTGCCCTGCCCGCCGAACGCACAAGAATGTTCCAGGGCCGCGTCGAAGGGTCGAACGTTCAACCCGTCATCGAAATGACGCGGATGATCGACGTATCCCGTGAATATCAATCCGTGCAGCGCATGGTGCAGAACGAACATGACCGCCTTCGTACCGCGATCCAGCGGCTGATGCGGACAGGCTAGAATTAAGTAAGAAGGGAACAGGAGTAGACAATGAGATCTCTTGATATCGGCGCAACGGGCATGCTGGCCCAGCAGATGAACGTGGATGTTATATCCAACAACATCGCCAACATGACGACGAGCGGGTTTAAACGCCAACGCGCGGAATTTCATGACCTTATCTATCAAAACAAACTGCGCCCCGGCGCGACATCCTCCGATGCCGGAACAACGGTGCCGGCCGGTATGCAATTCGGTCTTGGTGTTGGCCTTGGCTCCATCTACCGCCTGCATGAACAAGGCACGATCAAGATGACGGAAAACCCGCTCGATCTTGCAATCACCGGCAAGGGATACTTCCAGATTCAACTTCCTAATGGCGATACCGGATATACACGCTCCGGCGTCTTCCAGATCAATGAAAACGGCGAACTGGTGAATGCGCAAGGCTATGCCGTTCAACCGGGTATAACAATCCCCGCCGATGCCCTCGATGTCGCCGTCAACACATCGGGCGAAATCTCTGTCCTGCAACCCGGGGCGACGGCCTCGACCGTTGTGGGACAGTTGCAAATTGCCAGTTTCGTGAACCCGGCCGGCCTTCTCGGCATCGGCGACACCATGTTCCTTGAAACGGATGCATCGGGCGCGGCCACGGTCGGCAACCCGGCGGAAGATGATTTCGGGCAGATACGTCAGGGCGCGCTGGAAAATTCCAACGTCAACGTGGTGGAAGAAATCACGAACCTGATCGCGGCGCAGCGCGCGTACGAGATGAACTCGAACGTCATCTCGACCAGCGATGAGATGCTGCAAACAGCCACCCAGCTTCGATAAGCGGTAACGGATAGGAGTAAGATGATGACAAGGGATTTGTTCGAAAAATTTGAACTGGCGGCACGTATTGCCCTGTTCCTGTTTTCGCTCTGCCTCGGCATGATGGTGCTGGTGGCCGGAACGCGGGCTGCCCTTGCCGCAACATTGAAATCCGAATCCGTTATCACCGGAGACTATATCCGCCTCGGCGATGTGTTCGACGGTGTCAAAAACGCGGATTATATCCTCGGCCCCGCCCCCGCGCCGGGCAAGGATATGATCCTCAATGCCCGCACGCTTTATAAAATCGCCTCGGCCCTGAACGTGGAATGGCAACCCGCCTCCTCCGCAGAACAACTGGTTCTCAAACGCGATGCCAGCATTATTCCGGTGGTTGCGATCACCGACAAACTGGAATCGAAACTGGCGGATGACGGCGTCGATGGCAAATTCTCGATCATCTATACCAATCAACCTTCCGACATCATCCTTTCGGGCGGCAGCAAGACAACAATGGAAGTGACGGCGCTTAGCCGCGATGCGCAGAACGATACGTTCAACGCGATTATCGTTGCGCCCTCCGCCGCAGATCCGCAGAAACGCATCACAGTATCAGGCCGCATCGAACGCCTTATTCCCGTCCCTGTCCTGGCCAACACGCTGCGCAACGGCGACATTATTGGCACCCGTGATATCGACTGGATCGACATACAGCAAAACCGTATTGCGAACGGCACATTGCTCGATGAATCCGATCTCATCAACATGACCCCCCGCCGGATGGTTCAGGCAGGCAAACCGGTCATCAGCAACGAACTCGAAAGCCCAAAAATGGTCGACCGTGGTGATAGCATCACCCTCGTCTTCGAAACAGGTCCGATGGTTCTGACCGCCAAAGGCAAATCGCTTCAAGCAGGCGCTATCGGCGATACGGTCCGCGTTTCGAACACGGATAGCAACAAGAATTTATCGGGCATTGTCACCGCCTATCGTGAAGTGACCGTGCGATAGAACATGAAAGAGTAAGGAGTAACAGGGACATGAAAAAGACACTTCTGATACTGGCGGCCACCACATCGCTTGCGGCATGCAGCGCCACCGAACGGCTTGCCGATGTCGGCCGCGCTCCGGCGATGACCCCCATTGAAAATCCGACGACACAGGAAAATTACCGCGCGGTTTCCATGCCGATGCCAACCCCCCAGATCGAAGAGAAAGAGAAAAACTCCCTTTGGGCCAGCAATCGTCAGACCTTCTTCAAGGACCAGCGCGCGGCCACAGTTGGCGATATCCTGACCGTCGTTCTCGACATCAAGGACAAGGCGGAACTGGATAATGAAACCGAACGCACACGCTCCAGCAGCGAAGGCGCGGGACTGAATGCCCTTCTCGGCTATGAACAGGCCTTGGGTCAGGTTCTGCCAGAAGCCATTGACAACGAAAACCTTGTCGAAGCGGGCGCGAATTCCGCACATGCTGGATCGGGCACCATCGACCGCGAAGAAAAGATTCAGATGAAACTCGCCGCAACGGTGACGCAGGTATTGCCCAACGGCAATCTCGTCATTCAGGGTCGTCAGGAAGTGCGCGTGAATTTTGAAAAACGTATTTTGGAACTTGCGGGCGTGATCCGTCCGCAGGATGTGGGAATCGATAATTCTATTTCTTACGAAAAAATTGCCGAAGCGCGCGTCTCCTACGGCGGCAAGGGACAAATTACAGATGTCCAACAGCCGCGCTATGGCCAGCAAGTTTACGATATCCTGTTCCCGTTCTAAGCGAGGACTGCTTGTTAAGGCCAGAATGGTCCGGAACAGATATCAGGGGGCGGGTATCGTAAAAACACCCTTACTCCAAACGAAAACCGGCGGGAGAATCCGCCGGTTTTTTTATTTCTTGGAATGGCAGATAGCCTTCTGCTTTAATCTTCGCGATGGGTTTTTTCCATCTTCTCGTGACGCTCTTGCGCTTCAAGCGACAGGGTCGCTACGGGGCGGGCTTCGAGACGCGCAACGCCGATCGGCTCTCCTGTCTCTTCACAATAACCGTATTCGCCGTCTTCGATACGCTGCAACGCTTCGTTGATTTTGGAAATCAGCTTGCGTTCGCGGTCACGCGTGCGCAGCTCCAGCGCATGATCGGTTTCGGCGGAGGCGCGGTCGGCGAGGTCCGGCTGCTGCAATTCCGTTTCTTGCAGGGTGTGGTGGATTGTCTCCGACGATTCACGGATGAGTTCTGAACGCCACGCAATCAGCTTCTGCCGGAAATATTCCAGCATCACAGGGTTCATATAGGGCTTCTTGTCCTTGTTCGGGTTGTAATCGGGCGGAACAATGACGCTTTTTTCTGTAGCCATGAAAATCCTCTAAAAAAACCAAACACATACGTTGAATTTAAAAGCGAGAAGAATATAGGGACGGGCGTCCGTGAAGGCAAGACGTAATTACGCGCCGCTGGCCGCTTCCAATGCTTTTCGCGCCTTGGCAATCTCGATCTGCGCCCGCATGTCAATTTCGTCCAGAATGGCGGTGAGGCCGGGATCGGTAACTTTTTCGCGGTGAGAGGCCACAACGTCTGCAATATCAATCACTTGCCCCAAAGTCATGGTCCCGGTCAAAATGGCATGACGCAGACGGTCCAGTTCTTTCAGGATCCCTTCCCCCCGCTCCCGCATCTTGCGGCGGGCGGCGCGCTCCGTGGGGCTTTCGGCGGCTTGAACCGATAACAGGGCATCGACACGCGCAATCGAACGGGTCGGCGCGGCCGCGGCGGATTCCTTGGGCGCCTTCGCGATAAAGTCTTCAAAGCTGCCATCCGCGCCGCCCACGGAACCGGATTTCTTGGTGCCGCCAACGCCGGATGATTTGGAAGGGCCTTCGACTTTCATGTGCTTTCCTTTGCGCTCTTGCCATCGGCCCAACGCCTGCAGGGCGATGACGACGATGGCCATAAATCAGTATAACCAATCTAAGCCCTTCATTATAAGAGGAAATATTTGCCCTGTCCTTTCCTGCCGCGGCGGGTGCGGCAATTTTTGTTCTGCACGAGCCGCCTGAAACGCCCTCCAAGCACTAACTGTTTATAAATAAACACTTATTTCCCGCCGATTCGTTGGCACGCTCTTCGCAAGGTTAAACCCGGAATTCCGACGATCTGAATGGAGTGTGTATGATTAAGACAGCAACAAGGCAGATATATAAGGTGGCGGGCGGTGCCCTGCTCACCCTTTTTGTCGTTCTTGCGGGCCTCGCCCCGGCATCCGCCAAAACAACGCGGATCAAGGACATCGTCGCCTTCGAAAGCGTCCGGGAAAACCAGCTTGTCGGTTACGGCCTCGTGGTCGGGCTGAACGGGACGGGGGATTCCATCGGCAACTCCCCCTTTACCCAGCAATCGATGATCGCGATGCTGGAACGGCTCGGCGTGAATGTCCGCGGCCAGAACCTCAATTCCAAAAACGTGGCTGCGGTTATGGTGACGGCAAGCTTGCCGCCTTTCAGCAATCAGGGTTCGACAATTGATGTGAACATTTCTTCGCTCGGCGATGCGAAATCATTGCAAGGTGGAACACTGCTCGTCACGCCCCTGATGGCGGCGGATGGCGATGTTTATGCCGTGGCGCAAGGATCGGTGAATGTCTCCGGTTACGCCGCAGGCGGCGATGCCGCGCAAGAAACCGTGAATATTCCGACTGCAGCCCGCATTCCAGGCGGCGCGATTGTCGAACGTGAAATCGCCTTCAAGATGGAGGATCTGCCACAAGTCAAACTCTCCCTACGCAATCCTGATTTCACCACCGCGCGCCGCATCGCGCAGGCGATCAACGGCTTTACCTCATCCTCCATAGCCATTGCCGAAAATTCGGCGAGCGTGGTGGTCAAGCGTCCGAACATGTATGCAGGCAGCATCGTTGACCTCATAACCGACATCGAACAATTGCCGGTACAGCCGGATCAGATTGCGCGCGTCGTCATCGACGAACGTTCCGGCGTCATCGTGATGGGCAGCGATGTGAAGATCAGCACGGTTGCGATTGCACAGGCCAACCTGACAGTGCGGATCACGGAAACCCCACAAGTGTCGCAGCCGAACCCGTTTGCGGAACAGGGTGAAACAGTCGTCGTGCCGCGTACCGATCTGGAAATCAATGAAGGCCCCGATGCCAAACTCACTGTCGTGGAAACAGGTGTGACACTGGAAGATCTGGTCACCGGCCTCAACCGTCTTGGCGTTCCGCCGCGCGATGTCATTACGATCCTGCAGGCGATCAAAGCCGCGGGCGCGCTCCATGCCGATATTACGACGATGTAGGTGAATGATGGAACTCTCTTCCCTTTCCAAAAACCCCGCCCTGATGTCTATGACGGCAAAACCATCCATCGACATGGCCAGAATCGAAGAATCCGCCCGCGATTTCGAGGCGATGTTCGTCACCGAAATGATGAAACCGATGTTTGAGGGAATCGAAACCGGTGGCCTGTTCGGCGGCGGCAAAACCGAAGAGATTTTCCGCGGGTTCATGCTTGATGAATACGGGAAGATGGTCGCACAAACGGGTCAGCTGGGCATTGCCGACATGGTCAAGGCGCAGATGATCGAGATGCAGGAAAAGGCCGGCGGCGCCAAATTGGCACAGAATATGCAAGGTAATTCCGAAGAGTTGAATTCAGGAGACGCCCTATGATCATGAAGACGAACGACCTGCCTGCCCCAGCCGCCTCCCCGGATTATAAAGTTCCGGCGGACATCAATGTCGCGCTTCTCCACACCATTATCGCCGTCACCGCGCTGCGTGATGTGATGCTGAAAGAAAACGATGCACTGGCCGCCTGCTCTACCCGCTCCTTCATGGACCTTCAGGAAGAAAAAATCGATGCGGGCCGCCGTTATGAAACCCTCGTCAATGCCCTGATGGCGCGTCCTGATGACATCAAAGGGGCCGATGCCAAACTGAAGGACCAGTTGCAACGCCTGCAGGAGAGCTTTGGCGAAACCGCCAAAATCAACCGTGAACGGATCGAACGCATGCGCAACGCCACAAGATTGCTGGGCGAACGCATCATGAAAGGTGCACAGGCCGAGATCGAACGCCAGAACCAGTTTGCCTATGGCGCAACGGGCAAAATGCAAAAAGGCACTAAGGCCCTGATCGGCCTCGATGAAAGAGCTTAAAGGGAGATAGACAGAATGTCAGACATAAACCCAATTGCTACGACACAAATTTCCAAAGGATCCGGTTCTCCGCTCGGCGGCGCATCTTCGGGCGTCACGGCAAATATTGCCGGGGGCGGCAATTTCTGGGATATGATTTTTTCCTCCCTTATGAATGGAGATTTGCTCAAAGGCGACAAGGCCCCTGTCGATCCAGCCGCGAGCGGGCTTACCAACAATATCATCGCCCCAGATGATAATAAGGCCGCCGATCCTTCTCTTCTCCTTACGGACAAGGGCAGCAAACCACAGGCGACGAACCCGCTTGCCATGCTACAAATCGCGCTTGCCAACCACACGCTCGATGAAAACGGCAATATCGTCCTGCCCATCGCCGCGAATGACGGCGCGGATAAATTGAAATCCTCGCTGGAACTGACGAACAACGTTATCAACCATCTGAAAAATGTATTGCCCGAGAATGCGCAGAAGGAAGGCCTGTTCGCGCAGGTACTGGCCAAACTGCAAACCCGTTCGGACAACCTACAGGCCAGCCTCTCCGCTCTTGAATCCGGTACACTCAGCAAGGACACTCCGGTTGAAGATATTCCGATGCCCCTTCTCATTGCGTTCGGCCTGACCCCGTCCGAAATCGCGCAGGTATCGGATAACATCAAGGCACTGGAAGAAAAACTTGGCCGTGATATCACGGTGGAAGATTTGATCGCCGGTGTCGGCAATCTGATCCCGCAAACACCGGCAAATACAAAGACAGCCCTTCTAAACGGCATCAATGAAACGACGGAACCGACGGATGACCTCGCGGCCCAGCTCAATGCCCTTGATGTCGGCGGCGAAGACGATGCCGCGCTTTTGCAAACCCAAACAAAAGCCAAGTCTGCATCGGCCTTTCCATCTGCGCCAGTCATGGATGAAACTCTTGACCCAGAAGCCGGAATTACAACAAAAGTTGACACACGGGCTTCTTTCGACGGCGACCTTATCGAAGGCACCGAAGATATTGGCGGCGACGTGACGCATGCCGATGCCAAGAAGGCCGCGATGAACTTCAAGGACAATCTTGCCGTGGCGACGCAAGCCCAAAATAGCGCCGCCAAACCCGCAATCGTTGGCTCAGGCGGTGAATTGCTGGTTCCGGTTTCGATGTTCACATCCGATGTGAATGCGGCGGCGTGGGAACAGATCGGCCTGGCCCCTTCCTCCTCCCTGAATCTCGGTCCCGCGGCACAGGCTGCTACGATGACCGCTAACAACGCGCAGGCAGGCCAGCCTCATCCGGCAACGCAACTGGTTGCCGCCACGATGACAAAGGCCGGTAAGGAAGGCGTGTCCGATACGATGACGCTGCGCCTCGATCCGCCGGAACTGGGTTCTGTCAACATCCGCCTTGAGTTCGGCAAGGATAAAATGGTCAAAGCCCACCTGACTGTCGAAAAGCCGGAAACCTATCTGATGCTGCAACGGGACGGCCTGATGCTGGAACGCGCACTGCAGAACGCAGGCTTTGACGCGAACAGCAATTCCCTAAGCTTTGAACTGGCACAGGGCGGATCGGACTACACGCCAAACAACAATGGTCAGGGCGGCGGTGAAAACAATTCCGGCGGTAATGCCAAGGCGGGCGAACAGACCGCCGATGTCGAACAATCAACCATGACATGGTCGGTGGATTCAGCCACAGGCCATGTCCGCTACAACATTATGGCGTAGGAATAGAGGCGCAAGATGACAACAGTCACAGACGTAACATCGACAGGCGCGGCGCAGCAGGCGGTCAATACAGGCAGCCAGCGTATAGCGCTCGCGGAAGACTTCTCGCAGTTCCTGACGCTGCTCACGACGCAGCTCCAAAACCAGGACCCCCTGTCCCCGATGGATTCCACGGAATTCACGAACCAGTTGGTGCAGTTCTCACAGGTGGAACAGCAAATCAACGCCAACGCGAAACTCGATAACCTCGTGGCCTTGCAACTGGCCTCCATTTCCTCCGTCGCGCTTGGATATGTCGGTATGGATATCTCCTATATCAGCAGCGAGATGAACTACGATGGTAAAACACCTATTGATATCACTTACGCCCTGTCCGAAGAAGCGGTCAGCGCCAAGGTCAATATTTACGATGAAGCCGGGGAACTGGTCTACAGCTCCGATGCGCCAAAGGGCGCGGGCATGAATGCGTTCACATGGAACGGTATCAAGACGAATGGTGAGGCCGTCAGTTCGGGCACCTATACGGTCAAGGTCGATGCGCTTGATAAAAATGACGAAGCGATCGAAAACACGACCGTGGTCACGGGCCATGTGTCCGGGATCGAAACCCAGAACGGCGTTGTCTATGTCTTGGTGGGTGAACGCGCAGTGCCTATCTCATCGATTGTCAACGCCAATGCGAAGACAACGCAGACATCCAACGCGGCATCCGCCCTTGGCTATGTGGGCATGGATGTTACGTACCAGACACCCAATCTTGTTTACAGTGGCGCCCCAGTGGAGATCGGCTACAACCTCACGGAAAAAGCCGCACGCTCGACGCTCAAAATTTACGATGATGGCGGCACGCTGGTCTATTCTGCTGACATCTCGCAAATGCCGGGCAACAATGTCTTTACATGGAATGGCAAGAAAACCGATGGATCGAACCTTGCCACCGGCAATTACCGCGTGGAAATTGATGCCATCACCACGGAAAATAATCGTATCGATGCCTACTCTTATCTCTCCGGCCGTGTGAACGGCGTTGAATCGAAGGGCGGCGTTGCGCATGTCGTGATTAACGGCCGTGCGGTTCCGGCATCTTCCGTATTAACAGCAACACAACCAACAACGACGACGACTTGATGACCCTACAAGGAGGTAAACTATGAGCTTATTTGGATCTTTATATACAGGCGTTTCGGGCCTTTCGGCGCAGTCGCAATCGACCGCGATGATCGCCAACAACATCGCTAACGTCAACACGGTGGGCTTTAAACGCTCCGAGGCCGCCTTCTTCTCGCTGGTGACGACAGAAGGCCGTAGCTCCCGCTACTCTCCGGGTACCGTGTCGGTAGACCGCATCCAGCGCGTGACATCGCAAGGGCCGATCCAGCAATCGTCCTCTTCCACGGATACATCCATTTCCGGAAACGGTTTCTATCCGATCAAACGCGATACAGACACATCGGGCCTTTCGCAATGGCTCTACACACGGAACGGACAGTTCAGCGAAAACGCGCAAGGCTTCCTCACCAACACGGCAGGTTTCTACCTGTATGGCTGGCCGCTCGATCAGGACGGCAATTTGCCGGCAAACCAGGGCGACCTTGCCTCGCTGGTTCCTGTTGATGTGGCCTTCCTTGGCGGTTTGACGCGTCCGACAACAACGGCGGAAATCGCATTGACTCTCGACCAACAGGAAACAGATGTCCGCTCATCCAACCCGCTGGTGACCAGCCATCTGGAAACGGCGCTTACCGCAGGTGCGGATTTCACCCGTTCCATCACGATGTACGACTCTCTCGGCGCATCGCAGACCGTGACGTTTGAATATACAAAAGTTTACGGCCCGCAAGGCACGGCCGCATCGAACATCAGCAACACAACGGCCTCCACCAACCTGATGAACGATCTCGGCATTGCCCCGCAATCCCAGTTCACCATCGCCATCGACGGCGGCGCGGTTCTTCGCACCTATGACGTCGGCGTAGCGGCGGGCGTTCCGGGCGATGTGGTCGTCTCGACGCTGGGTGAGCTGATCAACGACATCAACACCAACGTGGCAGGCGTCACCGCGACCATCGGGAATGACGGCGAGCTCATCATCATGCGCGATGAATTCGAAGGCGGCGCAGCGCAATCCGTTGACCTTGCCAACGTCGGCGCGGGCACCGCGCTCTCTGGCCTCGGCATCCCGGCTGGTTCCTATCAATCGAACGACCTGACGGGTGGTCAGTATGATAACGGTGGTCCGCTCGATTCCCCGCCATACAGCGCGGGCGATCCGATCTCTGGCCGCAGCTTCCCGGCGCCGCAATATTTGCCGGGCGACTCCCTCTATAATCCGCGTGGCTGGTGGCAGGTGCGCGTGATCGACCCGCAAAACAACACCATGACAACGGGCCTGATCAACATGACCTCGAACGGGACGCTGAACGCCCTTCCCGATACCGAAGGCAACCGCGATATCGAACTCGGTGCCATTGACTGGGGCAACGGCTCCGCCATACAGGCGATCGATGTCGACATTTCCCGCCACAGTATGTTCGCAGGGAACTATACGGTCCTCTTCGCCGACCAGAACGGGGCCGAACTCGGCCTGCGGGTTGGCGTGGATATCGACCGCGAAGGCTTCGTGATTGCCCGCTTCTCGAACGGTGCGACCTCGAAACTCTACAAAATGCCGCTGATCACCTTCTCCAACCCGAACGGGCTGCAGGAAGTCTCCGGCACGGCCTATTCCGAAACGGAGGAATCAGGGGAAGAAAACCTGCGTGAGGCCGGATCGGGCGGTGCCGGGTTTATCGAACCCGCGACATTGGAAATGTCCAACGTCGACCTTGCCGACGAGTTTTCGAAGCTGATCATTTCCCAGCGTGCCTACTCGGCCAACACGAAAATCATCACAACGGTCGACCAGATGACCGAAGAGCTTCTGAGACTGCGGTAGAATCTCGCAGAGTAGTCCTCAGTAAGAATGCGCCCCGCCGTCAAACGCGGGGCGTATTTTTTATCGCCCAAAGCCGACATTTCAAGAATTTTGCCCCAAAGTTATTAATTGAAGAAAATTTTATAATGATTTGAAAAATAATGAACATATCTGGGGACGGCAAGAAGCGGGCCTTAAACATCGCGAATCAAAAGTGCCTTTTAACGATATGAAAATATTGAATTTTTACCTATTATTAACCTAACCCTCTCTAATAACACTCTTTTTCGGCATTAACATTCCATTAGGAATTGTGATATAGTATTAAAAAATACGGGACCAGTATGGGCCCTACATAAGTAGCCAATTAACCCTAGGAAAGGATTTCTATTATGGCGAATGATATCGTTTTGTCCGCGGCCTCGCGGTCTAACCTGCTCTCTCTACAAAGCACCCAGAGAAATATTGATATTACCCAGCTCCGTCTTGCGACAGGCAAGAAGGTTAACTCTGCCCTTGATAACCCGCAGTCGTTCTTCCAGGCGAATTCGCTAAACAACCGCGCTTCTGACCTGACCCGTCTTCTGGACGGTATCGGTCAGTCGATCCGTACAATCGAAGAAGCCGACAAAGGTATTACAGCACTGACATCCTTGGTTGAGCAAGCGTCCTCAATCGGTGAATCTGCACAGGCCGAGATTCGGGCTGCTGCCGGATTTGCAAGTATTACAGGCACAAAAGACCTCCGCGGTATTGACCTAACGGCAGATTCTGGTGGGGCAATTGCCGCAACCAATACTTTCACTGTAACTATTCAGGATGCAGATATTGCTTCTGGTGCCGCACAAACAGCAACAATCACCGTTGCCGCTAACGATACAGTCTATGATCTTGCTGCTAAAATTAACGATGAAGCTGCTATTGCTAACACCAACTTTACTAACAACGTACGCGCTTCAGTAGACTCCCAAGGTCGTCTGAAAATCGAATCTCTGGAAGAAGGCGCCTTCTTAAGAATTGCTGATGGCGCAGCAGCAAACACATTGGGTGCAGACGGTTTTGCATTTCTAGGACTTGATAATCTGGTGACAACGGAGACATTGAACGCCGTTGCTGCTGGACGACTTGGAGGAACTGCGGTAGCCGGCAGAACCTTAATATCTGCTGTGTCCACCGAAACTCTCGGCGCTAGCGGAAAATATACAGCAAATACCACACTTGCGACAGCGGGATATGTGAACACAGGCGACACCGTCAACCTTATACTTGAAGTCGATGGTACGAGCAGTTCTGCCATATCCTTGATTGGTACGACAGGCACGATTCAAAGCCTCATCGACGGAATTAACAACGACGTTAATATAAACGATAAGGTTACCGCCTCTTTTAACGTGGATACTGGCCGTATTGAATTGGCATTCGCCGATAACGTAGGTACAGCAGAAATAACATTTGATGCAACCGCTGCGGGCGATGTGGTAGACTTCGACTTCGGTACAGGGGCATCGGATGCAACATTTACTGCAGCAACCGACTTCCAGTCAGAAGCATTCAAATTTATTGGAACATCAGTAGATCTGGATCAGTATACAAGAGACTTCAACAAAATCCGTAGTCAAATCGACGGTCTGGTTGAAGATGCGAACTATCGCGGCGTAAACCTTTTGAGCGGAGATACACTGACTACCTTCTTTAATGAAGATCGCTCAAACTCTCTTGAAACGACTGGGTCGGACCTTTCTGCCCTTGGCTTAGGTCTCTCTGAAGCAGACTTCACAGACTCTGCCTCTGTAGAAGCCACTCTGAATGAGGTTCGCAGCGCTCTCGATACCGTACGCAGCTTCGGCTCATCCATTGCAAACGACCTGGCGATCATCCAGACACGTCAGACGTTCACACAAGAGACGATCAACACGCTGAAGGCCGGTGCATCTGACCTCGTCAACGCCGACCTCAACGAAGAAGGCGCGAACCTTCTGGCCCTGCAAACGGCTCAGCAGCTCGGCGTTACGTCCCTCTCGCTGGCGTCTCAGTCCCAGCAGGCTGTTCTGCGACTGTTCTAATAAGAACAGGCCGCGATGCCGGAGGGGCAGGACGGTATGCAAATATAAAGTTTCTAACCAAAACCGCCGGAAGAAATCCGGCGGTTTTTTTATGCTTCGCTCGCGCTCGCTTTTGTCGCCTTCGCGACGGGCGGAAGAAATCCGGCGGTTTTTTATGCGCCTCACTCGTCATAGCGAGGAACGATAGTGACAAAGAATCCAGACAATATTACCCATGAAGGAAATAGCATGGATTGCCGCGTCGGGGTTCGCCCTCCTCGCAATGACAAAATAAAATCCATTTCCCCTTAACCTTTTGGTCATTATGCTGTAGTATAATTAAATGATAGCAGGAGAAACCTGCGTTTGGCCCAGCAACTGAAAGGAAGAAATCCGATGGCCCTTGTAATCGATTTAAAACCCGGTGAAAAAATAATGATAGGCACGGCGGTCATTACCAATGACTCGCAAAGAACGCGCCTGCATATTTCCGGTGAAGCCCCTATCCTGCGTGAAAAAGATGTGATGCACGAGGAAGAAGCCGACACGCCATGCAAAAAAATCTATTTCCTGATTCAATGCATGTATATGGCGCGCCGGCCGGACGAATACCACAAGAAATATTTTGATCTGGTGAAACAGATACAGCATGCGGCGCCGACCACGGCTTTCATCTTTCTCGCCATCAACGAAAAAATCATCGAAGGCACTTATTACAAGGCGCTGCGCGATGCGAAGGATCTGATCAGACTGGAGGAGGAGCTTGTCAAACATGCCACCAAGCCAGCAGCCTAACAATAAAAACCCCTACGCTTCCGCCGCCGGGGCCTATGGTACCAACGCGCAAAAACATGCGGTCGATCCGCGTGAGTTAGAGGCGCGGGTTCTTTTGAAATCCGCGCAGTTCCTGCAGGACCTTCAGGCAGACTGGGGTGCGCAAAGCAGTGACGACCTCGCCTCGATCCTGAAATACAACCGCTCGATCTGGCTGATGTTCTATGACACCGCGCTGGAGAATGTGGATGGTTTGTACCCTCAGGATTTGCGCAACAACATCACGAATCTCGCCAACTTTATTTTCAAACGTGAAATTGAAATTCTGGCAAAACCGGAAAAAGAAAAGCTCGACATTCTCATCAACATCAACCGCAATATCGCGCAAGGTTTGATGAAGGGTGTTGCCGCCAATCCCCTGCCCGCCACGCCGGAAGACCAGACTCCTCCGCCCGCCTCCGGCGGCAGCACGGACACATCGGCGTAATCATCCGCGCAAAAAAGCCATAAAAAAACGGACGGGAAACCGTCCGTTGTGCTTCTCACGAAGAAGAAAACTAGGCTTGCGTATCGACGCTGATGCTGCCTGCCTTCGGCGCAAAAGATGTGTCGGATGACACAATCTGCGGCAACGGGGCTTCGGCGGTTTGAACGGGTTCAACATTCGCCGTCACGATTTGCGTTTGCGGCTTCACAGCTTCGACCGGCGCATCGGTAGTTTTCGGCGTAGATTCTTTTCTCGCCTGCTGAGCAGCCTGAGCGCGCTTATAAGCTTCAAGCTGGCTCTCCGTCGGGATCTGGCGAACAACGTCACCCGTTGCGGAATCGCGCAGTTGTAAAACCGCGCGGTCGTAATTGATATCCATGCGGACATACGGGCTGATATACGGGGCCTGCGGCACCACCTGAACGCGGTCCGGATTCGCGGCAAACGACTGCGCCACACTCTGCTGCTCGATCGCGGCTTTGGTGTAGGCGGCATTTGATATCACTGAATTGACAGCTTCAATCATATTTTCCGTAAACCTCGTGCGTCCCCATGACACACTTCCCTACTCTCATACTACAGGCATTTGGAGCAAATGTCAAACTTTTTCAAGTCTTTGCCAAATAATCCACCCCCCGTTTACAAGGGTTTTACAAAGTAATCGCCCGCCTGTTTTTATACTTTCGTTGTAACCAGTATTTTTTATTAATTTTCTGAGTAATATTTAAAGTAAAACAAGTATTATTTATTAACATCACAATCATAGCGATAAGAAAGACGCAGGAATTACAAAGCCTTTTTCCCCTGTCATCGATTTCAAAATTCTACATGCATTAGCATTCTTTTAACGATAATCGGGCCATACTGTTTACATAAACGACACTAAAAGAGTGGGTATGCTATGTCGGATATCAGATATGAACAAAGCGCGGGAATCACCCAGTTGCCACCGCCAAATACACAGCGCTGGGTCAAATCGCGGAAAATGGCGGTCATCAAGGCCATAGAGAATGGCGTCCTGACGGATGAACAGGCCTGCACACGCTATAGCCTTTCTCAGGAAGAGCTGGACTCCTGGAAAAAGGCCCTGAACCGGTTCGGGCCCGGAGCGCTGCGCACCACCCATTTGAACCGTTACCGCCGGCAAGATACAAGCCGGAACGGGCAGCCGCCTGTAAACTGATGAATGCGGCCAAGGGGCCAAACCAGAAGAATCCCGGCGACATGCCGGGATTCTTCTTTTAAACCTTGGGCTTAGCCAAAGCCCGGCAAGGCATCGCCCCCCGAAGAAGGCGTTGGAAAACCCTTAAAAAACGTTTATAATGGTTAATGGATTAATCAGCGATTCGGGCGCGAGAATAGCCCCATAGGTGTATCGTTGACGGCTGCCTTGGCCCGCCCCGTCCCCCGGGGTTTTTCTTGGGCGAAGGTGTATGGATACAACACGGCATGGTACGGATAAAACGAAGTGAATAGTTTTCTGGAAACACTAAAACAATTGGGCCCCACCCGTCTTGCCATCATGGGCGCGGTTTTATTCGGCCTGATGATTTTCTTTGTCTTCGTTTCATTGCGCGTTTCGACGCCGGAAATGAAGCTGCTCTACAGCGATCTTTCGACCATAGATTCCTCTGCGATGGCGGCGAAGTTACAGGAGCAGCAAATCCCGTTCGAAGTGTCACAGGACGGCACGCGCATCATGGTTGCCGATTCCGAGGTCGGCAAAGCGCGCATGCTCCTTGCACAATCAGGCCTGCCCAATGGCGGCTCGATGGGGTATGAGCTTTTCGACAATCAAAGCGGATTTGGCACAACGAATGCGATCCAGAACATCAACGCCGTGCGTGCGATGGAAGGCGAACTGTCGCGAACCATCAGCTCGCTGGAACCGGTGCGTTCTGCCCGGGTTCACCTCGTTCTGCCACAACGTGAATTATTTGCGCGTGAGGCACGCCCCTCCAGCGCCTCGGTGGCCCTCGGCCTTCGCCCCGGCGCACGGATCGAACAGGAACAGATAGCGGCGATCCAATCGCTCGTTGCCTCCGCCGTGCCCGATTTGAAGGCAGAAAATGTTTCAATCATCGACCAAAACGGTAAGCTTCTGGCCCGCGGCGGTGAGAGCACGGAAAACCAGTCTATCGCCAAGGCCGAAGACATGCGCCTGAAATATGAACAGCGCATGATACAAACGATTGAGGATCTGGTTGGCCGTACGGTTGGCTATGGCAAGGTCCGCGCCTCCGTTTCCGCGGAACTGAATTTCGACCGTGTGCAGATGAACGAGGAATTGTTCAATCCTGAACAACAGGTCGCGCGTTCCACGCAAACGACCGAGGAAAGCTCCCTCGAAAACGATGCAAACACATCGGACAACGTCAGTGTGGAAAACAATCTGCCCGGTGTTGATGCCGCGGGACTGTCGGGACAAGGGCCGACCGCGCAGACCAATAGGGTTGAAGAAGTCACCAATTACGAAATCGGCAAAACAATCCGCAGCACCATCCGCGAAGGCGGGGATGTACGCCGCCTGTCCGTCGCCGTTCTGGTGGATGGTAACTACACGACCGATGCCGAAGGCAACCGCACCTATGCCCCCCGTGATCAGGCGGAACTGGATAAAATCTCAGCCCTTGTTACATCTGCAATCGGCATAGATGCGCAGCGCGGGGATACGCTTGAAGTTGTCAATATGCCGTTTGCCGAAATCGATACATCCTTCGAAGGGCCGGACAATACCCTTTTCGGCTTCGACAAAAACAAACTGCTTGATGTGGCGGAGGTCGTGACCGTCGCCATCATGATCATTCTTGTTATCCTTCTGGTATTGCAACCCATGGTCAGCCGCCTCCTCACCTCAGAAACGGCCAGCGGCCTTGATGAGGATGAAGAGAAAGAACTTTTGTCTGTGCGTCCTCAGGCGCCGGCGCTCGAAGGGCCCACCACCAGTTTTGAATCCGCCAATCTGGATGAGGATGAAGGGACCGAAAGCGCGATGATCGATGTTCAAAAGGTAGAGGGCAAGGTCAAGGCCTCCACCGTCAAGAAGGTGGAAGATATCGTCGACAGCTATCCGAACGAAACCGTATCGGTGATCCGTAGCTGGATGACGCAGGATTAAGGCGTATGGAACGGGGTTTGAAACATGCGGGTTAGGGAAGATTATCGATCGCTGTCGGGAACCGAAAAGGCCGCCATTTTCATGCTGGCCCTTGGCGAAGATTATACCGCCAAGATTTTCGAACACATGGATGATGAAGAAATCCTCGAACTCTCCCAGACGATGGCGACACTCGGCAAGGTCAACTCCAATGTCGTGGAACGTCTGTTCGTTGAATTCGCAGAACAGATGAGCACATCCGGCGCACTTGTGGGCTCACAGGAATCGACCGAACGCATGCTGATCAAGGCGGGCATGAACAAGGAAAAGGTCGACCAGATCATGGAGGAAATCCGTGGTCCTGCCGGGCGCACCATGTGGGAAAAACTGGCGAACGTGAACGAAGAAGTGCTCGCCAACTTTTTGCAAAAGGAATATCCGCAAACCGTTGCCGTTGTCATGTCAAAAATTTCGACCGACCATGCCGGAAAGGTTCTGGCCCTCCTCCCCGAAAGTTTCGCGATGGAGGTGATCCACCGCATGCTCCGTATGGAGGCCGTGCAAAAAGACGTTCTGGAAGATGTTGAAAAAACGCTGCGTCAGGAGTTCATGTCGAACCTTGCGCGGACCCAGCGCCGCGACTCCCACGAACATATGGCGGAAATCTTCAACCATCTCGATCGTGCCGCGGAATCCAAATTCATGGAGGCGCTTGAAAAAACCATTCCGGAATCGGCTGAAAAAATCCGCTCGCTTATGTTCACCTTCGAAGATTTGCAAAAAGTGCCGCCCACCGGTATTCAGGCGATTATCCGCGCGGCGGATAAGGATAAACTGCCTGCGGCCCTGAAAGGCGCGACCGAAACGCTGCGTGACCTCTTCTTCTCCAACATGTCGGAACGCGCCGCGAAGATCATGAAGGAAGACATGGCCGCCATGGGACCCGTCCGCCTGAAGGACGTGGAAGAGGCACAGCAACACGTCGTGGGCATCGCGAAAGACCTGGAAGCCCGCGGTGAAATCACGATCGCCAGTGGCAACGAAGAAGACGAACTCATTTATTAGGATATGTACATTGAAGGCAGATGTGACGAAAAGGGTGGTTTTAAATGAACCGGAGCGCAGCGTACAATTGGTACGTGAGCACCGGAAGCATGGAAAAGCGCCCTTTACAGACCATTTGACGAAAATGTAGCCATGGAAAAAAAGTTTTTATTTGACCTGAATGTGTTCGATGCCCCGGAACCGGAAGAAGAGCTGGACGAGGATCTTCCGCCGCCCCCGCCAACCTTTTCCGAAGAGGAACTGGCGGTTGCCAAAGACATGGCGTTCGAACAGGGCCGGCAGCAGGGGCAAAAGGAACAGGTTGAAGCCCGCGAACAATATGTGGCTACCTCGCTGGAACGGATTGCCGATAGTTTTTCCCAGCTGTTCGCTGCCGAAACAATGCGTGAGATTGTGTTCGAGAAGGAGGCGCTACGCCTTGCCGTGGCGGCGCTCGACCTGCTCTTTCCACTCCTCAATGAAAAATTGGGCCGCGAGGAAGTTCACAACATCATTCAAAAAACACTGGCATCCCACCGTAAAACCAAAGAAATATTGATTCAGGTTCCGGCGGGGATGAAGGGTGAAATCGAAACGCTCATCAACCGCCTGCATGACGAAGATCAGGAACATGTGGCATGGCGCGTTGTCGAAATCGCCGATATGCCACCCGGCAATTGTGCCTTGGAATGGTCCGATGGCGGCGCTGTGCGCGATTCTGTGCGGGCGGCGGCGGATATCAGGCGGCAGATTGTCGACCTTTTCGGCGCCCCGATCGCGCATTTATCGGAAACCGCCCTTTCCGAAACAGGGCAGAGTGATATAGAATTAACGCTGGAAACCGAATCAGGGGCCGCGGCAGGCGATAACGCCCCGTCCGGCACGGAGACAAAAGAATGAGCGACGATACCAAGGATGTGAATTACAACCAGATCGAGGAAACCTCCGGCGCGCGTGAGGCGGAACAGGAATGGCCGGTCGGCGAACCGATGGCGTCAGATGTGTCGGCCATCTATGACATTCCCGTACAAATCTCTGCCGTGCTCGGCCGCTCGACGATGCAGGTCAGCCAGCTTTTGAAACTGGGACGCGGCGCGGTTGTCGAACTCGATCGCAAGGTTGGTGAGGCCATCGACATCTACGTCAACAACCGCCTCGTTGCGCGCGGCGAAGTTGTGGTCGTGGAAGACAAACTCGGCATTACGATGACCGAAATCGTGAAATCCGATAAAGCTTAGACTTCACCACAGAGGCGCGGAGAACACAGAGTGTCACAGAGTTTGCGAAGAATGACAGCAAACGAAGTTACAGGGGAAATTGTTGATTCCTGTATTAATATCCATAAATCGCTAGGTCCCGGCCTGCTTGAAAAAGTTTATGAAGAATGCCTGTGCTATGAATTGAATAAGCGGGACCTCGTCTGCGAGAGGCAAAAGATATTATCCATACAGTACGATGATTTGACTGTTCAGAACGCGTTTAAATTAGACTTATTGGTTGAGGGCACAGTTATTGTAGAATTAAAAAGCATTGATTGCCTTCAACCTATTCATGACGCACAAATCCTGACCTATATGAAGCTGACCCGCATGCCGCTTGGCCTTCTTATCAACTTTAATGTTCCATTGCTCAAAAACGGACTGAAGCGATTTAAATTATAACTCTGTGAGCCTCTGTGCTCCCTGTGCCTCTGTGGTAAAAAAGAAAAAGGACTACGAAAATGCGTTTGATGATTGTCGGATCACTGGAGGGATATATTTCCGCAGCGGGGAAAATCGCCCTGCAACGCGGCGCGAAGGTCATTCATTGCGATGACACCGAACAGGCGATTGGCGCTTTGCTGAACGGCAAGGGCGCGGATGTCGTCATGTGCGATGTAAAACAGAAGATTGCACCCTTCGTTCAAGCGCTCGATGAAAACCGCATCTATGTGCCTGTTGTCGCCTGCGGTATCGGCACAGATGCACGCGCCGCCGTGAAGGCCATTCAGGACGGTGCGAAGGAATATCTGCCTCTCCCACCGGATGCGGAATTGATTGCCGCGGTTCTGGAGGCGGTGACACAGGAAAATGACGACGCCATCATTGCGAATGACGCGGCCATGCAAAACGTCCTGAAACTCGCCGATAAAATCGCGCCCTCCGAAGCCACCGTTTTGATCACGGGGGAATCCGGAACCGGTAAGGAAGTCATGTCTTCCTACATGCATAAAAAATCGAAACGCAAAGATGGCCCCTTCATCGCCGTCAATTGCGCGGCGATCCCTGAAAACCTTTTGGAATCCGAACTGTTTGGCCATGAAAAAGGCGCGTTTACCGGCGCGGCCCAGCGCAGGATCGGAAAGTTTGAAGAGGCGCATGGCGGCACGCTGCTGCTTGATGAAGTCTCCGAAATGCATCCGCTCTTACAGGCGAAATTGCTGCGCGCCATTCAGGAGAAAGAAATCACGCGCATCGGATCGAACGATTCCGTCAAGGTGGATGTGCGCATCCTCGCGACCTCGAACCGCAATCTGGAATCCTCCGTCCAGAAAGGCGAATTCCGCGAAGACCTGTATTTCCGCCTGAATGTCGTGAACATCAAGCTTCCGGCTCTGCGCGAACGCCCGGGTGATATTATCCCCCTCGCCCAGTTTTTTGCCGATAAATATGCGGTTGCCAACGGCGTTGATAAAAAGAAGCTGAGTGCCGAGGCGGAAAAGAAACTCAAATCCTATCACTGGCGCGGCAACATTCGTGAACTTGAAAACACCATGCACCGCGCGATTTTGATGAGCCTTGAAGATCAGTTGGAGGCCGATGCCATTCACCTTTCCGAAAGCGAATTCTCATCGGGCGGAGCAGGTGCCACCGCATCCGCGAAGGCACCGGACCCCGCCGGTGTCGGCAGCGCATCACAATCATCCGCCGCTGCCGTCAAGAACACCGGCGCAGTTGAAAACCTGATTGGCCGCACGATTGCGGATGTCGAACGCGATATGATTTTGAACACGCTGGAACATTGCATCGGCAACCGCACACATGCCGCCAACATCCTCGGCATTTCCATCCGCACCCTGCGTAACAAACTGGCGCAATATAAGGATGAAGGGATCGATATCCCCCCTGCGGCTTCCGGTGGAATTTAGGGCCTAATATTCAATACGCTTTGAAACATTGGACTGTGTTGCGCTTGCGACTTGCTGCCCCTGTTTCTGCTTCATCAGATATTCCAGATAGCTGATAACATCATCGAAACTTTCGGCGCATGGGTTCGATGGGCTAATGGTCGCGCCTGATGGGATGGGTTTGGCAACCGCATAAGTGCCGGATGAGGTCGATACAACATCGGCGCTTGCCAGTGTGGTTGACACCGGCACATTCGAAGATGTTTCGGATGTATGAGTACAGGCCGCAAGCGACAACGCGGCGATGGCCGCCAGAAAAACAGAATGAATGCGCATGAAATCCCGCCCGCTTGTTTAGATATGGGCGATTCGCCCCGTCTCTTTACTTTAGAGCACGGGATTGAGCACCTCAAGACAGAAAAGGCTGTGGCAATTCCTTCCAACAGAAAGAATTGGTTTCTTCATTATAGATAATATGCGGGATATCACCGACCGCCTCCCCGTGCCTGCTCAAATAAGCCCATGCAACGCGGCCATCGGCCAGTTTGATTTGCTCACGATAGTATTTCTCATCGCCCGGAAGGATGCCGCTCTCCGCGGGAGGCGCAATCCCCTCTAATACATCAAGCCTGTCCAGTTGTTCTTCCGTGACCTCAAAGACCTCGCCCTCGATACATGCGCCGCCATGCTCGGCACGAACGGCATCCGGCGAATATTTCCCGGCTGTGGTGACTGATTGGTGATGCTTCATCAGAAATCCGGACTCGAGAGTGCGCGTCAATCCCAACGAATTTGCATCGCCCAAATATCTCTCAAAATTACGCTCACCTGTTTTCAAGGTGCCGTAAACAAAGACGAGGTATGTTTGATCGGACATCTTTACTGCGCGATGGTTTCGGGCGCAGAAACAACGGGCGCGGCCACTGGCACCAGATGGATTTGCACTTTACGCTCCAGCCCGCCCTGATCGGCCGTAATAGCGCCGCCTGCAACAGGCACTATGTCCGTTACTTGCGGCACAGGCGCGATTTGCGGTTTGATTGCGGCCGTATTGACACCCTTGGCGATCAGCGCCTCACGCACTTTGAGTGCACGGGAGGTTGCGAGAAAACGTGATTTTTCCGTGATATCCTGCATCGGCGTAAAGCCGGTTACGACCACTTCATATCCCGCCCCTTCCGGTGACATCACAAAGGATGCCACCTGATCAATCATTGATGCGGACACGGCGTCTATGGTATCCGCGCCATCGGCAAACGACACTTCGGCCATCTGCATGCCGGAAACGGTGGCCGCCCCCGCGGCGGGCGTTATCATTTGCGCCATCGCGGATTCAAATCCATCGCGGCATGATGCGTAATGCGTCTCATCGCTCGCCTCTTCGGCACGCTCCAGCCAGCAATCAAAACTGACCTGCGCCTTGGCGAGTTGCTGCTCATGCCCGCCCATGTTCGGATTGCGCAGCGCGGCGATCAAACCTTCCCGCGCCTCGTTCAGGGCGGGTATGGATTCAGGCGGGACATCATAGGCCGCAATGCGCGATGGCGCGGTGACTTCGCCCTTCGATGCTTTCATCGCCTTTTCAGTATAGGTTTTGGCGGCTTTGTAATCATAGGCCTTGTCGTTTTCATACTTTGCGAGGTCGTAATAATCACGGGCGAGATATTGGCCAAGCATCTTGGAATCAACACCGCCACCGGCGGCGGGGGCGATATCCTGCGGCGCGGGCGCGGCGGCCACGGCCATGGACGGATCACCCGCTTTCATCACTTTGCCTTCGAGCGAGGCCATGTCTTCACTGTAATGCGAACAGGCGGCGGCCATAAGGACCAAACCATAACCAAACGATCTAAAAAGCGACGTCATTTTATAACCCCTAAGACTGTTTATTTTCCATAGCAAATACCCGTTTTGCGTTTATTGCAAGGATTCTTTGCGTAAAATGGTACCCCCTAAGCGGCGATCGCGGAAGCGTTAACCAAAACAACCCCCTGATTTTCGGTCTAAAGCGGGTTTAGGCACCTCGCCAATGGAAAGACCATTTGCAGACTTTTCTTTGACTTTTCAGGCATTTTTCTATAGCACGGACATATGCTGAAAGACTTCTTCAACAAGCCGGCCAACCCTTTTCATGATGAAAACGAACCATCGTTTTTATCAATAGGCAATCTTGTGACTGCTGTAGTCTACACCGCCGCGATTATTGGTGGAGGTTATGCAATCGCTTATAGCGATGTAATTCTGGATCACTTTAAGCCTGAAGCTAATTCTGTTGAGGAGCCGGTGACAACTGGGGCGGCACAACATCTTCCACCGTTTGCACTTCAGACGCTTGGCTAGACGAGCCCTCTTCCTTACGGTAGCTACCAAAGACGTCCTACCCTTCTCTGCTGAAGCCTGCAGCAATTATCATAGCTGTTCCTGCCGCCGCACCAATAACTGCACTTCGATACTGCCTTACGATAGATAGATTGGTAGGTGGCGTGTATTTACCAGATCGCCTAAATTCCTCTATGGCATGATCTATTCGTGGAAATTTAACCACTTCACCTTCACCAAATTCCCGATCTCTCATATCAAGCGCGTGACTGGCAAAAGCCTCATAAAAATGTTCTTTGTTGTGATTTCTGATGTGAGACGTTATTGCGCCTAAAATTGGAAAAGTCGTAGCAATAACAACCCCAACAAGATCAGGTTTAACATTCACCATCAAAGCTGTAAGTGCTGTAAATCCTGCCCCTACCAGAACTAGATCTTTAGCAAACTGGTCGTGCGTCTTTTCAGCGCGTTTGTACGCTTCCTCAGAAATGCTTTCCCATTTCTTTTGAATGTCACTTTTTGTGCTTTCATTCCCCATGAGCGGCGACAATATTATGTAAATATTAGAAAAAGGTTAATGCTTGGGTTGAATTACAGAATTTCTGCAAAATTGTGGTTTAAACCAGCACCATCCCCAGCACGCAAAGAAGATGATCCTGTTGTGCCCCTATACACATAGCTTTTTTCAATCACCCAATTTCTAATATCCAACCCCTGCATTCCCCGTTATGATAGAATAAGTTAACAATTCCGCATCGATCCTATCCCTATGGCCCAACCCGCACCGAACGTCCCCGCCAATTCAGGAATGTCACAGGCCCGATCCGCCTTTGGCGGCATTTTCCGTGGCGATGTCGTGCTGGCCATCGGGATTGTCACGATCCTGACCTTTATGCTGATCCCGATCCCGACCTTCCTGCTGGATCTGGGTCTTGCCATATCGATCATGTTTTCGGTCTTCATCCTGATGCTGGTTCTGGCCATTCGCAAGCCGCTGGAATTTTCAACCTTCCCCACCGTGCTGCTGATCACCACCGCGCTGCGCCTTGGCCTTAATATAGCGGCGACCCGTCTTATCCTCGCGCACGGGCATGAAGGCACGGATTCGGCAGGACATATTATCGAAGCGTTCGGCGGCCTGATTATTTCGGGAAGCTACATCGTCGGCGGGATCGTCTTTGCAATCCTTGTCATCATCAATTTCGTGGTGATTACCAAAGGCTCGGGCCGTATCGCCGAAGTCGCGGCGCGTTTCAGTTTGGACGCCATGCCCGGGAAGCAGATGGCAATCGATGCCGATTTGTCCGCGGGGATCATCACCGAGGAAGAGGCAAAGGTCCGCCGGAAAGAACTGGAACAGGAATCCGGTTTCTTCGGGGCCATGGACGGCGCGGCGAAATTCGTACGCGGCGATGCCATCGCGGCGCTGCTGATTGTCTTCATTAACATTATTGGCGGCATCATCATCGGCACAGTGCAGGAAGGCATGCCGCTCGCCGAGGCCGCATCGACCTATACCATCCTTACCATCGGTGAAGGCCTCGTCTCACAAATCCCGGCGCTGATCATCTCTATCTCGGCAGGTCTTCTGGTCTCGAAGGCCGGCGTGGAAGGCACGGCGGACCAGGCGCTGCTGGACCAGTTCCAACGTCATCCGAAAGCAATGGCGATTACATCGGGCCTGATGATGGTGGTGGCGCTGGTCCCGGCCGTTCCTTTCGGGCCGTTCGCCCTGATGTCCGCCCTGTTCGGCGGCCTTGCCTATGTGTCATGGCAACGTCAAGAGGCGGAGAAGGAGGCGGTGAAACAGGCCGCCCTTCCCGCGCCCGGATCGCCCGGCGCGAAACCGGCGGAAGAACCGATATCCAAGGCGCTCGCCATGGATATCATTCGCCTCGAACTCGGTTATGGGCTGCTGCCGCTGGTTCAGGGCGAAGGCGGCAACAAGCTCACCGACCAGATCAAGGGCCTGCGTCGTCAACTGGCCGAAGATATGGGATATGTGCTTCCGGCGGTGCGGATTCAGGACAATCTGCAACTGCCCGCCAACGCCTATACTGTCAAGATCAAGGAAATTGAATCCGGACGCGGCGAAGTGCGCGCCGGGATGTTGATGGCGATGGACCCGACCGGCGCGCCCATTACCCTGCCGGGCGAAAACACGGTGGAACCGACCTTCGGCCTGCCTGCCATGTGGATCGATGAGCAATACCGTGAAGAGGCGCATTTCAAAGGCTACACGGTCGTTGATGCGCCAACCGTCATCACAACGCACATTACGGAACTTGTGAAAGACAACATGGCGGACCTTCTCTCCTACGCCGAAACGCAAAAATTGCTCGACGAATTGCCACGCGAATACCAAAAACTCGTCGGCGATGTTATTCCCGGGCAAATGTCGATTGGCGGCCTGCAACGCATCCTTCAGGCATTGGTGGCCGAACGCGTCTCCGTGCGCGATCTGCCGACCATTCTCGAAGGGATATCCGAGGCCGCGACCTATACGAAAAACGTTGCCTATATCACAGAACATGTTCGCTCGCGCCTATCCCGCCAGATATGCGATGCGAATACGAACGCGTCGGGCTTTGTGCCGCTCATCACCCTTTCGCCGGAATGGGAGCAGTCTTTTGCGGACTCCCTGCTCGGCGAAGGCGAGGACCGACAACTCGCCATGGCGCCGACACAATTACAAAATTTCATCAACGCCGTGCGTGATGCGTTCGAAGACTTCCTCCAACAGGGCGAATCCCCCGTGCTTCTCACCTCGCCCTCTATCCGCCCCTATGTCCGCTCGGTGGTGGAACGATTCCGCCCGCAAACAGTTGTCATGTCACAAAACGAAATTCATCCAAAGGCGCGGATCAGGACGCTTGGTCAGGTTTAAGGGGGCTGGATTATGAAGATACTTATTCATTGGTTACTATCTGCCGCAGCAGTATGGCTGGTCTCGCAAATCATCCCGGGCTTTATGGTTGCCAGTCTCGGCGCGGCGCTCATTGCCGCGCTCGTTATCGGCCTCGTCAATGCAACACTCGGTCTTGTTTTAAAGATTGTAACCCTCCCGCTCACCGTCGTGACACTCGGGCTCTTCTGGCTGGTCATCAACGGCCTTATGCTTTTGGTCGCGGCGCAACTGGTGCCCGGCTTTGCGATCTCAGGATTCATGGCGGCCTTCTTCGGCGCGATCGTGCTCAGCCTCGTCAACATGGTCCTTAAGAGTCTGTTCCTCGATAAGGAATAAAAATAATTTCATCCTGACGCAAAAACTTGTGCGTGCGTAAGGCTTTAAGCCTTTTTCGCGCGTTTAAAACGCATAAATCTAAAATCTCAATAGGACTGATTCAGTGCTGATTTTATTGCACTTCTGCCATCAACCCGTGATTGACAAAATATTTTTCTAATGTAAGTTTCGGTTGTCTGACTATCCGGGCGCATACCCGTAATCGGAAGAGTTCGCTTCCAACCTCCATAATTCATTTACGGTGCCGCATGAACGCTTCACAGTCCTCTCCCATGGCCGCAAACACACAAATCGATGATGCGCTCCTGACCAGAACACGTTTTATTGAGATTGATCAGGACACACGCGATGCGCTGGCGGACTATTACGCGGATATCGAATCCGCCCTGCCCGGCATCCTGGCCCAATTTTATGCCCACATCGCACAATGGCCCAATTTGAAATCCATGTTCAAAGACCAGTCGCGCATGGACTACGCAAAAAGCGCTCAGCTCAAACACTGGCTTCACTTGTTCAAGGCCAACTTCGATAAGGATTATGCGGATTCCGTGCGCAAGATCGGACTGGTCCACAGCCGCATCGGGCTGGAGCCGACATGGTATATCGGCGCGTATGGCTTTACGCTCAGCCGCCTTTATGCCCATGCCGCCCATAAATATCAAAGCCGTTTCGCGCCTGAAAAGGCTCAGGACAAACTGGCCAAACTCCTTCGTGCGCTCAACCAGTGCGTCATGATCGATATGGACATGGCCATATCGATTTATCTGGAAGAAAACAAAAAATCCTACGATGCGAAACTCTCCGCCCTCGCCGAAAATTTTGAAACAAACATCGGCAAGATCATCCAGAATATTTCCGCATCGGCGCTGGGCCTTGAAAACAACGCCAACAGCCTTGATAGAATGGCATCCGAAACCTCCCGCAATTCGGGAACGGTTGCGGCCGCCGCCGAAGAAGCATCGACCAATGTCGAAACCGTGTCGGCTGCTGCCGAAGAAATGACGGCATCGATTACCGAGGTCGCCTCCCTCGCCGGAAACGCGTTAAAGGCTTCCAGCGATGCCGTAAGGGAAACCGACAAGGCCGCCACCATCATGAACGAACTGCGCGATGCGATTAATATGATCAGCGAGGTCACCTCCCTCATCTCCGGCATTGCGGAACAAACAAACCTTCTGGCCCTGAACGCGACAATCGAAGCCGCGCGCGCCGGTGAAGCAGGCAAAGGGTTTGCCGTTGTGGCATCGGAAGTTAAGTCACTGGCAACACAAACCGGTAAGGCGACAGAAGACATCCGTCAGCAGGTGGAAGAAATTCTGGCCAAGAGCGATACCGCTTATCACTCCATCGAAACAACAAAGGGTGTGATCAATCAATTGAATGGCCTTGTCGATAATACGGCGCAGGCGATGGGACAACAACAAGAAGCCGTCACCGAGATTTCGCGCAATGTGAACGAGGCCTCGTCCGGTACGCGTCAGATCACCCAGAATATCGGGGAAATCAGCAACGCCGCGAACCAGACGGGAATCTATTCATCCGAGGTTCTGGGCTCTGTCCGCTCGCTGTCCGAACAGGCAAAAAATCTTCAGGAATCGATGACCGAATTTTTGAAAGATCTCAAGGCCGGCTAAAAACCGGATTACTAGAAAACGGCACATCTATAATACATTCATTGCATCAAAGGCGCTCTTGCGCCTTTGCCGCTGCCCGGATTTGAACTACAAAAAAAATGGTGAAATGGCGACTTCTTGCCTCCGCCTCCTCTGTTGCTATAGTACATCCTGCTTTCATCGGGATATTGCATGCGTCCGGTTGGGATCTCACTACCAATTTTCAATTCGACCATCACAGGGCTAAATCCGGCGAGCGTCCTTCTTGCTGTTTCGGCCAAGGATCATTGCTCTGCCCCAAATGTTACCTCTTGACATTTTGGGAATTTAATCCTATTATGCTTTTGATATGATTAAACAAAACAGCGGCAAAACCGCAAAAATAAAAAACAAACTAATGGATATGTTTGGTTTTTCGAGCCTGGACGAACCACATGATTCAAGATTCTGGAAAACTGTATAAAACTTCCAAACTCGCAAAACGAACTAGACAAACGGGGGCTTATGGCAAGAGGTTGGAAAATCCGTTTCCCTCTGGTACAGTGATTCCGAAATACGTATAATTCCATTGATTCGGTACAACCACTCCCATGCGACTTAAATCGTTCACGGCCAATAGTATGAAAGACGCCATGCAGATGATCCGCGATACGCTCGGTGAAAACGCGATTATCGTCGCGACCCGTGAGGAAAACGGCGGAAAAACTGTGCGTGTGACGGCCGCGATTGATAAGGATACAGAGGCGACGATGCCCCGCCCTCTTGCTGAAGAGGTCGCTTATGACGACTGGCAATATCAGGACGATGACGATGCCGCGACGGTGGTGGAAGAAGTGACCGATGTCATGCTCCGCCACGCCGTGCCCGAAGATGTGCTGGACAATGTCATCGCCGCCGTCAATGTGATGGGGCTGGACGACAGCCGCAACGCGCTTTATGCCGCCTTGCAAAATCTCTTTGAATTCAAACCGTTACCGACAAAATCTTACGGCAAACCTTTAATCCTGGTTGGCCCGCCCGGTGCCGGAAAAACCCTTGCCGCCGCCAAAGTTGCCGCGCGCGGCGCGCTTGCCGGCCTGAAAATGGCGGTGATTACGACCGACACCATCCGCGCGGGCGGCGTTGAACAGCTCGAGGCCTTTACGCGCCTGATGAAGATCGAACTGAAAAAGGCCTCGACACCACAAGACGTCAAGGCCCGCCTCGCCGAAATTCGCGGCGCGGACCAGATCATCATTGATACGGCCGGAGTCAATCCGTTCGATCCGGAATCGGTAAAACTGCTCGCCCGCCTGATCCACGCCTCCGAAGGTGATCCGGTCCTCGTCATTCCCGCCGGAATGGACGCGGATGAAAGCGGTGAAATCGCCCGCGTCTTTGCAACGATTGGCGCAAAGACCATGATTCCGACACGCGTCGATGTGGCGCGCCGCCTCGGCTCGCTTCTCTCCGCCGCACATCAAGGTGGCCTGAGTTTTGCAGAAGTATCGAATACGGCAAAAGTCGCCGATGGGTTATCCCCATTGTCGGCCAAGCGCCTCACTCAGCTCTTGATGCCGCGCGCCGTTAGCGCGACAATGACAACCGCTAGAAAAGCAGGGTAACAAAAGAGAAATGTCCGACCTCGTCATGACAGATGCCAAACCGACCGAACAACCCGCCCCGCCGGTCTTCCGCCGCGGGAAAAATCTGATCGCGGTGGCCTCGGGCAAGGGCGGCGTCGGAAAGACATGGTTTTCCATCACACTGTCCCATGCACTCGCGAAAAAAGGCAAGAAAGTTTTGCTGTTCGACGGTGATCTTGGTCTGGCCAATGTGGATGTTCAACTCGGCTCCATGCCCAAACGTGATTTGAATGATGTAATCCGCGGCCGCCTCGGGCTCGATAAAGTCATCCAGCGTTATGAAGAAGGCGGCTTCGATATTGTCGCGGGCCGTTCCGGTCAGGCCTCCCTCTCCGCCCTGCCGAGCCAGCGTCTGACATTGCTCCGCGACCAGCTTCTCGAAGTTGCCGCGTCTTATGATTACGTGATCCTTGATCTCGGCGCGGGTGTTGACCGCACGGTGCGTATGTTCTCCGCCACCGCCGCAAAAACATTGCTGGTCACAACGGATGAGCCGACATCGCTGACCGATGCCTATGCCTTCATCAAACTCGGTTCCGCCGCCGGCATGTCGAAACATGTCTCCGTGGTGGTCAATCAGGCATCCTCCCCAACCGAAGGCGAACGCACCTATAAAACACTTTTAAAGGCCTGCGAAAACTTCCTGCGCCTTTCGCCGCCTCTGGCCGGAATCATTCGCGCCGACAGCCGCGTGAAAGATACAATCCGCCATCAAACGCCAATTCTGATCCGCTCCCCGAATGCGGACGCGGCGGAAGATGCAACGCAGATCGCTGAATACGTTGTCCGCGAAGTCGCGGCGCAAACGGCGAAAACCGCAGTCTCTGCATAACACCTTAAAACCATAGTAAATTAACCCGCACCCGATATAATCGGGATATGTGCGCGTCATCAATCACACCCATTCCCCCCGGCGGCGGCCATTCCATGGTGCCGGGGCAGGTTGTGCAAATTGTATCCCTGCCCGATGCGTTGAAAAGCGTGCCAAGGCCGGTGCATCTGGAGGCCGAAGTCATCCGCCAGAATGAAGATGGCAGCACGCGTGTGCGCACGGCCCAAGGCGACATCGATATTGTTGTGAAAGGGCGGCAACCGCAGGCAGGACAGCGCATGGAACTTGAAATTCCACCGGGTTCCCCGCCGCAAAAGGCCGTGACGCGCCCGGCATCACAGGCCCCGGCGCAACCTACCCCGCAATCTCCACCACCGCCGCAAGATGGCGAAGTGCCGCAATTGCCGCCGCCATTACCACAAACACCCGTGACGCAAAAACCACCGGTGCAAGGCGGGCAACCACAATCGCAAACACCGCCCGTAACAACAATGCCTGCGCCCCGCCCCGCCACACCGATGGCGGCAGATGCCATCAAAAGCGCGGCCGGATCGATACAGGATAAAGTCCTGATTACGCAGCAGACGATTGGCGCGGGAACAGGCGCAGGACAACCGGCGACACAAGCAATTCCTTCGCCGAATATTATTGGCCAAAACCAATTAATGACGCAACAATTCCCGATTTTCAAAGCGGGTGATATTATGCAACTGGCTGCGGGAAAGACGGTCAATTTAATTCCTGTTGCCGCGGCTGTACCGGATGGGACAGGAAAACCGATCATCGCCGATGGACTGATATCCTCATCGCAGATCACGCAAAAACCGCAAAGCGCTAACCTCGTGGCCTCGCTTCTTCAGGCCGTCAAAACCGCAATGCCGCAAACGGTCACGAATGCCGTTGCGACATTGGTGACAAAGCCATCTGTCATACCGGATGGCGCGGGCATCACCCCGAAACCATCGCATGGTATGGCAACACCCGTTGCAACAGGCACGAACATTGCCCTGCCCGATGGCACGGCCCTCACCATGCCTGTGCTGGAAGCAAAGATCATCCAGATAAAATCTCCATCCGGCCAGATTCAAATCCTGACGCCGGATGCGGACAATCCTGACACCGCACAGTCCATAGGCACATCAAAGCCCGCTCCAGTCACGGTGAATGTGCAAAGCGTCACGTCACAAAAACTGCCTGTGATTGCAATCCCTGTCAATGCGATGCCGAATGCGCCGTTGCAGAATTTCGTGATCCCCGTGCAATCGCCTATGATCGATACAGGCGCGCAAATCACCTTTGTGCCGCAAATGCCACAAACTGTTCCGCCCGCGCAAATCGCGGCGCTTCCGCCCGCATGGCGCGCGCTGTTACCATTGATGCAGCCATCGCCACTCTGGCCCGTCATGGATGATTTATTTCAAACCTTTGCAGGCACAACACCACAGGCCGCACAGATTTTGGGCCGCATCATCCCCTCACCCGCAAACGCCGCCAATATGGGTCCCGCGATGATGCTGTTTGCCGCCGCGATGAAGTCCGGCGATTTGCAAGGATGGATCGGCGATAGAAAACTTGGCATGATGCAAAAGCTGGGCAAGGCCGATCTGGTTTCACGCCTTGCAGGCGAAACATCTGCCCTCACGCAAAATTCCGACGCGCCGGCTACGGAATGGAAATCACTTCCCATCCCGATGCTCTGGCAAAATGAAGTATCGAAGGTCATGTTCCATGTGCGCCAAGAACCGCGTGATGACAATGACCCAAACGGCGAAGCAGGAACCCGTTTCGTCTTTGATCTCAACCTGACACGCATGGGCGAAGTACAACTCGATGGCATGGTGCGCGGCAACCGCCTCGACCTGATTGTGCGAACAAAGGAAAACATCAGCTACCCAATGCAGGAAGCAATGAAAAAGGCCTATGCCGACGCGCTTGTTGGCACCGAAATCTATGGTGAACTTGGTTTTCAGGGGGACATCAAGGCGTGGATGCATGTTTCCGCGGTCTCGAAAAACATGCAAATCGATCTATAAGTTGTCTTCGTCCTGCCGCCTGAATCCATCAAGGCCAATTTCATCCATCTCGGCGGATTCTTTGGCTTCCTGTTTTTTCTTTTCGGCCTTTTCGCGTTCGCGCTGAACAATCTCGATACGTTTCATGTCGGCAAACGCGTTGCGCACGTCGTCCTGCGCCACAACGATCCGTTCTTCCACTTTGCGCTTTTCCAAATTAAGCCGTTCCAGAACACGCTGCACATTCTCTGAAAACCGTCCGAAATAGCCGAGCATTTCAAGGGGTGAGTCCATGGTGAGCGCCGCCCGCTCATCCTGCAATCTTTTGATCAGGACATTCTTTTTGTTTTCGATGTCCTCGACAAGGCTATACAGATTCGCCAGATTTCTCTGCTTTTCATCGACTGTATGCTTGCGCAATTTGATGAGCGATTTCAAATTGGCCATATCAAAAGTCCTCTCCCTTTAGGGAGAGGATTTAGGTGAGGGCCCTCTCCCCTTCCCTCTCCCTGAAGGGAGAGGGAGATCATATCTTCTTCCTTGGTGGCACAGGAAATCCTTTGCGGAATTCTTCTTCCGGCGCGGGGGCAGGCGCATCACCGCCGCTATAAGGCAGGCCCAGAATACCGGCAAGCATTGCAAAGGATTCATCGATCGTATTCGATTCCTCTTTCCTCTGACGCAGGAAATCTTCGATCTGCGGATAACGCGCAATCGCCTCGTCCACTTCCTTGTCCGATCCTTTGCGGTACGCGCCAAGGCGGATCAGTTCGGCCATGTCTTCATATCGCGCAATCAATGCGCGCCCGCGCGTGACAATCGCGTTCTGCTCCGCCGTCAAAGATTTCGGCATGGACCGCGAAATCGATTTCAATACATTGATGGCGGGGAAACGCCCGCGGCTTGCGATGTCCCGCTCCATCACGATGTGGCCGTCGACGATCCCGCGCACGGCGTCCGATATCGGTTCGTTCGTATCATCACCTTCAACCAGAACGGTGAAGAGACCCGTGATATTCCCCTCGCCCTGAACGCCCGGTCCCGCGCGTTCCAACAATCTTGCAAGCTCGCCGAACGTCGTCGGCGGATAGCCTTTGCTTGTCGGCGGCTCACCCGCGCTTAATCCGATCTCGCGCTGCGCCATCGCAAAACGCGTGACAGAATCAATCAAACATAAAACGCTTTTTCCCTGCGCGCGGAAATGCTCGGCTACCGCCAATGTCAGATACGCGGCCTGACGGCGCATCAACGCGGGCTCGTCCCCCGTGGCGACAATAACGACCGATCGGGCGAGGCCTTCAGGGCCGAGGTCGTCTTCCAGAAATTCCTGCACCTCGCGCCCGCGCTCGCCCACCAAACCGATGACGGATACATCGGCCTCTGTATACCGCGCCATCATCGAAAGCAGGACGGATTTACCAACGCCCGAACCGGAAAAAATCCCCATGCGTTGTCCGGTGCTGGTGGATAGGAATGTGTTTACGGCGCGTACACCGAGATCGAGCTTCACCCCTACGCGTTGCCGCGCGTGCGGAGCGGGTGCTTTGTTTTTGAGCGGAACCGGATGCGCGCCTTTCATCAGTGGCCCCTTCCCATCGATGGGTTTGCCAAGCGCGTTGATCACGCGGCCCAGCCAACGGTCATCGGGATAGACGGCGTTTTCGCTCGTCTGGATCACGGCGGGGCAGCCAAGGCCCACACCTTCCAGCGTGCCAAACGGCATGAGCAGAGCGCGGCTTTCGCGAAACCCGATAACCTCGCACGGGATATCGCGGTCCGGCACAGGGCGGAGATGGACAAGAGAGCCGATGGAAAGCTCCTTACCAAATCCCGTGATTTCGACAAGCAGGCCCAGCACCTTTACCACGGTGCCGTACAGTTCGAATGTCGGGATCGGCTGGATCGTCGCCAGCGCCTTGTCGGTAAGTCGTTCCATTGGTTAATTGTATGATGTTTCAATGGAAAACGCCAAGCCAACTCATTAAATTTCATAATATTTTAGCGTTAATTATTTTTTGTTAACCTTTTTAATTTATGTTAAGATTCTTGTTAAGGAATCTTAATGGCTTGCTCAGGCAGGATGCCAGACGCGCCGTTAATAAGACGACATCGCATAAAGACAATTTGGGAAGGGGTTCAACATGCGGGTTCTTTTGGTAGAAGACGACAGCTCGACCGCGAAAAGCATCGAATTGATGCTGAAAAGCGAAGGCTATGTGACGGATACGACCGATTTGGGCGAGGATGGCCTCGATCTTGGCAAGATTTACGACTACGACATCATTATTCTCGACCTGATGCTGCCCGACATGGATGGATATGACGTCCTGAAAAATCTGCGCGCAGCAAAGGTTGCCACCCCTATTCTCATCCTTTCCGGCCTTGCCGAACTGGACAACAAAATCAAGGGCCTCGGCTTTGGCGCCGATGACTATCTGACAAAACCGTTTGATAAGCGTGAATTGATTGCGCGGATTCAGGCCATTGTCCGCCGCTCCCAGGGCCATTCACAATCCAAAATCATTACCGGTCCGGTCACGGTCAACCTCGATACGCGCACAGTCGATGTCGAAGGCAAAACCCTGCACCTCACCGGCAAGGAATACGGGATCATGGAACTGCTCTCGCTTCGCAAGGGCACGACCCTGACCAAGGAAATGTTCCTGAACCACCTTTATGGCGGCATGGATGAACCGGAGGTGAAGATCATCGACGTGTTTATCTGCAAGCTTCGTAAAAAGATTGAACAGGCGACCGGCGGCGATTCCTATATCGAAACCGTCTGGGGCCGCGGCTATGTCCTGCGTGACCCGGCCGAAAGCACCGGCGGCAAACAAAAAGCCACCGCCTAGTTCTCAATGTGCATCCTAAGAAATGTCCCCGCTTTAGCGGGGATGTTTTTATATCTTATCGTTTGTAGGCACGGCAGCTTGATGGTTGAACACTTGCTCCATTTCACGCACCGGTCTCATGGCATCACGCATAAATTCCAATGATGGCAACACATGCGGCTCAGGCCCTTGTACATACATACCCATTATTCCCGAAAGAATTTCCTTTGCCTTCTTGCGAACATCCTCCGGCGTTACGGTGTTGACAATATCCATCATTTTCCCAAGTGAAAACAATTCGCCGTAATCTTCATAATCTACTTTTATACGCGATAAAAAATCAGATTCTATGTGGTCGGGACGTGATAGGAAGAATTTTGTCCGGTCAATGGTCGCCTGCACAATCTCGTCCGTCATAATGGAATCGATATCGTTATAAAATTCCAGAATTCCCTCACACGCCTTTATAGAATCTTCCCCCGGCGATGTACTCATCATCAAACGGCACATAAAGGTTTCTTTGTTTCCATCCCATCCACCAAACTCAGGGGTATAAAAACAACCATACTTTCTGCGCAATGTTTCATTCAAAAGCTTCGATATCTGATGTGATGCCTCAAACTGCACAAATTTCTCAAAAGGATTCCTTCCGTTATCAAATGAAAACATGAATATTGTATAATTCTGCATCAACTCTGCGCGGTCCTTCCGTATATCCGTAGGAACATTCTTCATTTCATATCGAGGTTTTTGCTCCTGATTCAAATTGGGTATCGCACTAAGCGTCTGCTCCAACGCTTCGCGTGCGTCATCGGGCTCCATAGGTCCGGCAGCATAAAGGGTCATATGCCCGGCATCGTAATTCTCTTTTATGAACTCTTTCAAATTATCGCACGACACGGCAGAAATGCTTTCTTCAGTCCCAATATTATTGGCCCAGCGTGTTGCCCCTTTATGCATCGCTTTATCAAGCATCACGGAGGGCATTCTCGTCAGGTTGTCCATTCCGTCGCGCAGTTCATTAACGATAATTCTTTTTTCTATTCTTACGCGCTCCTCCTCAAAAGTCGGCTCCGTTATGAATTGACGCAGGATATCCGAAATTCGAAAGAAATTTTCCGGCATCTGTGAAGACGCCGAAATTTCATAAGCCGTCTTATCTTTGCTGGTAAATGCATTGTAATCGCCACCAACCGCCCTGATTTGGGACATTAACTCTTGTTCGCTGGTATGCTCCGCCCCGCAAAAAACGGTATGTTCCAGAATATGAGACAACCCCTCTTTCCCAATGGGGTCATGCATAGCACCAATCGGAACATCAAGGATCAGTCTGTAATTCTGGCTACCCGGCAACTGCATATAAACAACATCCAGCCCATTAGACAATTTGAAGTTCTCGGCGTGCATGCAATATTTCCCCTATTTAAAACTATTTATTCGGTACCACAGCCGCTTAAAATTATGCAAATTTTGGGGAAAGACACATCTCAATGGCTTTTCAATACAACGGGTTAACTGTATATTCCCTCCATGCTCCAGCAACTACCCAATATTCTGACCATTTCCCGCATCCTGCTATTGCCGTTTTTGCTCGGCCTTATGATGGTGGATGAAAGCTGGGCCGTATGGAGCGCCGTATGGATTTACACCTTCTGCGCCGTGACGGATTTCTTTGATGGTTATTTGGCACGCAAATATGGCGGCACCTCTAAATTCGGAACGTTCCTCGATCCTATCTCTGACAAAATCTTTGTGGCCTGCGTGATCCTCGTCCTCGTTGGCATAGATCGCCTGCCGGATTTGTGGATCATCCCCGCCCTTATCATCTTCATGCGTGAATTCCTGATATCGGGCCTGCGTGAATTCTTGGGGCCGCAGAATATTCAGGTGCCCGTTTCCAAACTCGCAAAATGGAAGACAACAGTGCAGATGATCGCGCTTGGTTTTCTCATCGCGGGCAACTACGGCGACCCTATCGTGCCACACACGCTCCTTATCGGGCAAATCGGCCTGACCCTCGCCGCCATTATCACCGTCATCACCGGATGGAACTACCTGAAGGTTGGTTTCCAGCACATTCGTTAAAGCCATGTCCCGCATGCTGTTCAACCTCGCCAAACAAGTGCTCCACCGGATGGATCCGGAAGATGCGCATAAGCTCACGCTCCGCGCGCTCAAGACCGGCGCAATGCCCTGCCCTTCGCGCATCGCCGATCCCCTGCTCAAAACAACGCTCTGGAACCGCGTCTTCCCGAACCCTGTCGGCCTTGCCGCGGGGTTTGATAAAAATGCGGAAGTCGTGGGGCCGATGCTCAAACTCGGCTTTGGATTTGTCGAGGTTGGCACAGTGACACCAAAGCCGCAGGACGGCAACCCGCGTCCCCGCGTGTTCCGCGACACCGAAAACGAAGCCGTCATCAACCGCATGGGCTTTCCGAACGAAGGCATGACGGCCTTCCGCGCCAACATCGAAAAGTTTTTTGAATCCCGTCCGCGCCCCGCCGGAATCATCGGCATCAATATCGGCATGAACAAGGGCGTGGAAGACCCCGCGCGCGATTATTGCCTGCTCGTCAAGAACCTCGGCCCCTATGCCGATTACCTCACGGTGAACATTTCATCGCCAAACACGCCGGGCCTGCGCAATCTGCAAGACCGTGAAAATCTTTTGCCACTGCTCGAAAAAATCATGGAAGAACGCGCCCGTTCCTGTGTTGGCGACCCGCCGCCCCTCCTCGTCAAGCTCGCGCCGGATTTGAAAGAGGCGCAGATGGAAGAAATCGCCAAAACGGTTCTGGAAGCAAAGGTGGATGGGCTTATCCTGACCAACACCACGCTCGACCGCCCCGATTATCTTCCCGCAGGATTCCATGGTGAAGCCGGAGGATTGTCAGGCAGGCCGCTCACACAAAAATCAACCGATGTGTTGCGCCGTTTCTATCAATTGACGGAAGGCAAAATGCCGTTGATCGGCGCGGGCGGCATTTGCGATGCCGATGATGCGTATGAGAAAATCAAAGCGGGTGCCTCACTGGTTCAGCTATACTCCGCGCTGGTTTTCCAGGGCCCGGAACTGATTGGCGATATCACAACCGGTCTTACGGCCCGCCTGAAACGTGATGGGTTCGATCATATTTCAAAGGCAGTCGGCACGAAGGCCTGATCTACAGGCTCATCTTCTTCATGACCAGATCCATCATCGACAAAAAATCGATAATCGAACCATCGGCAGATAAAACCGGAACATGCCGGACATTGTGCACGGCCATCAATTTCAGGGCCTCGTCAATGGTATCGCTCTCCCGCGCCACGACGACATCGATCGTCATATAGTCCTTGACCTTCGCCTCCTTTGCCCCGTTGCCAAGGCGGGCAAAGGCAATCACGATGTCGTGTTCGGAGATAATACCGACCGGTCGCTCTCCCTTCATCTTCACCAAAAGACAGTTCTTCCCTCCGTCCTTCATTTTTTCGATGGCGGTGGACAGAGTATCCGATGCTTCGATCGTTTTCCCATCCATTGTGAAATCAAACAGTTTCTGAATCGGAATATCGTGCATCGTATGTTCCTCCGCCCTATCCGATGTTGGCGACTTTGGCGAGTTCGACAAAGTCCTTGTAACTCAAGGCATGAATATTTTTCTTTATGCGCAGGCGGATATAGGTCCGGAATTCCCGCAACAGCATATCCCGCACTTGCGGCCCGACATCGTTCATCCGCTGGCCTCGATAGAAAACACCCCACTGGTTTTCCCCCGTTGGCTCGAAGCGGATGAACATGTCGGCGCTGACGCGCAAAGGATGCCGGAACTTGATTGTGTCTTCCCGTCCCGGCTCGGCAAAGACGAGCTGGTTAGCAAATGTCGCACGCATAATTTAAACCCCCACGTTTATTAGAATATGGTTCCCACAACCACAGTCATGTATTTACATATAAACATTTAACAAAAAGTTAATATGAATATAAGTCGGCCAAAATTACTGGTTAACAACCATTTTTCGCGGTAAACAGGGAGTATGCTGAAATTCATCCCCGCCCTTGTTGTCCTTCTGGTTTTCCCTGCCCTATCCTTCGCGCAGACCGCGACGCCCCAGCCTTCCATCGCCATGCATGGCGATGTGAAATACAAACCCGGCTTCACGCACATGGATTATACGAATCCGGACGCGCCAAAAGGCGGCACGCTCAAAATCCATTCCATCGGCACGTTCGATTCCCTGAACCCCTTTATCATCAAAGGCAGCCCCGCCGCGGGCATGACCTATCTGGGGCAGAGTATGTTGTATGACGCCCTGATGGAACAAAGCATGGATGAACCGTTTTCGATGTACGGTCTTCTCGCCGAAACCATCGAACGCCCTGCCGACAATTCATGGGTCGCCTTTAATCTGCGCCCCGAGGCAAAATGGGCCGACGGAAAACCGGTCACGGCGGATGATGTTGTCTGGACTTTCAATGAAATGATCGAAAAAGGCGCCCCCTTCTTCAAGGCCTATTACGGCGATGTGAAATCGGTAGAGGCAACATCCCCCGCCCGCGTCATCTTCCGTTTTTCGCACAACGACAATGCGGAACTGCCATTGATCCTTTCCCAACTCGTGGTCTTGCCAAAACATTACTGGACTGAAGGCGGGCGTGACGTTGGCAACACGACGTTGATCCCGCCGCTTGGTAATGGTGCTTATAAGGTTGGCACCATCGCGCCGGGCCGTTCGATCACCTATGTCCGTGACCCCAATTACTGGGGCAAGGATTTGGCGATCAACCGTGGACGCAATAACTTCGACGAGATCGTCATCGATTATTACAAGGACAACAATGTGGCGCTCGAGGCATTCCTCGCGGGTCAATATGACTACCGCCTGGAAAACACGGCCAAACTTTGGGAAACCGCCTATGACGCGCCGGCCGTGCGTGATGGCCGGATCATCAAAGAGGCATTGCCGCATGCCCGCCCCGCAGGGATGCAGGGCTTCCTCTATAATATCCGCCGCCCCGCCTTTGCCGATGTGAATGTGCGAAAGGCCCTCGCCTACGCCTTCGATTTCGAATGGTCGAACAAACAATTCGCCTATGGCCAATACACACGCACCAACAGCTATTTCGAAAATTCGGATCTCGCCGCGCCGGACGCCCCGCCCAGAGGCGCAGAGCTTAAAATCCTTGAATCCTATCGCGGACAGATTCCAGACGATGTCTTCGGTCCACGCTATCAGCCCCCGACAAATGATGGCAGCGGCAATGTGCGGGAATCACTGCGTACCGCTGCGCAAATTCTGGACGAATCGGGATGGAAACTCGGCCCCGACGGTATCCGGATTAAAGATGGTGTACCCCTCAAATTTGAAATTATCGATTCAAACCCGATGTTCGAACGGTGGGTTCTGCCGTTCATCGCCAATCTGAAGCGCATCGGCGTGGCCGCGAATTTCCGCGTGCTCGACCCTGCGCAATATCAAAACCGCATCAACGATTTTGACTATGACATGACCATCGGGACTATCCCGCAATCGGATTCACCGGGCAATGAACAACGCGATTTCTGGGGTTCGGAAAAGGCCGACATCAAAGGCAGCCGCAATTATATCGGTATCAAGGATAAGGCTGTCGACGACATCATTGAAAAAATCATCCGTGCCAAAAATCGCGAAGATCTTGTCGCCCACTGCCGCGCACTCGACCGCATTCTGCTTTCCGGATATTACGTGATCCCCCAATGGCACAGCGACCATTTCAACGTTGCCTATTGGAAAAAATTGCAACGACCGGATAAAACATCGCCACTGACACCATCGGTCAGTGACACATGGTTTGCCCGCCCGAATTAGGAATTATAGACATGCCGCATATCATCGTCGAAAAATCTTCAAATATTTCCATGCCGGATAGCGCGCAGGCTGTCTTACAAAAACTGCATGAAACCCTCGTCGCAACGCATGACAGTTTTAGAATGACGGACATCAAAAGCCGCATCGTCACCCATGATGATTACCGCGTTTCGGATGGGGAGCGCGAACAGGGGTTCATCCATGTTCAACTGGCCATCCTGCCGCGTGATCCTGAGGTGCGGAAAGCCGCCGCGCAAAACCTTCACGCCGCCGTCAGCGAAATTTTCGCGTCTTCTCTGGCGGGAAAAAATTATTCCATCACCGCCGAAATCCGTGACATGTGCAAAGACACCTATGTGAAGGGTGCAGGCGGCAATCTTTAAAAAAGCCGGATGGCGAACCATCCGGCTTTATATTCAGGCTATGCCCCCGACTATTCAGCGGCATCGGCAAATGATGCGGCTTCCTCGTTGATGGTCATAGCAGCCTTTGTCAGCTTCTCGTCCGTTGCGGATTCCTGCTCTTGGATTTTACGCAGTTCGACAACAGCGTCATCGAATCCCAGCTTTTCAGCAAGGGCACACGCAGATCCATATCCGGAAATCTCGTAATGCTCAACCTTTTGCGCGGCAATGATCAGGGCAACATCACGAAGCGCGCCTTCTTCAAATTCGTCAATCGCTTCCTCGCCTTCCTTGATAAGGCCTTTCATCGCCTCGCAAGTGATGTTCTCAGGCTTCATGTCGATCATTTCGAACACGCGGTTGACAATTTCAAGTTGTTGCTCGGTTTCTTGTAAATGCTGTTCGAAACCCGCCTTTAGTTCCGGGTTGCTTGCCGCCTTTGCCATTTTCGGCAAGGCCTTGGTTAATTGCATTTCGGCATTACGCAGGTCGGATAGTTCATGACAGAACAGGTCTTCAAAATTATCAATCTTCTTGGACATTGCATTCTCCTTGGAAATTTTGGGGGTTCCCCCTGCAAACCAGTCCTCAAACAAACAGTTCCAAACAAACGGCCCCTCCGCTATAATGCCATCATCATGAAAACAGCCATTATTATCCCCGCCCGTTACGGCTCCACCCGTTTCCCCGGAAAACCGCTCGTGAAGATTGCGGGACAATCCATGTTATCCCGTGTTGTCGATGTCGCGCGTGAAGCGGCTAAGGGTCTACGCGATATTACCCTCGCGGTCGCAACGGAAGATGATCGGATCGAGGCGCATTGCACGGAAATCGGCGTTGACTGCGTTTTAACATCCAAAGACTGCCCCACCGGTTCCGACCGCGTGCTCGAGGCATCGGCAAAGCTCGGCGGCGGCTTTGATTTCATTTTAGGGCTGCAAGGCGATGCGCCTTTTACGCCGGTGGAAGCGCCGCGCAAAATGCTGGAAGCCTTTATCAGCAACCCTGATTACGAGGTGGTTACACCGATCGTCAACCTGCGCTGGGAAGAACTCGACGAACTTCGCGAAAGCAAGAAGATCACGCCCTTTTCAGGCACGACGTGCGTCACCGATGCAACGGGCCGCGCGCTATGGTTTTCTAAAAACATTCTCCCTGCCATACGCGGCGAAGACAAACTGAAACAGTCGGGGGAATTCTCGCCTGTGTTTCAACATATCGGGCTTTATGGTTTCCGTGCCGATGTCCTCAAACGCTTTGTCGCGCTCCCGCAAGGAAAGTATGAAAAACTGGAAGGCCTTGAACAACTCCGCCTGCTTGAAAACGGCATATGGGTTCAGACCGTGACGATTGCCGTTGATCTGGGCCGCGCGCAAGCGGGCATCGATTCCCCCGAAGATGTTGAACGGGCGGAGCGGATGCTTGCCTCACTTTAAGCCGTCATTGCGAGGAACGCAGTGACGAAGCAATCCAGCTTGGTAAAGCTTGGCAACTATTGAAAGCTGGATTGCCGCGTCGGCCTAACGGCCTCCTCGCAATGACAATAATGTGATTAGGCAGCGATGTCCCACTGGGGCGCGAAGTCCGGATTGACCTGACGTCCATCTGCCGATCCCATGGCGAAAATGGCCTTCATGTCATCCTCACTGAGTTCAAAATCGAAAATATCCATGTTGGCCTTGATATTGTCCGGCGTTGCCGATTTGGGAATAGCCGCGACATTGTCTTGTTGCACCAGCCAGCGAAGCGTCACCTGCCCGGCGCTCTTACCGTATTTCATGCCGATCTCTTTGAGTTTGGTATCGTTGATGGCCTTGCCGCGGGCAACCGGAGAATAGGCCGTCAGAACCATCTCGTTCTTTTGCGTGAAATTCAAAACGGGCTTCTGGCTCAGGTATGGATGGTATTCCACCTGATTGTTGCAGATCTTTCCGCCGGAAATTTTGCGCGCCTCTTCCATTTGCGCGACCGTAAAATTGGAAACGCCAATCAAACGGGCCTTGCCTTCCACCTGCGCTTCCATGACGCCTTCCACAAGCTCGCGCACCGATACTTCGGGGAACGGCCAGTGGACCAGCAGCAAATCAACATAATCGGTTTTGAGTTTCTTCAAGGATTCATCGACAGATTCCAGAACGCGCTTACCGGTAAAATTATCGCGCCAGACCTTGGTGGTCAGAAAGATATGGTCGCGCGTAACCCCGGATTGCTTTATGCCCTGCCCGACTTCCTCTTCGTTCTCATAAACTTGCGCGGTGTCGATGTGACGGTAGTCGGCATTCAAGGCAAAATCCACGCATTTTACGCATTCATCGCCACGCAATTTCCATGTCCCAAACCCAAGGGCCGGCATCACCTCGCCCTGAATATTCAAATGCTTCATCATGATAAATTTCCTTTCGTGCAAAACATACCAAAAGGAACCTAGGCCAGTTCCCGCTTGTTAGAAAGGGCATATTGCAAAATTTATTTACGAGAGGTTGAAAATGGAATGGAAGCCGGAAAAACTTTGCACATCACACAATGGATATGAATTGCTGGTTGAACGCTTCAAACGCAATTATCACTGCGAATCCCGCGAGGAAACATGGAAATGGCGCGTCATTCACTCTGGCATCGTCATGTCACAGGGCATGGCAAACGATATGGCCTCCGCGCAATCAATGGCAGAGGCCAATTTGCCCCAATAATTAACATATTAAATGTTGTCTTTTCCGCATAAACAGGCTTATCTATTCACCTGTTTATGTGGAGAGTATGATGGACGAAAAAATAGAAAAAGATTTTTGGGATGCCATTGATGCCTTGATCAAGGTTCCGGGGCATAACCAGCCGGTCACTAGGGATCAACTGGATACCCTTCACGAAAAGATATCGGACATCCTTGGAGATTGGCCCGCTTCGGGCTTCATAAAAATCTGCCCCCATATCAAAGATCCAAGCATTAAAAACATCGCCAGGGCCGTTCGCGACCTGCGCGACCATAATTGGTTGCATGATCGCTGTATCGAAAAGGTTGAAGACCGGATTACAAGCAGCAACAGTTGGGGAAGAACATCATATAATAAAAAACGTTATGATTCATACCCCCGTGCGGCAAGCGACGATATGAAATCTTTCCTGAAAGACCATTCTATATGGTTGACGCCGGAGCAAAGAGAGCGTCTTTATTTCCTGAGACAAAAACCAACACACGCCGCACGCGATTTTACTCTATAATACGGTATGACCACGCTCATTATCACACGCCACGGAAATACCTTTGAAAAAGGCGAAACACCCCGCCGCGTTGGAGCGCGCACCGATCTGCCGCTCACCGAAGCGGGCAAGGAACAGGCGCGTGCCATCGGCCGCTGGTTAAAATCGAACGGGCTATACCCAGAGGCGGTTTATTCATCGCAATTGCAACGGACCTATGACACCGCCAAAATCGCGCTCGAAGAAGCGGGCTACAAAGAACCTGTCTATCAACTCGCCATTTTCAACGAGGTCGATTACGGCCCCGATGAAAATGTCACCGATGATGTCATGATCGCACGGATTGGCGAGCAGGCCTTGAAGGATTGGGAAGAACGTGGGCAAGTGCCGGATGGGTGGAATTTCGATCCGGCAAAAACGGTTCAGGACTGGCAGGACTTTGCCGCCCACATTGTGGCGGATGAACAATCCTGCATCATGGTGACAACCTCGAACGGCATCGCCCGCTTCGCGCCCTATATCACCGGTGATTATCCCGCGTTTTTACAGGACTATTCCCCAAAGATATCCACAGGCGCGATCTGCGTTTTTACCCATGAAAACGGCCAGTGGACTATACGGGAATGGAATTTGAAACCCCTACCCTGATCTGCCTTCGCATGGTTTAATACCGCCATGCTGAATTACATTCTTCGCCGCCTGCTTTTGATGATCCCGACCTTGCTCGGCATCATGTTCATATCCTTCGTCATCATCCAGTTCGTCCCCGGCGGGCCGGTGGAGCGGATGATCTCGCAATTGCAGGGCCATAATGTCGAGGCGACCGCGCGGTTCGGCGGCGGTGGCGGCGGAGCCGACATGGCGGTCGGTGCGACGTCCGGCGGCGAAGGCGCCTCCAGTAAATATCGCGGCGCGCAAGGCCTCGACCCCGAATTCGTGGCAGAACTGGAAAAAATGTACGGGTTCGATAAACCCGCGCATGAACGGTTTTTCCAGATGGTGAAAAACTATGCGGTGTTTGACCTTGGTGAAAGTTATTACCGCGATGTGTCCGTCATCGATTTGATCCTCGAAAAAATGCCGGTGTCGGTTTCGCTCGGCCTCTGGTCGACGCTGATCATCTATCTCATCTCCATCCCGCTCGGCATCAAAAAGGCGGTAAAGGACGGGCAGCCATTCGACATCTGGACATCTGCGGCTGTGTTCACCGGCTACGCCATCCCCTCTTTCATGTTCGCGATCTTGCTGATTATCCTCTTCGCGGGCGGGCGCTATTTCGATTTATTCCCCTTGCGCGGCCTGCTCTCCGACAACTGGCAGGATATGAGCTGGTGGCAAGTGGTGCTTGATTATCTCTGGCACATGGTCCTGCCTGTCGCCGCGATGGTCATTTCCGGCTTTGCGGGTCTAACCATGCTCACCAAAAATTCCTTCCTCGATGAAATCGGCAAGCAATATGTGCTCTCCGCGCGGGCCAAAGGCCTCACCGAAAAGCAGGTGCTCTACGGCCATGTGTTCCGCAATGCGATGCTGATCGTCATTGCAGGCTTCCCGTCCGCCTTCCTCGCGATTTTCTTCACGGGTTCGCTGCTGATCGAAGTCATCTTCTCGCTCGATGGGCTGGGACTGCTGGGGTATGAAAGCGTAATCAACCGCGATTACCCGGTCGTGCTTGGGACGCTTTATATATTCTCGCTGTTCGGCCTGATCACCACGCTGATCCGCGATGTGGTTTATGTCCTCGTCGACCCGCGGATCGATTTCGAGGCACGGGCTGTTTAATTAACTATTATAGAAAATATTTGACAGAATAGTGAAACAAGCGTACTGTCCCCGCTAATTCTTAAACACGGGTACAATAAAATGGATTTCAAAGAGATTCAGGCACGGCTTAAAGACCTGCGCGACCGGATAAAAACCGAAGGCCGCATCTCTGCGGACGCCGAATCCGAACTGAAAGAAATCCTCAATTCAACGCTCATCACCGCCAACACCGAAATCATGGCGATCCAATCCAAAATTACCGCGCAAATGGCCGTGCGCGCCGGCAACGACAACAAGCCTGCTTTGTCCGAAGAACAGATGCGCCGCCTGTCGATCATCGAAAAAACCGGAACCGGCTCCTACGTGGTGCATTGATATGCCGGACGATCCTATACAGCACTATCTTCAGCTTAAGAACGCCTATGAAAACGCGGCGGCTTATAACGCGCCGGCAGCAACCCTCAATCGCATCAAGACACAAAAAGAAACCGCCTATCTGGCTCTGAGCGACGAAGACAAATATATCGCCTACCGTCATCATGCCATTGAGGTTTCACGCCTGAGCCATGAGGCATTCGACCGTCAGGTTGTGAAAGCCGTCGGAACGGACCCGAAGGAAAAACTCGCCTATACCCTGCTCTATTTAGACACGGTTGCATCTTCATTACCGATTGTTTTACACCCGCTCGATATGGAATAGCCTCCATGCCGACCGAATTGTCCCGCAGCGAGAATGTTTTTACCGCCCTGAAGCTTACGCAGGAATATAATGAGGCGAGTGAGGATGAGGCCAAAACGCGCCTGCTGAGCGTCATGAACGTGATCGGGCAAATGGATATCGATGAACGCTATTCATTTTATGTACGCAGAATTGCGATGGCGCGTAATGTGGTCCCGGAACTGGTCGATGTCGAGCTGGAACTGACCACCGGCATCAAGGATGTGCCTGGCAAACTGGAACACCTGGCCGGTCTCATGGCCGAACGGTTGGATAATAAACCGAGCTAACCCGCCTAAAACTGCCTATATCCGCAAAAAACCCCTTTCCGCAGCGCCTGAACCGCGTCTAAAATGCCGCCATGGCATTATCACCCATCACAAAACGCCGCCTCGCCCAATTCAAGGCGAACAAACGCGGCTACTGGTCATTCTGGATTTTCACGGCGCTGATGCTCGTGTGCCTGTGCGCGGAATTTATCGCGAACGATAAACCGATCGTGCTGTCCTATGACGGCAAACTTTATGCGCCGGTTTTCGCCTCTTATCCTGAAACCACCTTCGGCGGGGATTTCGAAACCGAAACCGATTACCGCGATCCGTATGTGCAAGGATTGATCGATGAAAAGGGCTGGATGCTCTGGCCGCCAATCCGTTTTTCCTATGACACGATTTCCTATTCGCTGCCCGAACCCGCACCGTCGCGGCCCGCGGGTGAAAATATTCTGGGAACAGACGATCAGGGCCGAGATGTCGCCGCGCGTGTTATTTATGGTTTCCGCATTTCCATCGTATTCGGTTTAACGCTTACCATCATCTCTTCGCTGATCGGCATCACAGCGGGCGCGTTTCAGGGTTATTACGGCGGCAAAACGGATTTGATTATGCAGCGCGTGATCGAGGTCTGGTCGTCCCTGCCCTCGCTTTACATCCTCATCATCTTCTCTGCGATGTTCGTACCGGGTTTCTGGACGCTGCTGCTCATCCTGCTGCTCTTTTCGTGGGTCAGCCTTGTCGATGTCGTGCGCGCCGAATTCCTGCGCACCCGCAATTTCGATTATGTCCGCGCCGCGAATGCGCTTGGCGTTGATAACCTTACCATCATGCGCAGGCATGTCCTGCCCAACGCCATGGTTGCGACAATGACCCTGATGCCGTTTATTTTGACAGGCTCCATCACCGCGCTGACCAGCCTCGATTTCCTCGGCCTCGGCCTGCCGCCCGGTAGCCCATCGCTCGGTGAATTGCTGTCACAGGGCAAGAACAATTTGAACGCACCGTGGCTCGGCATTTCCGCCTTCTTTACGCTGGCCTTCATGCTCACCATGCTGACCTTTATCGGTGAAGCCGTGCGCGATGCGTTCGATCCGCGGAAGACAAATCTTAAATAGGTTTCTTTTGCAGCTTTAAAACATAAGCAAGCATAAGTCCGGCGCCAACACCCACCACCATGTCGAAAAACACGGTGAGGAAAAACGTCACAAGCAGAACAGTTGTGTCCTTTTTATTCCCCGCCCTCAGGATATCGACAAAGACAGGGATATGCGCCATCCGCCACGCCGTCGCAAGAAGTAGCGCCGCAAGGGCGGCCATCGGCATCTGGCTGATATATTTCGCGAGCGCCAGCATAAAAAGTAACAACAAAATTGAATGAATCACCGATGCAAAGGGTGTCTTACCACCGGCATGGATATTCGCGGCGGTGCGGGCAATCGCCCCCGTGGCCGGAATACCGCCGAAAAATCCGGCCGCCAGATTGCCGAAGCCAACACCTACCAACTCCGCATTCGGATTATGCTTTCCCTTCGTTATATTGTCGGCGACAGTGGCGGAGAGCAATGATTCCAATGCCGCTAGCAAAGCCACGGTGATCGCTGGAACAATCAACGGATAAAGGGGGACGATTTCCGGCACATGGAACCCCGGCAGCACGGGCGGTATGCCCGCCCCCATCGCGCCATCACCCAGCTGATAACTGAACCGCAATGCAATCGTGTCAACGCCAACACCCATTCGCGCGGCGATATAGGCAACGATCATCCCGCCCGCAATGCCCGCCACAGGCGCGGGGATTACTTTTGTCACACGCACGAAACCAAAGATAATGGCGAGCGTGACAATACCCACCACCGCTTCTTGCGGTGTTAAAGATGGAATATGTGCGCCAATCGCTATGACTTTATCAATGTAATGCGGCCCGAAGGATGGGATATGCAGTCCCAGAAAATCGTTTAAGGATAACGTGGCAATCACCACCGCGATTCCGGCCGTGAATCCGGTTGTCACCGCATAAGGCACATGCTCGATATATTTGCCAACGCGCATGATACCCATCAGGATCAGCAATCCTCCCGCCATCAACTGGCACAGGATCAACCCGTTCAAGCCATATTGCGAGACGATGGGGGCAAGAATGGCGACAAAGGCCGCCGTCGGCCCCGTGACCTGAACCTTTGATCCGCCAAGCAGCGCGGTAAGAATTCCCGCCACTATTGCGGTATATAATCCATGCTGGGGCGGAAGGCCGACCGCAATGGCCAGGGCCATGGACAATGGCAGGGCAATCAGCGAAACGACGATGGCGGCCCCGAAATCGGACCGGAAGGTCTGGAAGGTATACCCTTCGCGCAATGAGTCTTTGAGGGCGGTTGCAACCGGAAACGGCATGATCCCTTGATAATACCAGAAAAACGGTTATTTTCTAATGATATAAAGAAAGACCGACAATGACCCTCAGCAATTCCATCAATGCCCTGAAAGACGAAATCGCCGCCTATCGCCGCGAACTGCATCAAAACCCGCAAACAAATTACGAGGAAACTTTTGCCAGCGGATTGATCCAGAAAAAGCTGGGCGAATGGGGCATCCCTTTCAAAACCGGGTACGGCATCACGGGCGTGGTCGCCACCATCGAAGGACAGAAAAACGACAGCGGTAAATCGGTCGCCCTGCGCGCCGACATGGACGCGTTGAATATGAATGAGGCCTCGGGCCAGCCATGGGCCTCGAAAATTCCCGGCAAAATGCATGGCTGTGGCCATGACGGTCACACCGCCATGCTGCTTGGCGCGGCCAAATACCTATCCGAAACCCGCAATTTCAACGGAACGGTTCATTTGATATTCCAGCCGGCGGAAGAAGGTGGCGGCGGCGCGGCGGCGATGATCAAGGATGGCCTGTTCCGCGATTTCAAAATAGATGCCGTGTTCGGCCTGCACAATTGGCCCGGTATGAAACGCGGGGAAATCGGCCTGCGCGCGGGGCCTATTATGGCCTCCACCAGCGATTTTCAAATCACGGTGAAAGGCAAAGGCGGACATGCCGCCATCCCGCATATCAATATCGATCCTGTGCCGGTCGCCGCGCAAATCATCATGGCGATGCAAACAATTATCTCCCGCCGTGTTGATCCGGTGGATCAGGCGGTGGTTTCCGTCACCAACATCAATGCCGGTTCCGGTGCAACCAACGTCATCCCCGATGCCGTGGTGATGACGGGAACCTACCGCACTTTCCGCATGGAAACGCGGGCCATGATCGGGAAACGGATCGAACAGATCGCCTCTGCAATCGCGGCCGCGCATGATTGCACCGCCGATATCGAACTGGAAACCGGATACGATCCCACCATCAACTCCCCGCTAGAGAGCGCATTTTGCGCCGAGGTTGCCCGCGCCCTTGTCGGCGATGCGAATGTCAATGCCAATGTCGAACCCTGCATGGGCGCGGAAGATTTCGGCGCGATGCTACAGGAAGTCCCCGGATGCTATATCTGGATGGGACAGGCGGAAGACGATGCCAACAGCCCGCACAACAAGGGGCTGCACAATGTCGGCTATGATTTCAACGACGAAATCATCCCGCTCGGCATCGAATACTGGGCCCGCCTCGTTGAGGGCGCCCTGCCCCGATAATCGTTCTTATTTTCATATTTATTGCATTGGGAAAAAAGTCTGTGCTAAAACCACCGTAATGAAAACTGGCTCCGCTTCCCCGCGCTTGATCGCTGCTCTTTCCGAATTGCCCCTGACCAGAGAGCAAATCGAACGAATACTTCCTGCCATACAAAAAGACAAGAAAAAGCTTGAGGAATGGAATGGCGCCGAACCTGATCACGAAAGCCCCTACTGGGATTTTTCAGGAAAGATCCAGCGTGCCGCCGCCCTTCTAGGGATTAAGGAACAAACCTATTTACACAAGGCCGCCGTAAGACAGCCTTCGCTTTTTACGCAAGCCCCTGAAACAATCAACGCCAACATTGAATACGCATCCACTCTGCTGGGCATTGACAAAAAAACCTATGTCGAAAGCGCCGCTCTTCGAATTCCTTCTCTTTTTTGTCAGTCTGCGGAAAAGGTCAACGATAATATCGAAAGCGCCGCATCCCTTCTAAAGGTTCATAAAAATATTTATATAACAAGATTTGCGCTCAAACAGCCTGCGCTATTTACGCTTTCACCCGAAACCATCCATTCGAAAATTGAACTCTCCATCGACTTGCTTGGACTTGATAAAGCCACTTTCATAAAAGTTGCGCTTCGCCAACCCTCGTTACTCTATATGTCGCCCGAAACAGTTTATTCAAATATGGAACAGGCTGCGAACATTCTCCAATTTGACACATCGGCTTATGTCGCGCGGTCTGCCATCAGACAACCTGCTCTGTTCACGCTTTCGCCCAAAACTATTGCCCGAAACCTCGCCTATGTCTTAGAAGCCGCTTCGAAAGGCTATATCCATGATATTAAGACGCCCTCTGATATTATGCACACCCCTTCCACGTTGACATATGGGACGGCAAATACTCATATGCGCTCAATCCATGCCCATATTTTTCAGCAGAATTTTTCACTTTCTTGCTTCTTCTCCAAGGCAGGCCGTAATAAAAAAAATATTGAGACCGACATTCTGGATCATTACCGCGATCGGTATGAATCTACAGGGCTTGGCCTTCGTGCCGTGCAGATTATGGCAGAGGCAGGCATAATCTCCGCCCTGCCCGACTGGGCCCCCGCGCCTGATGCGCCACTGCGCCAGCGCACGCGGAATGTTAACCATTCCGCAGCACCTACCCCGAAATTATCATAATTTATTTCTTGTAAATTTGGGCATTCCCAAGTATAAGTTGCCCCATGAACACACTGTCCCACGATATCGTCAATTCTCAACGACGACGTACCACCTGACCGCCCGCTGGTTCAGGTTCGGACGTGGTGCCTAACATCACACAATAAAAACAATAAGCCTCCCAGTCGCTAGCGGTCACAAGAACCCCCTCTGTAAACGGAGAAGGGTCTTTTTATCTTCCAAAGAAAAAAGAAACTTGATGACTTGTGCGGCCAAAAGGACGGCGTGTGATGCAACAGAACAACTTTAAACTTGTCGAAACAGAACCTCCTCAGGGACTTTATACCCCGTCCCTGTCTGCGCCCATGATCTTGATTGATGATCAGGATGTAGAGGCTTTTTACAACAAACTGGAAGAAGTGCGCCGCCTTCTCCCCGATAACCAAAAGCATTTCCTCAAAAAAGACCGCGAGATCGCCGAACTGCGTGATCCGAATGCGCACCTGATAGGGATCAAGGATGAATTCGGCAATCTTGTCGCGGGGGTCATGGCCATGATGCCTGTTACACGCATGATCGCCAAAAAATATACAGACTATCCCTTTGATGCGAACGCGGGCAAGACCGCCCTGCTCAGCGGACTTTGGACCGATGCCAACCATCGCGGCAAGGGCCTTGCCGTCCAGAATATCCAGATGGTCGTTGATCTTTCTCGCGCCAAAGGAATGAGCAACGTTCTCTCGGGTGTTGCCGAAGGCAATCCTGTCTTGTCGGCATTCACGCGGGCGACAGAAAACGCAGAGAAAAAATTCGAACACGCCGGATCCTGTACCCGTCCGGCATTGGGCGGACAACCGGCATACACAATGAACTTTCAGCGTGTGACCTTTTTTAAGCCGGATCGTCGCCCGGGCTGAATAATTACTTCTAATATCAAGCCACTGCCGCGCTGCCGCATCGACTTGTCTGGCTTCCACGCCTAAAATTCTTTATAATTGAATTAGTTATAAAAAGATGAAGACAGTGGAGGCCGGAATATGTCCGACGATTTTCTAACGCGCGCCAATGATATCCTCATAAATGTCTATAATTTCTGGCCCGTTCAATTCACCAAGGCCAAGGGCGTTTACCTCACCGATACGGATGGCAAGAAATATCTGGATTTCGGATCGGGCATCGGCGTCAACGCGCTCGGCTACGGCCACCCTGCCTATAAAAAGGCCATCAAATCGCAACTCGACAAGATTCACATGGGGCTTTGCTACGTCGTTGATGATGCGCGGCTGGAAGCCGCCGAAACATTGCTGGCAGTCTCCGATTTCGATCAGGTGTTCTTTTGCAACTCGGGGACAGAGGCCGTGGAAGGCGCGCTGAAAACCGCGCGCAAATGGGCCATCGAAACCAAAGGCCCGGATGCGTATGAGGTGATCTACGTCAACAAATCCTTCCATGGCCGCTCCATGGGCTCCCTCTCCGTCATGGGGCAAAAGGCCTACCGCGAAGGGTTCGGCCCCTTGCTCCCCGGTACGCACGCCGCGGAATTCAACGATCTTGATAGTGTTGCCGCGCTGATAAATAAAAACACCGCAGCCATTATTGTGGAACCGGTGATGGGCGAAGGCGGCATTATTGCGGCGACGCAGGAATTCCTCACGGGCCTTCGCGAACTTTGCACCAAGAACAATGTTGCATTGATTTTTGACGAGGTGCAGGCAGGCATGGGCCGCACGGGCACGTTGTTCGCCTATGAACAATATGGGGTCGTGCCGGATTTGATTACGCTGGCCAAAGGCCTTGGCGCGGGCTTTCCGGTGGGCGCCTATATGGGACAGAAGAAATTCACGAAACACATCACACCGGGCAGCCACGGCGGAACCTATGGCGGCAATCCCCTCGCCTCCAAGGTCGTGACGACGGTGGTCAAGGAAATGTTGAAACCCGGCTTTCTCGACCATGTCGAAAAAATTGGCAAGGTGCTCAAAGATGGCCTTGAAGATATTGCCCGCGAAACAAACCAGCTTTCGAACGTGCGGGGCCGCGGCATGATGCTGGCGGCGGATTACAACGGCGGACAGGTGAAAGATTTGATCAAAACCCTGCTGAAAAACGGCCTGATATGTTTGAGCTGCGGGGAGAATTCCCTGCGCATCATCCCGCCTCTGGTCCTTAATGAAAAAGAAGCGAAACAAGGGCTCGCTATTTTGCGCGAGACTTTGACGGCGACTTAGGCTATAAAAATTCTATGACCTTTATTCTTTGGACACGCCGCTCACGACGATAGGGATCGATCAATATCGATCCCGGCCAGGGCCATGCCCGAACTTTTTGTCCAATTTCTAGAATAAAGTGAATGACTATCATGCATCATTTCCTCGACCTCGCCGATATATCGGCGCAAGACCTGCGGGCTATTCTCGATAACGCCCACAACCTCAAAAAACTGAAATACAATCCGCCACAATTGCTCGATGGCCTTAGCCTCGCCATGATGTTCGACAAAAAATCGACCCGCACACGCGTGTCGTTCGAAGTCGCGATGAAACAACTCGGCGGCCACACCATCGTGATGGGCATGAACGAAATGCAGATCAGCGGCGCGGAAACAATCGAGGATACGGCAAAAGTCCTCTCCCGCTTTGTCGATGCCATCATGATCCGCATGTCGGATCACGAAACGGTGGCGGAACTTGCGAAATACGCCGATGTGCCGGTCATCAATGGTTTAACCGACTGGTCCCATCCCTGCCAGATCATGGCGGATCTTCTCACCATCGAAGAAAAACTCGGCCAGTTAAAGGGACTGAAGGTGGCATGGTTTGGAGATTGGAACAATGTCACCCGCTCTTTCAAACAGGCCTCGAAAAAATTCGAGTTCGATTTTATCGTCGCGGCTCCGCCCGCCCTGCATCTGAAGGCCGATATGGATGCGCATATCACGGACAATCCGGCGCTCGCCGCAAAAGGCGCAGATGTTATCGTTACGGATACATGGGTATCGATGGGACAGGAAGGCAAGGACATCGAAATGTTCTGGCCGTATCAGGTGAACGCACAATTGATGGCATTGGCAAAACCCCATGCAATTTTCATGCATTGTATGCCGATCCATCAGGGAGAAGAAGTCACGCGCGAAGTCCTCGAAACGCCCGCCTCCGTTATATATGACGAAGCCGAAAACCGTCTGCATGCGCAAAAGGCCATTCTGGCGTGGTGTCTTTCGAACGCGGGCGTGAAAGTTTCCAGATAACAACCATCCTCCCTCTTGGCATGTCGCCTGCGCAGAGGTATCCTATGGCAAACGTCATACAAGAGAGAGGATATGACCATGGATACGAATAACAACAACAGCTTTGTACGCAGCGTCTTTTTCTTCGATGAGATGCTGATGCCGAAACTGATCACATTTATTTATTGGCTGTTTCTTATCGGCGTGGCGCTCTCCTCGCTGGCGATGATGGTGAGTGAAAGCGTGATTGGCGGTCTGCTCACCTTTTTGTTTGGAACAATTGGTGCGCGTCTGTCGTGTGAATTGATGATCGTTCTGTTCAAGATCAATGAAAACATCCAGAAAATAGCCGACAAATCCCAATAACAAAAACGGCGAAAGGGAACCTGCCCTTTCGCCGGTTTGTTTGGCCATCAAGAATGAAAAAACTTCTGGAACACCCCTTCGCCCGTTATTTGCTCCGCCTGAACAGCAATATTCAGGAAGATTTTATCGGCCTTGTCGCGGGCGGTGTCGCCTTTTATTTTTTTCTGGCGGCCTTTCCCGCCATTGCCGCGCTGATTTCGCTGTACGGGCTTTTTTCCAATCCCTCCTTCATTCTCGATCAGTTCGTCCTGCTGGAAAATTACCTGCCGCCGGAATCGTTGAAAATATTGTCTGATCAGGCACTGGCGATCACCACGTCCAGCGGCACGGCGCTCAGCTTCGGCCTGTTTATGGGTTTATTCTTGACCATCTATAGCGCGACAAAGGGCGTGAAGGCCCTGATACAAGGGCTCAATATCGCCTACAACATCAAGGAACGCCGCAATATCATTATGTTGAACGGCGTGGCCTTTATGCTGACGCTCGGGATGATGGTGTATTGCCTGTTTGCGCTCAGCCTCGTCGCGTTCATGCCCGCCCTGTTCAATTTCTTGTATATTCCTGAAGAGATCGCAAAAATTCTCCTGCTCTCGCGCTGGCCTGTGCTGATGTTCAGCGCGATGATCGGTCTGCAAATCCTTTTCTATCATGCGCCCAACCATAAAAAGCGTCACTGGCAATGGATCAGTCCGGGCTCCATCATTGCAACCCTGCTCTGGCTTGCCGGATGTAACCTCTTCTCCATCTTCGTTTTCAATTTCGGAAATTACAATGAAACCTATGGCTCGCTCGGCGCGGTTGCCGTGCTGCTGCTCTGGTTCTGGCTCAGCGCGTTGATCGTCCTCATCGGCGCGGAAATCAACGCGGCCATGGACCCGAAGGGGCGGCAATACCCTATTGCGGACAAACCCGACCTCGCCAAAGCCGATTAACGCACCCGGCTTCCTTACCCAGCTTACTCCCTGCCAAATTTCCCCTCATGAAATTGAGAATGATTATCATTTTCTATCTTGACGGTCCGTTATTAGCGGCTTTAAATGAGAACCGTTATCATTTAGGAGGAACCCATTATGAATAAAGGACGCATAGAACTCGCCGCTTCCACCGCCTTCGGATCGGCGGCGCAAACGGCGGAGCGCCGGACAGCAACCGGTCTTTTGATACAGGTGCAGGCCGATTGCATAGGCCATGCCCGCAATCTGGCCAGCGATCTCGAAACGGCGGCGGAACTCGGCGCAGGCCCCCTGATCCGCGAAGTCATGATCGAACGGGTGGACCAAGCGGACCGTGACCACCGCCCCCTCGCCTGCGCCGTTTTCTATCCGGCCTAGTTTTTGACGGGAAAAGCAGGATGTAGGGCTACAGGCGCGCAGCGTTTCCTGCTAAAAATGCGGATATGAGCGATATTCTCCTGAACGTGCGCAATCTCGGCGTCAATTTCAAAACGACGGACGGCATATTTGCCGCCGTCAAAAACGTTTCCTTTACGATTGAAAAGGGCAAAACGCTGGCCCTCGTCGGCGAAAGCGGCTCGGGCAAATCCGTGACCGCCCTTTCGATCATGCAGCTTCTGCCCTATCCGCTCGCCTCGCATCCGGAAGGCTCTTCCATTCACTTCAACGGCGCGGAACTGGTCGGGCGCGATGAAAATTTCCTGCGCACCATTCGCGGCTCGCAAATCGGCATGATCTTTCAGGAACCCATGACCGCGCTTAACCCGCTTCATTCGATCGAACGGCAGATCGGCGAAGTCCTGAAACTTCATCAGAAAATGAACGATGCGCAGGCCAAGGCCCGCGTGCTCGAACTGCTCGACCTCGTGCAATTGCCGATGATGAAGGACCGCCTGAATGCCTACCCGCATGAATTGTCTGGCGGGCAACGTCAACGCGTGATGATCGCCATGGCCCTTGCCAACAATCCGGATCTCCTGATCGCGGATGAACCGACCACGGCCCTCGATGTGACGGTACAGGCGGAAATTTTGGAACTGCTGGAACAATTGCAACGCGATCTCGGCATGGCGATGCTGATGATCACGCATGACCTCTCCATCGTCGAAAAATTTGCCGATGATGTTTGCGTGATGAAAAACGGCGAAATTGTCGAAGGCAACAAAACCGCCGTGCTGTTTGCAAATCCGCAACACGACTATTCGAAAATGCTGCTCTCCTCACAACCCCGTGGTATGGCGGCACCGTTCAAAGGTGACGCACCGGTGGAGATCGACGCAACAAATCTAAAGGTCCATTTCCCCCGTGCCAAATCATTCCTCGGCAAGGTGACGCAATGGGTTAAGGCCGTCGACGGCATCGATGTTACTATCAAGGCGGGGCAGACGGTCGGCGTCGTCGGCGAGAGCGGGTCCGGCAAATCGACTTTGGGTTTTGCACTACTCCGCCTTGTCAACGGGCAGGGAAAAATACTGTTCGAAGGAAAAGATATTTCCACATTCGGGCGTAAAGACATGACCCCGCTGCGCTCCGACATGCAGATTGTCTTTCAGGATCCTTTTTCGGCCCTCTCCCCGCGTATGAGTGTCGCCGATATCATCGGCGAAGGATTAAAGGTCCACCGCCCGAAATTATCGGAGGCGGAGCGCGATGCCCTCGTGATCAAGGCCTTGCAGGATGTTCATTTAAACCCCGAAACGCGCCACCGCTATCCGCATGAATTTTCCGGCGGACAAAGACAGCGGATCGCCATAGCACGGGCCATGGTGCTGGAACCGAAGTTCGTTGTACTGGATGAACCCACCTCCGCGCTCGATGTTTCCGTGCAATCGCAAATCGTTGATTTGCTGCGCGAACTGCAGGAAAAACACAACCTTGCCTATATGTTCATCAGTCACGATTTGCGGGTTGTCCGCGCGATGGCGCATGATTTGATCGTGATGAAAAACGGCAAGGTGGTGGAAAGCGGTCCGGCGGCGAAAATATTTTCCGCGCCCGAACAAGACTACACAAAAACCTTGCTGGATGCGGCGCTGAATTTAAAAGCGCGGAAAGAAGCGGCCTAAACCGCTTCACCCGCCTCAATCACATTATTCTGGATACCCCATTGATATGCTTTCGACAGGATCGTGATGTTGATGGCCGTCAACACAACAAAGATCAAAAGCACAGGGGCGCCCAGTACAACCCCCATGATGACCTTGGCGATATCCCCCGGCTCTTCACCACCGGATGCAAACCCGACGGAAATGCCGCTGATAATCGCATAAACAAGCAAAACCATCGCGGCGGCGACGCCAATAAAAAAACCGGCCAGCAGAATTCGCGATATCATACCGCGTGATGCACGCTTGGCGTCGGCAAAACTTAGATCCACGCCCAGCGATTTTGCCGGCAGTTTAAACGAATAACGCAAAAACTGTATGAAGGCATAAATGAAAACGGGAATGATGATGAGGAAGGCCATCACAAGTCCGGCCTGTCCCGCAACCGCTTGTCCACCGCCGGCAATCGCGCCCAGTGCCACCCCCATCAATACGGGAATAATAGCGAGCAAAAAGAAAAGCCGGATGAACTTAAAATCCTCGCGGCTGATGGAAAGCGGGTTGATAGGGCTCGATGGAATATTGCCAGACAGGGAATAGCGATGCCACGTCAGGGCAAGACATGCATAAAGGTAAACGCTGATCAAGGCTGTGGCGAAGGGCACATATTGAATGGCATAGACATCACAAAGGATATCAATAAGGGATAACACCAGCATGGCCGGGAATAGAATTTTTATCTGGTGAAACAAAATCCCCATACTTGTAAAAACAAACTGGGCAGACTCTTTTGCAAGCGCGAATGATCCGGGTCTTTCTGACATATTCTCTCTCCTATTATCCTTTATTGCCCCATGGCCGTGCCTTCGCGGCGCGGATCGGCGTAACCATACATGGCACCATCCTTAAAACGAATGGCCGTAATACCGCTATTTAGGTCCACGATTTTGACGGGATGACCCATCGCCTCCAACGCGGCCTGTAATCCCGGCGCGGCGCCTTCTTCCATTTCGATGCCGCCCCCGCGGTTAAGAATATTCGGCGCGGCAATCGCGTCCTGCAAATCCACGCCCCAATCCACGACCGAAACAATACGCTGCAAAATATAACCCGGAATAGCGGTGCCGCCGGCAGAACCGATCAGCATGAACGGTCTTCCCTGCGGATCGAACATGATGACAGGCGCCATGGAAGACCGCGGACGCTTGCCCCCTTCCACGCGGTTGACAACGGGTTTGCCGTCGACTTCGGGCGTAAAGGAAAAATCGGTGAGCTGGTTGTTCAGCATAAATCCTTCGACATACAGACGCGATCCGAACATGTCTTCAACACTTGATGTCATGGACACCATATTACCGCCAGCATCGACAATCGTCATATGGGTTGTGCCGGGCGGCTTGGGGTAAACCGGCTCTTTCGCGATAGGTTTGTTGGGCAACAGTTTTTTCCACGCGGCGGGCACACCGTGGGTGACGGCCTGTGCCGGTTTTGTTTGATCTATCAGGGTTGCACGTTCTTTCGTGTAATCCTTCGCAATCAACATTTCGCCGGGGGACTGTACGAAATGCGGATCGCCGAGATAATAATTCCGGTCGGCGAAGGCAAGACGGCTGGCCTCCGCAATCACATGCCAGCTTTGCGGTGTGTCGCGGCCCAGCGCAGCAAGGTTAAAATTCTCCAGTATGCCAAGCGTTTCAAGAAGCGTAATGCCACCCGCCGATGGTTCCCCCATCGTGCAGATCATATGGGCGCGGTACGATCCGCACACCGTCTTGCGTTCGATGGCTTTGTAATCGGATAAATCTTCCAATGTTATCAGGCCGGGATTTTTTAAATGCTCCTGCACGGTTTTAACAATGGCCTGCGCCGGTTCGCCGGTGTAAAACGCACCCGCCCCTTGCGCGGCGAGCGTGCGCAGCGTTCTGGCATAGGGCGCATTCTTCAATACATCCCCCTCCATCACGGGCGTCACGGAATCCGGCATGAAGTACAGCTTGGTCGCCGTGGACCCTTGCGTGAGGTGCTCGTAATCGTAATCAACGAGCGCGGCAAGGCGTGGACTAACGGTAAAGCCTTTTTCGGCCAGCGTAATGGCGGGCACGAACAAATCCTTCCAGATCACACGGCCGGATTTTTTGTGCATCATTTCCAGAAGGCGCATCATGCCGGGCACGCCGACCGCGCGGCCACCGACGGCGGCATCGTAAAATTCCATCGGCTTGCCGTCTTCGCCGGTGAAGAGGAAACGGCCTGCGGATTTGGGGGCTGTTTCCCGCCCGTCAAAGGAATGGACCTGCTTGGTGCGCGCATCGTAATAAAGCGCGAATCCTCCGCCCCCGATGCCGGAGCTTTGCGGTTCGACAAGGCCAAGGACCAATTGCGCGGCAATGGCGGCATCCACCGCGTTCCCGCCGTTTTTCAGGACATATTCGGCGGCCTTCGTGGCTTCGGGGTGCGCTGTGACGGCCATGTAACGCGTGGCCGCGGCCCCCGTTCCTTGCGCGACGGGCGTTGAAATTTCAGGCACGGATGAAACACGATCTTGAGCGCTAAGACCTTGAAAAGGAATGACAATAAGTAAGGCCGCCAGCGCCGCCGCTTGCAAGAATCCGTACTTTTTCATAGAATATAAGGACTTGGCAGACATTAAGGCTTGCTATCCCGCTGTTTCATCGTTAAGAACAGCGTACTTTCATGATTTTAAAAAAGAAAGGGGTGATTTGATTTGGTAACAGTAACGGTTCGCGACAATAACGTCGACCAGGCTCTGCGCGTTCTGAAAAAGAAGATGCAGCGTGAAGGTCTATTCCGCGAAATGAAAATGCGCCGTGACTTTGAAAAGCCGTCTGAAAAGCGTAAACGCGAAAAAGGCGAAGCTGTCCGCCGCTGGCGCAAAGTGGAACGTAAACGTAAAGACCGCGACTAATTCTGTCCCATGTCTTTTTAACCCGTTTTTAAATCCGACACGCCGTCAGGCGGGGCTGCGAGATAAAAACAAATATAAAGCCAAACCGCCCCGAAGGGCGGTTTTGTTTTTTAAAGTCCCGGACCTCTATCGGGCCTTGGCATCGGCAACGGAACCCCTTCGGCATATTCCGGCGTTTCATCGATTGTCGCCTTAACCCCGGCGGGTGTCACCTCCACGCGCTGCCAAAAGGATTTATCCGTAAACGACATGGCGTACATAAAATCATAATCCTTGGCGACTTCATCGACAAAGCGGGCACTGCCGTCCATGTCGAACATCATGTCTCCTTCCGTCGTGCGAACGAGGCGCATTGCATGAAGGGAATCTATCGATGGATCTTTTGGATCAAGAATAACAAAAGTCTGGGCGGAACCGCTTATACCAAATTGCTGGTTATCATCCATTTCACTCCACAATGTATATTCATCGCAATCACCGGAACGTAAGTCGCGGCGAAGCGGATTGACATCGTCGACAATCTCCCCTTCAGTCCATTTATCGAGCGTTCTGTATTGCTCCTGATCGGATACATAAAGGAAATTCTGGGCGCGCCATTCATTGCGCTGTATCAATTGCGGTATCAAATTGGCGGAAACATGATCCGCCTCTTGATAAACCCCTGCTCCGTATTGCAGGAAATGATTTCTGTAATCCGCGGCGGCTTCATAGGTGATTTCACTCTGCGGCATATTGGTGAAGGTCAGGAATTTGCCGTTCGTTAAATCCATCCCGTCGGTATAGGTCGTGTCGGGCATCGCCGCATTTATGATATCGGCCACATCATTGTTGAAATCGATATAGAGGCCGTCATTTTCGAGCGGGCTGATAATCGGTTCATGCACGATATCCGCCGCGGCATTTTGAAAGGCGCTGTTTGCATTGATCAGGTCTGCAATCAAATCCGGCTCGTCGGCAAACATGCTTGTCGCGGTCGCAAGCCCTGCGCCCGAAATAACAACCGCTCCGAATGTCTGCTTTAAATCCATTCCCGCAGTATGGTCTGCAAAAGTTAATTTTATGCAAATAAAACTTAAGTGGCGTAAAACCCGCAAATATCCGCCAGAAAGGCTCGCTCATTGGCCTCCAGCGCAGGGCCGATCTTGGCAAGAACATCCTGATGATAAGCCTTCAGCCACTCCCGCTCCGCCGGACTGAGCATCCCCAAATCCACCAGCGCGGGGTCGATGGGCGCGAGGGTGAGCGTTTCAAAGATGAGCATATCCTTGCCCGTATCGGCGCAAACGCCGTCCTTTTTAACAAGGACAAGGTTTTCAATGCGGATTCCATATTCGCCTTCGCGGTAATATCCGGGCTCGTTGGACAGGATCATCCCCTCTTCCAGCGCGTCCAGTCCGCGTGGCGAAATGCTCGCGGATTCCTCATGGACCGACAAATAAACCCCGACTCCATGGCCCGTGCCATGCGCATAATCGATACCGGCATTCCACAATGGCCCGCGCGCGAAGACATCCACCTGCGCGCCCGTCGTGCCAAACGGAAACTTGGCGGTCGCCAGCGCGATATGGCCTTTCAGGACCAGCGTGTTGTGGCGGATCATCTCGGATGTCGGTTTGCCGACCGCGATGGTGCGGGTGATATCGGTGGTGCCGTCCATATATTGCGCGCCGGAATCAAGGAGGAGCAGACTGCCCTCCTTAATCGTCGCGGCCGTCTCCGGCGATGCGCGGTAATGGACGATCGCGCCATGTTCGCCAAATCCCGCAATCGTGTCAAAACTTGTATCACGCAATTCTTTCGCCTCTTTGCGGAAAGATAAAAGCTTTTGCTCGATCTCGATTTCGGTCTTGCCGACCCCGTTTTTATCGAACCAGTGAAGGAATTTCGTCACCGCAACGCCATCGCGCAGATGCGCCGCGTTCATCGCCGCAATCTCGGTGCCATTTTTACGCGCCTTCAATGCGATACATGGATCTTTTAAATCAATATATTCAATTTCGGCACCGCTCAGCTTATGGATGAACCATTGCCCTGTACGCCGTTCATCCAGCGTGGTTTTTTTGCCTTTCAGCGCGGCAATCGCCTTCTCCAGTTCAGACGGCGCAAAAACCGACACGCGGTTGCCGAACGTGGCGGTGACATCACCGCCCACACGCGCCGGATCGATGAACCAGTCGAACGTGCCATCATCATGCGCGATGCCGTAAGACAGCGGCACAGGGATATGTGGAATGTCATTCGCACGCACATTCAAAAGCCACGCGATGGAATCGGGAAGCGCGATGATCGCGGCATTCACCTTGTTCTTTTTTAAAACGGCGGCAACCTGATCCAGCTTTTCCGCCGCGCTCAGGCCCGCATACTCAATCGGGAAGATTTCAACCTTGCTCGATGGCGCTGCGGGCCGCCCCTCCCACACCCTATCCAGCGCATTGCGCTCCAGCGGCTTTAACCGCACGCCTTTGGCTTCCAGCGCCTTGACCTCACGCGGCGTATGAAGGCGCGGGTCATAGCCGATCACCTTTTCGGGTGCCTGCGCCGCAAGCCAGTCCGCCAGAGGCACTTTCGTGCTGTCGCCGGTTTCAAAAATGGATGCGTCAATTTGCTGTTTCAACTGAATCGTATAGCGCCCGTCGCTGAATACGCCCGCCTTGTCGGCCAGAACGATGGCGTATCCGGCAGATCCCGTGAAACCGGAAATCCAGCGCAAACGGTCGGCACATTCGGGGACATATTCGCCCTGATACTCGTCGGCGCGGGGGATGATGAAACCATCCACCCCTTCTTCTTTCAAAACGGCGCGAAGGGCGGAAATTCGGTCTTTATATGGGGCATCACTCATGACGGGAATCCTATCCCGAATGGATAACTAACTCAATTGGCTTGAATTTGCTTTTAGGCAGCCCTACCATTGTCCTATGGAAACGAATACCTACGATCCTTCGGTCCGGAATTTTAAAATCTCGCTCGCGGTCGCCGCAGGCATCGCCACATTTGGAATCGTTGCGAACATCAATGGCTGGACCTTGAGTCATAATTTCAACAAATCGGCAGAAGCAACTATTACAACACAAACAATCAGCGCAGCTCTTGTAGCCGAAGGCCCGCATCAGGCACCTTAAAAACCCATGCCCTATTTTATCCTTGCCATCGGCACAGCGCTTGCCCTCTTCGGTCTATACCGCTTCTTTCTGAAGGCGAGCCCACAACAAGTCAAAGCGCTATTGCTCTCGGTCGTGGCCCTCACCATCGGCCTTGCCTCGCTTTTTCTGGCTGTGACGGGAAAATTGCCTGCCGCCATCGGAATATTGGTTGCACTCTGGCCATTGGCGCGGTCATGGCTGCAAATGCGTAAATCCGCGCCATCATCATCGCCACAAAATCCCAACCTCACCGAAAAAGAAGCGCTGGAAGTCCTTGGCCTGCCCAAAACCGCCACGGCGGAAGATATAAAGGAGGCTCACATCCGCTTGATGAAAAAACTTCATCCCGATCAGGCCGGATCGGACTGGATCGCGAAAAAAATCAACGCGGCGAAGGAATTACTTCTCAAAACCCGCGTTTAGTTGTATTGCAATGCACAAGGAATACAACAAAGGAACCTTAAGACCCCATGAGCCAGATCAAACCCGTTCGCAAGGCCGTCTTCCCCGTTGCCGGTCTCGGCACGCGCTTCCTCCCCGCCACCAAGGCCATCCCGAAAGAAATGATCCCGATCGGCGACCGCCCGTTAATTCAGCATGCGGTTGAAGAAGCGCGCGATGCGGGGATCGAGGAATTCATCTTCATCACGGGACGCGGCAAGGGCTCGCTGATCCAGCATTTCGATGTAAACCCCGAACTGATCCAGACTCTGGAATCCCGCGGCAAAAAAGACATTCTGGAGAAACTCAACGCCTCCAACATGCCGGAAAACAAACTCTTCACCACGCGCCAGTCAAACCCCCTCGGCCTGGGCCATGCTGTCTGGTGCGCGAAAAAGCTGATCGGCGATGAACCATTCGCCGTCCTGCTGCCCGATGTCATCGTCCACAACGATGGCAAAGGCTGCCTTGCACAGATGATCGACCTTTATAACGACAAGGGCGGCAACGTACTGGCGTTGACCGAAGTGCCGCGCAGCGAAACCAACAAATACGGCATTGTTTCCTGCGATAACGATGATGGAAAAATTTGCGAAATCAAGGGAATGGTCGAAAAACCTAAACCAGAGGATGCGCCATCCAACCTATCCATCACAGGACGCTACATCTTGCAGCCGGAAGTCTTTGATTATCTTTCCGCTTTTGAACGCGGGGCGGGCAATGAAATCCAGCTCACCGACTCCATGGCGAAACTGATCGGCACACAGCCTTTCCACGGCATCCGCTATGAAGGGCAGGAATATGATTGCGGCTCGCGCCTCGGGTTTATTGAGGCGAACATCGCCTACGGCCTGTCAGACCCATCGATCGCCGATAGCGTGCGGAAAATACTGGACAAATATAAATAGTCCTTCAAACTGCTGTCATCCTGAAGGCGCCGACGGCGACTGAAGGATCTCGATATCGAGAGATCCTTCGCATTCGCTCAGGATGACTTAATTCTCAAGGACTGCCTCCATGAACACCACCGCACCCACTCCCGAAATTCCAGCCGAAGACACAAAACCAAAGGCCAAGAGCGCCTCGGTGATCGAACTTCTGGCCTCCCGCATCTGCCATGACCTCGTCTCCCCTGTCGGGGCGATCAACAACGGCGTGGAGTTTTTGGAAGAAAGCGCGGGCGGCGGGGATGACGAATTCAAGGAAGGCCTGAATCTGATCGCCCATTCTGCCTCGATGGCGTCGGCCAAACTCATGGCCTTCCGCATCGCCTATGGTGCAGGCGGCCGTGACCCGAACATCAAACCCGAAGATGTGCAAAAGGCGTTTTCCGAACTGATCCGCGGCGATGGCAAAATCTCGCAGACCTGGGACCCGTACGGCAATCTCGGCCCTAATCCGCTCCCCTATGGTTTTTGCAAGATGCTGATGTGCGGTATGATGCTGGCACAGGAATGCCTGATCAAAGGCGGCTATATCTCCGTCCGCCCGACCAGTGATGGCAACACCCAGATCATCGCGGAAGGCGATACCGTGCTGCTGCGGGAGAATGTAGAGGCCGCCTTGTCGCAAAATATCGCCGCCGAAGACCTCGATCCGCGTCTTGTCCACCCATATGCCATTTCGGTGATTGCCGAACATTATGGCTACACAATCGGCATTAAGGAAAAATCAGAAAGCCGCGTCGTGTTTCTGCTCACCTCTCCCCAAGCGGCAGCATCCGAGTGAATACAGGCAATTTGCCCCTTTTTCTTTAAAGGCTCGTAGGCTACACTGGGTGCGCCGGTAACCCGGCTTTAACCATCCTCTGCCATTCTAAGTATTCAGGCGTTTTCTATCAGCAACTTCAAATTTGGGCGCAAACCCTTTGCGCCGGGGTCGATACTATGGACGATTTAATCAGCGAATTTCTGACCGAAACAAACGAAAGCCTCGGCGAACTGGACCTCGATATGGTTCGTCTCGAACAAAATCCAAACGACAAGGAACTCCTCTCCAAGATTTTTCGCCTGATGCACACCATCAAGGGCACGTGCGGCTTTCTCGGTCTCCCGCGTCTTGAAACGGTGGCGCACCGCGCCGAAAATGTCATGGGCCGTTTCCGCGATGGCGATCTTCAGGTAACGCCAGACTATGTCACGCTGATTTTTGAATCCTTTGACCGCATCAAGATGATCGTTGCCGGCCTCGAAGCAACCGGCTCCGAACCGCAAGGCGATGACTCCGCCCTCATTGAAAAACTCGACGCCGTCTACGAAGGCCGCGATACCGCGCAATCCGGCGCCGCTGCTCCTCAGGCACCAGCCGAAAGCGCGCCTGCGCAAGGCGGCTCCTCCGATGATGTGTTCGCGCAACTGGCCAAAATCGTTTCCGCGCCCGATCCGGATGAACATGGTTTTGTCCCCGTGCCTGCGAACGCCACCAAATCGCAGGCCGAACTGGATGCCGAATCCTCTGCAGCCCCCGCGCAGGTAGAACAGCCCAAACCTGCGGCCGCGGCGCCTGCTCCAACTCCCGCATCTGCTCCCGCCCCCGCTGCCCCCTCCGGCGATGATGCGGGTAACAAGGAATCCGCTCTCGCGGCGCAATCTCTGCGCGTCAATGTCGATGTCCTTGAAAACCTTATGACGCTGGTGTCCGAACTCGTGCTCACCCGCAACCAGCTGTTACAGATTTCCCGCACGAACAAGGAAAGTGAATTTTCCGCGCCGCTGCAACGCCTGAACCATGTGGTTTCCGACCTGCAGGAAGGCGTGATGAAAACCCGCATGCAGCCCATCGGCAATGCGTGGTCCAAACTGCCGCGCATCATCCGCGACCTTTCCATGGAACTTGGGAAAAAGATCGACCTCGACATGCGCGGTGCCGATACCGAACTGGACCGTCAGGTTCTGGATATGATCAAGGACCCGCTGACGCACATGGTTCGCAATTCTGCCGACCACGGCATCGAGATGCCGGCTGATCGCGTGGCTGCGGGCAAGGCCGAAACCGGCAAGATCATCCTCAACGCCTATCACGAAGGCGGCCATATCATCATCGAAATTACTGATGATGGCAAAGGCCTGCCGCTTTCAAAGATCAAGGAAAAGATCATTAAAAACGGCCTCGCCTCCACCGAGGAAGTCAACGCCATGTCGGATCAGGCGATTCAGCAATATATCTTCAAGGCCGGCTTCTCGACGGCGGAAAAAGTCACCTCCGTTTCGGGGCGCGGTGTCGGGATGGACGTTGTCCGCACCAACATTGAAAAAATCGGCGGTTCTATCGAACTGAAATCGGTAGAAGGCAAAGGCTCCACCTTCCTCATCAAAATCCCGCTGACACTGGCGATTGTTTCGGCGTTGATCGTGGCATCGGGCGAAGAACGTTTTGCCATTCCGCAACTGGCGGTGCGCGAACTCGTCCTCGCCTCGCAAAAATCGGACATCAAGATCGAAACGATCAAGGGCTCCCCCTTCTTCCGCCTGCGCAATCAATTGCTTCCGCTCGTCTCTCTCAAATCGCTTCTGCAACTTGGGGACGGGAAACAGGAAACCACGGTGGACGACAGCCAGTATATCGTCGTGGCGCAAATCGGCGCCTACCAGATGGGTATTATTGTCGACCGTGTCTTCGATACCGAAGAGATCGTGGTCAAACCCGTCTCGCGCATATTGAAGGACATCGAAATCTTCGCGGGCAATACCATCCTGGGCGATGGTAGCGTCATCATGATTCTGGATCCGGGTGGTATTGCCAAGGCCTGCGGCGAAAGCAGCGGCGTTGACGCAGCGGCCCAGCAATCCAGCGCGGAAGACACACGCAGTGGCTTCTCCTCGCGCGATCGCACCTCGCTTCTCCTCTTCCGTGTTGGCAGCGATGCGCCGAAGGCCGTTCCGCTTTCGCTCGTCGCGCGTCTCGAGGAAATCGATATGGAAGATGTGGAAATATCCAGCGGCCGTCACATGATTCAATATCGCGGTCAGTTGATGCCGTTGATGCCGTTCAACGCCTCCATTTCTCTTGAAACATCCGGCAAGAAACCCGTTCTGGTGTTCTCCGATGACTCCAGCACGATGGGCCTCGTTGTCGATGAAATCGTCGACATCACCGAACAGGTCATCGATGTGCAGCTCTCTGGCGGCACACCCGGTGTGGTCGGCAGCGCGATTATCGACGGCAAGGCGACCGACGTTGTCGATATCGGCTATTTCCTCCATTCCACCAACAAGGACTGGTTCAAACGTCACGGCGATGAATCTTTTGGCGAAGCCAGCAATTCGGGACGCCGTGTGTTGCTTGTGGACGACTCTCCGTTCTTCCGCAACATGCTGACCCCGCTTTTGAAGGTTGCGGGCTATGACGTCACAACGCTCGAAAGCCCCTTGCAGGCGCTGGAGATGCGTGAAGATGGTGAAAACTTCGATATCATCGTCAGCGACATTGAAATGCCCCAGATGAACGGGTTTGAATTCGCGCGCGCGGTGCGGGACGATGCCTCTCGCTGGAAAGACACACCGATGGTGGCGTTGACCAGCCACGCAACCCAGCAGGATATCGAACATGGGCACAATGTGGGCTTTAGCAAATATATCGCCAAATTTGATCGTGATACTTTGCTGACTACATTGACACAGACACTGGTTGAGAACGGAGCGATGCGCCAATGAGCACGATAGACGTAATGGAACGCGGCGATCAGGACCTGAACAACCGCGAATTTCTGACAATCCACATCGCCGATCAGATATTCGGCATTCCTATCCTGCAGGTTCAGGACGTTCTGGGTGACCAGCGCGTAACCCGCGTTCCGCTCGCCCCGCCCGCGATCGCAGGGTCATTGAACCTGCGCGGCCGCATTGTCACCGCGATCGATGTGCGGACCTGCCTTGGCCTGCCCTCCCGCCCGTCGGACGGCAATCCGGTCATGAGCGTGGTGGTGGAGAACCAGAATGAGCTCTACAGCCTGATGATCGATAAGGTCGGCGATGTCTTGAGCCTGCCTTTCCGTGACTTTGAATCAAACCCTGCGACGCTGGATCCGCAATGGCGGAATGTGTCGCTCGGAATCTACCGCCTGCAAAACAGCCTTCTGGTCGTTCTCGATGTGCCGAGACTTCTGGAAGGAATTACGCAATAGAATTGAAAGAGTAAAAGGGGAATAAGTACAATGCCTACATGCCTTGTTGTCGATGACAGCCGCGTCGTGCGGAAAGTGGCCCGGCGGATCGTCGAAGACCTGGGGTACACGTGCGAAGAGGCCGAAGACGGCCAGAAAGCATACGAAGCCTGTGAACAGGGCATGCCGGATGCCGTTCTGCTCGACTGGAACATGCCGGTGATGAGCGGGATTGAATTCCTCGAAAAATTGCGCCAGATGCCGGGGGGAACGGCACCGAAGGTTGTTTTCTGCACCACTGAAAACGATATGGCGCACATTCAGCGCGCGATGGCCGCAGGCGCCGATGAATATATTATGAAGCCCTTCGATGGCGAGATCATTGAATCGAAATTCGCCCAGATCGGCCTGGTCCAACCCAAGTAACCCCGGTTTATGATGACGATTAATACGCCTGCCGGGGGCGCTTCCGGCACCGCTTCCCCGTCCAGCCAGATTCAGGTCATGCTGGTCGATGATTCTGCCGTTGTGCGCGGGTTTATCTCACGCATTCTTCAGGCCGATCCCGAAGTTTCGGTTGTCGCTTCTGTTTCGAATGGCGAAATGGGGATTTTTTCCGTCGAAAAATATCACCCGGATATTGTGATCCTCGATGTGGAAATGCCTGTGATGGATGGTATCACGGCACTACCCAAAATCATCGCCGCATCCCCCGGCGTGCGGGTTATCATGTGTTCGACCCTTACGGTCCGCAACGGGGAAATCACGATGAAGGCCTTTGAACTCGGCGCGACCGAATGTCTGGCCAAACCCTCCAACGGCGTTGAAATCAACTCGGCGGAACAGTTCAAGACGGATCTCTTGCGCGTTGTAAAATCGCTTGGGCGCCGCACGCACCGTCCGGCGGGCAGCATCGCCCCCACCGCCACGTCGCGCCCCGTTGCAGGGGCCACGGCCTTCACCGGCGGCCAGCACGGGGCCCTTAAAAGCAAAACAGACTTCACCCTGAAAAGACCCCTGCCCGGTGAAATCTTCCGCCCCAATCTTTTGGCGATCGGTTCTTCCACCGGGGGGCCGCAGGCTTTGTTCAAGGTTGTCAGCTCTTTCAAGGATCTGGGCGTGCCTATCATCCTGACCCAGCACATGCCGCCGACCTTCACCAAAATTCTGGCCCAGCATATTACCCAGCAAACAGGTGTGCAGGCATTTGAAGGCGAAACAGGCATGCCGGTGGAAAATAATAAACTTTATGTCGCCCCCGGTGGCCGGCATATGACCTTCGCGCGGCAGAATGGGCGAATTGAAATCGTCCTCAATGACGGCCCGCCTGAAAATTTCTGCCGCCCCTCGGTCGACCCGATGGTGCGCTCCGCCATTGAAATATGGGGGCCGAAAATTCTCGGCGTCATTCTCACGGGAATGGGCTCTGACGGGCTGCCCAGCATGAAGATGCTGGCCGAAAAGGGCGGACGCGTGGTGGCACAGGATCAGGAAACATCCGTTGTCTGGGGCATGCCGGGCGCGGTGGCGACAAACGGAATATGTACGGCCGTACTGCCCTTGCAGGATATTGGCGGCTTTGTTAGACAGGCATTCGGGAAAGTATAGGATTATATGCGGTTAGCGGATTTCGACTTTTATAAAGACCTTCTCATGGAAAAATCCGGCCTCGCGCTGACGCAGGATAAATCCTATCTGCTCGACTCTCGCTTGACGCCCGTTGCCCGCAAATGGAACTACCCCAATCTGGAATCCATGACGGTTGCCATGCGCGGTATGCCCTCCGCAGATCTGATCAAGGATGTGGTAGAGGCGATGACAACCAATGAAACATCCTTCTTCCGCGACTCCAAGCCCTTCGACCAGTTCCGCGATATCATCATCCCCCATCTTGTGAAAACACGCGGGGCCAATAAACGGGCGCGCATCTGGTGCGCCGCCAGTTCGACAGGACAGGAACCCTACTCCCTGTCCATGCTGATCCGCGAAAATGCGGCCAAGGCGCCGGGCTGGACTTTTGATATCACCGCCACAGACATTGACACCGCCGTTATTGAACAAGCGAAAAAGGCCGAATACACGCAATTCGAAGTTCAGCGCGGCCTGCCCATTCAAATGCTGATGAAATATTTCGAACAACGTGCGGAACGCTGGTGCCTGAAAAACGACATCAAATCGATGGTCCAGTTCAAATACTTCAACCTGCTCGATTCAATGTCCGCACTCGGTAAATTCGACATTATCTTCTGCCGTAACGTGCTCATCTATTTCGACCGTGAAACCAAGGCAAAGGTCCTGCAAAATATGGCGGCCCTGCTGCCCGATGACGGGTTCCTTGTTCTGGGCGGCGCGGAAACGGTGCTCGGCATCACGGACGCCTTTAAACCGCTTGATGGTTCGCGCGGCATCTATGTAAAGCCGAACTGCCCGCCGATCACGGTTCCGGCGGCAACGGCCACGGCCGCCGCCCCTGCCACCATTCCATATCAGGCGACCAAAACGGTTTAAATCATCCAATCTTGCGAATACGGATTTCGGGCGTTATAAGGGGCGGATGACCCACGCAGCCAGAATCGAGCCCTCTATGTCCGCCCAATCCCTTGTCAAAATCAAACGCGCCCTGCTCTCCGTTTCGGATAAAACCGGTCTCGTGGAATTTGCAAAGGCGCTAAGCGCGCATGGCGTGGAATTGCTCTCCACCGGCGGCACCTATAAGGCGATCAAGGACGCGGGCCTCGCGGTCAAGGAAGTCTCCGAACATACGGGATTTCCGGAAATGATGGATGGCCGCGTCAAAACCCTGCACCCAAAGGTCCATGGCGGCATTCTCTCTGTGCGCGACAATGCGGATCACAAGGCCGCGCAAGACGCGCACGATATCGGTGATATCGACCTCGTCGTTGTCAATCTCTATCCGTTCGTCAAAACCGTCGCCTCCGGCGCGGACTATGACACCTGCATTGAAAACATCGATATTGGCGGGCCCGCCATGGTGCGCTCGGCCGCCAAGAACCACGCGTATGTTGCCATTGTGACGGACGCCGCCGACTACGCGGCGGTGACGGAAGAACTGAACGCCAACAACGGCGCAACGACATTCGACCTTCGCAAGAAACTCGCGGCCCGCGCCTATGCGCACACGGCGGCGTATGACTCTGCCATCTCCATGTGGTTCGCATCGCAAGACATGTCCGAATTCCCGCGCCAGATATCCTTCGCGGGCACGATGAAACAATCTTTGCGTTACGGTGAAAACCCGCATCAAAACGCGGCCCTCTATGCCACCAATGAAATCCGCCCGGGGGCTGCCAGCGCGGAAGTGCTGCAAGGCAAAGAACTCTCTTACAACAACCTCAACGATACCGACGCGGCCTATGAACTCGTTGCGGAATTCGATGAACCGGCGGGCGCCATCATCAAACACGCAAACCCGTGCGGCGTTGCCATCGGCGCAAACATGTTCGATGCGTATGAAAAAGCATTGGCTTGCGATCCCGTCTCCGCCTTTGGCGGCATCATCGCGCTGAACCGCACTTTGGATGCCAAAACGGCGGCGAAGATCATCGAGATTTTTTCCGAAGTCATCATCGCGCCGGAAATCGATGCCGACGCACTCGAAATCCTTTCCACGAAGAAAAACCTGCGCGTCCTGCGCACGGGTGCCCTTCCCGATGTCTCGGCCCCGCGCCTGATGGTCAAACCCATTGCGGGCGGCCTGCTGGTCCAGAACGCCGATAACGGCGTGGTGACGAAAGACATGCTGAAGGTTGTGACGAAACGCCAACCGACGGACGAAGAACTCAAAGACATGCTCTTCGCCTTCAAGGTCGGCAAACATGTGAAATCCAACGCCATCGTTTATGCCGCCGGCATGCGCACGGTTGGTATTGGCGCGGGGCAAATGAACCGCCGGGACTCATCCCGCATTGCTGCGCTGCGCATGGAAGAATTCCGGCTAAAGCCCGCAAACGGCGCACCGATGGCTGTGGCCTCCGATGCCTTTTTCCCCTTTCCTGACGGCCTTCTGGCGGCGGCGGATGCGGGCGCAACGGCCATCATTCAACCGGGCGGGTCCGTGAAAGACGCCGATGTCATCGCGGCGGCCGATGAACGCGGCCTCGCCATGGTGTTTACCGGTATGCGCCACTTCTTCCATTAACGGATGATCGGATGATCAGAATCTCAGATGATCATCTTCCCATGTCATCCTGAGCGCAGCGAAGGATCTCTTCCTCATCCCGTATCACCGCCTATACCCCACCTCTCCTGTCATCCCCGCGGCAGGCGCAAAGCGCCTTTGCACAGCGGGGATTCAGAACCAGCGGTTTCGCCGCGCCTTAAAACCCGCAGAATTCCGCCAAAATCCCGCAATTTGCGGGATTTTTTATGGAATTTATGATATGATATTTCATACTTGGCCCAAATTTGCGCCGCGAACGGCGAGTTTGCTAGGGTTGGGGAACAGGTGGAATCGGTTTCCAAGAACGGGCAAAAACCCTGAAACGATTTAACCGATTGATTTTACATGATTATTAGACCCGATTTGAGATCGCCGTTTTATTTTTGGTATCTTAGGGGTAAGTTAATAAACAACCGCTATATGTTAAGTGAATATTTGAGCGGTAGAGGAGAAGAAGATGGCAAGGATGACCCAAAAAGGATATGGCTTATGGAACACGGTCACAGGACTGGGTGGAAAAGTCGTAAACTTTTTTGATAGCACCAAAAGTGCTTTAGAATCTGGTTCTGGGGCCGCTTCTAAAAATGCCTCCAATGCTTCCGACCAAATTATTAGCCACATCAAAGCATCAGGCGGCCAAGTTGATGATACACTTGCGACCGCGATCAGAAATCAAACTAACCAAGCTGCAAATGGAACACTGGCTGTAGTAAAAGAAGGAATTGGCGGTGGAGCACCTAAGAAATTAGGTATTTGGGCTGCTGGTATAACCGCTGTAGGTACGGCTCTAGCTTCTACAGGTATCGGCCACTCTATTTGGTCCTCTGTTCTGACGATGAACGAGACATCGGAAGCGGAAGCTGGTCAAAACAAACTTCTCTACGGAATCTACGGTCTTATTCAGAAATTGCTCGAAGATTTTGGCGGCGATAAATATTTGCCAGGCCTTAATAACTTCTTGAAAGATAAACTCAATAAGCACAAAACTGCCAATAGTCCTGTAGGAAATGCTCTTAACGGCGTTGAAGAATTCGTTCCTGACCAATTGGATGGCGGCAATGCTGGCGTTGCCACTATGGAATCTGGCCTCGCGTTGGGCCTTGCGGGATTGGCAGGTACTGCTGCCGTTAAAGGTGGCATCAATGCATTCAAAGGCAAAGGCGGCCCAAATGGTGGTCCTACAAATGGCGGTGGCAACAACACGCCCCCTCCAGGTGATGGCCCGGACGGCAAAATGACCGTTGCTAAGGGTGAAGCCTCTGCCGCAATCGAGACTGTCGTTGATAACGCTGACGATACTATAAAGGGCGGTTCTGGTAGATCCAAACTTGTTAGGGGCTTGGCTTGGGCTGGTCTTGGAACAGCATCATTCTTCGGTATCTCTGCCTTGAGCACTACACCTGCGGAAGCCTCGACTGGCGACGGCGTAACTCCTACACCTGAAGGCCTTGATGGCGCAGAAAAAACAGTTATGGATGCCATGAGCGCTGGCCAAGTTGTAACCATGGGCATGGGCGTTAAAACAGTGGCAACTGAAGGCCTTGGCCTTGTTGACGATGCTATGAAGATCGGCGCTAAAAAAATCCCATTCGTGGGTGGTGCGATCACTCTCGCCTTCTCTGGTGCCGCCGCTTTCGGTTATGCGATGAACGGTGAATGGGGCCGTGCAGGTACAGAACTCGCAACTGGGACAGTTGAAGCCGCTATCAATACAACCGGCCTTGGCCTGCTGGGCGCTAGCGACCTTGCCCGTGAAGGTATCCGTAGCACAGTGGAAGCAACAATGGGCGAGCAATGGACACCTGATAAATCCGGTATCCGCACCATATTTGAATATGCGACACATAGCGGTGACTTTGCGGCACCTGCGGCAACAACACCCGCTCCGACACAAACAGCTTCTGTTGAGCCAACAACGCCAAGAGAAGTATTCCAAACAGCAGCGGCAGATCAAACGATCTTCCCAAGCATGGAAGCCGCGATGGGTGGCGAAGCACCGGGACCAATGGCTCACTTCAACCCGAACAAGGGGACAAGCCAGATGCCAAAAGCGAACAACCGCAACCGCCCCTCAGGTTATATTCCTGAAGCAGTTCCAGCATAACGAACAATAAAGGCCGCCCTCCAGCGGCCTTTAATTTTGAAGAATCGGCGAAAACGGCAAAATCCGTTAAACATATATAAACTATTGGAATATATTATGTTTTTACGCCTCCCCTTTGTAAATTTGCATTCGGTTTATCCGATTTCGTACAATAGGGGCATAAGGTTAGATAAAGGGAATTGAACATGGTTGGCGTTCCAGTAAATCCGGTTACAGGTCAAACAGCAGGGCAAGAGGCTCCGGCCCCTTCCGCCCATATGTCAGACGCAGCCAAATTGAATTTCTTGGCCAAGCTTACTGATACACCAATCGTTTTTGGTCTTCCAATGGCCGCAGGCGAAGACTTTAATAGAATTAAAGATCTTTCCGGCGATGCTCAGATGCAAGCCCTTCGTGAATTGATTGGCACGAAAGAACCGGGCCAGTTGCTTGACGCTTTTGAAGCCGCCAACCCTGCTGCCAAACCAATTCTTGATGTCGCCCGTTCCGATCCGAATTTTGCGGCAGCACTGAAAGACGCTGTTGTTAAAGACCCGACATTCCTGAAAGTCATGAATGAAAAGCTTGGCGCGCCGGGCTCGCCGATCGATATGAATGCGGCAGCGGCAGGTCTTCAAGATGCCCAAACCCGCGCGAACTTCACAGAGGTTTTAAAGCAGGTTGCAGAGAACCCAAACCTGACAGGTGAGCAAGCGTTCGAAGTTGTTGAAGCAGGTGTTGCGGCTTCACAAAATCCTTCGGATGCGAACACACGTAACCGCTATCATCAAGCTATGAGAACATTTGGTTTACGGGACAACCGCATCGAAGCCGCAGGCATCTTTGCTGAACTGGAAACAGATCCATGGGGTACTTTCCTGAAAATTTTACAAGACCCGCAAGCCTTCGCTGATGCGATGAAAGCCCTAACCGGTTTCCAAGATGGCGGCATGGTTGCAGGCCTTTTCAATGGTCTTGCTGGTTTGACCGCAATGTGGACACAAGATCCTTATGTTCAGGCCTTTGCAGAACATTACGTCCCAAAAGTTCAAGATTCGGTTGGACAGGACCTTCAGGTTTTCAATGGGACTCCTGCGCCACAGCGGATTGAAACCGCGAATGATGAAGCCCGGCAATTTGCAAACGGCACACCGGTAGGCCCAATGGCTTCCCTCCCCGTGACCGTTGGCGGCCCATCGTTCTTGACAGGCAGCGTTTATCAAACAGCGGCACTTGGTGCTGTACCTGCAGAAAGAACTCAGGAAGTTGGCAACGAAATGCATCGCAACCTAGCCAATAATAACCCGAGCCTTTCAATGACAGGCTGATAAAACAAGAAAATCCAAAAACCGCCCTTTCGGGCGGTTTTTTATTCTTATCCAACGATCAGGATTTGGCTATGGACTAGGCGCATATCACGCTTTTTGACGAACAGCGTTTGTGCTGCGGGCATTACCAAATTGGCCAAACGGATTTTTTACGGCGCAAGGCATGAGGCGCGAAATGTATTGCTATACATGAGCAACGAATAACGCAGCGCCGGAGAAAATCAGGCAGGCCAAAATCAACCGCACCAAACGCGAGTGACGATTCCGGCATCATCCTGTTCCACATTGATGCGGTCCGGATTGTGGTCCATAGTCATGGCATCGCCCGCCTTCATCACGCGGTAGACCTTGCCGGTTTCGGTAAGGGCCGCTTCATCCACCGGCTGCCCCACCCATGCGCTGTAATCGCCGCATGTGGCATCATCCACCGCGTCGGTGGCGGCTTCTTCATTGAAAGTCTCGGGGTTTGGCGCGGCGGGCGTTTCATCGGCGCTCATCCCTTCCGTCGGGCCGGCATTGCCCATTGTGTCGTTTTCCGTGGCCGTTCTTTGTTCATCGGGAATGCCGCCGCCGCCGCCACCCATGGTTTCCGGGTTGGTCGTCGGTGTGTATTCCTGCGTTTCTGTCATGGCAGGGGCGGTTGTCGTGGTTGTATCGGCCTCGCCTGTGGCCGGGGCCACTTCACTCGCCGTTGTTGTTGTGTCGGTGGAGCTTGTCTGCTCGGCGTTGTTGTCGTCGCAAGCGGCAAGGGCGAGCACGGCCAGCGCCGGCAAAATCAGGGATCTTTTGAACATAATGGTTAATCCTTATCTGTCTTGGTCTGTCTATGGTTCGGGGGGTAACTCCGCCCGCCAACGACCCTACCGCCCTTTCCGTTCCATGGGAAGATGGGGTTTGTTTTGAATACATGGGAACCGCCGCATATTTTTATTGAAATTAAAATGAAGGCAATATAAATAATAACGAAAAGCAGATAATTGGCGCCTAAAGGAGCAAGTAAATTTGAATGGTTTATGCGGAAATTGTGGAGCAGTGCATCCGCTGGGCACACCCTGCCGTGTGACCGGCCTGACCGCGTTTAGGGACATGTTACAAGCAACTGCGCCTAGAACCCCAGATTATTTTTCGACGCCAAAACCCGCACCCAGAAGGCAAGAGCCGGACAATTGGTCATGGGGAAGTAGCAATAGTAGTGACAGTGACAGCAGTGGCACGAGTTACACACCAAGTGCGCCTTCATCGGGCAGTGGCGGAGGAGACTCCGATGGGTCCGATATCGGTATAGGATTACTTTTTGTCGGAGGGCTCGCCGGTATAGGGATTGCTTTCTTAATGGCGGCGGGAGAGAACAATACCCAGAAAAGCGCTCCACCCCGCCCGCAACCAGCGCCCATTACAGATTCACCTCAGGCGCAAGCACACGTACAGCGGTTGCCTACACCTGCGGAAAATCCGTATCATCAGGACAAAGTGCCATATTTGAAGAACGATATGATTATTTATGAATCTGACAGAAATGACATTGGCGCCGTTTTAATCGAGCAGGCTGGTTATCTTACAATTGCTGAACTCGTAAACGAAGGACCCGCTCATAAAGCTGGTTTAAAGAAAGGTGACATAATTTCTTTTATTAACGGATATATATATGGCGCCGCATTTAATAATGAAGAACGCAGAAAACAGCTTTTAATCTATATTACAGGCACGGAATCGAGCGAAGTTCTTTTAGAGATAACGCGTGGATCGGAACGATTTGAAATATCCGTCCCTAAAATACGGTATGCGCAGAATTCATCATATCAAATTGCCAATAGCACTTACCCCCTTTTAATATCCGACGATCAGGGAACCAAAAGGCCACAAAGTGATAGTTTCGAGACAGTAGCCTCAACGGTCAATATTCCTGTGGAAGTAAATTCACAGCCTATAGCCTCCATTGCGGTAGAGCCGGACAACCCAAGTAAAAAAACCAAAACAAAAAAACCAACCCCCGCTTTCTCGGAGGCGGTGTCAGTTGCCAATATAGCCCCCGCCGAGCCCATCGTCCCGACAGTCCGCCCCGTTTCCGGTCAGCGTGATTTTTACATTGTGTCCGGCAACGGCCTGAATTTACGGGAAAGCGCCTCGACACAGTCTGCATCCCTTGGAGTACTGGATGGCGGATCGTGCGTGCAGTTCAAGGCGAATATTCCCCAGTCCGACTTTGTCAAAGTGGATATTATAACCGCCGACCGCGTTGAAATGTCCGGCTTTGTGCATGAAGATCACATCAGGCGCGCGAATACGGCACAGAATCAGGGCTGCGTCGCGGTTTTCCAGTAGAAATAAGGCCAGATATCCCCCATTCCCCCCTTGCCCTTTTCCAAGGTTTTGCCTACATTCCGGCCCCATGAGCACCATAAAAACCAAACCATTGGAGCATATCCGCAACTTCGCGATTATCGCCCACATCGACCACGGGAAATCCACGCTGGCCGACCGCCTCATTCAAACCTGCGGCGGGCTGGAAGAGCGCGAGATGACGGAGCAGGTGCTCGACAACATGGATATCGAGAAAGAGCGCGGCATTACGATCAAGGCGCAAACGGTCCGCCTTGCCTATAAGGCGAAGGACGGCATCGAATACCAATTGAACCTGATGGACACGCCGGGCCATGTCGACTTCGCCTATGAGGTCTCCCGCTCCCTCGCCTCCTGCGAAGGCTCCATCCTCGTCGTCGACGCCAGCCAAGGGGTGGAGGCGCAAACGCTCGCCAACGTGTATCAGGCGCTCGACAACAACCACGAAATCATTCCGACGATCAACAAGATCGACCTGCCGGCGGCGGACCCGGAGAATGCGAAACGCCAGATCGAAGATGTGATCGGCCTTGATGCATCGGATGCGGTCCTCGTCTCCGGCAAATCCGGCATCGGTATTCCCGATCTTCTGGAAGCCATCGTCACGCGCCTGCCCGCGCCCAAGGGCAACCCCGATGCGCCGACCAAGGCGCTTCTGGTCGATAGTTGGTATGACGCTTACCTTGGCGTGGTCATCCTCGTCCGCGTCATCGACGGCTATTTGAAAAAAGGCCAGAAGATTAGGTTTATGAGCAACGGCCGCGTGCGTGAGATTGACCGCGTTGGTATGTTCACGCCGAAGAAGGTGGTGCTCGACGCCATCGGCCCCGGCGAGATGGGCTTTATCACGGCGGCGATCAAGGATATTTCCGACACGATGGTCGGCGACACGATCACCGATGACCGCACACCGGCGGCTGAAGCGCTCGCGGGGTTCAAACCCTCCGTGCCGATGGTGTTCTGCTCCCTCTTCCCGGCGGATTCTTCCGAGTTTGAAAAACTGAGGGAGAGCATCGGCAAACTGAAACTCAACGACGCCTCGCTTCATTATGAACCAGAGAATTCCCAGGCCCTCGGCATGGGTTTCCGCTGCGGCTTTTTGGGCCTTTTGCATATGGAGATCATTCAGGAGCGTCTGGAGCGTGAATTTGACCTCGACCTCATCCCCACCGCGCCATCCGTTGTGTACAAGGTCCATTTGACGAACGGCGATGTGATTGATCTTTACAACCCCGCCGACATGCCCGAAGTGACGCGCATCGCCAAGATTGAAGAACCCTTTATCCGCGCGACCATCATGACGCCGGATGAATATGTCGGCAGCCTGCTCCAGCTCTGTCAGGAACGGCGCGGCATTCAACAGGAACTCACCTATGTCGGCTCCCGCGCAATGATCGTGTATAAATTGCCGCTCAACGAAGTCGTGTTCGATTTCTATGACCGTTTGAAATCCATCTCCCGTGGTTACGCCAGCTTCGATTACGCGCTCGATGAATATGTGGAAGGCGATTTGATCAAGATGGATATCCTCGTGAATTCGGAACCGGTCGATGCGCTGTCGATGATGGTGCACAGGTCACAGGCGGAACGCAGAGGCCGCGGCATGTGCGAACGGTTGAAAGAACTGATCCCGCGGCAGATGTTCAAAATCGCCATTCAGGCCGCAATCGGCGCGAAATTCATCGCGCGTGAAGATATCTCCGCGATGCGCAAAGACGTGACGGCCAAATGTTACGGCGGCGACGCGACCCGTAAACGCAAGCTCCTTGAGAAGCAGAAAAAAGGTAAGCTGAAAATGCGCCAGTACGGCAATGTCGAAATCCCGCAAAGCGCGTTTATCGCCGCGCTTAAGATGGGGGATGATAAGTGACAGTTTGCTTAGGCGCATAGCGCCTTAGCCAAACTGTCATCCTGAGTGAGCACCGCGAGCCGAAGGATCTCCTTATCATAAGCACAATCCGTCATCCCGTTGGCATGCCCGCATAAGCGGGCATTCGCACAAACGGGATCTATAAAGGCCTCTAGCCAGACTGTCATCCCCGCGCAGATGGGGATCCGAGTACAAAGAACTAAAAACCCGGCTTCAAGCCGGGTTTTCTGTTGGGAAGAAATTTAATCAACCTGATGCGCAGTCAAGAACATCGCTTTTTCTAAGGCAGCAAAAAATTGCTGGTATGGTTCCGCATCCAACACAGGTGTGACATTATATGTAGCGTTCGCGCGGACCAGAGTTTGTTTATTTCCACGAGGACGAACAGTAACAGTCATCCTCAACTGATAACCGTCAAGCTTGGTTCCGCTTACCGTACCCAATTCTTGGTCAGCCTTATCAATCACAAACCCTAAGTCCTGCAATGTAGCAATAATAGTGCGTAAGGTTTTAGTTTTATTGGTCGTATTAAACGCCCTTGTTTGGATAGACCTAGCCTGCACCTGAGATACAGATGTCTCCATAATATGGCTTTTAGAAGACGTTTGGCAGGCCGAAATTGAAACTGCTGTAATCCCCAGCATCATTAGTTTAAGAAACTTCATAATCTTCCCCTTAAATTTCATTGGCATTTAGAAATACTGATTTAGAAAGCTTGTTAAAGAAATCTTGATATATTTCTTGGTCCGTAACGCTTTCCGTTCGTGATATCTGCCCATGCTCATTCCAGATAACACGTTGAATTGTTATTCGCAGATTAGTCTTTTTAGAAGAAACCGGACGTGTGATTAAGGACGCTCTAATTTTTTGATTTTTGTCTATTGCCATATGTGCACCAAACATGACCGCCATAAATATTTTGCCGGCAACCTGCCCTGCTTCCACGGCATCACGATCCTTTTCACCAAGAATAACGCCGAGCTTAGTTTCAGATTCTTCAATACTAAACCCCAAATCTTGTAGAACCGAAGCTCCAGCTGACAAAAGTTTTGCTTCATTGGACGTGTCAAAAGATCTTGTTTGCAGCTGCCGCATTGCAAGAGTATCCGGCTTCATTTGCAGAGCACTTTTAGGAATTGTTTGATTACATCCAGCTAGAAGCAGCGCGGCAATGATAGCAGCACCTAGAAATTTATGTTTCATAGTATCCCCCTTAGAAACTTGATTTATGATAGGCGACATCACGAACTTTTTTATTCGCCCCAAATTTAATGATAACAGTCATGGTTGATTGCGATGTGCGGGCGGCACCTGCTGCAACATTGCTAAGACCAAATGTCCAGCCGTTGCTGCCTGAAACAACACCTTCCGTGTAGAATTTATCGTAAATCCAAACTTCCTGACCATTTTCATCGGTTGAGACGATATTAGGTGAACCTAAAACCTCTGCGACCTGTCCGCCAGACATACCTTTATGTATGCTTCGCTGAACTGTACCGACAGTAAGATTATTTTTCTCTGTTTTGCTTACCTGATCGCTATGCCACGCGGCATTCTGGGCACACCCCGTACAGACTAAAATTGCCAGCAATATAGATAATTTATTTTTCATGATCTCTCGCTTTTATTGTTTAATATTTCACAAATATTTATTAGGAGGCGAGATGTAAAGCTAATATGACGAGTATTGAATAGGTATCAATTATATTTGACATTAGTAATATAATTAGCCATAGAAATTATTGACAAATTAGGAATAATATCCTATACTGTCGGTATGGTAAGAACCGCCTGCAAAGCACACAGCGCCGCCAAACGCCCCTTCCCCACACCCACAAAAAAAGCCGGCCCACTGGGCCCACTCTCACGCCCCTTGGTCACGCCGTTCCGATTCTGCGTGGCGGTGCAATCACTTGCGCGGGGTTCCCCGAAAAATTTCAAAAACAAACTAATGGATTTCGCGGCGAAAAAAATTCCAAAACCCGAAAACGAACTAGACAAACCGGCCCCGCCCTTAACGGGGACGATGGAATTAAAAGCGCCGCCGCCCGTTGGCGGGCCATGCGAATTCTTATAATTTTGATCGCGGTTGTTGTCATGGTGGCGGTGGGCATATGGGTGCTGGGCCGCCATGCGGGCGCGCCTTCGCCCGCGCCGGACACGGCGATCGGCGATACATCGGACGACCTGCCCGTGTTCGATACGCCGGACTTGTTCAGCAATGTGGAAGGCGATGGGGAGGACGGCAGCGGGCGCGAACAACCACAAAGCGGTTCGCATGCGCAGCAGCAACAGCAACAGCAGCCGCAATCGCCTTACGAGGCCGAGATAGAGCGCCTTGAGCAAGAGCGCGCATTGCTTGAGGCGCGGCAGGAGCTTGAGGAGCAAAAGGCGGAATCGATGCCGCCGGTCCTTCCCGAAAAAATGCCAAAGCCCGTCACGGAGTTTTAAAGGAGATATTCATATGGCCATCAACTATCTTGAACTGATCGACACCATGCCCTTCCCCGCCACCAAGCCGGAGATCGTTGCCTTTGCGCTGGACCATGGCGCGAGCGAGGAAGCGATCGAAGCGTTCGAGGCCTTGCCGCATGATGAATACAGGTCTATCGCCGCGCTCAACCGCGATCTTGGCCTGATCGAACTATTGCCGGGCGGGAAAGCCAACCTGTTCAGTTCAAGCCAGAGCGATGGGCGCAAATCCCCGTGACGCTTTCCCTTTAAACGGAACCGCCCGCCGGTTATGGGCGTTGGAACAGGCTCAGGAAAAACACTTCAGGAGCCATCACGCCATGAACGACCAATTCGTCCCGCCGCATATTCCGGCCGCCGATATCAACCCGCCGCCCTCCGTGCCCCGCCGCCTTTTGAACGAGCGTGTGTATCGCGCGCATATGGATGATGCGCCGGAGGCGCCGATGACAGGCGCGCGCAAGATGCGCCTGCGGTTTCAGAATCAGCCGCAAATCCTTGTCAACGATGCCGGCATGGTCCGCGAACCAACGATCAAGGGGAGCATTCTGTAAGTGAACGGCATAACAACAACCTATGACGGGGACAATAACGCCCCTGCCGGTGACACCAACAACGATGGCGACACCGCTTTGATGTCACGCAAAAAGATCATCCTGTGGGCGATTGCGGCCCTCCTCGTCGGCGGGGCCCTCTTTGCCCTGTCGATGTTTGTCTGGAACGACGAAAGCGCCCTGAAAGAAAGCCTGACAGCCTTTCTTGAACAGGCGCGTGGCTCTGCATGGGCGTTGCCGATTGTTATCGGTTGCTATATCGCGGCGGGGGTCGTTTTCTTTCCCATCGCGCTTTTGAACCTTGTCGTCGCCATGGTCTTTGGCCTGTGGGGCATTGCCTATGGCCTGATCGGCGTCATGGCGAACACGGCGGTCTTTTACGCCATCGGCATGGCCGTCAAAAAGTTCAAAGGCAAGAAATGGCTGGACCACCCGAAAGTCAAACCGGTCGATCAAAAGCTCAAGGCCTGCGGGCTGGCCGGCATGGTCGCCCTGCACGCGCTGCCCGCCCCGCCCTTTAGCATCCTCAATGTGATTGCGGGCCTGTCGTCGGTGGGCGCGCTTATCTGGTTCCTCGGTACGTTCCTGGCCATGCTGCCCGGGGCCATCTCCCGCGGCGTGCTCGGCGAAGGGCTGACGCAAATGCTGCTGGACCCCAAACCCGAAAGCTTCGCCTATATTATCGGCGGGGTCGTTCTGTGGATCGTACTGGTTGGCGGCGCGCATATGATCTTGAAGAAATTCCAAAAGAACAACCAGACCTGCGCGGCATAAAGGTCGCTACGGCGTTTCGCAGAACAAAAAAACCGCCCCTCGCAAGAGGAGCGGTTTTCTTTCAATCTAGGTCCTAGAGAACGGCTGTTTTCAGGTCTTTGGAGACGCGGAAAGCAACTTTCTTCTTGGCCGGAATCTTGATCGTTTCGCCGGTTGCCGGGTTGCGGCCCATGCGAGCGGATGTTTTCTTGACCATCAGGATGCCGAACGCCGGAACGCGAACTTTCGCGCCGCGCTTGATGTGCTTCGTGATGTGCGCGATCAGGTCTGCCAGAACGGCTTCGGACTGCTTTTTCGGCAGTTCGTGCAGCTGGGCCAGATCGGCAGCCAGTTGCTTCAGCGTAACAACATCACCTGTTGCAACGGAAACAAATTTGGCAGGTTTTGCAGCGGCTTTAGGAGCAGCTTTCGGAGCAGCGGCTTTTTTGGCCGGTGCTTTTTTAGCAGCAGCGGCTTTTTTGGCCGGTGCTTTTTTCGCTGGAGCTTTTTTGGCAGCGGCTTTTTTGGCCGGTGCTTTCTTAGCTGTAGCTTTTTTAGCAGCCATGGTTTTTAGTTCCTTCTCAATGTTTCAAGGTATCGCCATATTACGCTTTTTTTAAAAAACGCAAATGTAAAAAGCGAAAAAGAGCAATAAATACGCACAAAAATGCGCATACCCCCTTCACAATGCCCCGTGACGAAGCTCTGCAAATACTATATTTAAGGTAGTTATGAAGTCTCGATCGCTCAAAAACAAAGATATGATTCTCTCAAAACGCGCCGCGCGCGACCTTGAAACGGTGCAGGATTTTGTGCGCTATGGGGTCAGTAAGTTCAATGAATCCGGGCTTTTTTACGGTCATGGCACGACAACCGCCTTTGACGAAGCCGCCTATATGGTTCTCGAATCACTACAACTTCCCATTGATTCGCTGGAGCCTTACTGGACAGCGCGGCTGACGATGGACGAACGTAAAAGACTGACTGATCTTATCCACAGACGCGTCAAAACACGCCTGCCCGCCCCCTATCTTTTGAACAAGGCCTATATTCAGGGCTTTCCTTTCTATGTCGATGAACGGGTCCTGATTCCCCGTTCCTTCATAGCGGAAATACTCTGCGCCCCCGGCGGCTTTAAACCGGTTGGCGATTATAACGGGGTTTTGAGCGTTCTTGATCTATGCACCGGATCAGGCTGCCTTGCGATCATTGCGGCACATCTGTTCCCGAATGCCATGATCGATGCGGCGGACCTATCCAGGGGCGCGCTGGACGTCGCCCGCAGGAATATTGAGGCCTATGGGCTGGAGGACCGGGTCCACCTGCACGAAGGGGATCTCTTCGCCCCGCTCGCAGGCCGCAAATACGACCTGATCATCACCAACCCGCCTTATGTCGATGCGGAAGGCATGGACCACCTGCCCCCCGAATTCGAGCATGAACCCGCCATGGCGCTCGCCGCAGGCGATGACGGGCTCGATATCGTCCGGCGAATCATAGACGGGGCGAAAGAGTATCTAAACCCCGATGGCGGCATGATCTGCGAACTGGGCCGCTGCGGGCCGGCCCTTTCCGCCGCCTACCCCGGTATGGGCTTTGACTGGCTGAGCACCGAAAACTCGGCCGGCGAGGTTTTCTGGGTCAAACGCTCTGGACTGTAAGATATTTTTTACCATTATTGGATAGGATGAAGTCTGACCAACTCTGGTCTGAAAGGCCTATTCATGGAAACAGTCATACAGATGCCGACACCGTCTTCCTCCAATGCAAACGACAAAGACCAGATGGTCATGCTCGTGGCAAAGGCTGTTGTGACGATGCAGCAGCAAATGTCGCAGATGGAAACGTTTATCCGCCGCCGTTTCGATGAAATTTCCATGGAAATCAATGCGACCTCACAGCAGATCGACATGAATGAAGAAGGCATGGCCCGAAAGTTCGGTGAAATTCTGGGCGTCATGAACGCCATTTCCTATGAAGGCAGCGGCGACACCCCTGCCAACACGGGCGTAGAACTGGAAGCCGTTATCGCCGAAACCACCAAGGCGGCCACGCAAATACTCGATTCAACAGACAAGATGAGCACTATCCTCTATGACGCCCATCCGGACGATTGGGTCGAAGAACAAACGCGTGAGGCGCTCCTCGGCGCTCTGCGCGACCATGTCCAGAACATCATGGTTTCCTGCTCCTTCCAGGACATCACCAGCCAGCGTATCCGCAAGACGCTCGAAAGCATCAACGATATCGAAGACCGTATCAGCGAGACACTGGAAACGCTCGGTATCGACGTTCCGGCCCATCCCGAAAAGGAAACCAGCGAGCACATCGTCCATGGCAATTCCCAGGCCGATATCGACGCCCTGTTTTCTTAACAATTTTCCCTATTGCCAAGCATAACCTGCAGGTCTATGCATAAAGCATGAGACGCAGATTAAGACAGCATTTCGAAGAAAAAACCCCCTACAACGATCCGGGCACCAATGATCGCGCGGTAGGAAACGCGATTGGACGCCTGATTGACACAAAAGGATCAGAGCGCGAGCAAATCCTGTCTGAAATCCATAGTCTATCCGCAGCCCGTACCAACATGATGCGCCCTCAAATAAGCCAAATCATGCATGATGTGTACAAATTAAAGACAAGTCGCATAAACAGCGTTCTGGAAGAAAGAAAAGCCGAGATCTATGCAAGGCTTGCGCTTCGTCATTAATAGTTTCTTAATCACCCGCCCATTCGGCGGGCTTTTTGCTACCCCAAACAATCGTTTCGAATTTTATCTATATTTAAGTAGCGCTTAAACGCCCTCCTGTAGGTTGGGGGGTATGAACGCAGGCAACCAAAAACAGACACAAAAAGCACGCACCACCGACAGCCTTTTCGGCATGGCGCTGGCGCAGGCTTTTACAGGGCTGGCCTTTGGCGCGGGCGTTGAGCAACTCTGGGAAGCCGGCGAAATGGCTTCCGCCGTTCATCAGGACCGTGCTGCCGCCAAGGCGCAAAACCGGATGGACGAGCGGTTTGAATTGGGTGTGAAGAAAAGCCTGAGTGGGGTTTTCGCCGGTCTTCACCAGGGTATTGCTCAAACCATTGCGGAAATGGACCGCGCGACGTTCAAACCATCCTATGTGTCGGCCCCGTCCTTTTCCACCCCTGCTTTTGCCTAAAAAATTAAAAACAATTCAGCCACTTGGCCATCTATGGTAAGGTGGATTTATGGCGTACGAATTCAAAACATCGTTGCTAAGGGAAAAGTTTGTCCTGCGTGATCCCGCGGGCGACAATGCCGACACGCCGCCTATTATCGCGCTTAGCAACCGCATGGTCGTGCCCCTCGCCAACCGTTTCGGGGATCACGCCGAAACCTATGTTATCCGCACCCAGAACATGCACAGCTGCACGCGTCTGGCCGCCGCGATTGCCAAGGAATATTACGAGCATGGGCCCATAATGTCCCGTGATTACAACTTCAACTGGGGCCAGTTGTGGAACGACGTCATCAAAGGATACGAAAAGGACTGGAACCCGGATATCTGGGCGGCCGTGTATTACAAAGGCCGCGTTGTGTTTGAAGACGGGGAGCGGCATGGTTTCCTCGATATCATCGAAAAATGCGATACCGCAAACAAGCAGGACTATACCCAGTCAGTCCTTTTTGCCGAATCCGCGTTCCGCCAAGCGGGAAAAGCCATCAAGATAGAACATGACTCCAATATCGCCCTGATCGTGTCAATCAAAGAAGACGAGGCCAAATGCGGCATCATCCTGCGCGGCGCAACGCGCAAGACAACCTTCAATTACACCGTAAAGACCAAAAAACTTGACGGGGACCCCATTCGCATCCCCACTATTCTCACGGCGGCGGCGGCATTTTTAGAGGGCGTCCAGCTGGCCTTCGCGGTTGGCATGATCAACCGCAAGCGCGATTCCGAAATGATCGATAAATATTCGGATGAAGACCGCAAGGGCAAACGCGGGGCCGAACGCCTGATCAATCTCGGCAAAGCCATAGAAAGCCTCGAACGTAAATATGTGGTTTCCTATCGCCCCGACCGTCCCGATTTCCCCGCGTTGGTAAAACAATCCGAGGAAATAGCCATGAAAATCCTGCGCCCACAGATCGAAGCAAAACTGGCCACCGGCGAAATCGATATGAGCCAGTGGGTCCAATAATTTTTTCTTGATTTCATCCCGTCAGATTTATACAGAACCTGCATGAGAAAGCCCCTTTCGCATATCCGCCGCGCTTTGGTGCAAGGCCTTGATCAGGCCGGTTTGAAGGGAAAGACCGCTGTTCATTTTGCAGAACAGCTTATCGGCATGATCGGCAATACTGCCCCGCTACCAGAAGCGTTCTTCGACATTTCGCGCACCATCCGCATTCTGGCGAATATCGAGAGTCTGGAGCATGAGGCCGCAAAAGAAGATCTGATCAGGCATCCTGAAAAGATGCTGGAAATTTTCGATCTTCCCGTACGGCAAAAAAACAAATATCCAAAGCTCAAATACCATCCCACAAAAACCGAGCGTATAGAAGCCGCGATTGCCGTGCGCAATAAATATGGCACCCTTCCAAATAGCCGGAACTGCGGCAATGGCGATCATGAATTCCTGCCAAAAGACAGCATCGGCTGGACCTATCTTTTGCGAATTTATTACCACGATAAAGGTATCAAGCTGTCGGATGAAGTTGCCGATTACGAAAGGGGTAAAGTCGGCGCGCCCGGCCTCGCCATGCCGTCCGACTACCGTATCTATAAACGCGCCATGATTTACATGGCCAAAAACAATGCTCTGCCACCGCCGTCCAAAATCCGCTTTCAAGGGATAAAATCCCCGTATTGGGAAGACATACATAATTATCTTCAAAAACGTGGTTTAACGCTTGGCGCTTTGATTGTCATGCAGCAGAACAAAAAGAATGGGGGCACGGCCCATTTGCGCACTCCTTCCATCATGCCACCAAATGATGATATCGCCCGCTGGGCCATCGGCAGGCGCCATCGGCTTGGTATCCTTCCACCGTTGAAGGAAACGATCACCACGGTCGATGGAAAGAAAATAACGGCAGACAAGGTGCGTGAAAGGTTGATCCATGAACGGGGCATAACCCTTACAAAGCTTGTCGACGAATTCGAAAAGGCAAACCCGCTTATGATGCCGAAAATAAGCGCGCGTGATGTTTTTGTCGAAGCGGCGCGGATCACGCTGGAAACCGGAGTACTGCCGGACAAACGGAAGAACAACGTTGCGCTAGGCGATATAACCGCACGCGGTGCCGACAGGCATTTCCACCATCGCACCGTCGAAGACCTCGATCCTTTCTTGCTGAAACATCACAATACGCGATCTTTGCGAGAGTTCTTTGTTCATTCCGGCCTTGCCGAAAAGAAAGGCGGGGAAATCATCCCCGCCCCGCGTGAAAAAATAGAACAGCTGATTGCCGCTTATGGAAGCTAGTCTTTGGTGTGCCGGTAATGAAGCCATGCCGACAGACCGCTGTATATTCCAACCATTGCAAAAATGGACGCAGCGATCATGTCGTTTGTCGTCAGCAATAGGAACAATACGAACAGCAAAGACCATGCGGACAGGATCAACCATTCCTGAACCGTGCCTTTGCGCGCCTCTATCAACAAGCTTTCACTCAACGGCGCCGGCTCGACATTCGCCTTTGGCAATTTAATCCGCGCCCATACATTAAATGACAGGAAGGAAAGAAAAGCGCCCAGATACAATAAAAACGCCGCGATCATCGGCCAGATCAATTCACCGTTATCATAGAGAAGGCTATGTCCGTATCCAAGTTGCAGGCCGATCCCGACCACCGCGAGCACAAAGCTCATAATAATCGTATAGCGGCGGCACATGCGGATTTCATGGGCCTTTTCCGCCCCTTCGATCAGGCAATATTGGCCAAACGCATCGATTAGAAAATGTCCGTCCGGCGTGTGATATAAACCCCGGTCCCATTTCAGGTCTTTTTCGTGATATGTCGTGTGCATAACGCAGCCCCTTTATTTTATTAATCCCCAACAGACTTTAGTAAAGAATAGATAACAAAATGCTAATAGACGAGAAGAATACATAGCTGGTTTACTGGAATCCCCATCATAGAGGGGGCTTTTGGGCAGTCATATTACGCCGCGGCTTCCTTGGCAGAAACCAGCGAGCGCAGAACGTAGTGCAGAATGCCGCCGTTTTTCATGTAATCGATTTCATCCGCGGTATCGATGCGGCAGAGAAGCTTGTGCTCTTCCTTCTTGCCATCGGCGCGTGTGATGACGAGCGTCACATCCTGCAAAGGTTTGAGATCGCCCTCAAGACCGATCACATCGAATGTTTCCGACCCGTCAAGCTTCAGGTCGGCGCGTGTCATGCCGCCTTTAAAGACCAGTGGAACAACGCCCATGCCGACGAGGTTGGATCGGTGGATCCGTTCAAAGCTTTCGGCGATGACGGCCTTGACGCCAAGCAGCGTCGTGCCCTTCGCAGCCCAGTCGCGGCTTGATCCCGTGCCATATTCTTTACCCGCGATCACGACGAGCGGCGTGCCATCGGCCTGATACTTCATACAGGCATCATAAATCGGCATGACTTCGCCGTTATATTTCGTGAAGCCGCCTTCGACACCATCGAGCAGTTCGTTCTTGATACGGATGTTGGCAAACGTGCCGCGCATCATGACTTCGTGGTTCCCGCGGCGCGCGCCGTAGGAGTTAAAGTCAATCGGTGCAACGCCGTTGGCAATCAAATATTTGCCCGCCGGAGAGTCTTTCTTGATGGAACCGGCAGGAGAGATGTGGTCGGTCGTGATGGAATCACCGAACAGCGCCATCAGTTTCGCGCCGCGCACATTGGAAATGGTTCCGGCTGTGTGGCTCATCCCCTCAAAATACGGCGGATTTTGCACATAGGTCGAGGATGAATCCCAGGTATAGGTTTCGGAATTCGCCGCGCCCTTGATGTCTTGCCATTCCTGTGGTCCCAGGAACACGTTGGAATAACGGCTCTTGAACATTTCAGGCGTCAGGCATTGCGCCACGGTCGCCGCGATTTCGGCATTCGATGGCCAGATATCTTTCAGGAAAACATCCTTACCATCTTTGGATTTACCGATCGGGTCTTTTGTAATGTCGATATTCATGTTGCCCGCAATCGCATAGGCGACAACCAGCGGCGGAGAGGCCAGATAGTTCGCCTTCACGTGTGGGTTGATGCGGCCTTCGAAGTTGCGGTTTCCGGAGAGGACGCCCGCAACGGTCAGGTCACCCGCGACAACGGCATTGGCAATCGGTTCCGGCAGAGGACCCGAGTTGCCGATACAGGTCGTACAGCCATAACCGACGAGGTTGAACCCGACGGCATCGAGATGTTTTTGCAAATCTGCCTTGTTCAAATAATCTGTAACGACCTGCGACCCGGGTGCCAATGATGTCTTCACCCATGGCTTGCGCGTCAGGCCCAGTTCATGCGCCTTTTTGGCGACAAGACCGGCGGCCACCATCACGGACGGGTTCGATGTGTTGGTGCAGGACGTGATCGCGGCGATTGTGACCGCGCCGTCTTCCAGAACATAATCGGCCCCATCGACGGGGACTTTTTTACCGGAGAGGTTTTCGATTGTTTTAAAGCTGCTTGCGGCGTCTTTCAAAAGAACGCGGTCCTGCGGACGTTTCGGTCCGGCGATGGATGGTTCAACATCGGAAAGATCGAGGTGCAGCGTGTCGGTAAAGACAGGCTCGTGCCCCTTCTCGCGCCACAGGCCTTGTTCTTTCGCATAGGCCTCAACGAGTTTCACGCGGTCGAGATCGCGGCCTGTAAAGCTCAAATAACGGATTGTTTCTTCATCGATCGGGAAGAAACCGCAGGTCGCGCCATATTCCGGCGCCATGTTGGCAATCGTCGCGCGGTCGGCAAGTGACATGTGGTCGAGGCCTTCGCCATAAAATTCAACGAATTTGTTGACGACGCCTTTCTTACGCAGCATCTGTGTGACTGTCAGAACGAGGTCGGTCGCCGTCGTGCCTTCCTTCGGTGTGCCTGTGATTTTGAAACCGATGACTTCAGGGATCAGCATGGATACCGGCTGGCCGAGCATCGCGGCTTCGGCTTCGATACCGCCGACACCCCAGCCGAGAACGGCAAGACCGTTGACCATGGTTGTGTGGGAGTCTGTCCCCACCAGCGTATCCGGGAAAGCCACTTCGCGGCCCATCTGGTCTTTTTCAACCCAAACAGTCTGCGCGAGATATTCAAGGTTTACCTGGTGGCAAATCCCCGTCCCCGGAGGAACAACGCGGAAATTGTTGAAGGCATTCTGGCCCCATCGCAGGAACTGATAACGTTCGATGTTCTGTTTGAATTCTTCTTCCACGTTGCGTTGAAACGCGACGGGAGAGCCGAATTCATTGACCATGACGGAGTGGTCGATGACAAGGTCCACGGCGCATAGCGGATTGATTTTTTGCGGATCGCCGCCAAGATTTGCTGTCGCTTCGCGCATCGCGGCCAAATCAACGACAGCCGGAACGCCGGTAAAGTCCTGCATTAAAACGCGTGCCGGGCGATAGGCAATTTCGGCATCGGATTTCTTGTGTTTTTGCCAGTCGATGACGGCCTTAACATCTTTTGTCGTTACCGAACGGTCATCTTCAAAACGAAGCATATTTTCAAGCAGCACTTTCAGTGTGAACGGCAGTTTCGTAATATCGCCAAGCTGTTCCGCCGCCGCTTTCAACGAGAAATAGTCATACGACTTTCCGTCGATCGTCAGCGTTTTACGGGTTTTGAGTGTGTCGTTGCCGGTGCGTGCCATAATCGTAAGACCTTTTGGATGCTTATGCTGTTGATTTTAAATAAGGAAGCGAACGTGAAAATTCTTCACAGCAAGTATAATGCAACGGTAGAAGATAAAAAGTGGTTAATCGAGTTTCCCGCCAAAATGATGGCCAGCGACCCCCCAATTGCGATTCATTCTTATTTGGAACTTTTTTGAAATTTTTTGCCCGCTTGTCCCAACTTCCGCCACATTCAGGGATCAATATAAAAATTACCGGTTAATTCCTCCTTCTCCTGAATACGTTTCCAAGCCGGTCAAGTCATCAAAGCCGCTGCCCACCCAACCGGGCGGCGGCTTATTTTTTGCGGACCGCCTGAAAGGCCGCGGCCCTGCCCCGTTCCTTTTCCGCATCGTCGCACACCGCATCAACGCGTTCGTATTCAGCCAGCGTATCGACCGTGCTGACCTGAAGCGCGTCGTTTTCCCGGTTCATGTTGGTATAGAACTGCTCAATCACGCTATCCAGAATACCACCGATCTGTTTTTGCAGAGCAGGCAACTGCTCCACGTTATAAGGTCCGTGGACATAGCCAACATGTTTAAGCGTGTTGTTCACCGCCTTGACCATGACATTCAGATATTTGTTGACGATTTTGCGGTCGAGCGCGACATGCTTTTTTTCATGTTCCAGAACGGCATTGTAATGACAGGAGCCGCGTTTGAATTCCTTTGCGATGTATATGGTCGGGTCCAGTTCCACCCTGATATTCACCTTGGATACGGTCATGCAAATCTTACCAAGCTTGGTATAGGTTTGCGTTTCAAACTGATATTCCCCCTTGAGCCCGATGCGCCCCAGACGCAGTCCTTCGGTGTGCACAACCGCGTCCTTATCGTATGGTGTTTCGGTGCCAGCCGCGCGCGACATCGCGGTCAGGTCCTGAATTCCTTTGGTTTCGATGATTTTGGTATCGAGACCATTCGCACTCACCGTAATTTCCGGCGCTTTGGTTAGTTTGCATTCGATATTGGCGGCACTCGCAAGGTGCAAATATCCCGCCGCGATATATTCAAGCCCCAGCATCAGGTCCGACCCTTGCACGCATTGCTGACGCGGTTATATTCTTCCAGCGTGTCGATCTTTTGTTGCAGGATCCGGCGCTCCTCGTTCATCTTTTCAGAAAGGTCCTTGACGATCCGGCTTGTCACATGGCTGATCCGTCTTTGCTCTTCATCAACATTCATGGCGCGCACCGGGCCAAACGCATAATTCGTTTTTCTGAACTCCGCGTCGAGCGCCTTGGCGATCAGACCTGTATATTTGTTGACCAGAATTCGGTCGGTACGGACATGTTTTTGTTCGTGCTCTAGAACAGAAGCATACATGCAACTGCCTCTCTTATATTCCCGCGCGATATAGATAGTGGGGTCGACATGGATTTTGACCGTGATCTTGTTGACCAACAGGCAGGCGGCATTCAGGGCGGGGTAAGTCTCGCTCATGATACTGACATTGCTAGAGGTCTTGATTTCCCCGCTCATAAGGCCGCCGACATGGACCTGCGCATTCCGGCCATAGGGGGAAACCGTATCGATATCGAACTGGTTGAGTTCGGCCTTCGACTTGCTGTTGTCGATTTTCAGGGCGGTATCGGTCGCGGTAACGGCCAATTCCGGCGATTTCTTGATCTCGCATTTGATCTGGCCGCTTGCGAGGGTGACATACCCGGCCATAATGTAATCCAGCCCAATCACGATGAAAAAGTCCCCTTTGCCCGCTTCGTCTTTTCGATTATACAGGAAACATGGTTATTGAAACATTACTTCCGCACGGGGGAAACCGCCTATGAGCACCGCTATCGGCCAAATTCTGCTTCTTTTACTCGACGTCGCTTTCTGGATTATCATCCTTCAGGTCATCCTGAGCTGGCTGATCGTTTTTGGCGTTATCAACGTTCGCAATCCTTATGCGGCAAAATTCGTGCTGCTGCTCGAAAAAATCACGGATCCGGTCTATCGCCCGCTTCGCAAGCTCATCCCGCCGATTGCCGGGATCGACTTGACGCCGATCATCATTATTCTGGCCATCGAAATCCTGAAGCGTCTTGTTTTGGGCATCTTCTTCTATTAGGACGTAAGGCACCATGAGCGCAGCCACCATTATCGACGGAAAAACCATTGCCGCCACTCTGCGCAAGGATATCGCATCCGATGTCGCGGCGCTCAAGGCTTCGGGTAAATCCGTCGGCCTCGCCGTCATTCTGGTGGGGGATGATCCCGCGTCCCATGTCTATGTCGGCAACAAGGTCAAGGCCTGCGCCGAGGTTGGGATTGAAAGCTTTGAACAGCGTCTGCCGGAAACGGCCACCGAGGCCGAAATCCGCCATGTCATCAAAAACCTGAACGCCAATCCGGATGTCCATGGCATCTTGTTGCAACTGCCTTTGCCCAAACATCTGGCGGATGTGCAGGAAAGCCTTGTGCAAACCATCGCGCCGGAAAAAGACGTCGATGGTTTGACCGTCACCAATGCGGGTAAGCTTTTCCTCGGCATGGATGACGGCCTTGTCCCCTGCACGCCGCAAGGATCCTTGCTGCTAATCAAATCAGTGCGTGGCAACCTCTCGGGCCTGAACGCCGTCGTGATCGGCCGGTCCAATCTGTTCGGCAAACCAATGGCGCAGTTGCTGCTCAATGAAAACTGTACGGTGACGACCGCACATTCGCGCACGAAGGACCTCGCCGCGATCTGCCGCGGGGCCGATATTCTGGTGGCCGCCGTGGGCCGCCCGAAAATGGTACAGGGTGATTGGGTCAAACCCGGCGCCATCGTGATCGATGTTGGCATCAACCGGGTCACTCCCCCCCTTACCCCCCCGCCAGCGGGGGGGCAGCGCGCAGCGCAGGGGGGGAGCCTTGTGGGAGATGTTGATTTCGAGACAGCCGCCAAGGTCGCCTCCGCCATCACCCCCGTCCCCGGCGGCGTAGGCCCGATGACGATTGCCTGCCTGATGCAAAACACGTTGAAAGCCGCGAAAAAATAGGCATAAAAAAAGACCGCCTTATTCACCTCGGCGGCCTTTCTTGTTCGGTTATAAACCGGAATATTTAATAAACCATTAAATCGCGGCGGATTTTGGCTGGCTTTGCGACGAAATCATGGCGCTGAACGTCTCGCGCACATTGGCGATGAATTGCTGGCCCGTGATGGATTTTGATCTGTCTTTGGCAAGATCGCCGGTTAACTGGCTGGTCGGCAGGCCTTCTTCAATCGTTTTGACGACAGCAAGCTTTAAAAGCTTCGCCAGTTCTTCCCCTTCCGCCTGTTTGTTTAACAGCGCCTTGTGGCGGATCGCCTCGGCATAGGCAAAAATATGCGCGGCGGGATTGGCGAGCAGAATCTTTTTCTCATGCCATGCGGGCTCTAAATCCGGCGCGGTGCCATGCGGCGGATCAGCAAGCAATGTGCCGTCTGCACTGACCAGTGTAGAATCCATGAGGCCCAGCGATTTATGCTCGCCCGCCACCTGATCAGACACCACATCGCCGTCATAGTTTTTCAGGGCAATGATCATGTTGTTCAATTTTCCTTGCGGGATTTTGCTTACCACCGCATCGATCAATTGCACCTTGTCATTGAAATGAATTCCGGCGGCCTTGAATTTATCTTCGTAGGATGCCTTGTAAATTCCGTTGAAAATATCGATGAAACGCCCGTCATAGGTCGGGTTGATCGTGTTTTTGCCCGCGAAGATAACCGATTTTCCGGCGGCGAGTGCTTGGCCGAACACCGCATGCGCATAATCGCGGATGGAGGAATCCGTTTCGGTCGTCAAAAGGGCCACGCCTGTTTCAACCTTGCGGCCTTCGACCAGAACCTGCGATACACCGTCATCGCCTTCATAGACCAGTTTTAAAATGCCTTTTCCAGGAATGGCAACGTTCGGCGCGCCGTAGATACCGCCCACGGCCTGGCGGACAATCGTCACATCTTTCATCAGCGGCGCGAATTTATCGATGCCGTCAATTTCGATCGTATTGCGCAAAATGGCCGCGCCGTTGATTGCGCGGCGGATAATACCGTTCGGTGAATCCCATTGTTTCGACAGGCCGAACGCAATCGTTTCTTCCTTGTTCGGGGTAATCGTCGGCCCCTTCACGGCGGCCTTGTGTTCCTTTAAATCGGCAATCGCGTCTTCCAGCGCGCCGTCGTTGGTTTTATCGCGGGCCTGCAAGGATATGTCATGCACCTTCCAGTCGATATCAAAAAATTTCGAAATAAGCTGATTCCGGATCTCGGCTGACATGTGCGGCCACACACCATCACCCGTCATATCGACGATGGAACCATTGATTTTATACGGTGCAGACATGGGAGAACCCCTTCAAGGCAGGTTATTTCCCGTCTTTTGTATCACCATCTTGGTTAAAAATGGATAAATACTGTCCGTATCCTTCTTCGGCCATTTTATCTTTCGGGATAAAACGCAGCGCGGCGGAATTGATGCAATAACGCGCCCCGCCCTTGTCCTTCGGCCCATCCATGAATACATGGCCGAGGTGGGAATCGGCATTCGCCGAGCGCACCTCCGTCCGTGCCATGCCGAATTTGCGGTCTTCCTTGGTCATCACCTCGCCAATCGGCTTGGTAAAGGACGGCCAGCCGGTGCCGGAATCAAACTTGTCGAGCGAGGAAAAAAGCGCTTCCCCGCTTACCACATCGACGTAAATCCCCTCTTCCTTATGGTCCCAATACTCGTTTTCGAACGGTTTTTCGGTGCCGTCATGCTGTGTCACGTAACGCTGCATGTCCGTCAGCTTGCCCAGGGAGTTTTCGGTCTTTTCGAATGTCTTGGCAGTGGTCATCGGCAAATTTCCTTCCGCGGCTGCGGCGGGGGCACCCAGACTAATGATGGCCAGTAACAATAGGGGCTTGGTTGGTCGCATGGGTTCCTCCACCGGTTTTCTTAAGAAGGATATAGCCCGCCACGGCCGAAATTAAAGACCCGACAAGCACGCCAATACGCACTTCCGCCTGCTCCTCATGTCCGCTGAAGGATAGCCCGCCGATAAACAGCGACATGGTAAAGCCGATCCCGCAAACCACCGCCATGGCATAGATTTGCGGCCATGTGGTGTTGTCCGGTTTGGCACACAGGCCCGATTTCACGGCGAGCCAGACAGCCCCGAAAATGCCTATCTGTTTGCCAATCACAAGACCGAGAATAATGCCGAGCGTGATCGGCTGGACCAACGCATCGGGCCCGAGCCCCGCAAAAGGAACGCCTGCATTGGCGAACCCGAAAATCGGCAGGATGAAGAACGCCACCCAAGGGTGCAGGTCGTGTTCCAGCCGCTGACAGGGCGAACGGCGCTCATCCTTCACGCGCACCGGAATGAAGGCGGCGGTCAAAACACCGGCAAGCGTGGCATGCACGCCGGATTTCAACACCAGAATCCAGAGAATAACACCGCATATGATATAAGGCGCGGTGCGGATCACACCACGGCGATTCAGCAGGTACAAAACAATCACGGGAATAAATGCCAGAATCAGCATCGGAACATTCAATTGCTCCGTATAGAACGCGGCAATCACCATAATAGCGCCGATATCGTCCATAATCACGAGACCAAGGAACAAAACCTTGATTTCCGTCGGCACACGCGGCCCTGCAAGCGAAATGACGCACAGCGCGAAGGCGATGTCTGTGGCGCAGGGAATGGCCCAGCCACGAACCGTTTCGGGACTGTCAATATTGATGAAGGCATAGATCGCGGCCGGAACAGCCATGCCGCCGATGGCGGCCAGAATGGGCAAAAGCGCCTTTTTGGGGGTCGCGAGCGCCCCGACCGTCATTTCCCGCTTGATTTCCAGGCCAACGAGGAAGAAGAAAATCACCATCATCCCGTCATTGATCCAGTGCAGGACAGATTTGTTCATTTCCAGCGACGCCTCACCGGGCCCGTTGAAACCAATCCCGAAATGAACGCCGTTCAAAAGATAATCATAGGCGGGATAAAGCGGGCTGTTAGCGATAATGATGGCGACTGCGGAAAACAGCACGAGAATAATCCCGCCCGCCGCTTCCAGCTTGAGAAAGTCGTGGGTCATGTCCAGAACTTTGGCGGCCCAAGCTCCACGAAACAGACCTTTTATATTAGAGGCTAGATAATCGAGCATCCATCCAGTATATAGGTTTCTGGTATAGAGGAAATGAAAAAACGATAAAATGCATTTCGATATAACGGCTTACAGAAAACACCTTTTACAGGCGGTTGGACTTCTCCTGCTCGGATTTTTCGGATTCAGCGTCGCCGATCTTTGCTCCAAACTGCTTCAGGCCCATTATTCCATTTTTCAGGTCCTGGCGGTCAGCGGCATGATCGGCACTATTGTTTCGGCCACATGGATTATAACACGCCATGGCATGCGCGCCTTTTTGCCGGACAGGATTCATCTTCACCTGCTGCGCGGCGTGGTGACCTGCTGCACCGCCTATTGCATGGTGGCCGCGCTCAAAACCCTGCCGATGGCGGATTTTTACGGCATCGTGTTTCTTTCCCCTTTTATGCTTTTAATCATGACGGTCATATTTCTGAAAGAACATGTCGGCTGGCGGCGATGGGCTGCGGTTGTCGTGGCCTTTTCGGGCGTTGTTGTTTTGGCGGGCCCCCAGTTTGATACATTCGGACGGGGATTTGTGTTTGCGCTCGGCGGCGCAATGTTCTCAGCGGCCAGTGTGATTCTGCTCCGCAAGATCGGGTTCGGGCAGCCCCTGCCCGTTTACAGTTTCTTCGCATCCGCCTGCATCGCGATCGTCAGCATCATCTGCACGATCGCCTTTGATGTCTATCTTCCTTTCCGCGCGGAAGACATGACACTGTTTGCCTTTCACGGGCCGATGGCCATGATGGGTATCATCTGCACCTCGCTCGGTTATGCGCGCTCCCCCGAAACATCGGTGGTCGCGCCCTTTATGTACACGCAGATTATCTGGGGCATTATTTTCGGATGGCTGTTCTTCGGCGTCATGCCGGCGGCAACGACCTATGCCGGCCTTGCGCTTGTTATCGGCGCCGGATGCTATTCCATCTGGCGGGATTACAAACGCGCACACGACCGGCACAAGATCATTCCGGACATCACCTAATCATTATAGACAGGGTTGGACGAAGACGGCGTCACGTTGGTCGTCTTGGTTACCGACAAGACCGTCTTTTTCGGTTCCGGCGGGATGGAGGGAAGATAGACTTTCTTTTCCTCGCTGCGTTTATAGACGTAGATGCCAAGTACCGAAAGCGCGACCGCCCAGATAGTCGAAAGCCCCTCCATGCCGGCCAGCACAGCACCGATCTTATCCGTATCAAACACCATGATATAGGCGATGCCTACCATTTGCAGCGCCCATGTAAAGGCGAGCAGATAACCGAACGTAGGACGCATCCGACGGACATAAGGATCACTAGACCCTACCTCGGTACGCAGAGACTGGTTGATTTCCGACAACGCGGTTTCATATTCCCTTGATTTCATCGCGGCGAGCGCCTCGGCATGGCGGTTCGCCTCTGCCATCTGTTCGACACTGATCGCGCCGCCGGCAAGCGCGCCTTCGAAATTCTGAAGGGATTCCGCCGCGCTTTGCGCGACAGGATGGTTGATTTTGCCAAGCGCGGTGCCGATAACGCTGATCAGGACCGGCAGGCCAATTTTGCCTATAATAGTGGGAAGCATGTGTTTTCCTTTTCCCTGTCATTCTGAGGCGAAACCGGAGAATCTCATGAAGCAGAGATCCAATCCTTCGCTGCGCTCAGGATGACAGCTTATTCTATAAGTTTATAAAAAATGTGGTTTTTGAGGCTGAGCGTCGGCACCTCGCCCTTCGCCCAATGGGGCATGATGAACCGCGCATGATAATGCGTGGCGCCGTCCGTTGTATCGACAAGCGTTCCGGCGATAGCGCGGCGGGCAATGCGCAAGGCGGTCGCAAAATGGATATCCTGATCCGTCACTTCCAAAAGCTTCCGGTAATTCGGATCCGACCTGTTCCAGCAGGAAAACTGATACGGCTTTTGGCAGACAGTGATGATGTCATTGCCCCACCAGTAAGTTCCGCCTTTGGCCGCCGCCACCACAACGCGGTTCAGGATGACGCAGGCCACGGCCTCCATGCCTGTCGCCCCCTCGCCCCGGGCTTCACCCCACAAGGTGCGGGCCAGAACGTCGATAGCGAGCTCATTATAAAAATCCACGCCATCGGTTGAAGGCGCGGATGATTTCCCGGTCATTAATTTTAAAATCTTTTTCATCGCGCCGCCCCCATCAGCGCCTCAGTCTTCAGCGCGGTCTGGTCGAGTTTGGATTCAATGCGAATGAGATGTGAGACAATGCGCCCTTCAAGGTCCTTCATATCGGTCACGGATGAATAAGACTTCGCGACCTCCAGTTTGAACGACGAGAGCGCCTCCCGCAGTTGCGTAGAGCGGACATCGAGATTGTCTTGTAATTGTTCCAGCGCGTCTTGCGCGTCTTTGCGTGAGCGCAGGATCAGCCAGAAAAGCGTGGTGAGCGCAGGAATATCCACCGCCGTGATCCACCAGATCAGGCCTGTATCGAGTATCGTATTCATGGTTTGTCTTTCTTTATGTATCGAGAATGGTTTTGGCCTTGTGCGCCTTTGCGCCCCACCGCCTTTTACTATCTCCGTAAGACCTTGGCAGGCGCATAGGTTCAAGGGCAATCGCGCCCGCGGCGGCATCAAGCCCGTCATCCCGGCCGTATTTCCGCCCGGGCCGCCATTCCTGCATTTCGCTTAGGAATGGCGTATCGAACACGGAGCAATGAACATAGAGCGATCGCGCCGCCATCGCCGTATCAAAGGATTCCAGAATGCGGGTATCTTTTGCCTTCGTGCTGTGCGCTTCCTGCACCGCGCACGGCACCTTGGCGTTGTTTATCACATTGCGCAAAATGGCGGGCAGGAATTTGCCGATCCCGTTGGTTTCGACCGTAATGGATGGCAAATATAGATCGCGGACAATTTGGGCAATGCGCTGCGATTGCAGATGCGCTTCGTCTTCGCCGTCTTTTGGCGTGACCTTGATATAATCCATCCGGTGAAGATAGTAATTGCCATCAACGGAGGTATACACCACAGCAAGCACACTGTTATCTCCCTTCGCGGAGCCAAAGGCCGGATCCCACCAAGCGGAAGCCGACACCATCTTGACACCGCCGATCGTCAGGATCGTTTCCTTTTGCACTTCGCTATAGACGATTTCATCGTCATAACGGTTGAGCAGCGCGGGGTCGAGACGGCTGTCCTTGATATTGACGGGGTCCAGCATCATTTGCGAGGCGAATTTCATCGGCCCCGATTGACGCCTTATCTCTTCGATATCCTCAAGACTATATCGCTCGGGCCACTGACTGTTACCGCCCGCCGTGATGACGGGCAAGGACAGGCGGGTATAGTTTTGCAGGAAATGCGTTTCTTCACCAATCTCCTTGCGCGGCTTCTTCGCATAGATGGAATAATAGGTATGCGGCGTGCCGATAAAAATATGGCGCCCGCCGGGCACCAGAATAAATTCATTCTCGCTCAAACGTTCGCGCAGCTTTGCCCTCTTCTCCGCGCTGTCGCACGTATTGGGCACTTCCACATCGTCGCAGATGATAACATCGGCGCGCGCGCCGGTAATATTGGCGTAAATACCGCAGGCAAGAACGGATGGGTCACGCGAGACCCGGCTACGGGTAACCGTAAACCGGTCTGCCGCCCATTCGTCAGGATTCGTCGGAATGAGATGTTGTGTTAAAGGATGTCTTTCGATCACCTTGCGGATGGTCCGCACCATCTTGTTCGATAACCGGGACTCCGCTGCTAATACCAGGATACGCAAATCCGGATCCCGATAGAGCGCCCACGCCGAGAAGATCCCGATGAGTGTCGATTTTCCGCACGCGCGGAACGCCTGAAGAACCAATCGCCGTCTTCCATGCTCCCATGACCTCTGTAGCCAGTTCGCTATCCTGACGTGCAGATTGGGCGTTTGTTGTTTTTGGGTTGCGTTCCATATTAATAAAAATAAGCGGAAACTTACCGTTTGGCAAGAATCTTGCTCCATATTCCCTCTTATTAGAATCTGTTGAATTACTTGGCTTTGCGATAAGATGGCCTATACCACCTCTTGCTCATCCTCAAACCCGTCTTCGATCGCATCCGCCGCTTGGATATCGGGATCATTGAGAATGTCTTGCAGATCGGCCGTCGCCAGCGCCGGCTTGCCCGATGGCCCCCCGGCAAGGGCGGCAACCTTCAGGTGCGATTCGATATGGGCCATCGCCATTTTTCCGGCCGCCTGATGCTCCTTGAATTCCTTGGACTCAAGCGGCAGATCAACCGGCATGTTTTTCACGAAATGGTAATACGACCGTAGCGTTCGTTTGAGCGTATACGGCAAAAATTTGGCCACCAGCGCTCTGGCAGCCTTTTCGATATTTTCAGTCATGAAACCTCTGTTCACTTTTAAAACTTATTCACGATGTACCATTGCGATCCGTTCGATACGACCGTGATGGCGTTGTATTGTGATGACAGCGGCTGGCCGTATCCATCGGGGCCGGAGCCACCATATTCGGTCACCGTAATGACGTTCGATGACACATCGGTTTTCTTGATCGTCACGGTACGCCCCGCCGCAATAGCGGCGTTGGCCGGTGGCAGGCGTGCGGTCATCGCCCCGCCAAAGGAAGAGAGCAAATAAATATCGACCGCCATGTCGATATCATAGGTGCCGGACCCGTCATGATAGCGGGTGTTGCCGGGAGCGCGGTTGGACGAGATGACGAACCATTCCGCGCCGTTGGAGAGCACTTGCACGAAATCATTCTCCCCGCCAAGATAATAGGAACGGCCATCCGGCCCCGCCCCGCCATCTTCGGTTACGGTTATCACGTTGGTAGAAGTGTCGGTTTTTTTGACCACCATCATCGCACCGGGGGCATTGGCGGCATTGGGGAGTTTTACATTCAATGCGCCGCCAAAGCTGGAAACCAAATGAACGGAGTGGGATATATCAAGCTGCACTGTCCCGTTCGCATCGATATATTCGGTGTCGTATCGCTGCAATGTCGCGTTCATATCGACCACGGTGGTTTTTTGCAGACGGTTTTTGAAAGGAAATCCGGCATTGAACGCCGTGTATTTCCCGCCCGATAAATCCCAGATCGCCGCGCCGTCGGACATGGATAAAAGATTATAGATCGCGGTTTCATCAGACCCCGCTTCCAACTTGATATTCGGGACCGTATTGAAACTTTCGGCATAAGGATTGATCAGGATGGTTTTATAGGAACCCGCGCCCATGGTGAAACACCCCTGCGCCGTACCTTTCACATTCGCCTCACAATCGATAAAGGCGTTGTTGAACGCGCCATGTTCGACATACACGCCGTGCCCCGTCATATCCGCACCATGACTGTAAACACGGCAGGCATGGAATTTGTTGGCGTTCGGCGTATCGCCCGCCCCTGTTCTTGTCAGATGAATGCCATGGAGTGATGGCATTTCAATCAGAACGCGGTCAAAATTGTTCCAGTAACAGGGAAAGTTCGTATCGTTGTACCCATCCAGTTGGACACCGATGACGGGTTCCCAGATCGTCACATCGGTAATCGAACATTGAACGCAGGGGCGCGATACGCCATAGAGCTTGATCCCGATATCCCCGCCCGTAATCCGCAGATCGGACACCGTGGCGAAATCGGCCACGATTTCTACGGCATTGAAACTATCGTCGATACACTGCAAAACCGACACCTGCCCTGCGCCGTGCAGCCGTTGACGTTCACCCACCGTAATCGTGCCACTGATCAGATAATTACCGGGGGGGAGATAGACGTTATCATGCGCGGCGAGCGCCTTTTGTATGGCAAGCGTATCGTCGGTGAGGCCGTTGCCGAGCGCGCCGAAATCCTTGACCGAAACGCCATCCATAAATTTATCGTGGCTGGTGCGCGTTGTGGCGCCCGTTCCATTCGCGGTAAAATTGGGCGGTGCCATGCTGCCCTCAAGGCTCACCGCCACAGGATTGCCATCGGCATCAAAGCCCAATGCCTTGTTCGCGCGGACGACGCGGTCAGGCAGAATGGTGCCCGCAGGATTTTCATGATCGGAATAACGCAGCATGGGCGCTAGATCGCGATCCACCTGCTGGATTGAGGCCGTCAGATAATCCAGTTCGTTGTTGATGGCGACCGCCGAAAAATCCCCGCCTTCCAAGAAATCCGTCATGCGTTCCAGCGGCAGCCGGCGTTGCAACGTGATGACAACACCATACGCGGGTGGGGTGTCGAATGTCACGGCCCCGCCATTGGTGTTTCCGGCATCCGCCACATCAAACCCCGCAAGTTGCGGGGCTCCGTCAAAGAACACCTTCAAGTCCTCACTGGCAAAGACCGGAAATGGATATTCATAAACCGTTTGCGTTCCGTTCGCGACATAGCGCACGATCGGCGCGTTATCCGGTATCTTGATATGTTCAGACATTCTTATATTCCTGTAAAAGTTGGTAGTGAGTAATAGATGCTTGCACGCCTTAAATTTTCGAATTATGGTGCTGTCATCATGAGAACCTTGATCATTTTGACGGCAGTAGCCGTTCTGATACCTTTTGCGGCGTCCGCGCAAAGCCTGTATCAGGAAGAACGAGAGAAAATCCGCGCCCAACGCGCCTATATGTATGACGACGAGCCGTTATACAATTCGCGCAGCAGCGCGGATGATGACCGCACCTGTTTCGGCTATTGCGATGATACAGGCAGCCGCAGCCGGCATAAACCGACAACGCCGGAGATCGGGAATTCATTAAGCCGGACCGGCGCACCGAAAGGCAGCATGGGCAACAACATTCTCTATCAATTGCAGCCGCGTTAGCTGGATTTTGGTGCGCTGTCCTTGAGCATATTGTTCACGGCACTGCCAAGATCATAGGCCGCCGTGTATTGATTATATTTGTCACGTTCGCGCAACTGTGTGAGTTGCAATGTGTTGATCCGTTGCTGCTGCGCCACCGCCTGATCCGCCGAGGCGGTCTTGAGGGTATCGAGAGCTTGGCGCCGTGCCCTTTCATCTTCACTGTCACTGACAAGCCCCAAAAGGACCGCCTGTCCGGACCCGGTGCTGGAATCCGTGCCGCTGGCGCCATAAACGGCTTTCTGCCGGGCGATGGCACGGCGCAGGGCGTTCCGGCGTTCCTCTTCCAGCACTTGTGCATTGAGGGCGATTTGCCGCTTTTCGAGCGCGGCCTTTTCCTGCACGTTCTGGAGTTCCATCTGGTTTTTGCGTTGCTGCGCTTCGTAATCCTGCTTGCCTGAATCGTTCGAGAATTGATTGACGGCGCCCAGCACGGTGTTGACCGCGCCCAGAACCTGAAACGCCTGGGATGCGAATGATGTCATTCCGGCCATGATAATCTCCTGTAATTTTAATCGTTTGTATAAATTTCCGTTGCGACCGAGAGTAAAGTGAACGGTAGCGGCGTGGATTGTTCGATCCGCCATAATGAATCCGATGGCTCCTTCTGCCACCCAAGTGCCCGAACAGATATATCCCCATTCACCAACGGCGCGGGTTCATCAAGGATTGAATCTTCGCCGATTTCACGCAGGGATATGTCTTGCAGCCCGCGCCCGACATCAAGCCGTAGCGCCCGCGTATCTTGCAAACGGAATATTACTTCGAGCAAGCGTACTTTGCGCACAATACCCGTATTGTTCAGTGGCGATGGCGGCATCGGTTCAATAACATGTGTATACGGCAGGCCTATTTCCACCTTGCTTGCGGCGTCCGCAATCGTCACCGCTCCATCGACAACCACCTGATCGTTCAACACCACACCATCGGCAACGATGGAAACGGTTTTACCATTCAAGTGGTCGAGCCCCGACCATTCGGTGGCGGGCATTTCGACCTCACCCGTCAGGGCAGAGTCGAGATTAAGATTTTTGTCGAAGAGTTCGATAAAATAATCATCGCCGCGCCGGACAAGGACATAGACATCGTCGCCGACAACCGAGACTGATTTTACAAGCCCCTGCGTTTCATGGAGGGTCCATGCGGCCACTGTTTCGGCACGGTAGATGGTAAGCGTTGCAAACTTCCCGTCTTCGCGTACCACAAACAAAAGGCGGTTGAGCGTATCAAAGTCCTGATCAACCGGACGCCCCAAAACGTGGCGTGACACCAATGCGAGGTCCGTTGACTGATAGGCTTGTTCCACATCCGTATACAAAAATTCACGCATTTCCTGGCCATTGCGCGCCACAAAGATCGTTGCCCCGTCAACCGTCACCGGCGGAATATAACGATCAATACGCGATCCTACCCGCGTCTGGCGGTTGAGCTGGACACTCGCAGGCGTGAGCGGATCGCCTGTCACCATCCATTCCGCACCGGATGTAAAGACCTGTAAATGGCGGCCAGAGAATATTCCGCGGATGGCGTTGACCTGATCCGACAAAATTGCAAATTCGATCGATTCATCATCAAGGCCCGTGCCGAGATCAAAATTGAACAGGTCTCCGCTTTTTGAAAACCACAAACGGTTCGGTAAATCACGGCTGCCGCCAATCACGAGGCGATCCTGATGGAACGCCACCGCGCCAGGATACCCGCGCACGGGCGAGAAAGCCTGTTCCGCCCAGTCGATGGTGGCCGCAGTTGCAGAGAGAGTTTCAATCACATTGGCCGTGGCCACGGTTGGCGAACTGATCGATGTGATAAGAACTTCTTTGCCACCGATACGCATGCGCGTTCCGGCATGGCCGCTTTCGAAAGCATTTGCAGATGTGGTCAGAGTAATAGTGCCTGTGGTCGCGCTGGGCTTTATCGTCACCGCGCTGTCGGCGAATTTGTAATGCGGTTGATAAACGACATTTCCTTCGGTGAAATAATTCCAATCTTGTAATTCAAAGCCGCCAAGGGCCGTACGGATCAAGCGTTTTGGAACCACATCCGGATGGACAAGCAAAAGGGTATCGGCACTTTGCGTCCACGTCAGTTGTGGAATTTGCGCCAATGTCCATGGCGCGGGCAATGTCGCGATCTTGATCCCGCCGGCATAGATATTAATCTCTTCATGCGTCAGGACGAGCAGATAGGTTTGTTCCGTGTTAAATTCAAATGAAATCAAACGGCCATCACCTTCTGCCGTATCGACATAGGCAAGGCCAGCGCGGCGTGTAAGGCCACCTGTCGGGAAAATAAAGATATTGCGTAATGCGCGCGCGCCGTTTTCATAGGCGCGTAAATCACCGCGCCCCAACAGGTCACGGCCAATCTCACCGGCATTGAAATTGGTTTTGGTCTGGCGAAGAAGGCCCATAATCCATTACCCCCTGACATCGATCAGTGTGAAATTTTCAAGACGGTTCGGCGAATCCTGTTGCGCATCGATCTGCCGCGCCCTCGCCGCCTCCTTGTCCGCCATGCGCATCATGGCATCGGCACGGGATGTGCTTTCGGTGATCGGAATGCAGAATTCGGCGGACAGTCGCGCAATGAGTGCCATATCAAAATAGGGCGGAAACTCTTCTTCCTCGGGGCGGAATAAATATGTCAGGACCACCTCTTCCGCATTCGTGTGCAGTGCGCCGCGAGCGATGCGGTAATTCAATCCCCTGCCCCGCCCGCCGCTGCCTGCCGATATCGCGCGCAGGTAATTGTTGGGAAGCGCAAAGGATTTTTGATAGTCCGCAACCGGCGCATCGAGCAAGGGCGTCAATTGCGCCTGTGACATGGCGAATGTCCATGTGTAGGACGAAAGCAGCGCATCGCGCACGGGACCGAACAAGGCCCCCGCAATTTCGGATTCCGCCGTGCCATCGGCAAAAGATGTGATTGGCGCCGCGCCAAGACGGATCAGCGCGCGGCTGCATAAAGCCACGTCGTTTAAGGCCATTTTGTTTCTCCTTGAAGATTGGGTATTAGGAAATAAAAAACGGCCCCCATCGGGAGCCGTTTTTACGAGTTCTGTTTTGTTGCTTAAGCGGCGAGTTCCAGGCCAATTGCCGGACTTTGGAATACCGCCGCCTGTGTTGCGCGATCAAACGCGCCGTGTATTTTCGGTGCGCGGGAAATGCCATTGTCATTTTGCGCCACGCCGCCAAACACCGCATTCAATTCGATGCTGCTTTGGAAGGCCGGCTTGAAGGGAACGACAGTGGCTTTGAGTTCGGCCTTCTCGGGCTTGCCCATATTGCCATATATCGCATCATAAGCTTCCTGTGGGTTATCACAGTATACGATCACGCCACCCTTGGCTTCCAATGCGTAACGAAGCCCCTGAACCCCGGCATCTTCCATGCGGCCATATTGCTCGGTCAGCATTTTGTTGCCTTCAGGAGTTTCTTCTTTCATCAGAAGCTGGCTCGCGCGTGCTTCGTCGATGTTGGTTTCGATGTTTCCATTCCATGGAACATAGTGGAGATTTGTCTTTTGACGCCCTGGTGTCACAGCTTGAGGCCCTCTAATGCCGTAGGTACTGCTTAAAATTTTATTAATGAAAGATTAATAGCAAAAACGGCGAGAAAAAGGCAAATGGATTCTTTCATCCCTTTGAAATTACTTACAATTTTATATTTTGCCTTATTCTAACCCCTTGACGAATCAAGAAGAATCCCGCCCCCAACCCGGAAAAAATCCGGGCTGGAGACGGGTTTTTGCAAACCCCCGATGGTCCAGGCGGCCCTCAAAAAGGGCGAGCGCGGCGTTCCGAGGCACAGGGAGGAATTGCCATGAACGCGAAAAGCGCTGCGAGCCGCCGTTACGTGCGGGAGGAAGCCACGAGTACTGCTTTTACGAGTACAGCGTGATCGTAACGGTGCCGCCGGAATTGCCCGTGACGACGTAGAATTTCGTCGAAGGCGTTCCATCGGTGTCAAGGTTTGCGATGATCAGATCGCCGACACGCATGGTGTTGCTGGCGTTGTTGAAATAGCCAGCGCCGGTGACGGCGGAATCGATGGTCTTGTAATGCCACAATGTAAAATTGTTGGCGTATGCCAAGACGCTAAGGTCGGATAATATTAAAGCCATGGTTTATTCTCCTTCACTGTTAATCCGGCGTTTCGTCGCATTCGATGACGACAACACCCGCTGCATCGATCAGCGCGGCGCCCTGGCTCATCATATTGTTGACGAAGTGCGCGGCGCGGTCGCCATGCCAGCTGATATCCGTCTGGACATCGGAACCGGAGGCATGACCAACAGCGGTTTTGTGGAAGAAGAAACATTTACGGATGTCTGAGGCCACCGGCAGACCCGAATGCGGGATCCAGATGGTGCCAAGCCACTGTTTCGCCTGCGTCGCCGCCGTGTAGGGCAGATTCGCCGCACCGACATAATCGGCGTTCGAAAATTCCGGCAGGGACAAAAGGTTCGTCCACTGTTTCCAGCCGACAACGGCAAAACGCTGTCCGTCATCCGGCACATCGTTGGCGCCGAAAATTTCGAACGCTTCCATGACCTTGTTTTTGGTCAGGCCCGTGTTCGCCTCGGCCACCACATGGGTGGCGGCTGTAGCCAGCGCGTTGATGATGAGTTCATCTGTTTTACGGCCTAGCGCGTTGGCGCCTGCGGAGGCAATCACCTGGCGTTCCGGAATATTGGTTTTCAGTTCGTCCAGATGGTCGACCCAGTCACCGGCGTAAAAATCCTGCAGCGTGGCTTCGACGTTGCTGTGGTCAAGGTTCATAACAGGGACCATGCCATGCGTGGATTTCGTCGAAGCGGTGCCCTTCCCGATCTTTTGGAAGACCGTGCTGGCGCCCTTGACGTTGTTGATGGATCGCACCGTGTTCCTTAGTTTGGAACCCTGGCGCTGATAGGCCTCATGCACTTCGCGTTCGAATTGCTTGATGAAGGCCGTGTCGATAGATGTCGACATACAATCACCTCTTGTTTTGGTTAATGGGAGCGGGTTCCGGGAATCGGGTTGTCTTGGAGGCCGCGATAAAGCCGGAAATGCGCGGGCGGCGATTAGGCCGTTTTCCGCAAGAAAAAGGCCCGGATCGCGTTTCATGAAGACGCAATGCGGGCCTGACTAGGAAACAGTATAGGAATATAATCCTTTAATGTCAAGCATTATTTAGAAGAATTTTATTGCCAGAGGGGGCCGATGCCCTAAATACTGGTTGCATATGGAGGATTGATTCATTAGATTTCCCATATAAACAGAAAAACAGCCAGGGATACCGGATATGGAACTTCGCAAATTCACCGCCAATGACGACAATGATATGAGCAGCCGCCGCGCCTCCCCGCGCCGCAGCGCCGATAATTGCATTACCGTCATCGACGGCAAGGCCTACCCTGTCCACAACTGGAGCGACGGCGGCATGTTAATCCACGCCGATGACCGCCTGTTCAGCATGAATGCACCGGTTGAACTCACTATGAAATTCCGCCTGCGCGACCGATTGATGGACATCGCCCAGCGCGGCAAGATTGTCCGCAAAAGCCGCGACCGCCTTGCAATCCAGTTCGAACCGTTGAACCGCGAGGTGCGCGAAAAATTCAAGGCCGTGATCGACGATTACGTCACCCGCGAATTCATGGAAAGCCAGATGGCTTAAAGATTTAAAAAAAATCCGGCGCAAATGGCCGGATTTTTTGTATGGTATTCTCATGATCGGACCGCACCAAGGCAAAGAACTGGAATTGATGCTGGATGGCAAAAAACATCTGGCCATATTCTATGATGCGATAATAGAGGGTCAAACGATTCCAGAAACGGTTATTCCTGAACAGGCTTTTGCCCCTTATGTTGCATCTAAACAAATAATCCGGTTGGATTACATATCTCGAAACTCAAAGAATCCACACCCAACACAATATGTTTTATTCATTTTGCCAAACCATGAATGGCGTGCAAACGCGTTTATCTGGATGCATAAGGAATGTATAGAAGGACGCCGCTCCTTCGATGATGCTTATGAATATTTCGTGGGGCGGCTCTTGGATTATTCGGAAGAAGATATTGCCGATTTTATTCAGCATCAGAAATCATTTAGAAGTACAGTCAGGGCATAAATCCCCCATCGATCCTCCATGCCATCCGCCACATACAGGGCACCGCATATCAGGTCTTTTAACCCCTGGATGATCTGGCAATTTACTATTGAGCGCCTGAATCGTTTCTCCGTCAGGCCTCATCACTCCATCTATCCTAAGATTTTCATCTCTCTGAAATTCACGAACCGCATTATACAAATGAGTATCTGGATACTTAGTTAAGCCATAGGACGGCACTTTGTAATATCCAATATCTTTGAACGCGGATTTGACTCTGTATACATCATCAAGATCTACATCATAGCTTTCGCCAAGCGTTTTATTAATCTTTATCATTCTATTATCATTCTATTATCCTTCTAAAAAATCCCCGCATGACGCGGGGATTTGAATTTTATTTATTGCCGTAGAGTTTTTGGAACCCTTCGGTCACCTTTGAAATAAAGGACGGGTCCTGATCGCGCCAGTATTTCGGATCGCGCATCATCGATTGCAATTCCATCTCGCCGGCCTTTGCGCCTTGCGGATCGGATTTTTTCGACAGCGCCGGTTCTTCCCCCTTCATCATGCGGTGGAGCGCGAGAACACCTTCATAGGATGATGCAAGCGTATCGAGCACATCGGCAGGCAGAGCGCGCTGTCCGAAGGCCAGCAACTGACGCGATGTTTCACGCCATTTTTCATCGCCGCCGAAATGTTCGACCAGTTTTTCAATCTCGCGGTCGGCGCGGTAATCGGCCGCCATGGCAATCACCAGCGGCACCATTTTTTCCGCCGCAAGATCATAAACAATCTGCACCTGTTCATTGGTGAATCCTTTTTCATGCAGGCGTCTGTTCATATCGGCATCCACGCCGAACAGGCCGTGATCACAGTTCACGCAATATTCATCGGCGCTTTTCGGGACGGAGGGCGATTTGGAGAGTTTCTTTTCCAGTTCAGTATAAGAGTTCAAAAGATTTTCGACATTCAATCCGCCTTCGGCGTTTTTGAATTTGTCGGGGATCATCAGGTTCTGGTCAGTCATGTTTCATTTCCTTATTTAATTACTGTCATTCTGAGCGCAGCGAAGAATCTCTATCACGAGATCCTTCGGCTTCGCCTCAGGATGACAAATGGGGTTGTTAGTTGGTCCGGCCGCGATCGATCAGACGAAGAATGCTTGCGACCAAGCTGCGCTGTCCTTCGGTGTAGCGGAGCTGGTCATCGCTGGAATTGATTCCGTTTACTTTCTGGAACGTCATCACCTGCAACCATGCGAGAACCTTCTTGCCATCATCCGTGGCAAACACCCGTGCAAAGGTGCGTTCAATCTCGCGCTGTTCCAGCCGTGATACATGCGCGGTGATATCGATATCCGATTGCAGTTTTGCAAACGGAATTGTTTTATTGAACAGCATCGCTGATTTCCTTTCTGATCAAATCGCTTGGCACACCCAGCGCCTCGCCGAGATAACGGGCAGCACGCGCCATATCGATTGTGGATGCCGCCTCTGCCCCCATCGCGGATACGGATGTAATCCAGCTCACGGTATTTTGCACATTGCGCTGCGCCTGCGCCCGCGCCAATGGCGCACGGTAATCGAGCGCGACAAAGCGCCCATCGAGCGCGATATCAGGAATTTCGCCGCGACGGCGTAAAATCGCATAGGCCCTGCGGATCATCGGCGTTAAAAGTTCCGATTGCAGGCGGCCATAGGTCGCACCGAGCAGTAGCGCCATTTCGGCGGCGCGCTCGACCACTTCGGTGGCCGTCATGCGGCGTCCATCGAGCGGGCCGAGCTTGTCGATCAGCAGCGCATGGCGAATGCGGGCTCGAAGGTCATCGAGGATCAGTTGCGATACATCGAATTTCGCCGGCATCTCAAGCGGGCGAAGCCCATCGGACCCCACCGCCTTCGGTATGATCGCGCCGGGGACGAGCTCAATGGTGGCGGGGTTTAAAACGCCGTCATCATCCGCCTGCCAGATGCCGGTGACCGCAATGGAGGCATTCTTGAGAATCAATTCCACAACCTTGTTCGCGGTTTTGATATCGGGTAGTGCCTTCATCACCGGAGAACGTCCATAAATTTCCCCCGGCGATTTCATCCAGCGGAACGCGATACAAGGCGATATATTGAACACACCCGATGACAATTCCACGGGTGTGCCGCGTTCCATCAAAAGCGCGGTGTAACGATAAATGCCGCCTTCCGGCAAAACGGATTCCAGCACCATAAAACGGGCCTGTGCATCGCGATCCCCTTCCCGCTCCACCTCCGCCGGTAATTCTGCAGAAGGATAACGGTCTTTAATTTGCGCCAGCGTCAGTTTCATCTGGCGGAAAGATCCATCGAGGAAACCGTTCTCTCCCTCTTCCAGCACAATATCCGACAAAGGCACGGATGAAAAACGGAACGCGGAAAACGCACCGGGTTCTGATTCTTCAAACTGCATCGCCGCGGTTCCGCCCACCACAAGGTCGAGGAAACATTGGTGCATTTCAACCGTGAAATTAGAGCGGTCAAAGTGCGATTGAATCACTTTCGCCGATTCTTCCAGAACGGGAGCAAGTTTTTGCGCCTCCTCAGGAGACAAATCCGGTCCCGGTTTGAATCCAAACCATCCCGTCCATGGCGGTGTTAAATGCCCGAGCAGGCTCGCGGAGAGTTGTTCAATCGCATCCATCGCGGTGCCGTCATAAAGCTGGCCCGTTTGTATGCGGCCCGGCTGCGATGTTTTCATGAAATCACCACGCTGTGGCAGCGCATAATCATAACATTCCTGCCATGTGGACTCCCACAGGCTGCGGCGGTCCTTCGCCTGTTCATAGCGGCGGATAAGATGCGAGTGGTCTTTCGCCTGCGCATCCACAGGCGGGTAAACGGCGTAACTGGTCATGTTCGTTATTCTCCGAGCAGAGTTTTTCTCTGGCCGCTATTGTCATTCACGAGCGGAGCCAGAAGCCCGCGGAAACCCGTCAATACGGTGCCAAGGCGGGAGCGGTTGCGGGACAGCAAGGATTTTTCCCGTTGCTGTGCGGGTGTCGGCACGGAATTATCATCGCTGCCGGAATTATTGGATGGCGTAGGTTCGTAAGTCGTCTGCGGCACATAGACGACCTGCGGCGCAGGCGCCTTCGGTTTGTTGGTTATGTTGCCCATTCGGGATGTCCTTTCGGTTTTAAATAGTTATAAAGCTGCCATGGTGTCACCACCTTGCGGGCGTGGATGCCCAGCACGCGCTTGACCGCCTCGACACAGGTAAACAGCATAAAAGGCGCGGGTTTGGTGAGATCGCGGCGAAGGTAGGCCGGAACAACCTTGTTGCCACGCCCTTCCAGCCATGCCGGCAAATCGAAATCCACCGGCACATGGTGATGCGTTGAAATTTCAATGACATGGGATAGCGGGTCAAAACTGGTCCAGCGTTCGCCGTCATTCAAAAGAACATAGCAATGACGGAAGCCCGGTTTTAAAAACCGCAGCCACGAAATCTCCGTCTGGCCGCTGAACACGACCCACGCCTTCTGGTTCGTCATCGATGAAATTAATCCGCTCATGCTCCTAGTCCTCCTTCATAAATAATTGCCGAATGTGCCCAGTAACGCCCCGGCCGTGATGCCAACGTCAGCTTGGGCCGAATGATTCCCTTGCGGGCCAAAACTGGTTCCAGCCGCTCCAATGCCTCCTTCCAGAGGGTGAAGGCGCGCACCTCCTTAATCCGGCGCGGATCGGGGGCCATCTGCCGCTTGCCGTAGTGGCGCAGCACAAGAACATGGTCCATGGTCAGGCGGCGATTGCGGTATAGGCGATCTACACAGTTCAGGATATCGGCAGGTTCGCACGGACGAACCATCACGGACTTGCCGCTGGCCGTGCGCGCGCCATCATTGCGGGCATCTTGGGCGAGAATGAACCAGAACCAGGCCTCTTCCGCGTTGTCAAAGGCGGTAAACTCAAGATCAGACACTCTCTTATGCATATAAAATTTCGGTTTATCAGTCATTTGGGGCTTTTTCTTTGTTTTTTGGTTGCTTGATTGAAGAGGTGGTCTTGACAAGAGTGTTCTCTTTATGTTCCTATTCATGACAGGAACAAAACGTGAAGTCAAGAAGTTTTTGTGAATATTTTCCTATTTACTTACAATGGTAGGAATAATAACCTATATCAACGGTCTAGCCGCCGTTTGATGCGAACATAGGGATTTGAAGGGCTTATACATCCATGCTGACACACGAGAATATCTGGGCCGCGATCGACCGGCTCGCCGCAACGTTCGGTTATAGTCCTTCGGGCCTTGCCAAGCAGGCAGGCCTGGACCCCACCTCTTTCAACAAAAGCAAACGCTTCAACCCGGAAGGCAAACCGCGCTGGCCGTCGACCGAAAGCATCTCCTACATTCTCGCAGCCACCGGCGCGACCATGTCGGACTTTCTTTCCCTCGTCGATGGCGACAACGAACTCGGCGCAAATTCCCTAAACCGCGGCGTCATCCCTCTTATCGGTTTCGCGCAGGCAGGCGCCAAGGGCTATTTCGATGAAGATGGCTATCCCGCCGGAGATTCGTGGGATGAAGTGCGTTTCCCGGAAAGCGACGCATTTGATACAGCCGGCGCTTATGCGCTTGAAATTTCCGGCGATTCCATGGAACCGCTTTACCGCGAAGGCGATATCCTGATCGTTTCCCCTTCCGCCACGCCGCGCAAGGGTGACCGCGTCATCGTCCGCACGAACAAGGGCGAGGTGATGGCCAAAGAACTGGTCCGCAAAACGGCGAGCAAGATAGAGCTGAAATCCCTCAACCCCGCCCACGCGGACCGCACGATCCCTGCCAACGATGTCACATGGATCGCACGGGTTTTATGGGTAAGCCAATAAAAACCCTTTTCACTTGCGCAAAGCTGCAGGTTTTGGGAATATCGCCCTGATAATCCAAGGAAAAAGCAATGCACGAACAAAACATCGCCGAAATTTCGGCAAAAATCCTGCTCGACACGAAATCTATTCTCTTCAATCCCGAGCAACCATTCGTTTTCACATCGGGCCGCCTCTCGCCTGTTTATTCCGATATGCGCCGCCTGATTTCCTTCCCGACCGAACGCGCGATCCTGATGGATATGGCGGCCGACATGCTGCGCAATCTCGACATCGACATGGTTGCGGGCGGAGAAACGGCGGGCATCCCCTACGCCGCGTTCATTGCAGAACGCCTGAACAAGCCCATGCTCTATGTCCGCAAGAAACCGAAGGGCTTTGGCAAAATGGCGCAGATCGAAGGCTGCCTTGAAAAAGACGGAACGAAAGTCGCGCTGATCGAAGATTTGCAAACCGATGGCGGATCAAAAAAAGTTTTCGTCGATGCACTGCGCAATGCCGGTGCGGTGGTTGAACACGCTTTTGTCGTTTTCCATTACGGCAACTTCGCGCAGAGCTATCAGAACATGGCCGATTGGGGCCTGACGCTTCACGCCCTGACCACATGGGCCGATGTGTTGAAGGTTGCGCGCAAGGATAATTACTTCACCGAAGAGCAATTGAAATCGGTTGAGTTCTTTTTGGAGCAACCCGACGAATGGGGCCGTCAGAACGAACACAAACGCCCGAAACAGGAACAGGCATAGCCACGTATGAAAATCCATTTCCACGCCGCCAAAACAGACAAGGCCCGCCTGGCGTTTGACCGCCTGAGCGCTGTACATGGGCAGGCCCCGTGGACGGAATGCGATGCGATGGTTGTGCTCGGCGGCGATGGCACGATGCTGGAGGCCCTTCACCTCAACAGCGATGGAACGAAACCCGTTTTCGGCATGAATTTTGGCAGTGTTGGATTTTTGATGAATCCATTCCGTGAAGGTGATCTGGCGGAACGCATTAAAAAGGCCAGCGCGGTTAAAATCCACCCTTTGAAAATGACCGCGACCGACAAGCATGGCCAAAACCATGAAGCAATTGCATTCAATGAAGTGGCATTGCTGCGCGAAACACGGCAGGCCGCGCAATTGAGAATTTCCGTCGATGGTGTGGAGCGTATTCCGGAACTGGTTTGCGATGGAATCCTTCTGGCAACACCGGCGGGCAGCACCGCCTATAACCTTTCCGCGCATGGCCCCATTTTGCCGCTGTCATCAAACGTGCTGGCGCTAACGCCGATCAGTGCGTTCCGCCCGCGCCGTTGGCGCGGCGCGCTTATCCCTTGTGAGCGCCATGTTCACATCGATGTTCTGGACCCTGAAAAACGCGCAGTCAGTGCAACGGCGGACTCTGCAGAATTCCGCGATGTGGTGTCTATCGATATTCATCAATCGACATCGCAATCACGCACGCTCCTCTTCGATCCCGACCATCATCTGGAAGAACGGATTTTGAAGGAACAATTTCTCAGTTAATTTTCAAGGAAAGTATAATGGTTTCGCAGAATGAAGATTTGATGGAAGAACGCGCCGTCCGCCGTAAATTAGGCCCCGCATTTAACCATACATATATCGAATCCATTATTGACCAAGCCCATGATCTTCGTGAACGCGATTACGTTCCCTTCGATCAAGCGCTCGATATTGCCGCAGGTAAAACGCGCCGCCCTTACGGTACCCTTAAAATTTCTTAGTTTCTTGGTTTGGGCGAACCTTTGTTGATCGCGCGGAGGCGGCGTTCACGCGCAAGCTCGTTATCAATTTCGCTAAGGCTTTCCGCCAGCTTCTCATTGATCCCCGAACCATCGATAATCCCCGCTTCAGGGATCAAACCAAGCCGTTTTGCAATTTCCTGATAGCTTTCGACAACATTGCCCATATCCTGACGGAAACGGTCCTTGTCGAGCTTCTCATTCGTATTCGCATCCCACAGGCGGCAATTATCCGGTGAAATTTCATCGGCGAGAATGATGTAAAGTTCGTCATATTCACCCCATAGGCGGCCGAATTCCAGTTTGAAATCGACAAGTTTCAAACCGATGCCGGCGAAGAGGCCATTCAGGTAGTCATTGACGCGGTAAGACTGACCGATGATTTCTTCCAACTCGTATGGGTCCGCCCAGCCGAAGGTGACAATATGTTGTTCCGTCACCATCGGGTCATTGAGTTCATCTTTCTTGTAAAAGAATTCAATGATCGGGTTCGGCAGATAGGTGCCTTCCTTGATACCAAGGCGTTTGGCCAAAGAGCCAGCCGCAATGTTGCGGACAACGACTTCCAGAGGGATAATTTCCACCTGACGGACCAACTGTTCGCGCATGTTCAGGGATTTCAGGAAATGGGTCGGAACACCGATCCCTTCCAGTTTGGTCATGATATGGGCGGAGATGCGGTTGTTCAGAACACCCTTCCCTGCCAGAATATCCTTTTTCGCGCCATTTCCGGCCGTTGCGTCATCCTTGAAATACTGGATATAGGTTCCCGGCTCAGTGCCCTCATAAATGATTTTGGCCTTGCCTTCATAAAGCATTTTGCGGCGGGAAAAGATGTTCATTTTCAGGCTTTCCTTAATGTTTCAGACCTTCATATAACAATGGATTTCAGGGATTTCAAATGATAGTAGTTTGATCAGGTTACAAACAGCAAAGTAAGGATGAATTATGACCAACTTGGACGATCGCCAGAAAGCCTTTGAAAGCAAATATGCCCACGATCAGGAGAAATTGTTCAAGATCGAGGCAAGAACCTGCAAGCTGTTCGGCCTGTGGGTAGCTGAACAAATGGGCCTCAGCGCCGATGAAGCCACTGTCTTCGCCGGATCGGTCGTATCTTCCAACCTTGATGAGCCGGGCTTTGACGATGTAAAGCGCACGGTTAAGGCAGCCCTCGCCGAAAAAGGCATGGAGATTGCCGATGTGACACTTGATGAACGTCTTGCCCATTTTCTGGCTCAGGCACAAGAGCAGATAGAAAGCCAATAAAGGATTGACATAACAATTGGCATGAGCGCGTCTGTTCTTACAGCTCCGGAAAACAAGGCTTTCTATAAAGAAAAATCTTTTTCGTATGGCATTGCCATCTTGTTTATCCTGTTTTTATCACCCAAAGGCGTTGCGGACGCTTATCTGATCTTGGGGCATGCCCATTTCATGATGACAGCCCTTTATCAGTATAAGTCTGGGCGGATTACCGCACCCAAATTTCTAATATACCTCGTGGCGTTCTATTTGCTCTTTGAAATTGCCCACGCGTTTCCAAAGCCATTTACCCTCTTCGCTTCGGCATTCCTGATCGTGCATGTCTTTAGTGGAGAAATCAGGCATTTCAAAAGGCTCTTCACCCTGCCCTATTTCTTGATGACCATTGCCGTAATGACCCTTCTTTGCGCATGGCTCTCCGTGCAGATGTGGGGCGTTTTTATTGATATTCCGCTTCTTATATTGTTCCTGAACATTCTCGTGATTATCGCCTGCTATTCCTACTATCAGGCGCGAAAAGATATGACGATAGACGCCTTCTTTCCCGTCATGGTGCTGCTTTATATCGCCTATGTCATGCTAGAATATACCGGCAACAGGCCCGTTGGCTTTGAAAGTTTTGGCTTCATTGTGATTGCGCATTACCTGTCAACCTACTTCAATGTCTTTCTCAGTTTCCGCAGTAAAGCCCCCGGCAAGGCTTCTGTTTTTGTGCGCGAAAGCATTCTGATGAATATGGCTTTTCTGGCAGGCTTCATCATTGTTTTCAACTATCTGGGAACCGAGAACGCTCTGTACGACTATGTGTATCATCCCATTTCTTTTTATGTGTGGACGGTAATGCACTTTCTAACCACCTGGAACAATCAGGAATTTGCCCATATTTTCAGGAAAGCGAACGCCTGATTTTACAATTAACTTTATTTTAATTGTTTAAAGGCAATCTGCCCTATGAAAATATTAGAAAAAACTGTTTAGTTCTTATAAAAAAGGGAATCGGTGTTATTCTTGACTGGAACCGTCATCGGCACCATTTAAAAAACACCGAATAAAAGCGGGCTGAACCGGGAGTACTATTGATGGCCATGAATGCACAGGAAATCGCCGATCTCATCCAGTCCGGAATACCGGACGCGGATGTGAGGATCGAAGATTTGCGCGGGGACGGCGAACATTATGCCGCCCATATTGTGGCCGAAAGTTTTCGCGGAATGCCGCGCGTCAAACAACACCAGTTGGTGTATCAGGCGTTGCAGGGGCGGATGGGGCGTGAACTACATGCCCTCGCCATCCACACATCGGTGCCAAAAGCCTAATAAACGAAAAGTATTAAGGAATAGAGTAAAGCATGGAAAATATTGTCTTCGACAGAATTAAAAAAGAAATCTCCGACAATGATGTCGTCTTGTATATGAAAGGCAGCGCTGTGTTCCCGCAATGTGGGTTTTCCGCAGCAGTCGTACAGGTTCTCTCTCAGCTCGGCGTACCCTTCAAGGACGTGAATGTGCTGGAAGATGCCACCCTTCGCCAAGGAATTAAAGATTTCACGCAATGGCCGACCATTCCACAACTCTATGTGAAGGGCGAATTTATTGGCGGGTGCGATATCGTGCGCGAAATGTTCGAAAGCGGTGAGTTGCAGGAACTGCTCTCAGATAAAGGCGTACCGTTCAAAAACGCGGCATAAGGCCACTTTCAAAAGAATAATAACCCGGCTTTCCTGCCGGGTTTTTTAACGGCTGCTTCCCAGCTTTGCGTCTTTATAGACATTGCATGACATCATTAGACCGAACCCGATCATCACAGACATCATCGCCGTGCCGCCATAAGAGACGAGCGCAAGCGGGACGCCAACAACGGGGATCAAACCCATGACCATGGCAATATTGATGAAAACATAGATGGAAAAATTGACCATCAATCCAAATGCCAGGAAGCGGCCGAAGGAATGACGACAGCGAAACGCAATCCAACCACCGTAAACGAATATCGCCCCCGCCAACAACAGCACGAACAGGCCGCCAAAGAATCCCCACTCTTCCACCCAAAGCGTAAAGATAAAGTCCGTCTGTTTTTCCGGCAGGAAGTTTAAGTGACTTTGCGTACCTTTTAAGAACCCCTTCCCTTCCCAGCCGCCGGACCCCAGTGCAATCTTCGACTGTGTGATGTGATAACCGGCGCCCAGCGGGTCGCGGTCGGGATCAAGAAACGTAAGAACGCGTTTCTTTTGGTAGTCGTGCAGAAGTGAATATGCCAGCGGCAGAGACGCCGCACCCGCAATCCCGCTCGCGAGAAAAATCCAGATCGGCGCACCGGCCAGAAAGAACATGGCCGCCGCCGCAAAAACGATGACGAGTGATGTTCCAAGGTCCGGCTGCGTTGCCACAAGGAAGAACGGGGCCAAAACAAAAGCAAGACCCACGCCAAGAAAACGCCAACTCCTCATATCTTCAGCCGTCGCACCATGAAAATAACGGGCAAGTGCAAGCACAACGGCAATCTTCATCATCTCCGACGGCTGGATCTGGATAAAGCCAAGGTTGATCCATCGCTGCGCGCCCATACCGATATGTCCCATGATCTCAACATATAAAAGAAGGACCAGACATACGAGATAAGCCGGATAGGCAAAACGGTAATAGACGCGGATATCGATCAAAGCCAGGATAACTGCGCCAATCACAAACAGACCAAAGCGCATCATTTGTTTTCCGGCCCACGGATCAAAGCTTCCGCCCGCCGCCGAGTACAACGCGGCAAAACCAACACTCGCAAACATGGCAATAAGGACCAGCAATCCCCAATTCACGTATTTCAAGCGTTGGAGCAATGCGCCGTCATGATGCAATTCCTGAAGCCTAGCCATTCCCATCTCCTTTTGCATCAATCCCCGATGGCGAAACCACGGGTTTGGCTGCCAGATCGCGCTTTTGCGCCATCAGCAACAGATCCTTTGCCACAGGCGCCGCCGCCTTCGACCCGCCAACCCCGTGCTCTACGACCACTGCACACGCGTATTTTGGTTTATCAAGCGGCGCATAGGCGACAAATAAAGCGTGATGGCGGAAATGCCATGGTAAATCCTCGTTTTTAACGCCCATCGCACGTTCCTGTTTGGTAATGCGTTTGACCTGCGCTGTACCGGACTTTCCGCCCATCTCCATGCCGGGTTCCGTTATGCGTGAACCGTATCCCGTGCCGCGCTGTGAATTCACCACGTCTGACATGCCGCGCAATACCAGGTCGACATGGCGTTGTTTCAATCCTATATCGGGCCAGTCCTCATGCAGTGATTTCTTATCGCCGATATAACCGGTCATCCATGGCTTGATGGCCTTACCGCCATTCACGATGCGGGCGGTCATCACAGCTAGCTGCATCGGCGTCGCAAGCATATATCCTTGCCCGATACTAGCAATAATGGTTTCGCCGGGATGCCATGACTCGCCCATCTTTTTGCGCTTCCACGCCTCATCTGGAATGAGGCCGGCACGTTCTTCTTTTAGCTCCATATCGTAAATTTGCCCAAGGCCAAGACGATGGGCCATATCGGCGATACGTTTGATGCCAAGCTCGGTCGATATTTTATAAAAGAACGTATCGCACGATTCCGACAACGCACTGACGACATTCACCGTCCCGTGTCCACCTTTCTTCCAGCAATGGAACCTGCCATTGCCGTAGTCATAGTGTCCCGGGCAAAAAACGCCCGTATGTTCGTTGATGATCCCCGCCTCTAGCGCCGCGAGCGCCGTCACCATTTTAAAGGTCGAACCCGGAGGATACTGGCCGGATACGGCCTTGTTGGTAAGCGGCAAGGTTATGTCCTCGCGCAGTTCCTCCCACCGCTCGTGACTGATCCCGCCTGTAAAATGGTTCGGATCAAAGGCAGGATAAGATGCAAGGGCATAAACGGCACCGCTATTGGCATCCATGACGACTGCGGAAGCGCTACGATGTTCCACCAGACGCTGCTGCGCGTAACGCTGCAGCTCCGCATCGATGGTGAGCGCAATCCGCTCCCCCGGCACAGGCGGAGTGTTGCGCAGTTCGCGGACTTCGCGGCCCACGACGTTGACTTCCATTTCGGAATTTCCGGCCTTGCCTCGCAAATACTGGTCAAGGGTGCGTTCCACCCCGCTCTTGCCCACTTCAAAACCAGGCAGTTTTAAAAGCGGGTCTTTGTCCCCCTCTTGATCCTTTTCCGTTGCAGCACCGACATAGCCGATAATATGCGCCGTCGCATCGGCAAAGGGATAGTGGCGCACTTCGCCCATATCGATGCTCATGCCCGGCAGGTCGCTAATGTTCACCTCGACCTGCGAGACCTCATCCCAATTCAGATCATCGGCAACTTCAAGCGGTGTATAGCGCGGTGATTTTTTCGCCTGGGCCAGCACTTTTTGGATTGTCTTTTCATCGAACTTTACGAACTTTTGCAGCTTGCGGAGTGAGCCTTCGAGATCATCGGTCTGTTCGGGCACAAGCACCACCCGGAAATTCTGGTTGTTGACGGCAAGAGGCACACCGAAACGATCGACAATTTGCCCCCGCGGCGGTGCGACGATTTTCAGATTGATGCGGTTGTTTTCCGCCAGCATCTTGTAGCGATTTCCCTCGACGGTCTGGAGCCACGCAAGTCGGCTGCCAAGAAGAACGAGCACTCCCGCCTGACACGCCCCGATAAACAGGGCACGGCGTGAAAATCGCTCGGCGCGGTCATTTTCTCTTTCTATGGCCATAAGGGAACCACCCTAGCGAATATAGGTGCTGTGTGACAATGGCAGGATGCGGTGAACCCCCAGCAGAATAAGGCTGATCAGCGGGAAAATCATAATGCTAAAGCCCGCCGCCACCAAGGCAGGCGTCATAGGCACAAAACCGCCCGTATAGATCGACATGGCAAGCCATTGCAGGAAAACACTGACAAGGCAAATCACGGCAAAGCCGATCCAAACGGTGATATAGGGCTGGCCCATCAGAAACGTGCGTTGGCTCTGCACGATTGTTTTACAAAGGATGAGCGTGAGCGCAGTCAACCCGACCGGAAGTCCCGCCTGAAGATCGAACACGATCCCCAGAGCAAAAACATAAAAGGCCGGGATAATGGTAGGGCGATAAATTGCCCAATAATAAACCGCCATCAGAAGAAAAAACGGTTTGAAATCCCCTGCATGCGGCAGCGAGAAACTGACAACGTTCAGAAAGAAGAGCAAAAGAATGACACTGTGCGCCAAAACAAGTTTCGCCGCCCAGTCGATCCGTTCCGAAGATACCCATTGAAGCATATCTTTTTGTAGCGGATTTGCGAAAGAAAGTCATGCCGGATTAGCGGAAAAAAGATCCTAAAACTAATTGCGCATCGGCGCTTCGATCAGGTTCGGGTCTTCCGGATAATCGACAATCCGGACATGCGTCAGGCGGGAGACATCGGCATAGAGTTTGACGAAAAGGTTGCCATCTTCTGCGCGCACAACCGTGCCAATGGGCAGGCCGGGCATAAACAGGCCGCCATTCCCGGATGTAATGATGCGTGTGCCTTCGGCAATGTCCGTGTCGCTCGGCAGATATTTTAGAATCGGCATATCTTCGTTTGTACCGGCCAGAATGGCTTTCTGGCGGCTGCCTTCCACCAGAACCGGCACGCGGGAGTTAAAGTCATTGAGCAGCAGGATGCGGGAAGATGTATTCCCCGCCTCAATCACGCGGCCAACGACGCCATCGCCTGACAATACCGCCTGCCCCTTGTAAACGCCGTCATTTTCACCGGCGGCGGCAAGCGCGCTTTTGACGAACGCATTGCCGGAATCGCCAATTACACGGGCAGTGATAAAACGGTGCTGCGGGTCCGGTTTGACATTCAGCAGCGCATGAAGCGACTGGTTTTCAGATTCAAGCATCAGCGCGGTTTGATACCATTCGCGCAGACGGATGTTCTCGGCCTTGAGCTGCGCATTCTCCGCGCGCAGCTCGGAAATGCCTGTAATACCGCCGATAATATCGGCCACCTGACGGAACGGCTCGCTCAAAACCACGAGAACCGGCGTGATGGTATCGGATACATTGCTGCGCAAGCCGCCGAAAACGCCAGGACGGACAAAAGAAACCGTCAGAAGAAGGGTCGCGGCCAGCAGGAAAAGCACCGACGCCTGTAGACCGCCCAGATACTGGAACGGCGAGAAACGGATCGATACTTTGCTAAGCGGTCTGCGCTTCATGTTCCCCTAAATCGCTTGGAAAACGGCGGATGATTCCGCCACAAGAAAAACTCTAAAGCCTTAGGGTTAATTTTATAGTAAAAACTCACGTTTCACAACGTGTTATCAACGATATTTTCGTCTCCCCGCCCATCCGCCCATCAGATCGACAGTGCAGAGCAAAAGGCGACGGCGATGGAATTAATAGGATCCGACCAGAACGTTGCGGAGCGCCTTATACTCCTCCAAAGCGTGGCCGGTGCCAAGCGCGACACAGGACAGCGGGTCATCGGCAATCGTGACGGCAAGGCCCGTCGCATGGCGCAGAACGAAGTCGAGGTTGGAAAGCAAGGCGCCGCCGCCTGTCAGGACAATGCCTTTTTCGACGATATCGGCGGCCAGTTCCGGCGCAGTGTGTTCGAGCGCTACTTTCACGCCTTCGACAATCTGCCCGACCGGTTCGGCAAGAGATTCGGCAATCTGGCGCTCCGTCACAGTGATTTCCTTTGGCACACCGTTCATCAGGTCGCGGCCTTTAATATCCATTTGGCGCCCCTCCCCGTCGGCCGGAACGCAGGCGGATCCGATTTCCTTTTTCACACGCTCGGCTGTGCTTTCGCCGATCAACAGGGAGTGAACACGGCGGATATAGGCGATAATCGCCTCATCCATCTTGTCACCGCCGACACGGACGGAGCGGGAATAAACGATACCGCCCAATGAAATAACGGCGACTTCGGTCGTGCCGCCGCCGATATCGACCACCATCGAACCTGTCGCCTCCATCACCGGAAGGCCTGCGCCAATCGCGGCGGCCATGGGTTCTTCGATCAAATGGACTTCGGATGCTCCGGCGCTTTCGGCGGCCTCCTGAATGGCGCGGCGTTCAACGGCGGTGGAGCCGGAAGGCACACAGATGATCATTTTCGGGGAAACGAAGGAACGGCGATTATGTACCATCCGGATGAATTCCTTGATCATCGCTTCGGTCACTTCGAAATCCGCAATCACACCATCGCGCAAGGGGCGCATGGCCACGATATTGCCCGGCGTGCGGCCCAGCATTTGTTTCGCGCGGTTGCCAACGGCCAGAACCTTTTTCTTGCCCTCGTGAATGCCGATCGCCACCACGGATGGTTCATTCAGGACGATCCCCTGATCGCGGACATATACCAGCGTGTTCGCGGTGCCGAGATCAATTGCCATATCTGCAGAGACGAAACCAAAAAGCTTTGAAAACATTGATGTTTTTTCCGAAGGCCATATAAGTGTGATTAAGACCTAGGAGATATAGCAAAGATCAGGCGGACATGCATCAGGGAAAATGGGCTTTAGCCACAGGCAATTTGGCCTAACTTTTCATCCTTCTCGCAAGGAAAAACAAAAAAGCCCGTAAACGCATTTACGGACTTTCCCACTCCCAATGATGGGGAATTGAATTAGCCTTGGCGGGCTTTGAAACGCTTGTTGACCTTGTTGATCACATATGTGCGGCCACGGCGACGGATAACGCGGCAGTTACGGTCACGTGTTTTCAGTGTTTTCAATGAGTTAACGACTTTCATAGCAGTATCTTTCGCCTTCGAATTCTTAAAATCTGGCGGACCATAGCGGAGAGGCACCGCCTTTGTCAACCGGGAATCGTAGCAATTCCGCCAAGCGCGACACATATATAAATGATATAGGCCAAATGGGTGAAATTATGCGCCTCCTGATCGAGCCCCAAAGTCCACCAGAAAATGGTCTCTTTGGGTTGCCAGCCATATTTGTAGGTAAAATAACCCTTCACCCGATCTATGGCGCTGTGAACTGCGAAATCCACCACCGCCAGCCACCACAAGAACGGGGCGAATATCATGACAATAATAAGGGTGCCAAGCGCATGGATGGCCGAATGCACAAATAGGGCGCGGTACCCCTCCCTCCCCGGTTTTCCCTTGGTCAGCGCCATCCAGTCGGTCTGCAAAAGAAAGTCGCACGCAAAATGCTTGGCGCGGAAAAGGCAGTATAAAAGAATCAAGGAAAAAGGGGTCATCAAAAACTTGTCTGGAAATAGAAATTTACGCCTTCTGATAGTATGCCCCCAATCCAGATGAATTCCAAGGCAGGAAAAAGACTTGGGTGTTGATTTAGCGTCGAATTGGTCCCATCATTAACCAACTTCTAACCCTTTCCCTGCATAGTGTTTGATAAGTAATCGCTAAACCATTCAATCGATTGGCAACATATCCTATGGACGGCGCACAAACACGGAAAATAGTAAAAGAAGGCGATTTTATTATGCGCCAGGGGGATGAAGGGGACTGCGCCTATATCATCGAAAAGGGCCTTGTCGAAATCCTCATCGAAAAAGCGAACGGCATGATTCACCGGGTCGGGACACGCGGCCCCGGAACCATCATCGGCGAAATGGCGCTGGTTGATAATGAACCACGGATGGCCACCATAAAGGCGCTTGAAGAATGCAGCCTGCTCGAAATTTCCAAAAGCGACTTTAACAGGCGCCTGAAAACAACAGATCCCGTCATCCAGACAATTTCACAAGTCATCCTGACGCGCTACCGCGACATGCTGACCCGCGCCGCCATCTTAAAAGAATCCGACGCCTACCCGACGCCAGAGGAACTGGAACGCGGCTATCTTGAGAATGCGAACGCCGTCGAGAACATCGTCATGGCGAACGAATTCCGCGCCGCCATCGGAACGGACCAATTATCACTGCATTACCAACCAATCATCAACCTGCAAACGGGACAAGTGGATGGTTTCGAGGCGTTGATGCGCTGGAACCACCCGGAAAAAGGCCCTATTTCACCGGCCATTTTCATTCCTGTTGCCGAAGACAGCGGCCTTATTATCGAGGCCAGCCGCTGGGCGCTGCGTGAAGCATGCCGCGCCCTGAAACGCATCGAAGGCCGCGTGGGGCTTGAACGCGATTTGTTTATGAGCGTCAACTTTTCGGCCGCCGATTTCGCCGAAGAAAACTTTCTCGACCAGCTTTACACAACCTTGAGCGAAACCGATGTGCAGCCGCACAAGGTTCACCTTGAAATTACCGAACGGCTTTTGATGAACCAGCCCCAGAACGCGAAAGAGACGCTTAACCTCTGTCGCAAGGCAGGCTTGGGCATATCCATTGACGACTTCGGAACGGGATATTCCTCACTCTCCTATCTGCACTACTATCCCATCAACACGCTGAAGGTCGACCAGAGCTTTGTACGAAACATGTTGGCCGATAAATCATCGAAGGAACTTGTCAAATCCATCGTGGCCCTCGGCACCAATATGAACATGGATATCATCGCCGAAGGGGTTGAATCGATCGAAGAGGCGAACGCGCTGCGCGACATGGGATGTCACCAGGCGCAGGGGTATTATTTCAGCCGCCCGAAATCCGAAAAAGAGATTATTGACGTCCTGATCGAATGGGCGAAGGAAAAAAAGGTTTATTAGGGCCTCTTTTACCTAAAATTCTATGTAGTTTTTAAATCTCCTTAAAGCTTTGCGATTATGATGGTAGAATTGGATGCGCTATGTTTCGCAGGCCATTTTATTGATTTAAAATGAATTTTCGTTTTGGGGATTGGGGAATATCATGGCAATTGGCACACACGGACCGGATGACAACCAGCCGAATTCGACCGATAAATCTTTGACATTTCAGGCCCATGGCGAAAACCGCATTGAATTGCCCTCCACATCCTTGATTGCAGATGCCACGCTGACACGCGATGGCAACGATCTGATCCTCCGCGCGCCAGACGGCCAAACCGTTGTGATTGAAGGTTATTTCAGCGCCGAGCCTGCCCCCCTCCTCCAATCCGCCGATGGATCGACCCTGACGCCGAATCTGGTCGAGGCCTTTGCCCGATCACCGATGGAATTCGCCGCCGGCGAAAGCGCCAATGACGAAAGCCCCGTGGGCGCCGTTGAGGAAGTCACCGGCAAGGCAACTGTCACCCGTGCCGACGGAACGGTTGAAACCATTACATCCGGCACACCGGTCTATCAGGGCGATATCATCGAAACCGACGCCGATGGAGCGGTCAACATCGTCTTCCTGGATGAAACCAGCATGGCCGTGAGCCAGAACGCGCGTCTTGCGGTGGATGAATATACGTTTGACCCGGCAACGGAAAGCGGCAAAACCGATCTATCGGTCCTGCGCGGATTATTTGTTTTTACAAGCGGCTTGATCGGCCGGGATGACCCAGATGATGTCAATATCGACACGCCTGTTGGCTCCATCGGTATCCGCGGCACCATTATTGCTGGCGAAATCGTTCCCGGAGGAGATAGCAATATCTCCGTCCTTGAAGGCGCGATCGTCGTTCGCAACGGCGCGATGGAAGTCACGCTTTCCGAGCAATTCGAGACTGTGCAACTCAGTAGTTTCGATCAGCCGATGCGCGACATGGGCACAGTTCCGGCATCCGATATCAACACAAAATTCAACAGCATCGGGGATGTTCTGCCTTCGCTATTCAGCGTTATCAACGAAACCGTTCAGGAACAAGCGCCGCAACCTGTAGAACAGAAACAAGCGCCACAGGAAGAAACCGCTCCGCAAGATGCAGACACAACCAATGCGGAACCTGTGCAGGAGCCTGTCTCATCCGATACGGCGCCCCTCACATCACAAGATATTGTAACATTAAGCGGCGATGAGGGGCTACCCCGCCTTCAGACAACATCCCTGCAGACACAACCTGTTTTAAACCAAACAACACTGACCGCGCCGCTGGTCGGTACAGGCACGACAGCGCCAAGATTAACAACCACAACCACAACCACCACGAACGACCTGCCGCCGCCTTCCGTTATACAGAGTGGAAAAGAAACAGTTTTCGGTATTGTTTACACGGCCTCAACCCTGCTTGACACAGCCGATGCAGGGGCAACTGTAGGCACGGTATCATCCACCATCGCCGGCGATGTTGTTTATACCTTTGCAAATGGCACGACCATTTCCGACAACGGGTATTTCATGCTCTATAAGAACACGGCAACCGGCGTTACGACCGTCAGGCTGACCACTGACGGGGCGAACCATTTGCACTCCTCGCTGGATACGCTACAACTCGGCGGGTTTAATATTGTTGCTCGCAACGCCGATGGGCGCGAAGCCACGGGTGCCATTACACCGCAAGTTCAGGATGCAAACACTAACACATTGAACCTAGCCAATGCTTCTTCCGTAGGCGTCACACACATTACAGACGACTATGTCAACGGATCCTCACAAGGCAACAATGTCGGGCATTCAATCGCGGCCCTCGGCGATATCAACAATGACGGGTTTGATGATTTTATCTTTAGCAATAATTCCCCGACTGCTGGACAAAACCATATCTATATAGGGCACGGTCAGACCGGATCCCTTCCGGACGGGCTCTTGGGCGGCGCTTCTGTCGTGGCCAATCCATGGAGCACTCAAGCGAACCTGAACTCGATCGTTGCCGGGATCGGCGACTTCAACGGCGATGGAATCGAAGATTATGCGATTGGTCAATCCGGCGGCATGCTAAATTCCATACAATCCGGTAATGCCTACATCGTAAACGGTGCGAATTCGACAACCTATGCCACCTTCCTAGGAACAGCCAGTTCCGGAGACAGTCTCGGATCATCGATATCCGGCATCGGTGATATCAACAACGATGGTTTTGCGGATGTCGTCATCGGCGCACCCGGCATAAATGGCGGTGACGGGGCCATGTATGTCGCACTCGGAGGCGCTTCCCCATGGTCGGCGGGAATATCCGTCAATAGTTCAACCACATACACTATACTAATCAATGGCGACACACTCTCCGGCATGGGAACGTCGGTGCGCGGTATTGGTGATTTCAACGGCGATGGTTTCAATGACATAGCGGTAGGATCACCAGGCGCGAATAGCGGAAAAGGAAGTGTTACCATTCATTATGGTCGTGAAGATTTCGGCTATATCCCCAGCGTTGAAACCATAAATGGCGTGACCAGTGAAACTGGTTTTGGATCGGAAATTATCTCCTTGGGCGATATAAACGGCGACGGGATGAGCGACATCATGGTGGCCGATGGATCGTCAAACGCACGCATTATTCTGGGCGGAGGTGCAGGACAGACTTCGGCGGATTTGAATGGTGCCGGTTATGAATTGAATGGCATGGGCGGGATCGGCGATTTTAACGGTGACGGACATGATGATTTTGTGGTCTCCATGGCCAATACCGACCACTCCAAACTTTATGTTGTTTACGGCAAAGATGGCGGCGCACCTATTCTAAACTTCGACTATCTGAAAGATCCGCACAACGCTTTTGAAATGATTTACAACGGGGCGACTATCAATGATGGCATGCTCGAGATATCAGGCGTGGGTGACATCAACGGCGATGGTCGCGCTGACTTTGGGATCGGCGTGCCGGACCTTAATGGAACAGCGGGCGGGGATGGCGGGGTTATCCTTGTCTATGGCCGCGACAGTACCGGCAAGACGACAAACATATCAACACGCAGCGATGCCATTACGAACGGTGAGTCTCTGGTCGGCTCTACCGCGAGCGATATTCTTTCTATCCGAAACATAAACGATGGCAGCATAAGCGCAGGCAATGGAAACGATATTATAAACGTATCCGGCAATGGGTTCCGTTCGATCGATGGTGGAAACGGTCTTGACACCCTCCGCGTTCACGGCAGTCTTGATTTCAGCAACATCAACTTCGAACAGGTATCGGGAATCGAACAGTTGCAATTCGGCGCGGCCAACCAGACTATGACCCTGACGCTGGAAAATATCTTCAACCTTCTGAAAACCAGCGATAGTTATTTCGATGGCGGGACAAACCATTCCGGCTATTTAAAAATATCCAGTGGTGCGGTAACGGGAAGCAAGCTAGTTATAGATGCGGGCTTGACGACCGATATCATAGATGCCACAGCAGACGATATCGATACCCAGGCCTTAGAGAAATATGCAGGCGCCGGGAACGTCACTTCGACAGATGTGGCAGGTGATGCCGCTGGCACCTATGATACGTTCAAGATCGGTGGTTATACATTGCTGATTGAAAACAACATTCAGGTCGATATTCAATAACGCCTATTTATCACGGGCAATATAGATTCCGTCCCAACCGGCTTGGGGCGGATTTTCTTTCAGTTGGAGAACGCGGTTTTTATAGACATCGTACAGGCCGGCATAGTTTTTGTCGGCCACTTTGCGTGCCTCTTCTATCTTCTGCAAACACTCATCCCACGCGCAGAAACGGTATGCCGCAAGAACCTTTTGATGCGCCTCTACCCATGCCCGATAAGGAGCCTCTGCCGCCTTCTTGTCATCCCCGATCAGCGCATAGATACGCACCGGCTTTTCCTTGCCCTTCACACGGATATAATCAAGCTCTAACAGCGCAAAATCGGGAACAAGCTGTTGTGTTGCTTCGCCTACCAGAATGCCCACGCCATAGATTTTCGTTTGGCCCTCGAGGCGGGAAGCCAGATTGACAGGGTCACCGAGCGCGGAATAGGCAAAGCGTTGGCGCGACCCCATGTTTCCGACTGAACACGGGCCAGTATTTATTCCTATCCCTGCCTTCAAAAGAACCGGCGTCCGCCGCTGTGCCTCCGCCTTGGCCTTCACGGCTTCGTTCACCGGATGCAAGGCATCCTGCATTTTCAGGGCGGTCATGCAGGCATGACGGGCATGGTCCGCATCATCGAGCGGGGCATTCCAGAACGCCATCATCGCATCACCCATATATTTGTCTATCGTACCGCGGTTTTGCATGACAAGATCCGACATCGGCGTCAGGAAATCGTTCATCAACTGGATGAGTTCTTCCGGTGACAAATGCTCGGAAATGCTCGTGAAATTACGGATATCGGTGAACATGATGCTAAGATCGCGTACCTCTCCGCCCAGTTTCAGCTTATCGGGATTTTTCGTCAGCTCATTCATAAAGGCTGGTGAGATATAGAGGCCAAAAGCCGCGCGTACCTGGCGGCGATCTGCCTCGGAGCGGATATAACTGAAAAGCGATGACACGAGGAACAGGAACGACAAGCACAAACTGGGGTACACAGGATCAAGCAGAACGCCTTCACGGGTAAATGCTTCCCATGACCCCCAGAACATACCGCCCATCAGAAAGAGCGTAATAAAGCCAAGAAGGATTGCATTCGCAAACGGCGCAAAAACGATGATCAAAAACCCCGCAACCGCAATAATGGCGGCCTCTACCCCGATCACTACACCCGGCCGCTTTAAAAATTCGCCTTGCAGGATTTGTTCGACGACATTGACATGCACCTCGACGCCCGGAACAAAGATATCAAGAGGGGTAGAGCGGATATCGCGGAGGCCTTCCGCGCTTGTGCCCACAAACACGATCTTTCCATCGAGCAGAGGGCGCAATGCCTCTTCCTGCGTCATGTCGAACAGACGCTGGGCGGAAATATATTCGCTCTGCTCTATATGGCGATAATAAACCCAAAGCTTGCCGTTGCTTTCAAGAGGGACATCCACACCCGCAACTTTTAATGTATAGTTCGTATCAAGCGCCCCCTTATCCTTGTTGGGGCGAATAATCAGGCGGGCTTTCTTGTTCTGATCCACACGGAGCGCCTCAATGGCCAGCATGGGATACAGTTCCGGTTCAATGCCGGCGGTCTTTTCGGGAGGATAGCGAACCAGCAACGACACCTCGCGGATAATCCCGTCTATATCGGGGGTAGCCATAAAACTGCCGTTCCCTGCCGCACGTGACGAAAATTCCGGCAGATTTTCAGCAACACCCGGCGCTGCAAACGTCTCTTCAAAAAACGGACCTGTATCTTTCATCAAAAAGACAGGCTTTGCGGCCTGATAAGGGCGGCGCAGCGTTTCTTCGGGACGCGCGCGCGTAAAACCTGTTACAACATTCCCCGCTTCCTCTATCGCCTTTGCAAATACCGCATCGTTATCAGGTAACGTTTCCAGGACAGTTCTGGCATCCATATATTCAACATCATCTGGCAAGGTGCTGGCGATCCGCGCGGGCGAAGTTCGGTCCGGCTCCGCAAAGACAATGTCGAATGCAATCACTTTCGCGCCCAGCGCATAGAGCCGCTCCACCATCTGCGCCATTACATTGCGCGGCCACGGCCATTGACCGAGCTTCTTGATAGACTCCTCATCAAGATCAACAATTGCTACCCGGTCCGATGCCTCGCGGGGCCTGATTTTATTATATGTGTCAAATGTCGCATATTGGAGCCGCTTGCGCAGATCATGATGAGAGCCGCTAAAATATACCGCGCCGACCAGAAGCGTAAAAAGAACTAGGAAATGCACCCATTTGTTGGTCAGAGTCTTGATCATCGTTCCGTGAGCGCCTTGTCTTTTGCCCGCAGGACCGGCTTCATCAGATACTCCAGAATGGTCCGGTCGCCGGTAATGATTTCCGTTTGCGCCACCATACCAGGTGTAATCGGCAAAGGCTGATCCGGCGTACCCAGATGATTTTCCTTCGTCCTCACTTCAATTTCAAAGAAGATGTTGCCTTTGGAATCGGTCACGCTGTTCGCGCCGAGACGAACCAACTCGCCATCGAGCGCGCCATAGCGCTGCGGATCATAGGCGGATATCTTTACCTTCACCTTCTGCCCGGGACGTAAGAAAGCAATCTCGTTCGGCGGAACACGCGCAATGATCTTAAGCTCTTCGTCGACAGGGACGATTTCCACAAGCCGCATCGCGGGTTCGACAACCCCGCCAATGGTTTTCAGGCTGATTTTATTTACAACACCATCAACCGGGCTGCGCAGTTCCGAACGGTCGACACGGTCGCCGATGGCAGTAAGACTTTCGCTCAATTGCGAAAGCTGAGTTTGCACATCGTTGAGTTCGCCAAGGGCCTGCGAGCGGAATTTGGAATCCTGATCTTCCAGTTCTTTGCGCGCGGCACGCAATTCGGCTTCTAGGCCTGCCCGCTCCTGCGAAGCCTCGTTGATTTGTCCGCTGATATCATTCAGTTCACGCGTCAGGCGGATTTCATCGAGCTTGGGCACAGCGCGTTGTTCCACCATCTTGCGGGTAATTGTCAGTTCTTCCTGTACCAGTTTTTTACTTTGGCTAAGCCTTGTAATTTTGGCGGAAGCTTCGGCCATTTGCGATTGCGCGCTTTCAATCCGGCTGTTCAAGATGGATTTGGCGTTGCGAAGTTCGTTCTGGCGGGATTTATATAGCTCCTGTTCGCCGCGCGCAATGTCCGGATTTTTTGCGGCCAAGTCCTGCGGCAGAGTAAATTCTGTGCCGTTCGCCTCGGCCTCCAGTCGCGCTTTTTTTGCAACAAGCGCTTCCTGGCGCGCTTCGGTACCACGCTCTTCCGAGGCAAAAGCAACGTCGCTTATGCGCATTAGAACCTGCCCCTTTTCGACCACCTCACCTTCGCGAACGAGAAGCTCTTTAAGAACGCCGCCTTCAAGGCTTTGCACCACTTGGATTTCCGATGTCGGAACAACCTGCCCTTCACCATGTGTCATTTCATCGATGTTGGAAACACCCGCCCAAACGAGCAGGATCAGCACCAGCGCCGTAATGCTGATCAGCATCAGCCGCGATGTCACGGACGGTCGCAAATGCGCGGCCGCCTGTAATTCATCCATGAATTCACTATCTTCGTGGTGGTTCTTGCTCATTTCGGAACCTCCAGGCCTTTGGCTATCGCTTCGATCACCTTGTCACGCGGACCGTCGGCCAGAATGCGCCCCTGATCGACAAGGATCAACCGATCGACGATAGGCAGCAATTGTTGGCGGTGGGTGATAAGCACCAACGTCTTGTTCTTTGAATAACGGGAAATGTGGTTCGTGAACGCCTGTTCGGCCTGCACATCCATCGCATTCGTCGGCTCGTCGCAGACAAACACATTCGGCTTCAAAAGCATTGCACGGGCAAGCGCAATACATTGACGTTGTCCACCGCTCAAACCTTCTCCGCCCTCGCCCACCTGCGCATCATATCCCATTGGATGGCGGGATATAAAATCATGCACGCCTGCCTCTTTGGCCACGGCCAGAATGTCATTTTCCATTGCATGCGGAACGCTGGCCGTGATGTTTTCCCTTACTGTACCATTAAAGAGAACGACATCCTGCGCGATATAGGCGACGTTACGGCGCAGGTCTGCGGGATCGATCTGGCGGTAATCCGTATCATCAACCAACATCGTGCCTTCGGTCGGGTCGTAAAGCCCCATCATCAGGCGGGCAATAGTCGATTTGCCGGATCCGATGCGACCGATGATGCCAACCTTTTCGCCCGGCTCTATGATAAAGGAAACCTTGTCGAGAGATTTACGCTGCGCTCCCGGATAGGTAAAAGAAACATCCTTGAAAACGATTTTGCCTTTCAGGTCCGGACGGTGCAGAAATTTTGCATGGGCAGGACGTTCCACCGGCTTTGCCATGATACTATCGATTGTCTTCATCGCCGAACGGGCGGAATGATAGCGGCTCATCAAGCTGGCCACAGAGCCGATCGGCGCGATGGCGCGGCCGCCGAGCATGACGCAGGCGATCAACGCGCCAATGCTCATTGTTCCTTCGGGGATCATATACATTCCCATCAGGATGACGAGGATGGAGGCGATCTGTTGCAGGAAATTCGCGATATTGACGCCAAGGCCAGAGATAAACCTCGAGCCCTGAGCATAGGTGGCGTTCTCGGCAACATGCGCTCCGTATTTTGCACGAAGGCGGCCATCCGCTCCGATCGCCTTAATGGTTTCAAGTCCATGAATGGTTTCGACAAGAAGGCCGTGCTTTGCTTCCGCCGATTTCGATGATTTGCGGACGAGGTTTTTAAGCGGCACCTGAAGGACAACGCCAGCAATCGCGACAAGAAAAATCAACCCCGCCAGGACAAACGCAATCGAACCGCCAAGCCACCAGATGACGATCAGAAACAAAACCGCGAACGGCAGATCAACCAAAGATGTAATAGTGGCCGACGTCGTAAAATCGCGCACCGAGTCAAAATCGCGCAGCATGTTTGCAAAGGCACCGGATGATTTCGGCCGACCCGCCAGCTTCATGTTGATCAGTTGATCGTAAATACGGCGGGCGGCAATAACATCGACGCGACGGCCTGCAAGATCGACGAAGTATCCACGCAATGTTCGCATGATGATATCGAAGGTGAAGACCGTGATAGCGCCAATCGCGAGCACCCATCCTGTCTCCACCGCGTTGTTGGGCAACACACGGTTATAGATATTCATCATGAAGATCGGACTGGTCAGCGCGAACAAATTGATCAGGACGGATGCGATCAGCACATTCCTGTAGATATCGCGCGATCCCCACATCGGACCCCAGAACCAGTGACGGTCCGTATCATCGGCATGCGGCGCGTCTGGGTTCAAAAGCTCGGGACGCGGATGCACAAAGATGGCATAGCCAGTATAAACTTTTTTCAGCTCGGTCAGTTTGACCGTGCGCTCCGCCCCCGTTTCGGGCGACCAGATCGTGGCGCTATGCGCCGCTTCATCGCATTTCAAAAGAACGCAGGCCTGATTGTCATGCAGGATGATAACGGCAGGGAGAACAGGCGCGAGGATTTTCTTGATTTTGTCACGATGAACAATTTTGGCCTTTAATCCCGTTTTTTCCGCCGCTTCGCAAAACAGGTTTGGCCCCATATTGTGTTCGTCATAAGCAAGACCCGCCGTCAGAGCCTGCGCCGATTTCGCATGCCCGAAATAGGATGTTAAATACACAAGACAGGACAGAAGCGGGTCTATCTTCTGTGCCGATACACCGGATGTGTTGTTTGACTCTTCGCTCATCACTTACCTTTGGGTGCGGCGCCCAGTTTTTCTTCCAGTACGGTTGCCTGCTGAGCCTTATAATCCTTTGCGGGATACACCCCGCCTTCTTGCACAGGCGCAGAAGGCGTGCGCACAATCGCCGTTGTTGGCACGGCGTTCTGAACAACCGGCGCCCCTTCATCCACATTCAATGCGGACAGCAAACGCCCCGAACTGGCAAGCGTTGTAAGTTCGGCCATTTTCACGCGATAACGGGAATTGATCCGCTCCAACTCTGCCGAGAAAAGCTGGTTTTCCGCCTGCATCAATTGCAAAAGACGCACACGAGAGGCTTCGAACTGACGCTCGTAGGTTTCAAACAATTCACGGGCAATTTTAACACGCGATTCATTAAGATTGTCCTGCTTGCTCGCCGTTTCGTATTCGGCGTAGGCACGGCGGATATCGCGCTCGACGCTACGTTGCGTTTGCGCGGCGCGGGCGATAGCTTCGGATCGCTCGGCCTTGGATTTACGGATGCGGGCCAGTTGCGCACCACCCGTGGAAAATCCCCAGTTCATGCGCATGACGGCGCGCGCATCGACGGCCTCCCCGCCAATCTCTTCTTTCTGATCGCGTTTTAAGTAAGATAGCTCGCCATTCAAATCAGGGTACAAAGTGCCCTTTTCAGCATTTACCTCATCCTCTTCCGCTTCGATCTCTTTTTTGGCGGACAGGATCAGCGGATGATATTGGTCTGCATAGGTAATCGCCTCGTCCGATGTTTTCATGATCAGCGACTGGTCGACGCCCGCCTTTTGCAGTTCGGATTTCGGAACCGCACCTGTGCTTTCGACATAATCGGCCAACGCGGATTTGACTTGCCCTTCCATTTCGGCAACCGAATTTTCTAGCATCGCCTGGATATTCCGCGCCTGCGCGGCCTCGGCCTCGTCCGCCGCGCCGCTATCGACCATTACGGTAATGCGGGAAAGATAATCGGCGATCTTGCCCTTGTAGGATTGCGTTTTTTCCAGCGCTTCCTTGGCACGCAGAACATTCAGGTAGGCCATGCCGGCCTGTAGCGCGATGGTCTGGCGCGTATCGGCCAGTGTAAATTCCGCTGCCTTTTCCCGGGCTTGTGCAGCATCAATCCGGTTATGGGTTTCAAATCCATTGAAGATCGGCTGGGACAGCGAAGCCGATCCTTCCCATAACCAGGAATAGGCAGCGCCACGCGAAACGGTCAGGCCACGGCTCGTTGCGTTATCGCCAAAAATACGCCCAGCGGTGGCGTTTGTCTGTATTTCCGGAAACAGGTCAGAATATTTCTCGCTCTCGTCTTCGATCGTCCCCTGATGGCGCGCCTTGGCGACATCGATCGCCGGATGGCTGGCCAACGCGGTTTCAACCGCCTCGCGCATCGTTTCGGCGCGCGACTCCGCCGCCGGCATCGTCATGGCGAGGATACCGGTCAGGAGATAAAGAAACCGACCTTTATTTTTCATAGATATAGTTTCCAGAACTGGATAAGCTGACGCGCGAAATGCACTTAGGGTGATTCTACCATTTCAGTAAGCTTTCGAAAAGCCCAATACCCTCGCAAATCCGGCCGCAAAGCTGTTGATAGTCATGAAAAAACCTATGACGGCACCCTTCACAAACCCGCCCCGATGATGCAAGGTGCGGTTGATCTTCCAATTCAAGAGCAGGAGTAGTCCCCGTGGCCGTAACAATTGCCATCGCCCGAGAAACCGCCGACCATGAAAAACGCGTGGCCGCGACGCCGGAAACCGTGAAAAAACTGATCGCGCTCGGCGCGAAGGTGGTGATTGAACGCGGCGCGGGCACGGCAGCCTCCTATACCGATAGTGCATACGAGGCGGCGGGCGCCACCCTCGCCCCCTCCTCTGCCGAAGCCCTCAAGGACGCAGATGTGATTCTGAAAGTTCAGGCCGGGGCGGATGATGTCGCGGCCACGCCCGCCGGCAAATTGCTGATCGGGCAATTCGCACCGTACCAGAACGCCAACGTTATTTCCGCCGCGGCGGGCAAAAACATCTCCACATTCTCCATGGAACTGGTGCCGCGCATAACACGGGCACAGGCGATGGATGTCCTTTCCTCCCAATCCAACCTTGCCGGATATAAGGCTGTCCTCGACGCTGCCGCGGAATTTACCCGCGCCTTCCCGATGATGATGACGGCGGCGGGCACCGTAGCCCCCGCCCGCGTGTTTGTAATGGGCGCAGGCGTTGCCGGACTTCAGGCAATTGCAACAGCCAAGCGCTTGGGCGCTGTGGTATCGGCGACCGATGTACGCCCTGCCGCCAAGGAACAAGTTGAATCCCTGGGCGGGACCTTCATCGCTGTGCAGGACGAGGAGTTTAAACAAGCCGAAACATCCGGCGGATACGCCAAAGAAATGTCCGATGAATACAAAGCCAAGCAGGCAGCCCTGATCGAGGAAACGATTGCCAAGCAGGACATCGTGATTACCACAGCGCTGATCCCCGGTCGCGCCGCGCCAAGGCTGGTCACCGCGAAGATGGTCGAATCCATGAAACCCGGATCGGTCATCATCGACCTTGCGGTTGAAAGCGGTGGCAATGTCGAGCTTTCAAAAGCGGGTGAAATCGTCGAGCATAATGGCGTAAAAATCGTCGGCCATCGCAACGTGCCATCGCGCCTTGCGACCGATGCTTCCGCTCTCTACGCCAAAAATCTTTTAAACCTGCTCGGTCTAGTCATCGACAAGGAAAGCAAGGATCTGAACATCAACTGGGAAGACGAAATCATCAAGGGCATTGCCCTGACCCGTGACGGGCAGATCATTCACCCGAACTTTGCCGCAAAATCTGCGGCATAAACGAAACCAAGGAGGAAGACCAGATGTCTGACACCACCACCGCCGTCACCACCGAAGCCACAGCAGGCAATTCTGCCGAAGATCTGGCAAACCGTGCGCAGCAACTCGCCGATGAAACGCAGCGCATAGCCAGCGAACTTTCTGTCCTTGTCTCCGATACAGCCAACATACATGCGGATTATTATTTCATGAGCGGTCTTACAGTTTTCATTCTCGCCTGCTTCGTCGGGTATTACGTCGTCTGGCGCGTAACGCCGGCCCTGCACTCCCCGTTGATGGGCATTACCAATGCCATTTCTTCGGTCATCATTGTGGGTGCGGTGATCGCGGCGGGCCCTGTGGAGCTATCTACATCGAAATGGATGGGTTTTTTCGCGGTTATCCTCGCCTCGATCAATATTTTTGGCGGATTCATTGTGACGCGGCGCATGCTGCAAATGTTTAAAAAGAAATCTTAAAGATATAAAAGAAAAAGGGTCTCCTCATGGATACACTGGCAACACTGGCCTATCTGATCTCCGGCATCCTGTTCATTCTCGCGCTGCGTGGCCTCTCGCATCCCGAAAGCGCGCGTCAAGGCGTCGTCTTCGGTATGGTCGGCATGGGAATTGCCATCGTCACGACGCTTATCTATTCCGTCTCCTCGCCGTGGATGATCTTTCTGGGCATCATTATTGGCGGCGGGATCGGTACCGTGGTTGCGCAGAAGATCAGCATGACCGCACTACCGCAACTCGTGGCCTTTTTCCACTCGCTCGTCGGGCTCGCCGCCGTTCTGGTTGCGGGCGCGGCCTTCTATGCCCCGGAAACATACGGCATCGGTGTGGAAGGCGAAATCATGATTGGCTCATTGATCGAAATGTCGCTTGGCGCCGCCATCGGCGCGGTCACTTTCACAGGCTCCATCATCGCCTTCGGCAAACTTCAGGGGATTATCCCGGGAAAGCCCATTACATTCGCCAACCAGCATGTGATCAATGCCGGCCTTGGTGGATTTTTGCTGTTCCTGCTCATCATGTTGTGCGCGACGCAGGCGCCATTCTTCTTTTGGGCGATTGTCGCGCTTTCGCTTGTCCTTGGCATTCTGATTATCATCCCGATTGGCGGCGCGGATATGCCCGTGATTGTGTCCATGCTGAACTCCTATTCCGGATGGGCGGCGGCGGGGATTGGCTTTACGCTGCAGAACGACCTGCTGATCATAACGGGCGCACTCGTCGGTTCCTCCGGCGCGATCCTCTCTTACATCATGTGTAAAGGCATGAACCGCTCCTTTTTCTCCGTCGTGCTAGGCGGGTTCGGGGCGGAAGCCTCTGGCGCCGCCGGGGCCAGTGCCGCCGGTGATCGTCATGCCAAAATCGGCTCTCCGGAAGATGCGGCTTTTATCATGAAGAATGCATCCAAGGTTATTATCGTGCCGGGTTATGGTATGGCGGTATCGCAGGCCCAGCACGTCCTGCGCGAAATGGCGGATCAGCTCAAACATGAAGGCATCGAGGTGAAGTACGCCATCCACCCTGTGGCAGGCCGCATGCCGGGACATATGAACGTACTGCTCGCCGAAGCCAACGTGCCCTATGACGAGGTGTTCGAACTGGAAGATATCAACCGTGATTTCGGTCAGGCCGATGTTGCTTTCGTTATTGGGGCGAACGATATCACGAACCCCGCCGCAAAGAACGATTCCACATCGCCTATCTACGGCATGCCGGTGCTCGATGTGGAGAAGGCCAAGACAGTATTTTTTATCAAACGATCAATGGCGTCCGGTTATGCGGGGATCGACAACCCCCTCTTCTATGCCAACAATACCTATATGTTGCTTGGCGATGCGAAGAAAGTGACCGAAGAAGTCGTCAAGGCAATGGAAGCATAAGACCATGATTCCGGCGGATCTGGAGCCACGGTTTCTTGCCCCTGCCGGATGGAGCGACCATTTCTTCACGAACGAAGCGACAAAGCACAAAATCCGCTATGGCTTTGTGCTGCCGGAAGGCGCGCCGCCCAGGGCGGTTGTTGTCGCGCTGCCCGGCCTCTCCGAATTCTGCGAGAAGTATTTCGAAACCGCTCATGATATGCTGGCGCGCGGCTATGGTTTTTTCTGTATCGACTGGCATTATCAGGGGCAATCGGGGCGCTGGCCAACCTTTCCGCAGCGCCGCCATTCCGACGGGTTTGACACGGATTTGCAAGACCTCGACCTGTGGATAAAAGACCATGTTATCCCCATCGTGCGAAATCCCGATGGATCGTTGCCTCCCATGATCATGCTCGGCCATTCTATGGGCGGGATGATCGGTCTGCGTTACTTGCGCGAATGCGCCGGCACATTCAACGCCGCCGCGCTATCCGCCCCCTATCTTGGTATTTTCCAGCTTACAAAGTTTGAAAAATTGGCAGGTATCCTCCTACGGACATTCCCGCGCATGCTTGACTGGTACGTGCCAAAAGGCAGCGATTGGTATGAGGGAAAACGCAAGGGAGATGGCACGGGAAACCTGAGCAGCGATATCGTGCGTGATAAAATACATGGCGCATGGAGCGCTGCCAACGAGGCGCTGCGCCTTGGCGATCCTACGTTCGGTTGGATTGGTGAATCCCTGAAATCGTTTGAGCGTTTGCGCACGTGCGGTTATCTGGAATCGATCGGTATTCCCGTTTTCTTCGCCTATGCCGAGCGGGAAGAAGTCGTCGAGAACGCCGAAATTCTTAAAGCGGCCGCCCGCATTCCGCATGCGTCCCTGCTGAAAATACCCGGCGCTAAACACGAAATCCTGATGGAAACCGATGACAGGCGCAACCTGTTCCTCTCCGGCTTTGACAAAATGATCAAAGACTATAATATCGTCCCATCTTAACCGAATGGAATGACCATGACAGATTCTAAATCAAACAAAGAGCGCCTCGCAGATCGTATTTTCGACGCGTTGGAACTTGCTATCGAACAAAAGGATATTGAAATCGCGGATATCCTCGTCCGCGCGATGGAACTCTCGATGACCCGCAACACGGGCGGCGGTGAATTCGTGGAACGCCGCGATTACACGGCAGAACTGGAACGCGCGCTGGCCAAATTAAAGGCCTTGAAGGCCGGGCGGTAATCACCCCGCAATTCTCTTCCAATCCTCTTCCGACAGCACGGTGACGCCCAGTTCCCGTGCTGTTTTCAATTTTGATCCGGCGTCTTCGCCTGCGACCACATAATCCGTCTTCTTCGAAACGGACCCCGCCACCTTCGCGCCGAGCCGTTCCGCCTGTGCCTTTGCCTCCGCCCGCGTCATGGTGACAAGGGTGCCCGTGAATACAACGGTCTTTCCTGCAACGGCACTATCGCCCACCGCAACGCGCACAAACGGTTCGATCGTCAATAACGACTGAAGATCATCCAGAACTTCGATATTGTGCGGCTCTTCGAAGAACGCAATCAAATCGTCCGCCACGCTCGGCCCGACATCTTCGATATTGAGGATGTCTTTGAATGCTTCGCTTTCGCGGTCTTGCGCCGCCACCATGCCAGAACGCAGATTTTCAATGGTGCCGAAATGTGCCGCAATTTTCTTGGCCGTCGCTTCACCGACCTGGCGGATGCCGAGGGCATAGATAAAACGGTTCAACGCGATGGTGCGCCGTTCTTCAATCGATGCAAACAAATTCTTTTCAGACAGATCCCCCCATCCTTCACGTGCGCGGATCGGCGTGAGCGTGTCCTTGTTATTCTCTTTAAGACGGAAGATATCGCCCGGCGTTTTGATGAGCCCGTCGCGGTAAAATTCTTCGATAATTTTTGCGCCGAGTCCTTCGATATCAAACGCCAGACGCGAAACGAAATGCTTCAAACGTTCGACGGCCTGCGCTTCACAAATTAGCCCGCCAGTGCAACGGCGGACCACTTCCCCATCTTCGCGGATAGCGCTCGACCCGCACACAGGGCAATGATCGGGGAACTTGTATTTTACCGCATTCGCCTGTCGCTTTTCTGGTACGAAACCGAGCACCTGCGGAATCACATCCCCCGCACGCTGGATCATCACATGATCGCCAATACGGATATCCTTGCGCTCTATCTCATCCTCATTGTGCAGCGTTGCATTCGATACAACGACACCCCCAACCGTAATAGGCTCCAGCCGCGCAACAGGGGTCAGCGCGCCAGTGCGGCCAACCTGAATATCAATGCCTTTTAAAATCGTCACGGCTTTTTCCGCCGGGTATTTGTGCGCAGTCGCCCAGCGAGGAGAGCGCGAAACAAACCCAAGCCGTTCCTGAAGCGCCAGATCGTTGACTTTATAAACCACGCCGTCGATATCGAACGGCAGATCGGGCCGCAGAATCAAAACCCGGTTATAATAATCCAGAATTTCCTGTGCGCTGTCAGTCACGATCGCGGGTTCGGCTTCAACAAAGCCCCATGTTTTCAATTTCTGGCGAATGCCCCATTGCGTATCCGCAATCGGTGCGCTCACCTGCCCCAATGCGTAACCGAAAAAATGCAACGGGCGCTGTTTCGTTATTGCCGGATCGAGCTGCCGCACGCTGCCCGCCGCCGCGTTGCGCGGGTTGGCAAATATCTGCTTGCCTGCCGCCTCCTGGCGTTTGTTGAGCGCGAGAAATTCTTCATGGCGCATATAGATTTCACCGCGCACTTCCAATATATCCGGAACGCCCTTCGGTAATTCTTTCGGAATATCGTCAATATGCTGGACATTCGCTGTGATGTCTTCCCCTTCAAATCCATCGCCACGTGTGGCGGCCATAACAAGCTTTCCGCCTTCGTACCGCAGCGAGCATGACAGCCCATCGATCTTGGGTTCCGCCACCATTTCTATCGGGTCATCGTTGTTCAGGAACCGTGCAATCTTACCAAGGAAATCCTGCAAATCCTCTTCCGTGAACAGGTTGGAAAGGGAGAGCATCGGCACCGCATGCTTAACCTTTTTAAATCCCTTGGCCGGGGCGGCACCGACCTTCTGCGTCGGGCTATCCTTGCTAACCAGTTCCGGATATTGCGCCTCTATCGCGTTGAGTTCATTGCGAAGCGCATCATAATCGGCATCCGATATTTCGGGCGCGTCGTTCTGGTGATAGGCGATATCATGGCGTTCAATTTCCCGCGTCAGTTTTTTGTGGCGGGCGCGGGCGTCTTCCAGCGTCATGTCAAAGAGAGAATTCATGGTCGTTACGCCGCTTTTTCAAGAAGCTTGGACGCCGCGGCGCGTGCTTCTTTGGTGATTTCGGCACCCGCCAGCATGCGGGCGATTTCTTCCTGCCGCTGTGCGGCATCGGAGAGCGGAATAACTTTGGTCGTGGGGTTCGTCTTACCCGTTTTGGCCACAATCCAGTGATGGGCGGCGGCCGCGGCCACTTGCGGTGAATGGGTGACGACCAATATCTGGCGTTTCTTGGACAGGCGCGCGAGGCGTTCTCCCACCGCGCTCGCCGTTGCGCCGCCGATACCGCTATCAACTTCATCGAATACCAATGTCTGCGCCGTGCCAACTTCGGCGATTACGACTTTGAGCGCCAGCATAAACCGCGCCAATTCACCGCCTGAGGCGATTTTGTTAAGCGCACCCGCATTTGCACCGGGGTTGGTGGCGACCATGAACTGGACGGAATCCATTCCACCCTCGCCCCATTCGTGTTCGGACAACGCCACCACCTGTGTTTCGAACCGCGCCTTTTCAAGCTTGAGCGGAACCAGCTCTTTCGCGACAAGTTTATCGAGTTTTTGCGCGGCGTCTTTTCGCGCTTTAGACACAACGAACGCCTGGACCTCATAGTCTTTTTTGGCCTTTACGACGGCCTTCTCCAAATCGGCCAGCATATCGTCCTGCTGTTCTATCCCATTCAGCAGCGTGGCCAATTCATCACGCTTTGTCGGGAGATCATCGACAGTGCACGCATGTTTGCGTGCCTGCGCCTTCAGCGCAAAAAGACGGTCATCGATTTCAGTTAAAGAGAATTCGCTTTCATCCAGAGAGGCGATCATGGATTCGATGCCTGCCGTCACTTCCTGTAATTCCACCATGGACCGGTCGAGCGCCTTGGACACATCGCTACCGCCTTCGCCTGCGCGTTCCAGCGACTTCCAGACTTCGTTCAATGCCTGCGTCGCCTTCTCCGCTCCCGCATAGGCGTTGTTGTAATTCTCGATATTCTGCTCGCGTTTCATCAGGCGGGAGCGAAGATAGGATAGTTTTTCTTCCTCCCCCGTTTTCGGGTCAAGCTCATCCAGCTGTTCCAGCGCGCCGCGCAGATAGATTTCGTCGGCCTTCGCCCGCTCCATCGCCGCGCGTTTTTCGGACAAAACGTTGCGAGCCGTTGACCAGTCATTCCATTTGCCCCTAAGCAACGCGAGTGCCTTATCGTTGCCAGCATATTCATCAAGAATACCGCGGTGAACACGCGGGTTTAAAAGCGTTTGCGTGTCGAACTGTCCGTGAATTTCAACCAGCATTTCGCCAACCTGTTTCAGAAGGCTGACGCTCACCGGATGATCGTTGATAAAGGCGCGGCTTTTGCCGTCCTGCTGCACCGAACGGCGCAAAATAAGCGGGCTTTCAATCTCCATCCCCTGTTCGTGCAGATAGGTGAAGACGGGGTGATCCGGTTCGATATCAAATTCCGCCACGACGATGGCCTGATCAGCCTCTTTCCGCACCAAACCGCTTTCGGAACGCGCGCCGAGCGCAAGGCCAAGCGAGTCGAGAAGGATGGATTTCCCCGCCCCCGTTTCACCGGTCAGGGCGGAGAGACCGTCATCGAACTGGACCGAGAGGCGGTCGATCAGCACGACATTGTTGATCATCAAAGAGGCGAGCATCGTGGCCTACCTTCGTTTTAAGAATACGTCTGTTGTCAATCCGCACGGAACAGCGAGTCAATCGCCTTATCCTTGAACGAACGGTCTTGCATCATCTGGTCGCGCAGGACCGGATCGACTATTTTATAACTGTCTTCGTACCATTTAGAACCCGGATAGTTGTGTCCCAATACGGCGGCTACGCGCGCGGCTTCTGTGTGCAAACCAAGCTTGAGGTAACATTCGACAAGGCGGTGCAGCGCTTCGGGCGTATGCGAGGTCGTCTGATAATCCTTCACAACGGTCCGGAAGCGGTTGATCGCCGCATTCACTTCACCACGAGAAAGATAGTACCGGCCGATCTCCATTTCCTTACCGGCAAGGTGGTCATAGGTCAGGTCCATTTTCAACTTCGCGTCGCGGGCGTACTTGCTGTCCGGGAACCGTTGAACCAGCGTGTTGAATGCCTCCAGCGCCTGACGCGTAATGGCCTGATCGCGCGCGACATCGGAAATTTGTTCATAGTAGGCGAGCGCCTTCAGGTAATAAGCATAGTCGATATCTTCGGAGCCAGGATGCAGTTCGATGAAGCGGTCGAGCGCGAGGATTGCATCATCGTAATTGTCGCCTTCATAGGCCGCATAGGCCGCCATGATTTGCGCTTTTGTCGCCCATTGCGAATAGGGGTGCTGACGCTCCACCTCCTCGAACAGGCGTGTCGCCTCCTTATAGTTCTTGGCATCGAGCGCCTTGGCAGCATCGTTATAGAGCTGTTCCACCGGCTTTTCGACCTGCGGTTTATCCTCTTCCTTGTCCGAGGAGGAACAGGCAGTAAGACCAACGGCCATGACGGCCAACAAAATAAGGGGAAATGTCTTGTTCAGCATAGATTATTCATAGCCTTATCCCCTTTCCCTGAAAAGAGGAAACAAGCCAAAATCCCCGGTTTTCAGAGCGGCGCCAGAGTTTCAAATCCTGATGATTTCAAAGGCCGAAGGATCGGCAAACAGCGCATGCAAAACCGCGTTGTTGAGCGCATGCCCGCCCTTTTCTCCATAATATCGGCCCAAAATGGGCATGCCGGCGAGATGAAGGTCGCCCACGGCATCCAGCATTTTATGACGGATAAATTCATCCGGATGGCGCAGACCGCCGGGATTCATCACCCCTTCGTCATTCAGGATTATGGCATTATCGAGCGAGCCACCAAGCCCTAACCCCATGGCCCATAGCGCCTCTGCCTCCTTCAAAAAACCGAAGGTACGGCAATTCGCCACATCGTTTCTGAAGTTATCGCCGGTCAGGACGAGTTCATAGCCCTGCGCACCGATGACGGCATGGGGGAATTCGATGCGCCCCGCATAGACAGGAACATCGGACGGGGAGAGCGTAACGATTTTATCGCCTTCCGTAACCTTCACCTCTTTCAGAATTTTGATCGCTTTACGCGGCGCGGATTGCTCTTTTAAACCCGCAGCATCAATAGCCCTTACAAAATCAATCGAACTTCCGTCCATGATTGGCACTTCAGAGGCATCGATATCAATAAGCGCGTTATCAACATTGCAGGCGCGAAGCGCCGCCATCAGATGTTCGATCGTGCCGACGCGCGCGCCGTGTTCATTGGAAACGAGGGTACACATGCGCGTGTCCGTGACATGGTCATACATCACCGGTATGAGGTTCTTGCCTTCATCCATATCGGTCCGGCGAAAGACAAGGCCATGATTTTCGTCCGCCGGATGGATGACCATGTTCACGGGTTTGCCGGAATGAAGACCGATATTGGTGATAGGGATGGAATTTTGAATCGTATGTTGCATGGGGTGACTATAGAATTTTTGCGTCCCATCCCTCAACACACTGTTTATTGCGCGATGTTACAAAAAAAAATGGGAGCCGTGGAGGGCTCCCAAGTGAAATTTTTTCTGGAGGACACTCAGAAAAAATTAGAATTCTTAAATGAAATGGCCCTCCCCTGAACGGGGAAAGCATTGAATTAGTTGGCCTGACGGCGCAGGAAGGCGGGAATGTCCAAATCATCGGCATTTTTGTTACGCGAAGCCGCCGGAGCATCGATGTTCAGTTGCCCTTGCGCCGGATTTTCGGTCACACGCGGCGCGGCGCGCAAGCCGGCATGAAAGCCACCCGTGCCGGTCGCGGCACCGGCATTGCCGGAGCCCGATGTTGCATCGATATAATCTTCTTCCTGGCCGCCTTGTTCGAAACGGCGAACGCCGCTGGTGATACGCTCAAACAGAGACGGAGCCTTTTTGCGCTCTACCTGTGCGGCTTGTGCCGTGGCACCTGGAACCGGTGGACGAAGATTATAGCCTTGGCCCGAGGAAGCTTGCGCAGCGCCATAGCTGACAGGCACATCCTGAGGTTCCGGTACAACCGGTTTGGGCGGAATGAAATGACCGTCATGCAATGTACCGCGCATACCGGCGGCCTGCGCCGATGGCTGGGACGCGGCATAGGATTGAACCGCAGGCGCTTCGGCAACGGCGGAGGCCGGGGCAAATTCCTGTTGTTCGAACATATCGCGCTCCGGCTCATCATAGGCACATGTTTGCGCGGCCTTCACATTCAAAGGCGCGCGGGCAAGAGGGGCTGCCGTGGCCGGAGCCGGAACAGCCGATTGCGCCACCGGACGCGCCCGTTCAAACACCGGCTTTTCAGCCAGCGGCGACGGCTTTCCCACGGCGGTTACACGTACCCCGCCGGTATTTGTCGTCGTTTGCTTGGCTTCGCCAGCATCGATCCCTGTCGCTACCACGGAAACGCGCATGCGGCCTTCTAGTTTATCATCGAAGGTGGAACCGAAGATGATATTCGCGTTCGGATCGACTTCGTCGCGGATGCGGTTACAGGCTTCATCCACTTCGAACAGCGTCATGTCGGCGCCGCCCGTTACGTTGACGATAACGCCGCGGGCGCCCTTCATCGAAACATCGTCGAGCAGCGGATTGTTAATCGCGGCCTCGGCGGCTTCCAGTGCACGACGCTCACCTTCGGCTTCGCCTGTGCCCATCATCGCTTTGCCCATCTCCATCATCGCCGAACGGATGTCGGCAAAGTCAAGGTTGATCAGGCCTGGCATGACCATCAGATCCGTCACGCCGCGAACGCCCGATTGAAGAACGGAATCTGCCATGCGGAACGCCTCGGCAAATGTTGTTTTTTCATTCGCCACGCGGAACAGGTTCTGGTTCGGAATAACAAGCAGCGTGTCCACATAGTCCTGCATCAATTGGATGCCGGATTCGGCCTGACGCATGCGATGAGAACCTTCGAAGTGGAACGGCTTTGTCACCACACCCACAGTCAGAATACCAGCATCGCGGCAAGCGCGTGCTATGACCGGCGCAGCGCCCGTCCCTGTTCCGCCACCCATACCGGCCGTGATAAAGACCATGTTGGAACCGGCAAGATAATCCATTACCTCGTCCATCGATTCTTCTGCGGCCTTCGCACCCATTTCAGGTTTCGCGCCAGCACCCAGACCACCCGTTACGTGGACGCCAAGTTGCAGACGGTTTTCGCAGAGCGAGCCTTCAAGGGCCTGCGCATCCGTGTTCGTGACGAGAAATTCACAGCCCTCAAGGCCGGATGAAATCATATTATTAACGGCATTTCCGCCAGCGCCGCCGACGCCGACGACCGTGATTTTGGGAGACAATCTATTTACCTCTGCGGCTTGAATTCTTAGGTTGATCATTTCGAGTTGGTCCTCCGTGCAAGGCCTTTACGGTTTTTGATTCTATTGGTGTTCGCGCGTCAATGGAATCAGGAAAATTCCACGGGGCCGCGCAAACGGCAGGTTTTAAACGGTTTTTAGAAAGGTTTTCCCAAAACCTTTATGCGATAAAATTCGCCTAAACGACTCATTTGATTCACATTTGGAGATTGTTTCATGGAACCGAAAAACCGCCAAGATTGTGAGAACAACTTCCTGTGGATAAGTTGGGGATAAAGTACGGTTTTTTCAAGGATTTCAGAGAGAAAAATCGGGGACAAAACAGGCGCGATTTGGTTTTATCCAATCATAATCAACGGTTACCAGTTTTCTTTCCACCAATACTTTACGCGCTCCCACAAGCTGCCTGGCTCGACCGTCGCCATGATTTCGGCAGGCATTTCATCGTGACGTTCGGTGATATAGGTAAGAAGGCCGGCGGTCGTTGCAAAAGCCGGACCGGATACGGCATCGGGTAGTGAGGAGAGTCGCAGCGGGCGGCCAAGGCGCACCTGTTTGTCGAGGATAGATTGCGCAAGATCGCGCATGCCAGGCATCTGACTGCCCCCACCTGTCAAAACGACGCGGCGGCCAATGTTCGGGCCAAGGCCGGAATCGCGTAGACGGCCGGAAACAATTTCTAAAATTTCCTCAAGGCGCGGCTGGATAATACCGATCAAAAGCGAGCGCGGAATATGGTTCGGCGCATGGCGGTCCGCCTCCCCCAGCTGGGGCACATCAATCAATTCGGCCTCATCGCCAGACGTCATCAAGGCGGAACCATAAAGCGTTTTTAGGCGCTCCGCATCGCTTGCCGCGCAGGTCAATCCCTTGGCAATGTCATTGGTCACGTGGGATCCGCCAGCAGGAATCGCATCACCGTAAATCATCGCCCCGCCCTGGAACACAGCAAAGGATGTGACGCCCGCCCCCATATCGATGACGGTACAGCCCAAATCCATTTCATCTTCAACCAGACAGGCAAGCCCCGCCGCATAGGCAGAGGACGAGAGCGCGACGATATCAAGGTGAGACCGCTCGATACACGCAGCCATGTTTTGCAAAGGCCCCAAATCCGCCGTCACCATATGAATACCGACATCAAGTTGCTGCCCCACCATGCCGCGTGGGTCGCGGATTCCCTCCTGCCCGTCGATGCGGTAGCCGATAGGAATGGTATGAATGAGTTCGTATTCGGCAGAAAGCACCTGATCCTGCGCCTTCGCCAGCGCGCGGCGCACATCGTTGCCCGTAATGGCATGGCCGGATACCTGAATCCCTGCCGACAAGATGTGTGAATGTGCGTAAACGCCCGGCACGTTGACAACGACTTCACGCAGCGGATAGCCCTTCATCACCTCGGCCGCCATATTTTCAGCAGCATGGACAGTAGAGCGGATAGCGTTTTCGGCAAGATCAATATCGACAATCTTGCCGCCCTTAATTCCGCGCGCGGCCTGATACCCGACGCCCAGAACCTCTATCGCACCCTGATCGTCGATGATGCGGCCGATAAAACATGCAATTTTATGGCTGCCGATATCAAGTGCCGCGAGAATCGATCCTTTGGGTTTGACTTTGTGTTTCATTAAATCGCGCTGCCTGCGGCTGGGGTGAGACCGGCGTTAAAATCCGAAGCGGCACCGGGTTTGGTCCTTACCGTTATACGGCCCTGATCCCGAACGTCAATAGAGACAACATCTTTATCTAATATGTTCTCTTCCTCGTGATTGACAGCAAGCCTCCGCAGCGCAAGACCCAGTTCGTCTTCCGGCAATTTGACGTCCGCACCGGATTTCAGTTTCAAATCCCAGCGGCGGCCCGAAATTAATGTCGCGGCTTCTACCCGCTCCAGGATCGCCGGTTCCGCGGCGAGCATGCTTAAAAGCGCCGCCGCGTGCTGCGGAGCCTCATCGCCAATCACGATCAATAAATCCCGGAATTCCTGAAGGTTGCGATCGGTCAGGACGACACCTTCGGCATCCACCACCGACAGCCTTTTATGACGTTGCCACAAGGCGATAGGTGTGCGTTCTTCAAGTTTGATGTAAATGGTGTCCGGCAGGCGACGTTCGACATGGGCCGCCTTTACCCACGACAATTTTTCGATCATCACCTTCATCTCTTCGGGCTTGAACGAGAAGACCGGATCACCCTTTTCCAGATTGATAATGGCCTTGAGCGTCGCGACATCGGTGTGCCTGCGTCCGTCAACCATGATGTTCTTTACCGCAAAGCCCCAGTCGGCAGTTTGATCCAGAATGGCCGAGTGCGCGTTTTGCGTCGCCCGTGCCAACGCGCCCGATTCCACCGCCCAGTAGCCGACGCCGCCTACCGCAAGCGCGGCAAGCGAGGCCAAGCCGAACCTTTTGAGAAAAAGGATCAGGCGCTCTGAGCCACTCGAGCGCCGTTTGAGGATGGTTGATCGTCTTGTGCCTGACATGTTGCGGTTTCGACCAGGTGGGAACAAAGTTCTACGTAGGATATGCCGTTCAATTCAGGCTGGATCAGGGCGATAGACCCCGGTGAAAAGCCCGGCATAGTGTTAATTTCCAAAAAGTATACGCCATCGGCGCCCGGTTTGGAATCATCATATCGGAAATCGGCGCGGGAGAGGCCGGAGCAGCCCAAAACATTAAAGACGCGCTCCGCATAATCCATCGCCGTTTTGGCAACGATTTCCGGAACGTCGGCGGGTGTAATCAGTTTGGTTTCGGCGCTTTTATATTTCGCATCGTAATCAAAAAAACGCCCGGGGACGATGATTTCGGTCACACCCTGTGCCTTACCATCCAGAATGGCGACATGGATTTCGCGTCCCGGGACATATTTTTCCACCAGCGCCTTTTCACCGAAATGCCAGCTCGCTTCGTCAATCGGCTGCTGGTTTTCGCCTTCCAGAATGATGCGCACTCCAACGCTAGATCCTTCATTGATCGGCTTTACCACATAAGGGCGCGGCATGACGGTTTCGGCCAGAATTTCTTTTTTTGACGCCACCTTACCTTCGGATGTTCGCACACCAACTGAATTGGCGAGTTTCTTCGTCAGCGTCTTGTCCATGCCGATGGCGGATGCCGCAACGCCCGAATGCGTGTAGGGAAGACCGAGCATTTCCAACACGCCCTGTATAATGCCGTCCTCGCCGCCCCTTCCATACAGATTGTTAAACACAACGTCAGGACGAGGGGTTAAGTCATTCAAAAGTTTCTGCAAATCACGCGTAACATCTATGACCTTCACGTCATAACCGCCATCGCGCAGGGCCTTCGCAATATGCTCCCCTTTGAACAACGATACTTCACGTTCCGAAGACCAGCCACCAACCAACAGCGCCACAGTTTTTGTCATTTTTATTCCTTTAAATTACGACGAGAAGTGCGGGACACCCTGCACGTCCTGAAGATAGCGGCGAACGGGGGCAAAATGATGGCCGCCATTTATGGCCATGATTTTATCAGCGGACATCCATTGCGCCGAGAGAAACTGATCTGGTTCTTTCAAAGAGATCTCACCATCCAGATACTGGCAAACTTTATAATAAAACGTCTTGCTGCCTTCCTCGCGCGAACCAAGATTGAAAACCGGAGTTACAGTCAAACCCGTTTCTTCCCTTACTTCACGCATCAGCGCCGTATCAAGCGTTTCACCTTCTTCCACCTTGCCGCCCGGAAACGTCCATGTGCCGTTATGGCGTTGTAAAAAAGCGAATTGGTCCCGAAGACGCACAATCCCGATAACGATATCCATGCCCTAAATCCCCCAATATGGTTATATCTAGGATCAGCATAGGACGGCAAAAGCGGTGGGACAACGGGATAAACAATGTTCACCCCAGAAAATATAACCATAAAAGCGGTATTTTGATGGATTTAGGCCGGGTTTCCGAGCCGTTTGATTTCCCAGCGCAGGGAAATGCCGAATTTGTCCGCAACGCGGCGGCGGAGTTCTTCGCCCAGATTTTCGAGATCGGCGGCGGTGGCCGTGCCTTCGTTGATCATGAAATTGCAGTGCTTCTCGCTCATCACCGCGCCGCCGATTTTAAGGCCGCGCCCGCCTACGGCATCAATCAATTGCCAGACCTTGGTGCCTTCCGGCATGCCCGCCTTGGCGATGTCTTCGGCGGATGGATTGGCAAAGGTGGAGCCGCCGGTTTTTTCGCGGATCGGCTGAGACGCCTCGCGCTTTGCTTTGATTTCGGTCATGCGTGCGGCAACGGCGGCAGGGTTGTCCTTTTGTCCCTTAAAGATTGCGGAGACGAAAATATAATCATCCGGAAGATCGATATGGCGATAGGTCATGCCGAGCTGCTCCGGCGTGAAGCTATGACGATTTCCGAAACGATCAACGGCATCACACGATACAAGAACATCTTTCGCTTCCGTGCCGTAGCATCCGGCGTTCATGCGGAGCGCGCCGCCGATGGTGCCCGGAATGCCTGAAAAAAACTCCAGGGCCCCAAGCCCGGCATCTGCCGCGACATTGGCGACATTGGTATCCAAAGCGAGCGCACCGGCCTTGACCAGATCACCGTCTACCTCGATCCCCGCAAATTCGCGGCCCAGACGGATGGTAACACCCGGCAGGCCACCATCGCGGATGATGGTATTGGACAGCGCGCCAAAAATTTGCACGGGCACTATTTTGTCTTCGAGATAGCAAACCGGCGATGCGCTTTCCACAATATCGGCGGGCGCGGTTTGGGCGAGGAAGGATTGCAAATCTTCCAGATCGGCGGGTTTGAACAAAACTTCCGCCGTCCCGCCGCATTTGAACCAGCCTTGTGCCCCAAGGGCCGCGTTTTCGGTGTAGCGTCCGCGAACGGCGGGGAGAGAGTCTGCCTTTAATGCCATTGGTTACGCTCTCTGCTTTTCAAGGTCGGCAAAAACCTGTTCTAGCTCGGCAGGCAGCGCATAGGCCCATTTGGTGATATCGCCCGCGCCGAGACAAATGACGAAATCGCCCCTCGTAGCGTTTTGAGCAATCATGACGGCAAGCTTATCGGACGATGCAAGAACATCCACGCTCTTATGCCCGTGATCACGGAGACCTTGCGCGAGCGCATCTTTATTCGCGCCCTCGATCGGCGCTTCGCCCGCCGCGTAAACATCGGCGACAATCACATGGTCCGCATCATTCAGGCAGGTGCAGAAATCATCGAACAGCGAATGGAGGCGCGTGTAACGGTGCGGTTGCACCACTGCAATGACCTTTCCATCGCCGCCCGACACAGCCTGACGTGCAGCACGCAACACGGCGGAAATTTCAACAGGGTGATGGCCGTAATCATCGATCACCGTGATGCCCTGCGCTTCCCCCGTTTTGGTGAAGCGGCGTTTGACGCCTTCGAACCCCACAAGCGCGTTTTTCATCTGCGCCGGTTTCATGCCCATGCGGTGCGCGATGGCGAGCGCCGACAACGAATTCTGCACATTATGCTGGCCCAGCATCGGCAGCATGACATCTTTCAGAATTAATTCTTCACCTGTGATGTCCGCCGAAAAACGCACATCGAACACACTGCCATTCGCATCGGTGCGGATGTTGGAGGCATGGACGTCCGCCTGTGGGTTGAAACCATAGGTAATCACCACGCGGTCACGGATTTCGGGGATCATCGCCTGCACCGCGGGATGATCAATACACAAAACCGCAAAACCATAGAACGGAATATTTTCGATGAATTGATGGAACGCGGCCTTGATCGCGTCGTAATCGCCGTAATGATCGAGATGTTCGGGGTCGATGTTCGTCACCACCGCAACCGTTGCCGGAAGTTTGGTGAATGTGCCGTCCGACTCATCCGCCTCCACCACCATCCATTCGGATTGGCCCATACGGGTGTTGGTGCCGTATTTGTTGACGATGCCGCCATTGATCACCGTGGGATCGAAATCCCCCTCCTCCAGCATCGCGCCGACCATTGAGGTCGTCGTCGTTTTGCCGTGCGTGCCGCCGATGGCAACGGCCATTTTGAGGCGCATGAGTTCGGCCAGCATTTCTGCGCGGCGAACGATGGGCAGTTTCGCGGCGCGGGCGGCGGCAAGTTCCGGATTATTTTCCTTGATGGCGGACGACACGACAACAATCGCCGCATCGGAAATATTGGCGGCGTCATGCCCGACAAAAATATTGATGCCCTGTTTACGAAGGCGATCAAGGTTATAGCCGTCCGCTTGATCCGATCCCTGAACCTTATAACCAAGACCGTTCAGGACCTCGGCAATTCCCGACATCCCGATCCCACCGATCCCGATAAAATGCAGGATCCCGATACTTTGAGGCATAATTCGCATAGGCGAAACCTAGCGGAAACCCTGCAAAATCACAACGATTTTAGATACTAACTTTTGTTCAATGCCAGCATATCTTTGGCAATCACAATGTATTTGCAGGCCCCGGAACCGGCAATTCGCCCGTTAGATAGACGATTTCCGGCTTGCGCTCTGGCCCTGAGGCATTGAAAACCTGCATAAACCGGTCGATTTCTTCGGTATTGTCAGAACAAAAATCCAGCCTGCTTTTCGTCGCGGGCCTTTCCAGATTGGGGCGAAGTTCTTCTATAACGACGGCATAACCGTCCCCCATCTCTTTGGATATCGCGGCCCATGTATCGGATGTTTTTTCACTGACCACCGCAAAAATGCTGGAAAGAATAGAGAGAGCGCGATTGCGGTTTTCATCGGTCAACGCACCATCGGGTACCGCATCCTTAAAGTTATCGACCAAGTATTGAAGAGCAACGGATTGAGACATTGTACACACCACTCGCTTATTTGGGAGTTCATTTGCCGCCTTGTACGCGAGCCATGGCAATACGGTCAAGAAAAAACGGTGTCGCTTCGTGACAACACCGCATTCCAAATTTGCATGGCAAATGAATAGGTTAATTCGAAGGCTGCTTATCCCAGCCAGAGGCCAATGCCATCACGATATTGCCGAGTTTGCGGGCGGCATCGGGGCGGCCACAGGCCCGCGCATTTTCGGCGGCGCGAAAGAGAGTTTGCGGGGTTTGCAGGAACGTCTCCAGCCGCGCGAGCAATGCATCAACCGTAAATCCGTTTTGCGTCATGACCCAGCCGCCGCCGGCATCGGCCACGGAATCCGCATTGCGTTTTTGTTGTTGATCCGCGTGGTGCGGGTAAGGCACGAAAATAGCGGGGCGTCCGGCGGTCGTAACTTCGGACACCGTGCCCGCGCCAGAACGGCAGATGACGAGATGGCAGCGTTCGAATTGCAGCGCCATATCCTTGAAGAACGGACGGAGATCCGCCTTGATGCCCGCGTTATCATAGATGCTTTGTACACGCGGAATATCGGTTTCGTGGCATTGCTGAACAATTTCCAGACGCGCGCGGTGATGGGGGGCAAGTTTGGCGAGCGCGTGCGGCACGATTTCGGCAAACACCGCCGCGCCTTGCGATCCGCCCGTGACGAAAATGCGCAGAACGCCGTCCTGTTCGATCGTCGGGAATGGTTTGTTGTAGAGCGCCGAAATATCGGGCCGAACGGGATTGCCCGTCACAACGGCCCGCGCCTCATCCGTACTATCGAGTCCTTCGACATGGCCCCAGGCCACCGCAATGCGATCCGCCTTTGGCGCGAGGAATACATTCGCTTTACCAAGGATGGCATTTTGTTCATGGATCACAGTGGGAATTTTCATCGTCTGCGCGGCATAGACGGCCGGCACCGATGGATATCCGCCAAAGCCGATTACGACAGCAGGCTTTAAATCAGACAGCAATTTGCGCGCCTGAAAGAACCCCAGGCCGAGAGAGGCCACAGCCTGTAACTTTCTCAAGATGCCAGAGCCAAGCGTGCCCGATTTCAAAACATGAACAGGAATACCACCTGCAAAAGGTTCAAACCGTTTGCCGCGCACGTCGGTGGCGAGCGCCACGCGATAGCCGCGCGAAAGCAAATCCTGCGCCAGCGCATCGGCAGGAAACATGTGTCCACCCGTGCCGCCCGCAGACAGCAAAATCAATTTCGGTGGTGGTTTTATACTCTCATTCATACTCACGATATATTGCCCCCGATCGGACGAATCGACAAGCCCCCGCGCGCAATGCCAGACCTGCCCTGCCTGCGCGTTAACGCCAGCAGCATACCGGCGGCAATTCCTGTCGATAAAAGTGAAGAACCGCCGTAGGAAATAAACGGCAACGTCATACCCTTGGTCGGCAAAAGATGAAGTGTTGATCCCATATTTACCAAAGCCTGAAGACCGAACATAGTGAGGAGTCCTCCGCTTGCAAGGATCACAAACATATTGTCCGTATCCATGATGCGGTTGTAGCCGCGCACAAGAATATAACCATAAAGGGAAACAAGTAAAATGACGGGAAACATGCCGAGTTCTTCCCCAGCCACCGCAAAGATAAAGTCTGCATGCGCGTCGGGAATGGTGAGTTTGACAGTGCCTTGTCCCGGCCCTGTGCCAAAAATGCCCCCATGTTGAAACGCCATCAGCGAACGGTCGATCTGATAAGTATCGCCGCTTTCGGGATTGAGAAACCGGTCAACGCGGCTTTGCACGTGATCAAATCCGAAATAGGCCGCAAAACCCGCTCCTACCGCGAGAACGCTGAGAAGAACGATCCAGCGGAACGGCAGCCCCGCCAGAAAGATAATCGCGAAAAAACAACATGAGACAACAAACGTCATCCCCATATCAGGTTGCAAGAGCAGCAAGATGACAACGAGCGCATACAGACCGCATGCAAGTTGAAACCCGGGGAAATTCGGTCGATCTTCTTTCTGGCGCGATAAAAACCACGCGGCAACAACCAAAAATGCCGGCTTTACAAATTCCGATGGCTGTAAAGAAAAACCGGGAAGCTGGATCCAGCGCTGCGCACCTTTGATTTCCTCACCCACTATTAAAACCATGACCATGGCAAGAAGGGAGCCCACCAGAAGAATGAGTGCTGCGCGCCAGACCTGTTGCAAACTCATCATCGACAGACCAATCATGGCGACAAGCGCGGGGACAAGAACAATGATATGGCGGATGATGAAATGGTTTGCTTCCGCCCCGATCCGCAACGCGACAGGCGGAGACGCCGCAGCGACCAGCATAACACCGATGATGGCGATAATAGTGAGTATGGTTAGCGTAACGCGGTCTACCGTCCACCACCAACGTCCGAACATCGATTTATCGGTACGGGCAAAGATGCTCATTCTGGTACCTCGACGGACAGGGTATTGACGATATCGGCAAATGCTTCGCCGCGATGTCCGTAATTCTCAAACTGATCCCATGATGCGCATGCAGGCGATAGCAATACCGTTCCCGCCCCGCCCGGTTCCCCGCGGGCATTTTGCGCGGCGGCGTGCGCTTCCAGTGTCGCGATATCGATGGTGCCGCATTGCGTGGAGGCCACTCCGTTCTTATCACACCATTTGCCAAACTCTTCGGCGGCCTCCCCAATCAGATAGACATGGCGGATTCGGTCCAGAAGCGGTTGAAGCCCTTCCAGCCCTCCGGCCTTCGGACGCCCGCCCGCGATAAGATAGATATTGTTGAACGATGCTATGGCCTTCGACGCCGCTTCGGCATTCGTGGCCTTGCTGTCATTGATATAGGCGACACCATTGATCGTTCGCACCAGAAACTGGCGGTGCGGCAGGCCGGGATAGGTTTTGATGTGTTCGATAATAGTATCGGCATCAAGCCCTATTGCGCGGCAGGCAGCATAGGCGGCACAGATATTTTGGTGATTGTGCACACCTTTTAATGTTTCCATCATCGTGAGGTTGGCTATCTCTTTCACCTCATCTTCTGTGGAGTCGTAAAGCGTTCCATTTTTTGCATAGATCCCGCCAGCAATTTCTTTGACAACAGAAATAGGAACGGCTTTGCGATCACCGAGTTTGAAGACCTTGTCAAAAACATCGGCGGAAAATGAATCATCAATCCCGCAAATAGCAACGCCTGCCCCTTCGAAAATGCGCGCCTTGGCGTTCGCGTAATCATCCATCGTTCCATGGCGGTCCAGATGGTCCGGCGTGATATTGAGAAGAACTGAAATGTCGGGACGGAAAGTCGGCGACAAATCCATCTGATAGGAAGAAATTTCAAGCACGATCACGCCGTTTTCACCCGGCAGATCGAGCCCCAGTACGGCATCCCCGATATTGCCGCCGACAACGCAGTCAATTCCGGCCTGTTGCAATATATGGCCCGTCAGCGCGGTGGTCGTTGATTTTCCGTTCGTGCCCGTGATGCCAACCACGCGCCGGCCATGACCCGTGCGGTGGAGAATCTCCAAATCGCCGATCACTTCAACATTCGCAAGTTTTGCCCTTTGCACAACCGGATGCGGTTCAGGAAAATAAAGTGGAATGCCGGGCGCCAGCACCAAAACACCGACACCCGAGAAATCAGCACTGTTCAAATCCACGATCGTCGCGCCCAACGCCTTCGCCCTCTCGCGCGCTTCTTCATTCTCATCCCATGCGATGACGGTGGCGCCCGACGCAACCAGTGCCTTCACGCTCGCAAGACCGGATACGCCGATGCCATACACAGCAACGGGCTTTCCGCCCATGGTTTCAACGAAGGCTTTGCAATCGATCATGTTACCTCAACTTCAATGTCGCGAGACCAACCAACGCGAGGATGACTGCTATGATCCAAAAACGTATAACGATAGTGGGTTCGGACCAGCCTTTCTTTTCGAAATGGTGATGAAGCGGCGCCATGGCGAAAACCCGCTTGCCGGTCAGTTTGAACGAGGCCACCTGAATAATGACCGATGCGGTTTCGAGTACGAACAAGCCGCCGATAATGGCAAGCACGATTTCATGTTTAACGATCATCGCGATTGCGCCCAGCCCTGCCCCCATCGCAAGCGAACCGGTATCACCCATGAACACCATGGCAGGAGGCGCGTTAAACCACAGGAAGCCGATACCAGCACCGATCAATGCGCCGCAAATGACGGCCAGTTCGCCTGTGCCCGGAATGAAGTGGATACCAAGATAAGGCGCATAAACACCATTCCCGGTCAGATAGGTAATCAAACCGAAACAGGCGCAGGCGATCATGACAGGAACAATTGCAAGCCCATCAAGCCCATCCGTCAAATTCACCGCGTTCGCCGCGCCGACAATCACCAGCATGGCAAAAGGAATAAAGAGAAAACCGAGCGGGACGAGATAGGACTTAACAAACGGGATAGCAAGACCTGTGTCAAAATTATCGGCGGTGAAATGCATATAGGCCGCAATCGCGCAGGACGCGATGCCGAATTCGAACAACAATCGCACCCTGCCCGGCAATCCGTGATGGCTACGTTTCGTCAGTTTCGCGTAATCATCCGCGGCGCCGATTAAACCAAAGCCGATGATAACACCGGCCACAATCCACACATAAGGATTGGACAAATCGGACCAGAGCAAAACGGAAATTCCTGCCGAAATCAAAATCATCAGGCCGCCCATCGTGGGCGTACCCGCCTTTTTGAAATGACCGTCCGGTCCATCGGCACGGATTGGTTGACCTTCCTTCTGTTTTCTCTTTAGCCACCGGATCATAGCAGGACCAATCAAGAAGGAAATCAAAAGGGCCGTCATCACCGCGCCACCGGTCCGGAATGTCAGATACCGGAATAAATTGAAGAGAATAAAATCTTCGGCAAACGGCGCGAGGAGGTTATAGAGCATATATTATCCTATTATGTTCTTCTTTTTATTGGCCGCATCCGGCAATGCGCGAAGCGCCTCGACCACTGTTCCCATTTTGCTGCCGAAGGACCCTTTTACCATGACAACATCACCCGGAACCAGTACGTCAGGCACAATTTTTGCCAGATCCGCGCTTGTGTCCTTGTGCGCGCCTCTTTGATTGGCTGGCAGTGAATCATGCAAGTTTTTCATCAGCTTACCACAGGTATAGACCAAATCGACATTCGCGGCCTTGAGCGGCAGGGCCAGTTCCGCATGATGGCGGGGGCCTTCGGCCCCTAGTTCCAGCATATCACCTAGAAACGCAATACGGCGGCCACCGCGCCCCGGATCGATCAGCGCCAATACCTTGAACGCTGCACGCATGGAAGCAGGCGATGCATTATAACTTTCATCGATAAGCGTTACGGGATTGGCCGCATCGCCGATATTTATCTTTTCGGACTTACCACGGCCTGCAACGGCCTCTTGTTTCGAAAGCGCCTTCGCGGCTTTTGCAAGATCGCCGCCCGCCAATTTCACGGCGAGTAGAACGGCCAGAGAATTCATCACATGATGACGTCCCGGGATCTGGAGCTGATACTCTATCGTCTCACCCGCAATCTGGGCCGTGATGCGCGAACCGTTTGAAGCCTCAAGGCAATCAATCAATTTTGCTTCGGCATTATCAGATTCACCAAAACCGTGAACGATGACGCCTTTTTTCTGCGCAAGTTCGGATAGGAAGCCAAACCATTCATTATCGGCGTTGAGAACGGCATGGCCGCCAGGTTCCATTCCGTCGAATATTTCACCCTTGGCAGCAGCGATACCCTCCACGCCATTGTCGAAATTACCGACATGGACCGGTTGCACCGTTGTAATGATCGCGATATCGGGCCGGACGAATTTGGTTAGCGGAGATATTTCACCCGCATGGTTCATGCCCATCTCAAAGATCGCGTAATCGCTGCCCGCATGCATGGATGATAGTGAAAGCGGCACACCCCAGTGATTGTTGAAGCTTTTGATGCTCGCATGGGTCTGCCCCAACGCGGAAAACGCCGTGCGGAGGAATTCTTTTGTGCTAGTCTTGCCGACGCTGCCCGTTACACCGATAATTTTGGCGCCGGTACGGGCCCGGGATGCCACGCCAAGGTCTTGCATCGCCTTAAACGTGTCGGCAACGACCATTAGCTTTTCCGCAGGAACGCCTTCGATGACTTTGGAAACAACTGCTGCCACTGCGCCTTTTTGAATGGCATCGGCCACATAGTCATGGCCATCGAGATTATCACCCATAATGGCAATAAACAGATCGCCCGGTTGAATGGAGCGGGAGTCAATCGATACGCCGCTCGCGAACCAATCACTTTCTACATGACCGCCTGTAGCCGCAGCCGCCTCTTTCGCCGTCCATATAATATTGGAACCAACCATTGTTACACACCCTTGTTCGTTAGTTTCTTGATGGATTTTTCCGCCTCTTCTACATCGTCGAACGGTTCGACGATGTCGCCGATAATTTGGCCCTTTTCATGGCCTTTTCCGGCGATTACCAGCACATCGCCCTGTTTTAGCTCAGCAACCGCCCAGTCAATCGCGGCGGCGCGACCTGGAATCTCCTTGGCATTTGGCGCGCCCTCTTTCATCGCGGCACGAATGAGCGCCGGATCTTCGTAGCGTGGATTGTCATCGGTGATGATGAGGATATCTGAAAGATCTGCGCCGATTTTTCCCATGATCGGGCGCTTGCCTGCATCGCGGTTTCCGCCACAGCCAAGAATGGTGATCAGGCGGCCTTCCGTATGAGGGCGCAATGTTTTGAGAACGGTTTCGACGGCGGCGGGTTTGTGCGCGTAGTCCACATAAACCGCCGCGCCCGCTGGATGACCGGATATCAATTGCAGACGACCCGGCACACCGCGCAGTTTTGAGAGCAACGGCACAATTTTATTGGCATCCATACCGCCCGCAAGAACCATACCGAGGGCCAGCAGAGCGTTCATGACTTGGAAATCACCGACGAGCGGGAGCGTCACATCGTATTTATTGCCAAAAACCTCGATCGACAAATCCTGCCCCGCAGGATGAGTGGCGACAGAGAGAATACGGATATCTTTCCCATTCCGGCCGAAAGAAAGAACCTTGCGACCTGCCTTTTCGGTTATATCTTTCAGGCGGACGAAATAGTCATCATCGGCATTGAGGACAGCTGTTCCACCCTGCACGAGAACATCGCTGAACAGGCGCGATTTTGCCTTAAAATAATCGTCCATATCGGCGTGGTAGTCCAGATGGTCGCGGGAGAGATTGGAGTAACCCGCCACTGATACACGCACACCATCAAGGCGGAACTGGTCGAGACCATGGCTTGAGGCCTCCATGGCGAGGTGAGTAACCCCGACGGCCGCAAGATCCGCCAGTTCGGCATGAAGCGAAACTGTATCGGGCGTGGTAAGAGACCCCGCCCGTGCGAGCCCTGATCCGCGAATGCCAAGCGTGCCGAGCGAGGCCGACATCTTCACGCCTGCCAGTTCCCACAAAGCCTGTATAAATGTCACCGTCGATGTTTTTCCCGAAGTACCGGTTACGGCCACAATCATATCAGGCTGGCGTGCATAGAATTTCGCGGCCGCGTTTGCAAGCGCAAGACGCGGATTTTTCACGCCCACGAGAACGGCACCCGATCCTTCGGGGATCGTTGTCCCCTCTTCCGCCAGAATAGCGGCCGCACCGTTCAGGATTGCATTCTCGATAAAGGTACGGCCATCGACCTTGTTGCCGGGCAATGCGGCGAACAGAAAACCCTTCTTCACCTGCCTGCTGTCGGCGGTGATACCCGTGATTTCTATATCGGAAGAATGATTAATGATTTGAGAAAGACGCAAGATGCTTCTCCTTCTCTATTTGCTCTTTTGTTTTGACGTAGGCTGAAAGCGTGCCGCCCAGTTCGTCGCTCTCCTGCGGCTTCAATCCTTCTATGGCCACGATAGATTCGATCACCTTGCCAACAGCCGGCGCGGCAACCCAGCCGGCGGTGGCGTAACCATAGGATTCTTTAATCCCCTTTGGCTCATCCACCATGATATAGACCGCGTATTTTGGCGCCTCGGATGGAAAGAACGCGAGGAAAGAGGAACGGCGCTTGTCTTTATCATAGCGACCGTTTTCGTTTTTGTCCGCCGTTCCAGTTTTACCACCAACGTTGTATCCCGGGACTTCGGCCTTACCGCCCGTGCCATCGGTCACGACTAGGCGCATCAGTTGACGCATGCGGTGCGCGGTTTGTTCCGATACAACACGCACGCTGTTCTTACCCTGATTGGATATCGCCTTATCCTTGACCAAGGTCGGCGTCACGAGTATGCCGCCATTCATAATCGAGGCGGAAGCCGAAACCAGTTGCAAAGGCGATACGGCAAGGCCATGACCAAAAGATGCGGTCATCGTATGTACTTCACGCCATGGTGCCGGCACCAATGGTGCGCCGACTTCGGGAATTTCGATCGATGGTTTTTTAAAAAGTCCCAGATCGGCCAGAAAGTTTTTGAAATCATCCGTCCCCACCATCTGCGCCATCTGAACAGAGCCAATGTTGGATGAATGCATGAACACTTCGGGCAGCGTCATAATGCGTTTTTGGGCATGGTAATCGCTGATTTTAAAACGGCCAATCTTGATTGATTCGCGCGCGTCGAATTCCTGCGCCATGCTGGTGTTCTGGTCCTCAATCACCGCTGCCGTGGTAAAAACTTTGAAGGTCGATCCCGGTTCGAACACGCCCAGGGACAGGCGATTGAACAACGCATCTTTCTTTTTTACGTCAACGTTCTGCGGGTCAAAGTCCGGCAGGGACACAGCAGCCAGAATCTCGCCGGTATTAACATCCATCACCATGCCTGTGGCCGCAATCCCGCTGTATTTTTTCATGGCGTCATATGTCTCGCGGCGCAGGGCGTGCTGGATACGCACATCGATCGTCGTCATCAACGGTTCGGATTTCGAAGAAAGAAGCTTATCAAAGCCGGCCTCAAGACCGCCCAGACCTCGATTGTCTATGCCCGTATAACCGACAACGTGCGCGGCCAAATTACCTTGTGGGTATATCCGGCGCTCCTCTTCTTTAAAGCCCAGCCCCGGATAACCGAGATAGAGAATTTTATGCTGATCATCCGGGGTCATATTCCTTTTGATCCAGACAAACCGTTTATCGCTTTGCAATTTTTGCAATGTATCGCCATAGGAGAGCTCTGGAAAAATCTTGACGAGGTCCTTTGCAACAACCGCAGGATCACGAATGAATTTCGGATCGGCATAAAGCGAGGCCGTTTTTAAAGAACGTGCCAGAATAACGCCGTTCCTATCCAGAATATCTGCACGGTATGCGGTCTTTTCTTCTTCCGGTTCACGCGCCTCGATCATCGAAACCGCGTCTTCCTTCTTCATTTCCCCACGAATCAAACTGAGATCGATCACGCGGATCGCCACGACGATGTAACAAATCACAAAAATGGCGCTCAGAAGCACAATCCGGCCACGCGCAAGATCAAGGGCCGAACGTTTTTGCCCTGTGAAATGAATGGACGTGCGGGAAAACAGGCTCATTACTGCGCAGCCTCCTGCCGGTTCAATTTTTCAATCAACTGATAGAAGGTTTCCTTTTCCGCAGCGGAAGGAACAACCGTCTTCGCCTTCTGTGGAATGGATTCGGCCGCCGTTTTTTGTGCCGGCGCGGGGTTCATGGAAATTTCATGGATAATCGCGCCGTCCTCTTCCATCATCGGCATCATGGCGGGCGCTACAGGCTCTGGAATTTGATCAACCGCCGTTACAACTTCCTTCGCTGAAGGTAGCTTCATACCAAGCTCTTGCTTCGCCAGATCTTCAAGCCGCTGCGGGCGATTGAGATAGTCCCATTCAACCGACAGAACGCGGATTGTTTCTTGCTCCTGCGCAAGTGCCGCCTTTATCTTCGCCAGTTCACGTTCTTTCTTTTGCACATCTTGCGATGTCCAGAACAAAAAGACGCCAAAGGTTGCGGCTATCAAAAGAATCATCACGTTGGAAATGCGAAAAATCCTCATCGAGCACCGCCTTTGATTGCAGGGGCGGAAGTGCGGATGGCGCCGCGCAAGCGGGCGGAACGGGAGCGGGGATTTTGCGCGATCTCGACCTCGGATGGGTCAAGCGGCTTTTTGGGGGAGAGAGTGAAGGAAGGTTGCACTTCTGATAGGACATCCGGCGCATAACGGGAGGGCGCAGGCGTTTTACCGGCGCGCTCATAGAGGAAAGATTTGACGATGCCGTCTTCGAGAGAATGGAAGGAAACAACAACAAGGCGGCCGCCTTCTTTGAGAAGCTCTTCGGCGGCGGCAAGGCCGTGTTCAAGCTCACCCAATTCATCATTCACAGCAATACGCAGCGCCTGAAACGTGCGTGTAGCAGGGTCGATTTTGTCTTTTGGCGATTTGAAGACAACTTTGCGAATGAGATCGGCAAGTTGCGCAGTCGTTTCAAAGGGCGCACTTTTTCGCTGTTCCACCACCGCGCGGGCGACATAGCGTGATTTGCGCTCCTCCCCGTATTTGTAAATCAGGTTCGCGAGCGTCTCTTCGTCATAGGTGTTGATAATATCGGCTGCGGTTTCGCCGGAGGATGTATCCATGCGCATATCGAGTGGGCCATCGAAACGGAAGGAAAAACCACGATCCGCCTGATCGATCTGCATGGACGACACACCGATATCCAGAACAAAGCCATCGACCTTTTCATAGCCGGCGGCGCGCACCAGTTCCAGCGCATCGCCAAAACGGCCATGGACAAAAATCAGACGCTCTCCGAATTCTTGGCGCAGCTCGTCGGCGCGCTTTTGCGCGGAAGGATCACGGTCAATCGCGATCACCGTGCAATCGGCGGCCTGCAGAAACGCGCGGGTATAACCGCCGTAACCAAATGTGCCATCCACATAGACTTCACCATCTTTAGGCGCAAGCGTGGCAAGCACTTCATTCAACATGACCGAATAATGCGGGGATGCGTTCATACCCTATCCCCCTTCGGCAAGGTCAGGTTTTTATCGCGGACAGCGCGGCGCGCTTCTTCCTTGCGTTTGTTCAGGATTTCGGGATCCCATATCTGGAATTTTCCGCCAAGGCCGACAAACGATGCGCGCTCGACAATGCCTGCGAATTCCATCAGCTCGACCGGCAGCACGATACGCCCTTCGCCATCGAACGGGATTTGCACCGCCTCACCGAACAACGCGGTCGCGAGGTCATCCTGATCTTCGGAGAACATATCGAAATTATCGAGACGTGAAGCAATTTCAGACATATGCGAATAGGCAAATCCTTCAAGCGCGGGGTGCACGTTGGAGCGGAACAGCACAACGCCCTGAAAGGATTCGGACGCGAGTTCGGCGCGGAACTGCGCAGGCACGGAAACCCTGCCTTTTTTGTCCACCTTGTTGTGATGCGTTGACAAAAACAAAGTCATAAACGCTCTCGCCCGAACCCCTGTAAAAGTTTTTGAAACCATGGCCGGAAATGGCCAACGACCCGCTGTTACGCCTCTATATGGTATAACATGGATATTTATGGGATAGCATGGGTTTTTTTAGGCCGCAACGCTTGGCGCAGTTATCCACAGACTGGTACACAAGAATTCTCTTAAGAACACTATGTTCTTTTTTTATTCTATAGTTTTGCAGATTGTTATGCAGGCATGAAGGCGCCGCGCCCCACCTTTCGGACCGGAATGTCGGCCCCACCTTTAATTAAGATTTTATGAATATATATTCGGTTTTTAATTCCATAAGTTTTGTTCGATTATTTCTCAAGTTATGCAAAAACCGCAGAAAGCCATGCATTTTTTGATAAAAACATGTTGATTCTGGAAATTTGTTATGGTAACTCTTTGTCACTAGCGATGAGGAAGCGCCCTGCGGCAAGGATGTGGGATCCGATACAAAGCCAAAGGAAAGCCCTTAAAAACCTTAAAACCTGTGTGTGGGAGTATAAAATGTTGATGACCCTGTTTGTCATGGGCTTTGCCCTGAGCGGCGGCCTGTATCTCGGAACGATCGCCTTCTCCGCGTATAAATTCGCGGAATTCGACAAGGCCATGGATTTGATCCGCCGTGTCGATTTGATCAACCTGGCCTGACTACAAGCCAGCGTGAACCTGGAAAATTCAAAAGCCGCGCCGGCCTTCAACCGCGCGGCTTTATTTTTTGCCTAAAACTTATATCTGGACGGCAGGCCCGTGGTGCTGGCGTAGTTTATGTTCGTCCACCTTGCTAGCAGATGTCAACAAGCCCACAGGTGCCTCGGCCGCCGGATCGCGCATGGCCGGATACCCTTTTGAATGAAAGCGCCATTTTTCCTGATCGCGCAGCGCCGCGTTATATGTTTCCTTAAGACGGAATTCTATTATTTTTGTCACAACACACCCTTACAAAGTTTACTTTTATGAATTTGGCCGGAGGACCTGTAAGCCGGGTTCTGTCCATCCTCTTGCGAAGACTGGACGGCCATTCCTCTACATTGATTGTCACCAACCAACTTTAGCAACCTACCCGGGCCGCAGAGCCGGAAATGTGCCCATGCGCGGCCCCTATTTGGTCTTGCTTCCGGTGGGGTTTGCCATGCCGTTTCTGTTACCAGAACCGCGGTGCGCTCTTACCGCACCGTTTCGCCCTTGCCTGATCCCTTGCGGGCCATCGGCGGTTTGTTTTCTGTTGCACTTTCCATCGGGTTGCCCCGTCCGGACGTTATCCGGCACCGTATTTCCGTGAAGCCCGGACTTTCCTCTCGCACCTTACGATACCAGCGGCCGTCCGGCCCTCCGGCCAAGACGTGTTCTATCATCGATTATTCTTTGGATGCAAGAAAATGTCCGGCCAAAAGCGCGTAAAGGCGCCGCCGCGTCAGGGAATCCGCCTCCCCCGCATGGCCGGAGCCGAACGCCTCCGGCACGTAATGACGTTGAAAGGCCGTGATTTTATCGCGCAGTTTAACCCGTGGATCATAGCCGCAATCATGCAGAGCCTGTTCCAGTTTGATCCCCGCCGCCAGAACCGCGTCTTCATCCGCCGGAACAGGCCATACGCCAACGCCTTTTTCCGCAAGATCACGCCAAGGGAACAACTCGCCGGGGTCTTCCTTGCGTGCGGGCGCAACATCCGAATGGGCGAGCACATTTTCGGGATAGATATCATACCGCGCCATGATGTCCTGACACAGACCGGCGAGCGCATCGATCTGCGCAGACGGAAAGGCGCGGTATCCATGCTCATGCCCCGGATTGACGATTTCAATGCCGATGGAAGAGGAATTGATGTCGTTATCCCCCATCCAGTAAGACGCGCCTGCATGCCATGCGCGGCGATCTTCTTCCACCAATTTATAGATGGCGCCGTCTTCATCGACAACGTAATGAGCACTGACTTCACTTTGCGGATCGCAAAGGCGCTCCAGCGCCTCCTGGCCCGTTTTCATCCCTGTGTAATGAAGGATCAGGAATTCGATCCCGAGCCCTTTACGTTCCCCATGATTGGGCGATGGACGATCAATCATCGCGGCGTTCCCTCACCCATGCCAAAAGGCCGAGGCCGATGATCCAGAACAGGATGATCGAGAACATACCCGCCGTTTGCGTGCCGTAAATTTGCGTGGCCGCACCATAGGCGAGCGGTCCCAAAAACGCCGCAGACTTGCCGGTGAAGGCATATAACCCAAAAGTCTGGGTCACCATTCCATGGGGCGCAAGACGCCCCGCCAGCGTGCGCGATGCCGCCTGCGCGGGCCCGACAAACAGGCCGAGCACCAATGCCAGCATCATGAATGCATCCTTGTCCGGCGCCATAAGGACGGCGATGCCCGCAATGATCAAACCGATCAATGAAAGGATGACGGTGGGTTTCGATCCTACGCGATCATCAAGATAGGCAAAGACAAACGCGCCCAGCCCCGCCGCGATATTCATACCGATAGCAAAATGGAGAATTTCGACAAGGTCCATGCCGTAAACGCCCGCCGCATAAATCCCGCCCATCGCAAAGAGCGTGTTGAGACCATCGCGGTACACTGCGCTCGCCACCAAAAATTGCGCAAGGTTTTTATGCTTCTTCACTTCCCGCAACGAGGTCCAGAGCTGCGATAGGCCCGCACGAATGGAATCCCTCACGCTCATCGGGCTACGCTCTATATCCTGCGTGAACATCATGAACGGCATCATAAACACAATGAACCATAGGGCGACGAGCGGCCCTGTGGCACGCACATTCATGCTATCCGCCCCTGTAATACCGAGGAAAGGCTCGTGATCACCTACGCCCATCAGCCCATAAAGCGCGAAAAGAAGCGCGGCCAGACCGCCGAGATACCCGATCCCCCAGCCCCATCCGGAAATACGGCCCAGCAAATGTTTGGGCGCAATATGCGGCAGCATGGCGTTATAGAACACCAGCGACAATTCATAACCGATGTTGGCAATGACCACGCACGCCAGGATGAAGACGATATTGGCGCTGGGCGCCATCGGCTGCCCCCACCACAAAAGCCCGCTGCCAATAATACAGAGCATCGAAAACCAGAAGACCCAGTTTTTGCGCGCGCCGGAATGATCTGCCACCGCCCCACAAACAGGCCCGAGGATTGCAATGAAAATCCCAGACACCGCAACAGCATAGCCCCACCAGACGGCCCCCTGCGTTTCATCGCCTATCATACCGCGACCGAAATAGACACTGAAGATGAACGTAATCACAATCGTAGTGAAGGCCGAGTTGGCCCAGTCATAAAGACACCATGAAAAAATCGATTTTCCGGCCCCTTTGGGATGCAATGTGCGGTTGATTTGCTCTTGTTCCATGGCTTGAAAGACTCCTTGAAAGGCCCATATTATAGGAAGCACAGGAGGAATAAATGCGGTTTTTCATTCTTTTTGCAGTCCTGCTCGCCGCTATCCCCCTGTTTTCCGCGAAAGGAATGGATGTGGCCACGACAATTCAGGAGAAAATCCCCGAAAACACCCCTTATGCCAGCTTTGCCGGTGGATGCTTCTGGTGCATGGAAAGCGAGTTCAGGCGATTGGAGGGGGTGCTTTACACCCGTTCCGGCTATGAGGGTGGTACGCTCGACAATCCCACCTATGAAGATATCACCACGGGCCGTACAGGCCACGCCGAAACGGTGGAGATTTATTACGACCCCGAAAAAATAACGTACCGCGAACTGGCCGATCATTTCCTGCGCCGCGCACATGACCCTACGACCCTGAACCGTCAGGGCGTGGATGAAGGCACGCAATACCGGTCTGCTATTTTCTATCATGACGAGGCGCAGAAGAAAGACGCACAAGAAGCCATTGCCGCCGCCACGGCGGATAAGGCGTGGAAGGATCCGATTGTTACAAGGCTGGAACCGCATGGAACATTCTGGCCTGCGGAAGAATATCACCAGCAATATTACGAGAAGTACGAGGAACGCACCGGCGCGCCGCATATCCGCGCCCTATTGAAAATGAAAAAATGGGCGGGGGAAAAATAAGAAGCGCGACAGGCCCCGCCCTTCGCCTTTGACCAATAATCTTTACAAAACCTGCCCCCTGTAGTATGGTTTAATCAATAAAAAAAATTATACAAACAGGGAAATCAGTGAAGAATGACACGATCGCTTTCCGCGGCTTTTCATGCCGGAAGAGCCACAGTCAACCAATTAAATGCTATCCATGACTACGCGGGCTTTATCGCCATGCGCCTGATGTTCGACGGGCGCTTCGTCGACATCGACGAGAGACGGTTTAAGCATCCACAGGCGATAAAAGCCGCTCAAATATACAATCACGCGAATGACATGTTGCAGGAAAAGGTCGTAAACTTCATTTCCGATATGTATGCGCATGGCAATGTCGGGCCGAAGCCGGATTTCAAAAAACCGGCGATGAACCTTGCAGGAAATTTGGCGGGAATGGTCGTGGCCGCCCATGTTACGGGGCAAGGCGCAGGGATTATTCAGGATGCGGCTTCCAACTATCTTGCCGGCAAGCCAAGCGGCGCGGCGGAACCGAAATTGGGCTAGGCCTTGCGCTCGGCCATCATCTTTTTAATTTCCGCGATTGCCTTGGCCGGATTCAAATTCTTCGGGCAGGCATTGGTGCAGTTCATGATGGTGTGACAGCGATACAGCTTGAACGGGTCTTCCAGTTGATCGAGCCGTTCTTTTTGTGCATCGTCGCGGGAATCGATAATCCAGCGGTAAGCATTCAAAAGGATGGCGGGGCCGAGGAATTTTTCAGCGTTCCACCAATAGCTGGGGCAGGATGTGGAACAGCAGAAACAGAGGATACAGGCAGCGGGCCCGCGCCCGTCATCGCCGTTCAGCTTGTCTGAATCTTCCGCCGATTGCAGGCGCTCGCGCTCCGGGTTCGGCGTATCGGATTTCAGCCACGGCTGGATTTCTTCATATTGTTTGTAAACGTGAGACAAATCCGGCACGAGGTCTTTCACCACCGGCATGTGCGGCAGGGGTGTAATTTTAACATCACCGGAAACTTCCGAAATCGGTTTCAAACAGGCGAGCGTGTTGCGCCCGTCAATGTTCATGGAACAGGACCCGCAAATCCCCTCGCGGCAGGAACGGCGGAAGGTGAGAGAGCTATCGACATCGTTCTTGATATGAATGATGGCGTCTAACACCATCGGTCCGCAATTATCAAGGTCGATCGTGAATTCATCGTAACGCGGGTTTTCGCCTGTGTCAGGATCGTAACGATAAATCTTGAACGTCTTTGTCCGCGTGGCATCCTTCCCCGCCGCATCGACTTTTTTGCCTTGCTGGATTTTCGAATTTTTCGGAAGCGCGAACTGAACCATAAAGGGCCCCTTGGTTGTCTTGTAATAACGCCCTAAAAATAGCCCGTTCGGGCACCAATGTGAAGGGCCGGAGCAGGATTTTTTACGGTTTTATCGCTATTTATTCTTCCGGCGCAGGGCGCGGGCCATCTTCGTCTATTCGCTTGTCGCGCGCCGCTATGGCGGCCAGCAGTTCATCATGACGGGCACGAACCCGCTCTTCCTCTTCCCGTAATTCTTCCGGAGTCATCGCGGCGGTCGATGAAGAAATGACCGTATCGGTGATAGTGCCGGGCGGCGGTGGCTCAGGGCTCATCGCTTCGGAAAAATCATTTTCAAACGTATCGGCAAGCTCTTCGGCGCTCTGGTCGATTCCAATCCGGTCATCTTCGGGCAGCGGTTCCTGCGACGCTTCGCGGTCTTCCATATAGCCGGGATTGTCCATTTGTTCGGTTGCATCCACTGGCCCATCCGTCTCTGGCAAGGAATCTTCGGCCAGAGAGCCCCTGCTCCCGTGCGTCAGCCAGAAAAGCTCGTTCTCCCGCTCGATCAATTCTTCAGCCTCCATCGTCGAGGATTTTTCAGGCTTTTCCTCTTGCTCCTCTTCGATTTCCTCAATCTCGATAATCGCCAGCGCGATGAATGTGCCATCATCCATTTCGCGAATGTCGATGCCGCGCACGTTGACTTCGTGGCCGCCGCGGCCAAATTCAAGGATACTGCCCTGAAGGCTGGCGGTTGCGGCCTCGGGCGTCGGGCAAGGTGTGCTTTGTAATGTCGTGATTGCAGTCATCATAAAATCTCCCGCCTGATAAACGAGCGGGAGATTGATTGGGTTCCAAGCGTGGATATTCGTTAGTAAACGCGCTTCTTCGGTGGTACCGGTTCTACATCGCTGGTAAGTGTGGTGAGAATGACGGGACGATAACCGACAGTGGTTTTTCCGGTCGTGTTATCAACCCACATCAGCGTATGCTTCATCCAGTTCTCATCATCGCGTTCAGAGAAATCTTCACGCGCATGCGCACCGCGCGATTCGCGGCGGTTCACACCGGAATAAAGCGTGGCAACGGCCTGCCCCAAAAGATTATCGAGCTCCAGCGTTTCGACAAGGTCTGTGTTGAACACCATCGATCGGTCGGAAATTCCGATATCGGATTTCTTCGCATAGATTTTTGAAATCTGGTCACAGCCTTCCTGCAATGTTTCGCCCGTGCGGAAAACGGCGGCATGATTTTGCATCGTCTTTTGCATTTCAAGACGCAGGTCCGCCGTGCGGATAGGGCCTTTGGCATTTCTGAAATGATCAAGGCGTGCAATCGCGTTATCACCGGCGTTCGCAACAGTTTTGTGCGGCGATCCGGGCTTGACCGTTTCGGCAGCGCGGATAGCAGCAGCACGCCCGAACACGACAAGATCGAGCAAAGAGTTGGAGCCAAGGCGGTTCGCGCCGTGTACGGACACACACGCCGCCTCGCCAATTGCCATCAGGCCCGGAACGATATTGTTCGGATTGCCTTCGGTCGGGCGAAGGACTTCGCATTTCACATTGGTCGGAATGCCGCCCATGTTGTAATGAACGGTCGGCAAAACAGGGATTGGTTCCTTCGTCACATCAACGCCCGCAAAAATACGCGCGGATTCAGAAATCCCCGGCAGGCGCGAATGAATGACTTCCGGCGGGAGGTGCATCAGGTTCAAATGGATATGATCTTTATTTTTACCGACGCCGCGGCCTTCGCGAATTTCAATGGTCATCGAACGGGAGACAACATCGCGGGAGGCAAGATCTTTTGCCGACGGCGCATAACGTTCCATGAAACGTTCGCCTTCGGAATTGGTAAGGTATCCACCCTCTCCGCGCGCGCCTTCGGTGATGAGACAGCCCGATCCGTAAATACCCGTCGGGTGAAATTGCACGAATTCCATGTCCTGCATCGGCAGGCCGGCGCGAAGCGCCATACCGCCGCCATCGCCCGTGCACGTATGCGCGGATGTACAGGAGAAGTAAGAACGGCCATAACCGCCGGTCGCCAGAATGGTTTGATGGGCACGGAAGCGGTGAATTGTTCCGTCATCGAGGTTCCAGGCCATGACACCGAGACATTCGCCGTTATCATCCATGATGAGGTCGAGCGCGAAATATTCGATGAAGAATTCGGCGTTGTGCTTCAAGGCTTGCTGATACAATGTGTGCAAAATCGCATGACCTGTACGGTCAGCGGCCGCGCAGGTGCGTTGCGCCGTGCCCTGGCCGTAATGCGTGGTCATGCCGCCAAAGGGACGCTGATAAATCTTGCCATCCGCCGTGCGGGAAAATGGAACGCCGTAATGTTCCAGTTCCAAAATGGCCGGAATCGCTTCACGCGTCATATATTCGATCGCGTCCTGATCGCCGAGCCAGTCGGACCCTTTAATCGTGTCATAGAAGTGGAAACGCCAGTCATCTTCGCCCATGTTGCCAAGCGCGGCAGAGATGCCGCCCTGCGCCGCCACGGTGTGGGAACGTGTCGGGAAAACCTTTGAGATCAATGCCGTTTTCAGGCCCTTTTCTGCGCAGCCGAAACCGGCGCGAAGTCCTGCGCCACCCGCGCCGACAACGACAACATCATATTCATGATCGATAATTTTGTAAGACTGGGTCATGATTAAAACGCTATGCTCGCAATCGATATAATGGAAACAACACTTAAAACAACAAACGCAAGGCGCGTTACGCAGATCACAATTTTACGCGTTCTTTCGCACGTAATGTAGTCTTCGTAAATTTCCTGCACGCCGAGCGCCGCATGGAAATACATCGCCAGCAAGAAAACAACCAGCATCCCCATGTTGAACGGATTTTGCATCCACAGCGTAAAATCAGCGTAGGGTTTATCTTTCAATTGCAGGATAGAATAGACCGCCCAGAACGATAACGGGACCAGCACGATGGCGGTCATTCGCAATTTGATCCAGTCAGCGAGAGCCGAATTTTTACCGCCCATATCAATAGCCCCCATCGCACAAGGCAAAGCACCATGTGCCTGCCGTTAAAAGAACCGTTGCCGCCAGAACTATCCAGCCGCTGATCGTGGCCTGAGATTTTTCGAGCATGGCGGCGGTATCCCAGACCAGATGACGGATACCGTTGCAAAGGTGGTAATAAAGGCAGAAGGACCAGCCACCGAGGATGATAAGGCCGAGCCAGCTTCCCGCGAAAGCGCGGACGCTTTCATACTGCGCCTCACCGAGCATCGCTGCGACGAGGAAGGCCGTAATCAGCAGCGTGCCGCCCGACAGGATGGCGCCCGTAATACGGTGGGAGATCGACATGATCGCCGTCATGGGAAGGCGATACACCTGAAGATGCGGCGACAAAGGCCGGTTTGAGGATGTGTTCATGGCGCGATCATACAGCGCGAAAACGCATTTTCAAACCCCCTATAGCCATGTTTTCCATGGGCTTAGTTGAGAGTGAATCGCAATGACGTGCCATTGATGGCATAGCGCCAAGTCTCGGCCGCGTTGTCGGCAGAAAAGCGATAGCCGAGATGGCTTCCACAGTTCGCACAGTGCACTTCGGTACGTGGCAAGATAATTTTAAAATCCGTCGACAGGCCGATGGCTTTTCGTGAAAGCGGCGCACGAAAGGTCGGGAAGTCATTCGCCATCACCTTGGCGTTTGAAGAAAAGAGCGGCGCGTTACAACCACGGCAGTGATAAGTGCCTTTGCGGCGCTCACGAATGAAAGCGGATGTCCCCGCCTCCTCATTCCCGCCGTCACGGATGATCGCGTACTCAATGTCATTGAACCGTTTACGCCATTCCGCCTCGGACAACTTATACGGGAAATTGTCGCCACGTTTGCGGATGATATTGAAGCGGACATAATCATCCATCGCAGCCCGTGCGATGACAGGCAACATGGAAACCCCGGCCAAGGTCAGGGCTGCTCCCAGGAAGTAACGGCGGGGAAAACATTTTTTCATACGACCAATATATCGCAATTTAGGCGCCAGGGAATAGGCATCCGTATTTTCTATATTTCCAATACAATAATTCCTGATAAAATATCGCGATGAAAACAATCCTTTCCATCCAGTCACACGTCGCCTTTGGCTATGTCGGCAACGATGCCGCCAGATTTCCTTTACAACGGCTTGGCTTCAACGTCATCGATATCAACACCGTCCAGTTTTCAAACCACACCGGTTATGGCGACTGGGAAGGCGATGCCGTTAGCGCCGACCATATAGAGCGCATTCTAAAAGGGATCGAACGGCGCATGCCCCTCTCGCACATTGGCGGGCTGCTCACCGGTTACATGGGCAATCCGGATATCGCTTCTGTCATTCTAGAAACAGCCGAAAAATTATCGCCGGAAGCGATATGGCTTTGCGACCCCGTGATGGGTGATGTAGGGCGCGGCATGTTCGTCCCCGAAACCATTCAAACGCTTTTTAAAACGCAAGTGGTGCAAAAGGCGCGGATTATCACGCCAAATCAATATGAGCTGGAATTTCTAACGGGCCATACGGTGGAAACGCTTGATGATGCGCGCGAAGCGTGCCGCGCAGCGCATGCGATGGGCCCGGAAATTGTTTTGCTCACATCCCTGATCCACGATCAAACCAAAGACAATGAAATCCAGATGCTGGCGTCCCACAAGGATGGATCGCAATTTATCGTGACCACGCCCAGACTGCCATTGGACCCCGCCCCGAACGGCGCGGGCGATTGCACGGCAGCGTTGTTCCTTGCGCATAATTTGAATGGTGAAAACCTCGATAATGCCCTCGCCAAAACGGCGGGCAGCATCTACGCGGTGTTTGAAGAAACGATGAAGGCAGGCACACGCGAACTGGCTATTATAGGGGCGCAGGATTCATTCCCCGCGCCAAAACCTATCCCCACCCTGTCATTCTGAGCGCAGCGAAGGATCCCATGAGATCCTTCGGCCTTGCGGCCTCAGGATGACAATAAGGGGAAATTAAGCCGCGGCCTTCTTCATATGTTTTTGAATAAGCACTTCCGCGATTTGAACGGCATTCAGCGCCGCGCCTTTGCGGAGGTTATCGGCCACGCACCAGAAATTAAGGCCATGCGGAACAGTCTTGTCAGGACGAACACGGGAGACAAACACATCGTCTTCACCAGCGATTTCCGCAGGCGTCACGTAGCCCAGATCAGAATCAAGATCAATGACAGACACGCCCGGCGCCTTTACCCATGCCTTCATCGCGTCTTTGGCAGAAAGCGCACTCTCGAATTCGACATTGACCATTTCGGAGTGACCGATGAACACGGGCACGCGCACGCAGTTTGCGCAGACCTGAATGGACGGGTCGAGAATCTTTTGCGTTTCCACGACCATTTTCCATTCTTCTTTGGTCATGTCGCCTTCGTCTTCCAGAAACTTGTCGATTTGCGGAATAACGTTGAACGAAATCTGCTTCGGGAAAATTTCAGGATTGGCCGCATCATTCATATAGAAATGACGCGTCTGGTTAAAGAGTTCATCCATCGCGGCCTTACCGCCGCCGGAGACCGATTGATACGTGCTCACAACCACGCGTTTGATTTTTGCGATATCGTGTAATGGTTTCAGGGCGACAACCATTTGAATGGTGGAGCAATTCGGGTTCGCGATGATGCCTTTTTTCGTGTGGCCAGAGATCGCATCGGGATTGACTTCGGGCACGACGAGCGGCACATCCGGGTCCATGCGGAAATGACTGGTGTTATCAATCACCACCGCTCCGGCCTTTGCGGCGATGGGCGCAAATTCCGCAGACACTTTCGCGCCGGGGGACGACAGGACGATATCAACGCCTTGGAAATCGAATTTGGCCAAGTCCTGTACCGTAATGTCGTCGTCGCCGAAGGAGACTTCCTTCCCTGCCGATTTGGCCGAGGCCAGAGCCACGACATCACTGACCGGAAACTGCCGGTCATGCAGGATATTCAGAATTTCATGGCCGACATTCCCTGTCGCGCCGACAACAGCCACTTTATACGCCATTTCGCGCCCTCTTAATTCGCTTTTCGGTTATATCTTATGTGATATGATGGAGGGCGTTCAAACTCAAGGACTTTCTTGCCCCTTTCCATGGACTATGCTGCCTTAAAAGACATTCCCGTCGGCCTTTGCGTTCTCAAAAACGACAAAAAGGACCTGACATGCCTATATGCCAATACGGCTATGCAAACGCTGCTGGGAATCAACCTTGTTGGCCGCCCGTTGCTTGATATCTGGCCATCACTTGAAACCAAGGAACTTGCGAAGGAATTACGCGGGCTCGTCCCGCCGATCGAAGCGGTTTTACCCATCGACCGCAACGTCCATAAATCATGGGCGCTGTTATCCATTCAGGAAAGCTATTACGAAGGCGAGCCTGCCTTTACCCTGTGGGCCACCGACATATCCGCGAGCAAGGAAGCAGAAGAGACCATGCGCCTTGCCGCGCAGGCCGCCGGAAGCGCCGCCGAACAAAAATCGAATTTCCTTGCGACCATCAGTCATGAAATCCGGACGCCCATGCAATCGGTTTACGGCCTTTTGGAAATGATCGAACTGGAAAACCCGACCCCCAACGTCATGAGCATGGCACAAACAGCACGGGCGTCGGCCAGCGGTCTTCTCGAAATTCTCGATGATGTTCTGGATTTCGCCAAGATGGATGCGGACCAAATGGAACTCGACCATTTCGAAGTGCCGGTCCGCACTCTGGTACGCGGTATTCTAGAGGCCCTTGCCGTCAAGGTGCAGGGCAAGAATGTGGACTTGCTGGACGATATAGCGCCGGACGTTCCCTTCGTCGTGAAAGGTGACCCGAAACGATTGCGCCAGATCATTGTCAATTTGATGGGCAATGCGATGAAGTTTACGCAGCAAGGGTCGGTCACGATCCGCGTCAGCGCGGGCGGCAAGGTCATGACCACGCCGCCGCAAGGACTGATTCTGCGGTTCGAAATTATCGATACCGGAATCGGCATGTCCGACGATGTCGCCGCGCGCATGTTCCGTCCTTTTTCACAGGCCGATAATTCCACATCGCGCAAATATGGCGGCACGGGCCTTGGCCTTTCCATCTGCAAAAAGCTGACGGAATTGATGGGCGGTATGATTGGCGTAACCAGCGAGCTTGGCAAAGGCTCCACCTTCTGGTTTGAGATTCCGACCGAGGAAGTATCCATAGATTCAAATGTCGTCGACCTTCCCAAACTGGACGGGGTCTCGGTGTTGTCGGTCGAAGACCACCCGATGGGCGCGAAAGAAATCGTCAAGTCCCTCCGGTCCATGGGTGCCACGGTCGAAAGCTGCCCCACGGTCAAAGAGGCCCTGGAGCTGGTACGCCGCCGCCCCTTCGATGTCGGGATTATCGATCAGGGATTGCCGGACGGGCTAGGGCTTGACCTTATCCGACAGATCATGGATATCCGCCCCTTTATGGGGCTTGTGATGTACACGGTGCGCAGTGATGCGGGCCTGCAACACTCCCTGCAATCGCTCGGCGTGACCTATCTGACAAAACCAGCCGGGCGGATTGGCCTTGGCGAGGCTGTACGGGATGCCTCGATGAAATCCGCGAAAACATGCCTCGAAGGGCCGAACAAACTGATCATCGCCGAAGACACGGCCACCGTGCGCGATGTATTACGCCGCCAGCTGGACATATTGGGTGTGGAGGCGACCTTTGCCGAAAACGGGCTCGAGGCTCTGGCCGCCGTGCGCAGCGGCGAATACGGCATTTTGTTTACCGACCTTCACATGCCGGAAATGGATGGATACGCCGTGGTGCGGGCCGTGCGCGAGGATGACGAAAAACTGGGCCGTCACTTCCCCATTATCGCCCTGACGGCAGATGTACAGATGTCGCAGCGGCAAGTCTATATGGGGCACGGTTTTGACGAATGCCTGCTCAAGCCCGTCTCGCTCGGGCAGTTCCGCCGCCTTCTCGTCCGCTGGGGGCTTTTGGCCGATAACGGCGCAATAGAAGCCAAGGAGCAAGCTGCGGACGTTTCCCTCGCGCCCTCCTCTTCCATCATCGACCGAGCAGCCATCATCGAACAGATGGGCGCGTTCGACGAAGGCGCGGTTGAGATGCTAAAAATGTTTCCGGAGATGACACAACCCGTCGTCGAACGATTGCAAAAAGGTCTGCAGAACAACGATTACCATGAGATGAAAGAGGCTGCGCACAGCCTGAAAGGCGCGGCGCGCTTTGCCTGCCTGCCGGCGCTTGGCGACATTGCTGCCGCGATTCAGGATGAGGCAGAAAAAATGGCGCCCTGCGACAAATTGGTTGCCGATCTCCTCGTCGCATTCAAAGAAGCCTGCAGCGAAATAGAACGTCTGTAGTTTTCCTAACCAATGTTACGGACAAGCGGCTTCGTCGGAATCCGTATCGCCATTATAGACATTTGCCGGCTGCGCTATCATCCAGACGCGGAAGCAATAATATCCCACGGCACATTGCAGGGCAGAGGCCGTGCTGACCATATCGCGGGCGGCGGCAGAAGCATCAACAACATCGGCCTCACATTCCGAAAACTGTTCATCGAGTTTGGCAAGCGCTGTCTGTATGAAGGAATCGGTCTTGTTTGTTTTCGTGTAGAAAAACACCCCGTCCGGCCCGCTGTAATATAGCCATGGATCAAACAGGCTTGGCGCGGGCGGCAGGAATTTACCAGAGGTGCCGCCGAAAATGGCGGCATGGTTGGCGCTGTTGCCGGGGTTACCGGGGCAGCGAAGGCCGGAGACCAGATCCGTTACCGGACGCGGCGCTGTAAGATATGTTGAAGACGGGTTGATCGGATACGGCAAGTTGGGGGCCGATGTGATACCGCTGTCACCGGCAGGATAGCTCAGGACACACTCCTGTATTGAGCTGCGGATCAGGTTCGCCTGCGCCTGTAATTCATTCATTGTTTTAAAGGCATTTTGTGAAGATGTCTGCTGGCTCGACGAATCCATAAAAGTAGCCGTCAGGGCCGCGAGCAAGGCAATCGCGATCAGAATATAAACAAGGGCGCTTCCGCGTTCAGATTGTCGTGTCATCAAACCTATCCTTATAAGAAACCAGCCTTCCATAATCTTATCACGGAAGGCTGGCATATTTTAGAGGAAATAATATTTTCTCTTATCGTTCCAGAAGAACGGAGTAGAACACAAAGCGACCAGTTGTATCGGCAAAGCAACCCGATGCCTGACGGTCAAATACCGTTGTACATCCAGTTGGTCCGGTAAAGTCCGGCATATCCGTCGTCGGAAATGTGTATGTGTTAATCATATTTCTATTGACGAGAGTATCCGTCGCGTTAGCAACAGCCGGAACACCCGATGGGAAACCTGCACCGGCAGTACAGGTAGAGACATTAACGCCCAACTCTTCGTTCGCTTGTTTACAAACGCCGGAGGAAACGCCAGGCAGGAATGCGATAACGTCGTTACCGCCTGGTCCGCTCAGGCCTATCCCTGGGATGTCAAACTCAGCGTTAAATGTCCAGTCCAGCGGACTTGTACCGGTGGCAGAAAGATCAGCCGGAGCCTGTTGATAAGTAGCGCCGCCACCCGATGGGTGGAAGACTTGCAAGTTGGAAGACGTAGTGAACGATCCGGTACCAGGCGCATCAAATCGTATGGTTTCAATACCTACGCCACCTAAGACAAGACGAATGACCGAAGTTCTCAGGGCCGTTGGGTATTGTGTCATCTGGGCGCTGCTCAGAATGTTCTTTTCACGTTCCGTCGAACCGCCGCCCGAACGGGTGGATTGCGTGACAACGTAGGACAGTGCCGCAAACAGCGCCACCGCGATCAGGATAAGGAACAAGACGTTCCCGCTTTCTCTTTTGTAGTTCATAGTCTGTTGCATTATTATTTCCTCCTATAGACAAATAATTAGTAAAGCAGTTTTGTAAGATTGTTTTAGTAAGATTATTGAGATTGTACGTTTTCCACAGAAACCTTGTTAACCTTTAGCGACACGGCCAGTTTGAAATTTTGATCGCATTCCCTCCCCACACATAGACGGTCCAAAGACACCCGCCATCCAGAACCGCCGTTTTGCATGTGACTTATGGCCTCCCTGAAAAGCGCGAATTTCGATGTTGTTTCCGATGTAATGACGATGTTCGAACCATTGACCTCAAAGTTCAAACCCTCATAAATTGGTTTAACCTTTTCCACAAAGGCACTAACCTCATTGGTATCGATCGGAACATCCTTGATGACCGGGACGATCGGGGTTAGTGCCTCAGCTTCCTTCAACTCCGCGCGCAGTTCGGTCAGGGAACGCGCTTGAATACTGGAATAAAGGCCCAGAGCACCGGCCATCGCCCAGGCAATGCCCGCCGCAATCAGGACAGTTTGCCCGGCGTTCTGCGGGAGCTTTTCCATGAATGCATTGATGTCGCCGGCCGCTTTGGGGTCCAGCATCTTTTTAAGGGATGTATCAATTTTTTTGAAATCGAAGGCCATGGGTCCCGACTTAACTCTCTCAACTTATTCTAAAATTCTACACAAGGTTTCTTGACAAGCAATTACACAACAACAGGATTTAATTAAAATTTTATCTATTCTTACTTTATATGTTTCTTAATTAGCGCCTTTCAAACGAACGCGACCATCCGGTTCCAGGCCCGGCATAACCTGCCCCTGAATGGTACCGACCCCCTGACCATAAGCGGGTGGCACCAAAACTTCCCATGTCAGGCTTTTCCCTTCCACCTGATATTTGACCAAAGTTCCGTCGATTTTGCCGAGCTCATCCAGCATTTCCTGAATCCGGACCATATGTTTAATAGAATCGGATTGAAGGGCGTCATACGCGCTCACCATCAGGGCTTGCGAGGCTCTTTGCGTCTCCGCCTGAACCTTCGCCAGATCGCGCGCGAGTGTATTGGTCAGAATAAACTGGAAGACAAGAAATAAAAGAATGAGAAGATTGATCCCGATACCGACATATAATAGCGCCATCGACGCGGCTCGCGATAATTTTTCGGTATAGAGCTGCCGATTTCTCCAAGGGATAACATCGGCGAATTCAGGATTGATCGTAACAAAGTTGGCATCCATGCTCTGTATGCGCGGAAGCAAGGTACGGCCAGCCCCTAAAAAAACCTGCATCCGGCCCGTATCAGGGTCCCAGCGAAGTGCGGACGCCATCCCTTCCTGTTCGTAGAGATAGACCGTCTCCTTATCCCAAAACTCGCTGCGCCCGGGCAAGGCGGCCGACAAAGGGCACCAGCTGTCGGGGGCGGACGAAAGGGAGGCGGAAGGACAAGCCAGATACCAAAGGCGCCCCCCATCGGCGGAATAAACATAGTGCACTTTTTCCGTGCCGCAGGCCTGTGACGCCGCATTCCAGACAGCCTCCTCTTCAGAACCAACGATGTGGGGAACGGATCCGCCCACCAGTTCATGGGGCAAATAAGGTGTCAGGTCTGCCTTAAAGTATTTCGCCTCGCCCGCAAGGTAATCGGACACGCCCGGTTTGGGCCGAGAAACGCCTTCGCCCTGTTTGCGCGTTTCATCGGGCTTGCCGGCATCCTTCGTATTTTTAGGCGATAACGCCATATTAGAGAATCCCCTCGGTAAGACCGCCCATCATGCTATCCATACTCATATTCATGACGGTCAAGGCGTAGATGGCGCTACCAAAGGCAAGAGCCAGATAGACACCGGTAAGAGCGAAAGCGAGCCATACGATCAAAGAGTGCTTGGTTTTTGCCGATTGCGCCCGCATTTCTGCGATTGATTCCATGATTGTAGCAACTTGCCCCAAATCCGACAAGCCCGCCAGTTCCATACGTTCCGCCCGGCTTAGCGGCTCGCGGTCCATAGCGGCACCAAGGGAAATTCCGCGTTCCAGATCTTCGCTGGTAGCGTTCCAATAGGCCGTCACATCCGGAGAGGTTGTCGCCTCTCCCGCCTGAATAAGCGCGTCGTTGATGGGCACCAGACCGCGGAGCATGCGAGCACAGGCCATCATCGAGTCCGAAAAACCGAGATCGCGCAGATACGCGCCGATCAAGGGGATCTTACGCACAATACGGGCGGTCGGCCAGTCTGCCTTCCCGCGGTTCAGGAAAAAGGAAATAACGGACCAGACCATGAAGGCACCGATTGCAAAGGCAGAGTAAATCAGGATATCCCATGTCAAGGCAAGACCGCCGACAACGGAGTTATAATGCGCCAGTTTTTCAGGATCTTCCGGCGCATTGCTGCCAAACCATCCAAGGACCATATCCTTTCCCCAGAACAGGGATTGCACGATGGTGATAACGTCAAAGGCAAGCCAGCCCATCGTCCCCATAATCGCGCGGGCATTCTTCTTCTTCTGTGTAATGGAATGAATGGCGTGCGGAATCCCTTCCGTCAATTTGTTCGCACGCTCGGACGCCGATAAAATGGCGATAGTCCCCTTGTCAAAAATATTCAGTGCCCGCAAAGCGTCGATAACACCAAGCCCTCGCGCCAGGGCCTCTCGTGCCGGGGCCAGAATATTCTGGCGCATCGGGTTGGTTTCAGCCTGAATAATCTTCCAGAGCGCAACGCCGGGAGAGGTCGATGTGGAACGAAACATAACTCCGCGTAACAACTGAACCTGCCACCAGCTTGATCTGGCAAGCAATCTTTCGAGCGGCGAGCGGGCGTGGGGGCGAATGGAAAGTACATAGCCGCCCTTCTGGATCACAGCGGCACGAACATCTTCCTCATGTGGCAGATAAAAGGACTCGATGGCCTTTTTCGGACCTGAGGATGTGTCGTAAGCGATTTCTGCAACCCATTGTCTCATATCAGATTAGTGAATAATCACTCCTCCAGATAAGACAAGGCGGCTTTGGGATCAACAAGGCCGGATTTGATGAGATCAATCAGCCCCTCGCGTCGCGTATGAACGATGACGCCTTCCTCGCGGACGATCTCGTTGGCGTTTCTCATCAGGGCTTCATAAACCTCGTTCCGCTGGCCGGGGCCGAGCGTAATCAGGATCGCGTCCAAAAGCAGTGTTCGCCCAGAAATCCCCGTGCGGTTACACAAATCGCAGCCTGCATGGTTATGCGTCCGCACTGTCGTTTTCGGGTCGATCTCAAGGTTGGCAATTTCGTTGTCCCGCAGGACGTTATCCACTGTATCGTGATGCGCGCAGCCCTGACAAAGCGTACGGACAAGACGCTGGTTCAAAATCGCCCGAACCTGCTGGGCAAGGGTAAAGGTCGAAGACCGCTCACGCTCCGCCGGCATCAGGGAGCGAAGACGTTCGAACGTTTGAAGCGCCGTGTCGGCGTGGACGGTGGAAATAACCGTGTGACCGGATTCAGCAGCGCGTAGAGATGTTTCCACAGTCGCGCTATCACGCATCTCCCCGATGATGATGTAATCGGGATCGTGACGCATCGCGGCGCGGATCAGGTCGGCGAATTCGCCGCCGGGCATGCCGGGGCGCACCTGCCATTGCGTGGCATAACGCAGTTCGTATTCAATCGGGTCCTCGATGGTCAAAACATGCTTGCGGCGACGGTCGATCTGCTGAACGCAGGCATAAAGTGTTGTCGTTTTACCGGACCCTGTCGGACCGGATAAAAGAATCAGGCCGCCGCCACCTTTAATTTCAGGCGAAAGCAGCGCGGCGAGGTAATCGCCCACATCTTCGTGACGGCGGAACAATTCATCGAAGCCTTTAAGGGAAGCACGGTCGAGCAGACGCAGTGTTATTTTTTCACCGTCCTGCCCCTGCGGCCCGGCGGCCACACGAACGTCCACCGAACGCCCCTGCCAAATGAAACCGAAACGGCCGTCCTTTGGTGTGACGCGGTCCCCGAAGTTCAAACCCGCATCGCGTTTTAAAAGTGTTGTCAGACGCGCCATCGCCTCGGACGGCAGAAGATGCATTGGAATGAGGTCGCCATCAATACGGTATTTGATCCAGTTCGGCGCGTCCGGCGTGTTGTCCTGCACCAGGTGAATATCGGAGGCGCGCATTTGCAGCGCTTCGGCCAGCATATCGCGCTGGAACTGGTTCAGAAGAAGACCGTTATCGGTATCGGCCAGCCAGAGAGAAAGGGTTTTTTCCGTACGGTCGGCGGATAGGTCATGCACCGAGCGAAGCGTATCAAGAAGCTCGGCACGGTCCCACATTTCGACTTCAACTTTATCGACACGCAGTCCCGAACGATTGGCCGTAGATGACAGGGCGTCGATCTGACGCTGACTGAGTTCATTGAGCGGGGCGATTTTCAGGACACCATCACGCAGGCCGATCAGGTGAATACTAAGCGGCAGCCAGGCCTGAACCGGAAGAACTGAGCGAAGCTGGTCTCCCGTGGCACGGTCGCGGATCCCCTCTTCCTCAAGATCGGAAGCAACGTGAGCCCCCGCCATATCGAGGAGTTGTTCGGTTGAACGGGATACGCCATGTTCGATAAACATGGCGCGCTCGCGTTGCACCATGTCGAGATAACGCTCGCGCCCCTCGCTTGCCCGCTGCTTGCGTCGATCCTGCCAGCGTCGGCGTTCAAATCCACCGGGCGGCGGGGCATTCGTCTGACGCCGGTCGACGCCGCGTTTTTCCTGATAGGGCGGCTTGGCGCCCCCTTCGTTCTCTATGTCCGGCGGTGTTTCCTGTTCACTCATTCAAGAGACCAATCAGTTATTCCGTGGTGGAAGTCGTCGTCGTCGAACTGCCAGATGTGCTGGAGACAGTCCCACTACCTGATTGTGAGCTATCTTGGTTAATAGAAGATAAAGATGTGTCGAACAGAAGCAGAACTTTCTGGCCGTTGCTCGAGAATTCCACGGCGCTTGGACGCATCTGGACCTCCCAGAGAACGCCGCCAATGACAGCGCGGTCGTTATTAAAGACCACGCGGCTTCCGCCGGGTCCCGTGACAATCGCACGGCTCTGCGAATAGGATGTGATGCGGTAACCTTCGAGCGCGCCACGGACATTCGCCTGCCTTACAAGAGATGTACCGGCAACAGAAACCCCACCCTCAATTGACTGAGGTTCGCTCGGCGCCGTATCACCATCAATTCCTTCGAAGTCAGTGGAGATATCGTCAACGCTGAGCGGGCGGATATTTCGCGCCAGTTCGTTTTCGAGATCGTAGTCACCAATAATAATGGCTTTGTCGTTTTTGTTCACGGCCTTGGCAGCATTGCCGCGTAAGGGCAATACCAGAATGCCACGCGCACCGGTATGCATAACCTGAAGGTCATCCACGATGTTCCCCTGGCGCACAGGTTCCCACGTCAAGGTCAGAGGGCACGCCTCGATCGGCGCAAGAACCGTACCCGGTGTGCATCCGCGGCTTTCAATCCGGACACCGTTGTCCGTGTTGGCCATACGGATTCCGGTGAGCGTCAACGGCACATCGCCCGCATTGACAAGGGAAACCGTCATCGAAGATGCCTGTTCGATGCCCGTCCCAAAATCCATTTCTTCCTGCGAGGAAACCAAAAGCCCCTTGCCCGGAACAGGTTGCGGGAAGGTTGTCGCCGCAACCGCTTCGGTTGGAGAGAAATCACCCTCTAACCCCACGGTCACAACGCCAGTTGCACCGGTATGGCGAACGATCAGCGCGCCGCTTGCCGGTCCTTTTTGCTTGGGCGCCCATGTGACTGTTACCACGCATGCCTCACCGGTTTGCAATTCTTCGCAGTTTTGCTTGATGCTGTAACCGGATTGCGCACCCGCCTCGATCGATATATCGGTAATCGTGATCGGTTGCGATGTGATGTTACGCAGAACAACGGATTTAACCTGCAAGCCGCTTTCATTCAGCGATTCAAAATCGATTTCAGGCGGAATAGCCTCGATATCGCTGACGATATCCTGCGCGGCATTGCCTGTGCTGGCAACAGTACCGCTGACCGTCGCCGTCAGAAGCTTTGATCTACCACTATGACGCATTAACATCTCGATGCGATAGTTGCCCTGCTGCAACCCTTTGACCTGAAGGGAGATAGCGCAAATTTCTCCTGGCGCGATTTCGGCTTCAGGCGATGCCGAACATTGGTTTTCACCAACAGACGCGGAAATATTCGACGAAGGATAAAGGTTGATGGCACCCGGCTTTACCGGCTTGCTGTCATCGTTTCTAAAAAGAACGACAATCTGGGAAGACGCCCCCAGCGAAACATCACCTGTGATGGGATTATTGACTGTTGCGAAGTCTCCGCCCGCGCCCGCCGATGCAACGCGCGAACCCGGATCCTCGAAGGCGGATTGAGCTATTGCAGGAGCAGTCAATCCCGCCAGAGCGGTGAGAACCAAAGCTGCATATCGAACGCCGTTGAAATAGCCCATGGTAATAGCTTTTACGAATCCCTTAGAACAGGGTTACAGGAAATAATGGCAATTGCATGTCGAAACATGCAAATCACTTTTATCAAGGGTAAAGTATCTTTGGATATATGCAAGCAATAAACGTGCTTAATATTTCTTTAAAGCCAGTGGCTTAACCCATTCGCCGCGTATGAGATGCTTGCAACCTTATTCGGGGAAAATAGATATGGGCGTCTGATTGTCCTCAAACATCGGCACAGATGGCGCACCGTTCTGCTCGGCCGGGTCAGACACCGCGGAAGGCGCAACCTGGGTGGCCGATGGATTCGATGGCGAGACTTCAGGCGCGGATGACGATGTAGGGCCGGAGGGCGCCGCGGATGATATGCCCATGGCCCCTTCGGGTTTTTTGGCAACACCGGTGTCCTGACTTCTCGATACGAAGCCTTCACCGCGCTGGAAACGGCCTTGCGTTGTATTGGAATCAGGCGCTACAGGCTCTGCCTCGGGACGGGAGACAGCGGGCGGCGCGGATGAAGGGGTTATGTTGACAGGCTCGCTCACAATTGGGGGGGCCGATGAAACAGGGGCCTCCTTAGCGACAGACTTAACTTCCCTTACAGGTGCCGGGCGGGCGGGCGGCTCACTGGCAGGCGGGGTCGCGCCCAGAGGCTGCGGCGCATCGCTGGTACGGGTCGGCAACTCGCCCAACTCCTTCGGAGAATGGATCTCAACGCCGGTACCCGGCAGCTTATGCTTTTTCAAGGCAAAATCGACATAGCGCGGATCGTTCGGCGCCGTGTAAATGACGACGCGCGGACGCAACAAGATGACAAGCTCAAGATTTTCCGCCTGTGCCGTACGGCTGTCGGGTATGACGGGAGCCATAAAGCCCAGACCGCGCGTATCGAAATTATCATTCTCACGCACCAGACCGGCAATCAAGACAGAATCGCCCGGACGGACGCGGATTTGCGTGGTAAGCTGGCGCTCGGATGTTTGCGGAAGCTGGATCGTGGTTGCACCGCCCGCGCCGCCGCCGCCATCACCATCCGTAAATGAGAAATCGTCGATCTGCTTGACATCCGTCAGTTCGATTTCAACATTCGCATAGACAGTCGATTTATCCCACGAACTTCCAATCGTCAGCGTAAAGCCTGTATCGACAGAGTCCGTGCTCACGGATGTCGTCGATTGCCCTTCGTTCAAGGTGGTCGCAACCTGCGATACATAGTTGCGGGTATCGGCGACACGCAATTCGGCCTCCGACCCGGACAAAACAGTAATCTGCGGTTGCGAGATTGTTTTCACGGCCCCGAATTGCGAGAGGAGATTGACAATATTGGTCGGGCTGCCTGTGATTTCGTGGGCTGTCGGCAATCCGATGCTGACAGGGTTCAAAAAGTCCGCACCGACAGAGCCATTCACATCAATAGAAAGGTCGTATTTACCCAGCGTTGCAATCTTGTCCCACTGAATACCCGTAGAATTGCCCGAATTCAGGGAAACTTCCCAGATATAGGTCTCAAAGACAATCATCGCGGTATTGGCGCGAAGACGCTGGAAATAACGGGATGCAACATCGGCCGTGCGCTGCGTCGCGGAATAAACGATCGTGCGGGTTGTGTTGTCGACAATCGGATCAGGGACACCATCGCCCAAAATCGCGCTCAACCCCTGCGCAACGCTCGTCAGGAAAGTCTCGCCCTCCTCCGTCCCGCCGACCGGCGGCAAAGTTACGGTGAAGGTCTGCGTATCCTTGACAATAACCGTTCCATTTTCAAAGGCGCAGTAAAGATTGGCAAGGGAGCAGACCTGATTCACAACCTTGCCCAGATCACCGCGCAAATTCGCAACAGTGACGCGACGGCTCAGTCCCGCCTCTGTTTCGAAGGCAAGGGAAATATCATAGTCGGCAAGGATCAACTGCAAGGCACCGGCAAGCGTTTCGCCCCTCAGCTCAAAAGGACCTACAAATTCATGTGGGAACTCATCGACATCAATAACCTCTGGCACAAGCACATCTTCACCAAGCGGAAGATACATGACGCTATCCGGCCGCTCGTTGATCGCCGTTTTTCGTTTGTCCGCCATGGTCGGAGAAGGAATATTGACGTTACGCGCGTCCGGCGCGGTGACCCACGCGCACGAAGTCGTCAGCACAAGCGACATCAACGCGGCGACACTCACAGCACTCCTTAACACCTTACGCGACATCAGTTTCCTTTTCGCTTATATGCCTCGATTGTACGAGACACTGTTTTGACAAGCCTGTCTTTTTGTACAGGCTTGATCATGACGGCGCCGACACCCCACTGACCGGCCCTTTCAAGCAAATCGGGATTGTTATCGCCAGTGACCAGAATAACTGGTGTATCCATATCCAGACCACGGATACTCTTGATAAAGTCAAAACCATCCACAGGTTCCATCCGAACATCGACAATGGCGAGATTGAAAGGGGCCCTTTTTACATACTCCGATTTGACCGCCTCTAGCGCGGCATCACCATCAGAGGCCTCTACAACATCGGCACCCATGTCACGAAGATATCGGACAATCTGCATACGGACGAAGTCGTTATCTTCTACAACCAGTATTTTATCTGCGGTCGACATAGGGCCTGAAAACTACCTAATTAAGGTGCGCAAGAACTGCACTTTGCGTGAATCACTTCTACAAAAGCTAAAGTAACGATCCCAAATAAGCAATCCTTACCTTGCACACCATGCGTGGAAAGATATACTGAAGACAACAACACCGGGACTATCCATGTTCGAAATCCTCTCCCTTCTTTGCATCTTCGCCGCCGTGATTGTTTTAATCATTCTCTCAATAATCGATCTGAAGATATTGATATTGCCGGATGAATTAAATTTGCTACTGGCGGTATGCGGCTTTGCTTTCCATTTTTTCTCGGGCCTGATGTTCATAGGATATGACGATATGTTTTATGGTGCCCTGATAGGCGCTGGCACACTTTATGTCATCCGCTTTTTTGCAAACCGCCATTATGACCGCGACACGCTGGGCTTGGGTGATGTCAAGCTTCTGGGCGCGGGCGGCGTCTGGCTTGGCCCCGAATTCATTATGCCGGCCATCACGCTCGGGGCACTTGCCGGCTTGATTCACGGACTGGCATACGCCGCCTATACCGCCCACAAAACCAAAACCGCCTTTACGGTGCACAATCTTTCGATTCCGGCGGGCCCCGGTTTCGCCATCGGGATCATCCTGACCGGCACTTATATATTCGGCCCCTACATTCTGGAGACACTCCATGACATCTTCGCTTGACGGCATCCGTATTCTTGACCTCTCACGGGTGCTGGCAGGCCCTGTCTGCACCCAAATCCTCGGCGATCTTGGTGCAGACATTATCAAGGTCGAACGGCCGCTTGAAGGTGACGATACACGCTATTGGGGGCCGCCCTTCCTGAAAGATCCGGCGGGAAACGACACCACGGAAAGCGCCTATTATCTTTCCGCCAACCGTAACAAAAGATCGATTGCAATCGACATTTCAAAGCCGGAAGGACAGGAGATCATCCATGCGCTGGCCGCGGAATGCGATATCCTGATTCACAATTTCAAGGTTGGCAGCCTCGATAAATTCGGGCTTGGGTACGAGGCGATGCACGAACGCCATCCGCATTTGATCTATACCGCCATATCCGGATTTGGCCAGACCGGCCCCCTCGCCCGCGAACCCGGCTATGATTTACTGGCCCAGGCGATGGGCGGATTGATGGCCCACACGGGCAAGGAGGGTGAAGAACCGATGAAGGCCGGGGTCGCGCTTTCCGACATTATGACCGGGCTTTATGCCGCGATCGGCACGCTCGCCGCCCTGAACGCCCGTCATAAGACGGGGAAAGGGCAATTGGTCGATGTGTCCTTGCTCGATGCAACGCTCGCCTCCATGACCAATATCGCTCAGTTCTTTTTGACATCCGGGAAGGCCCCGAAACGGTTCGGCAATTCGCACTCCACCATAGTCCCCTATCAGGCCTTTGCCGCAAAAGACGGCCACATTGTCATTGCGATTGGCAACGATCATCAGTTCGGGCGCCTCTGCGCGGCGATAGACCGGATCGAGTGGGCGAGCGATCCGCATTATTCGCACAACAGTGCAAGGGTTGCGCATCGTGATGAACTGATCCCCCTGCTTGAGGCGGTCATCAAACAACGCGAGGTTCAGGAATGGCTTGATTTGTTCCGCACCATCGATATACCCGCAGCGCCCGTCAATTCGATCAACCAGACATTCGCGATGGAGCAAGTGCAAGCGCGTGAAATGGAAATCGCCATGGACCACCCCTTCGCGCCGGATAATATCCACCTCGTCGGCAGCCCTTTGAAACTGTCGGAAAACCCGGCCAGCTACCGCCTGCCACCACCGACCCTTGGGCAGCATACTTATGACGTTCTAAAAAACATATTGAGTCTATCCGAAGATCAGATCGAAAAGCTCAAATCCAAAAATATTGTTTAACGAGGCTCATTGTAGCCAAGCCGAAGCGTCACGAGCGTATAGGATTGCCCCTCATACTCTAGCTCTTCTTTACAAATCGGCTTGAATCCATTTCGTTCCGCCGCTTTCATCGAGGGCGCATTCGTGGGCTCTATGGATGTAATCACATCCCCCTCAAATCCAATTTCACGAAGATATTTTTTGCGCACATCATATAAATGATTGGCAAGCCCCAACCCTCTATATTCTTCATACAGGAAACTGCCGGCGAAATGGGCGCGGCATGCGTCCTGCGCCTTAATAATGGAAAAGCCGATCATATCATGATCATGGAACAATCCAAAAACCGCATAACGGTCCATGAAGGTACCTAGCACCTTAGGATTATTCGGGTTCCCGCCACGAAAATGGGATAGAAAACCTTCTTCTCCATAGGCTTTGGTTAAATGGTGCTCAATTAGAGCCCAGTCGTCCAGACTAAGCAATCTGCTCGTTAATCCTACAGTTAAATCGAAACTATCCTTCATAGCATATCTCATTTTTCACATAATACGTGTCGTTTGGAGCAAAATGCAAATCCGCCCCTGTATAAGAGGCTAAGTTTTCTTGCAAACCTTAGGATACAGCTGTAATCATCCCATTTTGATGACACACTCAATGCAAAATGGCGCCCCAATCCGTAAACCTTTCGCCAAGGTTGACCGCTCCTCGTTTAAACATACCGATTTGATAGGTATCAAAGAGCTGAGTCCCGAAGAAATAAACATTATCCTCGACCTAGCCGATTATTATGCCGATCGGCTGGATGAGCGGGAATTCAAACCCGATATCTTGCGCGGCGCGATTGTCCTTACCCTTTTCTTTGAAGACAGCACCCGCACGCGCGTATCCTTTGAAATGGCGGCCAAGCGTTTGGGCGCGGATACGGTCAATCTCGATATCGCGACCTCCTCCGTAAAGAAAGATGAGAGCCTGACCGATACGGTCTATACGCTCAACGCCATGCTGCGTCCCGATGCGATTGTCGTGCGCCATAGCGAATATAACGCGCCACGCTTCATCGCAAACCTTGTCGATTGCCCCGTCATCAATGCGGGCGATAGTTACCGTGAACACCCGACGCAGGCGTTGCTTGATGCCCTGACTATGCGCCGCCGTTTCGGCAAGCTGGAAGGCCTGAAGGTTGCCATCTGCGGCGATATCGCACATAGCCGTGTGGCGTCGAGCAATATGATCCTGCTGCGCAAGATGGGGGTTGAGGTCAACATCGTTGCCCCACCCTATCTGAAGCCGGAAAAATTTCCGGCCGAAGGTGTGCAGGCGTTCGACAATATGAAAGACGGGCTTGCGGGGTGCGATGTCGTCATGATGCTGCGTAACCAGAAGGAACGCATGAAGGCCGGACTGATTGAATCGGACGAGGCCTTCTTCCGTGATTATGGTTTGACCTACGATAAACTCGCCTATGCGGCGCCGCATGCCGTTGTCATGCACCCCGGCCCCATGAACCGCGGCATTGAAATCGACGGCGGTGTGGCGGATGATAAAGAACGCTCCCTCATCCTTGAACAGGTGCGCAACGGCGTGCCGACACGCATGGCGGTGATGGATCTGCTGCTAAAAGGTAAAATATAATGCTCTACGCACTCGCAATCATCGGCGGATATTTACTCGGATCTATTCCGTTTGGGCTAATCCTGACCAAGCTTGGCGGATATGGCGATATCCGCGATATCGGGTCGGGGAATATCGGCGCGACCAATGTTTTGCGCACGGGCAATAAAAAACTCGCTCTTGCGACATTGATTCTGGATGGCTTGAAAGGCGCGGCGGCCGTTATGATCGCCTATTTTTTGACCAAAGATTTTAACATCGAAATGCTGGCAGGGCTTTCCGCTCTAATTGGCCACCTCTTCCCCGTCTGGCTGAAATTCAAAGGCGGTAAAGGTGTTGCCACCACACTCGGTACTTTGCTCGCGCTGAAACCCCTCATTGGTGTTGCCGCCTGCGGCGTTTGGCTTTTGACCGCTGTTGTTACACGCTATTCCTCCCTCTCCGCCCTCATCGCGGTGGCGGCGGCACCGTTCTTCGCCTATTTTCTTGTCGGTGATGCCAATTTCACGGCGCTGTGCGGGCTTATCGCAACGCTTGTCTGGTTCAAGCACCGCGCGAATATTGGGCGCCTGATGAAAGGCGAAGAACCAAAGATCGGGCAGAAAAAATGAGCCTGTTTTCATCCGGCAGCGCCACCAAACAATTGACGCTGGATGAAGCAGAGAAAATCGCATGGCTGCGCCTGATCCGCACCGACAATATCGGGCCGATCACGTTCTACAATCTTTTGCAAACATATGGTTCCGCCAAAAAGGCTATCGAAGCTTTGCCCGGCCTTGCCAAACGCGGCGGCCGTTTGAAAGGCCTGAACGTTACCGAAGAATTTGCGGTGACGCGCGAATGGGAACAGCTTCGTAAAAAAGGCGGCGATTTTATTTTTGCCGCGGATGAATTTTATCCCCTCGCCCTCGCCGCCACAGAAGACGCACCGCCTGTTCTTTCCGTACTTGGCAACAAACAATTATTGAACCGGTCAACTATTGGTATAGTCGGCGCGCGCAATGCCTCGCTCAATGGACGCAAGTTTGCGGAAAAGATTTCACGCGATTTGGGACAGGCTGGACAAATCATCGCATCCGGCCTCGCACGTGGCATTGATACGGCGGCGCATAGTGGGGCACTTTCCACTGGCACCATCGCTGTTGTTGCGGGTGGTATCGACATTATTTACCCGCCGGAAAACGAAAAACTCTATCATGCGATTGCGGAACAAGGGTGCATCGTCGCCGAAAGCCCGCTGACCATGGAACCGCTTGCAAGGCATTTCCCCAAACGCAACCGCATTATCTCCGGCCTGTCATCCGGCGTTGTCGTCGTCGAAGCCACGCTCAAATCCGGCTCGCTTATCACCGCGCGCATGGCGGCGGAACAGGGCCGCGATGTCTATGCCGTGCCCGGACACCCATTCGATCCGCGTGCGGCGGGACCGAACAAACTGATCCGCGACGGCGCGACACTGGTACAATCGGCGGAAGATGTTCTAGAGAATCTGAACAGCTTCCGCACCACATCCCCCACCCTGCAAGAGTCCCGTCAGGACGAATGGATGCCACAGGTTCTCGACGATAATGACGCCGAGGCCGTTCGCGAGATTATTTTACAGAATATGTCATCTGCCCCCGTTACAGTTGACGAATTGGTCAGAAACTGTCATCTGACTATTCCTTCGGTCCAAATGATCTTACTGGAACTGGAGCTGGCGGGCCGCCTGCAAAGACTGCCCGGAAATAGAATTGTTTTGATAAATTAAGGACTTACGTGGCAGCGGATAATCTCGTTATCGTTGAATCGCCCGCGAAGGCGAAAACCATTAATAAGTATCTGGGGGGCGATTTCCAGGTGCTGGCCTCCTACGGGCATGTCCGCGACCTGATCGGCAAGGATGGATCTGTCCTCCCCGATCAAGATTTCGCGATGAAATGGGAACTGGGCGAGCGTGCCTATAAAAACGTCAGCGATATCAAAAAGGCCGTAAAGTCCGCCGCCACCATCTTCCTCGCAACCGACCCCGACCGCGAGGGGGAAGCCATATCATGGCACATTGAAGAGATTCTGAAAGATGCCAGCCTTCTGAAAGGCAAGAATGTCCAGCGCGTGACGTTTAACGAGATTACCAAGAAAGCCGTGCAGGAAGCATTCAACCGTCCGCGCGCCCTTGATCAGGATTTGATCGATGCTTACCTCGCGCGCCGCGCACTTGACTACCTTGTCGGCTTCAACCTTTCTCCCGTCCTGTGGCGTAAATTGCCGGGATCGAAATCTGCCGGCCGCGTTCAATCGGTTGCCCTGCGCCTGATATGCGAACGCGAAGCCGAGATTGAAAAATTTAGAGCCCAAGAATACTGGAGCATCGAAGCGCTTCTGCACAGCAAGGACGGCGCGCCTTTCACCGCACGCCTGACGACACTTGCAGGGAACAAGCTCGACAAGCTCGACATCCCGAACGAAGAAGCCGCAAATGCTGCGGCACTACGCATTCGTAACAAGGCCCTGCAAGTTCAGAAGGTCGAAAAGAAACAGGTTCGTCGAAACCCCTATCCGCCTTTCATCACATCCTCGCTACAAATGGAGGCATCGCGCAAGCTGGGCTTCTCGGCTGCGCACACGATGCGCGTCGCGCAAGGGTTATACGAGGCCGGCTTTATCACCTATATGCGTACCGATGGGACCACGTTGTCCGATGATGCGGTGGCGCAGGCCCGTTCCGTGATCAAAAGCGAATATGGTACGAAATATCTTCCCGATGCCCCGCGCCTTTACAAATCAAAGGCGAAAAACGCACAGGAAGCGCACGAAGCCATCCGCCCGACCGATCTGTCTGTTCTACCAACAAGCCGCGAAGCGCCGGGTGATGATCAGCAACGCAAACTCTATGACCTTATCTGGAAACGCACGATGGCGTCGCAGATGGAAAACGCGGTGATGGATCAGGTTTCCGCCGATATTTCCGACGGTACGGATGATGTCGTGCTGCGCGCTACCGGCTCCGTTATCACCTTCGATGGTTTCCTGACGCTGTATAAGGAAGACAAGGATGACGAAGATGGCGAGGACGATGAAAACAAACGCCTGCCGCCATTGGAACAAGGCGATGCGACGAAACTGATCGATGTTCGCCAGAACCAGCATTTCACACAGCCACCGCCCCGTTATTCCGAAGCGAGCCTGGTGAAGAAAATGGAAGAGCTGGGCATCGGCCGTCCTTCCACTTATGCGTCCATCCTGCAAGTCTTGCGCGACCGCAATTATGTGACAATGGATAAGAAGCGCTTTATCCCGGAAGACCGTGGCCGTCTTGTCACGACCTTCCTCACCCGCTTCTTCCCGCGCTATGTCGATTACGACTTCACGGCCAATCTGGAAGAAGAACTGGATGCCATTGCGGGCGGACATGTCCAATGGAAAGAAGCGCTCCGCCAGTTCTGGACCGATTTTTCCAAAGCGATTGGTGAAACCAAGGATTTGAAGATCAGCGAAGTCATCGACGAACTGGACGCAGAACTTGCGCCCCACTTCTTCCATGATGGCGAATCTGCGCGCAAATGCCCCGCCTGTGACAATGGCCGGCTGTCATTGAAACTCGGCAAGTTCGGTGCCTTTATCGGATGCTCCAACTATCCTGAATGTAAATTCACCAAACCTTTGGAAATCGCTGTTGCGGAAGGATCGGAAGATGCCGAAAGTTCTGCGGCGGCGGCACTCGCCAACGAGCCTAAAATCCTCGGCACCGATCCAAAGACAGGCCGCACCGTTTCCATGCGCCGCGGACCGTACGGGCCTTACGTGCAGATCGATCTGCCGCCGGAAATTGAATCAGATCCGAAGAACAAGGAAAAACCGAAACGTCAGGGCATTCCCAAAGGTGCCGATATCGCCACGTTTGATTTGGCTGCCGCGCTAAAACTTCTCGCCCTGCCGCGTGAAGTCGGCATCCACCCCGAGGACGGTAAGAAGATCGAAGCCGGCATTGGACGTTTTGGCCCGTTCCTGAAACACAACAACCGTTTCAAATCGATCCCGAAGGGCGATGATGTGATGACCATCGGCATGAACCGCGCCGTAGAATTACTCGCACAGCCGGTGAAGCCCAGCTGGCGTACCAAGAAAAAAGAGGAAGCCGCAGCCAAGAAAGAGGCAGAGAAAGCCGAAAAGGCCGCGAAGAAGGCCGCAACCAAGAAAGCAACCAAGAAGGCGGCGAAAAAGACCGCGGTGAAGAAAACCGCCACCAAAAAAACAGCGGTCAAAAAGACGGCGGCAAAGAAAACCAAGAAGTCCGCTGAATAGCGGGCTTTTTGCTTGTATATCAGGCCTATTTCCAAAATATTGCATTGAGGATTGGCCATACCCTGCTCTACAATCACTCATGACCTACCAATTGCCTGACAAAGACGCTGTTCTCCGCCTGATCATGGAAAGTCCTGCGCCGCTCACCAAACGTGAAATCGTCGCGGCCTTCAATATCAGGGGCGATGATAGGCGGGTTATCAAGGATATCCTGCGCGAACTGGAAGAAGATGGGACCATCATCAAACAGCCCGGACAAACCTATACGGTGCCGAAAGGTTTGCCATCCGTTGTTGTGGCCGAAGTTTACGAGATTGATATCGACGGCGACGTCTTTGCGCGCCCCGTTGAGTGGAATGAGGCGCAAGGCGAGCGACCGCGCATAGAAGTGGCCCCCGATGACAAAAGGGGCCATCCCAGCCTGAAAGTTGGCGACCGCACCTTGATGCGTTTGCGGCGCTTTTCCGACAAGCTCTATGAAGGCCATGTCATCAAAAAAATCGATACCGATTACGGGCAGGTCATGGGTCTTGTGGTCCGGCACAAACGCGGCTATACCCTACAGCCCGCCGACAAAAAGGCGCGGTATGACTTCGATATAGCGCAGAGCGATTTGAACGGCGCGGATGACGGCGATCTGGCCGTTGGTGAAATAGCCTCCTCCCGCGGATCGGTGCGCAAAAAGGTCCGCATCATTCAGGTGATCGGACGGCGCGATGATCCAAGGGCCATTTCCCTTATTGCGCTCCATGAAGCGGGCCTCAAGGAAAACTTCCCCGAACCGGTCATAAAGGAAACAGAAGGCATGAAAGTGCCGGATCTGAAAGGCCGCGAAGACTTACGCCCCTACCCGCTCGTCACCATTGATGGTGTGGATGCCCGTGACTTTGATGACGCCGTGTATGCAAAGGAAGAGGAAAACGGGTTTCATCTGATCGTGGCGATTGCCGACGTTGCCCATTACGTGCGCCCCGGTTCTGCGCTTGACCGCGAGGCCTACCGCCGTGGCAACTCCACTTACTTTCCGGACCGCGTGGTGCCCATGCTTCCCGAGGCATTATCGAACGATCTCTGCTCCCTGCGCCCAAAAGAAAACCGCGCGTGTATGGCCTTCCATCTCTGGATCGACATGGACGGCAATCTCAAGAAGTACAAAATCGTCCGCGGGTTGATGCGGTCAGTCGCACGCCTTACATATGATCAAGTGCAGGCCGCGCGTGATGGTGTAAAGGACAATGTCACCGATATCCTGATGGATGATGTGATAGATCCGCTTTACGCCGCCTATGAGGTTCTCGACAAGGCGCGACAAAAACGCGGTGCCCTGGAGCTTGATCTTCCTGAACGTCAAATCCTCATCGATAAGGACGGCAACATGACAGGCGTCAAGAACCGCGCACGGTATGACAGCCATAAATTGATCGAAGAATTCATGATCCTCGCCAATGTCGCGGCGGCTTCGGCTCTTGAAGATAAAAAGGCACCATGCGTGTACCGCGTTCATGACCGCCCATCGCTTGAAAAACTGGATGCGGTGCGGGAGTTTGTGGCATCGTTTGATTTATCTTTGCCCAAAGGTCAGGTGACGCGTCCGGCGCAGATCAACCATATTCTGACGAAGGCCAAAGAGCTTCCCTATAGCCAACTGATCAGTCAGGTCATCCTGCGTTCACAATCTCAGGCGATTTACAGTCCCGAAAATATCGGCCACTTCGGCCTCGCCCTGCAACGCTACGCCCATTTTACATCTCCCATCCGCCGCTATGCGGATTTGCTGGTGCACAGATCGCTCATCAAGGCCTATGTTTTAGGCCCTGGCGAACTGAGCGATCAGGAAGAAGTAACGCTCGAAGAAAAATCGGAACATATCTCGCAAACAGAGCGAACATCGGCAGAGGCCGAGCGATCCTCCATCGACCGCTTCACCGCAAAGTGGATGTCCGAACGTATCGGCGCGGAATTCTCAGGGCGGATCAGCGGCGTCACGCGGTTTGGCCTCTTTGTCACGCTCGATGAAAACGGGGCGGATGGTCTTGTTCCCATGCGGTCCCTGCCCGATGACTATTACATCCATGATGAGGACCAGCATGCGCTTATTGGACGCAAGTCCAGACGCGTCTATCGGCTCGGCGCATCGTTAACTGTTAAGATCGTTGAGGCCGATGGCCTGACTGGATCAAGCGTTTTTGCAGTGGTGGGTAAGGATGGTGCCGATATTCCGGGGATAACATTCAAACGATCTAATAATACATTGCAAAGCGACAAGCGGCGCGATATACGGAAATCATCAGACAAAAAAGACAGCCGCCGCAGCGGGGCCAAAAGGCCACCGGACAAAGGCGGGAAGACGAAACCACGGCGTAAATAGTTCGGTTATATGTTTAACCCTATGTTTTGTGAGTGATGCCCATGGCCGGTTTTGCGCAGCTTTCCTATTCCCTGGAAAATCTGACTGCTGTTATTCGCGCGAACCGGGAACCCATATCAATCGATAGCCTTCTAAAAGGGTTTGGCATCCCCCTTTCCAAACAGCACATCATTATTAACGGGCTGCGCCAGCTTAAAGAAAGCGGTATCGTTGAAGGTGTCGGCGAGCGCGCATACAAGGCGGCGCGTCCTTGGCCCGATGTTGCCGTCGCCCGCGTTGTCAATACAGAGCGCGGAAGCCGCGGAGAATTAAAGATTGAAGGTGTGGCGGGTCATCCTCCCTTTCCGATCACCATCTCGGAAAAACAGGTCAAACAACACCGTCTCAAAAAGAACGACAGGCTTTATGTCCGCCTGACACGGCATAACGGGGTAGAACTTCGGGTCTCCCGTTGCATCACCAAACTATCATACAAGAAGAACCCGATTATTACGGGCCGCTTCAATCAGGCAGCAGATGGAAGCATTAGTTTCATCAGCAGCGATAAGACGATCAAAACAGCCTTTGCCGTCACGGGACGCGTGCCCGATAAAATCGCCAAGGACCAGATTTTCGTCGCGGTTATTCCAGGCCGCGTGGATATGGAGAACCCATCGGTGGAAGTGGCGGAGCAAAGATGGGATCCTGTGACAGGCAATAAAATCGCCCATATCATCGCACAGAAACATGGCCTGCTGATACGTCATAACGATGATGCCTTGCTGTCCGCAGCCAAAACCGCGCGCCAAAAAATCGACAGCGCCAATCGCCGCATTATTCGCGAACCCATCCTTGTGGTGGACCCCATCAATTCACCCGGCGATTTCGATGACGGAATTTATGCGGAATATACGCCGGATAAATTGATCCGCACAATGACTGTTGTGACAGACGTTGCCTCGTACATCCCTCCGCACTCCCGTTTGGATAAATACGCGCTGGAGCGAGCCCGTTCATATTATTTCCCGAAGGAGCGGGAGTTTTTTCACATGTTCCCCGAACAGTTGTCCTTAAAAAAAATGGCCTTGCGACAGGGACATCCGCACCCCGTTATTTACAATGAACAATTCTGGGACCCCTCCACTGGAGAGTTGATTGAAAGTCGCACAGGCCTTGGCCTATCTGTCAATCATCGCAATCTGAACTATCACCAATTCCAGATGATGCTGGATAGCGACGGGCCGGACATGGCGGCTTATAAGAAGTTCGATGAAATTGCATGGGCACGCGATAGCGAAGACAATATCCAACTGCCGGACCGTCAACTTGAAGAAGATCAGGCCATCCGCCAAGCCAAAGATATCGTGCAGGCCATGATGATCCGCGCTTGCGTTACCATGGCGGAGCAACTGGAAAATTCGGGCGTCCTTTACATGCGCCGTAATCACGCGGGCCATTACAACAACATGGCGTATAATGAAGCCGCCCAACCCTTACGCGAATGGGGGTTTTATGTCCCCTATGATGCGCGCCAACTGGATCCCGCAACGATCAATGGCATCCTGCTTCAGGCAGAAGCGCGGGATAACGCATACGAAATCAAACAATATGTCCGCAGCAATCTGATCTATCGCGCTGACTACTCCCTGCAAACAATCGGTCATTTCGGAAACAACACCGCCTATTACGGACATTTTACCTCACCGATCCGCCGCTACGCTGACCTGTTCAACCAACGCGCCTATCACACCGCCTTCGGGAATCCGGTTTTCGGCCTGTCTGATGAAATGCAGGACCTTGAGAACGCCCAGAAAGTCGTTGACCACCTCAATATGGTCGATCAGCGCGCCCTGATCGTCGAACGCGACTCCGATAGATATTATGGAATTAGAGATTTGCAGATGTATGAGGGGCAGAAACTGACCGCCACCCTTCATAATATCCACAAGAACGGAAACATCGAAATCCTGCTTCAGGGGCGCCATGGCATCAGGGCGATGATCGCGCCGGAACAACTGCCGCATGATTGGGAAATTGCAAACAATTCCAGAGGGTTAGTATTTGAAGGCCGGGGCTATTTCGGGGTCGGATCCACTGTCCGGATCAAGCTGGGCAATGTGTTCCCGGAAAAGGCCCAATGGCACATAGACGACATCGAACCCCGCTCAATGTCATGGATAAAAGAACGCGAACAAATACCGGCGCTGGAGAGGCACGCGGGATAGCAACAAAACCTTGACACATCCGCAAAAATGCTTATTTTGCGCATCTGAATTTCAAACAAAGGGCTAGAAAAATGGCTAAAAAAGGTGGCGGCGCAACGAAAGTCCGCATGGAATCCTCCGCTGGAACAGGTTTCCGTTACTACAAGAAAAAAGGCGCGAAAGCGACTGAGAAGCTGAAACTGCGCAAATTCGACCCATGGGCCGTAAATCCGGAAACGGGCAAAAAAGGCATGCATGTCATTTTCGAAGAAAAGAAAATGCCGCCGGCGAAGAAGAACTAATACCGTTCTTTGCACCAAGAATTTTAAAGGCGCCTTCGGGCGCCTTTTCTTATTATCGTCATCTTCAAAGCGAAGCGAAGGACCTCATGAGATTCTTCGCTGCGCTAAGAATGACCATACAAATTATTCAATAAAGGAGCGTGCCTCTTTGGCATAGTCAGCGGGCGTGAGTTTACCCTTGCCCTCGAAGACGGTGGCATTGCGCCCCCCCTCTTTCGCGTCATACAGGGCATCATCGGCGAGCTTCAAGACATGGTCCATAGTTGCACCGCCATCCGAAACGATGGTCGCGCCGATAGAGGTCGTTACCTTCAGACTGCCTTCCGGCGCAGAGCACGGGAACGGCGTGTCGGCCACAGCAGAGCGAAGACGTTCTGCAATAAAATAAGCCATTTCCGTTGAAACGTCAGGCAGGATCACCACGAATTCTTCCCCGCCCAAACGCGCGACGAGGTCAAAACTACGCAGTGATTCCTGAATGCGAACAGCAAAGACCTTGAGAACCTCGTCACCAACGCCATGGCCGTAATTGTCGTTGATCGATTTGAATTTATCGATATCAAGCATAAGAACGGCTAGAGATTTCTTGTTCGCCTCGTTCTTCTGCAAAAGTTTCTGTAGGTGCACTTCGAAGTAACGACGGTTATAAAGCCCCGTCAGAGGGTCGGTCAGCGCCATGGAAAGGCTAAGTTCATAATTCGAACGCAAGCGTTCCTGAAAGCGTTTGCGGCGAATTTGCGTGCGCACGCGGGCAAGCAATTCATTCCGGTCCACCGGGCGCAGGATGTAATCATGCGCGCCAATTTCAAGTCCGTGTGCAATACGCGGCATATCTTCGTCTTCCGCCACCATCAAAATGGGAATGGAGCGCGTGCGCTCGCTGGAACGCAGATGGGAACACAGGCGCAGCCCGTCCTCATTGGCAAGGTTCAGGCTCACGGCGATTAAATCATATTCGTTCTGGGCCACCTTGCCCATCGCCTCGATCCCCGTTTCGACGATCGTCACAATATCTTCGTCAACCTTCAGGGCGTCGATAAATTTCTGGTTTTCGAAACTCTGGTCCTCGATCACAAGAATGCGCGCATGCTCAACCGGCTCGCTCATCGCACTTGCCGTGTTGTCGACAACGCCGAGTTGGCTCGCGGTCGTCTCGCGCACACGCCATTCATCCACCGTCATTTTCAAACGGACGAGAGAGCGAACGCGCGCCATCAACGCAACATCATTCAACGGCTTGGAAAGGAAATCATCGGCCCCGGCCTCCAGTCCGCGAATACGGTCTTCGGCGTCGGTCAGGGCGGTTACCATGACGACCGGAATATGGGCAGTGGCGGGGTCGGCCTTGATGCGGCGACACACTTCAAACCCGTCCATGCCGGGCATCATGATATCGAGAAGAATGATATCCGGGCTTTGCGTGGCGGCTTTATCCAAAGCCTCCTGCCCGCTCGTGGCGGTTATGACATCGTAATATTCGCTCGCCAGCTTGGCTTCGAGCAATTTCACGTTTGGCAAAATATCGTCAACGACAAGGACGCGTGCCGACATGGTTGATTAATCCTCTATTGTCTTTTTGTCTTGCGCGAATTCATCATCCGCTTCGTCTTCGGGCAGGAATTCGTTATCGATATCATCCTCTACCTCACCGCGATCGGCGATTTCAAAAGCGATCTCTTCATTTTCGGGCTCTTCGCCCAAGGGAAGCGCGGGTCCCGTCTCTTCGGTTTTTTCTTCTTCCTTGGGTTTGTCCAGATAGGTCTGGATCACTTCAAGGAAACGGGAAACGGAAATGGGTTTGGAAATATAATCCTCGCATCCACCCTGACGGATTTTTTCTTCATCGCCCTTCATGGCAAAGGCCGTGACGGCAATCACAGGAATCGATTTAAGTTCTGCATCGCCCTTCAGCCATTTCGTGACATCGAGGCCCGATACCTCCGGCAATTGTATATCCATGAGGATCAGGTCCGGTTTTTCACGGCGTGCGATCTCCATGACATCCAGCCCGTTGCGGGTTTCGATCGTGCCGATTCCATGCGCCTCCAGCAGATCATGAAATAGCTTCATGTTCAGTTCATTGTCTTCGACGATGAGGACGGTTTTGCTCATGGCGGGTTTGTTAAATCCTTCTATCTCCAGCGAAATGCTATCAGTGAAGTGGTTTCCAAAGTGTTAATGCGAATAAGAGATTCATGGAAATTTACAGCCGTTCCTACGGTTTTGCCGGCCGCGACGGTGCGGGAGCGCAGGAATCAGCCGCAGCACGTTCTAGTGAGATGAGTTTTTGCGTGACCGAAAAATCATCATATTCAATGAGCATATCGGAAATTATGCCGTTATCGTGGAAAACAAGGCTCATTTCATAGTCCGCCTTCTCTTCACGGCTGGCCTCCGGGAAAACCGCCATACGTACATTCCACGCTCTTCCGCCCAGCAGGCCTGCATCTATCTTGTCCCCCTTCACGATATCGGAAGGTTCGACAGCACGGCCGATCACACTATTGATCTCGATGGGCCCTTCTTCATCGCTGCCGTCAAATACCGGTGCGGCGTAAAACTTTTCACCGGCCTTCGCTTTGCGAATGAGTTCGATCGTATGGGCAACAGGAAACAGCGTTCCGGGCTTCAGATCGAATTTCAAACCATCGGGGCTGCGGAAAACGGCCTTGCCACCCGCTGCGCCCGTATCGGCATGGCCGCGGATTTCTTGATACATTTCTCCATCGCGTTTGCGGCGGGATGTGTAATCGAAACGTGCGCCGTCAAGGCTTTCGTATGTTGAAAAGTCGGATGCAATGCGCATGCCCGGCCCGTCTGCGTAATCATATTTCAGGGTAAAATCATGGTCGGTCACCCACGCGTTGCATGATTTTTTCCATTCATAGGTCATCTTGCCGCGGATATTGATGATCTGCGATCCGCTATGCGTGGCCACAAGATCGATATCATAGACGGCCTTATGCGGTGCCAACGCCTTGGCGATGGAATCCACCGCCGCGGTCGCTCCTTGAAACGGCGTCAGGGAAATGGCAGCACACAACAGGGCACAGGCGGAAAATTTCATCAGGGACGCCGAACTTTCATGAGGTTGCGGTATAAAAGCCGATTGTAATGCATGACGGGCCCATCCGGAAGGAAATATTAACCAATTCAACGGCAAAGCTTGCCCGCCCCTGCTCAATTTTTCCCTGTGACACAACGGCCCACCCACCGGCACATCTCTCGCAAAATTATATCCAACACACTGTTTTTGTTCAATATTCCATCTCGCGCCGGACTGGCACGACATTCGCACCGTGATATTCGGAGTAAGCGGCAAGAAACTGCCGCGCATTTTGGAAAAGGCCGGTGGAGCGGCCGGTAAGGGTGAATATGCAGGATATGATTGAAACCGCACTGGTTCCGAATTTCGGCAAGCACAAGGGTGCTATCCTTGGGCTGCGCAGGGACGATGATTCCGATGCGGGCCACAAATGGTGGAACGCTTTGACCACCAGCGCGACTGTCATCAAATATCTTTGCGGCGTTGTGGATCATGCGCAGGCCCGCATCCACGAATTGGAAGAACGGATTGCAACACTGGAATCGCTCGCGACCACTGATGAACTGACCGCCCTTCTCAACCGCCGCGGGTTCATGGATGCGTTTGCCAAGGAAATGGACCGCACCAATCGTGGCCACAGCGAAGGCGGCCTTTTGATCATGGTCGATCTCGACAATTTCAAAACCATCAACGATACCTATGGCCATCAGGCAGGCGATGCCGCGCTGCGCCTTGCCGCGAAAACATTGTCGGGCGATATCCGCACCATGGATTCCTGCGCCCGTCTTGGCGGCGATGAATTCGTTCTGCTGCTCGCCAATACGGAACGCTCAAAGGCCCTGACCCGCGCGCAGAACATGATCCGCAAGATGAACACGATGACGCTTGTCTGGCATGGCACCGAAATTCCGGTGCGTGCAAGCCTTGGCCTGAAGGATTACAAAGCCGGTGACAATACAGACGCCATTTTCGGCGAAGCCGATGAACGGCTCTACACCGTTAAACGTGCCACCAAAACCAAAAAGAAAGGATGCGCCATTCCTGTAAAGGAAGCCATTTGATATGAAACAGAATTCGCGTAATCGAAGAAATTTGCAGCGGCAGGAGGCGCAAGAAGCGAAGTGTACAAACTAGTACACGAGCGCCGCAGCAACACTCTGCCGATGTAAATTGCGAAGATTATACCGTCTGCCGCCCCTCCCCAACCGTGAACCCCAAGGCAGACGATTAGGCCCGGTATCGCCCCCATCGATACCGGGCCGTCCTTTTTGGAAGCGTCATTGCGGGGAGCGCATAGCGCGACGCGGTAATGACGAAGGGGGCTTTTAGTCGTCCAAAAACAACGATATCCTATCTCCATGGACCAACCCGTTCTCATCGCCTTTGCCGTATGCGCCTTTGCCGCCCTTGCCACCATTCTGGGGGCCGCTGTTTTATTCAACGTAAAGGAACCGCATCCGCGCCTTCTCTCCTTCGGCCTTGCGTTCGCAGCGGGCGCGATGGTTTATATCTCCCTCGTTGAAATTTTCGTGAAATCACAAAATGCGTTCGGCGGCGTGATGGAAGACAAGGGCGCGTATGGTTTTGCAACGCTCGCCTTCTTTGCGGGCGTTGTGCTTATCGCCGCGCTCGACCGCCTTGTGCCAAATCCGCATGCGGCATTGGGCGATGACCACGCGCATGACAAACAACAGATCGCGCGGGTGGGATTGATGGCCGCGCTCGCCATCACCGCGCATAATTTCCCCGAAGGCATGGCAACGTTCTTTGCCACGCTCGATGACCCCGCGGTTGGCGCGTCCCTCGCCGCCGCCATTGCCATCCACAATATCCCCGAAGGGGTTTCCATCGCGATCCCCGTTTATTTCGCGACAGGCAGCAAGGCAAAGGCCTTGATGTTTTGCGGCATATCGGCCCTCGCCGAACCCGTGGGCGCCGCCATCGGTTATATCGCGCTCGCCCCGTTTTTATCGCCCGCCCTGTATGGATGGGTGTTCGGCATCATCGCGGGGGTGATGGTCTATCTCGCGCTCGATGAATTGCTCCCCGCCGCCAAGCGTTACGCGAAGGGCCACGAAACCGTCTATGGCATCATCGCCGGCATGGCGGCGATTGCGGCGTCATTGGTGATGTTTCGATGATCAAGCGTATAGCAATCGAGGCGTGGCGATATTGGAAATGGCTCTGCGTGGTCTTTACAACGACATTCATCGTGCTGGTGATTGCAACCTTTGTCGTCCAATCATTCCAGCGATCAGAGCCGCAAAACGATCCGGCCTATGACTGTATCCAAAACGGCGGTAGCTGGAATGCGGATACTTCTAGTTGTGAGGGTGCTGCTTAATCACGCTTTAGTGAAAGAGTTTTCCCAATCCTGATAAGGCCTTGGGTCAGGCATCAATCCCTGCTTGTAGGCATCAGAAAAATTTGGCCTAGCAATTCGTGGGGCGCTTTTTCCAATTTTATTTCGAATTGTTTCGCCATGATCTTGCAAATCCTTGCATAGAAGTTCAGAAAAATAGATACAATCATCTAATTGATTATATATCGCAGATACTAGATCAGAATAAGTATTATCATGAGATGAACCCGTATTAATTCCAAAATATATTTCAGCTAATTTCTCATTTTTTACGCTTCTAAAACTCTGAATTAAGTCATTACGCATATTCACTGAATCCCATAGACTGCCTGCCGATTGATTTAGAGTTATTGCGAGAGCCAATGGCCGACCTAATGCAGAAACTTTTTCAAAAACCTGATTTTGTAGCAATTCTGTAGGTAGCTTTTGAAGTTGTAATGATCTAAAATCACCTTGAAAAGTGGTTTCCATTCTTTGCCCAATAGGCAAAGAGGCCGCTTGCATTAATACGGCATAATATGCGGATTTATCGCGTAAGAATTGTTGATAGATAGATATAACATGCTGCTTTTTAAGGCCAATCAAAGCACTACAAATAGTAAAACTTGTCGTTATTGCAGCATTTACATTTCTTATTTCCTGCAGCAACTGTTTGCGCTCAATAATATGCTGAGCACCCCACGCACCAAAAAATGCTGCAAAAAACGTGCTAAAAGAAGTCAGAACAAATATTGAATCAAAAAACTTATCTAACGCTTGATTAAGGCTGATGCTTAAAGCTATCGGCCAAGCTACGCTTAAAAGAACTGTTGCTGCAAATAATAAAATAAATGAAATTTTATTCATTAAGACCTCTTTCAAATAGCTAAAACCCCGCTTTCGCGGGGTTTTAAATTTCTTAAGCCGCTTCCACCTTCTTCGGTAAATTCAATTTCAAATGAAGGTCTTTCAGTTGCTGTTCCGTGATGTCGCTCGGCGCGGCCATCATCGGGTCTTCATATTGGCCGTTCATGACGAAGGCATAGACTTCGCGCAGGTTCGGTTCATCCGCCAATAGCATGATGATACGGTCAACCCCGAAGGCGCAGCCGCCGTGCGGCGGGGCGCCGAAACGGAAGGCGTTCAGCATACCGCCGAATTTCTTTTCGAGCACTTCCTTATCATATCCCGCAATCGCGAACGCCTTTTCCATGATGTCGGGGCGGTGATTCCGAATGCCGCCCGATGCCAGTTCAAAACCGTTGCACACACAGTCATATTGCGTGGCGAGGATGGTGAGAGGGTCTTGGTTATTGAGCGCGTCCAGCCCGCCTTGCGGCATCGAGAACGGGTTGTGGGAGAAGTCGATCTTGCCGTTCTTCTCATCGAATTCATACATCGGGAAATCGACAATCCAGAAGAGTTTGTAAACGCCCTTCTCACGGATATCCATGTCATCGCAAATTTTATCGCGTGCCTTGCCCGCCATTTTCGCGGCCTTGTCTTCGCGATCGCAGACAAAGAAAATCGCATCGCCTTCTTGTAGGCCAGCGGCCTTGTTGAGTTCGGCTTGTGCTTCCGCCGGTACAAACTTCGCAATCGGGCCAGCGCCAACGCCGTCCTTCACGGTGATATAACCCAATCCCGGTGCACCTTCGCCGCGTGCCCAGTCATTGAGTTTGTCGAAGAAGGAACGCGGTTTATCGGCCACATTCGGCGCGCGGATGGCGCGAACGACCGCGCCTTTTTCAATCGCGCCCTTGAACGCGTTGAATGTCACATCATCGCGTTTGAACACATCCGTCACATCGCAAATCACCAGCGGGTTGCGCAAATCCGGCTTGTCGGATCCGTATTTGAACATCGCATCGGCATATTTCATGTTGGGCAGCCACTCAACGCGGCGTTTTTCGCCCGTGAAGTCTGCGAATTCTTCGAAGATATCGCCAACGACTTTGGTCATGACGCGGAAAATGTCTTCCTGTTGAACGAAGCTCATCTCCATATCAAGCTGGTAGAATTCGGCGAGGCGGTCGGCACGGCCGTCTTCATCGCGGAAACACGGCGCGATCTGGAAATATTTGTCAAAGCCGGACATCATAAGCAGTTGTTTGAACTGCTGCGGAGCCTGTGGCAATGCGTAGAATTTGCCCGGGTGCAAACGGGATGGGACGAGATAGTCGCGCGCGCCTTCCGGAGAAGAGGCAGTGAGGATCGGCGTCTGGAATTCCTGAAACCCTTGTTCCACCATGCGGCGGCGCATGGAAGACACGACGTTGTTGCGCAGGCGAATGCGTTTGTGCATCCCTTCGCGGCGAAGATCAAGGTAACGGTATTTCAGGCGCAAATCTTCGCCCGCGCCGTCATCTTCGGCCACCTGGAAGGGCAGGATCGCGGCTTCGGATTGAACCTCGATGCCTTTGATCACCAGTTCGATCGCGCCGGTCGGCATATTGGCGTTCACCGTGCCTTCGCTACGCGCGACGACTTCGCCGGACACCGTGACAACACTTTCAACGCGGATTTTTTCGATTTCGGCGAGCAAGGCCGAGCCCTCTTCCACCACGCATTGGGTCAGGCCCGTCGTATCGCGCAGATCGATAAACAGAACCCCGCCATGATCGCGCTTGCGGTGAATCCACCCCGAAAGTTTAACGCTCGCGCCGACATCGCTTTTGGTGAGCTGGCCACATGTGTGGGTTCTGTAAAGATGCATGATATTCCTTAACGTTTACCTGAAAATTGAACGTATTTTCTTATCAGGAACGCATCGGCAAACCAAGCATTTTTGCGGATTTTAAGGGATAGGCGCGGGAATTATGACTTCCCGTGCAGTCAAATCGTAAATTCTGTCGGCCGGGACCGTGTTCTTACTTCCGTTTTCGCCATGCAAGGCGAGCCACGCCGTCTTGTCAGGCCCCAGCAGAACATCAATACCTTTTTCACGGTCTGCCGGATGCGCATTTCCGATCATAATGGCAACTCGTTCCCCTTGCGCTTTGTGAGTCTGGATGAAATCCGCAAGCATAGAATCATCGGTGCGTTTGGGACCTTCTGCCTTAATGCGATCGGCCTGGGCGAAAAAATCCTGCGCCTTTTGAAAAGACGGGTGATCTTGATTGGCATGAACAATTTCCGCCATACGCTGCATGCTTTCCGCGCTTAAAGTCTGCACGCCAAGTGCATGGGAAATGATATCGGCGGCCAAATCTTCCTCGCCCGCTGCCATAACCACTTCGCCAAAGGCAAAAAACCCCTGCATAATCGAAGGAATATGCGCCATTGTATCCAATTCCTGCGCTGACCTGTCCGCCGCATAGACGTCCATGCCCGCCGCGCCCAAAGCCAAAATCATATCGGCCAGCGCTTCACTATCCCCGCGAATAGGAACCAAATTATTTGCTACAAAATCATTACGGGTTATCTGCCCCGTTATAAGGGCATCGATGACCGTTTGGTGCTCTGGTTTAAGCTCGAGAAAGATTTTATTGATCCCGCATTCCCGCATCGCGGCGACCGTATGACGTTCTCCGACAAACTTCATGATGGCTGGGTCGAAATGGTTGGTATCACCAAAAATGACATACTCATGGTTACACGCCTGCTCCTCAAGGTCATGATGCAAACCATCGCGCACCATAGTCTCTTCCGCGGGAGCGGGAGTAACCAATAGCGAGCCAGCAAGCCACGCGGATCTCAGAATCTTGGAGTTCATAAGGCCAAGACTATAATCATATTTTATAATTATGTAAATGATTTATTGCATACACGGCTTGATCTGGGCCAAAATTGCCTCTTTGCGGGCACTGGGGCTGCCGCCTTTTGTGTAAACACCAACCTCCCTCCCCGCGCCGACCACAACATCCAGAAAGGTCTCCTCACCATTCGGTCCGGCAGTTTCAAAATGGTAAACGGTCGCCCCGTTTTCTGTGTATGTATCTTGCGTCATCCCGTTCCCGCCATGGGCATGGTCGATCAGGGCCTGACGGGCGCAATTGTTCAGGTCTGTATCCGGAATATGGTCCCGCCCCTGAAAATCCGAGAGCTGGGCCGCATTTGCCGTAGAGGCGCTAGCCAACAAAAATGTGATGGCAATCGTGGTATTTTTCATGGCTGCACTTCCTTTTACTGTTCCCAATCCCTTGAATACCAATGTTTTTTCTTGGCCTTTGCCGTCCAAAGCATTATGACAGACAAATGATTATTCAAACTCAGGCCGAACTAGACGACTTCTGCGCCGCCCTCGCAAAGGGGCCGTATCTAACCATTGACACCGAATTCCTGCGCGACAAAACCTATTTTCCGCGGCTTTGCCTCTTGCAAATGGCGGGGCCGGATGTCGACGCCGCCGCCATAGACCCGCTCGGCCCCGTTCTGGACTGGACACCGGTCAAGAATCTGATGGCCAACGAAGCGGTGCTCAAAGTGTTCCACGCGGCGCGGCAGGACCTCGAAATTTTCTATCATCTCTACAAAGTCCTCCCAACGCCGATTTACGATACACAGGTCGCGGCAATGGTCTGCGGTTTTGGTGACCAGGTTGCCTATAACGCATTGGTCCGCGAACTCACGGGGCAGGAACTCGAAAAGAACGCGCAGTTCACAGATTGGTCGCGCCGCCCGTTGGCCCCTAAACAGATCCGCTATGCGCTGAACGATGTGATTTACCTGCGCGATGTCTATGAAAAGCTTCATGCCCGCCTTCTGGCCAAAGGCCGCGAGCAATGGGTGTTCGAAGAAATGGAAATTCTCAACAACCCCCGCACCTATCAAAACCCGCCCGAGGAGGCATGGAAACGGATTAAAATTCGCTCGGACCGTCCGGATGTCCTGGCGATTCTCAAGGCCCTCGCCGCATGGCGTGAAGACGAAGCCGTGCGACGCGATGTTCCACGGTCGCGCATTCTGAAAGACGAAGTCCTCGCGGATATTGCGATGTACAAAGCCCGCGATGAAGATGCGCTTTTGCAAATTCGCTCGCTTCAATCCGACATGGCACGCGGCAAGATCGGCAAACAGATTATCGAGATTGTGAACGAGGCTCTTTCCGCGCCAAAAGATACATGGCCCAAACTCGCCCGCAAGGAACCGTTCCCCAAGCAGGCAACCGGCACGCTGGAAATGCTCAAAATGCTGCTGCGGATCAACTGCGGTGAAGAAGACGTCGCGGCAAAGCTGGTGGCAAGCGCGGAAGATCTTGAAGCCATAGCTGTCGAACAAAATCCAGACGTTGCGGCCATGCATGGCTGGCGTTACGAATTGTTCGGCAAGGACGCGGTTGCGATGAAAGAGGGCAAGATCGGCCTCTCTCTTCACAAAGGCCGCATCCGCAAGATAGATCTTTAAAGACCTTTACTCATCTTTTGTCCAGAGCCACGCGGCCCCGCGCACGCCGGAAGAATCTCCGTGACGGGGCGGTTTCAGTTTCGTATGCACCGAATCCGAAAATACATACTTGCCCCATATGGCAGGCACATCGGTATAAAGGCTATCGACGTTGCTCATCCCCCCGCCAAGTACAATGACATCGGGGTCTAAAACATTAATCACAACGGATAAGGCCCTCGCCAGACGATCGGTATAACGCCCCAGCGCGGCCTTTGCTTTGGCTTCGCCTTTCTGCGCGTTCGTTATAACATCATGCGTCGAAAGGTCTTCACCCGTCACGCGCAGATAATCCATTTTAAAACCTGTGCCGGAAATCCAAAGCTCGTTACATCCCGACTTGCCGCAATAACAATCAGGCCCCGGATATTCCGCCCATGCCTTGTCATCCGTGAAATAATTCACACCGCTTCTGGGAGCTTCGATCTCGCCGCCAAAGGGATGTTCCGGCGCGCCATTTGGCACATACACGCGCGGATAGGCCAGCATATTATGCCCCCATTCCCCGCCCACGCCGTTGATGCCCGCAACCGGTTTGCCATGGACGACAACACCGCCGCCGCACCCCGTGCCAATGATAACGCCGAACACGACATCGGCGCCCGCGCCTGCGCCATCCGTGGCCTCCGATACCGCAAAGCAATTCGCATCATTCTGGATGCGCACCTCGCGCCCGATCATTTGGGAAAAGTCTTTCAACAAAGGCTTCCCGTTCATCCATGTCGCATTGGCGTTTTTAACAAGCCCGTTATCTTTGGAAATAGACCCCGGCATACCAATGCCTATGGTGCCTTTGACGCCGATCTCCGCTTCGGCTTCATCGATCAGGCCTTTAAAGCTTTGCATGGTCTGCATGTAATCGCCGCGCGGCGAGGGTATACGTTTTCGGTAAATTTCCTTGCCGTTGAGCGCGTCGAGCGCAATGATTTCCGTCTTCGTTCCACCAAAATCGATTCCAAGACGTAATTTTTCCGGTGCCATTATTCTTCGTCTCCTTGCAACAAAACCGCAGGCGGCATGTTTTCAAAACCGTATCTTTTCACATGATCGGCCTGAATGCGCGCGTATAAAAGCGCGGATGTGTATTCGGCCTGTGTTGTCAGGGGATAGGTCGGGCGGTTGTTGAAATCGAGCAGGCGGATATTGTCCTTCTCGCGGCAAATGCCGCTCTGTGTTTCCCGCACACTAACGGGCGCATCGGAAGAATTGATCATACAATGGACTGTGCCGAGCGGCAGGGTGATGGATTGTCCCGCCGGAATGTCATGACGCACGCCATCGGCGATAACGGTCAGGACGCCTTCCGTCACTTCCCACAATTCCTTGCGCCCGCGGTGGCGTTGCAGGGAAAGCATATAGCCGGGCTTGACCGTGATCTGCTTGATGCAAATTTCGGAATCGCCCTCCAACCGCGCCTCGACCACCTGATTGCTGCCCCATGGGGATTCCACCACCTGTCCCGCAGCGTAGCGGTCGAGGTCCTCGGCAAGGACGTAATTGTCTACCGTTTCGATCTCCGCCCTGTTCGCGGGCGCATCAAAATCGTAATGGGGGTTCCATAAAAGGTTAATTTTTTCCGGCACTTGGGTTTCCTCCAACTTTGACCAGCCTCTTCTGTCATAGACAAAAAAAATTCGGGATACAAATGCCAAAACCCGAAAAATTTTCTTGAGGGTTGGGGGCGAAGCAGGGTAAATAAGCTTCATGGAAAAGCATTTCCATATTATGTTGCACTGCGATAAGTAGAGGGATCCACGCAATATGACTCATCAGTCCACGGCCACTTCGTCTTTGACGGAGACAGCAAACGCACTCTTCTCCCCCGAAAACAGCCCCTATGTTCAGGTAATTCTGCAAGGCGTAGAGATGAAAAACATCGGTGCGCTTATTGCCGATATCGATGGAACGCTTGGCAAGCTCACGCCGGGCAACCATGTTCTCTCCGGCCCCATCGATGCAGCCGCGCCCATGATACAAATGGCGCGGTTTTTTCCAACCGGGGTTTTGACTGGCCGTCCGCATAAAATCGTCGAAACGGGTTTTGATGGTTTGCTCGATACGGAATTCGGATTTGCGGGGACCGAGGCCGGAGCCCGCCTGGTTAAAAGCGGTCACCATATCGTCTATGAACGCGGGATCAAGGATATCGAATCTGCCAAGAAAAAATATCAGGCAGTGATGAACCAATATCCGGGCGGGATCGTCGAAGATCACACTATGTGCTCGATTATCAACGGCATGACAAATATCGAACAACATCACCACAATGAAGTATTCTTTAAACTAAATGAACTGACGGGACTGCTCCGCGCGGATGGAAATGAAATACGTGTGGTTGATGGTAACAAGCCCGGAATCAACGTCCATTATAACGTCGTCCCTGATGGCGTTCACAAAGGATTCGGCATTCAGGAAATCTACACAGCCTTCAACATCAACAAACCCCTTTGCATCGCGATGGGCGACGACAAGGCGGACCAACCCATGTTCCAGCATGTCGCCCGCCATGGCGGCATCACGATTGGCGTCGGCACCAACGCGCCTGATTGTCACATTCGCCTGAATGAACCCGAAGAGGCTGTACAGCTTCTTCGCATGATGGCCATGCGGCTTGATATGTAACTTTAGTTTATATCGATGATTTCACGGATCAGCGGGACGGAAACGGCCCGCTTTTCTATAAGGGCCCGTTCATCGGCACGGCGGACGATATCACGGGCGGCCTCGAAGGAGCGCTCCATGCGCGGAAGGATATATTTGATCACATCCTCACCCACGCGCAATTGGCGGTCATTAAACAATTTCACCAAAACAGCGCCCAGTAGCACATCATCCGGCTCACGGATTGAAACACTCGGCGCGGCACGAAGGCGGCTTGCAAGGTCCGGCACAGTAAAGGCGCGGCGGATCGGCGGTTCCAGAAGCGTAATGAGGAATGTCCGCTTTTCTTCCTTGAAAAGATTATAAAGGTGGAAGAGTCCCTTCTCCCGTTCGATATCGCCAATGATGCCATCACCGTCTTCGATGATGATGTGCTGCCCCTTTTCGGCAAGGGTGCGGACGGAACCATCATTCAGTTCATCCGGGTTGATAATCGCGGCATCGCTTCGTTCGGTCCACACGGCGGCGAGGTGGCTTTTCCCGCTCGCAACAGGGCCATAGAGTATGAGCGCGGGCGCGGGCCATTCGGGCCATAAATCGATCCATGCCACTGCGTCCTGATTGCTCGGCGCGATCAGAAAATCATCACGCCCCATCGCGGTGCGATGACCAAGGTCGAGCGGAATTTGCGGATGCGGGTTGGCGGTCATTATTTCTTAAGGCTTTCCGTTTCTTCGACAATGATCTTCGCCTGGTCCGCAGGCTGTTTGTAAAGCGGGCTCGCCTTATACCGGTCAATTCCAAACCCCGCCAGCACGCCGATCACCGCGGCGACAGGCACGGCAAGCAGCATGCCGACAATCCCGAACAGGCTTCCCCCCGCCAGCAAGGCGAACATGACCCAGAGCGGATGCAGGCCAACGCTGTCGCCCACCAGCTTGGGCGTTAGAAAGTTGCCTTCGATAAATTGCCCGGCCAGAAAGATGGCGGCAATGATTCCCATATAGACAAGGTCGCCGGTCTGGAACCACGCAACGGCAACGCTGACAACAAGGCCGAGCGTAGATCCGACGAGCGGGATAATCGAAAAAATGCCAGCGCCAAGCCCGATCAGGAAACCGTAATTCAGACCCGCAATCGTTAAGGCAATCGCATATATCACACCCAGGATAAAGGCGACCGTGATCTGCCCGCGGATAAAGCCGGAGAGCTTGGCATCGATTTTTTTCAGGATATCGCGGATCACTTTTTCATGCTGCCTTGGGTAAAGACTTTCCACCCATTTCACGATGCGTGGCCATTCGTTCATCATGAAATAGGCCACCAGGGGCGTTAAAACAAGCGTGGTGAGGAAGCCCATAACCGCCGCGCCGCCCGATGCAATCCCGCCGACGATACCGCCGGTCGCGCCCACCAGTTTACCGGCGTTCTCTTTCAAATTGTCATTGATCTGCGTGAGATAATCGTCACCCAGCCTATCTTCCATCCATGCAAGATAGGGGCGCACGGCTTCGATCATGTTTTGTATGTAATTGGGAATTTGTTCGATCAGGGTTTCGAGCTGGCGGACCGCCATAGGGCCAAGCGTTAAGACCACGATCACCATGAACAAAATAAAGAGCGTGAGGATAATCAGCGATGTTACCCAGCGCGGCAGCCCTTTTTGATAGGAAACCTTACGCATAATCGGATCGAGCAAATAGGCAATCGCAATCCCGAGCACGAAAGGCGTCAGTATATTGTTAAAAAGCCAGATAAAGCCGATAAAAAGGGCAAAGGCGCCCCCCCAGAAAGCTATGGTAATTTTGGCCGGCATGTCTTGTTACCTACTGTAAGAATAAGGTTGCTGAACTGTGTTCATATAAATTTCGACAGGCCCGCCCGATGGTGCCGCCCGCAACATGACACCGCTGCCCTGCAGGGCGGATTGCATCTGGCTGACATTACCGGAAAAACGTATATCTAGCAAAGATTCACGAGGCTTCAGGGCTTTTATCAAAACCGATTGAACGCCAGGCGTGCGGTCCAGCGCCCCTTTCAGTCGCACCCATTCCTGCACCGAAGAAAAACGCGCACGCACGGGGTAGGTTGTTGCCGGACCAAGCGTCTGACGCGTATAGGGAACGGCAGGGATCAAATTCGGTTGGGGCGTTTGTGCGGCGGGCATTGTCGGTGAATGGGCCGCGTTCGCCTTCCAGTCGGCACGGAGCATCGATTTTACTTTTTGCGCCGCGCGAACATGCAGGGCATCATCGGTTTCATCCGGCAGCCGATCAAAGGTGATTTTTTGCACCGGCTCGGCCCCATTGAAACCATGTTTGTAAATCGTAATCTGTAATTTCGGCCCCTGAATGGCCGCGAGCAGCAAGGCAACATCGTTTGCGCCATATCTATCGGCAAGCTTTTGCAGTTGCATCGGGTCATACAAAGTCACATCGCGCCCATCGATCAGCCCCATATCCTGCGCATCGCCAAGCGGCAGGGCCGTCGGCTGAATGGCGGAACGGTCAGATGGCATCTTACGCCATGCATCGAACCATGGATTTGGCTGCCCCCAGAGTGTTGTCTGCCCTATCGATTGATAAAACGGCAAAACCAGAATTGGCTTCTGAATTTCGTCCGTTACCACACGCCCTTGCGTTGCCATTTGGGTTCGCATTGCATTCGGGCGGAAACGCACCGTGAATGTACCTTTGTACCGCACGCGCGATAATTGCTCGCTCGTCACCTCGATATCCTGCACCAGAGAGGATACGGTAATTGGATCCGGCGCCTTGAAGGTTTTCAGTTCGTCCGGACCCAGCAAACGTTCGGCCAGAGTTTGATAGGCCTTCACTTGCGCTTCTTCCATCGCTTTTTCACGGGCCAGAACGGCATTCTGGGCGGTGACGTCAACCTCCACCCCCTCTATCGTATAAACGGGGTTGGTTTCGGCAGTAGCAGATCCTGAAAAACCAAGGAAAACAGCCGCAAAAAGCAGACAAATAACTGTACGCGCGATGGCGAATTGCTTATAGATAGGGGCGGCCATGCAATTATCCTCGTTGAAAAGTATGGCATTTTTATAACGCGAAAGGCCCGGATTACCAAATGAAACAAAGCGCTTATAAAGAGGCCGGTGTGGATATAGACGCCGGCGAAGAACTGGTCGAACGGATCAAGCCGGCGGTCAAGCGCACGATGCGCCCCGGCACGATGGGCGGCCTCGGCGGTTTTGGCGCCATGTTCGACCCGAAAGCGGCGGGTTACAAAGATCCGGTACTTGTCTCCAGCACCGATGGCGTTGGCACGAAAATCAAAATCGCGATTGAAACAGGCCGTCATAAAGATATCGGCATCGATCTTGTCGCGATGTGCGTCAATGACCTTGTCGTGCAGGGCGCGGAACCCCTGTTTTTCCTTGATTACTTTGCGACGGGCAAGCTTGATGTCGATACCGCGCAAGCCGTGATTGACGGAATCGCACGCGGCTGTGAAGAGGCCGGATGTGCCCTGATCGGCGGCGAAACCGCCGAAATGCCCGGTATGTATGCGGCGGGCGATTACGATCTTGCGGGCTTCACCGTCGGCGCTGTCGAGCGTGAAAACGTCCTGACAGGCGAAACTATCACGGAAGGCGATATCGTTCTTGGCCTTTCTTCAAGCGGCGTCCATTCCAACGGCTATTCCCTTGTCCGTAAGCTGATGAGCAATACCCAGGGCTATAGCTATGACTCCCCGGCCCCGTTCGCGGCGAGACAGACCATGGCCGATGTGCTTCTGGCCCCCACAAGAATTTATGTCAAACCCCTCCTGAAGGCCTTGAAATTGGGCGGCATCAAAGGTATGGCCCATATTACGGGTGGAGGCCTGAGCGAAAACATCCCCCGTGTTCTGCCCGAAGGGCTGGGTGTGCGGCTCGATGCTGCGAAATGGCCACGCCCCGGCGTGTTCGGCTGGCTGGCACAGGCCGGCAATCTGGACCCTGCTGATATGGCCCGCACTCTCAATTGCGGTATCGGGATGGTGGTGATTGTTGCACCGGAGGCTGCGGACGCGATCACGGCCAGCCTGACAGACAGCGGCGAAAGCGTTCATCAAATCGGCACTGTGGCGGCCATGGACGCTGACACTCCGCGTGTGGCCATCGACAATATCAATCTGCTGACGGCTTCCACTTGAATTTGCTGCAAAATCTGGTTCAATAAACCCGTTAAACGAAGGAATACACCGCCATGGGCACACATTCACAAACTCCGGTTGCCGTCGATCCTGAAAGCCTGAAACAGGCACAATCCATCTGGCATAATTTCATGCAGATGACCAAATATGGCGTGATTGCAACGATCATCCTATTGATCGGCATGGCGATTTTCCTGGTCTGACGATCCGGCGTTAACCATCTAAACCCTTTATAGCATTCATGTTTTTGTAACCTTTTCACGCGATGATAAAGGCGGCAAGGGTCTTATCCCAAAGCCCTTGCCAAGGGACAAAAACTTATGCCTATCAAGGAATTACGGAATAACGGCCCGGTTCTGCCCGCCCTCTCCATGGCGCGGGGTGTTTTGTTATTCCCGCTTTTGTTGGTCGTAGCCTTTGCATGGACATTACAGGCGCAGGCGGCGGCGCCCCAAAAACCATTCCTTCCCGTTACGATTGACGGGGAAACGGCGGGCGGCGCCATCGGCCAAAACATCATCATTCAAAAAGATACGGGCGGAAAAGTCAGCGCGGAGCGCATCCGCGAAACGATGGGCACGATCCTGAATGGCACCGTATCGGCAGATGACATCATCCCCCTTGGCGCAGGCGGAACCTCACACTGGTTGTCTTTCAAAATTCTCAACAAGAACGGAAATCCGAATTGGTTTCTCGATCTTGGCCGGTATGGCGAAGGTCGGCGCGGCCATCTGAAAGAAATACACGTTTATGAAATGCCTCTGGCCTATCCGGGAGCAGGCACACGCCCGGCATTCTACCTGAACGAAATTTCGTCCGGCAAGAATGATAGCAATTACGCCGTCACCGTACCTGCAGGCACACAAAAACTTGTCATCGTCCATGCCGTACCAACACGCGGCGTGCCGGCCTCGATCGCACCAACGCTGTATGCGCAAAACGAACTTGCCTCTAAAATATATGCGAACGCTTTTTACAATGCGGCCTATATCATATTGTTGTTGGGCGTCGCCGTCGCCGGCGTGATGATGGCGCGTCAATCCAAACAAAAAAGCCTTCTCGTTTTTTCCCTCTATTTTGGATTGCTGGCCCTTTCCTATTTCGTCATAGAACAACAATCGGATAATCCGGCCTTCGGATTTTATAAATTCTTCATCGCCATCATGATGGCCACCCATATTGTACTGGCCACGCGCCTGACTGCGATTATGTGCGGTATAGATCACAGGCGTCCGCCGGAAAGATTGATATTAAACGCCCTGACGGTGGTTGGTGTTATCGCGATAGCAGTCTGCCTTTTCATTCCCATGCCCGAAGGATTGTTGCAAACATCAATCCTGAGCGGCGTTCCGCTCGCGGTTTATCTTGTCGCCGCAATCATGACGTTCGCAAACACCTTGTCCGGCAACATCCGCGGCTATGCATTCTTCGGTTCCTGGCTCGCCCCGTTTGTGGGACTTGGTATTACCAGCCTGACAAATGCGGGCCTTGTGCCATCTTCCTTCTTGCTTCTGAATGCCTTGTGGCTTTCCTATCCCCTACAAGCCGTTTTGATCCTGCTTGGCAACGCGCAGGCAGGGTTGTGGCGTTTTAGAACGCCCACGCAAATCGAAGCACCGGTCAATGAGTCCGGCGATGCCCTTTATCTCTCCCGTTTGAAACAAACCCGCGATGAAGCAGACCATTCCCGCCTTTTGCGCGTTATCGAGAAGGAGCGCGAACTTCTGGCCGAAATGAAGCAGCGCGAAGCCGTGCGTCTTCAAGAGGCCCAGCGTGCGAAAGAGGAAGCCGATGAGGCAAACCGCGCGAAATCCGCCTTCCTTGCCGTGGTCAGCCATGAAATCCGTACGCCGATGACAGGGATTATGGGGATGGTGCGCCTTCTGCTTGATAGCAATATCACCAAGCAGCAGAAAGACTATGTCCTGACCATTCAGGAATCGGGCGATGCCATGCTCGGCCTTCTCAATGACATTCTCGACTTCGAAAAGATTCAACGCGGCAAAATGGAACTGGAGAATATCAGTTTCGACCTGCACCGTTTGATTCAGGGAGTTGTCGCCCTTATGTCCGGCCATGCCGCGCAAAAACAAATCGACCTTTCCGCCCGTATTGACGACAATCTTCCCCGCTTTGTGAAGGGAGACCCGACACGGCTGCGGCAAGTCTTGCTGAACCTTATGGGGAACGCCCTGAAATTTACCGAGTCCGGCAGCGTGACCCTGCAGGTGAAGAATCTGAAAGGGCCTGAAACGGGCGCGGCCTATCAGGGGAACGAATTTATGATCTATTTCTCTGTAACAGATACAGGGATTGGGATCAGCGCAGAGGCGCAGACCAATCTGTTTTCTCCGTTCGCACAGGCGGATTCGACTATATCGCGGAAATTCGGCGGCACGGGACTCGGGCTTGCCATCTCCAAGGGATTGATCGAAGCGATGGGCAGCGCCATCAATATCAATAGTCAGCCGGGCGAAGGCAGCACCTTCTTCTTTACACTTAAGATGGAGCGCGGCATTTCATCGATGCAGGACAGCGCGAAAAAGGCTTCGGACTCAAACGCCGTTTCCCTGCCCGATTCAATTCCCGCCATTCAACCGCTGCGCATTCTGGTGGTCGATGACAACACCATCAACCGCAAAGTAATCGGCAGTTTCCTCGCGCAAGACAGCCATTCCATCACGCCATCGACCACGGCGGAGGACGCGTTGCAAAAAATAGAGGCCGGTGATTTTGACCTGATCCTGATGGATATCGAATTGCCGGGCATCACGGGGAATGAGGCCATCAAACAGCTGCGCGCCAGCCCAAATCCGCACAAAGCCAACATCCCTGCAATCGCGCTCACAGGGAATGTATCGAAGGAAGACATGGGCCGGTATCTTGCAGACGGTATGAACGGGATTGTGCCCAAACCCATCGACGTCGACCAATTGCGCGGCATGATCCACGAAGTGATGACACGGTCCAACCAGCGCGAAATCAAAACGCCTGATATGACCAAACCATCCATGCAGGCTCCAATTGAAAACAATACGGCGACACCGATGATTTCACCGCCGCCGAATGTAATGGAGGCAAAAACGCCCGAAGCGGAAATAAATGTTTTTAATCCACTCATGCTCCAATCCCTGCGCGATGCCATCGGCATGGACCAGTTGCAGAATTTGCTGAACGAACTTATGGACAAGACCCATGAAATACTGGGCGGGCTCGATCTCGCAACACGTGCCGGTAACATGGAACTTATCTCTGCCCGCGCTCATGAACTCAAAGGCATGGCGGGGAATTTCGGGTTAGTGGAGATTAGCGAAATAGCAGCAGATGCGGAGCGTAAGGCACGCGCAAATGAAAAAGACGATATCCCTACTCTTGTTGGCTCGCTTCCGGCTGCCACGCAACGGGCACAGCAGGCATTAAAAGAATGGGTCGGAACGACAGGCGAATAAAAAACCCCGCGGAAAATGCGGGGTTTTAATTTTCAATCGCTAACCGGATTAACCGACGATTTCTTCTTCGGTGAAGAATTGGGCGATCTCGATTTTAGCATTCTCCAGCGAGTCCGAACCGTGAACCGTGTTCTCGCCAATCGATACCGCGAATTCCTTGCGGATGGTGCCTTCGGCGGCCTCGGCAGGATTGGTGGCGCCCATCACTTCGCGGTTTTTGGCAACGGCGTTTTCGCCTTCCAATACCTGAACCACAACCGGCTCGGATGTCATGAACTCAACAAGCTCGCCATAGAAGGGGCGCTCTTTGTGAATCTCATAGAATTTTTCGGCTTGCGCCTTTGTCATTTTAATGCGGCGCTGTGCCACAATGCGAAGACCGGCATCTTCAAATTTCTTGTTTACGGCGCCTGTCAGGTTGCGGCGTGTTCCATCCGGTTTGATGATCGAAAAGGTGCGTTCGAGAGCCATGAAAATCCTCTGTTATTCTGGTCGTTAAGAAATCGTGCCACCTTATAACCAGCGCCGCCGCGCCGCACAAGTTTTTAATTGTTCCGAAAGTGTCGCTTTTATCCACAGACCATTTCCGTTTGTTTCCAGAGTCCCCGTCGATAACTTCGAAGATTCCAAACTTATAAGAGAGTAATAATATTTTACCGTTGATTTTTATTATTTGTTTTTGTTACCATTCTTGCGTCGCATAGGTGATATGCAAGGGGGTCATTGCAATGCAGCATATTGCACATATTTTTGGAGTATCCAGTAAAGACGTTGATTTGTTTGAGTGTTCGGTACCGTTTGATACTTTGAAAAAGAATGGCGAGCGCGCAATTAAAAACGGGGAGCTAAGCCGCTCCCCTCTTCAAAAATTCAGCTATGCCCTCTGCAACGAGGCCGGCCTCTGTCCGGAAGACTCCGTTATTATGGGCCCCATCAAGGATTTGAAACGCATATTGCAAAAGGCCGTGGCCCGCTACGATGGCGATGTATCCCAGGTGTCGGATGTTGTCCGCGATATGGTCGCCCTTGATCATATAGAGGAAGTAAAAGCCATTAAAGATATAGCGAGCAATGCAAAATTCCGCGAAGCGCAGGAATCCAAGGGCGTCAAGATTCTGGCTGTTGAAGACTATTTCGAACATCCGACAGAAACCACAGGCTGGAGAGGCCTTGTGATTAAACTGGAAGTGGATCTGGGCAAAGGCCGCACCCAGAAAGCAGAATTGCAAGCCGTGCCCCGCGATATGATACCTGATTATGAAGCGACGCATGCCTATCTGGAAAGAGCGCGCGATATAATCGACCTAAGACGCGCACAGGGGCTTGACGTTACGGCCCATGAGCGCCTTTCGATTAATGAAGACCGTAACACGGCCAAGAAAATGCATTTGTCCGGTGCGATGCGTACAGGTTTCATCCGTCTGGAAACCCCGAAACAGTATCATGAAAATGGATTAAGATATTTGGTTGCGTGATTTGCAACTGAACAGGAAAACAAAACCCGCCATATGGCGGGTTTTGTTTTGGGTAATATCAACTGAATATCCCGCCCAATGTGAGGCTGGCCTGTAATCTTGGCCCATCTCCCCGTGCGACATCCTGCAACATATCCCTGACTATAGACTCAGGCGTATTCTCGCGGACCCAGTTTGCGTTTGCATCTGTGATCGCATACATCCCCTCTCCGCTACGGTCGAAAAACAGTTTGGACAAATTTTGTATATTGCCATCAACTTTAATATGAAAGCTGCCTGGTAATTTTTCCCGTTTTAGAAAATCCAACGCTGTCTGCTCTTTAAACAAATCCATGTTATCCTCACCTCTTATCTTATTTTCATAACATTGGCAGGCTGATTTTGCAAGCTTTATAAGTTATATCTAATTATTCAGCGCTTTTTCAATACTGGAAACCGCATCATTGGCCGCCTCCGGGTTCGGGCCACCTGCCTGCGCCATATCCGGGCGTCCGCCGCCGCCCGCGCCGCCGAGGGCCGCAGACCCGATTTTAACCAGATCGACCGCGCTGATTCTCGCCGTCAAATCCTTGGTCACCGCCACGACGATGGAGGCCTTCCCTTCTTCCGTTGCGATCAGGGCCACAACGCCAGAACCAAGCTTCTTGGTCATGTCGTCCGCCATCGGCTTCAAATCCTTGGCCGGGAAGTCAGGCAGAATCTTCGCAAGGAACTTCACGCCGCCGACATCTTTCACATCGTCGTTGGCCGATCCGCCGCCGGTCGCCAATTGTTTGCGCAAGTTGGAAATTTCCTGTTCCAGCTTTTTCTTCTCATCGACCAGAGCCTTAACACGGGCCGGTAGTTCGGCCACGGGGGCTTTCAATGTTGTGGTCAAATCGGAAACCAACGTTTCTTTTTCATGAACGAGATGCATGAACGCTTTACCGACCACGGCCTCGACACGGCGAACGCCAGCGGAGACCGCGCTCTCGCCGATAATTTTAAACGCGCCGATATCGCCCGTGCGTTTTACATGCGTCCCGCCGCACAGCTCAACGGAGTATGGAATATTGGAACCCGGCTTGCGCGGCGTACCCATCGACACCACGCGCACTTCATCATCATACTTTTCGCCAAACAAAGCGCGGGCACCAGATTCCACGGCTTCATCGAGCGGAAGAACGCGTGTGATCACTTCCGTATTCGCACGGATTTGTTCGTTCACCTGGTCTTCGATCGCGCGCAACTGCTCCGCCGTAATCTGGTTTGGTTGCGAGATGTCAAACCGTGTGCGTCCCTCGTCCTGCAATGATCCTTTTTGCGCGATGTGATCGCCGAGTGTTTGACGCAGCGCTTCGTGAAGCAAGTGCGTCACCGAATGGTGTGCCTCGATCTCATGACGGCGAACCGTATCAACGCGCAGTTCAACACCTTCACCAATGTTGATCGTGCCTTTCGTCACTTTGCCGTAGTGCGCCCAAAGCTTTCCTAAAATCTTTCTGGTATTGGTTACTACAAAGCTATCGCCTTGTGCCGTAAGCATTATACCGGTATCACCTACTTGCCCTCCAGATTCAGCATAGAAGGGCGTTTGGTTTAAAATAATAATACCTTCCTCCCCATCGTTTAATAGAGAGGCTTGCCCACCAATAAAATCGCCGCCCACTGCAGGGTTAAGATTTTTCTCTTTTTTTATAATGCTAAGAATTTTTCCTTCTGCTTCGGTCTGCTGATATCCTAAAAATTCGGTTTCAGGATATTCTTGAATTAAGTCAAACCACAATTTATCAATACCGGCATCGCCGGACCCTGCCCAGCTCTTACGGGCCAGCGCTTTCTGGTCTTCCATCGCCTTTTCAAATCCGGCCATATCGACATCAAGCCCTTTGGAGCGCAACGCATCGGCGGTCAGATCGACGGGGAATCCGTAAGTATCATACAATTTGAACGCGACATCGCCGGACAGTTTTTGTCCCTGCCCCAAATTCGCGGTTTCGTCATCGAGCATTTTCAGGCCGCGATCAAGTGTTTTCTTGAACCTCGTTTCCTCGTTCTTCAATGTTTCGACGATCAACCCTTCGGCGCGTTTCAATTCGGGATACGCTTCGCCCATCATCGATTGCAAAGTCGGGAAGAGTTTGTACATCAACGGTTCTTGCGCACCCAGCAAATGCGCATGGCGCATACCACGGCGCATGATACGGCGAAGAACGTAACCGCGGCCCTCATTGGATGGCATCACGCCATCGGCGAGAAGGAAGGAGGCACAGCGGAGGTGGTCGGCAATAACGCGGTGGCTTGGTGCCTGTGCGCCATCTGGTGATACGCCGGTCAGGTCCGCCGAATGTTCGATGATGGAACGGAGCAGGTCGATATCATAGTTGGAATATTTGCCCTGCATCAAGGCGGACATACGCTCCAATCCCATCCCCGTATCGATCGATGGTTTCGGCAGAGGCTTTCTGATATGGCCGCCATTCCCATCCGGCTCCTGTTCGAACTGCATGAAAACAAGGTTCCAGAATTCGAGGAAGCGGTCGCCATCCTGATCGGCGGAGCCCGGAGGGCCGCCCGCCAGTTTATCGCCCTGATCGTAAAAGATTTCCGAACACGGGCCGCATGGGCCGGTGTCACCCATCATCCAGAAATTGTCGTTGGTCGGAATGCGGATGATTTTGCTATCGGGGAAACCCGCGATTTTGCGCCACAGCGCGGCGGCTTCTTCATCGGATGTGTGGACGGTGACAAGCAATTTGTCCGGGTTCATGCCATAAACTTTGCTGACCAGTTCCCAGGCATAGCTGATCGCTTCTTCCTTGAAATAATCGCCGAAGGAAAAGTTGCCAAGCATTTCAAAGAAAGTATGGTGGCGCGCGGTATAGCCAACATTGTCAAGGTCGTTGTGCTTGCCGCCCGCGCGGACGGATTTCTGCGCGGTCGTTGCACGCGTGTATGGGCGTCTTTCGGCGCCGGTGAAAACATTCTTGAACTGCACCATGCCGGAATTGGCGAACATCAATGTCGGGTCGTTTTGCGGCACCAAGGGCGAACTGGCCACATGCTCATGCCCCTTGGACATAAAGAATTTCAAAAATTCGTTACGGATATCGTTGACCGTTCTCATGACACGCCCTTATAAGTTTCTGTAAGACCATCATTAATCCCAAAAAAGGCATGTAATGCAAGAGCTTTCCTTACTGGCCAGCCGCCTCGCCGATGAAGCAGGAAAGGTTATTTTCCAGCACTATCGCACCGCTTTTTCGGTGGATCATAAATCAGACGAAAGTCCGGTGACTGTTGCCGACCGCGGCGTCGAGGCGCGGATTCGGGAAATACTGGAAGCCGAGCGCCCCGAAGATGGCATCCTTGGTGAAGAGTACGGCCCCAAAGAAAGCAGAAACGGCCTGACATGGGTGATCGACCCGATCGATGGGACAAAATCCTTCGTTGTGGGCCGCCCGACATTTGGCACCCTGATCGCGCTTTGCAAGGACGGCATTCCGGTTCTGGGGCTAATCGACCAGCCTATTTTGAAAGAACGCTGGATTGGCGATGGCAAGCAGACGAGCTTTAACGGCACTCCCGTCAAAACGCGCGCCTGCGCGGATGTGAAATCCGCCCGCCTTGCCTCCACATCGCCCGCACAGTTGCCGCACCTTTGGGAAAAGCTAAACACATCCTGCAATTTTATGGTCTGGGGCGGTGATTGTTATTCCTATGGTCTGCTGGCCAATGGATGGCTGGATGGAGTGATAGAAGATTTCCTCGCGCCCTATGATTTCCTCGCCCTGCCGCCGATCGTTATCGGCGCGGGTGGATGGATGGGCGATTGGGAGGGCAATCCTTTGCGCATTGATTCCACAGGCAAGACGGTGGCTATCGGCTCCCTTGATATCAAAGACGAGCTTTTAGCGCTTCTTCGCTAGTTGATATTGATATCCGGTGCCGGTGCAAAATCCTGCAACGAAGACTGATCGGCCACCATCGGCGCAGCCCGGTCCTTAGGAAGAAAATCGGCTACCAGCGCATAGGCTGCAAATGTCATGGCAATCCCCGTGGCTCCGTAAGACAATATGCGTGCAGGTTTCATTTTTTGGAATTCAGCTCGATGAAATGGTCCGGCCAGTTTCATGATTATTTCTCCGCGAATTTAACCGCGCCTTTATCAAGCGATGCGTAGCGTGCCCAGTGACCGTTGGCGAGCGCCTGCATCGATTCATTAGATTGATCGAAGCGCATGCGATAGATCCAGTAATTGGAGAGAACTCGTTGCACATAGTTACGCGTTTCCGCATAGGGAATGGTTTCGATGAAGAGCAGCGGATCGGTGATGTCCTTGCGCTCTTCTTTCCACTTCTGAAGCGTGCCAGGTCCGGCGTTGTAGGCAATCGCGAGAGAGAGAAGATCTTGCCCCACCAGCGAATTGTTCAAAAGATATTCGACATATTTCTGTCCGATATCGAGGCTGATTTCAGGATCTTTCAGCAAGTGACGTTGATCGTCAAAGCGGTTGTCTCCGGCCATGTAAGTCGCCGTGCGCGGCATAAGCTGCATCAAACCTGTCGCGCCGCTGCTTTTGTTTTGGGCCAGCGCATTAAAGCGGGATTCCTGACGCGTGATCGCATGGATCAGCGCACGGTCGATGCGGTATCCGCGTTTTGGCTGCCATGGCATCGCCGGATAGAGCGCGGCATCGTAAAGTTCGTTTTCATCAGACGAAATCGCGTGGGCGAGCTTGAGGGTCAATGATGGTAATTGGCGGTCATAGGCATAGGCGAGCAACGCTTTTTTACGCTCATGGTTGCCAGTGACATAGAGAGATTTGATTTCGGCCTCGGCCAGCGTAATTTCGCCGGCGGCAATCAATTTTTCCGCGCGCAACCCGGCCGACGTGGACAAGATGGCCTTTTCCTGCGCGGGCGTCAGTTTGGGGGCGGACCAGTCGAAATCCGGTGTCTTGTCCAGCGCGCCCAACGCAAGAAGGCCATAGAATGTTCGCGGATATTCGGCGGCGCGTTCCATCAGGGCGGAAGATTTGCGGGAATTGCCCGCCTTGTCATGGGCCCGCGCCGCCCAGAAAGACGCCGCCGCCGTCAGGGAACCGTTGGAATAAGGCGAATAGGCCGTTGTTTCAAAGGCGGAGGCCGCTTTTGCATAATTTCCGGCACGCCACATCGAAAGTCCGTAGACCCAGCCCGCCATCGGTGCCTGCCCCCGGGAACGTGAAAACGCCGCGCCGGATAATTCACGGGCGCGATCGGCATTGCCGGCATGCATATAACCGGACGCGATCAGGGCACGTAGACGATCTTTTTCAACATCATCGATATAAAGACTGGCGTTGGTGTCGCGCAGGGTCGCAAGCGCGTTCGTCGGCTCCCCGCTTCTGATCTGCTTGCGAATCGTGCGGATCATCGCGGCGGCTTCCCCTTCTTGCGCTTTGCTGCGCTTGATTTTGGGGTGATAGGCCTTGGCGGCCATCTTGCCTGTTTCCATCTCGACGATGCTGCCCGCTTGATAGACCGCCTCTTTAAGGCTGCCTTTGTAACCAGAAGGGGCGCGTATGCTGGCAAGACGTTTGATACGGGCGGCTTCCGGCAATTCGGCGTAACGCTCCATCCAGGCCCGCAATTCATCAAACTGCGCCTTGTAATCCGGGTGAAGGTAGCGTTGGGCCAGAATATGGCCCATCAGGCTGTCATCCTTTAAACGGGTGAACAGCTTTTTCGCCTCATCCATCTTCCCGTCCGCCTGAAGGCGGAAGATATCGCGGTAGATCTCCATCTGTTCGCCGCCGAACGGGGAACGATACGGAGTCTGCTTCACGGCTGGGTTGGATGGGGATGTCGGTGCCGGAATGGCAATAGTCATCGCTTCCGGTTTCTTCGGAGGGATGGGTGCGACTTTGGCACCGGTCATCCCGATCGGAAAACCAGAACTCATTGACAGGACGACCAGACCTGAAACCAGGCAAGCGATACGACCGTAATGAGTCAGAAAGGCGGGTTTTATTTTTGTCAGGATGGGCTGGCCCGCGGCAACCGATCCTCTCCATAACGGCATCTTTAATTCTTTTTTAAGATTTCGGGGCGTTTGATAGGCGGTTTTTGGCAGCCCGTCAAGCGTTACAAAAAATTTCTTTTTAAATCAATATCTTAAGTAAACCCGTTCTACTTGTCGTCCGGCCGAAAGGCCTTTTAACCCCGCCCGTCCAAGCGGGCGCGGAGCATCAGCATATCCGCCCAGACCAGCCCCTTTTGAGAGGGCGTCCGTAGCAAATAGGCTGGATGGTACGTGGCAACTGATGGAATGGGGACAGGCGCACCGCCCGTAATACCTTCGGTGATCGGCGTGTAATCCTGAAACTTGCCGCGCAATTTCGACATCGCCTCGTCGCGGCCCAGAAGGGCTTTTGCGGAAACGCCGCCACACAAAATTAAAATCTCCGGCTTTACCAACGCGATGTGGCGTTCAATAAAGGGAAGGGAGATATCAATCTCCGACGCATTCGGCGTGCGGTTGCCGGGGGGGCGCCAATTAAGGACATTGGAAATATAAACGGACCTGTCGGGGTCTTCTTCGGTACGCGACAAACCGATACAGCCAAGGATTTTGTCAAGCAGCTGCCCGCTCACCCCGACAAAGGGTTTGCCCTGACGGTCTTCATCCGCGCCAGGGGCCTCACCCACCAGCATGACCCTGGCCTTGGGGTTGCCGTCTGAAAAAACCATATTGCTTGCGGTCTTGCGGATAGCCAGGCCTTCGAATCCGGCGATGGCGGCCCGAAGTTCTTCAAGACTATGGCAGGATTTGGCAAGGCGCAGGGCCTCGACCTTCGCCGCCGCGGTGCCAAGCAGATCAGGCGATGCGGTTTCGGTCGTTGTTGTCATGATAGAAGGCGCGGCACGCCCTGCCCGCGCGCTCACAGGTTCGGCCGGATCCATCATCGTGTTTTTAACAAGTTCGGTAATCGCGGCCGTGCGGTCGTTCGGCATATCCTGCAAGGCCTCATCCGCCCCGATATCGAGGTGCCAGGCCAATGCGGCTTCATACGGATTTTGCAAAATGGCGGACATGAATCCTTTTAATCACACTTATATATATAAGTCACACGGATATGCGTCAGGGATGTCAGCTATTCCCATATATTTCCAGCGTATCGTTTCCGAGCGTCTCTCTGGAAAAGAGATTGAGACGACGGGCTGCGCCGACTCCCGAAATCCCCAATTCACCAAAGGCATCGCGGCCGTTGCTACCAATCAGGATCGGGGCGCGGTAGAGATGGAGCTCATCCCACAGTCCGGACCGAAGAAAGGATGTAAAAACACCCTGCCCGGCCTCCACCATCAGGCGGGTGATCCCCTGCTCGGCCAGCGTTTTCAAAACGAAAGGGATCGAAACCTTTCCGTCTTCATCCAGTTCTGATGCAATTACACGGGCATCCGGCACCGTTTTTCCCGCATAGCTCGACGCGGAGAAGATCAGAACATCATTCGCCCTGCAACCCGCAAAAATCTGCGCCTTTTCAGATATACGACACGTAGTGTCCAGTATTATTTTGCGAGCATTGTGAGTGATATTAGGCACTCTTGCCGTCAACTGCGGATCATCGGCAAGGATGGTGCCGATGCCGGTCAGGATCGCGTCATGCCGTGCGCGGGTATAATGCACACTCGCCCTAGCCTCCTCACCCGTGATCCATTTGCTTTCCCCGCTCGCAGCCGCGATCTTGGAATCGAGCGAGGTCGCGATCTTGAGCGTCACGAACGGGCGGCCCGCGTTTTTGGACAGGAAAAACCCGCGGTTCAATTCCGTGCATTCTTTTTCCATCACGCCTTCAACAACCTCGATACCCGCCTGTTTTAACGCGGATATTCCACGCCCATTGATCTCCGGATTTTGATCGCGGCAACCGATGACAATTTTGGCCACGCCTGCCTCGATCAATCTTGAAGAACAGGATGAAGAGTTATCTTTAAAGCACGGCTCCAGCGTGACATAGACGGTGGCACCCTTGGCCCGCTCTCCCGCCTGTTCCAGCGCGACGGCCTCCGCATGCGGACGCCCGCCATCCTGCGTCTGCCCCTCGCCCATCACCACACCGTCTTTGACCATCACGCAGCCAACGGATGGGTTGGGGGCAACTCGTCCAAGCCCGCTTTCCGCCAGCGCGAGGGCGCGCTTCATGTAATCGGGATCAGGCGCGTTCATCGTCGAGATCGCCGGCAATTGTATGCCCGCGCTCTTTTTTGGCCTTGAGGTAGAAGAGATTGTCTTTCGTTGTGTAAACACCGGTCGGAATGACTGCCGCAATCGCGATCCCGTTTTCTTCGAGCATCCGCACCTTGTCGGGATTGTTGGTCAGAATGCGCACGGAAGAAACATTCAAATCTTTGAGCATGTTTGCCGCAATTTTATAATCCCGCGCATCAATCGGAAGGCCCAGATGAACATTCGCCGCGAACGTATCCTGCCCGTGCTCAATCTGAAGCTTATAGGCATCAAGCTTGTTATAGAGTCCAATCCCGCGCCCTTCCTGACGAAGGTAAATCAGGACGCCCCCCTCTTTGGCCATTTTGGAAATCGCCTCGTCGAGCTGCTTGCCGCAGTCACAACGCTGAGAACCGAACACATCGCCGGTCAAACATTCAGAGTGGATGCGCACGAGCGGCGCCGTCGCCCTCTCCCACCCGGGAAAAAGCAGGGCAATATCCTCCCCGGTCTGGCCTTCGAGGTCGAAAGACACAATATCGGTTTTGATATTATCCTGTATGGTTACAGGGACGCGGGTGCGGATGGACATAAACCTTTACTTTCAATGGGTTTTACAATGGCCGGGCCATGCTTTAAACTCTTGTAAGCGTTCATTTAGACTTAATTGGTAGAATATTCAACAATCAGGAGACATAACGCCCCATGGCCGCCCCGATCCGCGAAGACCGCGATGTGATGGAATATGATGTAGTCATCGTTGGCGGCGGGCCGTCCGGCCTGTCCTGTGCCATCCGCCTGAAACAGCTTTCCCCCGATTTATCCGTTTGTATTTTGGAAAAAGGCTCGGAAGTCGGTGCCCATCTTCTTTCCGGCGCGGCGTTCGAAACACGCGCGCTCGATGAATTGATCCCTGACTGGAAAGACAAGGGCGCGCCATTGAACACCAAGGCGACCGCCGATAAGTTCGTCTTCCTGACCAAAACCAAAGCCTTCACCTTCCCCATCGCCCCGCCGCAGATGAATAATCACGGCAATTACATCATCTCGCTGGGCGAACTTGGCCGCTGGCTCGCGGGACAGGCGGAAGAAGTGGGCGTCGAAATATTCCCCGGCTTTGCCGCCGCCGAAGTGCTTTACAACACTGATAACGAAGTGATCGGCATCGCGACCGGCGATATGGGAATCGGCAAGGATGGCGAGCGCCGTCACGATTTTACCCCCGGTGTGGAAATCCATGCGAAACAGACCGTGTTCGCCGAAGGATGCCACGGATCGCTGACCAAAACCTTGATCGCCAAATATGCCCTCCGCGCCAATTCGGACCCTCAGACCTATGGCCTCGGCGTCAAGGAAATCTGGGAAATCAAACCGGAGAAATTCAAATCCGGACTGACCATGCACACGGTCGGCTGGCCGATGGATTCCAAAACCTATGGCGGGTCGTGGATGTATCATTTCGGGGAGAACATGGTCTCCATCGGTTTTGTCACGGGGCTGGATTACAGCAATCCCTATCTTTCCCCGTTTGAGGAAATGCAGCGTTTCAAAACCCACCCCGCGATCCGCCAATATCTGGAAGGCGGTCGCCGCCTTGCCTATGGCGCGCGTGCTTTGGTCGAAGGCGGTTTGCAATCGCTGCCCAAACTCTCCTTCCCTGGCGGTGTTTTGATCGGCGATACGGCGGGATTTTTGAACGTCCCCAAGATCAAGGGCAATCACACAGCGATGAAATCCGGCATGATCGCTGCGGAAGAAATCGTGAAACATTTGTCATCGGGCACAAGCGGCCGCGAATGCGCGTCCTATCAAACGGCATTTGAAAATTCGTGGGCCTATAAGGAACTTTATAAGGTCAGAAATATCCGCCCCGGTTTCCACTGGGGAATGTGGGCCGGCATTATCCACGGCGCTTTCCAGACATTCGGCGGCTGGATGCTTCCCTACACCCTGAAAAACCACGCGGATCACACGCAACTGAAAAAAGCGGCAGAGTGCGCAAAAATCGATTATCCGAAACCGGATGGCGTGCTGACCTTCGACCGACTGACCAGCGTCCAGCTCTCGAACACCTATCATGAGGAGGACCAGCCTTCTCACTTAAAACTCAAGGATTCTGGCATACCGATTGCAGTGAATTTACCAGAATACGCAGAACCGGCACAGCGTTACTGCCCCGCCGCCGTTTACGAGGTGGTCGAAGAGGCCGGCGAGAAAAAGTTCGTGATAAATGCGCAGAATTGTGTGCATTGTAAGACCTGCGACATCAAAGATCCGTCGCAGAATATTGTATGGACCGTACCGCAAGGCGGCGGCGGTCCCAACTACCCCAACATGTAGAAAAGAAGTGGAACCGTAATGGCCGTATTGTCCAGAAAACTGATCCTGACGTTAAGCTCTATCGCGCTGCTCTCGGCATGCGATGACAATTCCGCATCAACGGAAACAGGCTGGTCGGACTGGTTCAAACCGGATAACGGCGGCCCGGTCTCCTTCTATATTCCAACGCGCGAGTATGTTCAGGAAACACAGGCCGGAAACTATCTGTCCGGACAGTTCGCGCAATATCGTCAGGATTGGACCAAAGCCAGCGAGTATTTAAGCCGCGTGATTGCGCAAGACCCGGACAATGTCGAACTTCAACAAAGGGCGATGGTGCTTGCCATGCAGGCGGGCGATGCCAACCGGTCCATCGCCTTTGCCCGCAAGGTTCTTGAACAAGATGATGATAACGTTCTTGCATTACTGGTGCATGGGACGGATGAGCTGAAGCGCCAGAACTTCAAGGAAGCGGTCACGATATTCGAAAAAATGCCGGGCAATAGCGTCGGTGATTTCATTCGTCCCATCCTGATTGCATGGGCGCAGGCCCCGCAAGGCCCGGAAGATGACGACAATCTTGTCAATGCCAGTCCGTTTCATGCCTATCACGCGTTGTTGATCGCGGATTATGTCGGACAGATCAAGGATGACGCGCGTTATTTTGTGAATATCATTGCCTCCGGCGAGGTGGACAGCCACATCATGGAACGGGTTGGCGATATTTTCGCGCGCAACAACAATCCCGAACTGGCGAAAAAAATTTATGAAACCCTGCTGAAACACAAAAAAGACAATGGCGTTCCGGTTCCGGATATCACCGCGCTTGAAGCAAAGATTGCAGATCCCGGCAGCGTGAATGCCCCAAAGATCGCGACCCCCATGGAAGGCGCGGCCGAAGCCTTTTATAATATGGCGAGCATCTTGTTTCAGGAAAACAGCGATGACAGCGCGTTGGTCTTTGCCCGCATGTCGGAGTTCCTTGCCCCCGGCAATGAAGAGAACAGGTTGATGCTGGCCGGCATCTTGATGCGCAACGACCATGCGGATGAAGCGATAGGTGTTTTAAAGACCATCAATTCGGGCAATGACTCTTTCCTGGCGGCGCAAAGAAGCGCGGCAGAATTGATGGAGAGCGAAGGAAAGCTTGATCAAGCCATTGCCTATCTTGATGAAATATACAACACGCATAAGGATATCAATGCACTGATCCAGATAGGTGATGCTTATCGCCGTGCAGAAAAATATGATCTTTCCATCAAGGCATATGACCGCGCGGAAAAAGAATTGGGAGGCAAGATAGGCCCCGAAAACTGGCATCTTCTTTATGCCCGTGGCATGTCATATGAACGTGCCGGCAACATGACGAAGGCAGAGGCAGACCTTGAAAAGGCCCTCGAATTCAAACCGGACCACCCTTATCTCCTCAACTATCTCGGTTATAGCTGGGCCGATCAGGGCAAGAATTTGGATCGTGCGCTCGACATGGTCAAAAAGGCCGCGTTCCTGCGCCCCGATGATGGGTATATTGCAGACTCTCTTGGATGGGTTTTCTTCAAACTAGGCGATTATAACAGGGCCGTGACAGAGCTTGAAAAGGCTGTTGAACTTGTCCCCTTCGATCCCACAATCAACGACCATCTTGGGGATGCGTATTGGCATGTGGGCCGCAAACAGGAAGCGCGTTTCCAATGGCAACGTGCCCTGAACCACAACAAGGATGATGAAAAGCTGGCGACCGCGATCAACCAGAAGATCGAAAACGGGCTACCCTCCGCCGCATCCAGCGCGGTCCAGCAGGCAAAAAAGGACACAACAGAGGAACAGCCGGTCAGGCAGTAGAAACGGCCCTACCTTTGTATGAGATCACCGCGCCGCCCAAAATAAATCTGTATCTGCATATAACCGGCAAACGCCATGACGGTTATCATCTGCTTGATTCCCTTGTCGTCTTTCCAAAAGATATCGGTGATGTCATCCGGGTAGAGAGTGCCGGGGAATTCACCCTGTCCGTATCCGGCCCGTTCGCGCACCATGCGGGACCAGATGAGGGCAACCTCGCTCTTCGCGCCTATCATGCACTCCCGCCCGAAATGCGCGTGCCCGTAACGATTTCCCTAGAAAAGAACATTCCGGCAGGTGCCGGTCTTGGCGGCGGCTCCGGTGATGCGGCGGCTGTCGTACGCGCCATGGAGGTGCTTAGCGGGCAGCAGATACCCTCCGGACAGCGCGAGCAGCTCCTCCTATCCCTTGGTGCGGATGTGCCGGTCTGTTATCGGGCCACGCCTACGCGCATGCAGGGAATAGGCGATCTTCTCGCCCCGGCGCCAGCCATGCCTCAAGCACATATTCTTTTATGCTGGCCGGGTGCGCCGTCCTATACAAAAGACGTCTTCAGGGCATGGAATCAGAACTTTCTGCCGCCCCTGACCGCAATCCCCCGTTTGGAATCGATCGATGCGCTCATCGAATTTTTGAAACTGACCGACAACGCCCTCAGCGCGCCCGCACAGGCAACATGCCCGGTGATCGGCGATGCGCTGGGTCTGATAGCGGCGCAGGACGGATGCCTTCTCTCCCGTATGACCGGTAGCGGATCCTGCGTCTTCGGTCTTTTCGGTGACGATGAAGCGGCTGACGCGGCGGCGAACATCGCCGCGCACAATCCCGGCTGGTGGGTGCGGGCCGGAAGATTGTAAAAAAAAGGCCGGGATCACCCCGGCCTGTAAACGCCCCAGGACGTCCTAGTTATACTTGCTTTCGCGGGCAGCCTTTTTCTCGGCCTTCTCCTGCTTCTTTGCTTTGGCGTCTTTTGTCGGCTGCTTTTTTTCTTCTTTCTTGGTGTCGCGTTCTTTTCCCATAATATTCTCCGAAAAGCTGGTCTAATGTGGCATCACTATAACGCAGATGTCGGATAAAAACCACTGGGACAATGGGAAAGGCATCCTCCGCTCCAGTAGTTTTTACAAAATATTCGAAAGACTTACCCGCGCCCGTCATGATTTTGCGTGTCAGGCCCCCGCCGCTGTCAAATCGTCGATGTTCCTGTCAATTTGGGCTTGCCTTGCGGCATAAGTTTCTATAGGTTTCGCATCCGTCGAGAGCTTTTTCGATCCATTGTTGGGGCGTCGCCAAGCGGTAAGGCATCGGTTTTTGGTACCGACATTCGGAGGTTCGATCCCTCCCGCCCCAGCCATCTATATCACTCTCCCGCGCGAAAACTGTAGTCGCTGAGGCGTAACGGGATCCAGGCACGGTCATTCCCTCCCGATCCGGCAGACTATTGACACGCATGATATAATAAGCGTCTAAACCAACCGCACATCGTCGAATAGGGAGCGCTTCAGATGACGCACAAGCAGGGGCAAGACAATGCCAATCTTTCTGCCTTTTTCACCAAGGACATATCGGAGTCTTATGACGAGAAGAATAGAGCTTTGGCACCGATTGCCGAAAATATGCACTTTCTTATCCGCCTTATTCTTAGAAATTTGCCAGAACATGCACGCATATTGTGCGTTGGCGTTGGAACAGGTGCGGAAATTATCTCGCTTTCCAAGGCATATCCGGAATGGACGTTTGTCGGCGTTGATCCTTCTGCAGCCATGCTGGAAGTATGCCGGAAAAACTTAGTGCGCGCGGGGGCTCTGGAACGCTGCACGCTCATACATGGATATATTGAGGACGCACCGGAAGGAAAGAATTTTGATGCTGTCTTGAGCGTCCTCGTTGCCCATTTTATCGACCGCGAGAAAAGGGTAGATTTCTACAGGAATATGCACGAAAGATTGAAGGTGGAAGGTTATTTCATCAGTACAGAAATTAGTTTTGACCTGAACTCTGCGGCGTTTCCTTCCATGTTAAAGAACTGGGAAGCCGTACAGATCCTCATGGGGGCTGAGGCCGAATCGCTTCAATCTCTTCCCCGGACTCTTAAAGAAACTCTCTGCGTTCTTCCACCAGCAGAGGTTGAAAGCCTTATGTTGGCCAGCGGCCTATCAATGCCGGTACGTTTTTTTCAGTCCTTTATGATAAGCGGATGGTATGGAAGAAAATAAGATGGCCCGGAGTTGGTGCCCCATATGTTACCGCTGCCATCACTGTGTTACGCGGCCGCTAGATTTTCGCAATAGCCTTTTACCTCTTCAAAGGCCTGCCTGATTTCCTGAAGCAGCAAGGCCCTCTCCTTCCGCGAGGCAGACTCTTGCAATTGGGCTTGCGCGCATAACTCTCGCAATTTATCCGCCCCGGCAGTGGCGGCACTACCTTTGATCTTGTGCGCGGTTTCAACCCACTCTGCATCCTTCTCCTCAATACAGGCATAGGCCAGTTTTGTCAGATCCTCTTCTCCCTGTCTCAGAAAAACAGAAAGGTACTGCATCAGTTCTTCGGAGGTATCGGCAAAGATCTTAAGGCGCTCCAGATCAATCGGCGCTGCCTTTCCTGCCCCCTTGTGATGGGCTTTTCCATCTTCGGATTCGAACGGTATGCTGATCCAGCGATGCAGGATATTTCTCAGGTCGGTCGCATCGATGGGCTTGCTGATATATTCGTCCATGCCTGCCTCAAGGCATTTTTCGCGCGTTCCAACCATGGCATCGGCGGTCAGGGCAAGAATCTGCGTGCGGGGCCTGCCGGGGTCGGATTTTTCAATGTTCCTGATGGTTTTGGTAACTTCATAACCATTCATTTCCGGCATATGGCAATCCATCAAAATAACATCGTAGGTTCCTGTCTTATAAGCCTCAAGGGCCAAAAGGCCATTCTCTTGCAAATCGATATGTTTAAAGCCCATCCGTTTTAAAAGTTTGCTGATAAATATTTGGTTCAACGGGTGGTCTTCGGCGATCAGAATCCTTGCCTCGTCAATTTTTGCCCTGTCCGCAAGCACGGCGCCATCAAGTAGTAAAGAGTCGCCGGACTTGGACTCCTTATGAATTTTTTGTGCGGTCCGGAAAGGAATTTCGAACCAGAACGTAGATCCGCGCCCGACCTCACTCTCTACTTTTATGCTCCCCCCCATCATCAGGACCAGATCCTTTGTGATGGCAAGGCCAAGCCCCGTGCCGCCATATTTCCGCGTTATGCTCTCATCGGCCTGCGTAAATTTTTCAAATATGTGTGCCAACTTGTCACTAGGGATACCAATTCCCGTATCGGCGATATAACAGGTCAGCAGGAGCTCGCCCTCGCCCGTATACTTATACTCTACATTGATTTTGACCGACCCTGTGTCCGTATATTTGATCGCATTGCCGACAAGGTTCGTCAAAACACGGCTGATCCGCACCGGGTCCCCTGTAAGGTATGGAATGTCATTGTCGACGAAACTATAGTTAAGCGATATGCCTTTCGAACTTGCAATCGGGGCGAGGCTTTCCAAAACGGTAGATACTGTCGTTTTAAAATCAAACCCGATATTCTCAAGCATCATCGACCCGGCTTCGATCTTGGAGAGGTCAAGGATATCGTTTACAATTTCAAGAAGGTTGCTTGCCGATCTATGAACCACTTCGGCCATTTCGCGGTTTTCATCGCTCAGGGTCGGATCTTCGATAAACATCTGAATCATGCCCATGATACTGTTAAGCGGCGTTCGCAATTCATGGGACATATTGGCCAGAAATTCGCTTTTTGCCTGCGTTGCCGCCTCTGCCTTCTTCTTTTCTTCCTTAAGATTGGCATTGGTCATGATAAGCTCTTCACGAATTAATTCCAGCTTATCCGTATAAATCTGCATCTGTGCGTTGACGCGCTCTTTTTCCTTGAGCTTTATTTCAATTTCCTTTTGTTCCAGCAACGCGACTTCCGCTTGTTTGCGCGCGCTGATGTCCTGAAATGTTACCACCGCACCTATAATCTGGTTATTGTCGTCCCTGATCGGCGTGCTTTTATAGGCGACAGGCATGCATGTTCCATCCTTACGCCAAAAAACTTCGTCTTCAACTTCCGAAGATAGGCCTCTTGTAAAGGCCGCGTATATTTTGCAATCATCTTTACTGTGCGGGGTTCCATCGGCGTGGGAATGATGGATAAGATCATGCTGAGAAACGCCGATCATCTCCTGCAACGTATATCCCAACATTCTTTCCGCGGCTGTGTTGGCAAAGGTCGTATTACCCTGCATATCAAGCCCGTATATTCCCTCCGCCGCATTGATCAGAATAAGATCGAGGAATTTTTTGCTCTCCAGAATATTATCGGCCATCAGCTTGCTGGCCCGGTCATACCGGTCGCGCAAAACTTCCTGCTCCCTATAGCTCTGGCTTATGGATTCATATAACAATTCGGTATCGCACGACCCATCGGCTGTGAATCGCGAAGCCCGCTTGATCTGTTTATCAAGCAATGGATGTCTGGTTTTATGCTCGCTCATGTTTCCTGCAACAAGGTCATAGTCATCGTTTGATTATGAAGAACACAGGTATACGCTTCCTTATAGGAATACTCTCCATTGGAATAGAATCCGGTGACCGGTATATGCGATCCTAGCTTATCGCAGACAGCCTGTAACTCATCGCTGATCTGGCTTCCCATCAACAATTGACGCCCAAGACAGCTAACCACAAGCGCGAAACCGGCCACTTGATTATTCTGGCCTTTGGCCTTTTCGGCGGCCAGTCCGGCCCCCACGACAAGATTGCCAAAATTCCCTTTCATGAACTGGGCAATATATCCTTGCGGTATATCACCTGTAAAACGCAGAGATTTCGCTTCTTCATCGACAATGTCGATCGTCCTTACGATATAGCCGCTGTTCCTGTCCTTGCGGATGGACAGCGGGAATAACAATCCGGCACCGGGCAATTTATCGGCATCTTCCCCCAGATATTCCTTATACAAATCCAGAGCCGGCTTTCCGTCAAGCTCATATAGGATATTGCCGTCCGACCTTGTCACCACGCGTTCAAGACCAAACGTGTCCCATCCCCCTTCGGCGGCACAACCGACTCGCAATGAATGACCGTACAAACCGATGGCGCATATCTGTCCCGTCTCGATCGGACGGTCGATACCGCACAGCGTCTCTTTGAATTCGAAACCATCGCTGGCCATGCCTCCCGTAATGCCAACGCCATCCGGTAACATTTCGTTGGCGCCATTCAGGAAGTTGGTACCGTGCACGCTCATACCGTCTGTAATCACGAATACGTGCGCCAGATCGTCCCCCAGAAGTTGTTCGACGAGCTTCTTCCCGGCGTCATATGATTCATGCTGACTATGGCACGAAATCTGCGCGGTACGGATTTTTGTTTTTTCAAAAGAAACGGCAAGGCCCGTAAAGGTATCCGTATAGATATCATCCCCCAGAACAGGGCCGCTGGTACTACAACCGAATAAAACTGAGTCCGGAAAACGATCCCTCAGAATAGAATGGGCATCGATTTTGCTGTGGACTTTCTTATCAACAAAATAAAAAACAATATCGGGTTTCGTGGGGATATCTGCCCCGTCGGTAAACTCCAATCCACGGGCCCCTGCCCAATAAAAACCTGTCGCATTAATCATCTATTTCCTCCACCGATCATTTTGTTACAAAAATCCTGTTTAAAAAATTTGATGTTCAAAAAACATACCCTTTAACTGATAACTTTCTCCTTCGGCATAAGGCCCGCCAACAAATCCTGATACTGATATTTGTGAACAACGTCCGGCTTGTCCACGGCGTCATGAATGGCAGGACCGCTGATATAATCAAATCCTGCACATATGGCTGACGTTGTCAGGCTTAACGACGTAACGTCCAGAATAAATGTTTTTGAGATTTTGACCGCTTTTGCCTTGGCGCCCAAACCGTTCACAACCTTAATTATTTCCTTCTCCGGCATAGTGTTTTCAAAGCGGACCCCAACGGTATCGATGCCGGAATTGTTGAAATAGCTGAAATTGATATCCCAACGCAAAGGAACCTCGGCAAAGACATGACGGCAATAGCCGCGCAGCGGCGCGGCAAACCAGTACGCATTTTTGGGCGCCCTGCCTTCGGTAAAATTCATGATGAGAAAAATCAAAAACTGTTTCTGGCTTTCGGGTATCTTCTCAAGATGGGATTTATAGAATTCATAATTTTCATAGCTGTAAAGACTGTCATAATGGACCGGACACGCTATCAACAACTTCCGCCCGTCGGCCTCCATAGCTGATAGTTGCTCAAGAACATGCTCCAACGTAAGAATATCAAGACCAATTCTTTGATCTGGCGCAAGCTGAGTATAAAATGTTTTGTAACCGCCCAGCGTCCTGACATCGGGTTGCGATGCCTTTCCCGCGATGCATAGATACGTCGTAAGCGCGTTGCGGGCTACATCCCAGAAGGGCAAATAGGAGAATCCTAAATCTTCAAGTCCTTTAGATTGGACAGCGCCCGTGACTGACTGCCTGCAATCTTCTGCGGCAACAGATGTTATCGGCGGCTCAAAATCATCACAAGAATCCGTATCCCATAACGGTATTTCTTCCTCTTGGTATGCGAATTCACTGTTAGCGAAATTTTCCAGGAAATCAGTATAATTGTTATTCTGAACAAAGTTTGCCTTGATCTGCGCAAGGGCCTTCCGGATTTCTAGATCCTTCAAGTCTTTCTCATTCAATTCAAACAAACGCCTCTGAATTTCCGAAGCGATCATGGAGGCTTTTAGCCTGCCTTCTTCCAACGTCACATGCGCGAATATAATAATGTAGGTATCTTCATGATAGCGGATGAAAACATCGCTTGAATCCAGCATTTCATCCAAGACTTCATCTGCGGTATCGAAAACGAGCTTCTTTAGACTGCGCCAGTTTTTGCCAAGACGCCTTTGAACCTCCGCCAAGCCAATGAATTGAAGCTTGCCGGATGTTATCATATCCTTCTTTTTGAATAGTTCGGCACAAAGACTGTCCAATTTTGCCTGGTTTTCGGGGCTGAGGGCCTTGCGACGCCGGGAAAGAGGTTCGGGAGGTGCTTCCCGACGCTTCTTCCACCATATAAGACGGTTCAGCATGGAAATTTTTCGAAAGGTCTTTTTAAGACTTGATAACATTCATTCTCCGACACGCCACATTTTCTATGCCCGTACCCGTTAAAACCTTACCACATATTTCTGAGGAAAAATTTAATCCTAATTCTTATGCAGAGCTTTTATTGCCGCCATCAAAACATCCGGCTTGATGGGTTTGGTTATCGTGTAATTCGCCCCTAACTGTTTGGCCAGTTGAAGGAAGCTTAGATTCTTGGTGCTTCCACCGCTCGACATGGCGATGATCGCGGCATGTGGCGAAATCTTGCGCATCTCCGTGATGGTTTCCAGCCCTTCTTTGTCAGGCATGAGTATGTCCGTAATCACTATCTGCGGCCTTTCTTTCGCAAACATATCCATACCGGTCCGGCCATTATCTGCTTCAGACACCAAAAAACCTGCCTTTTTGACAAGGTTTTTCAGGGTGAGGCGCACCAGTTCATCGTCATCGATGATCAATATGCGCGTTTCGGATAAGGTTTGTGACATGTGATTATCCTATTCTTAAAGAGAGAAGAATTTTTAAACTTTAGCGGGCATTTTATGTAATTTTTGTACGCTTATACGCCTGTTTCGCGGCGGGAGAAAATCATTAAAAAGAATTAATCGGCTTACAGCCTTTTTTTACCGCTTGTTCGCGGACTGAGGCTCGCAATCCATACAATGGCGTGATTGGCGGCGATGTGGATGTGGATTTCGATGACAATAATATGCTGCCCCGCCTGGCGCAAACTGGGATATACGTTTCTAAAGGTGGGCCGGTGCCTGTTAGCGAAGCCGTGAGGCGTTTACATGAGCATGCAGCCCGTACTGATATTGCCAAGCTTTGGGGCAATCTTTTTTTGCCGCACGATTTCCTTCGGTTTCAGCGATAGCGGTCAAAAGTCCGGGCCAGTATCGGACTCCATGGCTCCCCTCTCCTTTCCATCCCGGATAAGTCAATTAATTCAGCTTGTTAAGGATTGATTGTGACCCGACAGCCCTGTGGACATGTTCCATAATTTCCTTGGTGCTATTTGCCGGAATATATATAGTGGGTGCGTTCACAATACATGGGAAAAGGGATTCGCGTTATGAAACAGGGGCGCACACCAGACAGGGTTCATGTGGTCCGTCCGCCGCAGGATGATTACCGTCACGAAGGTAGGGCGGTGCCCGCCCCGGCCCCAAGCGGCCGCGGCGTTGAATTGCTCCGCACGCTTGCCGCGATCAACGACAAACTCAAACGTAGCGAAGCAGAGCGATATGAACTCCTTGCCGAACTGCGTGAATACCGTAAATCCCTGATCGAACTGGAAGACCGCGCCGAAAAAACCGAGAAGGCCTATCTCGACCTGGAAAATAAAATCAAGACACGCGATAGTGCCGAAACAGAAATGTCGCAGCGCCAGGTCCGCTTTGAGCGCGCGTTGAAGGAAACCGAAGCCAAACTGGTACAAACCGTGGCGGGGCAGGCCCTGCTCGATAAACGCGTTTCCGATGCCGAAGAAACATCGACGGCCCTTGCCCTGCGCGTTGAAAACACAATCGGCGAACAGGCCCGCATCGACCGCCAGATCGACAAAATCAGTCAGGACCGCACACGCACCTTGCGCAAAGTCGAAAGGATGGAAGAAATCCTGACCGAAACGCAGGATGTTTTAAAGGCGCGCGCGCTGGTGCTCCTTACCGATCAAAGCGCGGCGGCGCAGGCGGCCGGCCTGCCGCAAATTCCGGCATGGTCTGAAAATGCGGCCGAAGCCGCCAATGATAGTGCGCCTTGGTGGCGTAAATCCGTGCGTGTGCAGGGTGTGGGCATGGCATCGATGTTGGTGGCGGCCCTTCTCTTTGGCTGGACTGTCAACCAGATGCAACAACCGGAGATGCCGAAAATCGCCGTGTTGGAAAACGGCGGTCTCGCCCGTGTCAATCTGGATGAAAATCGCTGGGAAACCATCAACGGCGAAGATGCATCGCCTGTCGTGGCAGAAGAGATCGAAGCCGCACCGGTGAGCGCTTCTACGGAAGCGACGGAGCCAGTCGCGACGGAACAAACGCCTGCCGCGCAACAGGTTCTAAATAGCTCCGATGACGAATTGATGGCGGCACTTAACGAAGATGCCGACGCACTGGCGGCCCAGCTCAATGAAATTGCCCCTCAGGCCCGCCAGGAACTGGAGACGGCGGTTGATGAACCTGCCGCGGTCACACCCCAGACAGCAACGCGCACGCCTGAAACCGGTTATGATCCGCTGAGACCCTTTGCCGCGACAGCCTTGATGCAGGATTCAAAAACCGCATCCTCCGTTCGCGCCGAAGAGAGCGACGAGCCGATCGCATCGCGCATCGCGCCGGATGATTCCCTGCCTGCGGCGATGCAGGAATTGCAAAACCAGTCGTTCGCAGGCATGCCAGAAGCACAGCACGACCTCGCCGCAATTTACACGGCAGGGCGCGGCGGCGTAACACAGAATTTCGACAAGGCGGCGCAATGGTTCCGTGAAGCCGCAGATGGCGGCATCGCTAATGCCGCCTATAATCTTGGCGTGTTATACCATCAGGGACTGGGCGTGGAACGCGATATCGACCGCGCCATCTACTGGTACCGCGAAGCCGCGAAGGGCGGTCATCCCGAAGCGCAATACAATCTCGGCATAGCCTATATCGAGGGAATTGGAACAACCTATGATGCCGCCATCGCCGCCGCCTTTTTTGAAAGCGCCGCCAATCAGGGAGTGGTCGAGGCTGCATATAATCTTGGCCTCATCCACGAAAACGCCTTGATCGGCAAAGCCGCGACGCAGGAAGACGCGCTTATGTGGTACAAGATCGCCGCGGATGGCGGCAGCACGGATGCCAAGGCGGCGCTTCAACAACTCGCTAACAACTTGCAGATAGGCATGGAAGACATCTCCAAAATGGCGGATCGCATGAAGGTTATATATAAGGATAAACACGGCACGGCGCCGGGCGGCACGGCCAAATCATAAAGTCAGAAGGTTTACCAAAAAAACAGGCGGACTGCTTCCTAGGGCGGTTCGCCTGTTTTCTTATGGCCTCTCTTTTATTCCTGCGGGGAATGCGGCTGCTTCATCTCGCGCTTTAACCTGCGCGCGACATCGCCCGGCGATCCGGTCCTGCGGGAGATCAACTGATAAGCCACCGGTACCACGAACAAAGTGAACAACGTCGCGGCGGCCACACCAAAGAAGATGACGATACCGATGGCCGAACGCGTTTCCGATCCCGCACCGCTGGTGAGGATCAGGGGAACCGCGCCTGCCATGGCGGTGATGCTGGTCATCAGGATCGGGCGCAAACGCAACTCACAGGCACGGATCAAGGCTTGCGTAAATTCCACACCTTCATCGCGCAACTGGTTCGCGAACTCGACGATCAGGATTCCGTTTTTGGCCGCAAGCCCCACCAGCATGATAAGCCCGATCTGTGTGAAGATATTGATGGTCTGCCCCGTCAGATAAAGGCCGGCAAGCGCCCCCGCCATCGCAAGCGGCACGGTGGTCAAAATCACAAACGGATGGACAAAACTTTCGAACTGCGCGGCAAGGACCAGGAACATGACAAGGATGCCCAGAAGGAAAACAAAATAGATCGACCCGCCCGAAGACTTATAGTCTTTCGAAAGGCCTTTGTAATCGAACACCGCGCTTTCGGGCAATGTGTCTCGCGCCAGATCTTCCATATACGTCAAAGCCTGTCCCAGCGTGTAACCTTTATCAAGATCGGCTTCAATCGTGATGGAACGCACACGGTTGTAACGGTTCAGCGTCGATGAATCGGCGAGCTCTTCCAGCGTCACAAGGTTGGAAAGCGGAATCAATTCACCCGTGCGGTCGGAACGGACATAGATGTTCTCCATATTGGTGGGCGTGCGCTGCTCCTCACGTTCGCCTTCTACGATGACGTCATATTCCTCGCCATTGTCGATATAGGTTGTCACGCGCCGCGACCCCAACATTGTTTCCAGCGTGCGGCCGATATTGGTGACGGAAACACCCAACTCTGCCGCACGGTCATAGTTGATCACGACTTCAAGCTGCGGCTTGGTTTCTTTATACGACCAGTCGATGGAATTAAGGCCGGGATTGTCTTCGTTGATTTTGGCCACCAGCATATCGCGCCATTCGCGAAGCTCTTCATACGTGCCGCCGCCGATCACGAACTGCACAGGCTTGCCCGAAACGCCGCGGAACCCCTGCCGCATTACGGGGGCGATACGTACCCCGGCAAGATCGGCGACCTTCCCGCGCACTTCATTCATGATTTCGGTTGCCGGACGGCGCGATCCCCAATCGCTCAGGACCACTATCACCATGCCGTTGTTGAACGATGATAGATTGCCAAACCCGCGCGGCGCGCGAACCATCAGGCTCTCGATCTCGCCTTTTTCAAGATAGGGCGTCAGTCTGCGCTCGATCTCGTCCATATACTCCTTCATATAGGAATAGGTTGCGCCCTCGGGTCCGTTGACCATCAGGAAGAACGCGCCGCGGTCTTCACGAGGGGTGTATTCCGCAGGCGTTATTTTCAGGAACAATGCAATGACTGCCAGAACGGCGATAAAACCCGCCACGACAATCAAAGGACGGCCCAGAAGATAGGAAAGCGATCGTCCATACCTGCCCCGCACTGCCATAAAGACGCTATCTATCTTTTTCGTCAGACGGCTTTCCTCTTTGGTCGCGCTCAGAATTTTCGAACTGAGCATGGGAGAAAGCGTCAAGGCGATCAAACCGGAAAAACCGACGGCGGCGGCCATGGTAATCGCAAATTCCGAAAACAGTCGGCCGATATCGCCTTCCAGATAGGTAATCGGCAAAAACACCGCCATCAAGGTCAACGTCGTCGCCACGACGGCAAATCCCACCTGCCGCGCACCGTTGTAGGAGGCGACCAGCGGGCTTTCCCCCTCTTCCTTCATCCGCCGGACAATATTTTCGACGACGATGATGGCATCATCCACCACAAGACCGATAGCGAGAATAAGCGCAAGCAGCGTCAGGATATTGATGGAAAATCCCATCGCAAGCAGAACGATAAAAGCGGATATCAACGATACCGGCGCGGCAATGGCGGGAATAATCGTGGCATTGATGGTGCCCAGAAACAGGAAAATCACGATAACGACAAGCACCATGGCGATGCCGAGCGTGACATAAACCTCGTGCACCGCTTGTTCGACAAAAACGGATGTGTCATAGCGTTCCTGAATTTGCATGCCTTCGGGCAGGGATGAATTGATCTGTTCCGCCTTGGCCTGCGCCGCGCGCGCAACGGAAATGGTGTTGGCCGTTGATTGCTTGATGATGCCCAATCCCACCTGAGGTACATTGTTGCCGCGGAACATGGTACGGTCTTCTTCCGCCCCACGCTCCACGCGGGCCACATCTTTCAGGCGGATCAGATATCCATCATCACCACGGCCGATCACCAGATTGGCGAATTGGTCAGCATCCTTGAACACACGGCTCATACGAACCGTGAACTGGCGGTCGAGCGATTCAATATTCCCGGCAGGCAGCTCCACATTTTCCGCGCGAAGCGCACTTTCAACATCGGTGACGGTCAGCCCGCGTGCCGCCAGTTGCGTGCGGTCTATCCACACACGCATGGCATAGGTCTGCGCCCCGCTGACCCGCACTTGCGAAACCCCGTCGATAATCGAAAACTGGTCAACCAGATAACGGTTGGCGTAATCGGTCAGTTCGGCAATCGAATGGCGGCTGCTGGTGAGCGAAAGCCAGATAATTACATCGTCGCTGGAATCGACCTTTTGCACCTCCGGCGGATCGGCCTCTTCGGGAAGATTGTCCATGACGCCCGATATCTTGTCGCGCACATCGTTGGCGGCCGCGTCGATATCGACTCCGACAAAAAATTGCAAGGTGATGCGGGCACGCCCGTCCTCGCTGGACGATTCAATGAAATCGATGCCGCCGATACCCGATATGCGGCTTTCTATCACTTCGGTCACACGGCTTTCGACGATCGAGGCCGAAGCACCGGGATAATCGACACTGATTGAAACGATCGGCGGATCGATATCCGGATATTCCCGCAGGGACAGGCGCGTAAAAGATACAATCCCGAACGCGATGAGCAAAAGGGAGATAACGGCGGCAAAGACAGGGCGCTTGACGGAAATATCGGAAAGGATCATTGCGCGTTACCGTCCTTCACATCCTGCCCTTGTGATTCTGCCGGATCGGTCTTGTATTTTTGAATGACATCCTGAAGCGTATCGCCCTTTTCCTGTTCGGCCAGAATATTCACGGGGCTTCCGGGCTGCGCTGTCATTGTGCCCTGTACAACAATCTTTTCACCGGCCTGTAAATTTTTTACGACCTCAACCTCGCCCGGTCTGCGCGTACCTATCACAATTTCCCGCTTTTCCACCGTGGGGGGACTTGCTGAACCATCAACGACCAGAACGAATGTCTTTCGCGCCTCGGGAATAATCGCGCTTTCCGGAATGGCCACCGACCGCCGCGGGTTTTTGAGCAGTTCCACCGTCATCAAAAGTCCCGGTTTCAAATCTCCATCCGGATTGGGAATAATGGCGCGCACGCCAATCGCGCGCGTGTTTTCGTTGATCTGGCTGTCGATCGCGGAAATCGTGCCTTTGTAAACGCCATCAAATCCGGCTGCTTTGGCATTGATCGGTATGCCCGCCTTCAGGGTCGGCAGAAAAATCGACGGCACGGAAAAATCCAGTTTCATAACGGAATCATCATCCAGTGTCGTAATCACCGTCCCGGGCTGTAAAAGGGATCCGACACTGATATCGCGAAGTCCCACGATTCCATCGAACGGGGCGACGATAATACGGTCATCGAGGCGGGATTGCAGGGCGGCCATCGCGGCGCGTGCGGCATTATAATCCCGCAACCGTTCCTCCAATGTCGATTTGGACGCCGCGCCGTTTTTGGCAAGCTCCCTTGCACGTTCAAGCTGCTTGGACGCCTCGGAAACCAGCGCCTTTTGCTGATCGAGCAGCGCCTTTTGCTCGCGGCTCGTCATTTCTACCAGAATATCGCCCTTGTTCACCCGCTGGCCGTCTTCGAAATTGATTGCCGTCACCGTTTCCGTGACCTTGGATGTCAATGTGACGGACTCATTGGCGCGGAGCGTGCCGATTGCCTCGACCCGGTCAGTAAAATCGTCCATTTGCACAGTCTGAATCACAACAGGCGTAGGGGGCGGGCCGCCTTGCTGGGCCGTGGACAAGGCCGGACTGGCCAGCATGGATAAGGCAAAAACGGCGGAAAACAGGTATTTCATCATAAAATCCCGAACTATAAGCTATTAAAAACAGGGGCTGCCCTAAACTGGTACGGGCGATAGATCAAAACCCTTCTTTGCATAGATATAACACAGAAGGTTAATCTCAACCCCTTCATTTCAAAGAATTTTTAGGCCTGCTGACGCATCTCTTCGAGCTCAAGCCAGCGCCCTTCCGCGGCTTCAAGCTTGGCTTTGGCTTGTTCCAGCGCGGCAGAGGTGTTGAGAAACACATTCGGCTGTTTGGAATAAAGGTCCGGATCTTCCAGAACGCTCAATAGGTCACTGATCTCATTTTCCAGCTTTTCCATTTGCTCGGGCAGGGAATCCAGCTCGAATTGTAAACTGTAGGTAAGTTTTTTCGGCGGCGTCCTCGGCTTTTCCCCGGCGGGCTCTGGCGAGGCCGCCTTGACCTTTTTGAGCGCGGCCTGTGCCGGCGTTTCCTTCGGCTCTTTCTTTTTCTTCTCGAGATAATCGCTATACCCGCCAATCACCCCATCGATCTCTCCGTCCCCTTCGAAGGCGAGAATTTTGGTAACGGTCTGGTCCAGAAAATCCCGGTCGTGCGACACAACGATCAACGTGCCTTTATATTGCAGCAGGATATCTTCGAGCATGTCGAGCGTATCCATATCAAGGTCATTCGTCGGCTCGTCGAGGATCAAACAGGTTTTGGGGTTCGCCAGAATTTTGGCGAGCATCAAACGGTTTTTCTGCCCGCCGGAGAGCGTGCCGACTTTGTGGTTGGCCTTTTGCGGATCGAACAGGAAGTCTTTCAAATATCCCACGACATGACGCGATTTTCCCATGACATCGACATGGTCGCCGCCTTCGGGGCAGAGCGTCTTCCAAAGCGTCATATCGTCTTTTAAATCTTTGCGTTTCTGGTCGAAGTAGGAAAACTCCAGTTCCTTCTTGCGCTTGATTGTACCGCTGTCGGGCTGCATTTCGCCGATCAGCATTTTCAAAAAGCTGGTCTTGCCGGATCCGTTCTTGCCAAGGATGCCAATGCGGTCGCCCTTTTGAATGCGCAGGAAGAAATTTTTCAGGATGGTTTTTTCGCGGCCATCATCGTTGAATGATTTGCTGACGTTATAAAATTCGCAAACGATGCGTGATGTCATGACGACATCTTCCATCTCGACCTTCATTTTGCCCATCATCTTGCGGAAGGCGGATTGATCGGCCTTCAGCGCATCACGCGCCTCACGCATCTGCTCTACACGGCGGACATTGCGCTTGCGGCGGGCCTTGACACCGCGCGAAGCCCACTCCACTTCCTGGTCGACGAATTTCTGACGGTTCGCTAGCTCGCGCTCTTCCTGTTCCAAAAGCATCGTCGACCATTCTTCGAAATGGGCGAAACCTTTCGGACAGACCTTTAACTTTCCCCGGTCCAGCCAGAAGATGGTGTTGGAAATATTCTCAAGGAACGTGCGGTCATGCGATACACATAAAACTGCGCCGCGATACCCACGCAAATAATCTTCCAGCCATTGAATGATACCAAGATCAAGGTGGTTGGTCGGTTCGTCCAGCAACAGAAGGTCCGGCTCCTCGACCAATGCCCGCGCCAGCGCGGCCCGCCGCACCTGCCCGCCGGACAGGTTTTCCATCTTGTCGCGAACGTCTATTTCCAGCGGGGCGATCACCATGTCGATCTTGTAATCGATCATCCAGCTTTCGGTATCGGGCGGAAAGGTTTGGAAAATAAAATCATAAACGGTCTGGCCGGGGATGATTTTGACTTCCTGCTGCAAATAGCCAACCACAACGCCATCCAAAATCCAGCGCTCACCATCGTCTAGGTCGCGTGCACCGGTGATAATATTCATCAGGGTCGATTTGCCGGTGCCGTTCTTCCCGACCAATGAAATGCGGCTGCCGTCATGGATGTTGAAGGTCAAATCCTTGAAAAGCGGCACCTCGCCAAAACTGACATGGGCGTCTCGTACGCTTAATATTAACTGGCCGTTGTTCATGGCCTGCTATATGGATGTTTTTTAAGCAAAACTCAAGGTTTTTCCCTGTCATTCTGAGCTTGCAGGCGAAGGATCTCTAAGGGATTCTTCGCTGCGCCCAGAATGATGGTGACTATTTTGCGGGATCACCTTCGTCTTCGCTGAAAATCCGCCCCGATACTGCGCGGTAATGCGGCCCCGGATCATAGGCGATATCGGCCATGCCCATATGTTCGGGCAAAAGCAGGCCCAGCGCCGCCGCCAGTTGATATTCGGCAACAACCATGTCCCGCTGCGCCCGCGCCAGCGCGGTTTGCGCTTCGACCAGATCGCGTTCGGCATCCAGCGTTTCAACAGTCGTACGCTCCCCAAGCCTTGCCTCCTCACGCACACCTTGGCGCGATAGGTCGGCCGCGGCAACGGCCGTCTGACGCGACGTTATTTCGGATCGCAACGCCTGTAACCGCCCCCAGCTATCAATCAAATCGCCTTTCACCTGACGCTCCGCCTCGATGACAAGGGCCATTCTCTGGCTCGCACGGTTTTTTGCCTCGCGAATGCGCGACATGGTCGCTCCGCCTTCATACAAATTCACGCTCATACGAAGACCTATTGTGCCTGTATCGGTTTCATCGAGCGTTCCGGGTTGCGGATCATATTCCCTCAGGTAAGACGCAAACGCGCTGACCTGCGGATAACGATCGCTCCGCGCAACGCCGATATCGCTTTGCGCCGCCATATGATCAAACTTGGCGGCAAAGAGTCCGGGATTGTTCGCGCGCGCGGTTTCAAGAAGCGCGGCATCCGATAGGGGAAATTTGAAATCCGGCGCAGGCAGCGTCAGAATGGCCGGCGGCGCAAATCCGATAATTTGTTCGAACACGGCCTCGCTTGTCCGCAAATCCCCCTCGGCTCCCGCTTTTTGCGCAAGCGCGGCGGAAACGCGGGCCTCCGCCCGTTTGACATCGGTCATGGTGACATCGCCTGCCTCGAACCGCGCCCTGAGCGATCGCTCCTCCTCGGCCAGCGCATTATAACTCGCTTGCTGAAAACCTGTGAGCATGCGGTCTCGAATAACATTCATATAGGCCTCGACCGCCTGCAAAAATACCTCTTGCTCTGCCTGCAACATCCGTCTGTATTCTGCCTTGATCCGGCTATTGGCCGATTGGGTTTGGTAATGTGTGCGCCCGCCGCGGAAAATCGGCTGTTCCGCGCTGAGTGATACGCTCTTGGTGGTGGCGCCATCACCTGTCGTTGCAGGATCGCTTTCAATCCAGCCCTTGCTTATTTCGGCCTGCGCATCGACGCGCGGATGCCATCCGGCAATCGCCTGCGGATAAAGCTCATGCGTTGCCTTCAATCCATAGCGTGATGATTCAATCAACGGGCTATCGTCATAAACGTGCCGGAGAACCTTTTCGATCGTCATGTGTTTCGGTTGTTCCTGCGCCATGGCAGGGGCGGCAATCCCCACCGCCATGAATAATAACAAGCATGCCACTTCGCGCTTCATCGTATGGCCTCACTCTCTCTTAGGCATAGATTATTTTTCGCATTTCGCCCGCGGGTATGCACTACCCATGGTTTTATATTGAAGGAACAGCGTACTACGAAATAGTCACGTTGTATCTTAGGAATACTGCGGTATGAAAGGCTTTGAGAGCGTTTTCTTTTAACCCATAGTTAAATCAATGGTTGTACTTTTTGATATGCAAGAACAACCAAAGGGGCCGAATGAAATGAGTAACAACATCCAGGACATTATAAACACGACATCCGCCGACGCGTCGTCCGTCCAGCTTCAGGCTGAGGCATTCAACAACTTTCTCGCCATGCCGACCACGAAACTCGACGCGGATCAGTATCTCGTAAGCGACCTTGATGGCGTGACCGAAGGTTTGTTCGGCTCTGGCAACATGAATTTCCTGATGATGCAGGCAGGCCAGACAGATGATGCCATCAGGGCAGGAAACCCGTTTGACATGATCGGCGGCAATGACGGGATTCAATCGGTTTCCCCCGTTCTTTCGGCAAACCCATTTGCGTATGCATCACAAGGCCAGGAGAGTGACGCACTTGGCCTGCGCTCAATGGGTGATCTTGCCGATACAGCAGGACAAATCGAAGGTTATCCCGGTAACGGCAACACATCGACCAATATGGGCAACCTTGGCGCATCGAATTTTGCCGTGAATTCGGATTCGCAAAATCCATTCAGTTCGGTGCACAGCTATGCAAGCGCGAGTGAAAGCACAACCACCAATACTTATACCGGCAATGACGGCGCCGATGGCGCCAGCGGCGTGAACGGCACAAACGGCACGAACGGGACAAATGGAAACGATGGTAATGACGGGCTGAGCGGACTGGACGGTCTTGACGGGCTCGATGGCATAACCGATGCGTTGTCGCTGGGACCGGTCGGTATTGATTTAAATCTCGGCCTCGACAATATCACCAATGTAACGCTCGATATCATTTCCGGCGGCCAGGTACTGAATGTGCTCGACGAAGTTGTAGACCTGTCACCGGTGCTTGCGCCGGTTGACAACCTCCTTGGCGACATCACGGCAGGACTCGGCCTGTCGGCCATTCTTAATCCCTTCCAGTATGATGACAGTCCGTCGGATCAGGATTTATCGGTTTTAACAGACCTCAGCGCGCTTGGCCTGCCGCTTCTGTCATCACTCGACAATCTGCACATACCGCTTGATCCGGTTGAAGGACTTCTGGGCGACCTTGATATCGAACTCGACCTCGGTTCCGAAATTCTGGCCGATCTCCTCGGCGGCAATAATGATGATACCGATGTGGGCCTCGACCTTGGCGGACTTGGTCTCGGCGCACTCCCGCTACCGGAACTGGGATCGGAAAATATCCTTCTCAACCCCGTTGAAGACCTGCTCGGCGACATCGACCTGAATATCGCCCCCGCACTCGACCTGTTCAACACATCGGCGATCGATAATGGCGCGGGCGATACAGATATAATCATACCTGTTGATGTTGGCCTGCTCGGCGGGGATGTGCTCGGCGATGCTCTGGCAATTGATTTAACACCCATTGAACAGATTACAGGCGATATTGACCTCGACCTCACGCTCGCCGCCAACCTGCTTGGCAATACGGCGGATGGATTGATCGACAATTTCGATGGCGGAACCGGCAACGACACGCTCCTTGCCGATCTGGGCGATGGCGCGGCGGATATTCTCTCGCCGTTGCTCCCCGCCGGTGATAGCTCCGACACGGATATAGTGCTGGGCCTGAACCTTCTTGCCAACGAAGGCGCTATCATACTGGACCCTGTAGAGGATCTGGCAGGCGACATCGATCTTGGCATCATGCCGTCTCTGGATCTGCTTGATGCATCGGCGACGGATAACGGAGCGGGAGATACCGATCTTGTCGTTCCGTTCGACATCGCCCTGATCGACAGCCCCTTGCTATCCGATACGGTTGCCGTCGATCTCGACCCGCTGGAACAGATTACGGGCGATATTGACCTGAATGTTCCTCTCACCACGGATCTGGTGGCCGACCCCGCATCGCTTGCCGATGATGTGTGGGATGTGTTCGAAGTCACACCCGATATTGCGGCCGCGAGCACCAGCCTTGTGGAATCCGTTACACAAAACCTCGAAAGCACGGTGGAAGATGCGCTTGGCATTCTGGACACCGTCGATTCTGGCGGCGGTCTTACGGGAATCGGCATCCTCAACGATACGCTCGATTCCGCAGAGACCGGAAGCTGGACCGAAAGCATCCTCCCCGAAGCGGGAGACCTGTTCGGCTCAGGTCTTGCGGCGGATATTGCCAATATTCTACCTGATCCTGTGTCTGCGGCGTCACCTGTGGAAACCATCATGCCTGCACCTGTTGTGAACGATGCCTTTGAAGGGCTGGGTCTCGGCGGCGGCAGAAACTTCGGAGGTCTATTCGGATGACATTTTTATCACGGGGGCAGGATGATCCTCTCTATCCAGAGGGGTTCAGGCTCAGCGTCGGCGATCTTCTACTCTCCAGCCTGACCATCAATATCCTCTCCCTCGCCCTTCCCGCCATGACGCTCCAGATATATGACAGGATCCTACCCAACCCGGGCTCGGGCACCCTGCCCGTCCTTATCGCCGGAGTGTGCATTGCCATCGCCCTTGAAACCGCGCTCCGTCTTTCGCGTGGCTACGTCATGGGCTGGGCCGGTGCGTCGTTCGAACACAGGCTCAATTGCCGCGCGATAAACCACATTCTCGCTTCCGATTTATCGACGCAAGGGTTTGCCAGCATCGGTGAAAACCTCAATCGTCTTTCGGCCATCGGACGTTTGAAGGATTTTTACAATGGCTATTCCCTGATCACGGCGTTCGAATTGATGTTCGTTCCCGTCTTCTTGGGGTTGATCGTCTATATCGCAGGGCCCCTTGCCGTCATGCCGACGGCCGTTCTGATGGCGTTCACTATCATTACATTGGCACAGGGGAACAATATCCGGCGTGAACTGGCCGAACGCGACCGCGACGATGACGAACGCTATAATTTCCTGATCGAAACGCTGGAAGGCATCCATACAGTTAAATCCTTTGCTCTGGAAAATGTCTTTGCACGCAAATATGAAGGACTGGAAAGGGAATCCAGTCTTGCGAACTTCCGTGTCACGGAAACATCCGCGATGGCCTTCAACACAGGCTCCCTATTCTCCAACCTGATGGTCGCATCGGTGATTGCGTCCGGTTCATATCTGGTTTTAAATGGCACCATAACGGTGGGCGGCCTGATCGCTACGATCCTGCTTTCGGGACGTATCATGCAACCGGTGCAACGGGCGCTGGCTCTTTGGACGAAATATCAGGACTATGTGCTTTCCCGCGACAAAGTGGAAAGTATTCTTGGTTTGCCGCTTCACCCTGCCGGTGTGGAAAACGAAGACGGTCTGCGCGAAGGAACCATATCCTTGCGGAATGTCTCCTTTCAAAAAGGCGCCGATGAAGCCTTCCTGCTAAAAGACCTGTCACTTGATATCGACCGCGGAGAATGCGTGTCTCTGACCGCCGATCACTCCCCCGCCCTTGCCGCGCTATTGGATATCATGACCGGTTTGTATGCGCCGACGAATGGTGAGGTTATATTGGACGGGCGGAACATTCTTCAATACCGTCATGCGGACCTAACGGGTCATATCGCCCATGTCCAAAGCGAAGGAACCATTTTCCGCGGCACAATCCGTGACAATCTTACCTGTTTTGGCCAGATCGAGGCGCAGAAAGTACAGGAGATATCGGCCCTTCTCAACCTCGACAAAGAGATTGCCGGGCTTCCCGCCGGATATGATACGCCGCTCGCCGGTAATGGCACGGATACAATACCGCCAGGTCTGAAACAACGCATCTGCATGGCCCGCGCCCTTGCCCCCAAACCACGCCTGATCATCTTCGACAATGCTGACCGTTCGCTGGACCGCGATGGCTACAATCAGGTTTACAGCCTGCTCACACGGCTGAAAGGCAAGGCCACGCTTGTCATCTGTTCCAATGATTACAACCTTGCGTCACAGGCCGACCGCCGCCTTGTTCTTGAAAACGGACGGATAACAGAATTGCCGCCGCTTCAAACCCATCAGACCACCACGACCTTGCGGGAGATGCAGTCATGACCCGTTTTTTCAATCCACAGGCACAGGCCGGGGAAACCGCAGATCCTATCGACCGTATGGTGCAGATGATGCGTGCGTCGGGTGTACCACAATATGCGCAGCCGCAAGATTGGGAGGTCTGTCTTTGCGCGCTTGTCCTCTCGCTCGATCCGAAATGCCGCACCTATCAATTGATGGAGGCCCTTCCCCGCCAGATCGAACCATATGGTACGACGGATGTAATGAATACGCTGGCGCATCTTGGTTATTTTTCGCGGCAGATTCAAAGCGACATGCAATCGCTTGATGATCGGCTTTATCCTTGCCTCTATATAAAACCCGATGGAAAACCCGTTATTCTGATCGAACGAACCGGCAATCAAACCAAACTGTTTCAGGATGGATCGATTCTATTCTTGCGAAACGATCAACTCTCGGCCGAACCCGGGACTGTGTTTATTTTCGAACATTATGATGAAACCCGGACGGCAATGTCGAAATTCGTGCGTGAAGGCACGAACTACACATGGTTCCGCGCCCTGTTCGGACGGTTTCGCGGAACTTTGATCCAGATCCTTAGTGCAGGTTTCATCCTGAACCTTATTTCGCTCATTACACCGCTTTTCGTCATGCTGGTCTATAACCGCGTGATTGCGACGGGCACGCTCGATATCCTGCCCATGATTATGGTTGGGATGGTTATGGCCATAGGATTCGAATTTATCTTGCGCGCAATCCGCTCGCACGGGCTCTCATGGATATCGGCGCGAATGGACAATATCGTGGGAAACCAGATATTCGCACATCTTGTCGGCTTGCCTCCGGAACTGATAGAACGCGCCTCGGTGTCCTCTCAAATCGCGCGCGTGCGCACTTTTGAATCCATTCGCGATTTTTTTGGCGGAAGCGTTTTCCTATCGGTCATTGAAATGCCGTTTGTTGTGCTCGCGATCATTGCTATATACGCAATTGCGGGCCCCCTCGTCCTTGTTCCGTTATCGATGTGTCTCCTTTATGCCATGCTGTTCTATGGCATATATAAACGTGTACGGACAACCATCCGGATCGCGGCAAAGGCCGGATCGGCAAAGCAGCAATTCACCATCGAATCCTTTGAAAAGATTCGCGCCATCCGCTCCTTTGGCTTGACCACGCTTTGGGAAAACAAATTCCGCGATCTATCGGGCAAGGAAACCATGGCGCAGTTCCGGCTGTCATGGCTCGGCATGGTGGGAGAAACGCTGGCGCACGCCATCACCATTCTGGCCGCCGTCGCCACCATCGGTTTTGGCGCGCACATGATCTGGACCGGCACGCTTGGCACGGGCGCGCTTGTTGCCACCATGATCCTCGTCTGGCGCATTCTTACGCCGTTCTATAGCCTTTGCACAGTCATCCCGCGTCTGGAACAACTTCGCAATAGTATTGTTCAGGTGAACAATCTAATGGACATCGAAACCGAAGGACAAATGGCGCGGTTCAATTCACGCCTGGCGCGTATTAAGGGTGAAGTGCGTTTCAACAATGTATCCATGCGCTATAACAATGATGGTGACACTATTTTCTCCGGCCTTTCCTTTACGGTACGCCAAGGGGACCTTGTTGCGGTGACGGGCGAAAACGGCTCGGGAAAATCCACGGTTTTAAAACTCGTTAAAGGACTTTACAAACCGCGGTCCGGTTCCGTCATGATAGACGGGTTCGATATTCGTCAGCTCGATGCACCGGATTTGCGTCGCCAGATCGCCTATATTCCTCAACAAGCAGACTTCTTCGAAGGCACAATTATTGACAATATGCGCCTTGCCAATCCGCTGGCCACGACAGATGAGATCGAGGCAGCACTGGATCTTGCCACGGCGCGGGAAGATATTCTGCAATTACCGGACCGGTATAATACAACCTTGAACCGTTACAACGCAGACCGGCTGCCGGGCAATCTTGCCCTGAAAATATCTTTGGCGCGCCTGTATCTGCACAACGCGCCTATTCTTCTGATCGACGAAATACCGAACGCCATACTTTCGGGCCGCAGCGGTAAAAACCTTCAGGCCTATCTCGCCCGTAACAAGGGGATCAAAACCTGCCTCATTGTGACATACCGCGAGGATATCATGAAGACCGCTGACAATATCCTGCTGATGCGCGGCGGACATCCCCCGCTTTTTGGCGAATCCCGCAAAATTATCACATCGATGATGGAGGCCGCATGATCAACACGCTCGGAAATCACAAACAATATCTATCGCAAGCCATTCAACTGGAAGAAGCCGTCAATCCCGCCATTGTCAAAACCACCATGCTGACGATATCGGTTGCCATTATTGCCTTCACTGTGTGGTCCGGATTCACGAATATCAATGAAGTGGCGCGTACGCCGGGAGAGGTTATCCCCTCCGGCTATCACCAGCTGGTCCAGCATCTGGAAGGTGGCATTATCCGGGAAATCCATGTAACGGAAGGCCAGATTGTCAAAAAAGGGGATCTCCTGATTGTCCTTGATGGGGAAGGCGCAACGCAGGATTTGCAACGGGCCAAAGGCAGGCAAACGTCTCTGGAACTACAGGAAGAACGCCTGCGCGCTTTCATCGAAGGCCGTCCGGCCAATTTCTCGAAACATGAATACGACCATGCCTCTTTGGTCAAGGACCAGATTTTATTTTCTCGCGACATGGTCGCCGCCCACCGTCAGGAAGAGAATGTTATCCGCGACCAGATCCAGCAAAAGACTCGGGCGATGGAAAGCTATCGCTCGGAACTTGCGACCGTGCAATCCAATTATGATATTACAGCCCGCTTGTTTGAACGCCGGCGTGAACTGCACGAAAAGGGCTTTTTGTCGGATACCCGGTTCCTTGAATACCAGCAAAACCTGAACCTGATACGCGGCGAAATTGCACAGATCAAAACACGGATTGCTGTGGCCGGCGCAGAAAAAGCCGAATTTGAAAATAGACTGAAATCACTTGGCGCCTCATACAACAATAACGTGAACGAACGGCTTGACGCTGTGCTCGCTGAGAAAATCCAGAATGAGGAGTTGATCAGCAAACTACAGGACCGCGTCTCCCGTCTTGAGATTCGGGCGCCCGCCGATGGTATCGTCAAAGGGTTCAACATGACCACAATAGGCGGAATCATCCGCCCGGGCGACACGTTGCTGGAGATTGTTCCTGCGGACACAAATCTGATTGTGCAGGTTAAGATACCGCCGCAGCATATAGCCCATTTGAAGATCGGACAGCCGGTGAAGGTGAAGCTCAGCACCTATGATTTTTCCCGTTACGGGCTGATTGAAGGGACACTGGATTACGTTTCCGCCTCGACATTTTCTGGGGAAAACGGTGAGCGATATTACCAGGGCAGGATCAAACTTTCCCACCAATATGTTGGTAATAACCCTCATTACGGCATTTCACCGGGTATGACGGTCATGGCCGAAATCGTTACGGGCGAAAAAACCATCCTGCAATATCTGTTGAAACCCATTCACAACTCCCTGAAGACCGCGTTCAGTGAAAGGTAGACCACCCATGCCTGAAACCTCGGAAAATATAGTCCCTTTCAGCCGTAAACCACAAAGGCCTTTTACCATTCTCACGGTAGAAGATGACCGGGTCGAACGGGTGTTTATGGAACAACAGATCAATGATCTGGGTCATACGATGCTTGCCGCCGAAAACGGGCAACAATGCATAAATATTCTGCGGGATATGAAAGACCGTATCGATATCATTCTGATGGATCGCATCATGCCCGTTATGGATGGGCTGACGGCCGTACGTCAGATCAAGGATGACCCCGCCTTGCGCCGCATTCCAATCGTGATGGTCACGGGGGCCTCCTCCGCCCGCGAGATACAGGAAGGGATTGATGCCGGCGTGTTCTATTATCTGACCAAACCCGTCAACGAAGATGTTTTGAAATCGGTTTTATCCGCCGCGACCCGGGAAGTTGATCAGACAAAAAGCCTGAGCGACGAGCTTAAGAAACATAAGGCCAGCTTTAACCTGATCAACACCTGTAAATTCCATTTCCGTACGATCGACGAAGCGGAATCGCTCGCGGCCTTCATGGCGCATTGTTTTCCAGACCCCGAGAGGGTGTTACCGGGTCTGGGTGAAATTCTGATCAATGCTGTGGAACATGGCACATATGAAATCGGTTATGACCGCAAGTCGGAATTGATCGATCTTGGCACATGGCGGGCTGAATTGCTCCGGCGTCAGCAGATGCCTGAATATCAGGACCGTTATGTCGAAGCCATCATTACCAAAAAGTCTGAGGGCGTGTATGCGGTCGTCACCGATATGGGCGGCGGATTCGATTGGAAGCGCTTTATGGTCATCGAACCTTCGCGCGCAAAGGATAACCATGGGCGCGGTATCGCGCAGGCGCGGGCGCTGAGTTTCGACAAACTCACCTACAATCCGGCTGGAAATCAGGCGATAGGCTTCGTCAGTGCCACCACACATATCGAATGGTGATCATGAATCGCTTGGGAAAAATAAGGCCCGCCTATGTGATCATGGCTTTCGCCCTGGCCGCATTGGTGTCCTTGGAATATCAACGCGGCCATACCGCCGCGAAAGAAACTGAAAACCGGGAAAACGCCGTAGAGATTGCCTATGCCATTAATGATGACCTGGCCTATTACAAAGACCTTATTCATGCTTTTTACGCCTATAAAATAACCGACGACCCCGTCTCAAAGGCAGAAATTGATGATTACTACCGCCTTTGGCAATCGCGCAATGGCCTGCGCCCGGATACGATATTTGCCTATGGCATAATAGATAAGCGTGATGGAGGGCAGACCTTTTATACAACGTCCAGCCATAAAACCGGTATGGGGGCAGAAAAACTATATGCCTTCTTTAAATCTCAAAAATACAACAATAATGTCGGCTTCTTTCATCTCCATCTGCCGAAGAAAGAATCCGTGGTCTTTCTGGCTATCAATCTGCCCGTGGTTATGGAACGGCTTGACCGCATCTCCGAAGGATCCGGTTTGCACGCCGTTCTATCCGTCAGCCCGAATGAAAAACACGAAAAAGACAGCCTTTATAAAGAAGTGATCGGTTTCGGAAACCAGAATTTCTATTTGTATTTCGTTGAACCGCAAGACCGTTTCCCGGGATACGGATATGTGGCGGGAATCGCGATATTTACAGTTATCTTCGGCACAATCATTATCCTGACCGGTCTGTATCGCGGCCTTACTTATCGCGCCAAAATATCCGAAAGAAAGAAGATCATCGCGGAAAGACAACTTAAATGCCAGAATGAATTGTTCAACAACATCGTTGAAAACCTTCCCGGCGTTTTGTTCGTAAAGGATGTACGCGATGATTACAAGTACGTAACGATCAACAGGGAAGCCGCCGAATTTTTCGGCTTTCCGCTCGAAGAAATGCTCGGCAAAAGCGATTATGATTTCTTCTCGGAAGAGGAATCAGACTTCTTTCGTGCCATGGACAAGGCCACCATGCAGGCCGGAAAAGTTATCGACATACCATGCGAAAAGGTTACGACCGCCTACGGCGAGATGCTCTGCCACACACGTAAAGTTCCTATATACGATGCCGATGGCCAGCCGCAATATCTGGTCGGTCTTTTGCAAGACATCACCAAAAGAAAACAGAACGAAATGGAACTCGCGAATTATCGCGCCAATCTCGAAGTCATGGTGGAAGAACGCACGGAAAAATTACAAATCGCCATCCAGAAGGCAGAGGACGCGAACCGCCTTAAATCAGAATTTCTGGCAACGATGAGCCATGAGATCAGATCCCCGATGAGCGGTGTGCTCGGCATGGCGGAATTGCTTCTCGATACTCCCTTGTCCGTCGAACAGAGAGGCCTTACCAAGACTATTCTGAATTCGGGGGAAATTCTCCTGAAGATCATCGAAGATATTCTGGATTTCTCCAAGATCGAAGCCAACAAACTTGAACTCGATATTATTGCGGTCAATATGCTCGATCTTGTCGATGACGTATGTCTTCTTTATTCGACAAAGGCACGGGACAAAGCCCTTGAACTGGCCGTTCGATACGTCCCGGGGACCGAACAATTCGTTTACGGGGATTCGCTGCGCATCCGGCAAATACTGGGAAATCTGATCAACAATGCCATTAAATTCACGGAAACCGGTTATATAACATTGACGGTAGAGCAGGAAGAAGGCGGCCACCTGTCCGCTGATCAGGTTCTATTGAAATTTTCAGTCACGGATACAGGCGTTGGAATCGACCCGCAGGATCACGAGCGCATCTTCGAAAAATTCTCACAGGCGAATTCCTCCACCACGCGCAATTACGGGGGAACCGGACTTGGCCTTTCGATTACCAAGCAATTGATTGAAATGATGGGCGGAACGATCGGTGTTAAAAGCGAACTTGGCAAAGGCTCGGTTTTTGAATTCACCCTGCCGATGAAACGGAATACAGAAGAAGTGTCTTTCCCGCCAAATCCGCCTGTATTGAAAGGTTTGCGCGTTCTGGTGGTCGATGACCTTCCGATTATCCGCCAGATGCTGGGGGAACGTCTCGGTACTGCCGGTATGGTTTGTGAAAACGCTTGCGATGGAAACGAGGCGCTGAAAAAACTGCAACAGGCCCGCCGCGAGGGGCGTCAATATGATATCGCACTCATCGATTATCTTATGCCGGGAATGAATGGGGAAATGCTGGCGCGGGCGATCAACGATGAAGAAGACCTGCGCGATATCTGCCTTGTCATGCTGACCGCGGCGGGCAATCCGGTTATGGCGGGTGATTACGCCAACAAGGGGTTTTCTGCCTACATCTCCAAGCCCGTCAGGGCGCAGCAGTTGATTGAATCCCTTGCTTATATATGGTCGAAATATCGCGATGGCTATCAGGATGGTCTGATCCGTATCGATGTGAACACACTGGGCGACAATAGAACCTCCTTCATCGGATACGATCTCCGCGGAACATCGGTCCTTTTGGTGGAAGACAGCCGTCTCAATCAAGCCTTTGCAGAGGAAGTTCTCTCCCAATTGTCCTGTGAGGTGGTGGTCGCATCCAACGGTCAGGAAGCCGTTGACATTGTCAGGGGCCGCACTTTTGATTTGATATTGATGGATTGCCAGATGCCGGTGATGGACGGATTCGAAGCAACCAGAAAGATACGTGCGCTGGAACAAAGCGGCATGATCGCGTGTCATATTCCGGTGATCGCCCTTACGGCGAACGCCATGCGCGAAGACCGGCAAAAATGCATCGACGCCGGCATGGATGATTATCTCAGCAAGCCTGTGCGCAAGGACGAATTGAAGAAAAAAATCTATGAATGGATCGGCAATAAAACGCCGTACACAGAGGCGGCAGATCCTTCTATACCCGCAAATCCCGATCCCGTGCGGCATGATGTTATTCTGGATAGGGATATCATGGAGGATGCGAGAAACATCCTGAAGGACAAATTCGACTATATGATTGAATGTTATATCGAGGATGTTGAAAACTATATTGATGAAATTGTCACCGCCATGAACAGGCATGATATTGAAAGCCTGATCCGCCCCGCGCACACGATCAAATCCACCAGCAAGCGCATGGGCGCGATATGCCTGTCCGAAATCGCGCGGGAAATCGAATTTACGGCGCGGGACAGCGCCAACACCAACGCCACACCTCTATGGAACGATCCCGCAATGACGAAGAGGATAGAAACGATCCATGATGTCTTTGAAAAAACGCGGGAACAATTGCTGCGCAGCCGCACGCAATGACCGTCACTGGCAGTTTTTGCAAATCCCGTGCAGTTCGGCATTCCAACTGGTCAGGCGGAAACCCGCCGCATCCGTCTTCCCGGCCAGGTCCTGCGGCAACTCGCACAAATGCGCTTCCGTCACGTTGCCGCAAGTATCGCAAATCATGAACTGCGATCCTGCGTGGCGGTGGTCTATGTCGCACAGGACATAGGCATTCAGGCTTTCAATACAATGGATCAGGCCCTGCTCCTGCAAAAATTCAATGGCGCGATACGCCGTGGGCGGCTTGGGATTGTCGATTTTTTTGCCGAGCTCGGCGAGGATATCATAGGCGCCAATCGGCTTTTTGGCGGCGGCGATAATCTCCAGAACGAACTGGCGCGGCTCTGTAAAGCGCAGGCCTGCCGCGGCGCAATCGGCGGCAACCTGTTTGCTTAGCTTGGCGATCTCGGCTTTATTCATAACGTTATCCTGTCATTGTCTTATACACGGGCTTGCCCCCGCTTCGCCAGAACAATCTGTTATCCGCGGCGAAAATGGTCAAGCCGTTGATAGACCGCCGGAATTTGTCTATAGTGGGAATCCAAGCCAACACACATTATATATAGGTGATCCCATGGATCGATCCCTCCGCCGTTTTGCCGCGGCCTGCTTTGTTCTTCTGGCCATTTCCGCGCCCGTGGCGGCGCAGGACAGCAAGGAGGTTCCGGCGGATAAAAAAGAACTGCGCATTCTGCGGATTACGCCGGAAGGGGCCGATGTCGCGGCGACACGGCAGATTGTGGTGGAATTCAATCGGCCTGTTGTTCCGGTTGGCCGGATGGATCGCACGGCGGAAGAAGTGGGTATTTCGATCTCCCCTGCCGTGGAATGCCAATGGCGCTGGCTGAACACATCGGCCCTCGCCTGCAACCTCGGGGACAAAACATCGCTATCCCGTTCCACGACCTATAAGGTTAACGTCGCACCCAGGATCACCGCCGAAGACGGCGCGATGATCGCCGCGCCTTATGACCATGGTTTTACAACCGACCGTGCAAACGTCGAACATACCGCGTTGCAGACATGGGATGCGCCGGGCACGCCGGTCTACCGGATTTCGTTTAACCAGCCTGTAACGAAGTCATCGGTAGAACGTCATATCTTCTTTGAAGAATCTGCGACTGCGGCGCGCCATCCCGTCACGGTGGACAAAACCGAAGATGATACGGACAAACCCGTCATCGTGGATGGCGGCGAAGCGCGCGGTGTCTGGCAGGTGAAACCGGCCACCGAACTGCCGCTCGATACCGAAATAAAACTGAAACAAGAGGCCGGGCTTGTCTCCGCCGAAGGGCCGGAACCCGGCGAACAGGCGCGCGTCCTCCAGACCGTCTATACATTCCCGGCTTTCGCGTTCAAGGATATCATTTGCTACAACGCCGATAATCAGGAAGTGCGTATCAGTGCCGGAAACCCGCAAACCGACACAACGCTTTGCAACCCCATGATGCCCGTGCGCCTGTCCTTTACCGCGCCCGTTATGCGCTCTGTCATAAAAGACGGTCTTATATTCTCACCGGACCTTGCGGGCGGGCGCAAGGATTTTAATCCATGGGGGGACGATGTCCGCGACTGGTCTTCCCTTTCCTATGACCGCACGGCAAAGGACCGCGAATATATCATCGGCCTTCCTGTCGGCTTAAAGGCCGCGCAGGAATACACGATTGCAACACAGGAAAAACGCCCGACCCTTTGGGAACGCATCAAATCCTTCTTCACGGGCGACAGGGACGTAAAAACGGCGCTCACCGATGAATTCGGACGACGCCTGCCCCCCTTCTCCCTCACTTTCGCAACCGGCCACCGCAACCCGAACTATGAAATGGTTTATCGCGACGCCGTTCTTGAAAAAGAAATCGATAGCGATGTGCCTTTCTATGTGAACAATCTCGATAGCTATTCTTTCAACTACCAGTATCTCCATGCCGATGCGCAGATCGCGCAGTCGGACACGACCGGCGATGTAACGGTTGCAAAGGTGCAGGATGTACAATATGCGGTCCCGCTTGGCGTGCGCGATATGCTTAAGGGTAAGAGCGGTGCAGTCTTCGGCTACGCATCGACCACACCGGATGTCCAAAAATGGGATGGCGCGGGGCGGCTCTTTGCGCAAGTAACCCCCTATCAGGTTTACGCAAAGCTCGGTCACTTTCAATCTTCCGTGTGGGTGACAGACCTTTCAACCGGACAAACCGTGCCGGACGCGAAGGTGACGATATATACAGGCGAACTGATCAATTTACGCGCACCCGCCGCGCCCCTTGCCACGGCGCAGACCGATGAAAACGGGATCGCCCTGTTACCCGGAACTGATACGCTTGACCCCACTTTGTCCCTCTCGCGCTCTTATCAGGATAAGGATACGCGCCTGTTTGTTCGCGTTGAAAAGGGCGATGACATGGCCCTCCTCCCCGTCTCGTATGATTACGAGGTCCAGCTCTGGAACGTATCGAACGACGTCTATGCCTATAGCACTGAAAAATACGGGCACATGAAGGCATGGGGCATGACCGCACAGGGGATTTACCGCGCGGGCGATACGATGCAGTATAAAATCTACGTGCGGGATCAGGACAACAACCGTTTCATTGCGCCCCCTGCCGGGAAATACACGCTTGAAATCACCGACCCGGCCGGCAAAAGCGTTGATAAGAAGGACGTTGCCATCGGCCCGTTCGGCACGGTGGAAGGTGAATATGCCATCCCGAAAAGTGCGGCCGTGGGCTGGTATGCCTTCAAACTCACCGCTGTTCTGGCGGGCGACGATAAAGAGATCACGAAAGATTTCTGGCCGCTGAGCGTTCTGGTCAGCGACTTCACCCCGGCCCCTTTCCGCGTGAGCACGGAACTGAACGGGGACCATTTTACGGCGGGCGATACACTTGATATCACGGTGGGCGCCAGATTGCATTCCGGCGGCGGATATGGCGATGCAGGATTGCGCAGTACCATTACGCTGAAAAGCCGTCCTTTCTCTTCCTCCGCCCCCATCGCCAGCGGTTATGAATTCGATAGTTTCGATGGCGAACGCGATACGGAAGAATTACAGCAGAAGGAAGGCACTCTGAACGACGCGGGCGATTTCGAAACCTCTTTCACGCTGCCGGAAAAACAGATCGTCTATGGCGAATTGCGGGTCGAAAGCGCAGTGCGCGATGATCGCGGAAAATCCATCACCAATGAGGCCCGCGCCGCGTATGTCGGCGTTAACCGGCTTGTCGGCCTAAAACCGTCGGAATGGGTTTTCACCGCCGGACAGGAATCCGTCATTCAGGCCCTTGTCGTCGATGACAAAGGCACGCCTGTGAAAGGCGAATCCGTCTCCATCGTGATTGAGAAAGAGCAAGTGGTCACCGCCAAGGTCAAAAGCGCGGGCAACGCCTACACCAACGACAACACGGTGGAATGGGAAAAAACCGATGCCTGCAAAGTGAAATCCTCCGATACAGAGGCCGCGCGTTGCGTATTCACGCCAAAGTCCGCAGGGACTTATCGCGCCGTGGCCGCAGTGAAGGACACAAAAGGCCGCGAACACAAGACAACGACCTATCTGTGGGTCACGGGCGCGGACTACGTGCAATGGAACGAGGGACGGGAATATGCCCTGACCCTCATTCCCGAAAGAACGGATTATAAAATCGGCGATACCGCGCGTTTCCTTCTCAAAAACCCCTATCCGGGTGCGACAGCCTATATCAGCGTCGAACGTTATGGCGTCATGGATAACTTCGTGCAGGTTCTGGATAGCAGCGCGCCGATCATTGAAATTCCGGTCAAGCCGGATTACGTGCCGGGCTTCTATCTGTCCGTTGTTCTCGTTTCGCCGCGGGTTGATGCGCCGCCGCCCGAAATCGGCCAGATCGATATGGGCAAACCTGCATTCCGTGTCGGCTATGCCAAGGTGTCGGTCACGGATAGCCATAAGGAACTGGTCGTTACGGCAAAGGCCGGCGCGGAAGAATATCGTCCGCGTGATAAAGTCACGGTTGATCTGACTGCTATGCCTAAACATGCGGACGCTTCAGATCGGCCAGTTGAACTCGCGGTCGCGGTCCTCGATGAATCCGTCTTTGATTTGGTTCAGGGGGGACGCGATGCGTTCGACCCGTATAAAGGCTTTTATGATCTTGATGCCCTTGATGTATCCAACTACAGCCTTCTAACCCGCCTGATCGGTCGTCAGAAATTCGAAAAGAAAGGCGCGAATGCGGGTGGCGATGGCGGCGTTGATGAAGGAATGCGCAATCTTTTCAAATTCGTCAGTTACTGGAACCCTTCGGTGCCTGTCGATGAAAACGGCCGTGCGCGCATTGAATTCGATGCGCCGGACAATCTGACTGGCTGGCGCGTGCTCGCAATCGCCGTAACAAAAGACGACCTTATGGGGCTGGGCGAGACCAGCTTTAAGGTCAACCGTCCCACGGAAATCCGTCCCGTCATGCCGAACCAGGTGCGTGAAGGCGATGAGTTTTCTGCCGGCTTTAGTGTGATGAACCGCACCGATGCGCCGCGCGATATCACGGTAAAGATCACGGCCACAGGCGATATTGACGGCAAACCCTCGGCGATACTCGAACAAAAACTGCGCATAGAACCATACAAACGCGCGATTGTTCCGATGCCGCTCAAGGCATCGCTTCTGCCGGTCAGCGGCGATGTGCCGGAAGGTGAAATCTCCTTCCGCGTGTCGGCAGGCGATGACATGGATACCGACGGCGTCGAACATTCACTTCCCGTCCTGAAATCCCGCACAATAGATACGGCGGCCACCTACGCTGCGTCGGATGAAGACGGCGTAGAGCAAACCATCGCCCTTCCAAAGGATATTTATACCGATAGCGGTGAGATCAGCGTTACCCTCTCCCCGTCGGTTATTGCGGGGCTCGATGGAGCCTTCCGTTATATGCGCGATTACACATATCCTTGCTGGGAACAAAAACTGGGCATCGCCGCTATGGCTGCGCAGTATAAAAACCTAAAACCATATCTCTCGGTGGAATGGGATGGGGTTGAAAACCTGACAACCGATCTTTTGCTCACCGCTGCGGATTATCAGGCACCAAATGGCGGCATGGCTTATTTCAAGGCCGCGGATGATTATGCCGATCCGTATCTTTCGGCCTACACCGCCCTTGTCTTCCGCTGGTTGAAACAGGATGGATATAATATTCCGGTTCAGGTGGAAACGAAACTCCACGCCTATTTGCTGAACTTCCTGCGCAACAACGCCGCGCCGGATTATTACCGGGAAGGCATGACCGCCACCGTCCGTGCGGTTGTTCTGAATGCGCTTTCCGGCACCGGAAAGATCACCAGGGACGATATCCTGCGCTTTAAGACGCATGTAAAATCCATGTCACTCTTTGGCAGGGCGCATTATCTGGAAGCCGCGCAGCGTTTCCCCGACCTGCGGGACCTCTCACGCGATACGCTCGGCATGATTTTGTCATCGGGCGTGGAAACGGGCGGAAAATTTTCATTCAATCAGGACTATGATGATGGCCATGACCGCATTCTGGCCACGCCCATCCGCGACAATTGCGCCGTCCTTGATATGTTGCTTGATTATCCGGACGAAGAATTGGTCGGTGACAAGCCGTTCAAATTGGTGCGGATGATCACACAGGCCCGCGGGAACCGTGACCATTGGGAAAACACCCAGGAAAATATGATTTGCATGAAGGCGATTGCAGACTACGCAAGGAAATATGAAAGTGCCGAACCGCAAATGAAGATCACGGCTTCGCTCGATGGCTCGTCCTTTGGCGCGGCGCAATTCACGGATGTCAAAGATGCACCTGCCACACTGGAAAAACCGCTGGAAGATTTGGAACCGGATAGCAAATCCGTCCTCTCTCTCTCCCGCGAAGGTCAGGGGCGTTACTATTATGCAACCCGCCTGCGCTATGCACTGAAAGACCCGGCGGACCTTGTGAATGCCGGAATCGATGTGCGCCGGGAATACAGCATTCGCAAGGACGGCAAATGGCAGAATGCAACCGGCCCGATCACGATTGCGCGCGGCGATCTGGTCAGGGTGGACCTGTTCCTGTCCCTGCCGACGGCCAGATCCTTTGTCGTGGTGAACGATCCCCTGCCGGGCGGGCTCGAAACCATCAACCGCGATCTTGCCACGGCATCGACGGTTGATGCGGAACAGGCGCTATTTGATGAATCAGGTGGCTCTTACTGGTTCGCACATGATGACTGGCGGACATTCAATGCCTCGCGCTGGAGTTTCTATCACAAGGAACTGCGGCACGATTCCGCACGCTTCTATGCCGACTGGCTGGAACCCGGAAACTATCATCTTTCTTATATGGCACAGGCCGTGGCATCAGGCACCTTCGCCATTCCGGCAACCCAGGCCGAAGAAATGTATGATCCGGATGTTTACGGGCGCGGCGTGAAAGGACAATTGATTGTTGAAGAAAGCCGTTAAATTTACAGCCCTTGGGCTAGGTTGCGCCGCGCTGCTCCTTGGTGCGGCGACGCTGATCTGCCTGAGGCCCGTTGGTGGTTCTTTTTCTTCTATCACTTCGGACTCCCGCAATATCACGGTGAGCGACCGTCACGGGACACCGCTTTCCATCACCTATCAAACGGATTGGAACAGCGCGGATACCTATCCGCTCTATCAAATCCCGCCATTCCTGAAAGACGCGTTTGTCTTTTCGGAAGACAGGAATTTTTTCAATCATGGCGGCGTTGACTGGCGCGCCCGCATCCATGCGGTCTATCAAAATATCCGTGCCGAAAAAACGGTGCGCGGGGCCAGCACGATCACCGAACAGGTCGTGCGGATGATCAACCCGCGCCCCCGCACTCTCTGGTCCAAATGGCTGGAGGGGATAGAAGCGGCCCTGCTGGAACGGAATACATCAAAGGCCGCGATTCTTGAATTCTATCTCAATCAGGTCCCGTATGCCGCCCACCGCCGCGGCGTGGCACAGGCCTCGCGCTATTATTTCAACCGCAGCCTAGAGACATTAAGCCAAAAGGAAATGCTCGCGCTCGTCATTCTTGCCCGCGCCCCTTCGGCGTATGATCTATACCATCATCCGGACAGGTTGGAATCGTCGCTAAACCGCCTCGCCGCACAAATGAATATCGAAGACGATCTATCGCGCCAGACCTTAACCACCGCTCCTCCGTCCTTGCCCGTCGATGCGCGTCATTTTGCCCGGTTTGTCTCGCTCCAAGGTCCATATGCCACCACACGCACGACACTCGACGCCGCCCTTCAATCACAGGTGCAATCGGTTATCGACGGACGCTTGCAAAAATTATCTTCCCGCAATGTCGCCAATGCCGGCGCGCTGGTCATCGATCATGAAACCGGACAAATCCTCGCCTGGGTCGTCGGCGGGGCATCCGGTGGGGACACAAAGGGCGGCGAAATCGACACGGTGACAACGCCGCGTCAACCGGGCTCCACCCTGAAACCTTTCCTTTATGCGATGGCGCTCGAAAAAGGCTGGACGGCCGCCACCATTTTGAATGACGCCCCGATTGCCGAAGCGATCGGTTCCGGCCTTCACCGTTTCCGCAATTACAGCAACACGCACTACGGACCGCTTACGCTGCGCGAAGCGCTCGGCAATTCGCTCAATATTCCGGCCATCCTGACCATTCACCATGTCGGTGTAGACCCGTTTTTGCGCCGCCTGCACGATCTGGGTTTCGATAGTTTGACGCGCGGCGCGCAGATTTATGATGAAGGCCTTGCGCTCGGCAATGGCGAAGTTACACTGCTTGAACTCACCCGCGCCTACGCGGCGCTTGCGCGGCGCGGTGAATATCGCGCCCCCACCTTTTCCCTGCATGATAACGCACCAAAAGAATCGCGTGTTGTCTATTCACCGGAAATCTCATCCATCATCGGCCATATATTATCGGATCCGCATGCCCGCGCGCTTGAATTCGGACGCGGGTCTCTTTTGAACATGCCCGTCCGCACGGCGGCAAAAACTGGCACCTCCACCGATTACCGGGATGCATGGGCGATGGGTTATAATGACCGCTATACGGTTGGCATATGGATGGGAAATCTTGACCGTACCCCGATGAAGGAGGTAACGGGCTCCACCGGACCGGCCCTTGCCTTGCGCAGTATCTTCCAGATACTCAATAAAAACCGCGAAACGAAGGATTTGTATCTCAGTCCCCAGCTCGTTTCACGCGATGTCTGCGCTCGGCCTGCAAATGAAGACGGAATTTGCCCGATGCGCAGCGAATGGTTCATCGCGGATCAGAACATCGCAACCCCGCCGGAAAAAACGGGCGCTGTGAAACGGATTGAATTGGTCCGCCCTACAAACGGGTTGATGATCGCCTATGATCCGCGCATTCCCGCAAGCCATCAGAAATTCCGGTTCGAACTTGCGGGGCTTACGGACACACAAACGGCCTTGTGGACATTGAACGGGCAACCGCTCTCAGGCGGGGAAAACGGCACCTATTTGTGGCCCGTCCGCAAGGGCCGGTTCGAACTGGCCGTAACTATTCGCAACATGAACGGCGCACCGGAATCTTTGGTTCCCGTCAAATTCACCGTGAAATAACCAAATATTTGCTGCATATGCGAAAAACCCTTTATTTCCGCGGCATCACGGGCTAAAAAGGGACGTATTTTTAATGACATAGTAGTGGAACAACATGACGCAAATTATCCCCAACACGGAATCCTATGAACGCGATGTTTTGATCGACCCGCACGGGTTTCGTGAATATGACGCGCGCTGGCTTCACCCCGAACAATTGAACCTGCGCGGTGCGCAACGTCTTGGCGCCGCCATCGGCACGCTGATCCATGAAATGGGCAAAGGTCCGAATGTCGTTGTCGGCCATGACTACCGTTCCTACAGCGCCTCTATCAAACACGCGCTGGTGATCGGACTGATCGAGGCGGGATGTCATGTGAAAGATATCGGCCTTGCGCTCTCCCCCGTTGCCTATTTTTCCCAATTCGAACTGGATTGCCCTTCGGTGGCGATGGTCACCGCCTCCCACAATGAAAACGGCTGGACCGGTGTAAAAATCGGGGCGGAACGCCCTCTCACTTTCGGCCCCGAACTGATGGGCCGCCTGAAAGATATCGCAATCAACAATGAAGTCGTCGCACGTGCGGGCGGTTCGTATGAATATATTGCCGATATCAAGGGCCGCTATCTCAAAGACCTGACGAAGGATGGCGCGATCAAACGCAAATTGAAGGTTGTCGCCGCCTGCGGTAACGGCACGGCGGGGGCTTTTGCGCCCGATGCCCTGCGGGCGATCGGTTGTGAGGTTATCGAAATGGACTGCAACCTCGATTACACCTTCCCGCGTTATAATCCCAATCCCGAAGATCTTGAGATGCTGCATGCGATTGCGGCAAAGGTCAAGGAAACCGGCGCGGATGTTGGTTTCGGATTCGATGGCGATGGCGATCGTTGCGGCGTGATTGACAACACAGGCGATGAGATATTCGCCGATAAAATCGGTGTTATCCTCTCCCGCTATCTCGCCACGATCTACAAAAATCCGACATTCGTTGCGGATGTGAAATCCACCGGTCTTTACAACACCGATCCGGTTCTGCAGCAACTCGGGGCAAAAACCGACTACTGGAAAACAGGCCATTCCTATATCAAACGGCGGGTCCATGAACTCGGCGCGCTGGCTGGCTTTGAAAAATCCGGTCACTTCTTCTTCAATGCGCCGATAGGCCGTGGCTATGACGACGGCGTGATGACGGCCATCACCATTTGCCGCATGCTGGACGCCCGTCCCGATGCTTCGATGGAAGATCTGAAGAACGAATTGCCGAAAACATGGGGATCGCCGACCATGGCTCCTTTCTGCCCGGATGCGCGCAAATATGACGTGGTAGAGCAAGTCATCCGCATCTTTCAGGACAAGGCCGCCAAGGGTGAAAAAATTCTGGGGCAATCCATCCGTGATGTTGTCACCGTTAATGGTGTGCGCGTCACGCTCGAAGACGGGACATGGGGCCTTATCCGCGCCTCCAGCAACAAGCCATCCCTTGTCGTTGTGGTCGAAAGCCCGGCTTCCGAACAACGCATGCATGATATGTTCGATGCCGTGAACGAAGTGCTCGCGCAATTCCCGGATGTCGGTGAATACGACCAGAAAATGAAAAAATCCGCGTAAAGTTTGCAATAAAAAAGCCCCGGTCATCACCGGGGCTTTTTATTTTTTATAAATTCTATTTATCCAGATTGACGGTGTCTTTGTCGGTCAAACCGCCGACTGCCGCACCGGCGGCACCGCCGAGCAAGGCCCCGCCTGCGATGCTTCCACCTGTGGCGGCACCCATCAAGGCACCGGCACCGGCGCCGACACCGGCACCACTCAGGGCGCGTTCACCGCGTGTGTTGCCACAACCGGCCAGTGTCAGGGCAGAAATAACTGCGATCATCATCATTACGTTGGCTTTTTTCATTTTTATGTCCTCCATCTCAAGTAAATTGTAAAATTAATGAATCATGCCGTTATAGTCGGCAAAATCGTTATCGAACTGGTGATGAATGGCTCCTGCCGCATATTGGTGCGGCACTTGCAAAGCATCGGATACAACATCGATCATGATGTCTTCCAGTCCGGCTACTTGCGGCAATTCATCCCCTTGCGGGTTGCCACAACATACGGACATAAGGTCTTCCATCATGGTGACATCCTGAACCCTTATATGGCGTTTCATCATTCATCTCCTGGTCATTTCAACAACTTCATATATGCAAACCGCTGTAAAAATCGAAAGTTCCTGTAAAAAACGACATTCAAAAGCAAAAACACCCCGCTATCAAACGGGGTGTTTTCATCAATTTTTTTATAATTTTAATTGGATTGCGTTTGTTCTTTGTGAACCTTGAATTGCGCCGATTGCTGGGCATTCAATTTGACCGAGTAATCGTCACCCGCTTGGGCCAGCTGCAATGCTTCAAGATTCAGGGCCGCTTTGTCGCCGCCAAGCCCCAGAATTTTGTCAAAACCGACGATCAGATATTCGGCATCATCGCCATCGAAAGAAACCGTTTCGACATCGCCGATCTTTTTGCCATCGGCACCAATCACATCTGCGCCGATCAATTTGGACACGCTGAATTCACCCGCGGCAAGCCCGGACTCTTCGAACGGTTTTGCGGCCTTCACCGATTGCTCGCTCAACTTCACGACGACATCCTTGTCGCGGTCGAATCCTTCCACAACGTCATAATCGAATGCGGCCAGCTTGCTGCCAAGTCCCAAAAGACCGCCATCTTCGATAATAACCCATTTGGCGTCACCTTCCGCATCGATGATGATGTCATGAATTTTCCCGACATCCTTACCGGCTGCGTTGTGGACGGATGTGCCGATCAACGCTTCGGCCGTGCTGCTTTTCGCAACGGTTACCGAAGATGTCAGCTCCAGATTCTTGTCATCGTTAAAATATGCCTTCACATCGCTATAGGCATTTTTCGCGGCGGCCTCTGTTTTGCTCGCGGCATTGGAAATAACATTGCCTGTCTTTTCCGCGGCGTTTCCTATGACATTACCGGCTTTATCGAGGCCTGTTTCAACTTTGGCTTCGGCATTGGTTTCGGCTTTTACACCAGTTTCGGCGGCAAGCGCAGGAACAGCGGCCATTACGGCCAAAAGCGATGCGCCCATAAGAATTGTTTTTTTCATGATCTCGTATCTCCTGATCTGGGGTTGGAATGCCGAACAAACGCCCAAACGCGAAAGCGGTTCCTCGAAAGGGCAAAATAAAGACGGCCGGTTTTTACCGGCCGCCTGAATATAACTAGGTTATAAAAACTTAATTCTTGCTTGTTGTGGCATCGTCGATTTCATCGCCGATCTCTTCAACGCCTTCGCTGACGCCTTCTGTGATCTGCTCAACAGGTGATTTCTGATCTTCCTGATATTGCACGACCAGAACACCGAAAATACCGACCAAAATTAGTGCGATAATAACCAAAAGCCCTTTGTTATTCATGACATATCTCCTTGTTGCACTCTTATGAATTAATGTTTTGGCGGTACGTTGCTTTGTACGGCCTCGCCGGCATTTTCGATGTCCTCACCTGCCCCGTGAATCGTATTCTGGCAGGCACCAAGGGCACCAATGGTCGTGAGGGCACAAATCGCCATAATCAAATGTTTCTTCATAGTATTTTCCTTCTCCTAATTTATCGGCTTTACGTTTGCCGCTTGTACCAATGCTTACCGCAACGAACGGTTCCATAAGAACAATCAAATTTAATGATAATGGCCATCGCCCTCATGTTCGCCCATATCACCCAGCTTGTCTCCGGCTGCAAACCCCGCAAGTGCGGCAATCAGCATGGCCAGTTTCGGGTTGTCGCGGATCGGCTCTTCCAGTCCGCCCATGACGGATTGCAAGGCGTTCTCGATATTGCCGATCAAACCTTCCGGCTTCGGTGCCGCTTTCTGGAAGACGCCTTTGCGGAGCATATGGCCGAATACAGCCACCCCCGCCGCAATGACAACAAGCGCGCCACCGACTATCGATGCCGACACGGATGTCACATACATGGTGTTCAACCAGACATAAGTAGCAACCGAGAAATAGACGAGCGCGAGAAACCCGATACCGCCGGCCAGGACAAAAAATCCCAGCCAGGCGGAACCGCGTTTAACACCGCGCGCAGCGGAATGGGTGATAAGCCCGTTGATCAAGACTTGCTTCAAGATCGGGTTTATATTCATGGTTAGCTCCGGCGGCCGAACAACATGCTCGCCACGACCCCGCCGATAAAGGCAACGGCCAGCGATTGGCCGGGATTGTTGCGAACATAGGTTTCAACTTCGCCGTAATAGTCGCGTGCGGCAGTCTTGCCTTGTGCATAAAATTTCTTGGCCTTTTCTTCGGCAACCGCGATTTGTTCTTTTCCGCTTTCCTTGGAATGACGGATCAGGCGGGCCGCATCGTCGCGCAGGGCGCTGAGGTCCTCTTTAATGGCGTTTACATCGGATTGGGCTTTGAGGTTTGCCACTTCTTTTGTGGCCGTACGAAGATTTTCTTGAGGCATTTGTATTCTCCTGGTTGGTGGATGTCTTGCTCAACCAACCAGAAGCGGCAAAAAAGGTTCCTAATCAGGGATTCTTTATAACTCCGCAGAACATATAGCCCGCTCCGCGAACGGTTTTAATAAATTGCGGGTCCTTGGGGTCATCGCCGATTTTCTTGCGGATACGTCCGATCTGGATATCGACGGCACGGTCGAAAGAATCATAATCGCTCTCACGGGTTAATTCGAAAAGGCGTTCGCGGGACAATACCTTGTTCGGCGCATCGACCAACGCTTCGAGCAATTTATATTCCCCGGTCGTCAAATCGGCGGAAACATCGTTCTTGTCGAACAATTGGAACCGTGCCTTGTCCAGAACCCAGTCGCCGAATTCGACTTTGTCTTTTTCTGGCTTGGCCTCTATCGACATGCTGGCAGGCACATCTTCGGCCCGGCGAAGAACGGCCTTGATTCGCGCGGATAATTCACGCATTTCAAAAGGCTTCGTCATGTAATCGTCGGCACCCATTTCAAGACAGACGATTTTTTCGGTGGTGTCGCTTTTTCCGCTAACAACAATGACAGGGATTTTTTTCATACCGCGCAGCTGGGAAAGGATGCTGATTCCATCCATATCCGGCAAAACAAGATCCAGTAGAATGATATTCGGTGTGGAATCTTGCAAAAGATCCATCAATTGCTGGCCGCTTGTCGCGCTCAGTGTCTGATATCCTTCGCCCTCCAGATAATGGGTGACAACGGTTTGCAGGCCCGCATCGTCGTCTACGCTTAGAATAGTGGCTTTCTGGGGCATTCTTTCGGTTTCCTGTCTTTTTCATGAGATTATGAAAAATTCTATTTAAAATCAGGGTATTATATAAATACTTTGTTTCAGAAAAGATACAAAGTTTTTCGCAATCGAAACACAACGGACAAAGAGCCGTTACGTTCCTCCCCTAATCTAAAAATCATCAAGACATCACGAACCGAAGAGGAGCATAAAATGTTTGCCCAATCCGAACTGATCAACGAAATGCCGAAACTGCGTAAATTTGCATATAAACTGACACGTAATACGGCAGAGGCGGACGATCTGGTGCAATCCACTTTGTTGCGCGCTCTTGAAAAGAATAGTTATTTCGAAACAGGCACAGACCTGTTCCGCTGGACGTCTAAGATTATGTACAACCTTTTCGTCACGGATTACCGTCGCAAGACAAAATTCGAAACGCAATACGACCCCGAAAGCTACATCGAAAACCGCGCTGTCGAAGCCGACCAGCAAGTGAAGATGGAATTAAAAGCCGTGGGCGCCGCCATGCAAAAAATGTCCGATGAACACAAGGAAATTCTGGTCATGGTCTGCGTCAAGGGCCTGCAATATCAGGAAGTGGCCGATATGCTGCACATCCCCGTAGGCACCGTGCGCTCCCGTCTTTCCCGTGCCCGGAGCCAGTTGCAATCGCTGATGGAGGGGCCCGAGACACCGGCAATCCCCTACACACCAGAGCAGGATGCATTGACGCGGATGGCCGCTTGATCCATCCAGTAAGAATCCCGCGTTAGATCCCAAATCCCCCAACCTGACGTGGTAAAACCTCCGCCTTCCCCCGGGCGGAGGTTTTTTTATTCCGTGTCTGTTTGCTTATGTTTTTTTAAGCAGCGCGTTTCTTGCCGGTCAAAACGTGAAGCATTGCTTCTTTCAGCTCGTTCTCGACAATCGGCTTGGACAAATAATCGTCCATACCGGCATTGATGCATTTCTGTTTGTCGGCGACCAAGGCATGGGCTGTCAGGCCAATAATCGGTGTGGGCGGCAGATTGCGCTCCTCTTCCATCCGGCGGATGGTGCGCGTGGCGGTCAGGCCGTCCATTTCCGGCATCTGCACATCCATCAGGATCAGGTCGTAGTAATTGTCCTTCCATAGCTGAACCGCCTCAAGCCCCGTTTTGGCAACGTCGAAAGCACAGTTGATCGATTGAAGGATATAGCTGAGCACGACAATATTGCCTTCGTAATCCTCGACCATCAGGATCTTCTTGTTATCGCCGATCACCTGCATCAGGCGCTCATCCAGCTTTTGGGCCTTCATCACGTCTTCCGCATCGTAATGCTCCTCAGTGGCGCTCCCGGCAAAAGGCAGGATCAGGGAGAATTTGGAACCGACGCCCATTTTGCTTTGCGCCTGTATGGTCCCGCCCATCAGATTCGCCAGATTCTTGCTGATCGGCAGACCTAGGCCCGTGCCGCCATAGCGGCGCGATACGGATGAATCCGCCTGTTTGAATTTTTCGAAAATCATGTCGATGGATTTTTCGTTGATCCCGATACCTGAATCCTCGATGTCCACGCGCAGGAAATTTTTTCCATCGATCACGCTGATATAGGCCTTGATATGCACAAACCCGCTCTCGGTGAACTTCACGGCGTTGCCGATAAGGTTGATCAGGATTTGTCGAATACGCATCTGGTCACCATGGAAATTCGTTTCGGCAACCGATTCGAAATCAAACGTGAAATCTAGATTTTTTTCCGCGGCCTTCATCGACATGATGCTGATAACCTGCTGGAACAAATCGCCAAGGCGGAAATTGCGCGGGTCCATTTCAAGTTCGCCGCTCTCGATCTTTGAGAAATCCAGGATATCGGTAATCAATTCCTTCAGGGATTCTGTGCTGGTCCGCAAGGTGCGGATCAGTTTTTCGTGGCGGCTGCCGGCCAGCGCGTCGCTTTGGCTCAAAATTTCGGCGATTCCGCTGATGGCGGTCAGGGGGGTCCTGATCTCATGGCTCATATGCGCTAGAAATTCCCCCTTGGCGGCGCTGGCGGCTTCGGCGCGATCGCGCTCCTCCTTCAATTCGCGTTCATGTTCCTTGATATAGGAAACATCGGTATGCGCGCCGATAAACCGGATGGCAAGCCCCTCGTCATCGAAAATCGCCTTGCCGCGTCCGTGGATCCACACGGGGTTGCCTGATTTGTGGATCATACGGTAAATCGCCGAAAATTCCGACATCTCTCCGTTGATATAATTATTAAAGGCGCTCCAGAATATGTCGGCATCTTCCGGATGGAGCAGCTTTTTGAAATTATTCTCGTTGCCGGTTATTTCATCATCGGCATAACCGAGCATCGCCTTATATTGCGGCGACCAATAAATCGTATGGTTCTTGAGGTTCCAGTCAAAGATGCCGTCGTTCGATCCGCGTATGGCAAGGCGGAAACGCTCCTCGCTGGTCCGTAAGGATTCTTCCGCCAAACTTGCCTTTATCTGGGCCTGCATCAGGTACCAGTTGAAGATCAGGATAATCAGGGCGGATACAATCCCGCCGACCAGAAGGCTCATCTGGTAGTTGTTGATCTTGATACTCATTTGGTAGGCGCGTTCTGTCTGGAGCTTGTATTCCTCGTCCAGAACGCTGCGGATCAATTGCCGTAGCTTGTCACGATGATCCAGAAGGCCGATGCGGTCGTTCAGAAGCGGCATGCCGTCATATTTATATTCCAGAGTTTGCTGGTCGAGCGCATCTTTGTATTGAAGCGAGACATGTTCTATCTCGGTCAGGCGGCTCGATTGCGTTGCGCTGCTTTTGACCAGTTCGCGTAGCTCCGCAATCTTGGTCGACATTTCCGTCTTTTTGCCTTCAAACCGCTCCAGGCTTTCCGGCGTTCTTGAAATGATATAATTACGTTGTGACGCGGCGGCGTCGAGAACAACATCGGTGAGGTTCTGCGCTTCGCGGATAACGGATTGGGAGTGAAAAATCCACCGGTCCGAAAATTCGATATCCTGCGAGGATTTGATGGTGTAGAAAACGAGCCCGAATATGCTCGCCGCCATTATAAGAGTGAATATAACGAAATTACGAATAAAAACCGGATTCATGAATCCTCAACCGATACAAGCGCCAAGTATTTGGAACAATTCATAAAAGGACATTCCCTTCGCCCCGTCAATATAAAAACGGCACCGTAAGCGGTGCCGTTCTACTTATTTTATGCCCTATTACACGGGCGGTGTTCTTCCCCGAAGCGCGCCAATCGCGGCGGCAACAACAAAAAGAACCAAAAAGACCACGAATAAAATCTTTGCAATTTCGGCAGAAGCCGCTGCGATCCCGCCAAATCCGAAAATCGCTGCGATAATGGCCACGACCAGAAATGTTAAAGCCCAGTTCAGCATGTTTTTCTCCTGAATATAATTTATCTCTTCTGTAGTGGACAAACCGCCATGGGCTACAAGCGGTTCCCCGCAGCGTCGAAAAAAACTTCTAAAGGAACAAAAAACTGCCATAATGGTTGGGATCGGCAAGAACAGGGGACAAAGCCGCAAATCATGGAAAATGAACCGCCACACATAACCGATATGGACATTCAGGCCCTGATTGACGGGGAACTGGATCCGGAACGGAAAAAACAGGTTATGGCGATTGTGGAGCGTTCACCCGATCTTTACAAACGCTTTACCCTGTATATGCACCAGAAGAAGCTTCTAAAGCTTTGGTGGAAGGACAATTGATTTTTTGGCCGCATATCCGTCTATGCGCCCTTTACTTCCGCTTGATACGGCCCTACTTCTTATAATCATATCCTTTAACCAATTTTGGAGATTGTCCGATGTTTTCATCCCGCCTTCGCATTATGGCCGCCGCCGCGCTGCTATCCGTTCCGCTCGCAACAACCGCGAACGCCGCCGACACCTACACGCTCGACCCCACGCACACAACCGTGATATGGAACGCAACCCATATGGGCTTTTCCAAACCGCATGGTCTTTTCCCGCTTGTGGAAGGTACGTTGCAACTGGATGAAGCCAACCCCGAAGCCAGCAAACTCGACGTGACTGTCCCGACAACAAAACTAACAACGGGCATTCCCAAATTTGACGACCATCTGAAAAATGCCGACTTCTTCAATGTGGAAAAATTCCCGACGGCCACATTCAAAAGCACGAAAATAGAAAAGACCGGCGATAAAACGGCCAAGGTAACGGGCGACCTGACATTGGTTGGCGTGACGAAACCCGTTACACTCGACGTCACCTTCAATCAAAAGAAACCAAACCCGATGAGCCAGAAAGAAACAGTTGGCTTTAGCGCGACAGGCGTTATCAAACGTTCCGAATTCGGAATCAATTACGCGGTGCCAAATGTTTCGGATGAAGTTCCATTGATTATCGAGGCCGAAGCCGTCAAGAACTAATCCAACTTGAAATTTTCCAAAGGCCGGACGGGTTTATCCACTCTTCCGGCCTTTTTCATACCGATTTTGATTGACTCTCTGCATGAAGTTTAAGATAGTGTTAAGTATAAAGATAAAAAAAGCGATCCGAAAACGGACGTATAACACAGGGAGATAAACATCATGAAAAAACTTCACCACACATTGTTGTAATGCATACGCGTCTGTTTAGACGCTAACGCCCTTCTTGTCTCTTCGCGGTATTGACCCCGAAGACAGGAAAACTCGCATGCACATCTGTTCATGCGGAAACGCGCCGGAAATCCGGTGAATCGTAAAGGCCGCGCCATGACGGTTTCATGGAAATAAAAACAAAAAACAAACACACACAGGGAGTATATACCATGCCTACAGAAGAACTCGGCAGCCGTTTCGGTGCCGTTGCGGCGAAGCTGCGCGAATCCACATCACTAAAAACCGAATCCGAAGCCAAATCGGGACTTGATCGTTTCCGCCGTGAACGCGCAAGCGAACAGGATAATAAAGTCACGATCGCCAAAGTCGATCTCGACAAATCCCCTATCGGTAAAATTCTCAACGACACCTCGCTAGACCCGAAAGAAAAGGCCATCAAGGTTGCCGAACTTCTCGTGTTCAACGAAGAAGACCTCGAAGGAAATCCTAAGGCGATCGAAGACAACCAGGCGATGGTCGCCCATTACCTCAATGTCTTTATCATGCATAACCGACAGTCCATCGAACTGACGCGCGACAACCCTCTTTCGGAACTGCGCGCCGGTCTTCGTGATGTTCTGGACGAATACCATCAAATGGTGGGCAGCCGATCCGACCTGAAGGACAAGCTTGTGATTATAGACAGCATCCTTGAAAAACACGGCGGTCCGGAAGGCCTCATCAAGGCCCTTCTCAGCGCCAAGGACAAGGAACTGGAAAAGGAAGCGCTGGATAAGGCGATTGCGGAGCAGCGTATCAAGGTCGACGGCCTGACCGGTGAACTGCGCGACATGGACACCGATGCCCGCGCCTTGCAGATCAAGATAGCCGAGAACGAAGGCGACACATTCCTCTTTCTAAAAGGTGACAAGAAACGTCAACTTGCCGAAGACAAGCGCGCCCGCGCTGATCTGCAGGCAAAGATCGACCTGAAACGCGAAGACCTGACGAAGGAAAGCACAACGCTTGAATCGAAGAGCGCGGCGCTGACCACCTTCGTCACCAACGAAGATTACCGCGTGCATGAACAAATCCTCGAAATCCTCGATATCGGGACGGATGAGTTCAAGGCGAAACTGACCAATCTTTCGAACCTTACATTGTCTTATATCGACAATACGGAAGAAACGCTCAGCGGGGTCAGCGCGCAGCTCAAAAGCCTTCTGGACCGCGTAACGGATGCGCATATCGCTACCCAGAACACGGTAGAGCAAGTGGCGATCCTTCTCGAAGGGCAAGGCATTGCACAGGAAAGAAACGTCTTGAAATTGAAAGAACTAGAATCTGAGGAAGTCGAAGGCGGCGTGGCGGCCATGAAGCGGGACAAGAAAATCCGTTCTCTGAACGAACACGTCACCTCGCTGGAAAAGGCGAACCAGTCGACGGCGTCCATCGCGGGACAGCTCGGCCAGACACAAATCGACCTGACGATCTACAAGGATCAGATGGAAGAAGGTTTGGCCTCTGCAACCCAGCAGCAGATGCTCTCCATCGCCACGGCCGCTGCCACCGGCAACAGTACGGTCATGCGTATCGAAACACTTGCCACCTTCGTCCAGGGTCTCGTGTCGGAAGGAACGTATAAGCAGGAAATGGCTTATCACCTTAATGACATGGCCAAGGAAATGGAACGCGGCCTGATGGCCCGTATGGCGAGAAACGAAAACGTGAAAAGCATGGGTGACATCGTGAAAAGCATGAAAGAATCCATGGAGGAACGGAACGACATCGTCTTGCAAATCGCCGGGGAACGTAAGGAGCTGATCGATCGCCTGATCGACCAGACCGAAAAACTCGGCAAGACGAATGAAGCTGCCCTTGCCATCGAAAGCGAAGTGAACAGAAAACTGTTCGGCACGCCCGAAGATGACAAGGTAACGAATGGTCAACCTGTGTCCGGCCTATCAGGTCCGGCCTTGGGTTAACCCTGTGTGGGTGGGGCCGGATCTTTGCAAGGGTCCGGTTCCACTGAACACCCACAAGGGACCACTGCAAATAATACAAAACCAATAAAAACGACACACAGGGAGTATGAGTATTATGGCCGCCTATATCAGCGACGAAGACAAAAGAAAGATTGAAGAAAAAAGGAAGAAAACCCTCGCCTACAAAACCGGTGACCTGCTTCATGATCTCGAAGACATCGTGGAATCAAAAGCCGCAGGAAAAAAGGAATCGATTCTGGTCGATGACGGCGATATCGAAAAAATTTCGAGCATTCTGGGGCAGAGCAACAACCGCAACCTGATCTATGTCGGTAAATCCGGCCTTGGCAAGACCGCCGCGATTGAAGGGATTGCCCGCCGCAAGCTGGCAACGATCAATGGAACCATTGCCGAAGGCGAAAAACGCCTTCCCCTGCACATGGTCGATCGCCGCTTCCTCGTGCTCGACAGCAACACGTTGTTCAGCAACAATGACCCGGACAAGATCGAAGCAGACATCAAACGCATTTTCACGGAACTGGACCGCCCCGGCGAACATGTCCTGATCATCGAAGATGCGAACCAGTGGCTGAAAGGCATTGATGACAATCAGGTGCCGGGCCTTATCTCCACCTTTGTCAAAGGCCTGATCGAAGGAAAATTTCAATCTATCCTGATGGTGCGGGATGAACCGGGCAAAAACAATCTCGGCGCGGTTCTCGCATCGCATTCGGAAATCGCCGAACTTTTTACCGTGATGGAAAAGAAACCGCCGTCAAAAGAACGCGTGCATGAAATCATGGCGAAGACGAAATCCTCGCTCGAAGCCCATCATGACGGGTTGCATATCAGTGACGAAGCCAACGCGGAAATCGTCAACCTGACATTCCTTTATCCAAACTTACGTATTTATATGCGGGAACAACCGGCACGGTCCCTTCGCATGCGTGACCAGATCGCGAGCACGTTTGTCACGCGCATGCAGTCCCGCCCCAAGGAACTGGACGATCTCGAATCCAAATTGGAAAAACTGGCCGCCGAGCTTGAAAAAACGCCGGATGATGCCGCTTTGCTCGCGCAAAAATCCGATATCGATTCCAAAATCGCCGGCATCAACCAAATCTGGGAAAAACGCGCCCATGATCTTGGCGCGGCCTATCGGCGCAAACGTTCCAACGAAAACGAACTGCTCTCGAACGAACAACAACTCGAGGCCGAAATGGACAAAATCCGCGAAAAATGGAAATCCGAAAAGGGCACGGATCCAACCGATTCCGAACTCGCGATGATCAAAACGCCAAAGGCCAAGGAACTGGAAGGGTATATCCGCCAGGGCACCAAGGATGTGGAAGAGGCCGATGCCGCCGCCCGTAAATTGAAAGGCGAACACAACGACACGCTTCACCTCAATATCGGGGATGTGCGCGCCCTGTTCGGCGAAATCTCCGGCATTCCGGCAAAAGACTTAAACGCGAACGAGGCCGCGAAAGCGCTAATCCTTGGTCCGAACATGAAGGAAAAAGTCTACGGTCAGGATGAAACCATCGATGTGATCGACAACGCGATCAAGCGCACGAAGGCGGGCCTGAAAGACCCCAGCAAACCGATCGGGTCCTTCATCATGCTGGGTTCCTCCGGCATCGGTAAATCCTATATCGCCGAGGTCCTGGCGGAAGAACTCTATGATGACAAGGATTCCATCACCGTGTTCGATATGTCGGAATTCATGGAAAAACATACCGTCTCGCGCTTTATCGGCGCCCCTCCGGGCTATGCCGGATATGGCGAGGGCGGCGCGCTTGTGAATGCCGTGCGCCGCAAGCCATATCAGGTCATCCTGCTCGATGAAGTCGAAAAGGCGCACCCCGATGTGTTCAAGGTCCTCTTGCAGGTGCTCGACAAAGGCCGCCTCAGTGATGAACTCGGCACGGGTGATTTCCGCAACGTGGTCTTTATCATGACGACCAATCTGGGCCAGCATATGTCATTCGATGCGCACCGCACATCGGCAAACAGCGAGGCAGATATCAAGGTAGAGCTACGAAAGATATTCCCGCAGGAGCTGATCAACCGGATCGACAGTCAATTGCTTTTAAAGGCGCACACGCCGGAAAACATTGAACGGATCATCACGCGCGATCTTTCCTCACTCAACAAACGCCTTGCTGAAAAATCTATTGCGGTTGATCTGTCAAAAGATGACATCAAGGCGCTTGTGGCCGACCGTTACAAACCCGAAGAAGGCGCGCGTCAGGTGCAAAAATTCTTCACGCGGGAATTGACTGGCGGCGTTGCCGACATCGTGCTGAACAATTCCAGTGCGGCTGGCGGCACAATCACGGCGAAATACGATGCGGATGGTGAAAAATTCACAATGGATTTCGTGCCCAAAGGAACGGAAAACCCGATCACCCCCTCGCCTGCCATAGAAGAAACGCCATTGCCCGAACCGGCGCGTATCGCCCCTGTCGGCGGCGGCGCGGCGTTCGGGGCGGCGGCCTCGGTGGCGTGGCAACGCGCGGCGTTCATTCCGCAATTCACGCCGATGATGGCGTAAGGAGAACACATGAGAAACGATCATGACAAAACCAATGCAGGCGGGGCGGATGCCACCAAAAAGGCGGCGGACGACATCCTGCGTGAAATGAATGCCCGTGAAAAGGCGCAAAGCGCAGAGGAAGATAACTCTACCCTGTTCGACAAGGTCCGCGACATGCATCTGGCCGCCACGCGGATCAACAAGGCCTGGGGCGCGGCGCACAAACTCTGGCAGGCGGTGCAGCCTGTGGCAAGGGCGATTGCGGCTCCGGCTTTTTGGGTGGCGGGCGAACTGAAAGACATCTTCGTCTGGAACGCTTTTGAACATGATGCAAAGGGCCTGAAACTCGATGCGGAAGGGGATCCCGTCTTTTCACCGGGCCGCCTGATGCGTGCTTTTGCGACCGCGGCGATCCTGACCAACATGGCCTTTGTCGGCGGTGCGGGCGTGGCGTTTCATCTGACAAAGGATACGGTCTATAGCTATGTCACGAACAAGCAGATGAAAATTCCGGGCGAATTGTACGAAGTTACCGGCGCGGAATCCCTGCCGACCAGCACCCAACTTGATAACGGCATGTATTATCACGTAACGGATAGCACGTTCTATCCCATGCAGTGGCGTCCCGAAGAAGATGTCTATGCGTTGATCCCGCAGGGCGATGCGGTCTGTAAATGGGAAGTGCATGGCGTCTATTCGAAAGAATTCAAATGGCTGCACAAACAAATTGAATTCTATCAGGACATTTATGAGACGACCTGTTACCCGCTGAGCGAGGCGATGATCGGCACCATCGTGCGCGAAGGCATCCTGCCGCATGATATGTTCAACCGGTTGGCGGACAATCCGGCACAATTCGCTCCCGTTACTTCCCATGAACAGGCGGCGCAAGCGGTTGCGCCCGCCTCCATCAACATGCCGCAACTGGAATTGGTGCGATGACAGACAACAACAAAGACCCAAAAGGCAACATCATCACGAATATCGCGGGCGGCCTGAAAAAAGGCTTCGACGCGGCGGGAAAGGCCGCAGATGCAAATCTCAACAAAGGCGGAGAGGCGGTGAAAGGCGCGCTGGATTTCGGCGCGAAGGTGGTAGCCGGCGCGGGCAATGCCGCGGGGAATGTCGTTGGCAAGGAACGCGTTGAAGGGGCCATCGTCTATGGCACGATCGGCGCGGGCGTCGGTTCGCTGGTGCCCGGCAAGGGCACCCTGATCGGCGGGGCCGCGGGGGCCGCCATCGGCTTTGTCGGCGGCAAACCGCTGCTGGACTTTTATAAGAAGGTGAACGGGCAGGACACGGAGCCGCCAGCGGATAAGTCGACCGAACCGAAACCGGAAACCGCAAAGGAAGAAACGCCGCCAAAAGCCGGCGCTGAAAAACCGGTCGTGCCGGATGTCAAACCGCCTTCGCCGGGTGACCGGTTATAGGCTCTCCACCGGCAGGGGAAATTCCCTTGCCGCGATAAAGGGCGGATTGATGAAAGAACGGTCTTTGTGGCCATAGGTGATCACATGGCCCTGCATGTCAAAAATATCCCCGCCCGCCGCGCGGATGATTGCATGACCCGCCGCCAGGTCCCATTCGCATGTCTCGCCGATATTGGGATAGATGTCGGCCTTGCCGCACGCAACCGCGCAGATTTTGAGCGAGCTGGCACGGCTGATTTTCTTGTCGACCTTGAAATTATCGAGCAGTTGATCCATCGCCGTCCCGCTCCCGCGGCTCTTGCTGACGATGACGATATTGCCGCGTGCGGGCACATCACGTGTGCGGATGGATTTCAGGGTGTCGGTTTCTTCAAGCCATCTGGCCGCTCCCAAATCGCGGTGCGCCAGATAGACTTCACCGATCACGGGCGCGGCGATCACACCGAGGATAGGCTCGCCCTTATGGATCAGGGCGATATTGACGGTGTATTCTTCGCCGCCTTTTACGAATTCCCTAGTCCCGTCGAGCGGATCGACCAGCCAGAAATATCCGCCCAAATCGACGTCGTCCAGAAGATGATGGCTTTCCTCGCCGACAACCGGAATGTCTGCGGATATTTCTTTCAATCCATTGATGATATAGGCTTCGGCTTCGCGGTCGGCCTGCGTGACGGGCGACCCGTCACCCTTTACTTCCGCCCCCTGATATCCCGCCTCGCTATAGTAATTCAGGGTAATATCCCCTGCGCCCAAGGCAATGCGTTGCACGATGTTTAACAGCGCCTCGGGATGCGCAAGAAGTTTGCTCATTATACGGCACGCAGTTTTTTCTGGCCACTGGCCGTAAGGGCCGGGCGGCCGATGGATACATATTCAAATCCGTGCGGTTCGACTTCGGCGACCTTGTAGATATTGCGAAGGTCGACAAGCACTTTTTCTTTCATGCTTGATGCAATGCGTTTCAGGTCCAGCCCGCGATATTCATTCCATTCGGTAATGATGACAAGGGCGTCGGCGTCCTTGGCGGCATCATACGGATCTTCCACCCATGTGACATCCTTCAGGACTTTGGCTGCCTGCTCCTTGGCGATCGGGTCGTGCGTAAAGACGGTTGCACCGGCCTTTTGCAATTCGGGCACGATGACGAGGCTTGGCGCATCGCGCACATCATCCGTATTCGGCTTGAAGGCGATGCCAAGAACACCGATCTTCTTGCCTTTGACCGACCCGCCGCACGCGGTGATGACTTTTTCCGCCATCTGTTTTTGGCGGTCGGCATTGACCTGAACGACGGCCTCGATAATACGCTGCGGCACGCCGAATTTCTGTCCGGTCTGTGTCAGGGCCAGCGTATCTTTCGGGAAACACGATCCGCCATAACCGGGCCCAGCATGCAGGAATTTGGAACCGATGCGCCCGTCCATGCCGATGGCCTTTGCCACATGCTGGACATTGCCGCCCGCGACTTCGCACAAATTGGCGATCTCGTTGATGAAGCTGATCTTCATCGCAAGAAACGCATTCGCCGCATATTTGATGATCTCGGCTGTTTCCGGCTCTACCACCACGATCGGTGTCTCGTTGATATAAAGCGGGCGGTAAAGCTGACGCATCACGTCGCTTGCACGCTCGGACGATGATCCGATCACGACGCGGTCGGGGCGCATAAAGTCGTTGATCGCGGCACCTTCGCGCAAAAACTCGGGATTGGAACAAACATCGATATCTTTTTCACGCCCCTCTTCGCGGACGATTTTTTCAATCTCGCGCGCGGTGCCGACGGGAACGGTCGATTTGGTGACAAGCACGGTATAACCATCGACGGCGCGGATGGCTTCGCGCGCGGCTTCGTAAACATAGGTCAGGTCGGCATGGCCGTCCTCTTTGCGCGATGGCGTGCCGACCGCGATGAACACCGCATCCGCGCCTTTTACGGCCTCTTTCAGATCGGTCGTGAACGACAGGCGCCCGGCTTTCACCTGTTTTTCGACGAGGTCCTCAAGACCGGGTTCGTAAATCGGGATAATCCCCTTTTTCAGGTTCTCGATTTTACCGGCATCCTTGTCGACGCACACCACATCGATCCCGAATTCCGCAAAACAGGTACCCGATACAAGGCCGACATAACCGGTGCCAACGACGCCAATCCGCATAATCATTCTCCGTACTGATTAATATAGCCGGCACGCTAACGGATTTCGCGCTGCAAAAAAAGTAAAAATGCGCCAAAACGGCCCTGCGCGGCAAAAATTATGGCAAAAAGAGCATATCTGGGGATTGCCCGCCATTTGTCTTTCCGATTAAGGTACGCTGTATTAAAATTCCCGATAATCAAATATTGCCCCAGGAAGAATTATGGCCCAGAACGCATCCTCCCAAAACGAACCGCAAAGCTCGAACATGCCCCTGTTTTACAAAAAACCGGCCCCGCTGGATGCGAACCAGCATGCCAAGCTGGGCCTGAAGAAAGACTTTGGACTGGGCTTTGCCAAGGAAGTCAACGCGGTCCCCGTCAACCTGATCGAATTGCCGCAAATCTGTCATTTCTATCCGATCGCCTTTTCGCCGGACGCAAACGCGACGCCGGTCGCCATTCTCGGTCTGCGCGACAATGAAAACCTGTTTATCAGCGGCAAAAAGGACGAATGGGCGGCCGACATGTATATTCCCGCCTATATCCGCCGTTATCCCTTTATTTTCTCGGAAATTCCGGGCAGCGACCAGCTTTCCCTCTGCATTGATATGGACGATTCCGTGATCGACCAGAAAGGCGGCGACCAACGTTTCTTCGAAGCCGACGGCAAACCGTCTTCTCTCTCTCAAAATGCTCTGGAATTCTGCAAATCCTATCATGCCGCGGCCCAGCAGACGGTGGAATTCGGCAAGGCGCTCCACGCGGCGGGCCTTTTGGTTGAACGTCAGGCGGAAATCGCCGTGGCTGGCGGCAAGAAAATTAACTTTTCCGGCTTCCGCATCGTCGATGAGCAAAAACTGGCGCAAATAGACGACAAAACCTTCCTCGAATTCCGGGCGAAGGGCTTCCTGCCGTTCATTTATGCACATCTCTTTTCGGGGGCACAGTGGCAAAGATTGACGCGCCTTCTAAATGCGCGTATGGAAAATAAACAATAGGGAAAATATGTAAGGCAAGAGGAGCTTCCCCATGGCAAAAGTAGGCGCACAGCGCGCGGCAGAACTGACGGGCCGTTCAAAATCCACCATCCAGCGCGCGATGAACAGCGGCAAATTGTCGTTTGAAATTGATGCCAATGACCGCCGCATCATCGATGTATCGGAACTGGACCGCGTGTTCGGCCTTCTGCCGCAAAACGGGGAAAGCGCCTCGGGCGGTGCCTCTTCTCAGGAAACAACATCTCAGGCCGAACTGCAACGCGCGGCCGATATGCTGGAAATCGAACGCCTGAAAATGCGCGTCCGCGCCCTGGAAGACCAACTCGACATCACGCGCGAACAGCTGGAAGACATGCGCAGCCAGCGCGATTTGTGGCAGAAACAGTCGCAGCAGATCCTGATCACCTCTCAGTACAGCCAGAAACAGGCCGAAGAACTGAAGGAAGAACTGCGCGTCCGCGAAGAACGCGCACGCCAGAACAAACAGAAAATTCTGGAAGAACGCATGAAACGCATGCAGGGCCAGAACGAAAACTCGGCCCAGCAACAAAAGGCGCCAAACGGCACCTTCTCCGGCGTATGGAACAAAATTCTCGGCAAATCCGCCGCGTAATTCCCTTTATTCCAAAACGGCCTGCCACTTTTGGCAGGCCGTTTTGTTTGTGCTACAATCATCTCATGAAACTTGTACTCGCCTTCTTCATGCTCGCGATATTGTTTGCGCCTCCGGCCTTTGCGCAGGCGCGCAACATGCACATCGTGAAAGACAGCCTTTACTTCACGATGGATGATGGAATCCAGTCGCCGGAAGAAATGGTGGAAGAAGCGGAATATGTTCTCGGGAACTGCCGGAACAACGCCTATCAAAAGCAATATTTCAACTGCGAATGTATTGCGGGTGCATTTTTGCAACAACGTGAAAAGCTCGGCCCTCTTGCCTTGCAACAGGAAATTCTGGACAGGCTGATGAAATCGCGGAATGCCACGTGCGCGAATACCGAAGAGATCGCAGGAAAAACCTATCAAAGCTGCATGGATTACGCCGCGATGTCACGTGAACTGGCAACGGACAATGAAGAATATTGCACATGCGCCGCAAACAAGGCCGCGCTCGATTTCACAAAATCGCCGCGCCTGAATTCGCGCCATATCCGCAATGTGAAATCAAAGGCGATGGCGTTTTGCGACAATCCCGCCAACCGTCCCGCCGCCGCGGCGTCAAGCTCTAGAAGCGTGAACTGACGATCGCTCTCGCGGCATTGAAGACCGCGGCCATGTGCGCGCTCACCATCGGAAGGATATTTTCGGCATAAAAGCGGGCAGTCAGAATTTTGTCTTCATAAAACGCATGGTCGCCGCCGCCTTCGGATAGCGCCTGGTTCGCGGCCAGCGCGGAACGCCCCATCATCACACCGGCGGCAAAGAGCGACAGGCCCTTCTGGTACGGCACGGAAACGGCGGCGAGATAGTCTAGCCCCTCGCCCGCCAGCTTGCTCAGCTGCGCCGATGCCATGCCGACACTCTCCTGCGCGATGTGAAGGGCTGCATGAATCGCATGCAAATCATCGCCGGCGCCTTTTGAAACAGCATCGATATCCTTCTCGCAATCTTTTAAATACGTTTTGAGCGCCGCACCTTGATCCCGCATAATCTTGCGGAAGATCAGATCCGCCGCCTGAATGCCGTTGGTGCCTTCATAGATGGGAAGGATGCGCGCATCGCGGTAATATTGCGCGGCGCCCGTTTCTTCGATGAAACCCATCCCGCCGTGAATTTGTACGCCTGTCGATGTAACCTCCAGCGACATGTCCGTGGCCCCCGCCTTCACCAAAGGCGTGAGCAATTCCAAACGCGCTTGCGCATCGGCATCACCCGTGCGCGCAAGATCGATATGCAATGCGGCCTCATACGTCAACGCACGGAACGCCTCTATCTGCGCCTTCATGGAAAGCAGCATGCGCTTCACATCCGGATGCTGCGCAATCGCAACGCGCCCGCCGTCTTTCTTGTCAATCGCGCTGCCCTGCACACGGTCCTTCGCATAGGATAGGGCATGCTGGTAAGACCGATCGGCAATCGCCACGCCCTGAAGGCCGACTGACAAACGCGCATTGTTCATCATCGTGAACATATATTTCAGGCCTTCATTCTCGGCACCGACAAGATAACCGATCGCGCCTTTTTTATCCCCCATGACGTCGCCGAATTGCATCGTGCAGGTGGGCGATCCATGGATGCCGAGCTTGTGCTCGATCCCCGTGCACATCACATCGTTGCGCGTGCCGTCTTTCAAAAACTTCGGCACGATAAACAGGGAAATCCCTTTCACGCCTTCCGGCGCATCGGGCAATCTCGCCAATACCAAATGAATGATGTTGTCCGCAAAATCATGTTCGCCGTACGTGATGAAAATCTTCTGGCCGAAAATACGATAGGCGTCACCATCGCGCTCCGCCTTCGTCCTCACGGCGGCAAGGTCCGATCCGGCTTGCGGCTCCGTCAAATTCATCGTGCCGGTCCATTCACCGGAAATAAGTTTCTCAAGATACTCGGCCTTCAGTTCATCCGACCCGTGGTTTTCAATCGCCTCGACTGCGCCTTGGTTGAGCAGCGGGCAAAGCCCGAAACTCATATTGGCGGCCTGCCACATTTCCTGCACGGCGAACGCGACCAGCCATGGAAGGCCCTGCCCGCCATGCGCCTGCCCGAACGGCACGGCGTTCCATCCGCCATCGCGATATTGCGCATAGGCGTCTTTGAACCCCGGCGATGTCGTGACAACCCCATTATCCCACTTCGCGGGTGTCTTATCGCCCGCATTGTTGATCGGGCCCAGCACCTCCCCCGCGAGCTGTGACGCGGGCTCCAGAATGCTGCCCACCGTATCGATGTCCAGTTTGCCGAAATCCGGATGCTCCGGCAATTTGTCCAATCCCACCACGCGGTCCATCACGAACTGCATATCTTTGATCGGGGCGATGTAATCGGTCATGGCGGGTCCTCTTAGATAGTCCTTCGAACTAACAGGATACTGGAACATTCTTAATTTACCACAGAGAACACAGAGTTATTTGAGAGGCACAGAGAATTATAAAAAAACTCTGCGAAACTCCGTGCCCTCTGTGCGCTCTGTGGTTAAAAAAGCCAAACTGGCACGGTCCTTGAAACGATTGATTTGGATTTGGAACAAAGACGCTTTAGGCGAAAGGGCCGGAAATGGCACAAAACTTTAACACAATCAACGCGTTAGATGGATTTAAGGTCCCCGTAAAGGTCTATAATGCCATCAAGAACGCGGCCAATGCCACGGGGGTCAATTTTACCTACATGCTGGAAAAGGCTGCCGCGGAGAGCGGTTTCAACACCAACGCCAAGGCGAAAACCAGCTCGGCCACCGGCCTGTATCAATTTATCGACAAGACATGGCTTTCGATGGTGAACCAGCACGGGGCAAAATACGGCCTTGAAAAATACGCCGATAAGATCGACGACAACGGCAACGTTTCAAATGCCAAAATCAAAAAGGAAATTCTAAATCTGCGTAAGGATCCGGAAGTTGCGGCCTACATGGCCGCCGAATTCGCGGCGGGCAATTACAACCAGTTGAAACAGAATGTCGGCGGCGACATCGGCTCGACAGAACTTTATATGGCGCACTTTCTTGGCGCGGGCGGCGCATCGGGTTTCCTGAACGCCATGAAGAAAAGCCCGAACATGGTGGCGGCCGACCTCTTCCCGCGTGAAGCACGTGCCAATCGCAATGTGTTCTATGATCAATCGAGCGGTCAGCCGCGCACCCTGAAACAAATCTACGCCTATTTCGACAAAAAATTCGACGCGGACGCCGTTGCCGGTGAAACACAAGTCGCGGCCATAAAAACAAACTCCGACACCGTTCTGCGTCAGACACCGGCCCCTGCCGCGCAAACCGCGCAGCAGATCATGGCGGACGAAGATCCTTTCCTGCGTCTTGCCACCTTCATGAATTACGAGAACAGCATGGCCTCCAAACGCAATTTTGCGCGAATCGCGGGGCAAGAAGCGGCTGACACGCAAAACACCTGGCAAATTTTCCCGCCATCGCTCTATAGCAAACTGGCCTTAAGCCCCGCACAAATGATGATGCTGGACGATTTCAAGGCATAATAATCTGATTCAATTCACGTTTTGGCCCCCGGTAAAACCCTTACTGGGGGTTTACTGCAATTGAAGTCCAAATTTCTTTTGATCAACTATAGATAATCAGTATTCATGAACAAATTAAATATAAATACTAGTAATAAATAAAGTATTCGAACTAAGTAAATATAAAATCAACTATAGATGCGTTTATTACAAGTCACCCATGCGTTTTTTGTTGACATTAAGGCATCTATACAATAGATTGAACTTAACGATGAGCGGTAATAAATACCGCCATAAATAAAGAACCAGGGAGGTTCTGATGGTAAAACTCGTATCCAAGGCTGGGTCGGCCCTGAAAAGGCTCGCCCCCGCTATGAGAGAGAGTATCAGACCGGCGATTGGAACAAGGTCAGAGGTTTCACCGGCTGGGAACAAAAGAATGGCGGGTTTGAGCGAGTTTTACAGGCTCGCGATGCTCGGTGGAGACACCTACTACAGGACACGTTTCCCGCACGCAGGATTTTACCCCTCTTAAAATCCGTGCCCATTCGAAAAGACAACGCCGCATCCCCCTCTATGCGGCGTTGTTATCGTGGAGAGGCATCGTTCAATTTATCCAAAACAAACTCTACAAAATGCCTCTGTGATGCATCTCGAGACTCTATATATTTTTCGTCTGATAAAATATGATCGGCAAATCCCAAATGCTCAAGAACGGCATTGCAATAAGCAACCTGATCCTCGATGGCGTCCAACTTCCCATCAGGCAAATTATTCGCCCTGAAGAACTCCTTGTCGCCTAGCATATGTGTAAGAGGGACATTTTTACTTCCGGCTGGTAAAGCAAAAACAGGCATATCATTTTTTTTTGCTAGACCGACAAGGCTATTTGTATAAACTGATTTCAGTTGGGAAAAGCCTGCAACATGGGCAAGCCCGCACTGTTGATAAAAAACTCTTGGTCTATGTTCGTTAATGTATTCTAGACTTCGTTCCATCATATGATGATTGCGGATATTTACTCCGTCGATAGAATGAAACGTGACCTTACTGAAAAATCTTTTCAAACCCATATGATTTTTAATACTTTTGGCAGTATTCGGATCAGTCGTATCAAAATGTAAAAAATTGCGCTGATCATCGATATCCCGAAAAATGACGGCATCAGTTAAAACTGCGGGAATATCACTTTCTACAAGAAATCTATAGAAGCGCTGTAAAGATTCAGAGGCATCGCCAAAACCGATGACTGCATGTAATGATGTGGGGTTACCGGGCTTGTTCTTAAGGCATAAATCCCGCACATAATTATCGGGCAATTTTCCTTCATTAAGATACATCCAGATTTTCATCTGGTTGTACCATGAATACTCGCTACCCACTGCGACGCTGGTGAATTGATTTTTCAGCTTGTGTAAAACCACCATGTGGTGGAGTAAGTGTGAATTTATATCGTGCTCTTCACCCGCAGCGACATATAGCGTCTGATCTTGCCTTCCTTCGCAGTCCAATGCTTCGCGCCGCGCGATGATGCGCTCGGCGGCTTCTGTGGCGGAACGCAAAATACGCGCCGCATCTTCCGACACATTAATTTTTTGGCCCATTGAAACAGTTAAAAACCTAGACACTTAAAACACCCTTATTTTGGGCTCATAAAACATACTTTAAATAATTATGTCAATAAAATACTTGTGTTAAAAAACGGCCAAAACAATTGCCCTTTTATCCCCGCATCCTAAATCTTAACGTGTCATTTTTGTCCATTCTCAAAGGAGCCACCCATGCCCGTTCCCACTCAAGGTTATGCCGCGAAAGATAAAACATCCCCTATCGCGCCTTTTACATTCGACCGCCGCGACCCCGGTGAGACGGATGTCGCCATCGACATAAAATTCTGCGGCATCTGCCATTCCGATGTGCATCAGGTGCGCGATGAATGGGGCGGATCGCTCTACCCCATGGTGCCGGGCCATGAAATCGTCGGCCATGTCACGGCGGTTGGCCCTAAAGTCACCAAATACAAAGTCGGCGATACCGTTGGCGTTGGATGCATGGTCGATTCCTGCCGCGAATGCGTGAATTGTAAGGACGGGGAGGAACAATTCTGCCTGAATGGTTTTACCGGCACCTATAACGCGCAGGACAAACGTCATGGCGGATTGGCGCAGGGCGGGTATTCGAAACACATCGTCGTCGATCAGGATTTTGTGTTAAAGGTCGATGAGAAACTTGATCTGGCCGCCGCCGCGCCTCTTCTTTGCGCGGGCATTACAACCTATTCGCCTTTGAAACGCTGGAAAGTCGGACCGGGGAAGAAGGTTGGTATTGTCGGGCTCGGTGGCCTCGGCCATATGGGTGTTAAAATTGCGGCCGCCATGGGCGCGAATGTCACCGTTTTCACGACATCGGAATCGAAAGTGGATGACGCCAAAAAACTCGGCGCGCATCACGTAATTTTATCGAAAGACAAGAAACAGATGGCCGACGCTGCGGCATCGTTTGATTTTCTGCTCGACACCGTATCCGCCGATCATGATATTACATCTTATCTCAACCTTCTTAAGCGCGACGGAACCCTGACGCAGGTCGGCCTGCCATCGAATCCGCAGGCTATCTCCCTTTTCCCGCTCATCATGCGCCGCCTGAATTTCTCTGGCTCCATCATCGGCGGGATTGCGGAAACACAGGAAATGCTCGATTTCTGCGCGAAACATAACATCGTGTCCGACGTTGAAATCATAAGTGCCGATAAAATCAACGAAGCCTATGACCGTCTTCTGAAATCTGATGTAAAATACCGTTTCGTCATTGATTCTTCTACAATCTAAGGCCCTGATGAAAAAAACCGCGCTTACTCTTCTGCTCCTGTCCTTCTCTACCCCTGCCCTCGCACAAGGCGCGGTGGAAAGCGAACCGCTCAAACCCTTCGTTCCCTATACTTTGAAGAACGAGACCGATCCCATGGCGCTCGGCGCGCCGCCAGAGGATTCCGGCAATACCGCCGCGCCGGCGCAACGCGGTACGGGTTATGCGCCGATCCTCTCCAGTGAAGACGGCAATGTCCCCCCGCCCGTCGACAACGCGCCGCAATCGATTGTTCCTCCACCGCCGGAAACATATGGCACGACAAGCAACCTGCCTGCGGTGACGCCCGCGACGCCCCTTTCCCCGGTGCAGCACAATGTGGTCACCGCCACGCGCCGCGAAGATTTGTCGCGGTTCGAAAACAGGGTCAATTGCACGCTCAAAATGTCATTCGGCAGCGACGTGGCGGGCATTGATGCGGATACGGCCGCGGCGGCGAAATCCTTCCTCGACGCGAATGGCGGAAAACTGACCTATACCGAAACGGCCCGCGGCGCCAAAGGTGAATTTTCTTATTGTGTCATGGTACCTGCGCACCGCGATCAGGCGGAAATATATCAGGGGCTAAAGCGCCTGATGCCGCAAATAGGGTCTAAATCAGGTCCGGTCACCTTGTCGGGCAAGGCCTTCACGCCGCTCAGCACCGTGCGGTATCAAACCTATAGGGATTGATCTTTTACCGCCCCCGCGCGGCGCGCATCAAACGTTCGTTGATTGCCACGCCAAGCCCCGTGTTTGGAATATTCATCACGGCAATTTTGGTGTTTATTCCGTTGTCGAGGCTGCGAAGGCCTGCGAACAAATTCGCCGCCGCTTCGTTCAAATCGCCATTCTCGCTTAGATTTATCAGGCGGCCCGCGCCGATATCTTTGGCAAACCCGCCGCCGCGCACGCCCATGAATTTCAAAGACCCAAAGGCCAGCAGCGCCTCATCGGCATCAATATCCACGGCATTCAATCGCACGGGAACGCTCGGCGCGTAATGCTTTAACAATTGCCCCGGGGATTTCGGTTTTTCTTTTCCCTCGCCGAAATCCTCTTCAACCTGCGGCAAATATTCCAAAAGATCGTCCTTGGTTACCGCACCGGGCCGCAGGATAGTTGGTACATCGCCCGTTAAATCAAGGACAGTGGATTCCAGGCCCACCTGGCATGGCCCGCCTGCCAGTATAAACGGCACACGCTCGCCCAGGCTTTCGGCTACATGCTGCGGCGTGGTGGCACTGGGCTCACCGGATGAATTCGCGCTCGGCGCGGCAATCGGCACGCCGGCCGCCTCAATTAACTGCAACGCCACCGGATGGTTTGGCATGCGGATCGCAACGCTCGGCAATCCCGCACTGACCAGATCGGAAACACCGCCGCCCGCTTTCTTCGGCAATATCAACGTGAGCGGCCCCGGCCAGAAGGCCTGCATCAGGCCGCGCGCCGTTGCATTCACATCGACAAATTTTTCCGCATCCTCGCGCTTGGCCACATGAATAATGACGGGGTTGATGGCGGGCCTGTTTTTCGCGGCGAAGATTTTTGCAACCGCCACACCGTCCAGCGCATTCGCACCAAGCCCGTAAACGGTTTCGGTGGGGAACGACACAATCCCGCCGCCGCGGATAATCTCCGCCGCTTCTTTGATGCTTTCGCTTGATGCGGTTTTGATGATGGTCATTTCGAATAAAACTCTCCGCCGGTCAAAGGCTCCGGCGCGTTGGTTGTCGTCGGCAGGCTGAGGAACAACCCGAGCTTGCTGCGCACACCCAGATACGCAAAACATTCGGCCTCGGTGGCGTCACCGTCCCACCCCAAATCATCAACGGAATGCAATTTACCAAGCCCTTCTTTGGCAAGGCGCGCGCCAAGATATTTCATGAGTGCCTTGTTATGCCGCCCGCCGCCGCACGCATACCAATGTTTCGGCACCTGCGGCATAAACGCTGCCGATCTCACAATCGCCTCCGCCGTGAACTTCAAAAACGTCGCGGCGCCATCCGCGCTGCTGATGCTGTTCAACTCTGCGCTCAACTTGCCAAGCCCCGCAATATCCCATTGGTCACGGTCCATCGATTTGGGCGGCGTGCGGAAGAAATACGGATGCTTGAACCATTCATTGAGTAATTCATCATGCGCACGTCCCGATGCGGCGAGTTTGCCGTCCACATCATAACGCTGCCCCGTATGACGCTGCGCCCAATCATCCATCAGCGCATTGCCGGGGCCGCAATCGAACGCCATGATCTCGTCTGCACCCGCACCCAGCCATGTAACATTCGATACGCCGCCGATATTCAAAACCACGACAGGAAAGTCTTTTAGAACACTGTGCGCGCGCGCCCAGTGATAAAGGGGCGCGAGCGGGGCGCCCTCTCCCCCTGCCTGCACATCATTGCTTCTGAAATCCGCGACAACATCGATGCCGCATTCACGGGCCAGCAGAGCGGCATCGCCGATCTGGATCGTGACCTTATCTTTGGGCGCATGAAAAATTGTTTGCCCATGGAAACCGATCAAATCAATACCGCCTGCATCGCGACCGGTTTTTTTCAGCAAAGCCTTCACGGCCTTGGCGTGCTCCATCGCCACGATGACTTCCGCTTTTTTAACCTTTTCATCCCTGCGGTCCTTTATCCCGTAACAGGCGCGAATTTCCGCCCTTGTCTGCTCGTCATAAGGCAGGGAAACAAACCCCAGGGGCCGCACAAACTGTTCCCCGTCCGTCTCGATCAGGGCGGCGTCAACGGCGTCCAGCGAGGTGCCGGACATCAATCCAATGGCGGTGTATATTGTTTTTTCAACCATAATTTGTCATCCTGAGCGCAGCGAAGGATCTCATGAAGTTAAACGCCTATCATATCTACATGATGAGCAATAAGACCGACAAGGTTTTATATATTGGGGTAACCAACGATTTGGAAAGAAGGGTGTTCGAGCATAAAAACAAGTCAATTGAAGGCTTTACCGCTCGCTACAATCTCATAAAACTCGTTTATTTTGAAGAAACTTCTGATATAAACAGTGCCATTGCGAGAGAAAAACAGCTAAAAGGCTGGCTCCGTAAAAGAAAGAACGAATTAATAGAAAGCATCAATCCTGGCTGGAAAGATCTTTCGGATGATTGGTATGACTTGTCATCCTGAGGGCAAAGCCCGAAGGATCTCATTGTGACCACCGCCGGGATCCTTCGCTGCGCTCAGGATGACACTGAAAGCAATGACCATGGCACAATACAAATCGGATTTTCTCAACGTCCTAAGCGAGCGCGGATTTATCAATCAGTGCAGCGATTTCGAAGGGCTCGACAAAAAATTGTCGGAAGGCGTACAAAGCGCCTATATCGGGTTTGATGCCACGGCCAAATCCCTTCATGTCGGCAACCTCACCGGCATCATGATGCTGAAATGGTTTCAGGAAACGGGGCATAAGCCGATCACCCTGATGGGCGGCGGCACGTCGAAAATCGGCGATCCATCGTTTAAGGACCAGTCGCGCAATTTGATGACCGACGAGATCATCAACGAAAACCTTATCAACATCCGCGACAATTGTTTCAAACAATTCCTGCGCTACGGCGATGGCCCGACCGACGCCATGATGGTCAACAACGATGACTGGCTGAGCGAGCTTAAGTATCTCGATTTCCTGCGTGACTATGGCCGCTACTTCACCGTCAACCGGATGATCAGCTTTGATAGCGTCAAAACGAGGCTGGAGCGCGAAAGCCCGCTGACGCTGCTCGAATTCAACTACATGGTGATGCAGGGATACGACTTCCTAGCGATCCACCGTGAACACGGCACCATCCTGCAAATGGGCGGATCCGATCAATGGGGCAACATCATCAACGGTGTCGACCTCGCACACAAATCCGATCATGTGCAACTCTTCGCCCTCACCGCGCCGTTGCTGCTGAACTCCGCAGGTGAAAAAATGGGCAAGACCGTCAATGGCGCGGTCTGGCTTTCGCCCAAAATGCTCTCGGCCTATGATTACTGGCAATGGTTCCGCAATGCCGAAGATGCCATGGTTGAAACCCTGCTCAAACGTTTCACCATGCTCCCGATGGATGAAATCAAACGTCTTTCTGCGCTTCAAGGCTCCGAAATCAACGAAGCCAAAAAAATCCTCGCGCATGAAGCCACCAAACTTTGCCGCGGCGAAGCCGAAGCACTGGCGGCGGCAGAAACCGCGCAAAAGGTGTTCGAACAAGGCGGCGTCGGCGGTGATCTGCCATCCATCAATATTGATAAGGCAGCACTCGAAGGCGGCGTCTCTGTCCTCGACCTGTTCGTACAGGCAGGCCTTGCGGCCTCGAAGGGCGAAGTCAAACGCCTGATCGAAGGCGGCGGTGCAAAGATCAACGATGTTGCCATCACCGACATCTCGGCAACGGCGTCCGCAAACGATTTGACGGCAGACGGTTATATCAAACTATCCGCAGGCAAGAAAAAACACGCGCTGGTAAAAACGGCATAACAAAAACACTGTCATTCTGAGAGAGCGAAGCGACCGAAGAATCCCATGGGATCCTTCGCTTCGCTCAGGATGACAGGAAACCCTATCTATTCACGCCCTCTTTGGCCTTGTTTGTCGCGGGTGGAATTGGCGCAGGCGCGGCGGGTTCTTTCGGTACGGATTTTTCATCGACGCCTGGAATATTGGTTTTGAATCCGCCTTCGAACAATATGTTGCGAAGGAATCCGGGCGCAAGGACCGAGAGCGGGTTCACAGCCACGCGCGGGTCGCTCGTCGGCCCACGCATCGTATAGGTCGCGGCAATCAACCCCGTATCGCCGCCAAGGATATTGCCGATAAGGGGAATGCTGCCGATGATCGAATTGATTTCCGTCATCGGGATGATCGTGCCGGAAATATCCGTCATCTTCGTTCCGCGGTTGATGTTACCGCCAAAGGTCAAACCAACGGATGATCCCGATGTTTTCCCGTCCTTGATGACCAGAACATTGCCATCGGGGCGGAACCGCCATTCGAAATCCGATTCCAGTTTGGAAAAGACCAGGCCTTCATTGCCAAGCAATTGCGTCACGCCGGTCAGGCTCATGAGGGAGAGCAGGCTCGCAAGGGCCGGCGCTTTCACCACGCGGAAATTTTCCATGCGCATGGAACCATACAGGTCGCCGCGTAAATCACCGCCCTGCGGTTCGCCGTAAATGATCAACGTCCCGCCATGCACGTTCTCGTAAAGGCCTGCGGCATAAAGCGCATTTCCTGCGTCGGTGGCGCTTAAACGGAAAATCCGCTTGCCGGTTTCGTCGGGGCGGAAACGGACATTGATCACGCCTTTCCCGACCTGCGCATCATATTCCATGCCGGTGATATCGCCCTCGTCATCCATTTCCAGATAGGTGCGCGCGGCGCGTAAGGTCTGCTCGTTGGCGGCGATCATTTCATCGGTATTCAACGTAATGACCATCGGCTGCACCTTTTCCTTGGGTGCGTTCGCCTTCAATCCTATATCCGAACTTTCGGTTTCCTGCAGGAACGGGCGGGCATCGAACACGGGGCCTTTGGCCGTGATATTCATGACATTGCCCTTCACCGCGAAATCCGCGGCAAGCTTGGTGGCGCCCAATGTAATATCGGGCAGGCTGCCACTCGCAAGGTCGGCGCTTTTGCCGTTCATCGGGGCAAACCCCAGTTTCGCTCCCGCAACGCGGATATCCTTGGAAGTGATATTCAAACCTGTAATCTCGGTCAGGACGTTGTTCTTCAGGAACGCGCTTGCGCTCACGGTTCCCGGCACGCCTTGCGGCTTTTCGAATTTGAACGGATCGATATAAAGGCGAACGGGGTTGAGATCGCCGGTGACGTCGATCTTGGCGTTGCCGTCTTTCAATGTATAAACCACATCGACCGGCATCGTCCCGCTGATATATTCATCAAGATTGACCCCGAAATGATTCCGCAATTGCTGGTCCGCGCCGATGGTGGCCTTGACCTGCATCGAATAATCCTTGCCCGCACTATCGAAATTCTGGTGCCATTCGAATGTCGTGGCGCGGCCTTCCAGAAGGGCATCACCCTTGATGCGGAAACCGCCGGGCTCGGTGGCAATATTCATCGGCCCGCCGGACAAGGTCAACCCTTCAACCAATCCGGGGATAGTCACATTGCCGAGTGTGCCCGCGATATCGACATTCACCTCTTCCTTGGGCACATCCTTGACGGTCGGCAGCCCAACCTCGACCATCAAATCCGCATCTCCCTTGACGGTTTGGTAATCGATACCGATTTCGTCCTTGTCCATGCCGATGATGTCGGCAGAGATATATTCCAGCGCGGTCGCCATCGGCCCCTTCAGATGGGCCTTGACGGTGACATATCCGCCGCCGACGGTCATCAGCTCGGTGACCTTCACTTCGATATCGCTGCCGCTCATCTGGCCTAACATCGCGCTCTCGCCGGTGATCTCCAGCGTTTCTGCCGCGAGGTCGAGACGGCCTGTGCCTTTTGCGTTCTCGGCGGGCATTAACTCATCGCTGTAATCGACCTTGACGCCTTCGAACGCGAAATCGAGCGTCATCTTCGGCACATCGACATCCCAGATATCGCGGTCCTCTTCCTCGATGCGGGTTTTAAGGCCCGCCAGTTCCATGTTCAGGACAACATCGCTAAAGCTGCCGCCGGACAAATTCTGGCCAAGCCATTCATACGCTTCCCCGTCCCATTCGGATTTGGGAAAGAGTTTGGGCACATCTGCCAGTTGCGCCGTGGCCACTTTCAATCGCACGGGAATGGAAAATTCTTCCGGGCTGAAATCGGCGCTGCCCTGCCCTTCAAAGGCAATACCGCCAAGCGATCCGGACAGCTTGGAAATCGTGAGGGTGTCTTTTTGCCCGTCGAATTCACTGTCGATCACAATGTCCTTCAATGTCACAGGCGCGTCGTATTGGTCGGGCAGACTGATGACCCCTTGCGGGATCACGCCATGAAATTTCACCGAAGTCAGGTGCATGTTCGCATCCGCCGCGGCCTCGACATCGCCGGAAAAAAACAGATCCTGCCCCTGCAACTCATCCGGAACGGTCAGAAAGCGAGAAATAAAGGCCGGGTTGATGTTTTCGAAACTGGCGGCGGCGCGAAAATCATCGCTTTCTTTGCGATAGACCATATCGACATTGATGCCGGCTTCGCGCCCCTGCCCGCCCGGCAAAGCGACGGTCAGGCTTGCCGCCGTGCCCTGATCCACTTCTTCGATCCGGAAATCGAGGTCGGTGAGATACCATGACAATCCATACTGCTGGTCGCGCACCGCAACGCTGGCGTCCTTGATAATGAATTCATTCAGACGCGAAAGAAACGTTCCCCCGCCCCTGCGGCGCGTGGACATATCCTTGAACAGTTCCGCAATTTGCTGGGGGGCGGATTTTGTATCTTCTTGCGGGGCGCTTTCTGTTATTTCGTTGTTCTCCACGAACAATTCTATATGTCCATCGCGCCCGCGGACCAGTTCGACCGACGGTGATTTCAACACGACACTGACGGGGCGAATGCGGCCAAAGAACAACGCGCGGCGCGAAAGCCCGATGGCGGCGTCATCAATGGTCAGGGCCGATGCGGAATCGTCATCGCCCTTTTGCAATCGCAGGCCTGTGACGTCTAACTGGAAATGCCCCGTAAGATCGGGCCACGAGAAAACGATATCGTCGAACTTGACGCTGAAATGCTCGGTTTCGTTGCTGAGCGCCTCTTCGATATAATCCTTGGCGAAGGCGGCGCTGATCGGCCCTTGCGACAGGCGCCACATAAACACGCCGATGCCGATGGCGACAAGGACGACCAGCACCAGCATGATTTCAAGCCCGAGCTTTAAGGTCCGGTTGCTTATGGTAAGAACATGTTTAAACAAGGCAGAATGTCACCGCTAAAAACTAAAATCTACAATAAGTCATAATATGATATTTGTCAGGGCAAATTCTTGACATTTCATAAGAAAAGAACAGATTTAACGCATATTGGTTCATTTATAAATTTTGCAAGAAGGATGCCATATTATGACGATACCAAAAGTCGGTGACAAAGCCCCGGACATCACCCTCCCGTCCGATGGCGGCGGCTCGGTCTCGTTAAAAGACTACAAGGGACAAAAGGTCATCGTCTATTTCTATCCGAAGGATGATACGCCGGGCTGCACCGCGGAATCCTGCTCGCTCTCGGACAATATTTCATCGCTGAACAAACTGAATTGCGCCGTGATCGGTGTGTCGAAGGACAGCGTGAAAAAACACGACAAGTTCAAGGAAAAATACGGTCTGAAATTTCCCCTCGCAAGCGATGCCGAAGGCGACGTGTGCGAACGCTATGGCGTGTGGGCGGAAAAGAAATTCATGGGCCGCAAATATATGGGCATTCTTCGCACCACGTTTTTAATCGATGAAAACGGCATCATCGAAAAGGTCTGGGAGAATGTGAAGGTCGACGGCCACACCGACGAAATCATTGCGGCGCTCAAGGAAGCGAAGGCGGCTTAAAGCCGCCTTCGAACAATTCGGTCTTTTATGAACCGTAAAAGATATCTGCGGCGAAAAATGCAAAGAAAAATCCGGTCAGATATATCAAAATCGAAAACGCCAATATACCGATAGAGATTTTCCTAAGCCTTGCGCACGCTTTCGCCTTGGCAGGATCGGCAGGGCACGGCGCATGACGCGCCCGCCACTGCATCAGGGCCGCAAAGGACAGCATCACGCCGGCCCCTGCAAACACCCATTCCTTCTGCTCGCTGACGCCCGCAATCCACGGGACAGCGCTGACAAAACCAGCCAGCGCCGCGCCCATCCCCAGCGTCACCAGCAATGCGGGAAGCGCGCAGCATAGAAGCGTCCCCATGCTGGTGAACAGGCTTAGGGTCGGCATCAGCGTTTGTTGCCAAAGAGACGGCACACCGTTATTTGGCACGGTTGATCCCTTCCACATTATAACCGGAATCGGTAATCAACTGTGTCAGGCGCTCATCGCTCAGGGTTTGCCCTTCCTTGAAATTGACCGTGATGATTTTTGTATCGAGATTCACGTCAATCGCTTTGACGGCCTCTTCCTGACCGAACACTTTTTCAAGAGCGCGGGCACAGAAATCACAAACAAGACCGTTTACAGTGATAAGGGCATCACCGGCGGACACAGGCACAGGCGCCTGCGCCGCTTTCCCGCTTTCCGCGCCATGTTCGTGTGCATGACCGTGGGCGGAATGATCGCCGCCTTCATGCTGGGCATAGGCCGGAACGGAAACTGTCAGAAGGAGCGCTGTTACTACGAGTGTTAGTTTTTTCATGATGTTTGTACCTGTCTTAATATCTGAGAACATAATTGAACAAGACTTCTCCGCGGTTGCTCATGCCTGCCTCGAGCAGGTGAACATCCTTGAAAAATCTCACAAGCGGGGTCACGGTGAAATTGTCTTTGCTTTCGGGTGAATGCTCGACCTGAAGCATCAACCATGTATGCAAATCACCGTAGTCCCCTTCATAGGGCGCCCAGCCAACGCGCGCGGATTGCTGATAGAAATCATCGATCTTGCCTGCTTCGGTAAAGCGGTTTTCATAGGAAACAAAGACGCGGCGGTTTTCCCAGTCGGCGGCGATGCCGGTAAAGGCCGCCGCGCTGTTTTCACCTTCCATTTCCCCCGAAAGGGCGGACGCCACACCCAGGCCCGATTTTAGATATAAATTGGCCTGACTGTCTTTTTGGTTCCAGCGTTTGATGAGGTTGTTCATCTGAACGGCATTCAAGGTTACGTCCTCGTCACGCCAATATTCAAATTTATAACCGATCGATGTTTTCGCCGTTGGCGAATAATGGATGTGGGCCGTGTTCATATCACCATTGTTCATGAACATGACCGTCCATCCTCCCGGATAGGATACGGGCCGCGCATGAACGTCCGGGATAAACACCCCCATTGCCAAAAGGGTAGATAATAAGATTCTCATCGAATCCTCCTGTTAGATTGATTTTTAAACGAAGTCTAATGCTCAGGAGTAAAGCTTGGGAGGGCGGCGGGGCGGCGCGGTCTTGACCGACGCGGCATCTTCGTTGTTGTTGATCGCCGGCTTGGCCTCTCTCATTTCAATATCGGAAATGACGCTGTCGCCGGGAATATTCATCTGGGTCATGGATGTATGCAAACACAGGCAGGCACCCTCGCAATGTTGACCGGACTTTTTCGGGACGTCCTGCTTTTCATGGCATGGAATGTCCCCCATCTCGTGCGACATTGTGGGCATCGGCTTTTCTTCTTCAAAGCATGGCTTTGCCCAGGCCGCAACCGCAAAGGAATTGGCCAGAAACATAATCAAGGTGAATGTTAGAAAAGCCGCCTTCATGCCAAAGATAATACAACTATTTTGTTAAAAAATCAGCACGCATACTTAAACCATGCTCAATTTTAAGCGGCAAGTATGGCGAAAATATGCAACCTGCCAATAACAGGGAAAATAAAACCCCGCATTTCGCGGGGCTTTTAAAACTTAGGCCGCTTTCGCGAGCATCGGCGTAACGCGGCGCCCGCCTTCGGCTTTGTTCATGTGGTCATGCACGGCGGCGACCATGTCATCTGTCTTCTCATGGAAGAAATGGTTGGCATTCGGCACAACGCGGTAATCAATTTCGATGCCTTTTTGCGCCTGAAGTTTTTCAACCAGTTTTGCAACCGAAGCCTCCGGCACCAGATTGTCTTTTTGCCCGTGCAAAATCAAACCCGAAGACGGGCACGGCGCAAGGAAAGAAAAATCATAAATATTCGCAGGCGGGGCAACGGAAATGAATCCCTGAATTTCCGGGCGGCGCATCAAAAGCTGCATGCCGATCCACGCGCCGAATTGGAAACCGGCGACCCAGACATAAGGCGCGTTCGGGTTCAGTTGTTGCATCCAGTCGAGCGCGGAGGCGGCATCGGACAGCTCGCCCTCGCCGCGGTCAAACACACCTTGCGATTTGCCAACGCCGCGGAAATTGAACCGCATTGTCGAAAATCCGCGCGCAACCATGGCTTGATACAAAAGATACGTATTCTTGTTGTTCATCGTGCCGCCATGTTCGGGCGACGGGTGGAGGACGAGGGCCAGCGGAGCATTCGGCGTTTTGGAGTGGTGATAACGTGCTTCCAGTCGGCCAGCGGGGCCATTGAAAATAATTTCCGGCATTGTGTATGGGGTCCTTCGTGGTCGAAAAACAAATAATCTTCGGCTATCATATACTGATCCGATCTTTTATTTGCAAAGTTTTTTCGATAAAGCTTTGTTATAACTGTGAGCAGTGGATAAGTTAGGGAAATTCCCCGCTTTTACCTATGACAATTGAAAGTTAGCGCGCGAGCACGCAAAATAATTATGACAAAGATATATCTGGATTACAACGCCACCTGCCCCATCCGCGATGAAGTGATCACGGCCGCGGCCGATGCGATGCGCGTCACAGGCAACGCATCGAGCGTTCACGGCTTTGGCCGCGCTGCGCGCAAACTGGTGGAGGATGCGCGCGGCTCTGTCGCCGCACTCGTGAATGTCCGACCCGCGCAAGTGATCTTCAATTCCGGAGCATCCGAAGGCAACAACACAATCCTCTCCGGCTATCGCGACAAGGTGGTTATGATCGGCGCCACCGAACATCCCTCGGTGCGGGAGGCCGCGCCCCATGCACACCAAATTCCGGTCGATCACAATGGCGTGATCAATATCGCTGCTTTCGGTGACATGCTGACGCTTCACAAACCCGCGCTCGTGGCCATCCAGTATGTGAACAGCGAAACAGGCGTGGTGCAACCAATTGCCGAGCTCGCCGCAAAGGCGAAAGAATCCGGCGCATTGTTCCTGTGTGATGCCGTGCAGGCGGCGGGGCGCATCGACATCGATTTCAAAACGCTGAATGTCGATTACCTGACTCTCGCCGCGCATAAATTCGGCGGCTGCCAAGGCGTGGGCGCACTTGTGTTCCGCGAAGGACTGCAAATGCCCAAATTCATCCATGGCGGCGGTCAGGAAAAACGCCAGCGTGCGGGCACCGAAAATGTGGCCGGAATCGCGGGCTTTGGCGTCGCGGCGCAACTTGCAAAAGAAAACATCGCGCAATATCAATCGCACACCGCCGCGCTGCAATCCGCTTTGGAAACAGGCCTTCGCAAAATCGCGAACGATATCGTCCTCACCGGCGAAGCCGCCCCCCGCGTCACGAACACCACCAATATCATTGTGCCGAACGCTCCGGCCGAAACCATGCTGATGGCGCTTGATCTGGAAGGCGTGGCGGTCTCCAGCGGCTCTGCCTGCTCCTCCGGCACCTTCAAACCGTCCCATGTCCTGACCGCCATGGGCTATAGCGAGGACCAATCCCGCTCCTCCTTGCGTTTTTCGTGCGGGTACGCTACGACAATCGCCGAAATTGACGCGGCGCTGGATATTTTCGCCCGCGTCCTAAATAGAATAAGACAATAACCTCAATAGGCCGCCGGCTCGACGGAGCGCAACAGCGCGACGGGTGACGACGGCGGGAACAAAAAAATGCCTAAAATTACATTCTTGCTCAAAGACGGTTCCGAAAAAGTGATCGATGCGCCGGTCGGCCTGTCGCTGATGGAAGTGGGCCTGAAAAACAACGTGGACCAGATAGAGGGGACCTGCGGCGGCGGCCTCGCCTGCGCGACATGTCACCTGTATGTCCACCCCGATTGGTGGGATCGCTGCCTCCCCGATGGCGAACGCAGCGACGATGAAGAAGACATGCTTGATCTTGGCTTTGACGTGCGTAAAATGTCGCGCCTTTCGTGCCAGATCATGGTGACCGATGACCTCGACGGTTTAATCGTCGCTGTGCCGGGAACCAAGACGGGCTGGTAATCGCCCGAAAACACCCCCTTCCTTGAACATCCCCGTTGAGCCGGGCTTGACTTTTGCCTGATATGTCCATATATTTGGACATATGGACATACAATCCGCCCTCATCGCGTTCGACGCCCTGTCACAGGAAACCCGCCTGCGGGTTTTCCGCCTGCTGGTCGAACAGGGCGAAGACGGCATGCCCGCGGGGAATATCAGTACGGCTCTTGACATGCCGCACAACACCTTGTCGTTCCATCTCAATCATATGAGCAACGCAAACCTCATCCTCTCCCGCCGTGAAGGCCGGTCGATCATCTACAGCGCGAATTTTCAACTGATGACAGACCTGATCCGCTTTATGGTGGAAGATTGCTGCCGCGTCGAATTCGCCAATATCCGCAATGACCGGAAAAAAGGCTCGTCGGTGATTGAACTGATGAATTGCTGCCCCCCTCAACCGAAAAGGAAAAAATCATGAAACTCTCCGATGTGAAAGCCGCCCTTGCCACGCTCAATCAAGTGCAATTCAAATTGCCGGATGGCACCTATCTGCCGCCGCATTTCCACGTGACCGAAGTGGGCCTTATCACCAAGCATTTCATTGATTGCGGCGGAACGGAGCGGGATGAGCGCGTGATCAATTTCCAGCTGTGGAGCGCGGATGATTACGACCATCGCCTCGCCCCGCAAAAATTCCTGAAAATCCTCGATATCTCGAAAAAGATTATCGGTGAAGAGGATCTTGCGATAGAGGTAGAATACCAACAATCCACCATCGGCAAATTCGGTCTAGACTTCGACGGCGCCGATTTTGTTCTGACCCCGAAACAAACCGCCTGCCTCGCGCTCGATGCCTGCGGCATCCCCCCGCGCACGCAAGTGGCGCAAGGCTCATGCTGCGGGACCAGCGGGTGCTGTTAATTTATTTTTCAAGTTTGAAAGAAAGCTGGGATTGTAATTACTCGTCAGACTTATTTTTTGCACTACCAAAAAGATAACCTAAAGAAAGAGTTATTATACTACTTAATGGAGTAAGAATATCTTTATTAAGCCCCCCGTCTTTAAGGAAAGCAACGGCCATCATTATTAAGCAGGCCGCGATAGCTATAAAACTAATATTTCCAGGTTTTTCTTGGTTACATCCCACAAGCTTACCAACCAAGCCTAATTCAGCTTGTTGGGTTCTAAAAGTGTGATCTAATTTGCGTTGCTCTTGTCTAGCACGTTCGTCAGGTTCTGGAACGCGCGGAGAAGTATTACGAATATCATCTATCGTAACAGGGGCCGGCAGTTGCGGAGTTTCAGGACTATTATCTGACATGCTCTTGAGGGATCGTATTCACAAAATATTGTTGAATACTGGAGTTAGGTATTTCATCAACTCCCCCTCGATAAGCAATTTCCCAAGGTGAATTTTGCTCGTGGGTCATGGTTGATAGTGTTAAAGCGCTATAACCAACATAGCGCTCCCAAACAGCATCTAATATCTCATAAAAACGTATATTGTTATGATTAACTACGTAAGATTTAAAATCATTTGAAACTGGATCGTACTCCTTTCCATAGCTTGATATACCCCCACTACCAAACTTTTTAAAGCATTGATATATGCTAGGGATAACAGGCCCATGTTGCCAAGCTTGAAATGGCTCATCTACAGCAGGCATTCCAATAACAGCTAGGTGCCACCCATTCAAAAAATAGATAAGTTTTTGCAGTTTAAGTGGTGAAATATCTTGGCGTGACTCTTTGAAAGCCCGCTCTAAAATTGAGTTTGCAACATGTAGTGCTTTATAAGGCATGCCGACAGTCATAGCGTGATTCTATCCTTTCACAACTAAAAAATGAATCCCATAAAAGTAAAGTTCCAAGTTTTTAATCGGCCCTATAAACCTAATTATCTCCTTAAGAAAGTTAATACTCGTTTAAAATAATAGGAACATAAAGTGAACAAAAAAGCAACATGATAATTATTATAGGCTTTTATTCCTATTTATGATATACTGGTTCCTTTTTTGAAAGGACCACGATATGACCGCCGCCCAGACAACCACACCCCGCCCCAACAACAATGGCTGGAGCCCCGAACGCCGCGCCCGTCAATCCGCCGCCATCCGGCGCTGGGCCCCGTGGAAAAAATCCACCGGCCCCAAAACCGCGGCCGGCAAGGCCCGCGTCGCCCGCAACGCCGTGAAAAACTGGCCGGAGCCGATGCGCACCGTCAAAACATGTTTGGCGCTGCATAACCTCTATCTTGCTGAATATAAAGAGTTTTCAAGGATGGCCCGCGAAAAAGGCAAAAACAAACTATTGGATCGGCGCCTCAAATACCGGGAAAAAGCCCTCGTCAAACTCGGCTATGCGATCAACGGGCGGATAATTGAACTGCTTGAATCCGGAATATGCAAAAACCTTGCTTTTCCGCCCCCTCTTCCTATAAAAGTTAACGCGAAATGACGAATGAAACACTCAACTCCATGGGCTTTGCCAAGCCCGAAAAAGATACCCGCGTGGTGGTTGCCATGTCGGGCGGGGTTGATTCATCCGTGACCGCCGCCCTCCTCCACGAACAGGGCTATGATGTCGTCGGCGTCACGCTGCAACTTTATGATTACGGCGCGGCCGTGAGCCGCAAGGGCGCGTGCTGCGCGGGACAGGATATTTACGATGCGAAACGCGTTGCCGAAAATCTCGGCTTTCCGCATTACGTCCTCAATTACGAAGACAATTTTAAAGAGAGCGTGATTGATGGTTTTGTCGATTCCTATCTGCAAGGCGAAACGCCGATCCCGTGCGTGAAGTGCAACCAGACCGTCAAATTCCGCGATCTTTTGAAAGTGGCGCGCGACCTCGGCGCGGATTGCATGGCAACAGGACACTATATTCAACGCATCGTGAATGAGCAGACGGGGCAAGCGGAGCTTCACCGCGCCGCCGACGTGACAAAGGACCAAAGCTATTTCCTTTTTGCGACAACGCAGGAACAGCTTGATTTCCTGCGCTTCCCGCTGGGCGGCTGGGATAAATCCATCACGCGCGCACATGCGGACCGTTTGGGCCTTGTGAATGCCGCAAAGCCCGATAGCCAGGACATTTGTTTCGTGCCGAACGGTGATTACGCCGCCGTCGTGAAGAAAATCGCGCCGCAGGCGGGCCTGCCCGGTGACATCGTGCATATCGATGGCCGCGTGCTCGGCCGCCACGACGGCATCGTCGGTTACACGATCGGTCAACGCCGCGGCCTTGGCATCGGCGGCGGGCACAATGATGCGAACGATCCGTTCTATGTCGTGAAAATCGACGCATCGCAAAACCGTGTGCTGGTCGGGCCGAAGGAAGCGCTCGCGCGCGATGTTGTGTATCTAAAGGAAAGCAATTGGCTTGTCGCCTCTTCAAACCTCCCCCCGCACGCGGGGGGATTAGAGGGGGGGGCCAAAAACTCCCTCTCCCTTCAGGGAGAGGGTTGGGGTGGGGGCCTTCCGGTTCAAGTCAAAGTTAGAAGCATGACCCGCGCGGTCGATGCCACACTCTATATCGGCGAAGGCGGCTCGGCGGAAATCCATCTGGACGAAGCCCAATATGGCGTATCGCCCGGACAAGCCGCCGTTTGCTATCTCGGCTCCCGCGTGATCGGCGGCGGATGGATCTCCGGCTCTTCCCTCAAATCCATGCCAATCGCGGCTTGACAAGGGGGGCCGAAAAGGCCATAAAGCTGCTCTGAAAAAAGATGGCTCTGTAGCTCAGTGGTAGAGCAGAGGAATCATAATCCTTTGGTCGCAAGTTCAAATCTTGCCAGAGCCACCATCTTCCAATCCTCCCCGCCGTTGTAATCAGAACGGGCACGGCACCGTGAAGGTCATCTCTTCCTGCGTCGACGGATGGCGGAAGGTCAGGCTTTCGGCGTGGAGCTGTAAACGTTCTGCCGCCGCCAGCGCATCTCCCTTCGCATAGAACTCATCACCAAGGATAGGATGGCACAACGCGAACATATGGATGCGCAGTTGGTGCGTGCGCCCTGTTTTGGGATAAAGGCGCACACGCGTCACCCCCTCTTCCCGTTCGATGACTTCCCAGTCGGTATGGGCCGGTTTTCCGTGTTCGAAATCCACCTTGTGGCAGGGACGGTTGTGGAAGTCTTTGGCCAAAGGATAGTCGATATATCCCTTATCAGGTTTTAATTGCCCCCACACGCGGGCCACATATGATTTCTTTGTCTCGCGGTTTTCAAACTGAATGCCGATATAGGCGTGCGCCACCTTGTGCTTGGCCATCACGACAACGCCCGATGTGTCTTTATCAAGCCGGTGAATGACAGAGGCGCGCGGATGGATTTGCTTCACGCGGTATTCGAGACAGTCCCAAAGGGATTTATCCTTGCCGGGCACATGGAGCAACCCGCTAGGCTTGTCGATGACAAGGATATCATCGTCTTCATAAATAAAGACGGGCGGGCCTTTCGGCGGTTCATAAAAAAATGTTCCGGTTTCATTTTCCATGGCGCGGCGATCCTATGGATTTTCACCGGAAATAGCAAGAAAAGCGCGGGGGGCATAAAAGAAGCCGGATGGGTGGGGAAATACACCATCCGGCCCGTCTCTGGAGGAGACTAACTTTACAAAGACTAAAACGTTTAGGCGGCAACCTTTTGCAGGGCTTCTATCGGCTCGCACACATTGATCAGAACACCGTTCGGATCAACGACGACAAAATGGTTGTTGCCATGGATATCCGTGCCAAACGTCTTAAAGAACTCCAGACCTTCCATATAAAGATGGTCGTAAGCCGCTTTCACATCGGTATTGTACAGATTGAGGATCAGCCCCTTCACAGGCGGTACATCCTTTACGCAGGGATGCGTATTTTCAAACACAGAAATACACAGATCGGGGTCATCCTGTTTTTGCAGCAGGACATACCCGTCTTTCTCGATGATGGCGGCGAAACCGAAATGATCTTCATAGAAGTTTACAGTCGCAACCAGCTTGCCAGAGATGAGAGTCGTGTGAAAACGCCCCATATCACCCTCCATTGTTAAAGAATTAGACTCCCGTCTTGTAATTACTGACAGTGCCAATAATTACTGACTGACAGACAGTCAATATAAGGTTATTGACATACTGACCATCCGTCAATATCGTTTTTTGACTACCTGTCAGAAGGTTTTTGCATAATTTATATAACGCATATAACTAAGAGTTTGTTTTATGGCTAAAAAAAGCGGCCCGAACCGCGAAAATCTGGAAGCCACACGGCGCGTTTTTTTGGCGATTGCCCGTAAGGAATTTTCAACAAAAGGCTATTATGGCGCCTCAACCGGCGACATCGTCGAAGAGAGCGGAATGGCGCGCGGATCGCTTTATTACCATTTCGGCGACAAAAAAGGCCTGTTCAAAGCCGTCTATGAAGAAGCGATGATCGAGATGCAGGATGTTGTCAGAAACAGCATCAAGGACCTCAAGGATCCGTGGGAACGTTTTATCAAAGCCTGCCTGACTGTGCTGGATTTGTGTATGCAAAACGATATCCGCCGGATTGTTGTCGATGTCCACACGGCCCTTACCTATCGCGAGCGTTTCGAGATTTTGACACGCACACTTATTGGCGAGTTCACAAATATCCTGACCGTAACAATAGAATCAGGTTATTTCCGCGGACACAACCCGCGCCTTCTTATGATGATGATCTTCGGGATCATCAGCGAATCCGGCCGCAGTTTCGAAATTTCGAATGATATTGCCAAATCGCGTCAGGAGCTTGGCGATACGCTGGTAAAGTTCCTCGAAAGCGCCCGTGCCTAGAAGCATCGATCCCGCGAACCTGATCCCGATGGATTTGTTCGCGGGCGCAGAGCCTGTCGCCATAGACCTTGTTTATGCGGATGCGGCGCATCCGGAAAACATTTTCAAAACGGCATTGTATCACCGCGATGCGCGTCTTTCCCTGCACAAGGACCTTGCCAAAATCGTTCTTGCCGTCGCGCGCGATTTGCATGACCACGAGGGATGGACCCTCGTTCTAAAAGACGGGCTGCGCCCCGTTGAATCCGAACAGGCGGCGATGGAAACGCAAACGATCAAAGACAATCCGCATTGGCTTGAAGGGCCGAACGTGCTGTTTTCAAAACCCGGCACCGGCGCCCATCCGCGTGGTATGGCGATCGATGTTTCTGTTACGGATGCCCGTTGCGCCGAGCCCGTGAATATGGGCACTGTCTTTGATGAAATGACCGCGCATTCCGCGCGTGATTATAACGGGTTTGAGAAAGCCGTCCTGAACAATCGCCGTATCCTGGAGCAAAGTTTTATCGCGCAAGCCGCCCGCCTTGGTCTTCCCATGCTGCCCCTGCCGTCCGAGTGGTGGGACTTCCGATTCCCGCGCAGCCATTACGAACAATGGAGCCCGCTCCGCGAAGGGGACCTCCCATTGCCGCTACGCACAATAAATCCTGCATGCGATGATACCGGAGAATGGCAATCGCGCTTTGACAAGACAATGAAAGAGGTTCTTAATTCCCTTTGATCCATAATAGGAAATAACAAGGAGAATGAACATGCGTAACCTCGCCCTGCTTGCCGGATTGTGTTTTGCATCGATTATACCAACCACCTCATATGCGCAGGTCAAGGCGCCAACCGGATTGTGGCTCACTGAAAATCAACGCTCCGTCATCGAGCTTTACCGCTGCGCACCCGATAAGCCGCTCCTGTGCGGCAAGATCGCATGGATCATTAAGGACGGTATGCAATTCGATACGAAAAACCCGGATGCATCAAAACACAAGACACCGCTTTGCGGCATGACGATTTTGTCTGGCCTGAAAATGGACACCCCCACAAAATGGTCTGGCGGCAAGGTCTATAAGGCCGACGAAGGCGATACCTATGATGCCAGCATGACTATCCTGTCCGATGACAAGGTCGAACTGCGCGGCTATATGGGCATTTCGATGTTTGGCAAATCGCAGACATGGACCCGCGTTTCCGCCAAGGATTATCCGCGCTGTAAGGCACCATCTGCGGAATAACTATGAAACGTTAATATATCAAGGCCCTGCCACGCGCAGGGCCTTTTCTTTGCCAGTTGCCATTATGGAATAATATGCTACATTCCGGAAATTAGAGTATAGTTATAGGAGATCACAATGCCCACCGATTGGGAAGGTCCAGCGTCCGAAACACCACGATTTGCAGCCGGTGACAGCGTTTCATACGACCTCGGATTAAAAAGATATTTTACCGGTCAAGTTAAAGACCATTTCACAACCAAGCACCCGATCGATAGAGACCGCGATGTCGTCACGATTGTCGTTGAAAATGCCGTTATGATGGAACAAAAACGCCATTTCGGCATCGGCCCCAAATTCTGGGAGGCGACACATCTTCAGGGAACACAGCACGTTCTGCAAAGATTTGCCTTCCCGCTGGGATATGCCGCCCAGAAATATGGCGCATCGGGACCGCAATAATCTTTCTAGCCCACATGTTGTTTCCACGCCCCTGCGTGGAAATTTCTTTTGTGAAAGCGCCCCTTCCGCGCTAAGACAATTCCTATGAAGATTGTCGACTCCCTCACCGCCATTCACAATGATGCGCAAGGCCCCATCCTTGCGATCGGCAATTTCGATGGCGTGCACAGGGGGCATCAGGCGATTTTAAAAACGGTGAAAGACCTGGCCACCGCGGCGGGCGTGCCTGCGGCGATCCTGACCTTTGAACCGCACCCGCGCAAATTGTTCCGCCCCGACGATCCGCCATTCCGCATCACCCCGCCCGCGATCAAGCATCGCCGTCTAAAGGAATGCGGAATCGATATCGTCTATTCCCTGCCCTTCGACTGGAACTTCGCGAGCCAGAGCGCGGAAGATTTCATTGCCAATATACTTGGCGCGATCAAACCATCGCGGATTGTGATTGGAAAGGATTTTCGCTTCGGCCAGCTTCGCAAAGGCACACCGGAAATGATCGCGGCGGCGGGGTACAATCTCGAACTGGTCGGCGATATTGCGGGGAATAACGGACGCCGCTATTCCTCTACCGCTGTGCGCGAGGCGTTGCAGTCCGGCGACATGCAAACCGCGAACGATATTCTCGGCTGGGATTGGGAAATCGAGGGGCCCGTTTTCCGCGGCGACCGCAGAGGCCACGATCTTGGCTACCCCACCGCCAACGTCCTGCTCGGCGATACGCTTCACCCGTCTTACGGCGTTTATGCAACATGGGTGCAAATCGAAGGGGAAGATACGTGGTTGAAGGCCGCCACCAATATCGGCATCCGTCCGATGTTCGAATTGAAACAGGGGCAGGTGGAAGCGCACATCCTTGATTTCCCGGACCGCGACATCTATGGCCGCTTGCTCAGGATCAAGCCTGTGGTCCGCCTGCGCGGAGAGGCAAAGTTTGGTTCCTTGCAAGAATTGACCGCACAAATAGAAACCGATTGCGAACAAGCGCGAAAGATATTGACGGACTGATCAGGCGGGAGTATGCCTGCGCCCCATGCCAAACATCCTGGATAAAATTATGGCGCCTTTCCATACGGCCGCCGCCCCGGTTCCCGAAGACGAAGTCGTTACGCTCGTCGAAACATCGCATTACCTGAACGATGGATCGATTGCCACCGCGCAACCTTATTACCGCTTTGCCGCGCTTGATGATGTTATCCCTTTCCTTGCCCTGACCAAAGATATTGCGGAAACCAAAAACCATAGCCACAAGGCGATGGAACTGCGCAGCCATTACGATCATCTCAACGGGATCAAAACATTCGTCATATCGGGCCGTGATATCGAAATGGCGGCCGTCTTGAAATGGCCCGCGCAAGGCAGGCTGCAACTCGATGCCATCATCATCCGCGAAGGGGCCGAGCGCACCTGTCTCGCCTGCGGCCCCGAAGGGGCCAGCCGCGACTGTGTGGATCAGTTTTTAGTCTGTTTCCGCGATGCGGCCACCGCCTTGCAGGCCGACCCGAACGGCCTGAAAAGCGATGCGGAAAACGCCCTTCGGGAACAGTTGCATCATGCCTACCATTGCCTGACGCTCGACCGGATCCTTAGCGGTTTCGATAAAAACCCTTTGCGCACAGGGCCTTAGCGCCGCTTCCATCCACAGCCTGTGGATAAGTCTTGACGAAATCCCTGTTTTCTGGGCATATCGCCACAAAATGACCGCGCCTTAACCACAATAACAATAATGCGCGGCGATAGAGGATATGGCGATGAAAAAGGACTTTGCGAACGCGGGCAGCTCCCTTGCGCATGATAGGCGCAACTACAGACTGCCGACACGCGATCAACTCTATGCCGGTGATTTGAGAGACCACGAGGCCTATTTCGACGGCGAAGAAGGTATAGATTTCGCCGCAGAACCTGTGATTTTTGCCACTCTTTGCCCCGAGGAAGCCGCCAAAGCAGCACAACCCATTCAAGGCAAGCAACAGCAGCAAAAGATGCCATCTGTTGAAATGCTCAAAGAAAAATACAAACAGCAACAGCAGCAACAATCGCAACTGGTTTTAATGTAATCATGAATCGTGCTCTAAGGAATACAGCACAGAACATGGGAACCTGCTTTGGTCAGACATCGCGTGGACAAACGGTGACTGCGCAAATCATTCCGTTGCATACACCTTCGACAGACTTGTCTAAATTGAGCGATACAGCGCGCGCGCAACTCGCCGCACAAAAGGCAATTATCCCGAACCTGATCGCCAATGGCGGCATAGATGATGAAAATCATTGGGTCTTGATCCACCCGCACAAAGAAGACCTTAACCAGACACCATATATCAAATGGTCTTTCCTGGAATTCAAAAAGCATTTCACGCCATAATCCCCCTGCCCAAATGCGTTGAAAGCGGCTATGGTTGAAACACCATGTCCGATATTTTCGCAACGCTCGCCCTCAACATTCTTCCCCTCTATATCATCATCGCCCTTGGCTATATCGGCGGGCGGTGGATGGATGTGAATTTGCCGTCCATGGCGACGGTCGCGATTTACCTGATCGCCCCGATGGTCAATCTGGGCGCGATGATGCAACTGGATTTCGATCCGCAATATGTGGCCTTGCCCCTGTTCATCTTCGGGACATCGGTCACGATTGGCCTTGCCACCTATCATTTCGCCACGCGCCGCTGGGGCAATACCTCGGCGAATTTGATCGCGATGAGCAGCGTGACCGGCAACACCGGCTATTTCGGCCTGCCCTTGATCCTCGCTCTCTTCGGCCCCGAAGCCACAGGGCTTTACCTGTTTATGAACGTCGCACTTCTTATGAGCGAACTGGGCCTTGGTTATTATTTCGGCGCGCGGGGCCATGCCGATGTGAAGGGCGCGCTGAAAAAAGTGATCCGGCTGCCCGTCATCCATGCGGTTTGGATCGGATTGCTGCTCAATTCCATGGATGTTGAACCGAATGACCTCTTCCTGCGCTACTGGAACTACGCCATCGGCGCGTGGGTGATTATCGGCATGATGTTGATTGGCGTGGCCCTTGGCAAACAGGCCAGAATCGAACTGGATGCCCGCCTGATCAAATGGCTTTTTACTGCCAAGTTTCTGGCGTGGCCTGCTGCCGCCGCCGCCTTTATCGCCGCGGACCTGCATCTCTTCCACGCCTTTGATGCGGATATCTATCGCATAGTCACTATTTTCTGCTGCGTCCCTCTGGCGGGCAATCTTGTCGCATTTGCCGCCAACCTCAACATCCACCCAGAACGGGCGGCGGGCGCGGTTTTGCTCAGCACCCTGCTCGCCATAGTGTTCCTTCCGGCGGCTCTGATGTTGCTGAATATGGTGTTATGAATAATTTTAAGTCTTTCTTTTTCCGCGCAATTTGCTAAGTTGGTGCCATGCATTCCTCAATCCGTGTCATTACACGAATTATTCTCCCGGTTCTGGCGTAAGAACCGGGTATTTCCGCTGAATTTTCCTTTTTTAGAACCACTTTATTTTGTAGGGTAGCCCTCGAATTCCGAAGGTGATGTGAGACAATGAGCAACAACGACAACAACGTGAACGCCGACCAATACCGTGATACGGTGTTCCTCCCCAAAACCGAATTCCCGATGCGCGGCGATTTGCCGAACAAGGAACCCGGCTATGTCAAGCGCTGGCAGGAAAACGATCTTTACGGACAAATCCGTAAAGCATCGAAGGGACGCAAGAAATGGATCCTTCACGATGGCCCGCCTTACGCCAACGGCAATATCCATATCGGCCACGCCGTCAACAAAATCCTCAAAGACCTGATCAACAAATCATGGCAGATGAAGGGTTTCGATGCGCCTTATGTGCCGGGCTGGGACTGCCATGGACTTCCCATCGAATGGAAGATCGAAGAAAAATACCGCGAAGCCGGAAAAGACAAAGATGCCGTTGCCCCCATTCAATTCCGCGCCGAATGCCGCGATTTCGCGCAAATGTGGGTCGATACGCAAAGCGAACAGTTCCAGCGCCTCGGCGTGATCGGGGATTGGAAAGACCCGTACCTCACCATGACAAAGCATGGTGAGGCGCGCATCGTCGGTGAAATCCATAAATTCCTGATGAGCGGATCGCTCTATCGCGGCGTCAAACCCGTCATGTGGTCCTGTGTTGAAAAGACCGCGCTGGCCGAAGCCGAAGTGGAATACAAGGAACACAAATCCATTACCGTCTGGGCGAAGTTTCCGGTTGTTGAAACAAAGAATGCTGCCGTTGAGGGCGCAAACATCGTTATCTGGACAACAACGCCATGGACCTTGCCGAGCAACCGCGCGATTGCCTATGGCGAGCGCGTTGAGTATGCTGTTTACACCGTTGGCGAGGTTGCAGAAGGATCGAAGGCCAAGGCCGGCGACAAATTGGTCCTTGCAAAATCTTTGGCGGATTCCGTGAAGGAACAGGCGAAGATTACGACGTGGAGCGAATCCGAGAGCTTCAAGGGCGCGGCCCTTGAAGGCACCATCACGGCCCACCCTCTGCGCGGCAAAGGTTATGACTTCAACGTGCCTATGCTGTCCGGTGACTTTGTTACCGAAGACGCGGGTACAGGTTTCGTCCATATCGCGCCAAGCCACGGGATGGACGACTACATCCTCGTGATGAACACCAACGTCAAACGCCCATCGAACAAAATCGAAATTCCGGACAACGTGACCGATGACGGAAAATACCGCGACCATGTGCCGCTATTTGCGGGCCTTGAAATCCTGACGCAAAAAGGCGAAATGGGCGAAGGAAACTTTGCCGTGCTGAAAGCCATCGATGAAGCGGGCAACCTGCTCGCCAAAGGATCGTTACGCCACGAATACCCGCATAGCTGGCGCTCCAAAGCCCCCCTCATCTACCGCACCACGCCGCAATGGTTTATCGCGATGGATGATGAAAACAATCTGCGCGATGTCGCCCTCAAGGCCATCAAGGAAACAAAATGGCATCCGGCGGCGGGCGAAAACCGCATCAGCGCGATGATCGCGCAGCGTCCCGACTGGTGCATTTCACGCCAGCGCACATGGGGCGTGCCGATTGCGCTCTTCGTCAACAAAAAGACAGGCGAGCCATTGGAAGATGAATCCGTCCTAAAACGTATTTTCGATGCGTTCGAGGCGGAAGGGTCCGATGCGTGGTGGTCGAAGCCTGCGCAGGATTTCCTCGGCAACGATTACAATGCCGATGATTTTGAACAGGTCATGGATATCGTCGATGTCTGGTTTGAATCCGGATCGACCCATACTTTCGTTGTCGATGACCGCGCCGAGCTGGCGCAGCGTCAATCGGACCTCTACCTTGAAGGATCGGACCAGCACCGCGGCTGGTTCCACTCCTCCCTTTTGGAATCCTGCGGCACCAAAGGCCACGCGCCTTTCAAAAACGTGCTGACCCATGGTTTCGTGCTGGATGACAAAGGCTATAAAATGTCTAAATCCCTCGGCAACGTCATCGATCCGCTGGCCGAGATGAAAGTGCACGGCGCGGATATCTTGCGCCTTTGGACCGTCACATCGAATTATTCCGACGATGTGCGCATCGGCAAAGACACGCTGAAAAATGTCGGCGATCTGTATCGCCGTATCCGCAACACGCTGCGCTTCCTGCTCGGCGCGATTGACGGGTTCGATGGAGCGGAACGTGTCCCTGCGGCCGAATTCAAAAACATGCCAGAGCTGGAACAATATATCCTCTCCCGTATGGCGGCGATTGCGGAAAAAGTGGATCAATCGATCGAAGGATATGATTTCAACACGATTATCCAGACGCTTTATAATTTCTGCAACGATGACCTGTCTTCGCTGTATTTCGATATCCGCAAAGACCGTCTTTATTGCGATGCGCCGGATTCATTCGAACGCCGCGCAACCCGTACCGTGATGGCGGAGTTGTTTGATTTCCTCGTCACGCGCCTTGCACCCTACACATCGTTTACGTGCGAGGAAGCGTGGGATCATCGCCCCAAAGGCGTGTATGAAGAGGCAGAGAGCATCCATATCCGCACCTATTCCACCGTGCCGCATGAATGGCGCAATGAAACGCTCGAGGCGAAATGGGATAAAATACTGGATGTGCGCAATGTCGTGCTCGGCGCATTGGAACCGCACCGCGCCGCGAAAACAATCGGATCGTCCCTCGAGGCCGCGCCGAAGATCTATCTGTCGGACGAATTGACCGCCGCCGTGAAAGGGACAGATTTCGCCGAAGTCTGCATTACATCGCAGGCGCAAATCTTCCCCGCCGCAACGCCTGCGGATTCCTTTACCGATCCGAAAGTTCCGGGCGTTGCCGTTGTGTTCGCCAAGGCCGAAGGCAATAAATGCGCGCGCAGCTGGAAGATTTTGCCGGAAGTGGGGACGGACCCCGAATATCCGGACCTTTCCTTACGCGATGCCAACGCCGTGCGCTGGTATAAAAAACACAAGGAAGCCGCTTAGAATTCTCCCCCCGCGAGCGGGGGGATTAGAGGGGGGAGATGGTTTCACCCATCACAAAACGGGCAAGAGAGTTAAGAAACAACCCCACCGAAGCCGAAAAGGCTTTGTGGCAAGAGTTAAAGGCCACAAAGTTTAAATTCCGCAGGCAATATCCTATCGGCCCTTATTTTGCCGATTTTGCCTGTAAAGACAGTAAGCTGATTATTGAAGTTGATGGCGGACAGCACAATATAGAGACAGACCACATCAGAACGGAATATCTGGAAAAGCATGGATATCGTGTCATTCGCTTCTGGAACAATAGCGTTTTAAACAATATAGATGGCGTTATGGAGAAAATTGTAGAAATGCTGAACACTCCCCCCCATCCCCCCCGCACACGGGGGGGGCATGATGCCGCTAATCAAAAGGATGGGCGATAAATGTCCTACTGGAAACTCAGCTCTTCCAAATCCATCGTCGGGTTTTCGCTCGCGCTCGATGTGATTATTCTCGACCAGATCACAAAATGGCTGGCACTCGAATATATCATCCGTCCGCAGCACCAGCCGAACACCAATCCGCTCTCCCTCATCGACTGGATCATGGCCCCGCCGCCGCGCTGGCCGGCGACGCAGGTCGAGGTCACGCCCTTTTTCAATTTCAGCATGGTCTGGAACGAAGGGGTCAGCTTTGGGGTTTTAAGCAATATGGGCATCTGGCCGCTTTCCATCCTCTCCCTGCTCGTCACGGCTGTTTTCGCGGTGTGGCTGACGCGGGCGCAGGGCTGGACGCTCGCCGTAGGCCTTGCCTGCGTTATCGGCGGGGCCATCGGCAACGTCATTGACCGCTTTCGGTTTGGCGCGGTCGCGGATTTCCTCGATTTTCACGCCTATGGATGGCACTATCCGTCTTTCAACGTCGCCGATTGCGCCATAACGGTGGGCATTGCCTTGGTGGTGTTCGATGGGCTAATCTTGGAACCGAAACGCAAAAAACGTCTCGAAGAGGCCACAACATGACCAGACAGTTTCTTTCCATTCTTTTGATCGGTGCGGCCGCAGTGTCTGTTACGGCCTGCGAAGGCGCGAAGAAGCAATTCGATTTCTCAAAGAAGGCACCGGATGAATTTGCGGTTATGACGCGGGCCCCGCTTGAAATGCCGCCAAGCTATACGCTGCGTCCGCCGCAGCCCGGTGCGCCGCGCCCGCAGGAACAATCCACGGCCAATATGGCCCGTGAAGCCGTTCTCGGCCCCGATGCAGTGAAACAAATCGCCAAAGACAATCAGGTTAGCGCGGGCGAAGCCGTGTTGCTGCAAAAAACCGGCGCGGCGAACGTGAACCCTGCGATCCGCAGCGTGGTTGACCGCGAAACAGCCGAAATCGCCGAAGACGAAACACCGGGCATCGACACGCTCAAGAAAATGGTCGGCAAGGATGTAAAGCCACCGGCCAAAGTTGTTGACCCTGTGGCCGAAACCAACCGGATCAAGGCCAACAAGGCGGCCGGTAAACCCGTGACGGCCGGTGAAACCCCCACCAAAGAAGACTGATCATGCGCCTCATCCTCGCCCTTGCCCTGCTGCTCTTGCCTTCGCACGCGCAGGCCCAGACCTTTGGCGCAGAGGAATTCACCCTGCAAAACGGCATGCAGGTTGTGGTCATCCCGAACCACCGCGCGCCCGTTGTGACGCACATGGTGTGGTATAAAGTCGGCGCCGCGGAAGAGGCCCCCGGCAAATCCGGCATGGCGCATTATCTGGAACATCTTTTGTTCAAGGGGACCGAAAAAATCGCGCCCGGCGAATTTTCGAGGGCCGTCAAGACCATGGGCGGAAACGACAACGCCTTTACATCCCAGGACTATACCGCCTTTTTTCAAAGCATATCCGTAGACCATCTTGAAACGGTGATGGAAATGGAAGCGGACCGGATGCTGAACACCAATCCGCCGGAAGATCATTTCAAATCGGAAAAAGATGTGGTTCTGGAGGAACGTCGGCAGAGAACGGACAACGACCCGCGCGCGATTTTTCAGGAACAACTGAACAGCACGCTTTACACAAACCACCCCTACTCCATTCCTGTCATCGGATGGATGGATGAAATCAAGCTTTATGAATGGAAGGATGTAAAGGCGTTCTACGATCAATGGTATGCGCCAAACAACGCCATTCTGGTCGTCAGCGGCGATATCACGGCAAAAGAACTAAAGCCCGTCGCCGAAAAAACCTATGGCACATTACCGCGCAAGAACGTGCCCGAGCGTCTTCGCCCGCAAATCCCCCCAGCGAACGGCGACACGCTGCTCACCCTGCGCGACCCATCGGTGCATCAACCGGCGATCGTCAAAACTTTCCTCGCCCCGTCCGAAAGCCGTAACCGCGCGGACTCCCTTCCGCTTCAGGTCCTCTCCGAAATCATGGACGGGGGGCCAACGACGCGCCTGTATAAAAACCTTGTCGTGGATCAGAAAAAAGCGACGAATGTTCAATTCTATTACAACGCGACGGCGCTCGATTATGGCAGCATCTCCCTATCTGCCATGCCGGCCACAGGTGTCACGCTCGAAGAACTCGACCGCCTGATTGCGGATGAAATCGCAAAGATTTTGAAAGACGGTGTCAGCGAAACGGAAACCAAAGACGCGATCCAGCGATTGCAGGACGAAGCCATCTATGCCCGCGACAGCCTTGCCGGCCCCGCAATGATATTCGGGGCGGCGCTGACGACAGGCAGCACCGTTGCGGATATCGAAAACTGGCCCGCCGATATCGCCAAGGTCACGCCGGAACAAATCAAGGATGCCGCCATGCGGTATCTGGATGAAACGAAGCCCTGGATTCGCCCGCCGGTAACCGGTTATATGCTGCCCGCAGCCGCCAATGACAATGATCATGAAAAGGAACAGCAAGATGCACGATGACAAAAGACCATCGAAATATCTATGGCTGGGCCTGCTTTTTATTGCCATCCTGATCGGCCTTCTCGCTTTTTATGGCCTACGGGCACAGGCGGCATCGGACCGGTTCCTTGATATTCAAGAGGTCAAAACCTCTTCGGGCATTTCCGTGTGGCTTGTGGAAGACAACACCTTGCCCGTCATCGCCTTGCAGTATCTTTTTCTGGATTCCGGCACGGCGCTCGACCCGGATAGCAAACAGGGCCTTGTGCGCATGCTCTCCAACACGATGGACGAAGGCGCAGGCGATCTGGATGCGCATGCGTTTCAAAAAGCGTTATCCGACCATTCGATTTCCTTGTCCTTCTCTGCGGGGCGCGACGGGTTTGGCGGGCAGGTTAAAACGCTTTCCCGCAACAAGGATGTGGCGTTTGATCTGCTACAAAAAGCACTTGGCGCGCCGCGTTTCGATGCACAGCCACTGGAACGCATGCGGGCCGCCAATATCGCCCGCGTAAAATCATCAATGGGGGAACCGGAATGGATGGCCGCCCGCCTGATCAATGACCGCATGTTCGAAAACCACCCGTATGGAAAGAACAGCGGCGGAACGCTTGGCGGTCTTGCCGCCATCACGGCCGATGATCTGCGCGCCTTTCAAAAGAATTATCTGGCGAAAGACCGCTTACTGATTGCGATTGTCGGCGATATCTCCGCCAATGACGTTCGCACGGCCATGGATAAAATTTTCGCCCCCCTGCCAGAGGAAACGAAAGGAGATGGCATTCCTGATACTTCGCTGCGCAACGCCGGGAAAATCTATCTGTACGAACGGCCCATACCGCAAACGATGATCGAAATCGCTCTGCCCGCCTTTGGCCGCGAGGATAGCGATTATCACGCGCTGCAAGTCATGAACTATATTTTTGGCGGCGGCGGGTTTGGATCCCGCCTGATGGACGAGGTAAGGGAGAAACGCGGCCTGACCTATGGCATCTATTCCACAGTCAACAATTATCGCCACACAGATATACTCGGCATATCGACATCAACGAAGAATGAAAGCGCGGCCGAGGTTTTAAAAATCATCCGCGATGCGATGATCGCGATGCAGACAACGCCGGTTGGCGACAAAGAACTGGCGGCGGCGAAATCCTATATCACCGGGTCCATGCCGCTCGCCCTTTCTTCCACCGACCAGATTGCCGGGCTGATGCTCAATTTGCGCGTGGAAGGCATGGATATTGACTATCTGGATGGTTTCGCGGAAAAGATCAACGCAGTCAGCGCCGCCGACGTCCAGCGCGTCGCCAAACGATTGTTGAACCCCGATGCGGCGGTAACCGTCCTCGTTGGAAAACCTGAAAAGATAGAGAATGCAACCAAAATTGAAAGCCTCCCTAATGTCGAATAACCCCACGCATACAAAGGCATGGAAAGATCTCGCCGCCCACCGCTCCGCGATGGAAAATATCACCATGCGCGATTTGTTTGCCAAAGATGCAAAGCGGTTTGATATATTCAGCGTAAAAATTGATGACCTTCTCTTTGACTATTCCAAAAACCGCATCACCGAAGACACGATTTCCAAACTTGTCGCCCTGGCAAAGGAATGCGGCCTCGAAGACTGGCGCGCGAAAATGTTCGATGGCGCGGCCATCAATTCCACCGAGAAACGCGCCGTGCTGCATACCGCGCTGCGCCGCCCCGCAAGCGATACAGTCATGGTCGATGGCGAAAACGTCATGCCCTTTGTGCACGAAGTTCTGGACCGCATGAAAGATTTCAGCAGCGCCATTCGCTCTGGCACTTGGACAGGCCACACCGGAAAGCCTTTGCGCCATATCGTCAATATCGGTATCGGCGGGTCCGACCTTGGCCCCTATATGGTGTGTGAGGCGCTCAAGCCCTACACGCCTGCAAACATCGACATGCATTTCGTCTCCAACGTCGATGGCACGCATCTTGCCGAAACGCTCAAAGCAATCAATGCCGAAGAAACATTGTTTATTGTCGCGTCCAAAACCTTCACCACGCAGGAAACGATGGCCAATGCCGCGGCGGCGAAGGTCTGGCTGGTTGAAAAGCTCGGCGACAAAGCGGCGGTGGCCAGGCATTTCTGCGCGTTGTCCACGAACGTTCCGGCAGCACAGGCCTTCGGCATCGAACCGGATAACGTCTTCCCGTTCAAGGACTGGGTCGGCGGGCGTTATTCATTGTGGTCCGCCATCGGCCTGTCCATTTGCATCGCCGTCGGTTTCGACAATTTCCGCAAATTGCTCGATGGCGCCTATCGCGCCGACCGTCACTTTCAGGACGCCCCTTTGGACAAAAACATCCCGGTCCTGATGGCATTGATCGGCCTCTGGTACCGCAATTTCTGGAACATGCCATCCTATGCCGTTCTTCCGTATGATCAATATCTTCACCGCTTCCCCGCCTTCTTGCAACAGATGGACATGGAATCGAACGGCAAGGGCGTGGACCGCGACGGTAACAAGATCACGGATTATGAAACAGGTCCGGTCCTGTTCGGCGAACCGGGCACGAATGGCCAGCATGCGTTCTATCAGTTGATCCATCAGGGCACGGATGTCATTCCCTGCGATTTCATCGCACCGAAGAAAAGCCACAACAACATCGGCAACCAGCATGAACTGCTTTTGAACAATATGCTGGCGCAATCACAGGCCCTGATGCAGGGCCGCACATTGGAAGAGGCGGGCGGCAATATCTTCCGCGTCTTTGATGGCAACCACCCGAGCAACACGTTCCTCTTCGATGAAATCAATCCGGAAGCGCTCGGCTTCCTCATCGCCCTGTATGAACACAAGGTCTTCGTGCAAGGCGTGATATGGAATATCAATTCCTATGATCAATACGGCGTCGAACTGGGGAAGGAACTGGCAAATAAAATCGGCGGCGGCGATAGTGCATCCTTCGATTCCTCCACAAAAGGCCTGCTCGACTCTATAAAATCCTAAATATTTGATATATCCTTGCAAAACGATGCAAGGATATATCCCGACACCGGATGAATACCGGCTCTATTCGCAGGGCGAACTGGATGAATTCATCATGCTGCACACCCAGTTTTTACGGGGCCAGCGTGGCGGACAACGCATCGTCATCAAATTCGGCAATCTGTCGGGACTGGATTTATCCGGCCTCGATCTCTCCCAGGCCGATTTCACAGGCTGCAACATGTCCCGCTGCAATCTTGCGGGCGGCGTCTTTGTCTCGACCAGTTTCTTCGCCTGTGATTTGCGGCATGCAGATTTGAGCGATGCCACCTTCCGCCGTGCCGATTTCCGCGGCGTGCAGGCGGCGGGCGCGAATTTTACCGGATCAAACCTCGACTCCGCCGATATGCGTGAAGGCAAGATCATGGAACGCGGCGAACACGGGCTTCTGGTCGACCGTAAACGCGAAGGCGTTCCGGAAGGGCGCGGATGGGGCGCCATCTTCACCGGCGCACGCATGGATGACGCCAACATGAACCGCGTCAAGGCCGTCGCCGCCGATTTTTCCGATGCCGATTTAAGCGGCGTCAAACTATCACAGGCGAATTTAACGGGCGTGAATTTTCACGGCGCGAATTTAAGCGATGCCGATTTAACCGGCGCGGATTTAACCAGCGCGGATTTCTCGCACAGCGTGATGGCCGGCACCATCCTGCGCAACAATGAGATGGAAGGCGTCATCCAGGAGAACGTCATCCTTGATAAATCGCTCGGCAAAAAACTCAAAGAGGGTGAGCGTACCTTGATCGGCATGCTGGAGGTTCATAAGCGTTGGATCGCCACCGCAGGCCGCGAAGGCAAGCAGATGGATTTAAGCGGCACCGACCTGCGCGATATTTACAATCTTTGGGAATATCCCCTCACCGCCGTACGGGCCGTCGGCGCGACCTTCCTCGGCCTTAATTTGCAAAATATACAAATGCAGAGCGCGGTTCTGGACAAAAGCGATTTCCGCGATTGCGATCTGGCAGGGGCTGATCTGCGCGGCAGCTCGCTCAAAGGCGCGCAATTGACGCGGGTTGACCTGACGGGCGCGAATTTGGGAGCCTTGAAATTCGATACCCCCGACGGGCACGGCGTTCATCTCAGCCGTGTGAATTTAAGTGGCGCCAGTTTGCGCTTTGCCAACCTGCGCGATGTCGATTTGCGGGATTCCATCCTGATGGGCGTCGACCTTTCCAATGCCATCCTGACGGGTTGCGACCTGCGGCGGGCGGACCTGACCGGCGCACGCCTCGAAGGCGCGAATATCGAAGATTCCATCCGCTAAAATCCGCCATTTTATCCATAATTCTGTCCATAAGTCGGACGGCCATCTTCCCGCGGACCGCCCGGCCTTCTATACTCAATTCCATGCAAATTCGTCATCTGCCCGAACATCTGGTCAACCAGATCGCGGCCGGAGAGGTCATTGAACGGCCCACCGCCGCGGTGAAGGAACTCGTCGAAAATTCCATCGACGCGGGCGCGACCCGTATCGAGGTTGATTTGCGCGACGGCGGCAAGAGTTTGATCCGCGTGCGCGACAACGGGCGCGGCATGGGACGGGATGATCTGGTCGCGGCGCTCGACCGCCACGCGACCTCCAAACTGCCCGATGACGATCTTGTCTATATCAACCATCTTGGTTTTCGGGGTGAGGCCCTGCCCTCCATCGGATCGGTCAGCCGCCTTTCGATCACATCGAAGGAAGAAGGCAGCGATGACGCATGGATCATCACCGTCGAAGGTGGAAAGAAATCAGACCCCGCCCCCGCCGCCCACGCGGTCGGCACGACAGTAGAGGTAAAGGACCTTTTCTATTCCACGCCAGCGCGTCTGAAATTCCTCAAAACCGACAAGGCCGAATATGCCGCCGTCAAGGACACGCTATCGCGCATCGCCATGGCGCATCCGGATATTGCCTTTTCCCTGACGCATAACGGCGTTCATGCGCTTTCACTGCCGCTGGAACAGGGCGATCTGCTCGATAGCCGCAAGGGCCGGCTTGCCGCCGTGCTGGGCAAGGATTTTGCCACCAACTCTGTGTCCGTACAGGCAAAGCGCGAAGACATTGTGATTACGGGCTTTGCGGGCCTGCCAAGCTTTGACAAGGGCACCGCGCAATATCAATTCCTCTTTGTGAATGGCCGCCCCGTAAAGGACCGCCTTCTATTGGGATGCGTCCGCGCCGCCTATTCGGATTTATTGACTCGTGAACGTCATCCGGTGGTGGCCCTGTTCGTCGATGTACCGCCGCCCGATGTCGATGTCAACGTGCATCCGGCCAAGGCAGAGGTGCGGTTCCGCGATGCGGGCCTTGTGCGCGGCGCGATTATTTCCGCCTTGAAACATGCATTGCTGGAAGGCGGTCAAGTCACCTCCTCAACCATCAGCGCCCATGCGCTCGGTTCGTTCCAGCCTCAGCGTTATGCACCTTCGCTGCCGCTCTCACGCGGGCCTTCTTATTCCGGCGGATACGGCAATCTGGCCGAACGCGCGGCGCAGGCTTATGCCCCGATGCCACAGGGCGTAATGGATGTGATGCCTTCCGCCCGCGCCGAAGTGATTGCGCCGGAACAGGATACCATTCCGCTGCACTACCCGCTTGGCGCGGCACGGGCGCAAATCCATGAAAACTATATAATCGCGCAAAGCGAAGATGGCCTCGTGATTATCGACCAACATGCGGCGCATGAACGCCTTGTCTATGAACGGTTCAAATCGCAGATGGTGAATGGCGGCGTGGAATCACAAGGCCTTCTGGTGCCCGAAATCATCGATATGAGCGATGTGCGCATCGCGAATTTGATGGAAAAACAACAAAGCTTTCAAAAGCTTGGCCTTGAGATCGAACCGTTCGGCGCGGGATCGATTGCCGTGCGCGCCGTGCCCGCGCTCCTCAATGGCCGCGGCGATATCAAACGCCTGATCGAAGATATCGCAGACGAACTGGAAGAAAACGAAGACTCCTTGTTGCTTGAAGAAAAATTGAATGCCATCCTTTCCACCATGGCCTGTCACGGTTCCGTCCGCTCCGGGCGCCGTATGAACGCCGAGGAGATGAACGCGCTTTTGCGCCAGATGGAAGAAACCGAAAATTCCGGCCACTGCAATCACGGGCGGCCGACCTATATCAAGCTAAGCCTTAAAGACATCGAAAAACTTTTTCACAGACGATAGGACGAAGACCATGGACAACACATCCCAGCAAAAAACCATCAAAACGCTGTACGCCTTTCTTATTCTTTCGACGATCCTGAGTTTCGTACCTTTCATCGCGGCGCAATTCGCCTCCCTTCTCCTGATTATGGCGGTCCTGCTTGCCGCCTATATCTATAAGGGCAAGGACGCCGAAGACGGCCTGCTTTTCAACCATATGACCTACTTGATCCGCACCATCTGGATTTGTTCCGCCTTCCTTATTGTCGGCATCATCGGTGCAGGCCTTTATCTCTATACACAAGGCGAGCACAGCCTGATCCACAGCGCCGCCAATCAGGCCGCGAACGGCGTGATCCTCAGCCAAGCCGAACTCGAGTCCCTGACCATGCAATATATGGAAGTCAACAAAACCCCGCTCATTATCGGCACGCTCGTGTTTGTCGGCCCGACCATCGCTTACTTCATCTACCGCATCGTGCATGGCTATTCCCGCGCAGGCAATGGATACCGCATTGCCAACCCCAAAAGCTGGCTGTAAGACATTATCATGATCCGCATTGCTTTCCTTGCCTCCCACAACGGCTCTTCGGCCCGCGCCATCACCGATGCCTGTTTGACCGGCGAACTGCCGATGCAGCCCGTGCTGCTCATCAGCAACAATCCGGATTCCAAGGCGCTGGAATGGGCGCAGGCTGCTGATTTGCTAACCTTTACGGTGAATGCCAAAAACACCGATGATGTTGATTCTTCTATCGCGGCGATACTCGCCGACAACCGCATCGATCTTGTCGTGTGTTCAGGCTATATGAAACTTATCGGTCCCCGCACAATCGCGGCCGCGCACGGCGCGATTTTAAACGTCCATCCCGCGCTGCTGCCCAAATATGGCGGCAAGGGCATGTACGGCCACCATGTGCATGAGGCCGTCCTGAAAAACGGTGATAAGGATACCGGCATCACCATCCATCTGGTCGACGGACAATATGACCATGGCCGCACCATTGCGCAGAAAACCATTCCTTTGCACGCCGTTTCGAACGCCGATGACATCGCGGATATTGTGAAGATGCAAGAACCCGCCTTCTATGTCGAAACATTGAAGGCGGTTTCTGCGGGTTTGATTAAACTCAATTAACGTTCACCTATTCTGCCGCGATAACCGCGTTGCCGTCCCCCACAAGGTCCAGCGCCTGCATGTCATACAATGTTTTGTAGTATGACTCCGGCTTTTGGATCAGATCCGCATGCCGTCCCTGCTCCACAATCCGGCCTTGGTCGAACACCAGAATCCGGTCGACCGATTTGATGGTCGCAAGACGGTGGGCAATGGTGATGGTCGTGCGGCCAGCGGTGAGGTTTTCCAGCGCCTTCTGGATATAATGTTCCGAAAGTGAATCCAGCGATGATGTGGCCTCATCCAGCACAAGGATCGGTGCATCGGACAGGATCGCCCGCGCAATCGCCACGCGCTGACGCTCACCGCCCGATAATTTCACCCCGCGCTCCCCGACCAGCGTCTCATAGCCGAGCGGCAACGACATGATAAAATCATGGGCATAGGCTTTGCGCGCCGCCTCCATGATGTCCTCCATGCCCGCCTCCGGCTTGCCATAGGCGATGTTGGCCGCGATGGAACGGTGGAACAGGATAGGCTCCTGTGGCACCAACGCAATGGACCGGCGCAGCGATGTTTGCGTGACTTCGCGGATGTCCTGCCCGTCGATGCGGATGGCCCCGCCCTGCACATCGTAAAGACGTTGCAACAGCTTGATGAATGTCGATTTGCCCGATCCCGAATGACCGACCAGCGCGACCTTCTCACCCTCGTTGATCGTAATCGAGAAATCATCATAAATCGGATCGCCCTTGTTGGCATAAGCAAAGCGGACCTTGTCGAATGTGATCACCCCGCGATTGGCATTTAATTCGCCGGCATCCGGCGCGTCCTTGATATCGTCCTCACGCAGCCAGAAACCAACGACGTCTTCCATTTCCGCCATCGCGCGTTGCAAATTCGACATCTGCTCACCAACGTTTTTCAAATACGCCGACAAAACAAGATAGGATGTCAGCGCATAGACAACATCCGCCGATGTCGCGCGCCCCTCAGACCACAGATAAATCGCGCCGCCCACCATTGCGCCCATCATCATCGTGGCAATATAGCGGCGGATCATATCCATGCCGACGGCGGTATCCCACGCATGAAGCGAAAGCCCGCGCCAGTTGCCGGTGACCTTGGCAAAACGCATTTCTTCGGCCTCTTCGGTACCGAACGCCTTGACGGCGGCATTGCCCGTGATGGCATCGGCAAGGGCCGCGCCCACCTTCGTATCTGCATCCGCCGATTTGCGGAACCGCGGTGCGTTGACTTTCATCACCGACCATACGCCAAATCCAAGATACATCAGCGAGGTCACAAGCGTGATAAAGCCGAGCAACGGCCAGTGCAGGAACATGATTGTCACGGTCGCGACAATCACAATCGCCGTGGGCCACATGAACATCACGATATTGTCTTCATACACATCGAACGCCCACATGCCGCGGGTGATTTTACGCACCGTCCCGCCCGCAAAGGCATTGGCGTGCCAGTCGGTTGAAAATTTCTGGACCTTGGCAAACCCTTCACTGACGATATCGTGCAGCGATTTGACCGCCACGCGGTTCCAGACAAACAGCGTGCAGTTGCGCAAGGTGTGATAGGCAACCTCCAGCCCGATAAAAAGACAAAAGCTTATTAAAATCGCGCTTCCGATGCCGATATCGTTGTCGATGGCATTGTTGATGTCCGAAATCATCTTCGCCGTGACGACCGGGTAAAGCGTGTCAAGAAACGCCGCGATGCCAAGCCCTGTTAACGCCAGGAAAAGGCCGCGTTTGCGCCGCCGCCAGATATGCCATGTGAAACGGGCGATGTTTTTGTATTTTGTTTTCTCGGTGCTCATAATAAAAAATCCAATAAAAAATCCGTCTTTCGTTTTCGAAGGACGGATCACGGAAAGGATTTATTCTTATGATCTGGCCCGAAAACGAGGTGTTTTCCGGGCCTTTCTCACGCTTTTATCGCGTGCAAAAACCCGGGTAAATGGCGGAATAGACCGCGCTTGGTACAAAATGCTTATCCATGTCCGCTCCTTCTATTTGGGGTTGATAATGCCCAAGCATGTCATGAACAATATCGTAGGGGCAAGTAATTTTTTCATTTTTCTTTCTTCTGGCGTGATTTCATAAGTTCCAAAATCAGCGTCTGGTCCTTCTTGGGCATCGAAAAGAAACTGTCCAGAACATCACGCCCTTTCTCCGCGAGGCCAGATGTAACGGCCGCTTTTTCCTTGGCATCAGGTGCAATATTCATGGTTAGCCATTCATAAGGAATATCGAGCGCGAGCGCGATTTTATGCAAGTATCGCGGGCTACGTGCCTTTCCCGTTTCCGCCTGCTGGATCGCCTGCTGGGTTGTGCCAGCCAGTTCGGCAAGGTCAATCTGGCTTAAATCCTTCATTTTGCGGATATATTTCAGGCGTTCGGCCAGTGATGGAATGGATTTCAAAATCATACAGAAACGCTATCACAAGAAAAATTGTTGTTCATGACAAGATTATTTGTTATTGTGAATACAAGTTTTCTTGTTTTCATTCCTAGGAGGCATAAATGACCCAATCCCCGCTTCTATCCGCACGTTTGCAGAACGTGCTCAATCAACTGGAAAAAATTATCGCCGAACTGGACGGCGATGGCGGCACTGCATGCGATTGTACCTGCGGTAATAATGATTTTTTGACGCGGTGAATCTCCCTCCCTTCAGGGGGAGGACTTCACAGCCGTTCAAAAAGACAATGACAAAGAAAAAATCAGGCTGGCCGTTTAAACGCTTTGCGCGCCTTTTCAATCTCTTTGCGGCTATGGCATCCATCCAGATGGTCGTTGACCATGCCCATCGCCTGCATAAAGGCATATACGGTGGTCGGCCCGACAAAGGACCATCCGCGTTTTTTGAGGTCTTTTGATAGCGCGGTCGATTGTTCGGTCTTTGCAAGGGCCTTTAAAATATCGAGCGGCAAAGTCTTGGGCCGTTCATGCGGCTGCGGTTCCCATTGCCAGAAATAGGCGGCAAGAGATCCGAATTCCCGTTTCATTTCGATTGCACGGGCGGCATTGTTGATCGTGCTGACAATCTTGCCGCGGTGGCGGATGATGCCCGCATCTTTCACAAGGCGTTCGACGTCCTTATCGGTATATTTCGCAATCTTGTTGAAATCGAAACCATCAAACGCTTTGCGGAAATTTTCACGCTTCCTCAAGATCGTGATCCAGCTCAGACCCGATTGAAACCCCTCAAGGCATATTTTTTCAAACAGGCGAAAATCGTCCGCAACGGGATTCCCCCATTCATTGTCATGATATTGTTGATAGAATTCGTCGTCGCCGCACCAGAAACAGCGCGTTTTTTTGTCCTGACCTGTGATCAGACCTTCGCCCATTCTATTCCTGATCGATCAATTCCAAAAAGCGTGTGGCAGAGGCAAGGTCACGCTTCATCGCGGCTTGCCGGCGCTCCTGCACGGGGTCCGCACCGTGCACATCCTCGCCCGCCAGTTCGGAATGGTAAATCTCTTCCAGCTCTGCGGCGTTGTAAACATCCTCGGCGCTTGCTTCGTGTTCCAGGAAAGCGAGGGCCAGAACGATGGAACCGGATAGCGATGTCACAATTTGCAGAACCGCAAAATAATATTCGTCCAGCGCCTCAAGGTAATTCCAGATTTGCTTGTGTGTTTCGGAAGCCTGTATCAGTGCATCAATGCCGAAGGTCGTTTGCATCGGGCTTTCGAAATGCTCGTCGAACCATGTCAGCCAGCGATCCCAGATTTCCTTTTGACGCCGCGCAATTTCTTCGGGTTCTTTCACGCGGTAACACAAAAGATCGGTGTCGAGATATTTAAGCAGCGATTTCGTGATCGCATCGCGTTCGCGCATCCGGTCGATGGCGGTGTTGAGCATCGCTGTCATCGGCATGCTGTCGGGGTCCACGCTCTCACCCTGCGCCGCCCATTCGGCGACAATCGCATCAGCGAGCGCGCGATTGGGAGCGGCCAGCGGCGCACCGTTCGGCGTTTTGACGGCCTTCCCATCCAGTTGCAGGACAAACCCGTCCTCTGTCTTGGTGTGGCTCGCGAGCGTGTAAACCCGTTTCATCGTTGTTTTTATTCCTTAATTTTCTGATTTTCCTGTTGTGCCACAACCGGCGGGGCGATTTCAACCTTGAACTGGCCGCCGGACTGCGCAGCGCCTAAATCCGCCGCAATTCCATCCAGCAGGCCTGTCAATTCCGCCAGAAACTGCGGGTCATCCGATTGCGGCGTGACAGCCAGAACCACAGCCCCTTCCTTCCCGCCCGACAGGCGGGCCGAAAATGGGTGCTCCGCCATATCACCGATAAAACCTATGTCCAGAGGATCGAACGACACGTCTGTCGTGCGTAAAACGGCGCGGCGGTTATCGCTGACCAATACGAATTGCGCGAACTCGACATTGGTCAGTCCGCGAATAAAACGGGCTGTTGCCTCCGTCCCCCCCAGTTTGAAACTGACCGGAAACTCGCCCTCGAAATCGTAGTGCGCTTTGGCGCCCGCGCCCTTCCTCCGCATTTCGGCGGTGATCAAAAGATCGCGCTCGTTATACCGGCCTTCGGCAATGAAATACGGCGGGGATTCCTGTGGATCGGGGTCCGACACGCCGGTGTAATTCAGGACCAGTTTTTGCGGCAACACGAAACCGGTGGCGAATTGCGCGTTTTCGATCTTGAACTCGCGATAATCGGGCATGCCGAAAAACGTGCCCCAGAACCCCATAGAGATATCGGCGCGCTCTATCGTGGCCAGTGCTTTTGCCTTGTCATCCTTATCGCGGATCACGATATCGCGCGTGGCAAATTCGATCTGCGGAAAAAGCTCGCTCTTTTCCAGTTCGGTAATCTCGGCGGGATTTCCGTCCGCCACCTGCGTCAGATAATCCTGCAATCCAAGGCGCAAGGGCTCTCTCGCATTTTCGGCATATTCAATGATACCGACCATGAGGGCGGCCAGGATAACGACGACGATCAAAATGCGCTTCCCGGCAGTCAGGGCGATGTCCGAACGCTTTCCCATCGCCTAAAACTCCATGAACGGTTCATGATCCGGTTTTTTCTGGAACCCCAGCGCGTCCCAGCTGCGGGACAAATCATCCGGCAGCGGTGCAATCAGTTTCAGTTTCTTTCCGCTCACCGGATGTTTGAATTCCAGACTACGCGCATGCAAATGCAAACGCTGCGGAATGCCGGGGCCTTCGATCGCCGCCTTCATGCCGTATTTTTCATCCCCCAGCAGCGGGCAGCCAATATGCGCGGCATGAACGCGAATCTGGTGCGTACGGCCTGTCTTTGGCATGAATGCAACGAACGCCGCCTGCTTACCCGCAACCTCCATCACCTCATAGTTCGTATAGGCCCGCTGTCCTTCTTTCTGGTCCACCACCATCTTGTCTTTGTCGGGGCCGGATGTGCGCTTGATGATCGGCGCCTTGATCTCACCACGCGGGTCTTTGGGCACAGGCGATGTGATGGCCCAGTAAATTTTCTTCATGTCGCGGCCCGAAAACATCTTGCCGAGCCTGCGCGCCATTTCTGCGGACCGTGCAATCAGCAGTACACCCGATGTATCCTTATCAAGGCGGTGGACAAGGCGCGGCTTTATCCCGTCTTCGCCCGTCAGCGCTTCCATCATCCCGTCGATATGGCGGGAAATATTCATGCCCCCTTGCGTGGCAATCCCCGGCGGTTTGTTGATGGCAAGAATATCGCCGTCATCATAAATCACGGCGCGGCGGATCATTTCCGCATCTTCATCGCGCAGGTAATATTTATCCGTGTGCGGCGATTTTTCATCCATCGGCGGCAGGCGCACCTCCTGCCCTGCAACCAGCCGGGCATCGGGCTTCACCCGTTTGCCATCGACGCGGATTTGCCCGGTGCGGATCATCTTCTGCGCCATCACGAACGACATTTCGGGCACGTTCTTTTTCAGCCAGCGGTCAAGCCTCTGCCCGTCATCATCCTTCGGGATCATCAAATGCCGAACGTCAATCATGAAAAACTCCGTATAAGAAAAAGTCCCGCCGCCAATGCGGCGATGGATACTATAACAGACAGGCCCGCATAAAGCATGGCCGATATGACATCCCCGCGCTCCCAGAGCGTGACAACATCAAGGGAAAAGGACGAAAACGTGGTAAACCCGCCAAGCACGCCAATAGTAAGAAAAGCGCGCATTTCCTGCGATGGATTGTAATGCAATGCAAACAGGCCGATAAAAAGCCCCATGACAAAAGACCCTGTGATATTCACGAATATCGTGCCATAGGGGAAACCCATCCCGAACAACGCCGCAGCGCCCTTGCCCGCCAGATGGCGCAGTACAGACCCGATGGCGCCGCCAGCGGCCACTGCCAATATCATTTGCATGTCATGGCCTTCCATTTGTTTAAAAGACGGACGATCTTGTCGCTGCGGTTGACGAGCGCCATCGCCTCGTCGTAATCGCACCAGCGCAGATTGACGGACTCCTCGCTCATCGCAAAATTTTCATTGGCGGCGTTCCGCACGCGAAAAATATAACGGATATCGAAATGCTTGTGCGCAGGCTCCCCCTTCGCCGGGTTGTCCGGCACAGGGTGAACACTCACATCGACAATCGATTGCGTCAGTGGTTCAATATTTTCAATCCCGCTTTCTTCAATGATTTCACGATGGCACACCGACAAAATATCGCGCTCTCCATCGGCGTGCCCGCCAAAGCCGATCCACATATTCAGGAACTTATGATGGTTTAATAAAACGCGGCTTCCGTCGGCGCTGATCAGAAGGCCCGATCCCGTCACATGGCCCGGCGTGAAATGGTTTCGCCAATAACACTCCGGATGATCCGCAATCAAATTACGAATGGCGGCAATATCGGCGGCCTCTTCGTCATCGAACGGCGTGTGCGCGGCCAGAAAATTATCCATTTTTCTTCTCCCGCAATTTCGCCCAGTAATCGAGGCGTTTACGAAGCTCGCGCTCGAACCCGCGCTCCGGCGGATCGTAAAATACTTCGCGCTCCATTTCCTCTGGGAAATAATCCTGCCCCGAAAAGGCGCCTTCGGCATCGTGATCGTATTCATAACCCTGGCTGTAACCAAGGTTCTTCATTAACTTCGTCGGCGCATTGAGAATATGTTTCGGCGGCATCAGGGAACCGGTTTCTTTCGCGGCGCGGCGTGCGGATTTGATGGCCACATAGGCGGCGTTCGATTTCGGCGCGGTCGCCATGTAGATAATCGCCTGCGCAATCGCGAGTTCCCCTTCGGGTGATCCAAGGCGCTCATACGTCTCCCACGCGGCGAGTGCCTGTTGCACGGCCTGTGGGTCGGCAAGGCCGATATCCTCCACCGCCATGCGGGTCATGCGCCGTGCGATATAACGCGGGTCTTCCCCGCCCTCCAGCATGCGCGAAAGCCAATAGAGCGCGGCATCCGCATCACTGCCCCGCACGCTTTTGTGCAGGGCGCTGATCAGGTTGTAATGCGCCTCGTCCGCCTTATCATAGAGAGGCGCGCGTTTTTGCAAAAGTTTCGACAGGGCGGCCGTATCCAGCTCCGCATCCTGCGCCAGAACTTGTTCCGCAAGGCTCAGCGCATACCGCCCGTCACCATCCGCCATCGCCTTCAATGTTTCGCGGGCTTGGCGGTCGAGCGGCAATTTTTTGCCCGCCGCTTCTTCCGCGCGTTCGAGAATTTGTTCGAGCGCGGCATCATCAAGTCGTTTGAGGACAAGCACCTGCGAACGCGAAAGCAAAGCCGCATTCAGTTCAAAGGACGGGTTTTCCGTTGTCGCGCCGATCAATGTGATCGTGCCGTCTTCCATCACGGGCAAAAACGCATCCTGCTGTGATTTGTTGAAACGGTGAATCTCGTCGACGAATAAAAGTGTGCCTTTGCCATTCCGGCGGCGAAGCTTGGCGGCCTCGAACACTTTCTTCAAATCGGCAACGCCGGAAAAGATCGCGGAGATTTGTTCGAAATGCAGATCGGTGTGTTGGGCGATGATCCGGGCAATTGTCGTCTTGCCGCATCCGGGTGGCCCCCACAGAATGATCGAAGACAGCGTACTGGCCTTAAGCATGCGGCGCAGAGCGCCATCATCTCCCACCAGATGATCCTGCCCGACAACGTCTTCGAGGCCCTGCGGACGCAGACGGTCAGCCAGCGGGCGCGGTGCCTCGCTGTCTATCTCTTCATCGCTGCCGAATAGGTCGTTTGCCATCTCCGTACTATTGAACGGACCGTGAACGAAAAGCAATCCCCAAAAGGCCTTTTCGTCTTAAAAGAATGGCTTAGCGGATGATAAGTTGTGTTTTGACACCATCACGATCAACGACCAAGGCATAGGAACCGGCCGCCGCCGCTTTCTTGAGCACCTCTTCCAGAACGCCGACCTTGGTCACGGCCACATTGTTGACAGACACAATGATATCGCCGGGACGCAGGATACGGGAAATACGCCCGCTATCGCTCACATCCGTAACGACGACGCCATCGATTTCGTTTTTCAGGTTGAGTTCCACCGCCACGGCAGGGTTGATATTCGCAACACCGACACCGCGCAGAACGCTATTCCCGCCAAGTGTGCGTTCGTCGCGCGACGGTTCGTCCGGCGGCGCAATGGTTTTAACGCTAAACGACAAAGGTTTGCCCTTGCGTAAAACGTCGATTTTAACCTCCTCGCCGATAGGGATGGTCGCAAGGCGGAATTTCATCTCTCCCGGATCGCGGATCACGCGGCCATTGACCGCCGTGACAACATCGCCAACTTTCATCCCTTCATCGAGTAGCGGACTTGCTGGGTGCAATTTGTTGATCAGCACGCCCGCGGGACGGTTCAGGCCGAGGGAGTCGGCAATATCGGCGGTGACGGCCTGCCCGTTCAATCCCATCCATGCACGCACGATGGCTTTGTTCGAATGATCGCCGCCTTTTTCCGCGGCGATCACGGTTGCCACCATTTCGCTCGGCACCGCAAAGCCAATGCCCAGAGACCCGCCGCTGCGCGAATAGATCGCCGTGTTGATGCCGACCACGCCGCCATCCATATCGACCAGCGGCCCGCCGGAATTGCCGGGGTTGATCGCGGCATCGGTCTGGATGAAGAAATTGAAATCATTGATGTCGAGGGAGGAGCGCGCAAGGGCGGAAACAATCCCGCTGGTCACCGTCTGCCCCACACCGAACGGGTTGCCGATGGCAATCACGATATCGCCGACTTCCAGATTGTCACTGGGTGTCAGCGGTGCGAACGGCAAATCTTCCCCTTCCGGTTCGATCCGTAAAACGGCAAGGTCAGAGCGCGTATCGACCAGAGATATTTTCGCGTCGAATTCGCGCCCGTCATTCAGCACGGCGACAATTTCCTGCGCGCCGTCGACGACATGGGAATTGGTAACAATAACGCCGCCTTTATCAACGATGACGCCGGACCCGAGCGAGCTTTCCACCTGCTCCCGCGTCAAACCCTGCATCCCGAAATCGCCAAAAAACTGGCGGAACAACGGGTCGTTCATAAACGGGCTGACGCGCTTTTGGACGACACGTTTTGTGTAGATATTGACAACGGCGGGTGACACTTTTTTGACAACCGGCGCATAGGACATTTTGACATCGATTTGTGATGACGGGACGATCCGGCTGTCCTGCGCAAAGGCCCCTGCGCCCAGCACAATCATCAAAACCGCTGCCCCTTGCAAAATCCTTACCGCGCCTATGTTTTTCATCATGCTCCTGCGTCCTGTCAATTCTGTTAACATCTTGTAAGCATAGGAACTTTTTTAACGGGCGAATAGGGCAAGACTATGGCTTTGCGCATGCTTTCCTTTTGCTTTTTGCCGCGCTATGGTGTGTCCATGCGCAAAACAATATCCGATATCAAATCCCGAAAAACGCCTGGTTCCGAACCGCTGGTCTGGCTCACCGCCTACACCGCCCCGATGGCATCCCTTCTCGATCCCCACTGCGATGTATTGCTCGTGGGCGATAGCGTTTCGATGGTGCTTTATGGCCATCCCTCTACCCTGCAGGCCGATCTGGATATGATGATCCGCCACGGTCAGGCGGTGATGCGCGCCAGCCAAAACGCGCTTGTCGTCGTCGATATGCCGTTCGGCACCTATCAGGAATCAAAGGAGGTTGCTTTCCGCAATGCCGCCCGCATTTTGCAGGAAACGGGCGCAGCCGCCGTGAAAATGGAAGGCGGCGCGGAGATGGCTGAAACAATCGCCTATCTTTCAACGCGCGGCGTGCCGGTCGTGGGCCATGTCGGCCTTCTGCCGCAATCCGTCAACACCCTCGGCGGATATAAGGCGCAAGGGCGCGATGACGCGGGCGCCGCCAAAATTCTGGACGATGCCAAGGCCATCGATCAGGCAGGAGCCTTTGCCCTCGTCATCGAAGGCGTGGCCGAAACGCTCGCCGTTGACATCACCAAGGCCGTCAATTGCCCCACCATCGGCATCGGGGCCTCCGCCGCCTGTGACGGACAGGTTCTGGTGGCCGAAGACATGCTCGGCATGACCATCGGCAAAAAGCCGAAATTCGTCAAAACCTATGCGGATATCGCGACCGATGTGAGCAATGCCGTCGCCCAATATGCCAAGGAGGTCAAAGCCCGCAGCTTTCCATCCGCCGCCCATACCTATGGCAATAAATCGGTCACGGCACAGCCACAGGTCATCGTCCCCGCGAAGGCGGACAATGACACGGCCATACAAGAAGATGAAAAGGACGAACCCGCCCCGGCCTATGGCGGCGGCCTGTCCTCCCTCATCCTTCGCGCCACACCACGCAAACGGGACTAAAACTTAAAGGCTCCCCCCTCTAATCCCCCCGCAAGCGGGGGGATCTTAATGCACAAACAGATGAAGAAGATTCCTCACACGTGCTTTGCACGGTTCGGAATGACAAAACAGCAAAACAAGCCGTAGCGGATTTGTAAAAACCCGCAGAGTTTGGCCAATCTTATTTTCGATACGATACACGCAGAGCACCCCCACCTCGTCATCCCGGAAGTTACGTCGAGCTTGCCTTTGGCTAGCGAGACTTACTATCCGGGATCCATAGTGATCGCCATCAACAACGCATAGATCCCGGCTCGCGCGATGCTTGGCCGGGATGACATCAGATGGCGCAAAAGAAAACGGCGCCCGCAGGCGCCGTTTTTGGAAAATTACGCTGCGGCCTTTTTCTTTTTGGCCGGCGCGGCGGTTTGAATCGCCTCTTCTTCATATTCACTGTCTGTAAAGACCGGGCCGCTGTCCTGGCCCTTGGCTGTGACATCGCGGTCAACCAGCTCGATCACCGCCATCGGCGCATTGTCGCCATAACGGAAACCGGCCTTCAGAACACGGGAATAACCACCTGTGCGGTCGGCATAACGTGTTGCCAGCGCATCGAACAGTTTGGCCACTTGTGCTTCGTCGCGCATGCGGGACATGGCAAGACGACGGTTTGCAAGGCCGCCTTTTTTACCCAGTGTGATCAGCTTTTCAATGAAAGGCTTCAGTTCTTTTGCCTTCGGCAGAGTTGTGACGATCTGCTCGTGCTTGACCAGAGCTGCCGCCATGTTGGCCAGCATCGCAAGACGGTGTTGCGAGTTGCGGTTCAGTTTACGTTGTTTGATACCATGTCTCATGGCGTTCTCCTTTTTTTCACTGCGGGCCGACGCATCGGTCCCATGGTACTGCCTGTCAGCATCTCGCGATAGAAAACAGGGGCGGACACAATGTCCTTTTGTGTGGCCGCATAATGACGCGGCCCCACGAAATTAGTTCGAGAACGGATCGTCGAGGCGTTTTGCCAGTTCTTCAATGTTCTCTGGCGGCCAGCCCTCGACCTGCATACCAAGGTGCAGTCCCATGTTTGTCAGGACTTCCTTGATTTCGTTCAGGGATTTGCGGCCGAAGTTCGGTGTGCGAAGCATATCGCTTTCCGTTTTCTGGACGAGGTCGCCAATGTAAACGATGTTGTCGTTCTTCAGGCAGTTTGCGGAACGGACGGACAGTTCCAGTTCGTCCACTTTGCGCAGCAGGTTGCGGTTGAACGGCAGCTCATCGGCCTCTTCACCGGCTTCGCGCGCATCGGGCTCTTCAAAGTTGATGAAGACTTGCAGCTGATCTTGCAGAATGCGGGCGGCATAGGCAACGGCATCTTCCGGAGAAATAACGCCGTTGGTTTCCACCTGCATCGTCAGGGCATCGTAGTCCGTGATCTGGCCAACGCGTGTGTCTTCGACTTCATAGGAGACTTTGCGAACCGGAGAGAAAACGGAATCGACAGGAATAAGGCCAACCGGCGCTTCCTCTGGGCGGTTCAGGGCCGCCGGGCGGTAACCTTTGCCCGTGTTGACCGTCATTTCCATGTTGAACTTCGCGCCTTTATCAAGCGTGCAGATCACGAGATCGGGATTCATGATTTCGATGTCCGCACCGGCTTCGATCATACCGGCGGTCACTTCACATGGGCCTTCGGCGTGAACGCGCATTTTCTTCGGGCCTTCGGCGTGCATGCGCACGGAGATTGCCTTCACGTTCAGGACGATATCTGTAACGTCTTCGCGAACGCCTTCGATGGAGGAGAACTCGTGCAGAACACCGTCAATCTGGATGCCTGTTACGGCCGCGCCTTGCAGGGACGACAGCAGGATACGGCGCAGGGCGTTGCCCAGCGTCAGACCGAAACCACGTTCCAGCGGTTCGGCAACAATTTTGCCTGTCGTCTTGGCATTCGCGCCATGGGCAATCTCAATTTTTTGCGGCTTGATCAGTTCTTGCCAGTTCTTTTGAATCATTTTCGTTTCCTTTCACGTCATCCGGTTCTTAGCCGGCCTCTGGTTACTAGTTGGTAAGAAGTAAATGATAAGCGATAAGAAAACTTATCGCTTATCACATCAAACTTTACACGCGGCGGCGTTTGCGCGGGCGGCAACCGTTGTGCGGAACAGGCGTGATGTCCTTGATCGCACGAATGGTCAGGCCGACCATGCTGATGGCGCGGAGCGCGGATTCGCGTCCCGAACCCGGGCCTTTTACTTCCACGTAAACTTCCTTCATACCGTGTTCTTGCGCTTTGCGGCCTGCGTTTTCGGCGGCGAGCTGGGCGGCATACGGCGTGGATTTACGGGACCCCTTGAAACCGACGAGACCGGCGGAGCACCACGAAATTGTGTTGCCCTGATCATCTGTGATGGTGACATGGGTGTTGTTGAAAGTTGCGTTAACGTGAACAACGCCGGAGGTGATGTTCTTTTTAACTTTTTTAGCGGTTTTCGCTGCTGCTGGTTTAGCCATTTTCTAAATCCTTCCTCAGGTCCTATTTACCGACCGGTTTCTTACCGGCGATTGGTTTTGCAGGACCCTTGCGTGTGCGGGCGTTCGTGCGTGTGCGCTGGCCGCGAACAGGCAGGTGGCGGCGGTGACGCAGGCCGCGATAGCAGGCCATATCCATCAGACGCTTGATGTTCTGTGCAATCTGACGACGCAGGTCGCCTTCGATGACATACTTGCCGGAATCGATTTCGGCGCGGATGGCGTTCAGCTCATCTTCGCTGAGGTCGTTCATGCGGCGGGCTTCATCGATGCCACAAGCCTTCAGAATTTGGGTGGATGTGTGACGGCCGATACCATGAACATAAGTCAGGGCGATCAGCGCGCGTTTGTTATCGGGTACGTTAACCCCGGCAATACGAGCCATAGTTTCTCCTTTTTGATCATATCAAACGGACCCGGAATATCAGGTCCTACACCATCAAAAAGCCTTGAAAAGCAAAGGGTTACGAGGAACCATAACTTCGGGCGGGCTTTAAGATTTGCCGCAATATAGGAGGTCTAACCCGCCCCGTCAACACATATTTTGGCGGATTTCCGCGGGTTTGAGCACCTTGATTTTTATTGACATAATTTCTGAAGCAAGATAAATATCCTCAACCTTCAGAATAGGAATTTGATATGCGCAATACCGCTAAATTGATTTTCGCCGCCTTTGCCGCCGCGGCACCCGTTGCCGCACAGGAACATAGAACAAAAGGCACCGCCTGCCCCGAATTTCTGGGAGATAAAGCGGAGCAAGGCACCTTTACGCTTTTGAGCGATATAGCCCCCGTAACCATTCAATTGAATGGTGGAGAGCTTGATGGCGTCATTGCAAGTCTTTCATATGATGCGGTCCGTTTTTCAAAGGATGGGGAAGATGTTGAAATGTCCTTGAATTCCGACTCCCTCATGAAAGAAGCCTTTGCGAACAATGTTTTTGGCCAGGATTTGTCCTGCATTGCCAGACATATTTCTTTTGGTGGAGATAGCCTGCTTGTTTCATGCGAAGGCACGACGATCAATATGTCCGACACAGAAGTATATGTGCAAATGAAAGAGGGCACATTGCGAAAAGCGGAAAAATGGTGTGAAAGCAGCATCGCTTTGCCAGCACTAATTCAGCCCTAAAACAAACCCCGCCAATCAGCGGGGTTTTAAATTATTTCAGAAGCGCCTTGATTTCCGTTGTTACGAAATCGATCGGCTGCATGCCATCGACTTTTCTCAAAAGGCCTGTTTGTTCATAGTACGGCAAAATCGGCGCGGTCTGGTCGCGGTAAACGCCAAGGCGTTTCTTGAAGGTTTCGACATTGTCGTCGCCGCGCAGTTCTTTTCCGGCATCAATCGTTTGCTGGATGCGGGTTTGCAGACGGTTGACCAGTTCTTCTTCATCCACCACAAACTGGATCACGACATGAAGCGGTTTGCCCTTTTCAGCGAGCATTTTATCAAGCGCCTTCGCCTGTTCCACGGTACGTGGGAAGCCATCAAAAATAACGCCCTTTGCACATTCCGGCGCATCGATGCAATCGGCGATCATGCCAATCATCACATCATCCGGCACAAGGTTTCCGGCATCCATGACTTCCTTGGCCTTTTTGCCAAGTTCTGTTCCGGCGGCAATTTGCGCGCGGAGCATATCACCCGTCGATAGTTGCTTGAGACCATATTCCGCCTCGAGGATCTGGGCCTGTGTCCCCTTCCCCGCACCCGGCGGGCCAATCAGGATCAAATTCATGGTCTATCGTTTTCCTTTGAGTTTGTTCTTCTTGATCAGGCCTTCATATTGGTGGGCGATCAAGTGTGAATGCACCTGTGCGACCGTATCCATGGTGACGGATACCGCGATGAGCAGCGATGTCCCGCCGAAATAGAACGGGATGCTGTAATGCGAAATCAGCATTTCCGGCAATAGGCAGACGAAGACGAGATAAAGCGCACCGATCATCGTGATGCGTGTCAGAACGTAATCGAAATAATCCGCCGTCGATTTACCCGGACGAACGCCTGGAACGAAGCCGCCATATTTGCGCAGCATCTCGGCATTTTCCTGCGGGTTGAATACAATCGCCGTGTAGAAGAACGCAAAGAAGACGATCAATGCGCCATAGAGCGCCATGTAAAGCGGCTGGCCGTGTTGCAGCCATCCCACCAGTTGCGACAAGAAGCCGCCGCCTTGCGCCGCACCGGAGAAGTTCATGATGGTGAGCGGCAGAAGCAGGAGCGAGGAGGCAAAGATCGGCGGGATAACACCGGCGGTGTTGAGCTTCAGCGGAATGTGGTTTTGTTGCGCCGCCGCCATCTGGTTGCCGACCTGACGTTTCGGGTATTGAACCGTCACGCGGCGCTGTGCGCGCTCCATGAACACGATGAACGCGATCACGGCCACAATCATGATCAGGATACCAACAAGTTCCAGCACGTTGAATTGCCCCTGACGGCCCAGTTCCAGCATGGAGCCGAAAGCCCGCGGCAGTTCCGCCACGATACCGGCGAAGATGATGAGGGAGATACCGTTGCCAATGCCGCGCTGGGTGATTTGTTCACCAAGCCACATCAGGAAGACAGTGCCGCCCACGATCGTGATAACGGTGGAGGCACGGAAGAAGAAACCGGGATCGATGACGGCAGAGCCCATCGAGCCTTGCATACCTTCAAGACCAACGGCCAGACCATAAGCCTGAACGGAAGCGAGCAGCACAGTCAGGTAGCGCGTATATTGGTTGATCTTGGTGCGGCCTGACTCGCCCTCCTTCTTGAGGGCCTCCAATTTTGGAGACATGGCAGATGCCAACTGCATAATAATGGACGCCGAAATATACGGCATGATGTTCAGGGCAAAAATGGTCATACGCTGAAGCGCGCCGCCGGAAAACATGTTGAACATGTCCAAAATACCGCCGCCCTTTTGGCCGTAAATTTCCTCCCACACCATCGGGTCGATGCCTGGCACCGGAATATAGGTCCCAAGACGATAGACGATCAACGCGCCGAGCACGAACCAGATACGTTTTTTCAGTTCGGTCGCTTTGGAGAACGATCCCCAGTTCGCGTTTTTCGCCAGCTGTTCAACGGCAGAAACCATGAAGATTTACCTTTTTAAAAATGTAGAGTAATGACCAGCCTTTGTAGAAAAATTCATCCTCTTTAACAAGAGATATATGACCCGCTTCGGTGAGTTATTATAGGGCTTACAATCTCACCTCTTGACATAATTTTTGCAGAGTTTAAGGTGCCCAGAACAGGAGATTAATATGTATTTGTTTGATGTGTTTAATGTAACAACCGTAGAGCGCCTTGAAGAAATCAAAAGCAATATCAATGATACCATCTCTTTTGGTATTGAAGAGATTGTCGATCTTGTCATGGAAAAGAACCACCCGGTGGGCGCGGAAAAGGCTATCGATATCCTATCCACCCTTCCTCCGGGCCGTGCGGACGGCGCCATCCGTGAAATAACGCTTCGTTATAAAGAACTTGCGGGCAAGTCCATTGAAGCGCTGGAAAAAAGAGGCCATGAGCCCGCCTTGATAGAAATTGCTGAAATCGGTCTGCGGATTGAACCTGCCGCACCCGCCGCTCTCGAAGCATTACGCCGTGTATCTCCCGAACTGGCAATTGAGCCTCTGCGCGTTCTCGGCAGCACGAATGTCAACGGCGAATTCGGGGTAAATGGCAATATTGTCTCCTCCGCCATGCTTGCCTTGCGCGATATTTTTGTCGCTACAAAATCTCCCAAGGCCGCCGAAGCGATGAGTTTCATCCGCGAAGCAAGAGGACGAGAAGTCGGGCAGATCGAATTTATCTGGAACAACGTATCTCCGCTTTCTCCCGCCATCTGATCAGAGACAATAAAAAAACCCCGCTGAACGCGGGGTTTTTTGAATTACATCTGGCCGTTCGATTTCGGCTTTTTGCGGACCACAGGGGCAACCGCTTTCTTGTAGATTTCAACAGAGCCGCCGGCCTTCTCAACCGCATCCTTCGCGCCTTGGGACGCGCCGGAGATTTTCAGAGCCACTTTGGATTTCAGCTCGCCTTTGTTGACGAGGCGAACGCCATCGCGTTTGTTGCTGATGACTTTTGCTTTAACCAGAGCGTCAGCATCGATTGTGCCTTTGGCATCGATCAGCTTGGAATCGATCGCCTGTTGCAGGCGGCCGGTTGTCAGCGTCACGAACGTGTCGGCATGAATGTTGTTAAAACCATGCTTCGGCAGGCGCATGTAAAGGGGCATCTGGCCGCCTTCGAAGCCATTGATGGCTACGCCGGAACGGGCTTTCTGGCCCTTCACGCCTTTACCGGAGGTTTTACCCTTACCGGAACCGATACCGCGGCCAACGCGCTTGTAATTGTGCTTGGCGCCTTCTTTTGGTTTCAGATCATTGAGTTTCATTTTTATCTATCCTTCTTGCCGGATTACGCTGCGTCAACGACTTTGACGAGGTGCGCCACAGCCTTGATCATGCCGCGAACGGATGGAGTGTCTTCCAGCGTGCGTGTACGGCCGATTTTGTTGAGGCCCAGACCGATCAGCGTTTCGCGCTGGCCCGGAATGCGGCCCGCAACAGAGCGAACTTGCGTTACGGTGACTGTCGCGCCCGATTTCTTTTCAGCTTTCGGTGCGGCTTTCTTCGCCGGTGCCTTTTTAGCAGGTGCTTTCTTTGCTTCTGTCATTGTCGTTCACCTTATTCTTGTTCGGCAGACTCAATCGCTTCGGCAGAGGCTGGTGTGCCTTCGCGTTGCGATACGATGTCGCTGACTTTCTTACCACGGCGGGCAGCAACCTGACGCGGGCTCTGCATTTGTTGCAGGGCTGCGAGCGTTGCATTGACCATGTTGTACGGGTTGTTGGAGCCGATAGCCTTCGCGACAACGTCCTGAATGCCCAGGCATTCAAAAATCGCGCGAAGCGGACCACCGGCGATGATCCCTGTCCCTGTCGGGGCAACACGGAGCTTCACGCGGCCGGCGCCATAAACACCCAGAACATCATGGTGCAACGTGCGGCCATCACGCAGAGGAACGCGGATCATGTTGCGTTTTGCCTGTTCCGTTGCCTTCTTGATGGCATCCGGAACTTCTTTTGCCTTGCTGTGGCCTGTGCCTACGCGACCGCGGCCATCACCAACAACAACCAGAGCGGCGAAACCGAAACGGCGACCACCTTTTACAACTTTGGCAACGCGGTTTACGGCAACGAGTTTCTCGATGAACTCGGATTCGCCTTCGCGTGCTTGTCTTTCTGCTTTTGCCATTCTTTGCTCCTTAGAATTCCAGTCCGCCGGCACGTGCGCCATCGGCCAAAGCCTTGACGCGACCATGATAGAGGAAAGCGCCACGGTCGAATTGAACCGTAGAAACGCCAGCCTTTTTCGCGCGTTCGGCAATCAGTTTGCCTACTTTTTCCGCGGCGTCTATGTTACCGCCGTTTTTCACGCCAGCATCTTTGTCCATGCTGCTTGCCGCCGCCAGAGTTACACCCTTCACATCGTCGATGATCTGGCAGTAAATCTGCTTGTTGCTGCGGTGAACAGACAAACGCGGACGAACAGAGCGAACTGCGTTCTGGTCGATATTGACGCGGCGCAGCTTGTTACGTGTGCTGAAACGGCGTCTTTCAAATGATGTAAGTTTCTTTGCCATGGCAGATCCTTATTTCTTCTTGCCTTCTTTGATCATGACATACTCGCCGGTATAGCGAATGCCTTTGCCCTTATATGGTTCGGGCTTTTTAAAACCACGAATTTTCGCGGCGACCTGACCGACGGCCTGCTTGTCGATACCGGACACCTTGATTTGTGTCTGGTTTTCAACCGCAACCGTAATTCCTTCCGGAATGTCATAGCGAACTTCGTGGGAGAAACCGAGTTGCAGGACAATAGTTTTGCCTTGCATAGCGGCACGATAACCAACGCCCTGGATTTCGAGGGATTCGGTATAACCGTCTTTCACACCATTGACGATGTTCTTGACCAGCGTGCGCATTGTCGGCCAGAGTTTCTTGGCGCGCAGGGAATTGGCGCGCGGCTCCAGCTTGACTTTGCCATCTTCCATTTTGACGGACACGTCGTCATGCACGATGACGGAGAGTTCGCCCTTCGGACCTTTTGCCGTTACAGTCTGGCCTTTAACGTCAACCGTAACGCCATCTTGAACAGGAACCGGATATTTACCAATACGAGACATCTCTATCTATCCTTCCTAGAATACCTGGCACAAGATCTCGCCGCCAACATTGGCTGCGCGGGCCTTATGATCCGTCATCACGCCTTGCGGTGTGGACAGAATGCGAACGCCAAGACCGTTGTAGAATTGCGGCAGGCCTTTGATCTGCGTATAGATGCGGCGGCCTGGAGACGAAATACGCTTCAGTTCGCGGATCGCCGGTTGGCCAGCATCATATTTCAGTTCGACTTGCATATCTTTCTTGTTGTTACCAAGGTCAACAACCTTGTAACCACGGATAAAGCCTTCATCCGCAAGTACCTTGCACACGGCTTCATGCAGTTTGGACCACGGGCATGTGATCACGGCTTTGCGGGCCTGTGCACCGTTACGGATACGTGTCAGCATATCACCAAGGGGATCGTTCATAGACATGTTATATATCCTCCCTTACCAGCTCGATTTTGTTACGCCTGGCAATTCCCCACGGGATGCCAGATCTCTCAGCGCGATACGCGACAGTCTGAACTTGCGGTAATGACCGCGAGGACGACCTGTGAGCGCGCAACGGTTGCGTTGACGGTTTTCTGCGGAATTGCGCGGCATTTCGGCCAGCTTCAGAACCGCGGCGAAACGCTCTTCCATCGATGTTTCACGATTGGAGATGATCTCTTTCAATTTCGCGCGCTTGTTCGCAAGGCTTTTGGCCAGCTTGCGGCGCTTGTTATCTCTGTTGACTGCACTAACTTTTGCCATCTGTCTTTTCTTTCCTCGTTAGTTGCGGAACGGCATTGAGAAGCCGCGTAGCAATTCTTTTGCCTGTTCATCATTCGCTGCTGTTGTGCAGATAATGATGTCCATGCCGCGTACTGCCTGAACCTGATCGAACTGGATTTCAGGGAATACGGTTTGTTCTTTGAGACCGAAGGCATAGTTGCCGCGGCCATCGAAGCTTTTGCCGTTGATACCGCGGAAGTCGCGGATACGTGGCAGGGCGATCGTGACCAGACGATCCAGGAATTCATACATTTTCGCACCGCGCAGCGTGACCTTGCAGCCGATCGCCATATCTTCGCGGACCTTGAAGGCGGCGTTGGATTTGCGGGCTTTGGTGATCACCGGCTTTTGACCCGCGATCAGGGCGAGGTCGGCAGCAGCGGCTTCAACGGCCTTACGGTCCGTCACGGCATCGCCAACACCCATGTTGATCACGATCTTGTCCAGACGCGGAATCGCCAGCGGGTTTTTAATGTCGTATTTCTTTTGAAGATCGGCCTTCAGCTTTTCTTCATACAGTTTTTTGTAACGTGGTGTGTAAGCCATTTTCTACCTCAAACCTTCTCGCCGGAAACTTTGGCAATGCGGGTTTTATTCCCGTCCTTGTCCAGTTTGTAGCCAACGCGTGTGGCTGTGCCTTTTTTCGGATCGACCAGGGCCACGTTGGACACATGGATCGACAGTTCCTTTTCTTCGATACCGCCAGCGGACAGCTGTGTCGGTTTCGTGTGTTTTTTCACAACATTGACGCCAGAAACGACAACACGGTTTTCCGAAGGAATGGCGCTTAGAACCTCACCCTTCTTGCCTTTGTCGCGGCCTGTCAAAACGACAACCTGGTCGCCTTTTTTAATTTTCAGTTTCGGGGCGGACATTAGAGCACCTCTCCTGCTAGCGAGATAATTTTCATGTAGCCTTTACCGCGCAGTTCACGGGTAACCGGGCCAAAAATACGTGTGCCGATCGGCTCACCCGCATTGTTGATCAGAACGCAGGCATTCGTATCAAAACGGATTTTTTCGCCGTTCACACGATTCAGGCCGTGCTTGGAGCGAACGATAACGGCCTTACGCACGTCACCTTTTTTCACGCGGCCACGCGGAATCGCATCCTTGATGGACACGACGACGATATCGCCAATGTTTGCCGTGCGGCGGTGGGAACCACCGAGAACCTTGATACACTCTACGCGGCGTGCACCAGAGTTGTCGGCTACTTCCATATTGGATTGCATCTGGATCATGTTTTAAATCCTTTTAAAGCCTTATTCTTAATTACTTCGCTTTCGCGGTTTTCTTGGCAGCCGTCTTTGGAGCGGCCGTTTTCTTTTCTGCTTTCGGTGCAGCGGCCGCTTTCGGGGCAGCTTCCTTGGCTACCGGTGCCGGCTCTTTGCCATCCACCAGAACCGTCCAGCGCTTACGCTTGGAGATCGGTGCGCACTCGATAATCTCAACCTTGTCACCGGTTTTGAACGTACCGTTTTCATCATGAGCAGCGTATTTCGTGCTTTTCTTGATGTACTTCTTGTACACGGGGTGCATGTAGCGACGCTCAACCATAACGGTGACCGTTTTGTCCATTTTGTCACTGGTGACAACGCCTTCCAGAACGCGACGTGGCATATGTGTCTCCTCTACCTAAAACTTACGCAGCCTTGCCAGTGGCAAGCTGTTTTTGAATGAATGTCTTGACGCGTGCGATATCGCGGCGAAGCGTGCGCAGTGTCGATGTGTTTTCCAGCTGGCCGCCGGCGCGTTGCAGACGGGCATTCAGTTGTTCCTTGCGCAGATCCAGCAGGGATTTTTTCAGCTCGTCCGCCGTTTTGCCTTTCAGCATTTCGGCGCTGTTTGCTTTCGCTTTTTTATCTTTTGCTTTTGCCATTTTAAAAATCCTTATTATGCGTGGATACGGGCAACGAATTTTGTCGCGATCGGCAACTTGGCCGCAGCGAGGCTCAATGCTTCGCGCGCAACGTTTTCCGGCACACCGTCCAGTTCGAACATGATACGGCCCGGCTTCACACGGGCGACCCAGAATTCCGGAGAACCCTTACCGGAACCCATACGAACCTCGAGCGGCTTTTTCGAAACCGGAACATCCGGGAAAATACGGATCCAGACTTTACCTTGACGCTTCATCGAACGGGCGATGGCGCGACGGGCGGCTTCGATCTGGCGGGCCGTGATACGCTCGGGCGCCATTGCTTTCAGGCCGAATTCACCGAAAGCGAGCGTCGCGCCGCCTTTGGCCAGGCCATGGATACGGCCCTTGTGGGCCTTTCTGAATTTCGTTTTCTTTGGTTGCAACATTTGCTTAACTTTCTGCTTTCACACAAAAAAATTTCGCTCACATGGACTTAAAACCCCCTTGGATTCCAGTTCCCATATGGCTCTATCGGACTATAAAAGTCGTTAGATCAATTCGTAATTCGCGCGGACTATATCGTCAAACTTTGCGGATTACCAGCGTTATTTTGGGCCCTTTTGCAAAAAAACGGGCCCAAAATCGATTTTTTATCAGGAACGGGGCTGTCCGCCGCTGTTGCCTGTGTTTTCACCCATGCGCTTGTCGCGAGCCATCGGATCGTGGGCCATAACATCGCCTTTGTAGATCCAGACCTTCACGCCGATAATACCGTATGTTGTCAGCGCTTCGGCAAAGCCGTAGTCGAGGTCCGCGCGCAGTGTGTGCAGCGGAACGCGGCCTTCGCGGTACCATTCCGTACGGGCGATGTCTGTACCGCCGAGACGGCCGGACACGTTGATACGGATACCCTGACCACCGAGACGGAGCGTGCTTTGAACGGCACGTTTCATCGCGCGGCGGAAGGAAACGCGGCGCTCCAGCTGCTGGCAAACGCCTTCGGCAACCAGTTGCGCATCGATTTCCGGCTTGCGGATTTCAATGATGTTGAGGGCCACATCGGAACCGGCGCGTGCGGACAAGTCCTTACGCAGTTTTTCGATGTCGGCACCTTTTTTACCAATGATCACGCCCGGACGCGCCGTGTAGACGGCGACCTTTGTCGTCTTGGCAACGCGCTCGATAATCACTTTGGAAATACCGGCGGCTTTCAGACGGTCCTGAACATACTTGCGCAGTTCGAGGTCCTGAATCAGCTTGTCCGCATATTTGCGGTCATCGAACCAGCGGGAGTCCCAGGTACGGTTGATACCGACGCGCAGACCGATTGGATTGACTTTTTGACCCATATTCTAAGGCTCCTTATTCTTTGTCCTGCTTGGTTTCGGATTTTTTGGCCGCTGTTTTCTTGGCAGCGGTCTTTTTCGCAGCAGGCTTTTTAGCGCCGGCTTCTGTTTTTGCAGCAGCTTCCTTCTTAGGAGCGGCCTCTTTCTTCGGCGCAGCGGCTTTTGCCTTCGGCTTGGCAGCTTGCGCTTCGCCTTCGCGAACAACGATTGTCAGGCGCGAGAAGTGCTTTTCAATCGGGGCGGCGCGGCCACGGGCGCGGGCATTGAAGCGGCGCATTTTTACAGATTTGCCGACATACGCTTCGGCCACAACCAGCTGGTCAACATCGAGGTTGTGGTTGTTTTCAGCATTGGCAACAGCGGATGCCAGCACTTTGCGTACTTCCACCGCGATGCGGCGGTTGCTGAATTGCAGATCTGTCAGCGCCTTGTCCGCCTTTTTGCCACGGATCATCGCGGCAACAAGGTTGAGCTTGCCGGGGCTGGTGCGCAAGAACTTGGCCATTGCCATGGCTTCATTGTCCTTCACGCGTCTTTCGTTTGGTTGTTGTCCCATAATAGCCTCTATCTATCCTTATTTCTTGCCTTTGGCTTTTTTGTCGCCGCCGGAGTGTCCTTTGTATTCGCGTGTCGGCGCGAATTCACCCAGCTTGTGGCCGATCATCTGGTCGGAAACCAGAACGGGGATGAATTTTTTGCCATTGTGGACACCGAAGGTCAAACCCACCATCTGCGGCAGGATTGTCGAACGACGGGACCATGTTTGAATGATCGTGTTTTTGCCGGCAGTGCGGGCATCTTCCACCTTCTTGAGAAGGTAGCGATCAATAAACGGGCCTTTCCATACTGAACGTGCCATCGGTTAAACTCCTTATTTCTTCTTCGCTTTGCGGATAATGTATTTGCTTGTCCGCGTATTGGTTCTTGTTTTCTTGCCCTTGGTTGGTTTACCCCAAGGTGTAACTGGGTGACGGCCACCGGATGTACGGCCCTCGCCGCCCCCATGTGGGTGGTCGACCGGGTTCATGGCAACGCCGCGGTTAACAGGGCGGCGGCCTTTCCAACGCAGACGGCCGGCTTTACCGAAGTTCTGGTTCATGTGGTCAGGGTTCGAAACCGCGCCAACAGTTGCCATACAATCTTGCGGAACAACACGGAGTTCACCGGATGCCAGCTTGATCTGCGCATATCCTTGGTCACGGCCGACCAGCTGGGCGTAGGTGCCTGCGGAACGGCAGAGCTGCGCGCCCTTGCCAACCTTCATTTCCACGTTGTGGATGATCGTACCCACAGGCATGGATTTCAGCTGCATCGCGTTGCCCGGTTTGATGTCCGCTTTTTCGGCGGCGATGACTTTGTCACCGGCCTGAAGGCGTTGCGGGGCAATGATATAGGCCTTTTCGCCGTCTGTGTATTCGACGAGGGCGATAAACGCTGTGCGGTTTGGATCATATTCCAGACGCGCGATCGTGCCTTCAACGTCGAACTTGGTGCGTTTCCAGTCGATGATACGGTAACGCTGCTTGTGCCCGCCGCCACGGTGATAAGACGTGATGCGACCGTTGTTGTTACGGCCACCCGTCTTTTTCTTGCCTTCCGTCAGCGTGCGTTCCGGCGCGCCTTTGTGAAGGCCTTTTCTGTCGATCAGGATCAGGCCGCGTGTACCGGGCGTAATCGGATTGTATTTTTTCAATGCCATTTTCTTTTTCTACCTCTCTCCATTATCGGCGGAGCGCCATAGTTAGTTCGTTGGTCAGTCGATCCTTACAGGCCGGAACCGACATCGATGTTTTGACCTTCTTCCAGCGTGATGATCGCTTTTTTGGAATCGGAACGGAAAGCTTTCACGCCTTTGAAGCGTTTTGTCTTGCCCTTCTGGATCAGTGTGTTCACACCGGCAACTTTGACGTTGAACAACGCTTCAACAGCGGCCTTGATGTCGGGTTTCTTCGCTGTCAGGGGAACTTTAAAAGTCACCTGGCCATGCTCGGAACCGCGTGTCGACTTCTCGGTCACCACCGGGGATGCGATGATTCCATACATCCATTCGGCAATTTTGTTTTCTGTTTTCTTCTTGGCAGCCATGATTATTCGCCTTTCAGTCTTTGTGTCAGGCCTTCAACGGCGTCCTTCGAAAGGACCAACGTGTCGCGGCGCAGGATATCATAGACGTTCGCGCCTTGCAGCGGGAGAACATCTACTTTCGGAATGTTGTTTGTCGCGCGGGAAAAATTCGCATCGATCTCATTGCCGCCAACAATCAGCGCAGACTCAAAACCAAGGGCTGCGAAAGATGCCGCCATGGCCTTAGTCTTGTGATCTTTTGGTGTCAGCGCATCAACGATGATCAACTTGCCTTCTTTCGCCTTTGCCGACAGCGCGCATTTCAGGGCGAGCTGACGAACCTTGCGCGGCAATTCTGTCGCGTGGCTACGCACAACCGGGCCGTGGGCGACTTGACCGCCACGGTCGATAACGCGTGTGTAATCACCGGCACGGGCATTGCCTGTGCCTTTCTGCTTGAACGGCTTTTTGCCTGTGCGGGACACATCGGAACGTGTTTGCGTTGCGTGCGTACCGGCGCGGCGCTTGGCCAACTGGTAGTTCACCATCTGGTGCAGAATGTCCTGACGGACTTCTACGCCGAACACAGCATCGTCAAGCGTGATATCGCCTGCGGCTTTGTTATCGAGTGTTTTAACAGCGATCTTCATAATTATTCACCTTTCGCTTCTTCTGCCGCGCTATCTGCAGCGGCGGCTTCGTCTGCCTTCGGGGCAGCATCGGCCTTTTTGGCGGATTGTTTCAGACCTGCCGGTTTCGGGGCATCGGCATGTGCCGGTTTCTTGACGGCATCCGTGATGCGAACCCAACCATTGTCATGGCCCGGGACGGAACCCTGGATCAGAACGAGGTTGTCTTCGAGGTCGATGCCGACAACTTTCAGGCTTTGTGTTGTAACAGTCTCATCACCGAGGTGACCGGCCATTTTCTTGCCTTTGAAAACTTTACCCGGATCCTGGCGCTGACCGGTGGAGCCGTGTGCACGGTGCGATACAGAGTTACCGTGGGAAGCACGACCGCCGCCGAAATTCCAGCGCTTCATAACGCCGGCAAAACCTTTACCGATCGTTGTGCCCTGAATGTCGACAAACTGGCCTTCAACAAAGTGGGCCGCAGACAATTCGGCGCCAACTTCGAGGATGTTTTCCGGGGATACACGGAATTCAGCCAGTTTTTTCTTCGGCTCTACCTTGGCAGCGGCAAATACGCCACGCATCGCTTTGGAAACGCGGGATACTTTCGCGTTGCCCGCGCCCAGTTGAACGGCCGTATAGCCATGTTTTTCCTGTTCGCGAATAGAAACAACTTGGCAGTTGTCAATTTTCAGCACAGTGACAGGAACTTGACGGCCATCTTCTGTAAAGATGCGAGTCATGCCAACTTTTTGTGCAAGTGCTCCGGTTCTCATTTTCTTCTTCCTTACCTTACGGCCTTTGTTAATTACGCAGCCGCGCCAATTTTAATTTCAACGTCCACGCCCGCTGCGAGGTCCAGTTTCATCAGGGCATCAACCGTTTGCGGTGTCGGCTCTACGATGTCCAGGACACGTGCATGCTTGCGCATCTCGAATTGCTCTTGGGAGCTTTTGTCGATGTGCGGAGAGCGAATGACCGAGAACTTCTTGATGTTCGTCGGCAGCGGAATCGGACCGCGCACTTGCGCACCGGTACGTTTCGCAGTGTTCACGATTTCGAAAGCGGATTGATCCAGAATACGGTGGTCAAATGCTTTCAGTCTGATGCGAATGGTTTGGTTGTCCATGATTTCGCTGCCTTTTTCTTTCTTCTTCTAATTAGTCATTAATTTTGGAGACGACGCCTGCGCCGACGGTGCGTCCGCCTTCGCGGATAGCGAAGCGAAGACCCTGGTCCATCGCGATCGGCGCGATGAGTTTCACCTTCATCGTCACGTTGTCGCCCGGCATAACCATTTCCGTGCCTTCCGGCAGCGTGCACTCACCCGTCACGTCGGTCGTGCGGAAGTAGAACTGCGGACGGTATTTGTTGAAGAACGGTGTATGACGGCCGCCTTCTTCCTTGGACAGAATGTAGGCTTCGCCTTCGAAGTCCGTGTGCGGCTTGATCGAGCCCGGCTTACACAGAACCTGGCCACGTTCAACGTCTTCACGTTTCGTACCGCGCAGCAGCGCACCGATGTTGTCGCCGGCTTCTCCAGAGTCGAGGAGTTTGCGGAACATCTCAACGCCTGTCACGGTTGTCTTCTGGGTCGGGCGGATACCAACGATCTCGATCTCTTCGCCAACCTTCACGATCCCTTGCTCAACACGGCCTGTGCAAACAGTCCCGCGGCCGGAGATGGAGAACACGTCTTCCACAGGCATCAGGAACGGTTTGTCCTTCGGACGCTCCGGTGTCGGAATGTAGGAATCAACGGCGGCCAGAAGCGCGCGGATCGAATCTTCACCGATTTCCTTGTCGCGGCCTTCCAGAGCGGCCAGAGCAGAGCCCTTCACGATCGGAATATCATCGCCAGGGAATTCGTAAGAGCTCAGAAGCTCGCGGATCTCCATCTCAACCAGTTCCAGCAATTCCGCATCGTCAACCTGGTCAACCTTGTTCATGTACACAACGATGTACGGAACGCCAACCTGACGCGCCAAAAGGATGTGCTCGCGCGTCTGCGGCATCGGGCCGTCAGCCGCGTTCACAACCAGAATCGCGCCGTCCATCTGCGCCGCACCCGTGATCATGTTCTTCACGTAGTCGGCGTGGCCAGGACAGTCAACGTGCGCGTAGTGGCGCGCATCTGTTTCATACTCAACGTGCGCTGTCGAAATCGTGATACCGCGCGCCTTTTCTTCCGGCGATTTGTCGATCTGGTCGTACGCCTTGAATTCCTTCGAAAAATACTTCGTGATCGCCGCCGTCAGCGTCGTCTTACCATGGTCAACGTGACCAATCGTTCCAATATTCACGTGCGGTTTCGTCCGCTCGAACTTTTCCTTAGACATCTATAATGCTCCTTTAATTCTTATCTTTATTCTCTATTAGCTGGCCATCTTCGCACGGACTTCCTCAGCCACGTTGCTCGGGACCACTTCATAATGACCGAATACCATCGAATACGACGCGCGTCCTTTGGACATACCGCGCAGCGTGTTGATGTAACCGAACATGCTCGACAGCGGCACGAGGGCTTCGACAACCTTCGCGTTACCGCGATCTTCCATACCCTTTACCATACCGCGGCGGGAGTTCAGGTCACCGATGATGTCGCCCATATATTCTTCAGGCGTTACAACTTCGACTTCCATCATTGGCTCCAGCAGTTGAGGACCGGCTTTTTGCATGGCTTCTTTGAAACCTGCGCGGGCCGCGATCTCGAACGCGAGGGCGGAGGAGTCAACATCGTGGTATTTACCGTCATACAGTTCGACTTCGATATTGATAACCGGGAAGCCGGCGATAACGCCTGTTTCCTTGGCAGCGCGCATACCTTTTTCAAAGCCCGGAATGTATTCCTTCGGAACAGAACCGCCAACGGTTGTGTTCAGGAAGTTGAAATCCGTAACCGGTTCGCCTTTGGCATCTTTCGCATCGGCAGGCAACGGACGCAGTTTGAACAGAACGCGGGCGAATTGACCCGAACCGCCGGACTGTTTCTTGTGCGTGTAGTCAACATCGGCTTCTTTCGAAATCGTTTCGCGGTAGGCAACCTGCGGCGCGCCAATATTGGCTTCAACACCGTAAGTGCGCTTCAGGATATCGATCTTGATGTCGAGGTGAAGTTCGCCCATGCCTTTCAGGATCGTCTGACCTGTTTCCGTGTCTGTGTGAACGCGGAAGGACGGATCTTCAGCAACGAGTTTGCCAAGGGCAATACCCATTTTCTCCTGGTCGGCCTTTGTTTTCGGCTCAACCGCAATCTCGATAACCGGCTCAGGGAACGTCATTTTCTCAAGAACGATCGGCTTCAGAGGATCGCAGAGCGTATCACCCGTTGTCGTGTCTTTCAGACCGACGAGCGCGACGATATCACCGGCAAAGGCTTCTTTGATCTCTTCACGGTTGTTCGAGTGCATCAGCAACATACGGCCGATACGCTCTTTCTTGTTCTTTGTGGAGTTCAGGAGGTAAGACCCCGCTTCCAGTTTACCGGAGTAAATACGGAAGAATGTCAGGGAACCAACAAACGGATCGTCCATGATTTTGAAGGCAAGGCCGGCGATCGGCGCATCGTCTTTCATCTCACGTGTATCGATATCTTCCGAATCCGGTTTTGTGCCTTTGACAACGCCTTTGTCCAACGGGGACGGCAGGAAGTCGACAACCGCATCAAGCAGAGGCTGAACACCTTTATTCTTGAACGAAGAACCGCACATCATCGGGATGAGTTTGAACGCGATCGTTCCTTTGCGGATACAGGCCTTCAATGTCTTCACATCCGGCTCGTTCCCTTCAAGGTAAGCTTCCATCGCGGCATCGTCCATTTCGACGGCCATTTCGATCATGCGCTCGCGGTATTGTTTTGCCTTGTCCAGCATATCGGCAGGAATTTCGCCAACTTCGAAAGCAGCGCCCAGCGTCTCGGCTTTCCAGATGATCGACTTCATGTTGATAAGGTCGACGATACCGATAAAGTCGGACTCAATACCAATAGGCAGAACGGTCACGAGCGGCTCGATACCCAGACGCTTCTTGACCGACTCGATACACATGTAGAAGTCAGCGCCGGTTTTATCCATTTTGTTCGCGAAAATGATGCGCGGAACTTTGTATTTGTCGCCCTGACGCCATACGGTTTCAGTTTGCGGCTCAACACCCTGGTTACCGTCAAGAAGGCAAACGGCACCATCGAGAACGCGTAAAGAGCGTTCAACTTCGATCGTGAAGTCAACGTGGCCCGGCGTGTCGATGATGTTCATGCGGATGTCTTTACCCGCGGCAACACCATTCTCGGCGCCCTTCCAGAAAGTCGTCGTCGCAGCAGATGTGATCGTGATACCACGCTCCTGCTCCTGCTCCATCCAGTCCATCGTCGCGGCACCATCGTGCACTTCGCCGATTTTGTGGGACTTGCCTGTGTAGAACAGAATACGTTCTGTCGTCGTCGTTTTACCAGCATCGATGTGCGCCATGATGCCGAAGTTACGATACAGGTCTAGTGGGTATTCGCGGGCCATTTATTAAGCTTTCTCTTTTATCTCTATTCTAACTACTACCAACGGAAGTGGGCGAAGGCTTTGTTGGCCTCTGCCATCTTGTGGGTATCGTCGCGTTTTTTGATCGCGGCGCCACGGTCATTGGCGGCATCCAGAAGTTCACCGGCAACGCGTTCCATCATCGTGCGCTCACCGCGCTTGGAGGCTGCGTCAATGATCCAGCGCATGGCCAGAGCCTGCGCACGGTCGCTGCGAACTTCGGTCGGAACCTGATAGGTCGCACCACCAACGCGGCGGGAACGAACTTCCAGCTGCGGGCGGACTTTCTTCAAAACACGGTGGAAAATGCGAAGGCCTTTGGAACCTTGGCCGCCGGCTGTGCCTTGCGCTGCATCGCCTTCGTCATCGGCAATGTTCTTGCCTTTTTCTTCAACGATTTCGAGCGCGCCATAGACGATGCCTTCGGCAACAGACTTCTTACCATCTTCCATGATGTTGTTCATGAATTTCGACAGAACAACGTCATTGAAACGTGAGTCAGGAAGGATAACGCGTTTTTCTGGTTTACGACGACGGGACATTCTCTTGTCTTCCTCTTAAATAAATTACTTCGGACGTTTCGCGCCGTACTGGGAGCGCGCTTGCTTACGGTCTTTAACACCTTGCGTATCGAGGGCACCACGGATGATGCGGTAACGAACGCCTGGAAGGTCTTTCACACGGCCGCCCTGGATCAGAACAACAGAGTGTTCCTGCAGGTTGTGGCCTTCACCGGGGATGTAGCAAATGACTTCGAAGCCAGTGGTCAGGCGCACCTTGGCAACTTTACGAAGAGCGGAGTTCGGCTTCTTCGGTGTCGTTGTGTAAACGCGGGTGCAAACGCCACGAACCTGCGGGTTGGATTTCAACGCGCGGTTTTTCTTCGCTTTCATCGCCTTTTTGCCACCAACGGCTCTGGGCTTGCGGATCAGTTGTTGTATGGTTGGCATAGAGCTGCCTTCTCCTTAAGTTAGGTCCAAATTATGTAACGGATGGGTTTTACTAAGGGATGGCGCGTGGAATTGCAAATAGGAACTTGGTTTGGCTCCCCATCCCGCTTGACGCTTCTTTGGGGTCCAACCATTTTCTCCCTTTGCGGCCACGGAAACTTTTTCTTTCCTGCCATACCTGGGTAAAGAGTCATGGAATGCGTTTAGCTCTTGTTTTTCTCATCGAAAATCCCAAGGAAACCTTGGAAAAAGAGGCCACAGCCAGTCCATCCGATTCTTTTAATTCGGGCGGACTATATGTTTAAAGCCTTAGGCAAGTCAAGCGATTGTTCATACTTTTTTAAATATTTTAAAGGCGCGGGGGTCGCAGCAATTTTACGGCCCCGCCTGCCCCGCCGGCTATCTTTGGAACTGGACGGAAAGGCAGAATGGGAAAAACGTGGCACTTTGCAAAAAACAGGGCCCCGCCCTATGCCAATGCACCTATAGACCACATTTATGCCATTGTTCTACAATAATAATATAAATATGTAAATATAATAAGAAATTGGGAATGATCAGGCGCTGTCCCCGTCTGTATACAAACCCAAGCTATAAAAGAAGGGTGTACCATGGTCAAAATTACCATCACGATGCCGGCCTATATTTTAAAAGAGTACCCGGCGGCAAACCGCCAGCTGGTCTGGCAGCCGGGCTATTCACAAATAACCGGACACCGCCGTTTTTGCTTCCTGCAGCTCGGCTGGTCCGGCGGGAAGGCCTACAGATCCCATAAATATGCGGAACCCGGGGAACCCTCACAGGCACCCCAACCGTTTATTGTACGATAGGCTAATAACCTAGAGTAGCCGGGCCGGTGACGACATTGGATCAGAACGATCCCACCGGTCCGGTTCTTTTATCTGGCATAGGCTTTGCAAGGTTCATGGGCGTAAAGGAATAAACCCATGGATTTATCGAGCCTTAAGAGCCTTGCCGCCTATCGCCCCAGCCTGACGGATTTTCTGTCGGGCGGCCAAAGCAGCAGGACATCCCACTTCGATACCATCGCGAACAGCCTGCTGGGAACCGCCGTCACGGGTGCAGGCACAGAGGCCGCCTCTTCGATTGATGTCAACCTGTCGGAGGAAGCAAAAGCCTTAATGGAGGCGGGACTTGACGGGGATAGCGGCCAATTATCCGGCGTGCAAAAATCAGCCCAGAATTTCCTGATCAGCTTTTTCGACCAGAGCGGTCTGGATCTTTCCAAACTATCCGAAGACACATTGAAAATCATCGTGGGGTTGCAAGACGTTATTGCGGGGTCCGCCGCGACAGGGCGCGATCTTGCGACCGACACGGCCGAAGAAAAATATGCGGGCGGCAATAAAAAAGTCTACACAATGGTTGGCAATGGGACACGATTACGCATCGCCATAGACTATAAAGAAGGGCAGCCGCAGAAACTTTCGATCACGGATATTACAGGCGGCGCCGTGGAAACCGCCGATATCACGATCCAGAATGGCAAGCTTGTCATCGACCGTACGCAGCGCGAATACGTCAACGGCCACATGACATCGTTTAATGAAAGCGAAACATTGGACGTGGCGCTTTACGCCGCATAGCCTCCTTAAAATAGCCCCCTTAAAAATATAGGAATATTTTCCTTGACAGTCTTGGGGCCCTATGGCATGTTGTCTTCATCGAACCGGTTCGAACGACATAGGTTCAAAGACCCCGTAAAACCGCGGCGCGTGCGCTTGAACATGCTGGTAGGGACAAATTTTTGACAGTCGGCAACACACCTACGGTGTGGGCGCCCACATTCTTTCTATGTTATCCGAACGAAACCAAACCACCCAAAACGCCTTATATTAAAGGCAAAAACATCCCCCGCCGGACCACCGGCCCTTACATTCTCCATCGTCATGGCGAGCGATCAGCGGGAACGCGGCAATCCAATCAATCTTTCTTTCCGTGTATAAAATCCTATATTCAAATCATGAGATCATATTACACAATCATACTTCTGTTCTTTTTGGTATTTGCGTCCCATTCGGCGGACGCGCAACTACAATCACAAACAACGCCGGAATATTCCGGACCGTCTGCCAAATTCGACCGCAATTTTGATGATTACCGTGCGCAGAGAGTTGAAACCCGCCGTCAATATACCCGCGCCGATGATATCCAACGCGCCATACGAAACGACCGCGCCTTTGAAACCAACACCGCCCGCCGCAATGTGATTATTCAAGAAGAACTCACCCGCCGCGCCCGTGAAGCGCCAAGGCAAACGATCAACGAATAAACCGTACCGACTCTTTGCCTTTATGAGCACCTGCCATCGCACTGGTCCTGCCAACGCTCTGATAACCCAGTTTTCTTAGAAGGTTTTTACTGCCTTCGTTATCCGCGAATGTTTCAAACATTTCAACCGTGCGATGTTCATATTTTTGGATTGCATCCAAAACGCCAGCAACAGCTTCGCGGGCATAACCGTGGCCCCTGGCCGCTTTACGAAAGTGATATCCCATCCAGGGTTTACCTCTTGAATCCTGATAAGTATCGATGGAGCCCAAAATTTCAGAAGATCCTATTCGTCTTATAATCAGCTCTTGAGAGCTGAAGCGCACCTTCTTTAAATGATCGAGGATATAGCTTGTATAGGACGGCGTGATTTCCTCTGCCGCTATAGTCTCCCAACCCTGGCCTATAAATTTCAGAAACCCCAGATTATCGCTCAGAAGATAATCACGATATTCATCGCGGTCGCTTTGTGTGGGGAAGGCGATCTTCAATCGCCGTGTATATACGGGATTGGCATATAAGTAAGAAAACCGGTCGTTGCGGCTATTGGCCTTGAATGGTTTTTTCATGATCAACACAGCGTACTTTTAAAAAGGAAACGGCCCATTCACAGGGCCGTTTCCAAATTTCTTTTTGTTAACCGTTTGCGGCTTCCTTGATGTCGTCATCAAGGCCAAGCGCTTCCGCCTGTTGCTGTGAGGCCAGCGCCAGCGTGTCGCGCTCTGCCGCCACACGGCGGATGCGGTTGACGTAGGAGCCTGTTCCAGCAGGGATCAGGCGACCGACGATGACGTTTTCTTTCAGGCCGTTCAGCTCGTCCACCTTGCCTTGTGTAGCGGCTTCGGTAAGAACGCGCGTCGTTTCCTGGAAGGACGCCGCAGAGATGAAGGAACGCGTCTGAAGCGATGCCTTCGTAATACCCTGCAGAACCGGTTTGCCTTCCGCCGGAATGCGGCCCTGTTCCATCTGCTTGCGGTTGACGGCCTCGAACTCTTCGCGATCGACATGTTCGCCGAGCAGGAAGGTCGTGTCGCCAACGGCAAGGATTTCGATCTTCTGCATCATCTGACGTGCAATGACTTCGATATGCTTGTCGTTGATCTTAACCCCTTGCAGACGGTAAACGTCCTGGATTTCGTTGATGAGGTATTCGGCCAAGGCCTCGACCCCGAGAACGTCCAGAATATCGTGCGGCACGAGCGCGCCATCGAGCAGCGGATCACCCTTGCGGACATAGTCGCCTTCCTGAACCGCGAGGTGACGGCCTTTCGGAATAAGATATTCGCGAGGCTCGATCGACTTGTCGGTCGGATTGACGATGATGCGGCGTTTGGATTTGTAATCCTTGCCGAATTCCACCTGACCGTCGACTTCGGAGATAATCGCGAAATCTTTCGGGCGGCGCGCTTCGAACAATTCGGCCACACGCGGCAGACCCCCTGTAATATCGCGGGTCTTCGATGTTTCGCGTGGAATACGGCCGATGATGTCCCCTGCCTTCACTTCCGCGCCGTTTTCAACGGACAGAATTGTATCGACAGACAGGTAATAGTTCGCGGGCAGGCCGTTCGGCAGCGTGATCACTTCACCCTTTTTGTTGGTGAGGGAAATACGCGGCTTCAGATCCCCGCCCTTCGGCTGTGAACGCCAGTCGATAACAACGCGGGATGCAATACCCGTTGCCTCGTCCGTACGCTCGGCCACGGAAACACCTTCGAGGAGGTCGGCGAATTTCACAACGCCGTCTTTTTCCGTGATGATCGGCATGGTGAACGGGTCCCATTCGGCCAGCTTGGCCCCTGCGGCAACCTTCGCACCATCTTCGATCAGCAGGCGTGCGCCGTACGGAACACGGTGCGCTGCGCGCTCCTTGCCCTTGGCATCCAGCAGAACGATTTCTGTGTTGCGGCCCATGACGATGTTGATACCGGCAGAGTTTTTAACAACGTTCTGGTTGCGGATTTCGATTTTACCATCGAGCGCCGCTTCGAACGAGGATTTCTCCGCGCCGCGCTGCGCCGCGCCGCCGATGTGGAAGGTACGCATCGTAAGCTGCGTTCCCGGCTCCCCGATCGACTGGGCGGCCATAACGCCAACGGCTTCGCCGATATTGACCATCGTACCGCGAGCCAGATCACGTCCGTAACATTTCGCGCAAACGCCGGTGCGGCTTTCGCATGTCAGGACAGAGCGGACCTTGATAGAATCAAGACCGGCCTTTTCGATTTCCTCGGCGGCGGATTCATCGATCATTTCATTGACCGGAACGATAACCTTGCCGGACAGCGGGTCTTTCACTTCTTCCAGAACCACGCGGCCGAGCGAGCGTTCGCCAAGGCCAACAACCGTATCGGCACCGTTCATCACGGGGCGGATTGTCACGCCCGATGTCGTGCCGCAATCCGGTTCGTTGATAACGGCGTCCTGCGCAACGTCGACGAGGCGGCGTGTCAGGTAACCGGAGTTCGCTGTTTTCAACGCCGTATCGGCAAGGCCTTTACGGGCACCGTGCGTGGAGTTGAAGTATTCAAGAACCGATAGACCTTCCTTGAAGTTGGAAATAATCGGCGTCTCGATAATCTCGCCCGACGGCTTGGCCATCAGGCCGCGCATACCGGCAAGCTGACGGATCTGGGCCGCGGAACCGCGGGCACCGGAATGCGCCATCATGTAAACCGAGTTGAGGCCGACTTCACCGACATTCGAGATGTGTTTCATCATCGCGCCCGCAACATCGTCCGTGCAACGAGACCAGATATCGACGACCTTGTTGTACTTCTCGCCCTTGGTGATCAGACCGTCTTGATATTGCTGCTCATATTCGGCAACTTTCGCGGTTGCTTCGGCGACCAGCTTCTCTTTCTCTTTCGGGATGATCATATCATCCTTACCGAAGGAAATACCGGCGGTGCAGGCATGTTTGAAGCCGAGCTTCATCATGCGGTCGCAGAAAATCACAGTCTCTTTCTGGCCACAGTGACGATAGACGGTGTCGATCAGGTTTGTCACTTCCTTCTTCGTCAGCACCGTGTTGATCAGGCTGAACGGCAGGTTCGGGTGGCGCGGGAAAAGTTCGGACAGGATCATACGGCCCGGTGTGGAATCCACCAGGGTTGTGATCTTGTTGCCATCTGCATCAACACCGTGATAGCGGCATTTGATTTTCGCATGCAGCGTAATATGGCCTTCTTGCAGCGCGTGCTGGATTTCACCAGGGCCGCGGAAGATCATGCCTTCACCTTTCTGGCCATCCAGTTGGATGGTCAGGTAGTAAAGACCCAGAACGATATCCTGGGACGGCACGATAATCGGCTTGCCGTTCGCGGGCGAGAGGATGTTGTTGGTGGACATCATCAGGCAGCGTGCTTCGAGCTGCGATTCAATCGACAGCGGAACGTGAACGGCCATCTGGTCGCCGTCGAAGTCAGCGTTGAACGCTGTACAGACGAGCGGGTGCAGCTGGATCGCCTTGCCTTCGATCAGGGTCGGTTCGAACGCCTGAATACCAAGGCGGTGGAGTGTCGGCGCGCGGTTCAGAAGAACCGGGTGTTCGCGTATAACTTCCTCGAGGATATCCCAAACCTCGGGGCGTTCTTTTTCAACCATCTTCTTGGCGGCCTTGACCGTCGAGGCCATGCCGTAGATTTCCAGCTTGTGGTAGATGAACGGTTTGAACAGTTCGAGCGCCATTTTCTTCGGCAGACCGCATTGATGCAGTTTCAGCTCTGGCCCCACCACGATAACGGAACGACCGGAATAGTCGACGCGTTTACCGAGGAGGTTCTGACGGAAGCGACCTTGCTTCCCTTTCAGCATGTCGGACAGAGACTTGAGCGGACGTTTGTTCGCGCCAGTGATGACGCGGCCACGGCGGCCATTGTCGAACAGCGCATCCACGGCTTCTTGCAACATACGCTTTTCGTTACGCACAATGATATCGGGCGCGCGCAGTTCCATCAGGCGTTTCAGACGATTGTTACGGTTGATAACGCGGCGATACAGGTCGTTCAGGTCGGATGTCGCAAAACGGCCACCATCGAGCGGAACCAGCGGGCGCAGTTCCGGCGGCAGAACCGGAACAACATCAAGGATCATCCATTCGGGGCGCGTGCCCGATGCGATGAAGGATTCCAGAAGTTTCAGACGCTTGACGAGTTTCTTGCGTTTCGCTTCGGAATTGGTGTCGCGCAGGTCTTCCTCGCACTTCACCAGATCTTCTTCCAGATTAACATTCTGGAGGATTTCTTTCAGCGCTTCGGCACCAATACCGGCGCGGAAGTTTTCTTCGCCGTATTCGTCCTGTGCGTTCATGTATTCTTCTTCGGACAGAAGCTGCAAAGGCTTCAGCGGAGTCATGCCCGGCTCCAAAACCACGTAGGCTTCGAAGTAGAGAATTTTTTCGAGTTCTTTCAGCGTCAGGTCGATCATCAGACCGATACGGCTGGGGAGGGACTTCAGGAACCAGATGTGCGCAACAGGCGATGCCAGTTCAATGTGGCCCATGCGCTCGCGGCGCACTTTGGTCAGCGTGACTTCAACGCCGCACTTCTCGCAGATGATCCCTTTGTATTTCATGCGTTTGTATTTGCCGCAAAGACATTCGTAATCCTTGATCGGGCCAAAGATACGGGCGCAGAACAGACCATCGCGCTCTGGCTTAAATGTACGGTAGTTGATTGTTTCCGGCTTTTTCACTTCGCCGAAAGACCAGCTCAGGATTTGCTCCGGAGAGGAAATCGCGATGCGGATGCTATCGAAGCTTTGCGGGCCTTGCGGTGTCCCGAAGAGATTCATCAGTTCATTCATTTTTGCCTACCTTTTTATTCCGTTACCGTTTCCGGATTTTATCTTTTCCATCGTCATCCCGGCGAAAGCCGGGATCCATTCAATTTCTAATCAGCATCTTTTATGATGCATTTTACATCCCGCGTTTCCATACCTACTGAAGAAATAAACCCTATAGTTAAACCTACACCAGCTAGAAACACCGCTAAGAATTGTAAGACTGTTTTTACGTCTTCGCCTCTCATGTAAGATTCATTCTTCATCTTCTCTTCCTATGGATCCCGGCTTACGCCGGGATGACGGGTTGGCTAAGGCGCGGCTTGATGCCGCACCAAGCACTCCGTCACTTACCGCTCTGCTTCATATCGACGTTGAGGCCGAGAGCCTTCAGTTCTTTCACAAGAACGTTGAAGGATTCCGGAACGCCGATTTCGAAATTGTCTTCGCCGCGAACGATCGCTTCGTAGACTTTCGAACGGCCTGCCACGTCGTCGGACTTGACGGTGAGGATCTCTTGCAGCGTGTAGGCAGCGCCATACGCTTGCAGAGCCCACACTTCCATCTCCCCGAAACGCTGTCCGCCGAACTGGGCCTTACCGCCGAGAGGCTGCTGTGTGACCAGCGAGTAAGGACCGATGGAGCGGGCGTGGATCTTGTCATCGACTAGGTGGTGGAGTTTCAGCATGTATTTGTAACCAACGGTTACCTTACGTGCGAATTTCTCACCTGTGCGGCCATCGATCAACGTCATCTGGCCGGAAGTGTCGAGACCGGCAAGTTTCAGCAATTCATTGATGTCCGCCTCTTCCGCGCCGTCGAAAACCGGTGTCGCCATCGGCACGCCCTTGCGGAGGTTTTGCGCCATGTCGACCATTTGCTGATCGTCGAGCTGGCTGACGCGGTCTTTGAATTCGCGCTCGCCATAAACGGCTTTCAGTTTTTCTTTCAGCTTCTTGATCTCATCGGCATTCGCATGCTTCGGATCGTTGAAGCTGTCGATCAATTCACCGATCTGGCGGCCAAGGTTTGCCGTCGCCCAACCCAGGTGGATTTCGAGGATCTGGCCAACGTTCATACGCGATGGAACGCCAAGCGGGTTCAGAACGATATCGACCGGCGTGCCGTCTTCAAGATATGGCATGTCTTCGACCGGCATGATCTTGGACACAACCCCTTTGTTACCGTGACGGCCGGCCATCTTATCGCCCGGCTGCATCTTGCGCTTGATCGCCACAAAGACCTTGACGGACTTCATAACGCCCGGAGGAAGTTCATCCCCGCGCTGGAGTTTTTCAACCTTGTTCTCGAAACGCTCTTTCAGGTCGTCAACGGCGGAATCGAAGGTCTTACCCATCGCTTCGATTTCTTCCATCACCTTGTCGTTGTCGACAACAATCTGGCGCCACAAACCTTGCTTGATTTCATCGAGGTTCGTCGTTGTCAGCTTGTCGCCTTTTTTGACTTCCTTGATGTCCTTCGGCACAGACGCAACGGTTTTGCCGACGAGCAGTTCTTTGAGACGGCCATAGTAACCACCTTCCAGAATGCGGCGTTCGTCATCGCGGTCTTTCGCAAGACGCTCGATTTCGGCACGTTCAATCGCCATCGCGCGGGAGTCTTTATCGACACCGCGGCGGTTGAAGACACGAACCTCAACGATTGTACCCGATGTTCCCGGCGGCAGGCGCAGCGATGTGTCTTTCACATCGGCGGCCTTTTCACCGAAGATGGCGCGGAGAAGTTTTTCTTCCGGCGTCATCGGCGATTCACCTTTCGGCGTCACTTTACCAACGAGGATGTCACCCGGACCAACTTCGGCGCCAACGTGGACGATACCGGCTTCGTCGAGGTGTTTCAGCGCTTCTTCCCCGACGTTCGGGATATCGCGTGTGATCTCTTCGGTGCCGAGTTTCGTATCGCGGGCCATGACTTCGAATTCTTCGATGTGGATCGAAGTAAAGACATCGTCGGACACGATGCGTTCGGACAGAAGGATGGAGTCTTCGTAGTTGTAACCATTCCATGGCATGAACGCGACGAGGACATTGCGGCCCAGCGCCAGTTCACCGAACTGTGTGGACGGACCATCGGCGATGATGTCGCCCGCCTTGATGTCGTCGCCCACTTTCACGAGCGGTTTTTGCAGGATACAGGTCGACTGGTTCGAACGCTGGAATTTCGAGAGCTTGTAGATATCAACCACAGGCTCACCGGCATTCAATTGTTCGGTCGCACGGATAACGATACGTGTAGCATCCGCCTGAACAACCTTACCACCGCGGCGGGCCGCAATAGCGGCGCCGGAGTCGCGGGCAACGGTCGCTTCCATACCTGTTCCAACCAGCGGCGCATCGGCGCGGACCAGCGGAACGGCCTGACGCATCATGTTGGAACCCATCAACGCGCGGTTGGCGTCGTCGTTCTCTAGGAACGGGATCAGGGATGCAGCAACGGACACAATCTGTTTTGGTGAAACGTCGATGAAATCAATGGTTTCAGGCGTTGCCATCAGGTTGTCACCGGCCTTGCGGCAGGAAACCAACTCACCGGCAAATTTGCCCTTCTCATCGAGGACCGAGTTGGCCTGGGCGATTGTGTATTTCGCCTCTTCCATCGCGGACATATAAATCACTTCATCCGTTACTTTGCCGTTTTCAACCTTGCGGTACGGGGATTCGATGAAGCCGTACTGGTTGACGCGGGCGAAGGTGGAGAGAGAGTTGATCAGACCGATGTTCGGACCTTCCGGTGTTTCAATCGGGCAGATACGGCCATAGTGCGTCGGGTGAACGTCGCGCACTTCAAAGCCCGCGCGTTCACGTGTCAGACCGCCGGGGCCCAATGCCGACAGGCGGCGTTTGTGCGTGATTTCGGACAGCGGGTTTGTCTGGTCCATGAACTGTGACAGCTGCGAGGAGCCGAAGAATTCACGAACGGCAGCGGCGGCCGGTTTCGCGTTGATCAGGTCGTGCGGCATGTAGGTGTCGATTTCGACAGAAGACATGCGTTCACGGATCGCGCGTTCCATGCGGAGCAGGCCGACGCGGATCTGGTTTTCCATCAGCTCGCCAACGGAACGAACGCGGCGGTTGCCGAGGTTGTCGATATCGTCAACTTCGCCAACACCGTCTTTGAGACCGTGCAGGTATTTCAGGATCGCAAGAATGTCTTCCTTGCGCAGGATGCGTAGGTCATCCGGCGTATCGAGATCAAGACGCGCATTCATTTTGACGCGGCCGACATCGGACAGGTCATAGCGCTCGGGATCAAAGAACAGGGACTGGAACAAAGCCTGTGCCGATTCAACTGTCGGCGGCTCACCCGGGCGCATAACGCGGTAGATATCGATCAACGCTTCTTCACGTGTGTCACACTTGTCTACCATCATCGTGTTGCGGATGTAAGGGCCGACATTGGTGTGGTCGATGGCGAGCAGAGGCAATGTTTTGATGGTGAATTCATCAAGCTGCGCCAGATCATCCGCCGTCAATTCATGACCGGCTTCGAAATAAACCTGACCCGTCGTGGCATCGAAGATATCTTCGGCCATGTAGGAGCCGATCAGCTCTTCATCCTGGATCAGGATTTCTTTCAGGCCGTCTTCGGCCAGTTGTTTGGATTTGCGCGGTGTGATTTTCTCACCGGCTTCGACAACGGTTTTGCCTGTTTTGGCATCAACGAGGTCATAAGCCAGTTTAACGCCGCGGAAACGCTGCGCAACAAATGGTGTTTTCCAGCCTTTATCTGTTTTGTCGTATTTTACGACATCATAGAATGTGGAGAGGATTTCCTCGTTCGACATACCCTGAATCATCAGCGGGTCGACCGGCTTGTCTTTCGCTTCCTGCTCCGCGCGGTATTTGGCAGACGCATCGGAATCAAGCGCGCGCAGCAATGTTGTGACCGGCAGTTTACGGCGACGGTCGATACGGACATACATATTGTCTTTCGCATCGAATTCGAAATCGAGCCACGAACCACGGTAAGGAATGACGCGGGCAGCAAAAAGGTATTTGCCGGACGCATGCGTTTTGCCGCCATCGTGGTCGAAGAACACGCCTGGGGAACGGTGCATCTGGGATACGATCACGCGCTCTGTGCCGTTGACAACGAACGTCCCGTTGTCGGTCATGAGCGGCATATCGACCATATAAACATCTTGTTCTTTGATGTCGCGAATGGAACGCAGGCCTGTGTCTTCATCAACATCGAAAACGGACAGACGCATCGTAACGCGCAGAGGCGCGGCGAAGGTCATGCTGCGCTGCTGACATTCATCAACGTCATATTTCGGCTCTTCCAGCTCATACTTTACGTAATCTATTTCAGCCTTGTCGGAAAAGTCCTTGATCGGGAAAACTTCGGTCAGAACCTTGTGCAGCCCCTGCATTTTACGCAGTTCGGCATCAACATCCGTTTGCAGGAATTGTTCATAAGAATCGCGCTGAACTTCGATCAGGTTCGGCATTTCGGCGACTTCGCGGATTTTACCGAAAGAACGGCGAACGCGTTTACGGCCTGTAAAGCTGCTGACATCGTTGGCGGAACGGACAGGCGGCTTTGCCATACGTTTTGCTTTTTTGACCGGACCGGTCGCAACATTTTTGGATTTTGCTGATTTTGCGCTCATTTTTTCTTTCCGTACCTTCGTAAAAAGTATCAAAACACGATAGTCCGCCATTCCCCATTAACCGGGGAAGCGGACTAAATCATTGATTTCGCTATTCAATTATCGGCTTAATAACCGTCACCATCGCCTACGAATCTTATTAAGTGAGTGGTTTATGGAGGATGGTGTACCAATTGTCAAGCATTGGGTTTAAAAAAGATTAACGGCAAAATTTCAACGTTCAAGGGCCCGTCAAGGTTCCCATGTCCGGCCCCTTTTCACGCCGCCATCCACGCCGTCTGTAAACCATATATAAACATAAAAACCCCGGCGACAAGGCCGGGGTTTTCGTATTGATCCAAAGGACCGGAAGATTACTTCAGTTCGACTTTCGCGCCTGCTTCTTCCAGTTTCTTTTTCATTTCTTCGGCTTCGGCCTTGGCAACGCCTTCTTTCAGAGGCTTCGGTGCGCCTTCGACGAGGTCTTTTGCTTCTTTCAGGCCAAGACCTGTGATTGCACGGACTTCCTTGATCACGTTGATCTTGTTCGCGCCGGCATCGGCCAGAACGACTGTGAAGTCTGTTTTCTCTTCAGCAGCAGCGCCGCCAGCAGCAGCAACAGCCGGGCCCGCAGCAACAGCGGCTGTAACGCCCCATTTTTCTTCGAGCATTTTGGACAGTTCAACTGCTTCGATAACAGTCAGTTCAGACAGTTGGTCAACGATTTTAGCTAGATCAGCCATTTTTAGTTCTCCTTAGTTTTCAGTGTATCAGTAGTAAAATTATGCGTTTTCTTTTTCGCCGTAAGCTTTCGTCACGCCAACAAGCTGAGAAGCCGGTGCTTGAAGCAGGCCAACCAGTTTGGAGCGGATTTCGTCGAGCGTCGGGAGTTTGGAGAATTCAACGGCCTGTGCCGCATCCATCACCATGTCGCCGAACTTGGCCCCAACGATTTCGAGCTTCGGGTTCTTTTCGGCAAATTTGGCAATCGCCTTTGCCGTGGCCACGCCATCGGTTCCGGTAACGAAACCTGTCGGGCCTTTCATTTTGTCGCCAAGGACTTCGTACTGTGTGCCTTTGACAGCGATCTTGGCCAGCGTGTTTTTAGCAACACGATAGTCAACACCGGCGGCGCGGGCAGCAATACGAAGCTCGTTCGTCGCTTTTGCATCAAGACCTGTGTTCTTGGTCAGAAGCAAAATTTCGGCTTCCGAGAACAGTTTGTTGAGAACTGCTACGGCATCCTTTTTATTTTCGCGGGTTTGAGCCATTTCTATATTTTCCTTTAGTTCATAAAAAAAGATGGCGTTTTACGGCCATCCTGAACAAAACCTTATCAATATTGGATGTCATCCTGAAGGATCTCAAAGAGATTCCTCGCTTACGCCCAGAATGACAATTCCACTATCTATGCAGGATGTTTAAACCTTGCGGTCCCTTGCAGTCTTGGACAGGAAACTTTCAGGCGGTTTAAACCATATAGGAGCCGCCCCCGTCAAGCATTATCGCAGGAAATCCGCCAATGCCGCCTTTAGAACGTTAAAAAAACGTTCTGAATCAAGGGAAAGGGCCACTTTATGGCCGCCCGCGCCTTCCGCAAGAACCGTCTGACCCTCCTGCCCCCCTTCAATTACCACGGATACACGGCCCGTTTTATAGGTGTGAAGGTCTGGGTCAACGAGCCCCGCGAAGGTATGGAAGTCATGAAGCGGAGAACGCTCGTCGGTGACGCCCGGATAAGTCACCGCATATTGGCGCATCATATTGGCAAGGTTTTCCCCGTTCGCGCCGTGGCCCGCCACCCACTTCCGGAACGCCGCATCCTGCAATGCCTTATGTGTTACATCGAGCGGGAAGACGGTGATGCGCGGGAAGGCATCATAGACCAGCGCGGCGGCGTGCGGATCGCAAAAGATATTGAATTCGGCGAAAGGAGACATATTCCCGCCCGGGTCACCGAACGCGCCGCCCATTGTCACAATTTCTTTCACATGGTTTGGCAAATCCGCGTCGCGTTGCAAGGCGATGGCGATGTTCGTCATCGGCCCAATCACGACCAGCGTGATGTCTTTATGTTGGCGCGTAGCCTTGATAATAAAATCCGCCGCGTCCATATCGGTTTTGGCGGCAGCGCGATCGGATGGAAGCGTCAGACCATCGACACCGCTTTCGCCGTGCACATTGTCGGCCAGCACGGCCTTTTTCTTGAGTGGCTTATCAGCGCCGGAATAGACGGGCACATCGCGGCGCCCCACCAGCGCGGCAATACCGAGCGCATTGGCCTGCGTCTTGGCGGGATCGACATTGCCGCCGATGCTGGTAATCCCCACAACGTCAAAAGCGGGCGAAGTCAGGAATGCGACCAGCGCAACCGCATCGTCACATCCAGGATCGCAGTCGATAATAACTTTGGTCTTTTCCATTTCTATTCCCCTATAGCCAGTTTGGCATCCCGGCGCTCCGGTCAAAGAGCGGTTTTCCATCGAACATATAATCATAGAACACTTGCGGATCGTCAATTTCAAGCAATCTGCCGTCACTGATCACCAGAAAACGTGTTCCAAGGTTCGAAACAAAGGAACGGTCGTGCGATACGAGGACGCAAGCCGCACCATTGAGCAATATCTCACGTTCCAGCTGTTCCTGTCCGTCAATGTCCAGATGGTTGGTCGGTTCGTCCATGATATAGAAGTTCGGCTCAAGCAGGCGCAGGCCCAGCAAGTAAAGACGGGATCGTTCCCCGTGGCTGAGCTTCTTGATCACCGTATCCTGACGGTCGAAGGAAAAGCCCGCAGCGATCAGGCGCGTGATCACGGCCTCGCGGCCCATCTGAAACTCACCCGCAATATATTCGGCCATGGTGATGTCGAGCGGCAATGTCGATAGATGCTGATCCACGTAACCAAGCTTTGCCGTCGGTGTAATCAAGACCCCCTCGCCCCGCGCACGTTCCGTGTTCGAGAACGCCTTGTGAATGAGGTGGACCAGTGTTGATTTTCCCATGCCGTTGAGGCCGAGCAAAACAATACGGTCATCCTGCGCGATATCGAGTTTGCCAATCGAAATCAGTTCACGCCCATCGGGCGCCGTCACCTTGACGTTGCGCAGTTCCACCAGATGTTTCGCATGCATGCCGCTATTGGGGAGTTTGATTTCGCGGCGGACCTCGATCTGTTTTTCGTGCACCTCGGACCGCAGCTTGTCCGCACGGCCCACAATCTGTTTCGCTTTTTTGAGGGCGGAGCCGCTGTGGAAGTTCGCGCCTGTCAGTTTTAACTCATGCGCGCTTTTTTCAAGGCGTTCGACTTCCTTCAATTCCTTTTCGCGCTGCGCCGCGGCGGCCGTATCGTCAACAGCAAGCGATTCCTTCGCACGGCTGAAAGGCTGCGGATAGGACGTCGAGCGCACGGGGCGCAGAAACAAGGTTGTGTTCGTACAGTTATCAAGGAAACGGCGATCGTGACTGATACACATCACCGGAATATCGCGCACCTGTTCATTGAGCCATTGTTCGAGCAGGACGATCTTTTCAAGGTCGAGGTGGTTGGTGGGTTCATCGAGCAGCAGAGCATCAGGCTCCCCCATCCATGACCGGGCGATGAGGGCAAGACGTTGCCATCCGCCGCTAAGTTCCTTCACAAATTTTTGATGAATGGCCTGGGGAGCCTTGAACGTATCGAGCGCGACATCGACCTTCCATGTGTTGTAATCACGCATCTCTTCAGGGATCGCCTCGGCAATCACATCGTAGAGCGTCTTGTCGCGAAGACCTGCCGGGATATCCTGTTCGATGATACCAAAGCGCATGCCTTTGGGCTTGATCACCGCGCCTTCTGTCGGCTCCAGTTCCCCCGTGATGCATTTGAGCAGCGAGGATTTGCCGGCGCCATTGTTGCCCACAATACCGACACGGTGGTTTTCGGCGATGTTCATGGTCACGCCCGAAAACATCGGCTCGGTATAGGCAAAGCCCAGCTTTTCTAATCTAATCTGCATCTCGTTCTCGCTTTAAAGAAAAAGCCCCGCTGGAACAGCAGGGCTTTTCCATTGATTCAATGTGTAATTATGCGGCCTTTGTCAGGTCGATTTTGATGCCAGGGCCCATTGTCGAAGAAAGGGAAACCTTCTTCATATATGTGCCTTTGGCGCCTGTCGGTTTCGCCTTCTGTATCGCATCGATGAAGAACAGGATGTTTTCTTCCAGTTTCTTCGCATCGAAGGATGCCTTGCCAACGCCGGCCTGAACGATACCTGTTTTTTCCGCACGGAACTCGATGGAACCGGCTTTCGCAGATTCAACAGCCGTTTTCACGTCTGGTGTAACAGTACCCAGTTTCGGGTTCGGCATCAGGCCTTTTGGACCCAATACTTTCGCCACCTGACCGATGAGACCCATCATGTCCGGTGTCGCGATGCAGCGGTCGAATTCGATTTTGCCGGACTTGATCGTTTCGATCAGGTCTTCCGCGCCAACGATGTCGGCACCGGCTTTTTTCGCTTCTTCTGCCTTGGCATCACGGGCGATAACGGCCACGCGAACTTTTGCGCCTGTACCATGTGGCAAGGACGTAACACCACGGACCTGCTGGTCAGCGTGTTTCGGATCGATACCGAGGTTCAGGGACACTTCGATCGTTTCATCGAATTTACGAAGGGATGCACAATCTTTCAGAATGGCAACAGCTTCGGAAACAGAGTAAGTTTTCAGCGCATCAACTTTACCAGCGATTTGCTTGTTCTTTTTGGTTTGCGTTGTCATCTAATTAACCCTCCACCACGTCAATACCCATGGAACGGGCAGAGCCTTCGATAATGCGCATCGCGCCTTCGAGGTCTTTCGCGTTCATGTCGACCATTTTGTCCTGGGCGATTTCTTTGATTTGAGAGCGCTTGATCACGCCGGCAACTTCTTTACCTGGATTCTTCGAACCCATTTTCAGTTTCGTTGCTTTTTTGATGTAGTACGTGTTCGGCGCCTTCTTTGTGATGAACGTGAACGATTTGTCTTTGTAGACAGTGATCACGACCGGTGTCGGCATGCCTTTTTCAGAGGATTCCGTCTTGGCGTTAAACGCCTTACAGAATTCCATGATGTTGACGCCGTGCTGACCGAGCGCAGGCCCAATCGGCGGAGCCGGTGTGGCGGAGTTCGCCGGTAGAATCAGGTTGATATAACCTGTGATTTCCTTTGCCATTTTGTTCCTCTTTTCTATGGCTGCCAGATCATCGCGGTCATTCTGAGCGTCAGCGAAGAATCTCTAATGACGAGATCCTTCGGGCTTTCTCCCTCAGGATGACCATGTTTGACATGGCATCGTTAAAACGAGGTCTGTGGTACGGCCCCCCAGATGGTCTTGGGTATGCTTGGGGTCACCTCCCACAATCCTTAATGGGGCGGTTTATAGGGGGAAGTCCCACCAATTGCAAGGATTTTCTAGGTCCTCAACGGACCAGATGCGCCCCACGATCGCCGTGATTGAAGGTCCCGTCCGTGGCAAGGCGGGAGGGCGGCGCGGTCAGCTGCGCATCCGGCGCGACCGTCTTTTTCATAAAAATACCGGAAATCGTCTGATGAAACAAGGATGGTTCCTGAAGAACGCGGACACGTGATGGCGGAAGGGATTTGTTCATGGGCAGACCTCCAAACTTTGTTAAGAGGTTAACGATGAAACCAATATAGTGCAGCGCAGCAAAAAACTCAAGCCGCTCAAAACAAAAAAGCCCCTCAAGGGGCTTTTTCCGAATTGAAGCGGATCAGATTTTTTCAACCTGGCTGTATTCCAGTTCGACCGGCGTTGCACGGCCGAAGATGGAAACGGAAACCTTGAGTTTCGCTTTTTCTTCGTCGACTTCTTCCACGATGCCGTTGAATGAAGCAAACGGGCCTTCGGACACGCGCACTTCTTCGCCGATGTCGAAGGAAACGGAAGAGCGGGGCTTTTCGACACCTTCTTGCAATTGTTGCAGCAGGCGCGCGGCCTCTTTCTCGCTGATCGGTGCCGGTTTGTTGGCCGCGCCAAGAAAGCCGGTGACTTTTGGCGTATCCTTGATCATGTGCCAGACTTCGTCATTCATATCGAGCTTTGCCAGAACATAACCCGGGAAGATTTTGTGTTCGGAATTGATTTTCTGGCCGCGCTTTACTTCAACCACTTCTTCGGTCGGGACCAGAATATCTTCCACCTTGTCGGCGAGGCCCTTCTTCGCGGCCTTGTCCTTGATCGCCTCGGCGACCTTCCCTTCAAAACCGGAGTAAACGTGCAAAACGTACCAACGCATAGCCATAGTATGAATCCTTTATATTAAGCGCCAATGCCGAGAATGAGTGAAACGATGTAGGCCAGAACCTGATCCGACAGGTACAGGAAGATCGAAACCAGAATAACCATGATGAACACGGCAATCGTGGACGCGATTGTTTCCTGACGCGTTGGCCAGGTAATTTTTTTGCCTTCCGCCTTGACTTCGCGGATGTAATTAAGAGGACCGGAACGGGCCATTTTTAAAATCCTTCTTTTTGATCATTTTCCCCAGCAGCTCGTAAGCCCGGGGGCTTGGTCGAATTCTGCGTTTTAAGGGAATGGCATGTTATTACCGCAGATGCGGATGAAAATCCATGGAAAAATATAAAGGCGGGTCACATTGCCCGCCTTTATATTTATGTAAATTATGGGGATTTAGGCGTTAATTCTGCGCAGGAAACTCTCGACCGATTGTTTCAGACTTTCGGCTTCGGTGCGCATGCCGTTCAGATTGTCAACGAATTGGTTGATGGAATCGCCGGTTGCTTCGGCAATACCTTTTACTTCCTGCAGGTTTTGCGTCACGACGCTGGTGCCGTCCGCCGCTTCTTGCGCCCCACGGGCAATTTCCTGCGACGCCGCCGTCTGTTCTTCCATCGCGGCAGAAATGATCACGCTGCCTTCATTGATATCTGTAATGACGCGGCGGATAGTTTCGATCGAACTCACAGCCTCTGACATCAAACGGCGCATGCTGTCAATCTGCTCGGCAATGCCCTCGGTGGCTTTCGAGGTTTCGGTCGCAAGGCTTTTCACTTCCGATGCCACAACGGCGAACCCTTTGCCGGCCTCACCCGCCCGTGCAGCCTCGATCGTCGCATTCAGCGCAAGAAGATTGGTCTGTTCCGCGATACCCTGAATCAGCGTCAGAATTTGCCCTACCTCTTCCGTGCCTTTGGAAAGATTGTGGATGATGCCGGCGGCGCTTTCCGCCCGTTGCATGGCATCGGCGGATGTCGAATGCGCCTTTTGCGTCTGCATCGCGATTTCGGCATTCGAGGCGTTTAGTTCTTCAGCCGCCGCCGCAACGGTATGCACGTTTTCAGAGGCGCGATCGGAATGGCTGGAGGCTTCCGTGCTTCGCTGCACGCTCGTCTGTGCGCTAAACTGCATCTGGTCGACAGAGGCCATCAGCGATTCAAGCGAGTTCGCCAGCGCGCCAACGGATTTTCCGACGGAGGATTCCAGCTCTTCGGACAGAGCGCGCATTGTTGCCTTCTTCTCCTCTTCAGTACGCGCTTTGGTGGCTTCCTGCTGCTCTTCCAGTTGCTTCTTTTCAATCGCATTGTTTTTAAAGATTTCAAATGCGCGCGCAATCACGCCAACCTCGTCGCCGCGCGATGTGTGTTCCACGGGAACATCCAAATCCCCGCCTGCCAGTTTTTGCATGTTGCCGGATATTTGCATCAATGGACGGCTGAAACCGCGGATAACAACAAAACCCACAACCATCATCACAACGAATATTCCGAAACTGAAGGCAAGGTTTTCTATCAGGACTATCTGGTATTGCTTATCCAGGTCGTCAATGTAAATGCCCGTCCCGACAATCCACCCCCAGGGTTCGAAAAGCATAACGTAGGATGTCTTTTCAAAGAGTTTGCTTTTGTCTTCGCCGGGCTTTGGCCAGAAGTAATTATGATAGGCAACACCACCCCCCGCCTTTGTCTTGTCGGCAAAGGTACGGAATAGGTCATAGATATTCTTGCGTGTCTGGGAAAGGTCTTCATTCACAAGTTCAGGAATAAGCGGGTGCATGACCGCCTGCCCCTGAATATCGTTGATCCAGTAATATTCCTTCCCTTCGTAACGCAGCAGGGAGATTTGTTTTTTTACCCGTTCCTGTGCAACCTGTAGCGGAACAATCCCGCTTTTGACATCGGCCTCTGCCTGCTGGATCAAATTATAGGCCACCTCCGTCAGATGCCGTGTCTTCAGACTCTTTTCGGCGGCGAGAAGTTTATATTCCTCTTTTGCCATGATGAACGACATACTTAGAACGCCTGCTATCAGAACGGCAGCGACCAGAATAAATTTATACATAATGCGTATATTGTTCAGCATTATTGCTCCTATAGGTATTGAGTATACAGAACGATGTTGCGGGGAGTGAACTCGGCCAGGAAGATATTATACAGGCGTATGAATGATAATTTCTGAAAACCAACCACGCAAGCAAATTAAGACCGCTCCGGTCAGATTTACACGGGGCACATGCCTACTCCCGATCTTCAACGGCTCCATGCGTTGTGCGCGGGATGTCGAATTCCTGAAAGGCAATGTGACTGACGCCATTCCAGTGGACCAGTTCGACCCGAATAAAATCATGTTCTATGCGGATTAGGTTATAGCCGTTTTTCTGGTCACGCAGACGGGTGGATGTGGCGGACGCGCTCCCCACCATTACGGGCCGCATCATTCCTTCTATCCGTGGCAGGACAGAGGCATGATGGACATGCCCCGTCAGCACCAGATCCACCTGTTGATCTTCCAGTACATAAAGAAGGTCGGTGGAGCCCCAGACAATAGTATCGAGCGGGACATTTTCGACATTCACCAGTGGATGATGGCAAACAAAAATGCGCACTTTGTGATTTTCCGCACCCCGGAAAAGATTATGCGTATGCATGATTTGCGCCTGTGAGACCATGCCGTTCGCCCAGTTCCAGTGCGGCACGGCGGGCCGGGCCGTATTGATTCCAACGATAAACAAATTATCGTCTTCGTATACGCTATCGGGCATCGGCGCGATGTAATCGCGGTAATGTTTCATGGGATCGAAAAAGCGCGTGATCCAGTCATAGCGGGGAATGTCATGATTGCCTGGCACGGTAAATACGGGCGCCTTAATCTTGCGAATAAATTCCGCGGCCTGCTTAAACTCCCCGACGTTACCCAACTGTGTGAAGTCACCGCTCAGTATCACCAGATCCGGCCCTATCTTGTCGATCTCGTTCAAAAAGGCATCGACGAGAAGACCGTCGGTCTTGCCAAAATGCAGATCGGACGCATGCAGGATAACACTCACGCGGCCAGTTCCATCCGAAGGACCGGCAGCGATTGCGGGCGAATTGAGAATTCCAGCGGTGTCGTCATTTCCATCGGCTCCCCATCAAGCGAAATCAGAATTTGATGATCGGACGTATCGACCATCAGGGATGGTGTTTCAAAAGACAGGACAGCATCGTCTTTTTGCCATGCTCCCTGCATCATACGCACCAGAAGGCGCACACCGTCTATCATATCGGAAGGAGCGGCAGAGTAAACCGCCAGTTTTCCATCCTTTAGACTCTCTCGTAAAAAACGGGCAGAAGGCATGTCCGGATTGGGCACGAAACGATTGTTGGAGATAATAAGACTGGTCGTTTCATGCTCGATCGGGGCTTCGTCCCGGCCAAGCCTGAGTTTCAGGCGGCATTTATCCTGCCCGCTCATCCCCCGCGTGATCGCGCCGATAAAACGTGAAAGCGCGTCAATCGCAATTCCTTCACGCAATTCCTCCCGCGCCTGCGCGCTTTCCGGTACAAGGCCTATGACGGCGCTGCACAGAAAAAACCGGCCGTTCACCATTCCCAGATCAATCGTATCCTCATAAAAAGCGGAAAGCCGCTCCATCGTCTCTTCGAAGGTCGGCGCGGCACCCAAATCCTGCGCCAGCAGATTCATGGTGCCGAGCGGAAGCATACCGAAATGAACATTGCGATCTGCCAAATGCTCGGCCGCGCAGACAGCCGTTCCGTCACCGCCGCCGATGATCAGGTCATGATGCGCAGGATCATGACCCAAAGTATCGATAACTTTGCATATTTCTTGCGTTTCCACCATGTGAATGGATTGCAAGACATCACCGAAGCGATCGGTCAGCATGGCCGCAACCGTGTCCTCGCCAAGGCGTAGAACGGTCCCGCTCGATTTGTTAATCACGACGTGAATTTTTTTACGCATGGAATTCCTCTTGATACGCCTTGATACAAACAACCGGCATCTATGGGAGGTTCCCGCCCTTTGAAAAAACCGCAAGGCACCCAAACGGAACAAAGTGAAGCATGCAGTTGTTTGATCAAGCAAAGCAACAAGCATCAATTTGTAACTGAACCATGGCTATAGAAAAAATTATCGCACAATCAATCAAAGAGCGCCGGCGAAATTTGAAAATGACGCAGGATGAACTGGCCGCCGCCGCAAGTGTTGATCGCGGCTATATTTCCGAGATCGAGAGCGGAAAGAAAAATTTTACCATCCAGATTCTAGAGAGAATTGCGCAGGGCCTGCAGATCACGCCTGAAGAATTGATGTGCAAACATCTGGCCCCCTCGGTGGAGTCCACAGACAGACAGGAATAAAGCATACCGAAGCGTACCGCCCCCCCATAAGGCTGTCGGCAATAAGTGGACGGGTTATGCTTATTTATAAAACGAAGAATATTCGTAGATAGGAAATTGGCAGGGGCAGCAGGGCTCGAACCTGCGGCCTGCGGTTTTGGAGAATTTCTATAACAAAACTCCGCAACAAACTACAATTCACCATAGCAATGGATTCAAGGCGTTAGCAACATTTTTGTTTTGTGATGTGTTGGCATGTGATGCCCATTTTTGCATCCGAGTGTGCCGCCAGTGTGCCTTTTGAAAAAGCCCACCAAGCCCGGCGGGCCTCCAAAATGCAATGTCTATTTAACAGCCTTGTAAAGTTTCAATGCGGACTGTGCCTTTGTAGTAGCAGACGCGGCTTCTGCCATGTTCTTTTCTTCCCCAGCGTGTTTCGCTGCATCCAACTGCCCATCCAATTGTTTCAGCGCGGCAGCTTGTCGATCACTGGGGTTGGCTTCCTGCAATGTTTTCACAGCCGACATAAGGGCATAGGAATTTTTTACAACATCTTCTGCTGCTGATGCTTCGATCTGTGTCATGAGATCGGACAGGCCGCTTTCCAATGTGGTCACGGCTTCTTCGGGCGATACATTCAAGGCTTCAATTTTACTGTGATCGTCCTGCACGCTGCCATGACCTGTTTCAGGGTCCGTGTTTTCGGCATAGGCAGGAATGGCGGCAAGCAAAGCCAAGGCAGCAAAAATGGATATGGTTTTCTTCATGATAGTCTCCTGTGGTTTAGGTTAAGGGGTTAAGGCATTAGGAATGAGTTTTTCAACGGGCTTGCGTCCAAACCGCCAGAACAAAAGTGGCCGAACGGTAAGGTCGAGCAATGTACTTGTGAAAAGTCCGCTGAAAATCACCACCGCAACTGGATAGATGATTTCGCGCCCCGGCTGCCCTGCCGACATCAGGATTGGCACAAGCGCAAGCGATGCCGTCAGAGCCGTCATCATAACGGGAACAATCCGTTCCGCCGTTCCACGGTAGATCATGGCAAGGTCAAACTTCTCTCCCTCATGCTCCATCAAATGGATGTAATGCGCAATCATGAGAATGCCGTTCCTTGCCGCAATCCCTGTCAATGCGACAAAGCCAACAAGCGTAGCAATCGAGAAAATACCGCCCGTCAACCAAATACCAATCGCTGCACCGATAAATGCCAATGGAATTGCCAGCATTACCTGCACCGAGAGATTGACACTCTTGAAATGCACATAGAGGACAAGGAACATGCCGAGCAGTGAAAGGATAGAAAGCATACCAATCATCTTACTGGCACTAGCCTGACTTTCAAACTGACCGCTATAGGTGATGTAATAGCCCTCGGGCAATTGCACCTTATCATTGATAGAAGTCTTTATTTCGTCCACCACGCCAACTAGATCGCGTGCGCTGCTATTCGCCTGAACGATGATGCGGCGCTGCGCATTGTCACGGTTGATAAGGTTTGCGCCCTTTGCCTCTTCCACATCTGCAACGAGGGATAAAGGAATTACGTGATCATCCGCCGTGGAAATCGGAATTTGGCGAATAGCCTCGGCAGAATCCCGCGCTTCATCTTTCAATCGCATGATGATGTCATGGGATCGTTCGCCATCGAGAATAGTCCCGACCGTTTCGCCCTGCATCGCCATCTGCGCATACTGGGCAACCTCACCCGGCATCATGCCGCGCCCAGCTGCCGCCTCGCGATCCACATTCACATGAAGCTGCGGTATCAACACTTGTTTTTCAACCGCAAGATCGACCACGCCCGGAACATTTTCCATGGCGGATTTTATCTCTTCCGCTTTGGTGCGCAGCATGTTCAGATCAGGACCGAATAATTTAATGGCAATTTGCGCCTGCACGCCAGAAAGCATGTGATCGATACGGTGAGAAATAGGCTGCCCCACCTCCACGGAGATACCGGGGATCGTGTCAAGTTTTGCGCGAATATCCGTAAAGATTTCAGAGCGGCTTCGATCCGATGGTAGAAGCGTTGCTTCCAGCTCTGTTGCATAGACGCCCTTAACGTGATCATCCCGTTCGGCGCGTCCGGCGCGGCGGGATGTTTTTTCAATCTCAGGCAACTCCTGCATCAATTTTTCCGCGATATTACCGATGCGGTTGCTTTCGGCCAGAGATGTACCCGGTTTTTGAAAGATCGTGATGGTGACGCTGCCTTCATTGAACTGCGGCAAAAATTCACGTCCAAAGCTGACAAAACCGAGAAGCGAGGCAATAAATGCAAGCGCAATCACTGTGAACACCAGAGTGCTTCGCGGGAACAGACGATCCAGCACCCATTTCTGGGAGGCCTTTACATTCCGTATCATCCAGCCGTCTTGTTCCGCATGAAGCCTTTTCAGTTTTGGCAGCATGTAGGCGCACAAAGCCGGAGTGACCGTGAGAGAGACAAGAAGCGATGCCAGAATGGAAATAATGTAGGCAATACCAAGTGGCGTGAAGATACGTCCCTCTATCCCCTGCATCGCAAAGAGCGGTACAAAGACAAGCACAACGATGATGGTTGCAAAGATGATGGAGCCACGCACCTCGGACAAGGAAATACGAATAACATCGAGCGGATCTTTTTTGTTTCCCGCCAGCCTGTTTTCCCGCAGACGCCGATAGACGTTTTCGACGCCGACAATAGCATCATCCACCAGTTCACCAATAGCCACAGCCAGACCGCCGAGCGTCATCGTGTTAATCGACAACCCCATCCAGTGAAAGACTATTGCCGTCACGATCAAGGAAAGAGGAATGGCTGTCAGGGTAATAAAGGTCGTCCTGAAATTCAACAAGAACACAGTCAGAACCAGCATAACGAGGATCGATCCATCACGAAGAGCTTCTTCCACATTATGGATTGCGCGTTCGATGAAATTCGCCTGACGGAAGATATTATCGTGCAACACCATGCCGGACGGCAGACTGGCCTTAATCCCCTTTATTTCCTCTTCGATGCTGGCCGTCAAACCCAGTGTATCGGCATCAGGCTGTTTCTGGATGGAAAGAATCACCGCAGGGGTCATATCGATACTGGCATCCCCGCGTTTTCCAAGCGGGCCGCCAATGCGAATCTCTGCCACCTGTTCAAGGCGGATGGGCGGCGCATCATCGCCTGTTTTTGGCAAGGGTGAGCGCGCCAGATCATCAATCGAACCGACACGGCCATTCACGCGGATAAGGCTTTCGGTGTAATCCGAAATCATAAATCCGCCAGTGGCATTCACATTGGCTCCCTCAATAGCTGCCTTTACATCATGCAGTGTTTTACCGTATTGCGTCAGTTTCACCGGATCGACCAGAACCTGATATTGCATCAGATCGCCGCCTAGCACCGTTATCTCTGCGATGCCCGGAATAGAGAGAAGACGATTTCTGATGTCCCATTCCGCATAGGTGCGAATATCCATGGATGTTACATTGGGATCATTCGATGTCAGGCCGATTTGAAAAACTTCGCCCATGATGGAAGCGATTGGCCCCATGTAAGGATCAACTCCTTGCGGTAATATCTCGCGGGCTCCTTGCAGTTTCTCGGCAACTGTTTGGCGTGCAATGTAAATATCCGTCGTCCAATCAAATTCAACCCAGATAAGCGACAAGCCAACCATGGAGGATGAACGCACACGGTCTACCCCCGGCGCACCGTTAACGGCGGCCTCAATAGGACGCGTGACTAGCGTTTCTACCTCTTCCGCCGCCAGTCCGGACGACTCACTAAAAATCGTCACCGTTGGGCGGTTAAGGTTTGGAAATACGTCCACGGGGAGTTTGGTTGTAACCCATGCACCATAGGCCGTCATAAGAAGCGTCATCACCAGAACGAGCAGACGATGGCGAATGGAGAAATCAATCAGAGCGTTGATCATAATAAAATACCCTTAATGGCTGTGGCCGTGTTCATCGACCGCTCCGCCTTCTTTGGGCGGGGTGATGAATTGCAATTGATAATTTCCGAGGGTAACAACCTGTTCATCCGGCAAGACGCCATCGATGATTTCACGCAAGGCCCCGTATTTTTCGCCCAGCGTGACATCACGGCGGTAAAAGTGATCATCTTCACGGACATAGACAAAATAATTTCCTAGTTCACCCAGAACGGCACGCTGCGGAACAACCAGTGCCATAGATTGTTCACCCACATGAACAGACAATTTAGCCTGCATATTCGCCAGCAACTTTCCTTCCGGATTTTCAACAAGGCAGTCAATTTCACGAATGCGGCTTCCGGATTGTAAGGTCGCATCAATGTGATGAACTACACCCTCAAAGACCTCGCCCTGCAATGCAGGCGTTGTAAGGGTAATCTTTTGCCCGATGCGTATATCGCCCTGCGCCATATCTTCATAAGCCTGCCCCCGCACCAGAACGACAGACAGATCGGCAAGACGAACCAATTCCTGATCGGGTGTAATGGCCTGCCCGATGACTACATTTTGTTCGGTAACAAAACCATCAATAGGAGACGCCAGCGTGACAGGCGGATTACCAACCAGACGCGGTTGAACGACCACAATTTTATCACCCTTTTTAACTTCCTCTCCCGGATGCACGAATATATTTGAAATCGTACCTTCGGCACGCGCACTGATGATGGCCTGTCTTTCGGGGAAATAGTCCACATTGGCCGTTATATCGGCGGTCTTTGACACATCTTGCAAATTGGCTACCGCCGTTTGGATACCAAGGTTGGTGATCATGGCTTCGGTCAGAACAATTTCGCTTAAAGGACCGCCACTATCGCCCGGTGTTCCATGGCCCTCATGGGATAATGCAGGAGAGATCAAAGCAATCATCAGGCAGATTGAAAGAAGTAATTTTTTCATTGGGTAACCTCTTGCGGCAAAGCGCCGGTTTCTAGAGAAAGGATATGACGGGCTTCGACAGCATCAAGAATGGCTTGCAGGGCTTCTTGTTCCGAATCGAACAAACGCTCGCGAATTTGCCACAAGGCGGCAGCATCGGTTTGTCCGGCATTGAAGCTTTTCTGTGCCTGAGTGAAGGCTTTGCGATAGTTCGGAAGGGCTTCCTTCTCCAAAGCCACGATGCGCCTGTCCAATTGATCCAGTGTTTCCGAGATGCGCTTTAATCTTTCGGACAATGGCAATGCCTGCAAACTATCGAGCTGTCGCTGTGCATATTGTTTTGCGGCATTTGCCTTCTTACGTTCGGTTTGATTCTGATCCCATAGAGGAATAGTCAATACGACCCCAACCCCTACACTTTCTTCATCATCATCTGGATTGCGCCCATAGATAAAACGTGGGGCGATTTCGGGAACAAAACTATCCGCTGACGCAGCCTGTCTTTGGCGTTCTGCTGCTTGTAGATCAGCTTCTAGCAGTCGCACCAGACTGGCATTCTGTCGGGCATGTGCTTCAAGCTGTGACACATCGGTATTGAAGGCCAGCAGGGATGGTTTTGCCAGCTCTGCATTTGTAAGATTAATGCCTGTCGCCTTTTCCAATTGCAGGCGTAGAAGCTGTTCTTCGGTCTTGATTTTCTCAAGATCACTACCAAATTTGGCAGCATCACCCGTAAACAAACTTCCCTCGCTGACGGGAGACTGACCAGCCGCAACAAACTTTTCGATCCGGCGGGAAATTTCCTGCGCTCTCTTTTGGAAATCTGTATAGAGGCGCGTCTTCTCTTGGGCCTGCCACGCCTTGGCATATAGTGTTTTGGCATTCCAGTACGCTTGGAGCAATCCGTGCTGTTCTCGCAATTCCGCCTGCTGATACAAGGCATTCGACAGTGCTGATCGCTTCCCTGTCATTTGGGAGAATTTCAGCGGCTGTTCGATCTCCACATCATAGCTATTTGTGTCGTCAGCACGTGAGGTCGTCCTGACAGCGCCTAATTCCACGGTGGGATTGGCCAATTTTCCAGCCTGTTCTGCATCTGCTTTTTCAAACGCAGCGTCCTTATAGACAGACTGATAGGCAGGACTGGCCTGCACCGCAGCCTGCAAAATCGCGGCTTCACTGATTTTAGTGCTCTGCGCATAAGCCGCAGGAGACAGCATAAAGACACTCAGTCCTAATGCCAAACAACGCACGAGCCCAGAAGACCCGGCAAAATTCATTGTCATTGTATAATTCCTTGTTTGATCGTAATCAGCGCGTGAACGCGCTTTGCCGCATAGGCATCGTTACAGACACGCCGGGCGTAGTCCGTTTACATCAAGCAAGGGTTCTGGGAGGGCGAAGAAGAGAGAATAGGTACTCGCCTGTAAACTCATCTCCCACAGGAATGAATGCGGCGGCAAGCACAAACAGGATGTCTGGCGTTTTCGTACTAGAAACGATTGCATGGGAAGCACAGCAATGGTGACAATCCATGCAAATTCCGTCTAATGTATTTTTTTCATCCGCATGGTTGGTGCAATCATGCGGAGCATCAGAGTGGTCATGGATGTGATCGGAAACAGACGGACTACAGGCCTCATCGGCAAAAGCGTGGGCGGCAGCCGAAAAGGCACCGAACGAAATCGCCATGATGAGCATCAGTATGAAAACCCGCATGTGTCAACTTTAGCAGACGGTCATTATTGTTGCAACCGCACAATTTTTAGAAACCGTTGGTCACATATCGAATTTCATTTCAGAACAAAGCAGTAACTGACAACAAATCCCAAAAGGCACACTGATGGCACATTAGTGTGCTAATGGAGGACTACCAACATTGAAAGTTAGCTCTTTTGCATCGTCTCCAGCTCCGACTACAACATGTCCCATTTGAGTATAGGTATGCTTAACCTCGGAAGAATCCGTCATCTTGCCGTGAACAGTATCTTGGATTTCTTTAATGGCTGCGATATCGCCAGAGAGAGCTTTTTTGATCAAAGCCAAGGCAATCGCATCTTCAACCGTGATCCTACCTTCTAGTTCAAAAGGAATATCCGAAGGATTGTCTTTGAGGTTGGCCGCAAGATAACGCTTAAGAATTGTAGCACGGTTCAATGCACCCCTCGGTTTCCCCGCAGGATTTCCAGATTGTCCCTCTTGCCAAGGTGTAAGATTTTCTGAATTTGCCACTGTTCCCTCACTGTATCTTAGAATAAACCTTCACAGATTCACCGTAAAGACCCATTAAGATTTTTACGCAATCTGTTTTAGTCTAACAATGAGGTTAGTTATTCCATATTACAAACGCCTTCTACGACGATAATTATATCTCGGTTGTAACAAGGGAAACGGCATTTGAACCATACGCTGCTGTGGCTGCATATTGGATGTTACCGCCTCCATGATTTGCTTTATAGGTAGAAGCTCCGCACGGCTACATACCGTCTTCACCAAATCCTGCCTCGCTATGCCGACAACTACAGAATATCTCCCTGCTCGCCCCGGAAGTAAGCACCAAAGAGTATTTCGCAAAATATCAGGCTGTTCGTTTTGCTCAATACCCTGAAAGTCAAAAATAACTGGAACTGCACTTCCAAGCCAATCACTAGGAAAACACTCTTCCGGAAAATTCAGGCAGAAAAATCCGCTTTTATTTAATCGTAAAAAACTAGGCCATGCCTTTTGAAAGTGGGGATAATCTCTTTTCAAACGGGTTCCATCAACGACCCATATCATATTTTGATAAAACTTCTCACGATCCATCCGTTCTTCTGGCTTAAGATGAGAATGTTGAAATTCAATTACTAGCCCATGCTCAGTAAATACATCAGCAATATGTTTTTCGTTCGTTTTGGGATCAAACTTGATGATCTCTTGCCATGTAGCAGAAAAATTATTTTTCCAATTTCGATGCCAATCCGTCTCCGGCTCCCACCACCTATCACACATTCTCTCAGCTTTGTGCGCCCAGTGCCAAATTCTACGCGTTCCACATTTTGCAACAACAGGATGCGAGCATCCCGGACACAGCCCTTTTAAATCAGGTGCAGCATCAACTCTTTCATTATTTACCAATGCAAAACGCATCAAAGCCTCCCCCACTTAAACATCATTCAATCGAGCCTTAAGCTCAATTAGCCGAGGGTCATTAAGAAGCTTCGGATCAGATGATTCTAAAGTCCTCAACACATCTTGGGTTTGGTAAGGCCATCTTTCTGGCCGCTCTGGAAGGATGGCATATAAGAGTTCTAGCAAGTCTTTAGGATACTTCGACGCTATATCATTTCCCGACTTCCTCATCTCTGGAAGATAGAAATGTTCATTGCTAATTTTTGACACAAGTTGGGATACTAGTTTGCTAACAGTTGGGAAGTTTTCTTCCTGTGCCAAAGCAATATCACATAGCCTAGCCGAAGCTTTTGCCGTTCTAACCTTTTTATGCTTAGGCCAAACATTCTTTAAAAACGGAACAACCTGCTTATGCCAACGCAGTTTTTTATCCTGTGACCATCTTTCCAAATGCCATAGAACCTGTGTACGGAAGTTTTCAGGCGCATCGAGTAATACGCTTCTCATTTCCGCATCTGAAATAAAACGTTCTTTATCATCATCTTTTGAACCCCAGCCCGACAGCAATAGACCAGACAATATTTCTGTATGCCGCTTTCGATCCGATAGCTTTTCGTGGGCCATTTTCAGAAGGAACGGCTTTATTTTCACATATAACTCAGCTTGTGGAACTCTTGCTCCCCACATGAATCCTGCCCATATTGCATCTTTATCGTTCTTATCTGAGGTTTCAGTCTCAAGAATCTTTAATATGTGGGATGTTGTCCATTTAGGATCAATGGTAAAGAACCAAGATAAATTAAAAGAGAAAATTACCATTGCATAACGACCAGCATCTCCCGGAAGAGCAAGCAACTCATTGGTTTTTTTCAACCATTCTTTAGGGTATCCCTTTCCGGCTTTAAGTCCCTCTTTTTTCGGATCAGTCATATGCAATTCTGCAAGATTTCCGGAGGGGGCATTAATAGCCTCACTCGTCCAATCCACATCTTGCTCTTCTTTTCTAACAAGGGCTGAACCAGAGAAATCTTCATTCAAGGTTATGACACGGATAAATTTAACCCAAAGCTCTGAAAATAAGCTTGGGCATGAATCTCTTAGCACTGGGCCAGTATTCTCAAACCAGCGAGATGCGGTTAAAAGTATGTCTTTGAAATGATCATCAGGGATTTGGGAAACTCTTCCCCCAATCAATATTTTTAAGCGTAGAGAATCTTGCTTACGTTTATCTCTTGATAAAAAAGTTTCCCAAAAATTTTCAGAAAAAGAACCTGCTTTCAGCTCTAGGGATAAAGCAGCTATAGCTCGTAAGGGCGCATCATCGCATAGACCGGAGAATGGTGCATATTCAACCAACTGTGAGTAATCGCGGCCTTTTCCTTTATCGGCTTTCGATAAAATCTCTGATAACGGAAGCTCTTTTAGAGAAGTCCAGTCGGTGTCTGTTCTTACCCAGCCCCCTCGCCCATCATGACTTTCCGCCGCCTTCCTAGCATACTCTAACTTCCATTCCGGAGCCCTTTTAATAAGTTCCCGAGTCAACACTTCCAAATCAAAGCTTAAATCGCATCCTTGATCTTTTAACCAATGAAATCTATTAAGCCTAAAATAGGCCGAACGATTTTCATGTTCCTCTTGCGACGATTTCTGCGGCTTGGGAGGCCCACTTAAAATTTTCTTTTCAATAAAAATACGGTTTTTCTTAGAAAGTCTTGCCCAATTTGACTTCAAGCAAAGTAATAAATCTCGCTCCCCCTTAAACGACCAAAAATCCTTGCCCTCCAGAGACAAAATTTCATTCATATACTCTGCTTCGTCTGCAATTCCCTCTTGTCCACATGCCCAAATGCGAAGTCTTGTAAATATTGGATCTTTTCTCCATGACTTATATTCTTGTTTTGCTCTCTTTTGATCCACCTTCATGAGAGCCTTATAAAGCTCAACAAAATGCAAAACATAGCCGGAAAGATCATGGCCTCTGACATAATCTTGTCCCTCCTGATCCTCATCAGGCTCTATCGAGCAGAGATCAAGCCAATAAGCGTAATCCATCTCCATATCTACGGCCTTCTCAATATTAGATCGAAAGCCATTAATTACCTTTGAAAGATATTCATTTGGTATTTTTAGATCATACAAACCTTCCGGATACTTAATATCCGCTCTCACAAATGAGCGTGCATCAAATTTTTCTCGATTATCTCTAGGAATTGAGCGATAGAGAGTACCTTTCACGAGGTATGGGGCAGAGGTATTTATATATTCTCTGACAAGAACATTGCTCCATCCAAAGGAATTTACCCGGTTTTTAAACTCATACTCGTCATACTTTCCTCGACTTGAGAAATCGTTGATTTCAAAAATCGTATTCCAAGAAGATTTGGCGTCTTTAGTAAAAGATTTTGTCTTATCATTAGCAATTCTATGGCTCACAGCATTAACCAAGGCAGGATGCAACGCGCCCTGTTGCCCTGCCCACCAAACAGAAATTCTTTGGTGAGAAACTTTGCCAATCCATTGGGTTATGTACCATAAACGCGGAATTAGATCGGGGGGCGAACTAGAGTAAGCTCCCTTTGCCGAAGATAGGTTCCTTTCTTCAATCGCCTCGCTATCCTTTTTATATATTTTGAAGGCATTCCATACCTCAACAGGAGCCTGCTGATATTCTTTATTCCTGCCCGAAGGCGGAGGATCATCATCCAAAGCATAAAGCTGATAAGGGTTGATAATTTTAGACTCAGAAGACAACGGATCATCCTTCTCCGTTTGTTTAAGCCTGATAGAAGGATCAAACACACAAAGCCATTCCGCAGGGATTGGAGGTTCCTCTTGCGAAAAAGCCCTAGCCCCTGCCTGAGTTTTTACCATATGAGCAACCATACCACGCTCATGAGGAAGTAATTTTGCAGGGCCTTTCTTAGCTTTGTTCAATACTTTCTTTTTCCACAAAGTAGGATCTTTTGATCTTACCGCCCATAATTCAAGCGTGTCCCATAAGGCACTGTGGCCTTTTTTGCTATCGACCTCATAAACAATCGCTTCAACGCCTTTTTCATCCCATTGCGCTACAGCTTCATCATCAGCTCCAGATTGAAAAGCATACAGCTTATGTTTAAATCCGTTAGTTTGCTGTAAACCTTCGAGCAGGTAACGTATTGGCGGATCATCTGCTGAATATCCGATAAATACAGCGATATAACGATCTAAAATATCTTTTACAAAGTTTCTCGCCCAGCCTTGTGCTAAGTACGCATCACCGAACTCAGCACTGGAAAGAACAAAGCCATCTGAATCAGGGCCTGAGTAATCTTCTTGAACCCTCCCATGTAAGTGTATGATCCCCCAGTCATTGTCTGAATATTCAATTCTCGGAAGATCGGATCGTGTTCTAGACTTAACTTTTCCTTGGCTTGCATTTTCAAAAAGCAAATCGAAGTTTGTAGTAACTAATCTAGTTTGGCCTCCGCTTAATTGGGCTAACTTCAGTATGGTTTTATGACCAGAGAGAGTCATTTTTTTAGGAGGCTTCAAGCTTTCCGAAACTGCTCGGTTTATATCTTGGGAATCAAAGCTTCGACAAAGCTTCCCGAAAATCTGATCTGCGGAAAGAACGCCTTTTAAACTATGTGTTTTTTCCAGCTCTTGAGAAGCTATAAAAAGACGCCGAGCGAGGCTGTCATCCGTAGCACCTAGCTTTTTGAGAACATTATCTGCTAATCCCGAAAAGCTAGGTAGCCGGGCATCAGCCATTGAAACACCCGCACCGCAGAAGAAAACAACTTGTCCTTCATCTTGAGCTTCCAGCAATTCATCCGGTAATATTGGCCCATTCTCAATAAAACGCACAATAACCTCTCAAAAAATGCATTTGCTTAACTATTGAATAAAATCCACGTCCCAAGTGTACGATTCTAGGTTTACACTGACCCTCGCTGCGGGCGAGTGCTTGTCATTAAAATTGACGATCCAGTATTTATAATCATTATCTTTCGCCGTTTCTAATCCAACACCCCAGACCGAAGAAAAATCATGCGTTTCATGCAAACGTCTTCCAACCTTGTTCGGCCACCATTCTCCTATTCCTTCACAAAACACAACTAGATGCTTTCCTTCCGCATATGCTTTGCCGCCTTTTTCCTGCTTATTAGCCACCGCAGTTAATATCATTTCCTCTGCATCGACCTTATTCTCATCAACATGGCGAACAAAAACGTGCTCTGTGACCATCTGCTCTCCGGTTTTCCGATCAAATATAACGCCATCACCATTATTAAAAGGATCATTTGAAAAGGTAAAATCGCGGTTTGCATCAGTAGCATTTCCAAGAATGCACATGAGCCAGTTTGCTAATATTTCGCGGGGCCTTAGCTGCATATTATTTTCACGCCCCGTATATAAAATAGTCGGATTTTTAATCCACCCTTCCATATCCCTGAGTACCTGCTGAAAATCTTTAATAGCCGTAACTTGCTGCTTCATATCTCCCCCCGAACGGTAATCAAAGATTACCGCAAAGCATTTCTTACCAATTTTATGACATTTTGATTGTTGCCATTATAACGCTATTGCGCCAATATGACCACGGTTTGTTCTCTTTAGGCAAACTGGGGCTTTTCATCCCCATACAGGCGGCAACAGACACTGCCGGAAATGTGTCGTCACTCAGCTTTGACTGGGTGGCGATGTCATGTCCAACGCGCAAGCTAAAAGCATCGCGCCGTTCCTGTAACGGATGAAAACACCCAGTCACCAGTGAGGACATCACTGGTGATTTTTCATTCTGGGAGGAGGAGAACATGCATTGGATAAATTTAGTATTAGCACTTTTAAGCGGACTTTGTTTAATTGGCCTGAGCTCCAGTATTTGGACGATCTTTTCACACACAGCATCGAACAAAAAAGGAAGAAAACCTTACCCTCTATATAACGATCTTTTTGAGCGCAGAAAAATCCGGGGTATATTAGGCGCTATTGGCCTTTTAATATGTTTACATCAAGGAGTTGAAGCCCTCCTTTTTTGGATACCTAATGAATGGACATATGCCGGAGAAGATGAGCGGCTATCATACAAACATATTATAACAGTTATATTTTCTTGTTTTGGCACTCTCCTCGTTATTGCCTCTTTATCAGAAATCACAAAGCTCATAGACACTAAAGAAATCAGTGAAGGTGACGCATGAAGTCCGTTACCATTGAAGAACTGATCCCGGAAGTTAAAAGACGATTAGAAAATAATGAAAAGGCACCGTTTGGAAATCAATACATCACAGATAAATCTATTCATGGCATAATCAACTGGCCGCACAAGCCAGATGTTATGAATCAACTCCTTTCAGCCTATGGAGAACGATCCAGTCTAGAAAAAGCCTTCTCGCTAGAAGACATGACAAAACAATTCCACGCCGAGGTTACAGCCATTCAGGACATATTGGTTGAAAAGCTAGGATCGGACATTCACAGGCGGCGCGGCTCTGCACTCTTGGCATGGCAGAACATAGCCCTACCGATCCGTGAGGTAGGAAAGAACATTATCTGCATATTTCCGTCGGACGAATTATACGGACATCCCATATATGATGTAATGCCATGTGACCATTTTATCCAATGGATAAACCGCAAGGCAGCAGAAGACGCCCTAGAACGGATGAAATGGAAAAAGATCGCTAGTTGTTTAATAATAGCAATATTGTTTATGGCGTTCGCAGAATTTTTTTTCTGGTAACACTAAGATCACATTTTCATGTTCTGGATGTTCGGCGCGTTCCGACATTGGTTTTCATTATATTTCGCCAGAACACAAAACCTAGATGAGAGTGTTCTATGTTCTCATGAACCGGAACATAGAACACTCGGTTTAGATGTCGCTGTTCTTTTAGAGCCAAAAGAAAATTCCAATCTTTTCAAAGACATCGTATTTCTGGAACATATCGAACAATGCGAACATCTTTTCTAGATGCTCTCGGGTAGATCTTGTTTTTTATGCAAGGCAGGAACGATGCACAAAACACGGGTTTTCTTTAATCCCGGAAGATCACGTGGCTGTGAGGCATTTCCTTCACCATCCGGAATAATTAAGCCTTCAGCAACCGCCGCCTTGATAATGGCCCCTGTATTCTGTGACCCATACAAGACCTCGGATTTGAGGGTTTTGGGTGTGATAAAATACATCCAGCTTTCACCTTCATGCTTTTTAAAACCAACGCGATTGTGAATAACTTCTTCTTCAAAAGAATTGCCTACTCTCTGGAAGCGGCTATTGCCGTGTCTTTCAATGAACTGAATTATTTCTTTAATCCCTTCTTGCACTTCATGACTACCAACACCTCCGCGTGCATAGAGCCAATTTTGAAAGCACGTGATCGCAGCAGCACGAGCTGAACCCTTTTCCCACGGGAAAACTCCACAATGAATTGCAAGTTCTCCAGCAACAGAAACGAGCGCAAATCGACGCGCTACGCGTTTGACCTGCCCGTCTGCACTAACAGGTACGTTCTGCTCTATCCACTCTAAAATCTTTTCGGAAATGACCTCAGCGGTTTTTTCTTTATTGTACTTTACAAGGGCGTTTATGAAGGCATGTACGGCAACACCTTTGTTGGTTTCTATCGCTTGTCCAAGATACACGGCAAACTCGTTTGCTGTCCGGAAGTGATGCAGATGTTCAAATGCACCCATTCCCTTGCCTGCGTCCGCAGGGATTTCGACCATTCTGACGCCTTGCCCGGCCCGCGCCTTTTTCTTATCCTCGGAAAGCTTATCCGCCAGCCCGATCTCACCCGTCGAAAGAAAGACGATTTTGAAATCCAGCGTTTCCCGCGCAATGCCTTCTCGGTTGGATCGACCTTTGCCTTGACCATTCCCAAACATATAAGACATCTGTTCCGCGGATTTGCTATCAACCTGCCCTAGTTCATCAATGGCCAGAAAACCATCATTCGAGAAACGGCCCCAACTTTCAGCAGCATTGTCGGTCGTTCGCCAGCTTCTTAAAGCCGCTCCCCATACGGACGCCGCCATCTTCAGGGCGGTTGTTTTTCCGGTGGATGATCCTCCTGAAAGGTGAAACCCTCCGGAGCTTTCATTACTGTAGGAAAGAAGAATGCCCGCAAGTGTAGACGATAAAGCGAATATAAGGCGGCTGTTTCCTTCTGCGTATTTAGCAACATTCTCTTGCCAGCTTTTCAAGTCCCCCTGCTTTTCTAGCCGAGGAAGAACGCCGGACACCTGTAAAAGCACCGTATCTTCGCCTTGACCGATTACGGAGCCATCTGGCATGACGTAACGGCCCTTATGCCATCCGGGTTTAGATGTTGAGGTAGCACGATCCGGCGGGTTGGCTGACATTATATAATCATGCAGTGCATTTTGCGCTTTTTTCCCTGCGTGGATACCCAGCCCTTGTGACAGCAAGACACGCCTATATTCTGCGCCGTCTCCGGCTAACATGGCATTCGGCATAGACCATTGATGAGACTGCCCGTCCTTATCCTTCCACATGAGAAGCTTTCCCCAATCGTCACCATTATCGCTGCGAGCTAATGCTGCAATGTAGAGCTGATCGCACACAGGTATCATGTCGTCATTGTCTTTTTTGAAGACACCGTTCTGATTGACGACATAGTTCACAGGAACGTAGGGCGTGTTTTTAGTTTTTTCGGTATCCAACTGGCTGGAAGAATTTGACATGAGAGAATGCCTTACTTAATAGCCGTATGTTGTTGGCTATTGATCCAGTCAAAGAAGGCTACTTCCTCAATCAGGATTTTTCTTCCTACACGCTTGATAGCAATACCAAGACCATTGGTTTTCTCGTGGAAGATGTGATAGCGAAGGCTTGCCTCGCTGAAAGCGGGGTGTTTGTTGGCAAACTGTTTAACGGTCAACAACTGATTCATGACGTTTCTCCATAACAACGAGCATGATTGCTCGTTGTTGGAGTGTCTTAGATATCCTTGTTTATTTCACCCGAATGAAGAGGCCCTCTTCTTCTGCGGCAGATCGTTCGATGTCCGCTAGCACTTTAGACTTGTTTTTCGTAAAAACGGCCTCAACAGTCTCAGGACCAATGTTATCAGAGAATTCTTTGTTAATGTGATCTGCCACCTGTTTTAGCCGTTCCTCATAACTATAATCTTGACCTTCTGTCATGATCATAAGCATCGTTGCGGTTTGATCACGCATTCCAGTTGGCTTCTTCTTTTTCCCGCGAGTTGATTTCAGCAAAAAGCCTTTCTGCGCATCTCCCGTGGAAAGAGTGTGTGTTAAGCATTCAATCAAATACTGTCTTTGGCTTTCGTTAAGTTCATCTCGCTTTAATGCGTGCAAAACTTGCTCAAGAAGATCCTTGGCTAAATGCTCATATCCCAACTTTGCTAATGCATGTGTACTTTCAAAGTAGAGCGACCTATTCTCAAACATTACCAAAAATCCTTTCATTCATATTCTTTACAACATTGCTCGTATGCGCTTCGGATAGATGCGCGTATCGTTGCACCATTTGAAGTGTTTTATGCCCCAATACTGCTGCCATCTCTGATGTTGATGCGCCGTTCATTGCCAGATACGAGGCTGCGCTATGTCGAAGATCGTGAAATCTAAAATCTTTAACTCCGGCTTTCTTCAATGCGCCTTCCCAACTTTTCTTTATTTCATATGGTTTATCTCCGGAGATAGAAGGAAAAACCAGATCAGTATCTATCCGCTGTACTTTTTTGTGCGCTTTCATCAAATCGTAAGCATGCTCTTTTAAAGGAATAACCCGCCGTTCTTTATTCTTTGTATCATGCAAAACAATCTGCTGTCGTTCCATGTCTATATCCGACCATTTCAAATTCATGATCTCTCCGCGCCGCGCACCAGTACTTAGGGCCAGCACTACAATTAGGTACATCGATTGATATGGGGCTTCCTTGCAAGCTCCAAGTAATGCCTGCCTCTCAGTATCACTAAGAAAACGAACTCTCCCCCTCGGCTCTTTCAATTTCTTGATTTTCCGAAGAGGATTATCATCGAGCCATTCCCATTCATTTACTGCAATCGTGCAGACATGACTGAAAGCCATAAGATACCTGTTTACCGTTGCAGGACTGATCAAATTCACTTCCTTCTTTTCGGTTTTCCGGTTCCAGCGTTCAGCTTTCTTCTTAGATAGCTTTTCTAGCTTCGCAGAAATCAAAGATCGATTGAGGTCTGCCAAGACGCAAAAACCCAACTCTTGCTTCCACCATTTCAGAAGGTGATCGATATCATTCAGACGTTTTGGATTGTCCCGTTGCAGTCTCTGCACATAACGGTCAATCATTTCCTCAACAGTATGCTTCTTGGCTTCGGAAGTCTTAAAATGCCGCCCTTCAAGCAAGGCTGCCTCTGTAGACTGCGCCCACTTCTTGGCATCTGTCAGACGGTCAAAAGTCGCCCGTTGTACCTCGAACCCCTTCAACCGCACTTGGACGCGATAAGAGGTTTCCCCGTTCTGTAGTGTCCTTTTTTGGATAGAAGCCATTGCCCTATACCTCATGATGTAATGGTTACAACAGAAGGCAAAAAACCACAGCAACGGACAAATAAACCGTAGGCCTCTTGCTAAATATCTATATAGAACAATGAGATAAGTAGCAATAAAATTCAAAAGGCACACTCACGGCACATTAATGCTCCGAAGGGCTGTGTCTTGCCCTCGCAGCTTGCTGTTGTGCTTTATTATAGAGAAGTGTGCCGCCAGTGTGCCTTTGAAGTTTCAATCGCTTGCGAAGATCGCTAAGTCCTTGATTTTCTGGCAGGGGCAACAGGGCTCGAACCTGTGGCCTGCGGTTTTGGAGACCGCCGCTCTACCAACTGAGCTATACCCCTATAAGGCCAGAGCCGTGTTTTACCCAAATTGGCGGGCTTTGGCTAGAGAAAAGAGCAAAGAAAAAGGCCGGATTGCTCCGGCCTTTCCAATTCATTCGAATTAATGGGAATTAGTCATTAATTTTAGAGACGACGCCTGCGCCGACGGTGCGTCCGCCTTCGCGGATAGCGAAGCGAAGACCCTGGTCCATCGCGATCGGCGCGATGAGTTTCACCTTCATCGTCACGTTGTCGCCCGGCATAACCATTTCCGTGCCTTCCGGCAGCGTGCACTCACCCGTCACGTCGGTCGTGCGGAAGTAGAACTGCGGACGGTATTTGTTGAAGAACGGTGTATGACGGCCGCCTTCTTCCTTGGACAGAATGTAGGCTTCGCCTTCGAAGTCCGTGTGCGGCTTGATCGAGCCCGGCTTACACAGAACCTGGCCACGTTCAACGTCTTCACGTTTCGTACCGCGCAGCAGCGCACCGATGTTGTCGCCGGCTTCTCCAGAGTCGAGGAGTTTGCGGAACATCTCAACGCCTGTCACGGTTGTCTTCTGGGTCGGGCGGATACCAACGATCTCGATCTCTTCGCCAACCTTCACGATCCCTTGCTCAACACGGCCTGTGCAAACAGTCCCGCGGCCGGAGATGGAGAACACGTCTTCCACAGGCATCAGGAACGGTTTGTCCTTCGGACGCTCCGGTGTCGGAATGTAGGAATCAACGGCGGCCAGAAGCGCGCGGATCGAATCTTCACCGATTTCCTTGTCGCGGCCTTCCAGAGCGGCCAGAGCAGAGCCCTTCACGATCGGAATATCATCGCCAGGGAATTCGTAAGAGCTCAGAAGCTCGCGGATCTCCATCTCAACCAGTTCCAGCAATTCCGCATCGTCAACCTGGTCAACCTTGTTCATGTACACAACGATGTACGGAACGCCAACCTGACGCGCCAAAAGGATGTGCTCGCGCGTCTGCGGCATCGGGCCGTCAGCCGCGTTCACAACCAGAATCGCGCCGTCCATCTGCGCCGCACCCGTGATCATGTTCTTCACGTAGTCGGCGTGGCCAGGACAGTCAACGTGCGCGTAGTGGCGCGCATCTGTTTCATACTCAACGTGCGCTGTCGAAATCGTGATACCGCGCGCCTTTTCTTCCGGCGATTTGTCGATCTGGTCGTACGCCTTGAATTCCTTCGAAAAATACTTCGTGATCGCCGCCGTCAGCGTCGTCTTACCATGGTCAACGTGACCAATCGTTCCAATATTCACGTGCGGTTTCGTCCGCTCGAACTTTTCCTTAGACATCTCTATAGGTTCCTTATTGTGGTTTGTTTAAAAATCTTCGCGTTTTTATCCATCGGTCTTGCCACAAACGGCCCGTCCGCCACGAAATGCAGACTTTCAAATAGGAAAAACGCGGCCCAAAGTCAACGGGTATTTTGGAGGATTTACGCCAATAAATCAGCGGTTTCGGGATGGCGGCGGAGCCACGAAGCGGCATAGCCGCAAATCGGGAACAACTTGAGATTATTGGCGGCGGCATGGGCGGCAATCCCCTCCATCAAACGCCCCGCGGCCCCTGTCCCGCGCAATTCTTCCGGTGCGAAGACATATTTGATGCGCAGAATATCGCCGTCCAGCACATAATCGGCATAGGCAAGATGGCCCTGTTCCTCAAGTTCGAAGCGTGATTGTGCCGTATTGTCCATAATATGGGTCATGGGAAAAGATATAGGGCCCGCACGGTATTTGCCAAGTCTGAGGGAATAACTGGAGCGGGTGAGGGGAATCGAACCCCCATAGCCAGCTTGGAAGGCTGGAGCTTTACCACTAAGCTACACCCGCGCCGCCAGTGGCTAAGTGATAAACGAGCAAATCCAGAACGTCAAACAGATTTGGAGCGGGTGACGGGTTTCGAACCCGCGACCCTCAGCTTGGGAAGCTGATGCTCTACCGCTGAGCTACACCCGCGCCCTTGATACCGCCTTAAAAACCATAGAAAAGGGCCGAAAGCAAGGCCCCGCAGGGGCGGGACCCTTGGAATTTAGGCGGCCATTTTCGGGGCGTCGGAGAAGGTTACATCCCCTGCCCGCCAGTTGGCATCAAGCGCGGCGCGATTGATATTGTCCGCGGCGTTGGCAACCTGAACCTCCGGCATCGCCAGTTCCCAGTTCACCTTGAGCCAGTTTTGCTGGTTCCCTTCCAGCCCGTTGGCCTTCGCTACCGCAGCCATGATTTCATCGAAGTCACGGATGCCGTCACCGTCGGAATCGGCGTTCGAGAGTTCATCGACACCATATTCACGCTCGACAATACGGGTCAGGTTATCGCCGGACTTGACGATGACTTGATCGTTTTCAGGCGCAATGCCGGCAGGATCGGCAGGCGCGGAAACCGTTGCGACGGTTTCGCTTGGCGCCTCTGCCGCAGGCGTTTCCGTTATAGGGGTGGGTGTATCATCCCCGTTCAAATTATCCACGAATTCATCAAATGATCCTTCGGGGTCGCTGATATAAGACGGCCAGGCCGTGCCGCCATTTTGTGCAGACGGGGTGTCAGCCTGCTCACCCACGCCGAATTCTTCCAGAAGATCTTCATGCGTGAAGGATGTATTGCCGATATCATCCATTTGCGGCGCAGCTGGTTGCGGGGAGGCCGCAGGCGCATCTTCCTGCGGCGCATCCGGAGCAACGTTTGTGTTTTCCGCTATATCGTTTTGTGCAATCGACGCCCAGCCGAATTGCTCTGACAGGCAGGATGTAAATGCATCGATATGGGTCAATCCGAAACCAAGCAAACCTCCAGCCGCGCCAACCAATGCATTGCCAACAAGTTGTTTGGTATCCAACGATTGACGGAAGCCTTCCCAAAAGACTTTGGGCTTTTGCATCAATCCGACGGAACCCATTGCTGCACCGATAGCCTCGTGATTTTTCATGGCGCTGCGAATGCTACCAGTGACCACGCCAGCGGCTGCCCCCGCAAGGGCGGCGCCGCCCGCTGCAACCAGCAAAGCGGGAAAGCCTGTCAAACCGAATGCGCCAATGGCAGAACAAATCGCAATATTGCTGGCAGAGCGCATCAACATGCCCACAGCCGCGCCAGTAGAAAGACCGAAGAACCCTGCAATGATGCCTGAATTAACGTAGGATGGTTTTAGTATCCAACCTGCATACGGACCCGCAACAGGACCCACGTTATGCGGATTGGTATTTTCCGTCGGTTTTATTTCAATCGCGGGATTTTCGTCCTCGTTGAAAAGCATTTTATATTTGGCGGGGCCCGGCGCAATTTTGCGAAACGATATTTTGTATGTCGCATCAGGCGATTTCAAAAATTGTTCGGTTTTCCTGATCAAAACATCCTGAAGATAAAGGCGGCGGGCTTTGCTTTCCTCATCGTCTAGCCCTTTCATATCTTCACGAAGATATTTCAGCCACAGCGCAAGCATATTGTCGCGCTCTTTTTTCTTCTTTGCGGTCTCTTCTTCCTCGTCGATGTCGAATTGATGGAATGTATACGTGGCGGACTTATTCAGGACTTTACCGGTATGGTCTTCGCCAAAAGCGATACCGTGCATTACGTCTCGAAAATTGTATCGCTGTTCGCCCAACTGTGCGCCATCGAATTGCAAACCCTTTTTGAGATGCAGTTCAAATGTATCCAGCTGGTCTTTCAACCAATCGCGGTCAGCCTGTAATTTTTCTTCAAACGTCGCCATCTTTTATGTCCTTAACCTACCCTATCAACACATTATACTTGGTTTGGTTCGCTTATTCGATCACGCGCCAGCCAATGGGCGTGCCGCCCGGCGGTTTGCCGAACGCCTTGGCCGCGTTGCCGCCGCGCATAACCACTTCGGAAAATTCGACTTTTTTGCCATCCGGCAGGGTCCAGCCCGATGAACCCCTGGAAAAACAGAATTCCCCGTCCGCGACACCGAAAATCCCCTCGGCCACACGAGCCGCCATTGCGCGCCCGTTGATATCGAGCGTTGCGTGCTTGCCCGACATCGCTTCGAGATCCGCCGGATCGACCGAACATTTTATGTTGCCGTATCCATCGGTATAACAAACGACATTCTTCGGATAATCCGGCACGGCGTCACGGATATCCGCGCCGAGTTTGGAATAATCACCATGCGCGATCAAACCGAACGCAGGCGGGAACACATCGCGGGAGCGAAATTGCGATCCGTCTTTGTCACAATGGATTTCCCGGATTTCCTCGGCGGCGTCTTTAATGAAAGACAGTGAATAACCGCTATTGACCGCAACAATTTCAACGCCATTGAACAGGCGCGCATAAGCAAGACCTTCGCCAGAATTTTTGACGCGCGGTGTCAGGTCATCTTTGCGCGGGGCGGTGTTGACGTAGAATTTATGGCCTTTGCCCAGTTTCGAATTGATGGCGGTTTGCGCAAGCGCAAAGCCTGTTGCCACCGTATCGAAGGCGGGAACCGCATAAGCTCGGATCGCGACATTTTTATCGTGCAATTCGTGGTAAAGTTTTTGCGTCACTTCCGCAAAGGCAAGATCGTGCAAATCGCCGTAATCGGCGATGACATAGACGAGAAAATCTCTCACATTACACCTCTAAGAATGTCAGTCCGCTGGAGACCAAGTCATCCAACAATTCTATCGTTATGTCAACGATTTCCGCCTGATCGTGCGCCAAAATGACATTCACCGAGCCCTCTTGCGTTAACCATTTATCGCCTTTCGCCTTGTTCTTCAGGTCTTCGATGGTTTTATAGGGCCATTTTCCACGGTGACGGTCGGTCAGCATCCAGTCGCAATTGGAGAAAGTGTAGAGGGAATCTGCGGCATTCGCGATTTCACCGCGCGCAAACCATTCATGCGTTACGCCCTTGAAGGGCTGAACATAGCCTTCGCTTTTAAGGTAGTTTTGAATGGCCTGCTTCTTCGCCCAGAATTCGGCGGCGGGTTTTTCCATCGAAGAGACATTCAGCCCTTCGGCAAAGGCCGCAAGCAACGCCGCACGGTCTTCTTCGGCGTAAGAATCGTAATCAACGATCCACCCCGCCGTGCCGCGATCGATATGCGGAAAACGGAAGGCCTTTATTTTCTTTTCAACCCTGGCTTCCTTGTAAATACGGTCCAGCAGGAATTCGCACTGACGGATATCATTGATATACCATTGCAGATCATTCTGGCTGGCACGTTGATGCGAATGCGTGTGATTGACCAGTATAAACCCCTTCTGCACGGCGCGGACAGCGGCCATCGGGTTGGCCTCGATCATATCGCCCCGACAATAGAAAATGGCGGGAATGCCCTTTTCATAGAGCCAGCCTGTAAGATCATCCATCCGGTCCGAGGGAGAATCGTCAATCGTCAGATAGGCGGAAGATGCGAATTTCATTCTGTCCCTTGTCATGTTGAGCGTCAGCGAAACGTCTCATGAGATCCTTCGCTACGCCCAGGATGACATTCGCGCGCGTAGACAGACAATCCCAAAATAGGCAAATTGATATCGCTGCAATAATAAACCGGCACGGAAGACAGGCTTTCGACGACAACATCCACCATCGGGCGAATGAAATAGTCGCGGAAGGTTTTTGCATCGACCGCAGAATTTTCGATCATGTCATCGATAACGCCCCCGGACAAATATACCCCGCCATAGGCCCCTGTGCCGCCGACCAGCATATTGCAGTACAGTCCCAGAAATTCCCAGAACAGGCGAATGGCGCGGTCTTTGCCAAGCGCGGCATCCATCGCCCAAAGGCCATTGCCGCCCACAAGGTTTTCCATGATCAGATCGCGTTTGTTTTTTTGGTATTTGCGCGCCGCGTCGATCACTTCCTGATGTTCCGCGGTCACGCCAAAGGCTGGAACATGGCCGCCGTGCGTCCGCTGCACAAAGGGTTTGATACCCGGTTTTTCGAACAGATAGGCATGGCCGATGCCTGTGCCGACACCGATCAGAAGTTTTGGCGGACAATCGAAATGACGCTGCGGTTCCGTAGGTGCAAGAATGATTGTCGCCTTATCTTCCGGCAAAATCGCAAGGCCATAGGCCGCAGCCTCAAGATCGTTCAAAACGGTCACATTGCCAAGCGCCTTCAGATCGATACGCCAGTGCGGCGTATCGCCAAAGCGTTTGTCCTCGATAATGCCCTCCAGCGGCGTAATGGCGGAGGCGAGATAAAGATGGCCGCGATCCGGCGCAAAGGAATCCAGCGCGGCTTCGAACGATGGATATTCGCTGATCCTGAATTTTTGAATCGTCTTGCCGCCGTCTTTCGACAGACGCAAATGGGTGCCGCCCAGATCTGCCAGAACAATTGTCATCAATGCCGTACCTTATGCCTGTGGTCGTGGGGATCGCCGAACGGGTCCTTATGGATGATGATTTCGGCGTAAGGATAGTCGGCCATAATATCTTCTTCCAGCGCACGGACGATATCGTGCGCCTCTTTGAGCGTGATATCCGGATCTATTTCCACATCGAAACTGATATGGATGACCATCCCCGATTTTCGTGTGCGCAGATCGTGGAAGCCGAGAATGTCAGGGTGGCGTTTGATGGTATCTTCTATACGTCCGCGCACTGCCTTGGGCAATTCACGGTCGGTCAGCATATCGATAGCCGACAAACCGATCTTGCGGCAGGCATAAAGGTAATACGCCGCCACCGCCAAAGCGCAGAGCGGGTCCACCCATTGCGGGCCGCCGTAATAATGGATCAGCAGCGCCGCAATCACGCTACCGTTCAGCGCGACATCGGTGGTGTAATGTGCCTGATCGGATTCCACCGCGAGAGACGGTGCCTTCGAGAGGCAATATTTTTGAACGAGGATGAGCTGGATGGACAAGGCAATCGCGATTCCGGCAACCCATACGCCAAGAATATGATGCGTGACATCCTGCGGGTGGGTGAAACGCTGCAACGCCTCGAACATCAGGAACAGGGACGCCGCCACAAGGCAGGCGGACTGAAACAACGCGCCGATCCCTTCCATCTTACCATGACCGTGCCTGTGGGAGTTATCGGCAGGCCGCAGCGAATATTTGAGTGCCATAAGCATGGCGCCGGACATAGCGGCATCGGTAAAAGAATCCGTCAGTGTCGCAAGAAGCGCCGCGGAATCGGATTTCCAGTAGGCATAGGATTTCACCACGATCAGGATGGCCACGGTCCCAAGCGCCCAGAACGAGGCAATCAGGGCGTAACGGGGTTCGATTTTAGAGGTAGCGACAAGGTCGGACATTGCGGGACTATAACGGAAAGCCGCCTGCCCTTGCAAAGGCTAAGATGTCCTAATGGAGGGGTTTTCCGGGCTCCCCGTCTTCTTTGGCATCGGACGGCGTGGAGATATGCGGATTCACCTTCGGTTTTTTATCGACGACATATTTCGTGGTGCCCACCAGGCCTTTTTTATATTCCTCATCCTTCGTTACATGGCCTTTGCCCAGCCTTGTTTGCCCCTGATTGACGCCGCGTTTGTTGTTGCCTGTGTTAGCCGACATAAAAATCTCCTTTATTCCCGAAATACAAACGGCGCAAACGCCATCCGGTTCCAAAGCGCACTTGCGCCAGAGCGTATTTCATGGTTTCTATAGCTTTTTTGCAGTGCGAAAGGATCCGATCTTGAGAATAAGCATGTATGAGTCCGTCCCGAATTTCGGCGATGTCCTGAACAAATATCTATGGCAGCCATACCTCGGAGAATTTATCGGGCGGGACGATGGAATCGTCATGATGGGAATCGGAACCCTACTGGGTAACGGCCTTCGCGAAACGGCAGGCCAGGTTATCGTCTGCGGATCGGGATGCGGCTATGGCGCCGACTTCCGCCAGATCAACGATCCTAACTGGAAGTTCTTTTTCGTCCGCGGCCCCAAGACGGCCAAGGTCATGGGGCTCCCCGATGACATGTTTATCACAGACCCCGCCATCCTGACGCCCGAAATTTTCCCCGCCGCACCTAAAACCGGAAAAACGGTTTTCGTACCGCACTGGAAAACATCGCTCAACCCCCTCTGGAAATCCGCATGCAAGCACGCGGGCGTAGAGTATGTCGATCCGCTTTCTGACATTAAAGATGTGATGGCCGCGATCAGCGGAGCCAAACTGGTGATTGCCGAAGCGATGCACGCCGCCATCATCGCGGATGCGTACCGTGTTCCGTGGGTATCCGTCTCATCATCCCGCCAGATCAACGCCTTCAAATGGCAGGACTGGGCAAATTCCCTTGGTATGGATCACAGCTTCCAACATTACGCCCCGCTCGGTTTTACAACCTATGCCGAAAACCTCAGTTCGGGCCGCGCGGAAATTTTCGAAAAACAGGAAAAAGCCGTCTCCGAAGGCCAGCAGGAAGTGGCCGCACCTCGTCAAGTTTCGGCCCATGGCGGCGCGATGCATATAGCCAGAAAGATCTATAAAACCGTGACCCCCAAATCATGGCAGGGTGGCCGATACCTTAAGGTTGCCTCTTCTCTGGCCAACACGGCAGACCGATCCATAGACAAGATCCTGCAGACAGGAATTTACGACAGGTTTTTCGAGCGCACAGTCAATGACATAACGAAATCCGCCGCGATGCCGGGACAACTCAGCCGTGACGACATTCACCTTGCGAAAAAACTAATGCTTCAAGAAAAACTAAAAGACGTTCATACTTATCTGGAGACCTATCCATCCAGATGAGTGTTTGACCTATGAACTATTCAAGAGCCTCTATTGCCGGTGCCGCCATCGGTTTTACCCTGTTGTTCGGGGCCATTTTGATAGGGACCAACAATTTCGCAGGCTTCCTGAGCCTTGAAGGCCTCATGATCGTCGTCGGCGGATCACTCGCCGTTGCCTTCATGAGCTTCGAGGCCAAGGATGTGATAACCGCCCTGAAATCCATCGGTTTGATGTTTCAGGAATCGCAGGCCAAGCACCACACACTGCAAAAAGACCTTGTCGAGATTATCAACTGGGCGCGGATCGTCCGCGAGCGCGGGCTGCGCGGTCTTGAAGATGAAACGGGCAAGACGGGCATCGAAGACCCGTTTGTCAAATACAGCCTTGATATGGTCATGAGCAATTACAAGCCTGAAGAAATCCGTAACATGATGGAAACCGCCGCCGATGCGATGTATGAGCGCGACACGATTCCATCACGCATATTGATGGCAATGGCAGGCCATGCGCCGGCCTTCGGGATGGTCGGAACACTCGTCGGGATGGTAATTATGCTCGGCAACCTCGATGGCGATATGTCGAATATCGGCGCAGGGCTTTCTGTATCACTGCTTGCGACATTGTACGGGGTCGTCACCGCACGGATGGTCTATATGCCGGCTTCCGCCAAACTGCAGCAGAAGCAGGAGGCGATGCGGTTTCGCAACCAGTTGATCACCGAAGGGCTGGTCCTTCTCGTCGAAAACAAATCGCCGCGCTATATTCAGGATCATCTCAATTCCTTCCTGACATTCGAAAGCCATTACGACATCGACGCAGGCGTTTATAAACAGGTCAAGTTATGAGCTTTCATATCAAGGACCGCCGGCGCAGCAAGGAAGAGCAGCATGTCGATGACTGGCTGATGACCTATGCCGACATGATTACGCTGCTTTTATGTTTCTTTGCCGTATTTATTGCCATTTCGGTTGTAGAGGAAGACAAGTTCGAAAACGCCAAGAAGAAGGTTGTTGAAACCTTTGCCGGCTCCACCTCCGACCATATGAAGGGGCAATATGCCCTGCCGCCGACCCCGTTCGATACACCGCCTTCCGCCGAAATGCCGTTCGAAGCGTTGCCTTCCATCGTCGACCGGTTCAACAAGGACGAAGAGAATGTCGAGGTGGAAAAGGGTGACCGCATCACGACGATCGAAATGAACTCCGCGCCTTTTTACAATGTCGGATCGGCCAATCTGAATGCCGAAGGCCTTGAATTGCTCGATGAATTGTTGCCGACCCTTACCTCGCAGGAATATGATGGTTATACGATTTCGGTGGAGGGCTATACCGACGATTCCCCCATCCGCACCGCGCAATTCCCCTCCAACTGGGAGTTATCCACCGCCAGGGCCGCCGCCGTTGTCCGCTATCTGACCGAAAAAGGTGTGCCCGCCCAGCGTCTGCGTGCCGTGGGATATGGCTCTGCCGTACCCAAAGTCCCGAACCGCGACGAGGCCGGAAGCCCCCTTCCGGACAACCAGGCGCAGAACCGCCGCGTCGTCATTCGCCTTGAGAGAATCGAAAAGGCGAAGTAGACCCGCCCCATATCTGTATGGATTATCTATGGATTGCTTCGTCAGGTCCGCAATGACGGCTTTACATCAGGCGAAAATATGAAAAAATGTTGTTCTTGATCCTTCAGGAGTAACCAAGATGAACCAGCTCTTCCGCCGCAAACCCATCAATGCCGATCTGCACAATACGGGCCTGAAACAATGCCTGTCCGCCTTTGACCTTGTCCTCCTTGGCATCGGCGCGATCATCGGCACGGGGATTTTCGTCCTGACGGGCGTCGCGGCCGCGACCATGTCCGGTCCCGCCGTGGTTCTTTCTTTCGTGGTGGCGGGGATTGCCTGCACCTTCGCGGCGCTCGCCTATTCCGAACTCGCTTCCAGCGTCGGCGGATGCGGGTCCGCCTATGGTTATTCCTATGCGGCCTTTGGTGAATTCATCGCCTGGATCATCGGTTGGGATTTGATCCTTGAATATGGTGTGGCCGTCGCCGCCGTTGCCAACGGATGGTCCGGTTATTTCAACAATGCCCTGACCGCCATCGGAATGGGGCTGCCGCATTCCCTGACCGCCGGTCCGTTTGCCGCAGACCCCGGGATCGTCAATCTTCCTGCCGTGCTGATCATCCTCGCCCTTATGATGATGCTGATCCGCGGCGTCAGCGAAAGCGCCAAGATCAATGCCGTCATGGTCTTCATCAAGCTTTTGACCATTGCCGTGTTCATCGGGGTTGCCGTTTTCCATGTAAATCCCGAAAACTGGTCGCCCTTTATGCCGTTCGGATGGTTCGACCATAACGAGCTGGGCAAGCCTGTCGGCATTCTGGCGGGGGCCTCGCTCGTCTTCTTCGCCTATGTCGGATTCGATGCGGTTTCGACCGCCGTGGAGGAAGCCAAAAACCCCAAGCGCGATGTGCCGATCGGGATTATCGGCAGCCTTGTTTTCTGCACGCTGATCTATGTCATTGTCTCTGGTCTTTTGACCGGTGTCCTGCCCTATCCGGAACTGAACGTATCATCCCCGGTCGCCTTCGCCTTACAACAGGTTGGCGTTAATTGGGCTTCCGCGCTTGTTGCCACGGGCGTGATCACCGGCCTGACCACCGTTATGCTGGTCCTTTATTATGCCCTGACCCGCATCATCCTTGCGATGTCGCGCGACGGCCTGATCTCCAGCTTCTTCGAAACGGTAAACGACAAGACCCAAACGCCGGTACGCACCACCGTTTTGTGCGGTATCGTTATGGCCGTGATGGCCGGTTTCGTCCCGCTCGGCGCGCTGGCTGAGCTCGTCAATATCGGCACACTCGCAGCCTTTGTCATGGTATGCGGCGGGGTGATCTTCCTGCGCAAAGCCCACCCCGACATGCCGCGCCCGTTCAAGATGCCGTTTGGCATCGTCCTGCCTGTCCTTGGCGTTCTCTCCTGCGGTGCTTTGATTGCGTTCCTGCCCTATGAAACGCATCTTCGTTTCGTTGGCTGGCTCGCCCTTGGCATGGTTATTTACTTTGTCTACGGAATCCGGCATAGCAAACTGGCAAAATGATTGATTTTCTGGTTGCCATATTTCTGGGCTTCGTCGAGGGGCTGACAGAATTCCTGCCCGTCTCTTCGACAGGCCACCTGATCCTTCTGACGGAAGGGCTGGACTTCCCCTCGCCGGAAGGCTTTGTCTTCGAGGTTCTGATACAGCTTGGCGCGATCATGGCCGTTGTCGTGCTCTACCGCAAAAAATTCTGGGATACGGCCATCGGTATCACGCACGATCCGGTAGCGCGGCGCTTTGCCCTCAATATCTTCCTTGGCATGGTACCCGCGCTGGTGCTCGGTTATTTCTTTCACGGCTTTATCAAGAACGTTCTCTATAGCCCCCATGTCATCGCCACCACGCTCGTCCTTGGCGGGATCATCATTCTTCTGGTCGACAAACGATTTACCACGCCGAGAACCGAAACCATCGATGATGTAAGCCCCAAGCAGGCGTTTCTGATCGGTTGTTTCCAGTCCATAGCGCTCATCCCCGGCGTTTCGCGTTCCGGCGCCACGATCATCGGCGCGCTCGGGCTTGGCCTCTCACGCAAGGCCGCCGCCGAATTCTCTTTCTTCCTTGCGGTTCCGATCATGATTTGCGCCGTGGTTTATGATGTGTTCAAAAACTGGGAGGGTTTTATCACCTATCCGCGCATGGACCTCGTCGCCGCAGGCCTTCTCTCCGCGTTCATCACCGCGATGGTCGTTATCAAGGCCGCGATGGCGGTGATCTCCCATTACGGGTTCACGCCGTTCGCTTATTACCGCATTCTTGTCGGCCTCGCTGCGTTTTTCATATTTTGGTAAAAAACTGGACAAGGGCGGCGGTGCGGCTTATCCTTTTGCGCAAGGCACAATTTAATCCCACCCGGTCCCTTTATGAATATACCTCCACAAACCCTCTCCCCGGACACCGACGCGCCAGCCCAAGATAGCCATGGGCATTCCGCCAAGAATTTCCGTCTTCTGCTGATAGGCTGTATCGGCGTGGTTTATGGGGATATCGGGACCAGCCCGCTTTACGCCTTCCGCGAGGCCGCAAGTCATTTGGGTGGCGGCAAAATCAATCCCGCGGAAATTCTCGGCATTCTTTCCCTCATTGTGTGGGCCATGACGATTATCGTCACGGTCAAATATGTGCTTTTTCTTTTACGCACCGACAACCGTGGCGAAGGCGGCATTCTTTCGCTTATGGCGCTCGCACAACGCGGCGCATCGAAAAAGGCAGGGATCGTCTTTTTGGCGGGGATCAGCGGCGCGGCCCTGTTCTTTGGCGAAGCCGCCATTACGCCCGCCATTTCCGTTTTATCGGCGATGGAAGGGCTGCACCTAATTACGCCGGCACTCGATAAATACGTTTTGCCATTCACAATCCTGATCCTCGTCATATTGTTCAGCGTCCAGCGCCACGGCACCGGCCATATGGCACGTTTCTTCGGACCCATCACCGTTTTCTGGTTTCTCGTGCTCGGCGGGATAGGGCTTTACTGGATTGTCCGTAATCCCATCGTCCTGTTGGCCTTTTCACCACACTATGCGGTAGAGTTCCTGTTCTCCCATGGATTTCTCTCCTTCGTCGTGCTTGGCTCAGTCTTCCTCGCCGTCACAGGCGCCGAAGCACTCTATGCCGATCTGGGCCATTTCGGGCGCAAGCCTATTCAATATGCGTGGCTGTTTTTGGTGTTCCCGTGCCTTGCCCTTAATTATCTCGGACAAGGTGCCATGCTCATCAAGGCCGGAACCCCTATCCCCAACACATTCTTCATGATGTTTCCGGAATGGGCCCTGATCCCTGTTGTCGCTCTGGCGACCATGGCGACCATCATCGCAAGCCAGGCCGTGATTACCGGCGCGTTTTCCGTGGCGCGACAAGCCATGCAGCTTGGCCTTTTGCCTCGCCTTGAAGTGCGCCATACATCGGAATCGCACGAAGGGCAGATTTATATGCCCAAGATCAATATGATGCTGATGTGGACGGTTTTGCTGCTTTGCCTCATCTTCCAGTCATCCACCAATCTTGCCGCCGCGTATGGTATCTCCATCACGGCGACCATGATGCTTTCCTCCATCCTGATTTTTTTCATGATCGCCAAGATATGGAAGAAAGGTTATTTACTGGCAGGACTTATTACCATTCCCTTTTTCCTTGTCGAAACAGTGTTCTTCTCTTCAAACCTGCTTAAACTTTTCGACGGTGGATTTGTGCCCTTGTTACTGGGGGTCTATATCGTCCTTATGGTCATTACGTGGGTCAATGGCACGCGTTACGTAACCATCAAAGCGGCACGGCAGAGCATTTCCATGATCGACCTTGCCGAGATGCTGGAGCGCGATCCACCCGTAATCGTCCCCGGCACAGCGATCTTCCTGACCAGCGACCAATCGGTTGCCCCGGAAACAATGATGCAGAATTTGAAACATAACCAGGTTCTGCATGAGAAGAATATCATCCTGACTATTTCCGTGTGCCCCATACCGCGTGTGCCGATTGAGCAGCGGATCGAGGTAGAGTCCATCAATTCCCACATGATGCGCGTGATCGTCAGTTTCGGTTTCATGGAAACACCGAACGTACCGGCAGCCCTGTATCGCGCGAAAAGTCTGGGATATGATATCGATGTGGAGCACGCGTCATTCTTCCTCGGCCACCGCAAATTTATCGCCGACCCGCATCACGGCCTTCCGCTATGGCAGGACAGCATCTATATCGCGATGGCCAAAAGCGCGGTTGACGCCACCGATTATTTCCGCATTCCGCCCTCGCAGGCCGTGGAGATCGGGACCCGGCAGATTGTCTAAGAACGGGCCGCAATTATTTGCCGCTTTAGCCGTTTGTTGGCGGGACTATCGTTATAGGGTTCAAGGATGACGACGTTTTCTGCGCCACACGGTATTTTTTCAAGCCTCTGTCTGCCGCTTGCGGGCTGCATGCTTCTTGGCGGGTGCACGCTTGGTAATATTTTGCGCGGCGGCGTTGAAACCAGCTATACGATGCATGGTTTGGAAAGCGATCAGGAAACACAAGCCTATCTGCAATCCATTCTTGAAGAGCGGCAGGATGAAAAAACAAAAACATTCGCAGACGATGAAGACCCCGCGTTGCGTGCACGGCAGGAGGAGTATCTAGAACAGACGGTGCGCGCCGATCTTTTAAAAGCCCTGCATGCAAAAGGATATTACAGCGCCGAGATCAAGTTTATCGATGGGCAGAAATCCCTGAACGGCCGGTACGACATCACTTATGGCCCGCAATATACAATTTCGGGCCTATCTGTCGCCCCAGAATTATATCTGGAATCACTGCCTCGCGGGGCGCCATCGACCGGAGATATTTTGGATGCAGGGAAAATTCTGGTCTCGCAAGCCGAACTTCAAAGGAATATAGGCAAAGACCGTTGTTATTTTTTCCTGTCCGTCAACAACCGCGTCAAACTGGACAAAAGGCGTCACACGGGCATGGTTGATTTTGTCGTCGATGCTGGCCGCGAGGGACATTTCGGTGAGGTAGCATTTACAGGAAGTCAAACCGTCAGGCCGTCTTATCTGCGCCGCCTTCTCCCGTGGAAGGAGAACGATTGTTTCCGCCGGGACAAATTGGAAAGTTATAAAACCACGCTGTTGCAAAGCGGGCTTTTTGCGCAGGCCGATATAATCCTGCCTCCGGATGGGCCGCGGGAAGACGGATCCGTGCCAATCACCGTCAACCTGAAGGAACGCGCGCACCGCACGATCAGCGCAGGTCTGACGTACTATTCAGATGAAGGGCCGGGCGGTGTTTTGGGATGGGAGCATCGCAATTTTTTCGGGGCGGCTGAGAGATTGAAGGCGGAGCTGAACATCTCTCAACTCAAACAAAGTATTGGCGCAGACTTTAACAAGCCTTATTTCATGCGTGATGACCAGACATTGTCCCTCAACACCGAACTGCGCCGTCAGGACACCGACGCGTTCGAAGAATACGCATATGATGCAGGCGGATCCGTTTCGCGCAAATTCGGAAAACATTTATCTGGTTCTACCGGCATAAAGGCCTCTATCCTGCGGATCAACGATCACACGTTGAACACAACGGAAACTTACGGCCTTTTATCCGCGCCGCAAACCCTGTCCTATGATACGCGTGACGACAATCTGGATCCGAAAAAAGGAATCAACCTTTCCCTACTGGGCCAGCCGTTCTTCGATATTCTCGGGCAGGCCGATCCCTTCTTTAAATTGCAGGCAAGCGGCAGCGGTTACATATCCTTCGGCGCTGGCAATAAAGTCACGCTTGCAACCAAAGCCAGTATCGGCACTATTCAAGGCGCAGATATCGATGCTATTCCCGCAACAGAGCGTTTCTACGCGGGCGGCGGCGGATCGGTGCGGGGGTATGGTTATCAGGAAGTCGGCCCGGAAGTGAACGGGGAACCAAGCGGCGGCGCATCACTTGCCACCCTCTCCTTTGAACTGCGTACGAAATTCACCGAAAAATTTGGCGGGGTTGCGTTCATCGACGCCGGTAGCGTCACCGAAGAAAGCGAGCCAGATTTTAGCAATATGGCGGTCGGCGCGGGGATCGGGGTACGCTATTACACATCCTTCGGACCGGTGCGGTTTGACATTGCGACGCCGCTAACCCAGAAAGACAATCTAGACCAGAATTACCAGTTCTACATTAGTATCGGGCAGGCATTCTGATGGTTTCTTTACTACAAAAATCAGCAACAGTTATCGTACAGGGACTTCTTTCTCTCTGCGCGCTGCTCTTTATCGGCCTGATTGTGATTCAGTTGACACTCGTGATAGGCATCAATGCCATCAGTGCGGGTGCCGGCACAGATTTCATAGCCGGCAAAATCAACCAAGCCCTCGCGCCAAGCGGATATGATGTTGCATTCGATGGATTATATTACGACCCCGTACGGGGAATTTCCATCCATAACCTCAGCATTTCAGACAATCGGGGACAGTTCCTGACGATGGATCGTTTCTCGCTCGCGGCGTCTTTCCTGCTCAGCCCGCTTCAAACAGTGGAACTGTCTGCCAGAGGCGGAACACTGACACTGGAGCGCATTCCAGTAACGCAGGATACCGAAGAATCTGAGATATCAGAACCAATCACGCCTTTCGCGGCACCGGATATTTTCTTTCGCAAAATTATCCTGACCGATCTATCGTTCGATAGGGTTGTTCTCGGCAAAGACGTTGCCGGAAGCGTCTATGAATTATCGCCGTCATTATATGCATCGATAACTTTGCAAGATGACATGACGCTATCGGCCACACTCAGGCCCGGCCTGCCGCAACTGGCGCAAAATTTGGATTCGCCGCAAGCGATAGTCATGGACGCCGTATTCACGCCCGCAACACTCGCCTTCAGTTTGAATGAATTTTCCATTCTGGCAAAGAATTATTCTCTGACCGCGCGTGGAGACGGTGCGCTTGGCGAAAATGGGGTGGTCAGCCTTGCTACGCAAGTTCGGCATAATGATCTGTCAATTCTGAGTGCCGATGCCATCCGGTCGGCCTCGGCCGATGTGCGGATCAAGGGGCCACTTTCGGGTCCGGCGTTGAACATTGCCGCAGATATTGTAACGGGATCTTTGAAAGAGCGCGGCCTGTCCGACATCAAGGTTTCTTTGGCAACAGAGAATATAAACCAAGGCATAGCGGGCGATGCCCGCATCGAAACCACCTATAAGGACGACCCTATCACAGTCGACGCTTTTCTTTCCTATGATGCGCCCGCCTTGCGCATTACCGACCTGGAAGGTAGCGCACCAGATATTATTTTAAACGGCGATGGCATATTTTCAACCGACACGGCTTTGTTCGATGGCTCCCTCACTATCGATGCAAAGAACCTCGCCCGTTATAGCGAGCTTGCAGGGGTAACGCTCGGCGGCTCCCTCACGGCCGAAGCATCCTTCAAGCCATCCAATGCAAGCGCACAATCAGCGGATATCAAGGCCACGATTGCGAAAGGTGTTGCAGGAATGATCAGCGTTCGTGATCTCTCGGCGCAGGCATTCATCGCGGCCCTTTCCAACCCATGGCCGCAATCGGCCAAGATTGATGCATCTGCGATAGAAATTTCGGATAAAATCACTCTTAAAAAACTATCCGCCACGATAACGGAAGGCGAAAGCGAAAACTATAGATTGGCATTAAACGGGGACGGCGCGGTTCCCATACCCGTATCTTTCGATGGCAGCGCCGATTTTTCGGACCTGACGAAACCCGTCCCCGACATAATGGATATTGCATTCAATATCAAACAAGGTGCTTCGACCATCAGGCTTGGGGGGGACTTTACTACAGAGGCCGTCAATCTCACTTTCTCCACGAAAAATCTCCGCGGGCAGGATATTCCGGCGCAATTGCCTTCGCAACTGAGCGATCTACGCATCGATCTTGACGCCGCGATGACCGGCACACCGGCGCAGCCGAGAACGGAATTGAATGCCAAACTGCGCGGCCTCGGCCAAGGAACCTATCAAAGCGCATCGATTGATATAAAGGCCTATCATGACGGACAGGCACTCACCGCCACTATCACGGGTCAAGGAACGGGCATTCGCAAATTGGCTGCGGATGTTTCCACGCCGATGGAATTATCACTGCTGCCTTTCGTTTTTGCACTGGATCAATCATCGCCTGTGAATGGAACGATGACGGCAGATATCGATCTTTCTGCGTTTGCGCCATTACTTTTACCGCCCACACAGGATCTATCCGGCACGTTAACCGCAAATGGAACGATAGAGGGGACCATCGGCAATCCCGCGCCAGTTGCGGATATTCGTTTGACAGACGCATCATTCGAAGATGTAGAAAACGGCATCCTGATTGCCAATCTTTCGGCAGGCGCCAGCGTAAACCGCGATATCCTGACGCTTTCTTCGCTTTCCGGAACGGATGGAGAGAGTGGCGTTATTTCCGGCGGCGGTACAATGTCCTTTAACCAGGGAACGACCGATCTTAATGTGCGTTTGAAGAATTTCCATGTTCCACGCACCACGATTGCAGATGGAAGGATTGATGCCAACATCGAACTTGCCGGTATGGCGGATGGGCTGATGCTTTCAGGGTCCGCCGACATCCTCCAGATGGACATCACTATCCCGGAAACCTTTTCCAGCAATATCCCGCAACTGAACATCGTCGAGGATAAGGAAGACGGAGGGACGGGGCTTCTCGATGAACTCACCCTCGATATAGACATCAATGCAAACAATCAGTTCTTTGTACGTGGATGGGGACTCGATGCGGAATTCGAAGGTAATATCGCGGTAACCGGTACGGCATCCGTCCCGCAACTGAATGGCACGTTGTCTTCGCGCCGCGGACGATATGAAGAATTCGGAAAACGTTTTACCCTTATAAGGGGCAATCTTCGTTTTCAGGGCGATGTGCCCCCCTCACCCTATCTCGATATAGAGGCCACCACACCGGCAGGCGATGTTACCGGATCGATTATATTGGCCGGACCTGTAATGGACCCGTCAATTACATTTTCCTCTACTCCCTCGCTTCCAGAGGACGAGGTTCTATCGCGCATTTTGTTCGGAAAGGATTCAGCGCGGATATCCGCATTTCAGGCCGTGCAGCTCACGCAAACTATCAGACGTTTTTCCGGTGAAGGCGGCAGCGGGTTCGACCCGCTTGGGGTCCTGCGAGATGCCACAGGCTTTGATGATATCTCTGTCGATATGGATGAAAGCGGCGGCGCGAATGTGAATGTCGGAAAATATCTGACCGACAATGTCTATCTGGAACTGGGCCGCGGCAAGGCCGAGAATTCCGGAGAGGCCACCATCCAGATAGAGGTTACGCCGTCGATCAATATTGAAAGCGAGATAGGACAGGACGCGCAGGGCGGCGGCGGTATCTTCTGGAAGCGCGATTACTAACGTTCCATACCACCGCCGCACTGTTACGCGTTTTGATCCAGCCATCCCTTGATATCGGTAAAGTCTGACTGAACCAACCCATGGCCTGCGGGTTTCATCCGGTGCGTTATATTGGCGCCGGAATCTTCGAACAGTGCGGCAAGACGGGCCGCATTATCCGCAGGAATAATCGGGTCCATTAGGCCGGACAGCATCAGGATGCGCTTGCCCGATAAATCCGGCAAACCCTCTGGCTCGAAAGGAACCATGGCACGGAGCAATATGGCCCCGTCCAAAGCCGCCGGCTGACTGAAAAGCAAACTCGCCGCTATATTCGCCCCGTTCGAAAAGCCCAGCGCGTAAAGAGGCTGGGTCACCCCGTATTCTCCCCTCGCCTCTTTTATGAAGGCGGCAAGTTCATCGGTGCGGAATTTCAGGTCCTCCAGATCGAACACACCTTCGGACAGGCGCCGGAAAAAACGCGGCATGCCGTTTTCCAAAACTTTGCCGCGCACCGATAGAATGGCAGAGCCAGGAGCAACGGCCTGCCCCAGTTCAACGAGGTCATGTTCGTCGCCGCCCGTGCCATGAAGCAACAAAAGCGCAGGCAGATTGGAATCACCTTTTACATAGATGTGTTTGAAATCGGTTTTCATATCAGATTCCCCTAGTGCACTGTCATCCTGAGCGAGAGCGAAGGATCTCCGAGATTCTTCGGCTTCGCCTCAGAATGACAGCCTACTTTAAAGTTCAGGCAACGCCGCGACAATTTCGGCGCGGTGCATTTCATACTTGGATGGAAGCTTGAGATCTTCGCCCAGTGTTTCCACCGATTCGTCGATCGCAAAGCCCGGGTGATCCGTGGCCAGTTCGAACAGAACATGGTTCGGCTCCCGGAAATAGACCGAGTGGAAATAATTCCGGTCGATCACTTCCGTCAGCCTGTGACCATCGGCGACGATGCCATCCCGGATTTTTACTTCCGACTCGTCATCGCCGACGCGGAACGCCACATGATGAATGGTGCCCGCACCAGGCGCGCCCCGCCACATGCCGGGAATTTCCCGTAAGTCGACGAAACGTCCGATTCCGTCGCCCGAAGCGCGGTAGCGATAGCGGCTGCCGTCATTCCCGACGAATGTATAGCCAAGATGTTTGGTCAAGATATCCGCCGTCTTCGCCTGATCATCGACCCAGAGCGACACACTGTGAAAACCGCGAATCGCCACATCCGCCGGAATATCATCGCTCGCCCAGACCGAATCGTCCGGCAAATCGTCAACGCCGACAAATTCGAGCATCAGCCCATCCGGATCCTGAATCCGAATCACGGTTTCATCGAAATGCTTTTCCGGTCCCTGATAGGCAATCCCCAATTCATGGAAACGGTTCATCCAGAAGGAAATGGCCGATTTGGGCACCGCAAAGACGATTTCCACCGCCTGTCCCGTGCCATGCCGCCCTTTGGAAATATCCCCATGCGGGAAGAAGGTCAGGACAGAACCGGGCGTACCGGTCTTATCCGCAAAATAGAAGTGATAGGTGCCGGGATCGTCATAATTCACCGTCTTCTTGATAAAGCGCATGCCAAGCGCTTTGGTGTAAAAGTCGAAATTCTGTTTGGCATCGCCGGCAATAGCCGTGATGTGATGCAGGCCGTATGCAGTTTTCATGATTGTTCTCCTTGGATAGTCTTTATACGGTGTGAGTCGCTTTTTCGATCACCCCACAAGGGTGCCTTGTGGCGGAGCGGGCAATCCCCGCAAACAGCCTGAAAAAAAAATTTCGCTGGGAATTTTATCCCAATCATACGATTGGCTGCCATAGATAACTGTAAAAACTGGGTTTTCGGGCAGCGATTCGCACCAGACATTAGCGAAGCAAGATAAAAAAGATTCTATACAGAAAAACAATATATTGAACCGATCCGATTTTTGTATACTATATCTAGAGAACGCAACGTTTCTCGCGTTCATTTTCAGAAATGTAAAAATACATGTGCAGCCGTAACGCGCTGGGGATCATGCTCCTCTGCGCATGGGGGGGCCTTGTCTTTAGGAGAAGGAGAAAGAATATGTCTATTGTCGTTTACAGCAAGCCAGCTTGCGTTCAGTGCACAGCAACTTACCGCGCCCTTGATCAGCGCGGAATCGCCTATAGCGTTGTCGATATTTCCAAGGATGAGCAAGCCCTGTCCATGGTCCGTGGCATGGGGTACCTTCAGGTTCCGGTCATTGTTACAGAAAATGACCACTGGTCCGGTTTCCGCCCCGACAAGATCAACACCCTTGTCCGCGAAACAGTCGCCGCCTAGGTTCTTGGGATGACACTTCTGGTCTATTTTTCCAGCAAATCCCTCAATACCCATCGCTTCATCGAAAAAACGGGTTTGAGAGCGCGGAGGATTCCCCTTGATCCTCAGGAAGAAATGATCAAAGTGAATGAACCCTATATTCTGGTTTCGCCGACCTATGCGGATGCGCAGGGCGGCGGAGCCGTACCAAAACAAGTGATTCGTTTTTTGAACGATCCCGAAAACAGGGCCTATATTCGCGGCGTAATCGCGGCGGGCAACAGGAATTTCGGACAATATTATGGTTATGCCGGCAACGTGATTTCTGCACGTTGCGGCGTCCCGTGTTTCTATAAGTTCGAACTAATGGGAACACCGGACGATGTTGAAATGGTTAGAAATGGAGTAAGAGAGTTATGGGAATGCCCGCTACAACAGCAGCCGCCGCTGAGAAGCCGCGCACAGTAGAGATCGCACCGCGCGACACCGAGATGGATTATCACGCGCTTAACGCGATGCTCAATCTCTATGACGAGAACGGGCAAATCCAGTTCGACAAGGACAAGCAGGCGGTTCGCCAGTATTTCCTTCAGCACGTGAACCAGAACACGGTGTTCTTCCACAATCTGGAAGAAAAACTCGATTACCTTGTCACCGAAGGCTATTACGAGAAAGAAGTGCTGGATCAATACAGCAAAGACTTCATCCACGCCCTGTTCGACCGCGCCTATAAGGCGAAGTTCCGTTTCCAGACATTCCTGGGTGCGTTCAAATATTACACCAGCTATACGCTGAAAACCTTCGACGGCAAACGCTATCTGGAGCGCTATGAAGACCGCGTTGTCATGGTGGCCCTGCTGCTCGCCCGCGGCAACGAAGACCTTGCGAACCATCTGGTCGATGAAATCGTCACAGGGCGTTTCCAACCGGCAACGCCGACGTTCCTCAATGCCGGTAAGAAACAGCGCGGCGAGCTCGTTTCCTGCTTCCTGCTCCGCATCGAAGACAACATGGAATCGATCGGCCGTTCCATCAACTCCGCCCTGCAGCTTTCCAAACGCGGCGGCGGCGTGGCCTTCACCCTGACCAACATCCGCGAATCCGGCGCACCGATCAAAAAGATCGAAGGCCAGTCTTCGGGCGTTATTCCGATCATGAAACTGATGGAAGATGCGTTCTCCTATGCCAACCAGCTGGGATCGCGTCAAGGCGCGGGCGCCGTGTACCTGCACGCCCACCATCCGGACATCATGAAATTCCTCGACACCAAGCGCGAGAACGCGGATGAAAAAATCCGTATCAAGACTCTCTCGCTCGGGGTTGTTATTCCGGACATTACCTTCGAACTCGCTAAAAATGACGAGGATATGTACCTCTTCTCGCCTTACGATGTCGAAAAAGTATATGGCGTACCGTTCTCTGACATTTCAGTCAGCGAAAAATACCGCGAGATGGCCGACAACCCGGCAATCCGCAAAAAGAAAATCAACGCCCGCGAATTCTTCAAGACGCTGGCCGAGATCCAGTTCGAATCCGGATACCCCTACATCATGTTCGAAGACACAGTGAACAAGGCAAACCCGGTCGATGGCCGCATCATCATGAGCAACCTCTGCTCGGAAATCCTGCAGGTCAGCGAGGCAAGCAAGTATCATCCAGACCTGGGGTATGAACACCTCGGCAGCGATATTTCCTGTAACCTCGGCTCCCTCAACATCGCCCTTACCATGGATTCTCCGGATTTCGGCAAGACGGTAGAAACCGCGATCCGCGGCCTCAGCGCCGTATCGGATATGAGCGACATCCAGTCCGTACCATCGATTGCCAAGGGCAATTCCGAATCGCACGCGATTGGGCTGGGCCAGATGAACCTGCACGGGTACCTTGCGAGAGAGCGCATTTTCTATGGCTCGGAAGAAGGAATCGATTTCACGAACATCTATTTCTATGCTGTGACGTATCATGCGATCCGCGCGTCGAACAACCTTGCCATCGAACACGGCAAAAGCTTCAAGGGTTTCGAGAAATCGAAATATGCCAGCGGCGAATTCTTCGACAAATACATATCGAAAGACTGGAAGCCGTTGACAGAGAAAGTGCGCGTTCTCTTCGACAATGCTGGCATCAAAATCCCGACACAGGAAGACTGGGCCGCCCTGAAAAAGAACGTCATGGAAAAAGGCCTGTACAACAGAAACCTTCAGGCCGTGCCGCCGACAGGTTCCATTTCCTATATCAACAACTCGACATCCTCGATCCACCCGATCGCGGCACGTGTTGAAATCCGTAAGGAAGGCAAGATCGGCCGCGTTTACTATCCGGCGCCGTTCATGACAAACGACAATCTGGAATATTATCAGGACGCCTATCAGGTGGGCCCAGAAAAAATCATCGACACCTATGCCGCGGCGACGCAGCACGTCGATCAGGGTCTCTCGCTTACCCTGTTCTTCCCCGATACCGCGACGACGCGCGATATCAACAAAGCGCAAATCTATGCGTGGAAGAAAGGCATCAAAACGATTTACTACATACGCCTGCGTCAAGTGGCGCTGGAAGGAACCGAAGTAGAAGGATGTGTATCATGCAGTCTGTAATGAAGAACGAGCAAACCTTGTTTGACGGAAAACCTTTGATCGCCCCGGCAAAGCCGTTGGCCGCGGTCAAGGCCGTCAACTGGAACCGGATCGAGGACGACAAGGACCTTGAGGTTTGGAACCGCCTGACCGGAAACTTCTGGCTCCCCGAGAAAGTGCCGCTGTCGAACGACATTCCTTCGTGGAATTCGCTGACGCATGCAGAGCAGCAACTGACCATTCGTGTTTTCACGGGCTTGACACTGCTCGACACCATCCAGAACACGGTGGGCGCGCCTATGCTGATGCCCGATGCGATCACCCCGCATGAAGAGGCCGTGCTTAGCAACATTTCCTTTATGGAAGCCGTGCATGCACGTTCCTATTCCTCCATTTTCTCCACATTGTGCTCCATGCGCGATGTCGATGATGCCTATAAATGGAGCGAGGAGAACGAGGCGCTGCAACTGAAATCCCGCCTCATCCTCGACAAATACGGATCGAACGACCCGCTGCGCCGCAAGATCGCCAGTGTGTTCCTGGAAAGCTTCCTGTTCTATTCGGGATTCTACCTGCCGATGTATTGGTCGAGCCGCGCAAAGCTGACCAACACGGCAGACCTGATCCGCCTGATCATCCGCGACGAAGCCGTGCATGGTTATTACATCGGGTACAAATTCCAGCGTGGTTTCGAAGCCCTGACACCGATGGAACAGATGGAGATCAAGGATTTTGCCGTATCGTTCCTGTTCGACCTTTACGAGAACGAAGTCCGGTATACCGAATCCCTCTATGATTCGATCGGCCTGACCGAAGATGTGAAGAAGTTCCTGCATTACAACGCCAACAAGGCGATGATGAACCTCGGGTTTGATCCAATGTTCCCGGCGGACACGACGAATGTCAGCGCGTCCATCCTCTCGGCCCTGTCGCCGAACGCGGATGAGAACCATGACTTCTTCTCCGGCTCTGGCTCCTCCTACGTCATCGGTAAGGCGGTCGCCACCGAGGATGAAGACTGGGACTTCTAGGCTCACCTGTAATTTACAAAACCGCGCAGATGCCATACGGTGCCTGCGCGGTTTTTTATTTGTGAGGAAAGAGACAGCGAATGAACGTTCATATCTATGGCATCAAAAATTGTGACACGATGAAGAAAGCCTTTGCCTGGCTTGATGCGCACAAAATCGCCTATGAATTTCACGACTATAAAAAAGAAGGCGCCAACCAGGAGATAGTGAAAAAAGCGATCGACCAGCATGGCTGGGAAAACGTCGTCAACCGCAAAGGAACGACATGGCGCGTGCTGCCCGATGACATTAAGTCGGCCATGAATGACTACAAGGCCCTAAGCGTAGCACTTGAAAATCCATCCATTATCAAACGCCCCCTTCTCCTGCATGACGATGCAATCTATCTGGGATTTGATGAAGAAACATACGCAATCATCATGACGGTGTAAAACCGCCTCGCGCCCTAAGGATTTAAATAAGCGGGGTTTACGGACCGGCCGTTATCGGCCGCATGGGATTCATTATCCAGTTTCGCCTGATGCATTATCTGTAAAAACCGATAGGGCTTGCGTATGGCTGGCAGTTCAACATCACCTACATATCGACAATCGAGATGAATGCGCCCATAACCCAGCATCCATCCAAAAAACCCGTGATTGACCACTTCGCCCCTTACATCACCGAGTTCAATTTCTTCCACTTCAACAGAAAACAAGCCCTTCTTGTAAACGATTCTCCGGTCAGTCAACCCAATCTCAATCGAGACAAACTCCAGACATAAAGAAAGGAAGATGCCAAGACCGGTCAAAGTAAAAAATACCGTGAATGCGATACGAATCTCGTAACCAAACAGAGTAAAGCCACCCCCCAGAAATTTCAGTAAGAGCGCATCAAGATAGATGCCGCCAAATATCAGGGCCGTAAGCCAGAAGAGAGCCTCTATAAGATAAATCCAATGGGAATGGGCAAGCAGTAACAACTTCTCCTGCTGATTGACTATCTTTCGAATATAGGACATTCCGCCCCCTTACTGCGCCTGCGGGATCAGGGATAGATGGGCCCCTTCCGGAATCATGTCGATCCATACGACAAATAAGCCAACCCCTAACGCACATATCGCAAATCCTGCTACGCGGATCATGGCGGGCAAATTTTCATGCATATCCGCTTGTGTCGGTATCACTGCACCCAATAATAAAGGTATTAGACCGGCTTATAGCTATCCGGTAACAAACAATGACACCCCTTATAGCCAATGTTTAAAAAGCATAGGAAAAAGCTTTACGACGAAAAATCCCCCTATATTTGCCGTTGGTGAAGTTGCCGATAAAACTGGACAAATCAATTATGAGGAAGACGGCCACGCCCTAAGCCAGGGTGTGTCGGAGATGGTTATAAGCGCTTTCGCGAAAACAAAAATCGTTCGCATGGTTGAACGACTCGACCTGCGCATTCCGCTGGCGGAAGTAAAACTTTCGGAACAAAGTAAACTGACGCGCAAAGTCAAAGACTACGGACAATTGCCCGCCAGCGATTTTATTGTCGTTGGTGCACTGACGGAGCTGAATTACAACATTGTCAGCGGCGGGGCACAATTGTTTGTACGAGGTATAGGAGGGGGCGCCCGCACCGTTGTTGTGAATGTTGCGCTTGACCTGAGGGTTATCGATTCACGTGATTTTAGCATCAAGTATGTTTCCAGTTTGCAAAAGCAAATTTACGGTTATGAAGTCGAGGCCAATGTTTTCAGATTCTTTGGAAACTCATTGATCGAATTCGATGCCGGCGCCGTGCGCAACGAGCCCATGCAGCTTGGTGTGCGTTCGGTTGTAGAAATGGCCGTATATCAAATCATGACAGACTTTTTAGGACTTCCCGAGGCTCCGGACTGCGGCCTTGTGGAGACAGACCACATGGGTCCGTATCTATCTGAAATCAGTCCAGACCAAAACCGTAAACAACCACCGAAAAAGGAGAAAAATTATGAGAATTAGTAAAAGACTGCTTATGGCATCGGCGATCTGCGCCCTTTCCATAGGCACAGCATCCCAGAAGGCAAGCGCATTCGAAGATGTGGACTGGGACTGGGAACTAACCGTTGTTGAAGACATCAACATCGGCATAGATGGCAATGCTGTCTATGACCCGACCGGCGTTCTCAAACTTGAGAAGATCCAGGTTAGCATTGGTGATCTTTCTGCAACATCAACAGTAGATGGCGTTAGCAATAACCCGCCTGTTGAAGGTGGTGGTACAACAACCTTTAGCGAAACCATCGATCTTCAAGCTTTGTTCGATGATAATGCCGAAGGAAACCCGATTACAAGCATCGTGGTAAATAACCCGGATCTGGAGGCATCCAACCCATCGGGTAATGTCGACAACAAGGCAGAGCAGGTTAATCTTACATTCGATCTGACTGGTGAAGTCCCGGTTGTGGGAACAGAATCGTTGGATGCGGTTGACCTACCCAGCGTTGTAAGCACAGCTACCGCTGTTGCGAACAACCAGGTTATTTCAAGCGACGTTTCTCTGGGTCTTCATGATGCGCAATTCGCCTTCGGCGGATTCTCAGGTGAGCTTGAATCTGGTCCATTCGGAAATGCCCAAGTACTCTCTAGCGGGGGTGGACATGACGAGAACGCCTATACTGATGCTCTGGCTGCCGCTACTCTGGCTGCTGCACTGGGTATCATTACACCGGCAACTATTACGGCAGACTCATCCGTATCCAATATTGTGAATGCATCTGTTGATAGCGCAGCTACAGCATTGTCTAACAATATGGATGTGGAAGTGAATGCCACCACTCCCGGTGATGCGTTCGCCTTGGCAGATGTAACGCAGTTTTCCTATGCGGACATTACAGCATCATCCAGCGTCAATACAGTTGATGTGAATAACTATACAAACTTTGGCGGTGCCGGCATGGGACCGCTCGCAGAAGCACAGATTCCGCTTGTAAGCTCGGTAGCAACCGCTGTCGGGAACAACATGGCGATCCGTGTATCGGCACCTAGTGTAGATGCTGGTTTATAATGGCTCGAAAGATGGAAGATGTCGTGAATAGTTAAAATTCATGGCATCTTCCACTTTATTTTCCGAATTCCAACTATGGAGGATTAACATGGAAAAATTCTCACTTAAGCCTGAATGGCAAAAGAACATTGCTCTTCTGCTCTTCCTAGGCACTACAGTTATGACGTCCATGCCACAAGAGGTCTATTCACAAGATAGGAATCAGGCATGGCAGTTCACAAGACAAAACCGCGCCTCAATTGCCGCGCTTATTCGTGACGTAGAAAAACCGGACAATGCCGTATCACAAGTTAGCGGAAATGCCGGTTATACAAATCTTGTTTGCGGAAAGGACGGGCAGGCTTCTGCATCCGGCAATACCACATGTGTTATCCTGAACAACTCGCATGGGGCCATTCAGGTTGGTCAGGATTCGCAGGGAAACCAGAGTGCCACTTCGCAGAATGAAGTAGCCCCGCCGAGCGGTGCGGATGAAATCCTGGCGACATTGAACGGGAGCCCGTGACCAGATGAAAGTACCGCATTATCACAGGGAATATAATATTTACTTACCTTGCAATAAGCCGTGCAAGCAAGAAGTATAAGCGATAAGGCGTAAGAGCCAGAATTTTCATTGGGATCGTGAACCTTTTAGGGAAATGAATCTCGAAATTTTTGCCGGTCAAGCCATCGGCGATAGCGCGCGCCGCCGCATCCGGGGTAATTATCATAGGCATTGAAAAGTCGTTTTTATCAGTGAGCGGAGTTTTGACAAACCCGGGATTGATGAGACGCACGTCAATATTCTCTGCCGCCATTTCGGATCGCAAGGATTCAGCAAGATTGATTATAGCCGCCTTTGTCGCACTGTAAGGTTGGCCGCCCGGAAGGCCTTTATAGCCCGCAACACTTCCACATAAAGCCAGCTGACCGTAACCTTGCGCCTTATAATGCGGGATTATAAAATTCAAGAACGTGAAGACGCTTTCCAAGTTGGTTGATATTGTCAGTGCTGCGTTTTCCTCTGTGATGTCATGAATAGAGCCGGGCGTATAAACTGCGGCCAGATAAACGACGCAATCAATCTTGGTTATCCGTAGAAAAGCATTCGCAAAGGATTCTCTGTTGGTTACATCTATCGGGATAACCTCGTGTTTGCTATCCAGCGATATATTCAATTCCGCCAAGGATTCCACGTTACGCGCCGATAGTATAAGATTTGCACCGCGCCTATGAAGCTCCTGCGCAAGCGCATGCCCTATGCCGGAACTGGCGCCGACAATCCATACCTTCTTTCCTGCATAATCGTTCATTTGTGTCTTTCAAAGAAATCCATCATGTCCTCTCGGACTGGTGCCTTATTCTGCCATACCCAGCTTAATGCGCCTATGATTTCTTTATGGTCAACTCCGGGATAAATTCTAGTTTCAACCTTACCCCCCTGATCTTTAATCCTGTCTTTCAGGCGGTCCAGGTTGCGTTGGATAACATCTGTATCGTCACCGCCATGTAAAAGTTGCATCGGTGGTTGCCGGCCATCAATAAAGGTTGGAACCTGTATGTTCTTATAATTATCAGGCGGGCCAAACATATCTTTTAAGTCATCGTCCTCGGGTATAAAATCATAAGGGCCTGATAAGCCGGAAAAGGCCGTCACAATCGAACGGTCTTTATCCAACCTGCTCAGATATTGAGGATCGGCCGTGACAAGAGCCGCAAGATGCGCCCCCGATGAATGCCCTGACAGATATAGCCTATCCCTGTCCCCTTTATAGGTATTTATATTATCATGCACCCAAGCTGTCGCCAGGGCCGCATCATCTACAAATGCCGGAAATTTTACGTCCGGATACTTCGCGTAATCGGGAATGACAACAATATAGCCTTTTTCAACGAAAGGCAGGGCGGAAAAAGCATATTGCTCCTTTTGCCCAAAGGTCCATCGTCCGCCATAAAAAAACACTATAACGGGCGCAGGCAGTTCAATATTCTTTGGTGTGTAGATATCAAGGGTCTGCCATTCTTCGGGTCCATACGAAATGTCGCTATAACGCTGATACTCAGAGAAATGCATAGGGATATTAGCGACAAAGAAAGAGGCCGACGAACAGGCGGATAACAGAAATAAGCATGAAACAGATATCAGAAGGCGCAGGATCGTTTTCATGCTTTATTTCTTTTTCATGAAGATCGTAAGTTCCGCCACAGTAATACCAAACTTCTTGATATAGGATCGGTTGATCAAAACTCCGTCACTCATGGCGAACATCCAGTCATCGAATGTAACCAGATATGTTTTTCCATCTACCTCTAGATGCATCTGATATTTCCATTGAACTGCGTTGCCATTGGTTTTTCCTTCGGCTTTACCTTTGATATCGCTAGCCGTGCCTTCATAGGTGTTGTCTGAAACCTTGACGATATTCCATACGCGCCGCTGTGTTTTTCCATCATCATAAACGAAATCTTCTTCCAATTTTCCTATGTTGCCATCCCAAGATCCGACCATATCTATGTCAAATTTTCTGGTAACATTTCCACGCCAATCTTGGACAATCCCCCACGCCTGGATTGGCCCGTCGAAATATTCTTTTATATCGAGTTCGGGTTTCGTGTTGTCGTAGTGCCCAATCGAAGGTGATGTACAAGCATTAAGAAGCATGACCACTCCCATAACCATTATAATTTGCAGGATCTTCATTTTGATATCCCTTTCTGTCTCTACCCATATTTAGAAGGCTTTGGCGCAAGCCGGGTTTGCTGGTCCGCTCATCAAGCCATATGCGGAAAAATTCCCTACCAAAATCCGAATCGTCAATGCTTCCGATCTGATTCACCCCTTCATAGAATATGGTTGGGCCTTCGGGAATATATATTCCCGTGATCATAGCCCCTGGAACGACATCCGGAAAAATGTGGCTCATCCGGTCATGCCAACCAGCCAGTTTCATTTCATTTCTGTATCCCAAACGGCGCATTTCCTCTATGGCATGGTCAGCGATTTTTCGTCCTTCAAGCTCCTGAAGATATCTTAGCTCCAGCGCAAAAGGCTTGGTAACCGTATAGACACCGTCGGGAGCATAAAGTTTGGCATCGTACACATCCCATAATAGAACATGCGCACGCCCTTGTCCCACCAACTTTGCCCCCGGTACATGATCGCGTATGTAATCTGCCGCAAAGACAGGTGAAATACCCAAGAGGGCATAGATGCAAGCTATACGGACAACATTATCCATGGCTTAGTTCCACCTGCATGACATTGGTTCGTCCAGCACGAAAGCCTCCAGCGCATGCCCCCAGATAAAAGCGCCACAGACGAATAAAGCCTTCATCAAATCCCAACGCCCTTACCTGATCCACTTTGTCGTCAAAGGTTTTTAGCCATTGAACCAATGTACGGGCGTAATCTTGTCCAAAGAAAAACTCACCCTTCACTTTCAGGCCTGCTTTTGCCGCTTCTTGACGAAAACGTGATGGAGACGGCAACATACCTCCCGGAAAGATAAAGCTGCGGATAAAATCGCCACTGGTACGGTAGCGGTCAAAATCCATATCATTTATGGTTATCGTCTGAATAACCGCTTTTCCTTCCGGTTTCATCAGCTCCCCCAGCTTCTTGAAATAGGTCGGCCAGAAATTTTCGCCAACGGCTTCAAACATTTCAATCGAAACAAGGCGGTCATATAGACCTGTCTGATGACGATAATCTTCCAGAACGATATCGGCATAACCATCGGTACGTCTTCTGGCATAATCATGCTGCTCTTCCGAAAGGGTGATACCTTTCAGGTAGAAATCGCCCTTTTCATGGGCGCGCTGCGTGAAACCACCCCAGCCGCAACCCACTTCAAGAACCCGTCCCGATTGGGTCTCCATGCACTCTATGATCCGATCATATTTGTTGTTCTGTGCCTGAACCATGGATTCATCGCCATGCTTGAACAAAGCCGAAGAGTAGGTCATCGTTGGATCAAGCCAGAGTGAATAGAAATCATTCCCCAGATCGTAATGATCGTGAATGTTCTTGCGGCTTCCCTTGAGTGTGTTCATCCTGAACAGATAGGAGAACATCGACAGAGTACGCGTCAAACCATTGCCTGCGATAAAGCTATCGAACGTGTTACGGTTTTTAAGTCCTATAGAGGTAAGATCAACCAGATTATCTGCCTGCCATTTTCCTGCACGATAATCTTCTGCAAGACCTATATCCCCCTTTTGAATCATGTTAGCGACTACGCTCCAGTCGTGAAGCTCAAGATGCGCTTTCTCACCTGGTTCCCTGCCCTGGAATATACGGGTTTGCCCGTCCGGTGTTGTCAAGGTAAGGGTCCCTGATTCCAATGAATCAAGACGCCTGAATAATTGGTCGGATGCCAGTTTTGCGAACATAGAAAAATGATATCCCCTTCTAGCTTGATCCCGTCTTACGACAAGATTACATTTTTTTAAGATTCTCCGTCGTAGTGACTCGCTTGAGGTTCTGGTCCGGTTTGGGAATATACCTAATTCCCTTCATCATCAGTTTTAGCGCCTGATAATGAATAAGCACTATCGCCTTGAGCGTAATCAGCGGATATTTCCAGAACATGCGTCGACATGCCGGCTTGTTCATGGCCTGATAACGACCTGTCAGGGATGTTATAAGTTGCTTTTGCCCGTCCGCATCGAAGTAATCGATCCATACTTTGAAATGTTCGTCGGTTGAATCAAAACGGAATTCATAGTGTCCATCGCGCTGCAAAAAGGGTGAGACATGGAAAACTTTGCGGGCAGTCATTATGTCGTCGTGTGTGATGGCACGTCCGTCATCGTGGACACAAAGATAAGTGTGCTTTTCTCCAAATGTGTTATGAACTTCGCAAAGCACCGCCTTGAGCACGCCGTCCTTGTCATGGCAAAGCCAGAAACTGACAGGATTAAACACATATCCTAGAATGCGCGGCATACAAATTAGAACAATTTCACCCTCCAGATGGATATTGTTCTCTTCCAATATCGTCCGTGCCCAGCGTTCGAGACCATCTTTGATTCCGTAACCATGGTCACAGTCATAAAAACTCATCGCGCCAGGCCGATTATAGGCAATAGGCACTTTGTCCAGTTTTGACAGCGGTATAGCAAGATAATATATGCCGTAGCGAAAATGGTTTTTGCGCGGAAAAATCCGCCCATGCATGACACTTCCTGTCATCAACTGCGGCATCGTTATTCCCATGGTATCGCAACCCCCATTTTACGGGCGATATTCACAGCGCTCCATAACCCATCCTCGTGAAATCCATAACGTTGATAGGCCCCACAGAACCAAAGGCCGTTCTTGCCTTGTATAGAATCAATACGGCCCTGGGCCCGTATAGCCGCCTCATCAAAAACGGGGTGATAAAAAATATGCTCGTTATAGACGTGGGCAGGATCCGGATCGCGCCCCGGATTCAATGTGACCAAAACGGGCGATGATGTGGATAATCTTTGTAGATTGTTCATCCAATAGCTTAAGGAAACCACAGGCTTGTCGTCTGTTGGTGCATCGTTCAGATAAATCCAGCTGGCCCAACAGTCGCGGCGTACAGGCATAAAGCTGATATCACCATGGACAACAATTTTATTTTGTTGATAACGAAAGCTCCCGATCACGGATGCTATCTCTTGATCGGGATTTACCATCATCGCCATGGCTTCGTCTGGATGGCAGGCGAAGATCACTTCATCAAAAAAATATTCATTCCCGCCTTTATCAATCAGTTTTATCCCGTCTTTGTCGCACATTACTTTTTGTACGGCAGTCCCGGTATGGATTTTATCTTTGAAATCCTTTGTCAATCGCCAGACATACTCACGACTTCCACCTTTGACCGTGTACCATTGCGGGCGTTTGTTTATATTCAAAAGCCCATGATTTTTAAAAAAACGTACATAGGTCGCCGCAGGAAATTGTAGAATGGTAGTGATCGGGCAACTCCAGATCGCGGCCCCCATCGCCAGAAGATAATAGCGGCGGAACCATTCGCCCATACCGATTTCATCGAGACATTGGCCAAGAGTTACCGATGGATCTTTATTCAGGTAAGATTGTGCCTTCCTGTTGAAACGCAGTATATCAAAAAGCATTCGCCAATAAGCAGGCCGCAGGTAATTCCTTTTCTGGGCAAAGAGCCCGTTTGAGCTATACTCCAGAAAATCGCCAATACGCACACCAAACGACATGTCGCTTTTTTCGTATGGGATTTGAATACGGTCAAACAGCGCAAGAAGATTGGGATAGTTCCAGTTATTAAAAACGATGAACCCCGTATCTACGGGTACAGCACCCTCTTGTGCGGGGATATCAATTGTCCGGCTGTGTCCGCCAATATAGTCATTTTTTTCAAACACAGTGATGTCGTGGTCATGCCGAAGCAACCACGCAGCACCAAGTCCGGAAATACCGGCTCCTATAATAGCTATTTTCATGAAGATATGATGCGCTAAGCGGTGTTACCCGTCTATGGCCATATTATTACAAAATAGTAATAATCCGGAATCCCTCTGCCGCGTTCTCCGCATGCACATGTCCCTGATGAAGCCCTATAACTGCCGCCACGAGGCTTAGGCCAAGGCCTGTTCCCGCCGTGCTTCGACTTGCTTCGGCACGGTAGAAACGCTCGAAAATCCTATCCAGATCCTGATCCGGAACGCCCGGGCCGCTATCCATAACCGACAGACAACGGCCTGCATCCGTATGTGTCAGGGTGACGCGGACCGTCCCACCCGGAGGTGTGTATTTCAAAGAGTTATCAAGAATATTCGCGAAGGCCTGAAATAGTAAATCGCGATCACCTTCGATCACCATGCTTTGTAACGACACATCAAGAAAAATTTCCTTTTCTTCGGCCAACGGTTCATAAAATTCGACAACGTCCTGCACAACATCCCGCAAATCTATTTCCCGGAACCGGCTTCGCTGCTTTTCGGTTTCAATGCGTGAAATACGGAGCAATGCGTTGAATGTGGATAGGAGATGGTCCGCCTCCTTCAGAAGATCCTCTTTCTTATCGTCATTCGTCGACTCAATTTTATGTCGAAGACGGGTTAGCGGTGTTCGTAGGTCATGCGCGATATTGTCGGAAACCTGCCGTACACCGGTCATCAGTTGTTCAATGCGAGAGAGGAGCAAATTCAAAACGGTGGTCATGTTACCCAAATCATCCCAGCGGGATCCGATATCGATCCGCCTTGACAGGTCACCCGTGATCATAATATCCCGTGCAGTATTTGCAATTTTGTTGGTACCGCTCACTACAAATACACTTATAATATAGCTCACAAATACCACCAGCATGACAAACACGATGCTTGCAATTCCTATCCATTGCATGAACCGAAAGTCGTGCACGATATCCGTGATGTCATATCCGACGAGAACCGTTTTCCCACCGGGGAATTCATGAATCTTTGCCGCATAACGCCGACCATCTTCCGGATAGACAAAAACAAGAATTCCTTCACGCAGCACCGAGATATCAGGACTAACACCCCCTGGAAGCACACCTTTTTCATTTACCGGCAGATATAATCGCCCCTCATTCTCAGGCAAATCATCAAAACGGAGAAAACCTTCAAGATAACGGATTTCGGTATCAAGAACAGCTTCGGTGCCCTGCACAAGATGTCCGCGGGCGAAATAATTGATAAAGTAACCAAGACTTAACGCCACAGCGCCGCAAAGAATAGTGAACAGCATCGCCATTACAAAGCTGGAGCTTTTTATATAGCGGCGTCCTCCGGTCATTTTATTCATCCTTGATGATATAGCCAGCACCCCGCACGGTGTGGATAAGCGGACTTTGCGAAGCCTCATCTATTTTTCGCCGTAAGCGGGATATATGAACGTCAATCACATTCGTTTGTGGATCGAAATGATAGTCCCAGACATGTTCCAGCAGCATCGTGCGCGTTACTATCTGGCCTTTATGGCGCAGCAGATATTCAAGAAGTTTAAATTCGCGCGTCTGAAGCTCTATTTTATGCGTCCCGCATGTTACCGTTCTGGATAAAAGATTAAGAGTGAGATCGCCCGCAGAGAGCGTCGTTTCCGTAGACTGAGGGCCAGTGCCCGCGCGGCGGGCCAGAATTTCCACACGCGCCAGAAGTTCGGCAAAAGCAAAAGGCTTTACCAAATAATCATCCCCGCCGGACCGAAGCCCCTTTACCCGGTCATCAACTTCGCCCAACGCGCTCAGGATAAGAGCCGGAGTTGTGTTTCCCGCCCCCCGGATCGTCTTAATCATGGTCAGGCCATCCAGTCCGGGCAGCATGCGGTCTACTATCAAAACATCATATTGTTCCGTTGTAGCAAGGAATAGGCCGTCTTTACCATTGATCGCCGTATCTGCGGTGTGGCCGGATTCTTTCATTCCCTTGGCAATGTAAGAGAGGACTTCCGGATCATCTTCTATAATCAAAAGGCGCATGTCGACAATTTGGCAGCCAGATGCATGCCCCTCCCTGGTTATCCTAGTTTTTTTGGTCGTGGCCGGTCAAGTCGAGGGTTTCTATTATATAAATTTTTAAGCCTGCATTTCTAGATATCAGGCCTGACATTTTTCGGGCAATACCGCTCAAAGGTATAATGCGCACCGATTTTTATCGTTAGATGAGGTCTTTCTGTAGAGGCTCAAACCAAAAACAAGCCTTCTTTTGCAAAATCATTGACGTTTTTTGGCAGAGTTCATGGATTACAGTCAAAAGAAGTGATGGATTGGGCAGTCTGCAATAAATTTTCTCCAAGGGGCCGTACGGGCGCCGAACTGATATTCGGCATTGTTCCTCATCGTTCATAAGCCTCTGATTTCACTTTATTTTCTTGCCATTTCGACGCATCCATGTTGTTGGGTGTTTATCTCTGTTCAACTCAACCCTCTATTCATTAGGGGGTCAATTAGGGGGTCTAGATGACAAGACAACTAAATAAACTGACTGCCATCCAAGTCAAAAATGCAAAACAGAAAGGCCTCTACCATGACGGCGGGGGTTTATATCTTCAGGTGAAAACAAGTGGTACAAAATCATGGCTGTTTTGCTACAGGATTGATGGCCGCGATAGAGAAATGGGCCTAGGTTCTGAGAACGTTGTTAGCCTTGCGGAAGCGCGTGTCAAAGCACAAGAAGCAAGAAAGTTTTTAGCAGATAAGATAGACCCATTAAAAGCGCGACAAGAAACTGAAGCGAAGCTACGGCTCGAGGCATCGAAGAGCCTTACATTCAGGGAGTGCGCTACTCACTTCATCGAGGCAAACAAAAGCGGTTGGCGTAGCGAAAAGACTGTCAAAGAATGGCCACGTTTCTTCGAAATCTATGTTTATCCGGTCATCGGCGACACCGCTGTAAAAGACGTTAATTTAGATTTGGTTCTAAAAATTATTGAGCCTATCTGGACAACCAAAACCGAGACGGCTGATAGACTTCGCAGCCGCATGGAACGCGTCTTAGACTGGGCCAGAGTCCGAGGCTACCGAGAAGGCGAAAATCCAGCGCGTTGGCGCGGCCATTTGGAAAACCTTCTTGTGCGCCCCTCAAAACTGAACAAGGTCGTCCACCATCCCTCTCTGCCCTATGCAGAGGTGGCAAACTTCGTTGCTCTGCTCAAAGAACAACCCGGAATGGATGCAAGGGTTTTAGAATTTACAATTTTAACCGCCGTTAGAACCAATGAAGCAACGAAGGCGCGTTGGGACGAAATCGATTTGAAAAATCGAATATGGACGCTGAGCGCGGACAGAACAAAGACAGGTAAGGAGCATCGAGTTCCGTTGTCTGAGGCGACACTCGATGTTCTGCAACGTGTTGCAAAGATGAGCGGTCATGCAGACATGACAACAGCAAACGGTTGGCTCTTCCCCAGTAGTAAGCGTGGAAAGTCCATATCCAACATGGCCATGCTCATGCTTCTCCGTCGCATCGAGCGCACAGATATTACGGTGCATGGTTTCAGAAGTACGTTCCGAGTGTGGGCCGCAGAACGAACAACCTTCCCCCGTGAAGTGGCCGAGGCCGCTTTGGCGCACGTTGTTGAAAATAAAGTTGAAGCCGCGTATCAGCGAAGCGACTTGTTTGAGAAACGAACATACCTCATGGATGCTTGGTCAAAATATTGCTCGGCTCCGTTCCTTGCAGAAGACACAGACAATGTAATTTCGTTAAAAATGGCTCAAATTTAGAAGTTAATAAAGGCGACACGAGTTCGAGTCCATTTTAGCGGCGCGGGACTCGAACTGGTGCATTTTCAATGCCCCCAATTATGCCCCCAAATTTGATTGCTTGAGAAATTACAAAGTACCGATATATTACCGATAAATAACAGGTAATTAATGACCATCTTTTATAAGAAAAACCTAATTATTGCGAATTGCTATGAAAGAAAGAAAACTCAAAGCTGGCTCCCTAACTGAAAAAGAAGTCTCGATCATACGAGCTTTATTGGCTCGGGAAGGATTCCAGAATCAGGAAATTTTAGGCCGGTTAAATATCCTACGGAAAAGTGAAGGACGTGAATATGCTAATGGCGGCAGAATTTCAGAAGTAAAAACTGATAAGCCTCGATACAAAGGCATTCAAGCGGCTTCTAAGGCCGATCTCGACTCCTTTTTAACAGCCACTAATCAAAATCTTCCCGCCCAAGCAGATTCCTATTTTAGTACGGCCACTCTTGAGCGTATTTTTCCACTCACTAAGAAAAATGCAGCACATTTAAATATTACCGAAACAGACATAATTGAGTGTAAAGAAACTTTTGGTGGTAAGCACTGGATTGATAATTGCATAAGGGCAATTGCAGCATTTTCTAACAATCGAGGTGGGTATATTGCCTTTGGATTAAAAAACCAAAATTGGGAAATAACTGGCGTTGATCCAAAAACATTTAGTAATTTTGACCGTAAAGATCTTAATCAAATCCTTCGCTCTACATTAAGCTGTGGAATTGACTTTAATATGACTATGATTGAGCGGGGTAGTAAGCACATTGGTTTAATATACATTCCCCCTGCTAAAATTAAGCCAGTTATATTTATCAAGCAGAACGGTACTGCGGGCGCCACAGAAGGAAGTATTTTGTTCCGATACCAAGGCGAAAATCGACTCATTGGACCATCTGAACTTCATGCATTGGTAGAAGAGCGAATAAAGAATCTCACAGAAACTGTTTTAATGAAGCATCTACAGTCTATGTTTCAAAATGGAATTGAGAACTCTGCTATTATGAATGTTGAGACAGGAGCCGTAGAAGGAAAGTCTGGAAACTTTGTTATAGATGAGGACTTATTGCCAAAGCTCAAGTTTATAAAGGAAGGCGAGTTTTCAGAAACAAAGGGCACACCTACTCTAAAAGTTGTAGGAGAGGTTTCATCTAGCACGAAAGTGGTTACGGTTGCTGGAAAAGATTTGGTTAAGCGTTACCCTTATTCATGGCGAGAGTTGGTGGCCGAAGTGAAGAAAAATTGTAGCGCGGGTACTAACGATGTTTCAAAAGCCATTTCTGCTCACGGCCTTAAAAAAAATCCTAAATATTCAGCATACAATTTCAGAAATAAGCGACAGATGGACGCATATGAAAAGCTTAAAAAATTACCTAAGGATATTCCGTCAATTTATAATGACGAGGCAATTTTTTTCCTTATCGAAAAGTTGAACGGCAGATAAAGCCTAATCACTAAGCACTAAATTTTACCGATATCATTCGGTGTCTTTGAATCTGGTAAAGTATTATCGCCCGTTTAAGGGATATGCACTTAAGGCGTCAATTCGGTTTTTAGAACTGAGGAATCTCATTTAAAAACTAAGTTCTATCTTCTATAAACAACGTTTCTGAAGGCTTCCAATCTTTTGCGTACGAATCGGCACGTTTAAGCCATTCACGTATCCTATGTTCTGGTTTGCAGCCTTCTCCCCAATATTCGACGAAAAGAGCATCATCAAGGTACTTTGCTGCATTACGCATTTCTTCTTGAATGTCTTGCAGAGCTCTTTGAATATAAATGCCTCCACGATCTTTGCCTGCAACGCTTCCAGCAGTAAATAGGTCTCTGGCTTGATGACATAGAACACCTCGATAAGTCAGGATGTAGAGTGTTACATCATCATATTTATTTTTAGTACGAGAGGATTGAACGATCTTGGGGCACAAAAGAGAGGCTTCGGCTCTGAGCTTACGTTTTTCGTTTTGTTCTAGATGCGTATAAAGTCGAGCCTGTATTGGCAAGGCATGGTCTTGCTCTTCTTTGTCTTCAAGCCACCACAAACGTTCGCCAGGTTTAAGACGGCCTCGCGCATATTCTCTAATATGAACCATTTTTTCATGAATACTGAAATTGCAAAAATCACCGTAAGCTACGCCCATCTTTGCAAACAGAGATTTGTCAGCATCTATTTCGACTTCAAAGCGAGGAACATGAGAAGTTCGAACATGCATAATGGAATCTTCATATTTTGCCCATTTTACTGCCGGCTCTCCACCCATTTTTCCAAAGAGTAAATATATTTGACTGACGTCTTTGCTCCTAGTGCCCTCAAAGACACTATTAGCAATGCTTCTCCATGTATCGTTTGTGGTAAACTTAACTTCAACGCCAAAATTATTTATAACGATATCTGGAAAGATTTGCGCTGGCGGCTCAAGATTCAAATCCTTTGTGAATTCTTTGCCAATTTCAACCAAAGCTGAACGAACCCGGTTCTCAAATTTCTTTGAGTCCTGAAAACTTGACCTCCGCGCCTCTTGAGTAAGTCGTTCGCAAACGGTGTTTAAAAGCTGTTCAAAATCTTTGCTATTCATAGGCAATCACTTCCCGTGTTGCCTAGAATTCTATTGATTTAGAGAGGCCGTGTCCATAACTAGGGAGAAATGGATGTTATTTCTTTGATTTTAATGCTGCTAGCACTGATTGAGCGATATGCCACGCTAAGATAGGAGGCACAGCATTCCCAATTTGCCTCTCTGTTTCACGCAACTTAGAATCAAAAATGAAGTTGTCAGGAAAAGACTGTATTCGTGCAGCCTCTCTCATAGAGATGCGTCGAGGCAACTTATAATGAAATTGAATATTTCCATGGCACTCGGCTCTAATGGTTGCTGAAGGTTTATCAGCTTTGAGGCGACGATTGCCTTGGTCTGCGCTTACATTTGCGCGACTCCATATATGATTGATAGCAGCGTCTTCATGTAATGCTTCTAAGTCTGCGATCGCATCTGAGGCAGTTAGCCAATTTTCTTTATTATGAGTTGGTTTTGGATATTCAAAATTATCTGTTTCTTTTAATGTTCCTACAATAAATACACGCTCTCTACCCTGTGGAACACCGTAGTAAGCTGCATTAAATAGCTCATAGCGAACATTGTAACCTAGCGCTTTAAAATCTGAAATTACTTGACGAAGCGAAGCCTCGTTATGCTTCATCAGTAAGCCTTTGACATTTTCAGCTACAAAGATTTTTGGTTTTGTTAGCCTAATAGCTTCAACCATTGCTCTATAAAGGCCACTTCTTTTGCCTTTAACACCTGCGCCTTTACCATTAATGGAAATATCTTGGCAGGGGAAACCACCAATTAAAACATCTGTTTTCTTCGGGAGCTTCTCAAGAAGTTGCCAGATATCGCCACAGTGAATATCGTGGCCGAGATTGCGCTTATAGCTTCTGCAAGCCGCCTCATTAATGTCGTTAGCAAAAATAATCTCAAAAGGAAGGCGCTTGTGGCGTTTGTTAAAAAGATTAAACCCGCCTTGAAATCCAAGGTCCATTCCACCACATCCAGAGAACAAAGAAACCACGGAATATTTTTCCAAAGGCACTGTTTTACCCTTAGTACTTTCCTCTGGATAATCGGAAGTTAAGATGGCAGGAGCTTGTTTCAGCATTGACTTCATTTCTTATGGCTAATCGCGGATGAATCAGGGGTTCTAAACGATTTTAAGTCATGGTTAGAGACAAAAAGAAGAAGCATTTAATCGTTACCCCCACCCTTAGCTCCTGTAACCCACTATATAATCATAAAGAATCCTAACTCAAACATGAGAACAAATAAAGAACAATCTTCAACGGTATGGCATAAGCATTCAAGGCAATGGCATTCGCATCGCCAGCGCAATAGCTTGGAATATTAAAAACTTACTCACTGAGGGCTATACCCCAGAAAGTTGATTGACTAACTACACCACACAACCATAGACTTAAATTTTAAATAATATGAAAATCTACTAATTTAACGTCGCTATGGAAGTAGGCTTAAAAGAATATGATCCGCTCCCTGTAAAACAGCCAACGGGCATAACTTTAACCGCGCTGATTTATGAAGAGTTAGCCAAGCATGCGGGGGAAGACTTTTCTGCCGCCGAGCTTATGAAGGCTGCGCAAAAACTTATTAAAGTTTCAAAAGGGGAATATGTAGATAAAGTAGCCCAAGAGTATATCGGCCAACCACATTATTATGCTCTTAATTTAATCAATGCCTTTCACCACCCATGGAAAATTGCAAATTATGAGGCCAGAAGAATTAATCATTGCGATCAAGAAGAACATTCTTTGGAATGCAATCAGAGCTTTCAATTAATAAACCTTGGACTAGATGAACAAATTTGGGAATTAGAAGATGTCTTCCGCTAAATATCAGCCTGCTATGGCTTTAAGAGAACACATGTTAGAGGGGCACAGAGTATCGTTGCTAGAAGCAATGCTACTTTTTGGTGTTCAAAATCCAAATGCAGAGCTTGCTCGCATGAAAAAAGATGGATTTTTGATTAAATCGCAAAGAGCGCCGATGGCAAAAATCTTGCGAAGAATTAATGAATTCACTGAGTGTAAGGTGCCTAAAGATTTACCTTATGTCGAAATCCAAATGACTGAATATTGGATAAGTAGATGAGGCGCTTTTTTACTGAGAGACAACGGAAAACTCTTAAACTGATTGCGGGAGGCGTTTGCCAGATTTGTGGCAATCCCTTTGAAAACTCCTTTCATGCCGACCATAAGAAACCTTTTTCAAAAGGTGGAAAAACAATATTTCGTAACGGCCAAGCTCTATGCGAGAGCTGCAACCTTATAAAAGGAAATAAAGATGTCACAGATTAAACTGCGCCCTTGGCAATCACAAGCTTTTGCAAAGGCACTTAAATGGCTTGTCGAAGATCGTTCAGATCGCCGTTTTCTTATAAACGCAGCTCCAGGCGCCGGGAAAACGATTTGTGCATCCGTCATTGCCAAAGAGCTTATCAGCAAAGGCGAAATTGACAGAGTCATCGTTATCGCACCACGATCAGAAGTAGTCAGACAGTGGGCAGGAGAATTCAAAACAGTCACTGGGCGACATATGATGCAAGTAACTGGTGCCGATACTCAAATTGAAGGCTATGGAGTTGACCTGTGCGCCACATGGGCAGCAATTCAAGGCCTACTAGATGGCTTTCAGCAAGTATGCCGATCATCAAAAACATTAGTGATTTGTGATGAGCACCACCATGCGGCTGTTGAAGCTGTATGGGGAGAGAGTGCAAACAGCGCATTCAGAGAAGCGCGTTTTGTCCTTGTGTTAACGGGAACTCCAATACGTTCCGATGGCCAAGAGCCTATTTGGTTTGCCTATGATAGTGAGGGGAAAATAGATCATGCCGAAGGCGGAACCTACACTTTAACTTATGGTGAAGCTGTTGATTTAGGCTATTGTCGTCCAATAACGTTTCATAGACATGAGGGTAGATTTACAGTTTCCCTGTCTGATGGAGAAAGCATCGCTGTATCTGGAACAAATAATGTTGAACTTACTAGTGAACTACGTCGCATTAAAGGATTACAGCAGGCTCTTGATTTTTATAAACTTGCATGCACACCTAAATACTTAGCAGACGGTCAAACTCCAGATAAAAATTCTTATCAAGCTTCAATGCTCGAGTGGGGAATTTTAAAATTAAATGATCTCCGTGATTCAATACCTACCGCTGGTGGACTAGTTATTGCGCCTAATATTGCCGTAGCAGAATATATAACTGACCTTTTAGAACTTATGGAAGGTGAAAGGCCTATCTTAGTTCATAGCCAAATGGCCAACGCTGAAGCAAGAATTTCTGCATTTAAGAACACAGATAAACGCTGGCTTGTATCCGTGTCTATGATATCTGAAGGTGTAGATATTAAGCGTCTACGAGTGCTAGTATATCTCCCATATGCCCAAACAGAACTTGCCTTCAGACAAGCAATGGGTCGTGTTGTCCGAAATTTAGATGATGATAACGACATTTCGCGTGCGTATGTGGTAATGCCTACGCATCGAATTTTTGATGTTTATGCTCGACGTGTTGAGCAAGAAATGAGCCCCGCTGTTAGAAGTGATGATGGATCAAAGCCCACAACAAAAATATGCCCTGTATGCCAAGCGCAGTGCCCTAGAGATGCGAAAAATTGCGTTGAGTGTGGAAGCGAGTTCCCACCAAAGCAGCCCATATTTAAAACTTGCGATAGCTGCAGCGCATTGAATCCTCTTGGGGCAGAAGAATGCCAAGAATGTGGTGAAAAATTTAGGCAAGAATTTGATATTACCCTCAACGAGGCGTTAAGAATGGGCGCCATTGTTAGGGGTATGGATCTTGAAGAAGATGAGGTCAGAGATGGTGAGGATAATAGTGAGCAAATTCGAAAAAATATATTAGCAAGTGGCGACGATACACTTATCAGAGTTCTTAAGCTTGTGCCGCAGGAAGCATGGGGACGTCTCAGAAAGCTTATGAACAAAGATGAAGATATCTAGTAGGAAGTGCAATTCGCCCGATTGCCAATGACACTACAATTGGTGTGTACAGGCTGACGTGGCTGATAAAGCTCAACTTTAGGCATGTCCATTTTAAGCATTTCATATTGCTGCTTTGCGGTTGCATTATTTAACGCTTGTTGTTGCGCGAACGAACTGTCCTGAATACCTTTTAGACGATTTAACTCCTTGGCTAGTTGCAAACGTGCATCATCCTCTGACAGCTTTCCACCCCTAACCTTTGACGTAAAAGACTGAAGAGAGGCCATATACTCTTGAGCATATGGGTTCAATGAAGGCCATTCTGAAACCAGTCTTTCTATACAAGAACTTTGCTCTAAGAATTTTTTATAGCTTGCCATACATTGGCCTTGAATTTCCGTGATCGAGGGCTGAGCCTGTTGTTGATACACCTGCGTAGTGACGCAGCCGGGTAATACAAAAGCAGCAACTAAAATCATTTTCTTCATTTTAAAATCTCCATAAAAAAAAGCCACCAGAGGTGTCTCTGGTGACCGGGTGTTCAAAACCGCTAACAACGTAACGGCGCAATAGCCTTTAGACCGAAGCCTTGGACATACGCCACCGCCACCCGGTCATAGACCGAGAGCGGCATCTCTGATGCTGTTCAGGAGAACTGCACCAATAACGGCTGATGCCAGCCGCGTTGTTAAAGGGTTTTGAAGCCCCGGATTGCACAGGACACCTATGCCATCCAAAGGAATAATATTATGATCTTAGAGGAAACACAAGGGAAGTTATGGATATAAAATTTAATGATAGCGAAGAATGGCGTGTACCTGATTGGCGAAATGCCGAAGAATATGAATTCGCCAATCCTAAGAACGACGCCCCATTAATTAATGACCAACTTCGTTGGGAATTTTTGCGAAGAGATAAGGCCTACCGAGAATCCTGGAATGATATGGACTTATCTCGTCGAGTCTATGGCCTCATCGAACCACTTAATCCCACTACGCCCGCTAAAGAATTAAATGAACGTTCAATATTCTTTATTGATTCTGTGATGCGCGGGAGCTTGGTTAGCCTATCAGCGCCGCGAATAGAAACTTCGGACGAATTTATAAAAGCTTATGGAGCGCATATTCTCGAACTAGAACAGGCGGGATTTCTTGTTATCGGCTTTGACCCGCGTTTTCCAGTAAGGCCACAAATAGAACAAGCACAACAAATACTAGAGCATTATAGAGAAGAAAATCTTCATAATTATGGAGAAGATTTAGAAGGAAGCTTAGCTGAAGGAAATGAAAAGAGGGAAGCATTGCTATATCTTGATGACATTATCAAGCGCGAAAACACGCCGGAAAAACCACAAACTCTTTTGAGAGTTCTAGACGCGCATAACGAAGGAATATCTCTACAAGAAATTGGCCAAAAGATATTTTTCTTAACTGACGATGATGCTGAGGGAACGTCTAGAGCCCGCGCTACGGCACATCAACGCCTCAAAACAGCTCAAACATGCTGGCAGCGTATTAGCCCGAATAGCCGTAATGTAGTCCTGTAGGCATAAGTACATAACTGCTTTTACCACCGTATTCATCTTAATTCCTGAACATCTGCCTTGGTTTTCAAGAGCAGCAATCATGAATTAGGAGAAAATAATGGAAAATACTTTAAGTACGGTTCCTGCCTTTTTGAAGCAGTACGCCATCTCTCGAACTAGCTTTTACAAGGAAGTCAAAGAAGGCAGATTAAGAATAATTAAGCGTGGTCGTAGAACGTTAGTCTGTAAATCCGACGCGGATGCTTGGTTAGAAAACTTGCGTAATGTTCAAGACCGGGGGCAAGCATGAAACCCTCAACTAAGAAATTCTCGAAGGACTATCTATCTCGTGGTTTTAGCTTACTCCCACTTCATACTGCTGTAGAAAGAAATGGAGTTTTAACATGTTCCTGCGGCAAAGAAGATTGTGCGGCACCAGCAAAGCATCCTCTGGGGAATTTAGTCCCTAAGGGCTTAAAAGATGCATCTTCCTCTCCCGACAAAATCAAAGGTTGGTTCTCTAGCCTGGCTGCAAGGAATATCGGTATAGCAACTGGTAATGTCAGCGCAATTATCGTGTTGGACATCGACGTTCGCCATAACGGAGATAAGTCCCTTGCGGTTCTTGAGAAAAAATATGAACCGCTACCAAAAACACTACGTTGGAAAACGGGTGGTGGCGGAGAGCATATTCTTTTTAAATATCCCGGAGAAACTATAAAAAACAGTGCAGGAATGCTTGGGGAAGGCATCGATGTGCGTGGTGACAACGGGTACATCGTCGCGCCGCCATCCCGCCATATCACAGGCAATTACTATCAACTTTATGACGGGGTTACTTTAGATACCGAACTGGCTGAAATACCCGCTTGGTTGCTTGATCTTTTGCGACAAGGAAAAGGCTCAAACAGCACTTCAGCAAAAGGCCCAGCAATCCGAGATGTTGTTCGTGCGCAGGTGCCTGAGGGCCAACGTAACACGACGATTGCCCGGATATCTGGACATCTTTTGGCCAAGCGCGTTGATACCCGTATCTGCTTGGATTTAGTTCTCGCCTTCAATGAAAAATACTGCTCTCCGCCTCTTGATGAAAAAGAGGTGGCAAAGGTAGTTGCGAGCATAGAACACCTCGCTTTCACAAAACTAATCAACCGATAATGAGGAAAACACACTATGAGTAACGAAAATAATCATGACGATAATCACAACCAAGAAAGCATATCATTTAATTCTTCATATGATGATTGGATTAGCAAGCTTTTGAATCAAACTAAGGAAGACGCAACTGTACCGTTTGCGTCAGAAAATCTATGTTTTTTAGTTAATTTGCAGGCATACGATGGCGCAAAGTTTGAAGGATTGCGAAAAAAACTTCATGAACTCGGAATACAATATAGTCGTCTCGATCAGGCGATAAAAAAACAAGAAAAAATAATGAAAAAGAGTGATGCGCAAAATAACAAGAAGCAGATTGATACATTGTTGGAAGTTTTATCAGATGCAGATTGCTTTTATACTCCCAACAAGACACCGTATGCCGACATCAGTTTTGATGATGGGCGTAGAGAAACATGGCCCATACGGGGACAAGGATTTGAGTATTGGGTTCTACACAAATGCTATAAGGCCCTGAAAGCTGCCCCTAGCTCTGACACTATCAACGCTTTAATCAATACACTTGCCGCGAAAGCCTTGAACGAAGGTGAAGAGCGTGAAGTTTTCATCCGCACGGCTACGGTTGATAACAAAATCTATATAGACCTGTGCAATGAAAAATGGCAAGTAATAGAAGTTACAGCAGAGAGTTATCGTGTTATTGATAATCCTCCCGTTCGGTTTCGCCGTAGAAACGGCATGTTAGCTCTTCCTATGCCCATTGAGGGTGGATCAATTCAAAATCTGCGTAAGTTCTTGAACATCCGTACCGACGAAGATTTCATCTTAATTGTCGCTTGGCTTTTAATGGCTTTGCGCGGTGATGGGCCTTATCCAATGCTTGCTGTAGCTGGAGAACAGGGAACAGCGAAAAGCACGCTCATGGGTTTTTTGAGGCAATTGGTTGATCCAAATACATCTGCACTAAGAAGCTTGTCACGCGATGTGCGCGACCTCTTTATTGCTGCAAACAACTCTTTAGTTTTAGCATTTGATAATCTCTCTTTTCTATCAGATTGGACATCTGATGCACTATGCCGTCTTTCAACCGGAGGAGGCTTTGCAACACGGGTGCTTAGAACTGATGACGAAGAAGTTTTGTTTGATGCGATGAGGCCCATAATGATGAATGGTATTGAGACCGTAGCCACGCGTGGCGATTTGGTCGATAGGTCTATTATTCTTCGGTTAGAGCCCATACCTGAAACGTCAAGAAAACCTGCGAAGCAAATCCAAGAAGAATTTAATGCGGCGGCACCCGCCATATTGGGGGCATTACTCCAAATGATGGTACAGGGTCTTGCAAGGTTACCTGATACTTATTTGGATAAGCAACCCCGCATGGCGGACTTTGCGATTTGGGCAACTGCGTGCGAAGTGCCGGTCTGGCGTGAAGGTACTTTTATGAATGCTTTTGAGCGCAATCGTTCAGAAGCAAATGATGATGTGATTGCAGCCTCTTCGCTTGCGACAGCCGTGTTTGAATTTTTGCACGATAGCCGAGAGGAATGGGAAGGCACTGCTACAGAGCTGTTGAACCAATTGAAACTACTTGTCGACGAGCAGTTATACCGAGATAAAAGACAATGGCCGCAAACAGCCAAAATTTTATCTGAACGTTTGTCACGTGTTGCCCCAGCTCTTAGAAACGTGGGAATTGAAATAGAGCGCCACAATGGAAAGGACCACAAACGACTTATTAAATTGTTCCGCTCTAAAAAAGATAAGAAGGATGCTTCGCCCCCTGCGCCCTCTACGCCCTTAAATAAGTTTTCAAAACTCGGCGGAGTAAAAACATCGAAGAGGCGGGCGAAGGGGGCGTAGAGGGCGCAATGTAACATCATCTGTTAATACTGGAGAAATACAGATGCCCTAACGCTGTAATAACAGCGTAAATACAGCGAGGCCCAAAACGGCCTCGTTTTACTTAATACAAAAACTTAGTTCGAGGTTGTTCGTCACGAGCCAAAAATAACTAGGGGGTCAATAAGGGGGTCCCAAATTGGGGCATCCTCTAATCCTTTGTATTATCAGTAGAAAATGGGAAAATTGGCGTCCCGTACGGGAGTCGAACCCGTGTCGCCTCCGTGAAAGGGAGGTGTCCTAGGCCTCTAGACGAACGGGACGCACAAGAAGTAAGCCGTTGGCTTAAGATGGGGTCTTTCTATAGAGGCCCAAATCAAAAATCAAGCATTCTTTTGCAAAATTATTGACGTTTTTTGGCAGAGCTTATGGGCCTGCCACGTTCGCCGCCAAGCCGCTAGACAGGCCACAAAGCCAACCATCGTAAAGATGGGTCAATCACATCTTACAGAAAATTGAAGAGATTATAGTCAAAAGAAGTGGTGGTGGACGCAGTCTGATACGAAAATTCTCTATTTTCAACGTAATTTACTGGGAAAATCATAAATATTGCACCCTATCTACAAATAATAGGGTCCCCAATGGCTGATTTTAGCCATTTCTGCGGCAATTTCCCTAGATAGAGAACAGGGAAATTGCAGGGAATTCTTTTTCAGATACGCTAAATGACACAAATCATTATGTGGAACGCATGGTTCGGCTTTAACGACTTGATCCAAATCAATACGCTTCCAAGAATACACTGATAACAAACCCAAGATCATGATTACATACCAAGATGCAATTAAAACAATTCAGGAATTGGCTCAGGATAAAAAACTAGGCACCAAGCTAGTGCCTTTGATGGATGCCGTTCACTGCGTTTGTTCCGATAATTTGGTAGCCGAAAGAGACATTCAACCTTTTGATAACTCAGCAATGGATGGCTTCGCTGTAAGGGTTGATGACTTGATAACTGCAAGCGGGCCAGATCCGGTTATGCTGAGAAAAGCAGGAGTCGTAGCTGCCGGCGCAGACGTAAAAAGCATTATTATCGAACCGAATACCTGTTGGCACGTTATGACAGGCGCACCCTTACCCAAGAAAACAGAAGCAATTGTTCCTATAGAGAACGTAATGGTAGAAAACGATTCCGTTTACTTTCGGGAGAAGCCGCCCATAGGCCAGCATATCCGCTACGCCGGAGAGGATTTTAAAAAAGGAAACGCCCTTCTTTCGGCTGGTGAAACAATAACGGAAGCCCATATCCTTCCTTTGGCGACACTGGGAATTTCACATGTGAAGGTTTTTCAAAGACCCAGAGTTCTGTTTATACCGACGGGAACAGAAATTATTGACGATCTAGGCGCCCCTCTTGTCGAAGGCCAGATTTATAATTCCAACAAGTACTATGCCATGCCCTTTTTGAAGCAATGCGGCGTAGATATAACTGTTGCGGAAACTGTGCGTGATGATCCGGATCATTTCAAAGAAATTCTAAACGCTGCACAGCAAGAAAAATATGACATTGTCGTTTCTTCTGGTGCCGTTTCTGCAGGTGCCTTTGACTTTGTAAAACCGGAGCTAGAAAAAGCAGGGGCAAAAATCCTATACTACAAGATCGGACTAAAACCAGGAAAGCCCAATTTGCTGGCACAGTTGCCTTCAGGGGCTCTTTATTTTGGCCTGCCGGGAAATCCCGTAGCTACCGCTGTTGGACTTCGTTTTTTTGTAGCAGAAGCCCTGAGAGTTATCAGAAAACAAAAGCAGTCGTCTCCGATTTATGCGCGAACCATGAGTGGGTTTTTAAAAAAAGCCGGACTACATATGATCTTGAAAGGACGGCTTGAATATTGGGAAGATGGATCTGTCACAGTTGACATTCTCGATGGCCAGGAGTCGTTTAAGGTCAGTCCCTTTTTAAGCATGAATTGCTGGATCCATGTCCCTGATGAATTACAATCTGTAAAATCCGGAGAGATATTGGAAGTATTTCCCCTTATTCCTTAATGCAAAGGACATTTACTGCAAGCATCGTTATGTTTAGGACATAGCGCAGCGGTATCCGAATCGCAAAAATGACATAAGGCAAAAGCATCTTTCATTCGTATGGTCTCATCATCTACACCAATTCCAATTGCTTTCATCTGCTTCAAGGTACGTGAAAAGGTTTCGGGGGTCATACCAAGGTAATTGGCGATAATCTGCTTTTTGAATGGCAAAGAAAATTCCATATCATCATGGCCAGCTTGCAAATGCTTTGTTAGAAAATAATATCCCACTCTTTGTAGGGGCGACTTTATCTGCATTGCATCAATCTGCAACATTGCGTTTTTATAATGCCTTGTTACAATCCGCAAAAGATTAACTGCGAATTGCGAATCCGCAAGAACATGGTGACGAACAACTTTCTCCGGAATCACGAGCAGCTTACATTTAGTAAGGGTTTGCACGGATATCGGCGAAGGTCCGCCCATGAACAAAACCGCCTCCATGCAGGTATCCCCTGCCTCCAGAAGACGCATCGTGGCTTCCTGTCCGTCATCATTCAAGCGCAAAGTTTTGATTGAACCTTCCATTACAAGATATATTCCGCCCGGAATATCTCCCTGCTGAACTAGTAAATGCGAAGCGTCATGCTCTTGTATGAGCGAATGCGTCAGAAGTGTCCGCAAACTTTCTTCTGTTAGGCTATCAAAAAGTTGTGGTCTTTTCGTGTCTGTAAGTTCTCTGGGCAAGACAATCATATCATACCGGCCTCTTGCGCTAGGTTCCAAATAAGGCTTGATCTGAATCAAGCAAATCTTTTCATCCGTATGGGACAATACAAATATATCCATGGAAAATAAAGTTATTTCCCATGGAGCCCTTTTTGCGCCAATATTATTTGCAGGATTCATTATGGTTTCCAGAACGCATCAAAAACTAGCATTATCTCTCACGACAATCTCCTTCACCGCCTGTTTCGCCGTCTGGACGATCTTTGCCATCATTGGCGTGCAAATCAAACAGGACATGGGGCTTAGCGATACGCAATTCAGCCTCCTGATTGGCACACCGATTTTAACCGGTTCGCTTGTCCGGTTGTTTCTAGGTATATGGGCGGACCAATATGGCGGCAGGCCGATTTTTCTGGCGGTCATGCTATCTTCCGCTTTTTTTACATGGTGCCTCACATACGCAGACACCTATGAAATGATGCTTCTGACAGCACTCGGCGTTGGCCTTGCGGGAGGAAGCTTTGTTGTCGGGATAGCTTACCTGTCGAAGTGGTATGATAAAGAACATCAGGGAACTGCGCTCGGCGTCTACGGTATGGGCAATATCGGTGCCGCAGTAACAAAATTCATTGCGCCTTTTGTCATGGTTTCTTACGGCTGGCATGCGGTCGCCCAAATCTGGGCCATTGCCCTTGTTGTTATGGCGGCTCTATTCTGGCTTTTTACAAAAGATGAACCGCAAATTCAGGCGCAAAGAGCTGCGCACACAGCCCCGAAATCCATGGCGGAATCGCTTAAACCACTTGGAAAATTACAGGTTTGGCGCTTTTCGCTTTACTACTTCTTCGTGTTTGGCGGATTCGTTGCTTTGGCTCTGTGGTTGCCGCGTTATTATGTCGGCGTTTATGAGTTGGACATCAAGACAGCCGGGGTTCTGGCGGCACTGTTTTCTGTCGCCGGATCATTGTTCCGTGCGGCAGGCGGCTACCTGTCCGATAAATATGGCGCTAGAACCGTTATGTATTGGACGTTCATCGTTTGCGCTATATGCTGTTTTTTCCTGTCCTATCCGGAAACCGATTATGTCGTACATGGAATTCAGGGTGATATCTCCTTCAGTCTGGGGTGGGGCGTTGTTCCTTTCACGCTTGTTGTGTTCGTGCTCGGTTTCTTTATGTCACTGGGAAAAGCCGCCATCTATAAGCACATACCAGTCTATTACCCTAATGATGTGGGATCGGTCGCCGGCATTGTGGGTTTGATCGGCGGGTTGGGCGGCTTTTTTCTGCCTTTATGCTTCGGGCTTATGAACGACTATCTGAACGTCTGGACTAGCTGCTTCATGTTGATGTTTGTGCTAGTCGCGGTGGCCTTCTTATGGATGCACGTTTCCATACGGCTCATGGAGCGGGAAAAGTTCCCTGAAATCGTAAACCCTGCCTATTTCACCGAACTGGAAAGACCCGGACCAATATTGAAAGTCTGGAAACCGGAAGACGAAGCCTTCTGGAAGAAAGAAGGGCAAAAAATTGCCAGAAAGAATCTATGGCTCTCGGTGCCGGCTTTGTTCCTCGCCTTCGCCCTCTGGATGGTGTGGAGCGTCGTCGTCGTCAATTTGCCGAAAATTGGCTTTGACTTCACGACTGAACAACTTTTCTGGCTCACAGCACTCCCGGGCTTATCAGGGGCAACACTGCGTATTTTTTATTCCTTCATGGTGCCCATCTTCGGTGGCCGCCGCTGGACATCTATTAGCACAGCAGCCCTGCTGATACCGGCCATTGGCATCGGATATGCCGTACAGAACCCACAAACGCCCTATACTGTTTTTCTGATACTGTCACTATTGTGCGGTTTTGGCGGGGGAAATTTTGCCTCGAGCATGTCCAACATAGCGTTCTTCTTTCCCAAAAAGGAAAAAGGGAATGCGTTGGCACTGAATGCAGGGTTGGGCAATCTCGGGGTTAGCGCTGTCCAGTTTCTGGTCCCGATCGTTATTGTCTTTAATTTATTCGGCGGGATCGCGGGAGAGCCGCAAGATGCAGGCGAAACCCAGCTCTGGGTTCAAAACGCAGCCTTTATATGGGTTCCATTCATCGCATTGTCGGCAATCCTGTCATGGTTTTATATGAACGATATTGCCGATGTGCGGTCATCTATTGCCTCGCAATTGGCAATTTTCAAACGCAAGCACAACTGGATTATGTGTATTCTTTATATCGGCACGTTCGGTTCGTTCATCGGTTTTTCAGCCGCCTTTCCCTTGCTCGCTAAATCGCAGTTTCCTGAAGTAAACTCCCTGCAACTTGCCTTCCTTGGGCCTCTTGTCGGGGCGCTCGCCCGAGCTGGAAGCGGATGGGTGGCCGATAAATTCGGTGGGGGAAGTGTCACCCTTTGGGTATTTGTTGCCATGATCACAGGAACGTTTGGTGTGCTCTATTTCCTGGGGATCAAAGAGCAGACTGGTGCTTTCTATGGATTTTTTGCCATGTTCCTTCTGCTTTTTGCCACAACAGGGGTTGGCAATGCCTCTACTTTCCAGATGATCCCCAACATCTTCTGGCAAGACCGCAAAAAAGCACTCGCTGGCCAGCCGGAAGAGGAAATACGTAAGGCCGCCGAGCGTGAATCGGCTGCCGTGATTGGGTTTAGCTCTGCTATCGGCGCATTTGGGGCCTTCTTTATTCCTAAAAGTTACGGCACATCGATTGCCGCAACCGGCGGGCCAGAAGCGGCGCTTTGGGTATTTATCAGCTTTTACGCACTTTGCCTCTTTATGACCTGGCATTTCTACACACGCAAAAAAGCAGAGATTAAATGCTGAAAGCAGGCAACCTTGATTCAGATCAAGGGCGAACGATGCCAATCGGTGCATGAATCGTGCAGAATAAGGAGCCATAGGTATGAGTTATTTTATCGACCGGATCAGCTATTTTTCACAAAAGCGCGAACCGTTTTCGAATGGCCACGGTATTACGACGGATGAAAACCGTGCTTGGGAAAAGGCCTACCGTGACCGCTGGGCGCACGATAAGGTGGTCCGCTCTACACATGGCGTGAACTGCACCGGTTCCTGTTCCTGGAAAATTTACGTCAAGAACGGTTTGATTACATGGGAAACTCAGCAGACGGATTATCCGCGTACACGCCCCGGTCTCCCAAATCATGAGCCGCGCGGTTGTGCGCGCGGTGCCAGCTATAGCTGGTACATCTATTCCGCGAACCGTTTGAAATACCCGATGATCCGCAAACGCCTTCTTGACCTATGGCGTAAGACCAAGAAGCAAGTTGGTGGTGACCCTATAAAAGCATGGGAAACCATTCAGGCAGATCCGATTCTAAGGAAATCATACCAACAAGTACGCGGGCGCGGCGGTTTTGTTCGTGCGGGATGGGATGAAGCCAATGAGATCGTCGCGGCCTCCAATATCCACACCATCAAGGCGCACGGCCCCGACCGCATTATTGGCTTTTCACCTATTCCGGCCATGTCGATGATCTCTTATGCCGCAGGTTCTCGGTATATGTCCCTTCTGGGGGGCGTTTGTATGAGTTTTTATGACTGGTATTGCGACCTTCCTCCCTCCAGTCCGCAAACATGGGGGGAACAGACAGACGTTCCGGAAAGCGCAGACTGGTACAATGCCGGTTTCATTATTATGTGGGGTTCCAACGTACCACAAACGCGTACACCGGATGCGCATTTTATGACCGAAGCCCGTTACAAGGGTACGCAGGTTGTAACCATTACACCGGATTATTCCGAAGCCTCGAAATTCGGCGACATATGGCTCAACCCACGTCAGGGTACGGACGCCGCACTTGGCATGGCGATGGGCCATGTCATTCTCAAGGAATTCCATCTTCAAAACCCGTCGGAGTACTTTGACGATTATTGCCGCGCCTATTCCGATATGCCTTTCCTTGTCAAACTGGAACAGCGCAACGGGCATTATGTGCCTGGTCGCATGGTGCGCGCTTCCGACTTCAAGGATAATTTAAACGAATCCAACAATCCTGAATGGAAAACCGTCTGCTTTGATGAAGAAACGGGAAACATTACGGTTCCGACCGGATCTATCGGCTTCCGTTGGGGTGAAGAAGGCAAATGGAATATCGTTCCCACAGACTCACAAACCGGAAACTCTGTCCGCCCTCGCAAGACATTGCTTGGCGTTCATGACGAAGTTGTCAACGTTGCCTTTCCCTATTTTGGTGGTCAGCCGCATGAGCATGGGTATTTCCAGACCAATGAGCGCGAGGATATTCTAGAGCGAAATATCCCTGTCCGTATTCTGGAGCTGAACGGCGAGCGTATGGCGGTTGCCTGTGTTTTCGACCTGCTTTGTGCCCAGTATGGTATTGCACGCGAAGGCCTTGGTGGTGATCATGTTGCCTCAACATATGAAGAGAATATCCCCTATACTCCTAAATGGCAGGAAAGCATCACCGGTGTTCCGGCAGAGAAGGTGACTCAGGTTGCCCGCTCGTTTGCACACAACGCGCATATGACCAAGGGCAAGTCGATGATTATCATCGGCGCAGCGATGAACCACTGGTATCACATGGATATGAACTACCGCGCCTGCATCAATATGCTGGTCTTTTGCGGCTGCATAGGCCAGTCAGGCGGCGGTTGGTCTCATTATGTTGGACAAGAAAAATTACGCCCGCAAACAGGGTGGACCCCGCTTGCCTTTGCGCTTGACTGGACGCGGCCTCCGCGCCAGCAGAACTCGACTTCTTTCTTTTACGCGCACACAGATCAATGGCGCTATGAAACACTGCAACTGGATGAGATTCTATCCCCTCTGGCGGATAAAAGCCGCTATCAGGGTACTTTGATTGACTGCAATATACGATCTGAACGGATGGGCTGGCTTCCTTCTGCCCCGCAACTGCAAGAAAACCCGATTGATCTTGTTGCCAAAGCGGAGGCCGAAGGTAAAGAGCCTGTGGATTATGTAGTTGACCGCCTGAGCCGCGGAGACTTACGCATGTCATGCGAAGATCCGGATAACCCAGCGAACTGGCCGCGCAACATGTTCATCTGGCGCTCCAATATTCTCGGCTCCAGCGGCAAAGGGCACGAATATTTCCTTAAACATTTCCTAGGTACCCAACATGGCGTGCAAGGAAAAGATCTCGGCAATGAGGGGGCAGGACGTTCCAGCGAAGTTGTCTGGCATGATCAGGCACCTGAAGGAAAACTCGACCTTGTTGTTACGCTCGATTTTCGGATGTCAACGACATGCGTTTATTCGGACATCGTTCTACCGACGGCAAGCTGGTATGAGAAAAACGATCTTAACACTTCTGACATGCACCCGTTCATCCACCCCCTTTCAAAAGCCATCGACCCAGTCTGGCAAAGCAAGTCTGATTGGGAAATATACAAAGGGTTTGCCAAGAAGTTTTCCGAACTTTGCGTTGGCCATCTAGGCGTTGAAAAAGAGATCGTTCTAACCCCGATCCAACATGATACCGCAGGAGAGCTGGCACAACCGGATGTCAAGGAATGGCGTAAAGGCGAATGTCCCCTCATTCCGGGCAAAACCGCTCCAGTCATGAAGGTCGTTGAAAGAAACTATCCGGCAACATACGAACGTTTTACAACGCTTGGCCCCCTCATGGGGAAATTGGGCAACGGCGGCAAAGGCATCGGTTGGAACACAGAACACGAAGTCGAATTCTTGAAGCAGTTGAACGGTGAGAAAAACGGCCTGGCCAAAATCGAAACTGACATTGATGCTTGCGAAACGGTTCTTTCCCTGGCGCCCGAAACGAATGGCGAAGTTGCGGTCAAAGCATGGGCTGCCTTGGGCAAGATAACAGGCCGTAATCACATGCATCTGGCACTTCCCAAGGAAGAAGAAAAAATCCGCTTCCGCGATATTCAGGCACAGCCGCGTAAAATCATTAGCTCTCCAACATGGAGTGGCATTGAATCAGAGCATGTCTGTTACAACGCCGGTTACACCAACGTGCATGAATTTATCCCGTGGCGCACGCTAACCGGGCGACAACAGCTTTATCAGGATCATCCGTGGATGATCGATTTCGGCGAAGCACTTGTTTCTTATCGCCCCCCGATCAATACGGGAACGGTTAAATATATGCTGGATAAGCACGGCAAAGAATCGCCGACCATCCTGCTTAACTTTATTACGCCGCACCAGAAATGGGGCATTCACTCTACATATACTGACAATCTGCATATGCTGACGCTATCTCGCGGCGGTCCGATTGTCTGGGTTAGCGAGCTGGATGCCAAGAAGATCGACGTAAAAGACAATGACTGGTTGGAGGTATTTAACTCTAACGGAGCCATCGTCGCCCGCGCTGTTGTCTCGCAACGAGTCAATGAAGGTATGATGCTTATGTATCACGCGCAGGAAAAACTTGTTCACACGCCGGGAAGTCAGATTACAAATGCCCGCGGCGGCATCCACAATTCCGTTACGAGAGCGACGATCAAGCCAACCCATATGATTGGGGGATACGCACAGCTCTCTTACGGGTTCAATTACTACGGCACAGTCGGTTCCAACCGCGATGAGTTTGTCATCGTACGTAGGATGGACAAGGTAGACTGGATGGACCAGCCGTCAAGCATGGAGGCAGCAGAATAACATGAAGGTACGCGCACAAGTAGCAATGGTGCTCAATCTTGATAAGTGTATCGGATGCCACACTTGCTCTGTCACTTGCAAGAACGTCTGGACATCAAGAGAAGGTGTTGAATACACTTGGTTCAACAATGTTGAAACAAAACCAGGCGTTGGCTATCCCAAGGAATGGGAAAACCAGAAGAAATGGAAGGGTGGTTGGAAACGTAAATCCAACGGCAAAATAGAACCGCAACAAGGTAGCCGCTGGCGTATCCTGGCCAATATTTTTGGAAACCCAAATCTGCCTGAAATAGACGATTATTACGAGCCTTTTACCTTTGATTACGACCATCTCCAGAAGGCACCGGAGATGAAAACCATGCCAACGGCCCGCCCCCGCTCTCTCGTTACCGGCGAGCGTATGGAAAAAGTTCAATGGGGTCCGAACTGGGAAGAAATTCTTGGTACGGAATTCGAGCACCGCAAAAAAGACTATAATTTTAAAGACATCGAAAAAGAGATGTATGGCGAGTTTGAAAATACATTCATGATGTATCTTCCCCGTCTTTGTGAACATTGCATCAATCCTACCTGCGTGGCGTCCTGTCCCTCTGGCTCTATCTACAAGCGCGAGGAAGACGGTATCGTTTTGGTAGATCAGGACAAATGCCGCGGCTGGCGGATGTGCATTTCCGGCTGCCCCTATAAGAAAATTTATTACAACTGGAAAACCGGTAAAGCCGAAAAATGCACCTTCTGTTACCCTCGCATCGAAAACGGTGAGCCTACTGTTTGTTCCGAAACCTGTGTCGGCCGTATCCGTTATCTCGGTGTCATCCTCTACGATGCCGATCGTATAGAAGAAGCTGCCAGCGTCGAAAATGATGAAGACCTTTACGAAGCCCAGCTCGACATATTCCTGAATCCCCATGATCCCGCCGTCATTGAGCAGGCAAGAAAAGATGGCATTCCGGACAACTGGATCGAAGGCGCGCAAAGATCGCCCGTATATAAAATGGCCATCGACTGGAAGGTGGCATTCCCTCTGCACCCTGAATACCGGACATTGCCGATGGTGTGGTACATCCCCCCGCTTTCGCCTGTGCAATCGGCGGCGGCGCAGGGCAAGATTCCAACCCGCCCGGACGGTATCATGCCCGATCTGGATGATATGCGGATTCCCGTTAAGTACCTTGCGAATATGCTTACTGGTGGCAAGGAATCCCCGATCCGGCTTGGACTGAAGCGCATGATGGCCATGCGGCATTATATGCGAAGCAAGATGTTCGAAGGTCAACCTGATACAGGTTTACTTGAGGAAACAGGCCTGACAGAAGGGCTCGTTGAAGACATGTATAAAATAATGGCAATCGCGAACTATGAAGACCGCTATGTTATTCCAACCGGCCACAGGGAAGAAACACTTGATGCCTTTGGCGAAAGCGGCGGCTGTGGTTTCTCCTTTGGAAACGGATGTTCTTCACATAGCAATAGTTCTTACGATCTATTCGAAAACCCCAAGCAGTCACGCGGACAATCAGGAAGCACTAAAAGCAATCGCGTTAACACCATTTTCGAACGTGACCATTATGAGAATCTCTCGGCTCACAATAGCGGTTGCGGCAGCGGAGGATGTGGCGGCGGCAACGGAGGATGTGGCGGCGGCAGCGGCGGTGGATGTAGTTGATATTAATATAAGGAGGCCGATCATGGGTATTTTAAACTTTCTGGGACTACGCAAAGAAAACGCGGCGAAACAGGCGGCAAATGCCAGCGCACATAATCAGCGCGGAGAAACGCAGAAGCAGAAGAACCCTGCGGCGAACCAAGATCATTGTTGTGGGTCCTGTGGCGGACAAGGGCACGGGCAGGAAAAAGGACATTCGTGATGAGAACGCTTAAAATTCTCGGATTCCTTCTGACTTACCCGGAGCAGGATCATGCGCAGGCGGCACGCGAATGTATCGAAATTTTGCGTACAGAGAGATGGTTGTCTGAAAAACGAATTTCAGCGCTTGCGGCAGCATTGATGGATTTTGAGAAAAGGGATTTGCTTGACCTTCAAGAAGAATATGTCGCGCTTTTCGATCGCACGCCGTCCCTGTCTCTTCATTTATTTGAGCACATTCATGGTGACTCCAGAGATCGCGGACCGGCCTTGGTAGATTTGCTTCGTGTTTACGAAGAAGCCGGGTTGTTTATCAGTTCCGAAGAAATGCCCGACTACCTTCCGCTCTTTACGGAATATGCGTCCACTCTTCCACACCAGGAAGCGTCGGACACAATGGGAAGCGTTACCACCATCCTCTCATCGCTGGCAGAACGACTTCGCAACCGGCATTCATTCTATGCGGATATTATAGATTCTATCATCGAAACAGCCAGCCGTTCACCCGATGCGAAGGCAGTGGAGGAACATTTGAAAAAATCGTCTGGTCAAGCATTGAGCCCCGAAGAAATAGACAAGGAATGGGAAGAGCAATTTGCCTTCGACAATACACAGCAAACAACTGGTATTGAATCGGGTTGCCCTAAAGCAGAAGAAATGCTGGCAAGGATTCCGGGCTATACGCAAGGAGAAAGGGTATAATCATGAACGATTTCTTAAATTTTTTCCTCTTCCAGATTTTTCCTTATATCGCAATCGCGGCCTTTCTGCTCGGCTGCCTTCTTCGCTTTGATCGCGACCCGTATTCATGGCGTACAAAATCAAGCCAGCTTTTGCGGCGCAAACAATTGATTGCGGGTAGTGTTCTGTTCCATCTAGGGATACTGACGATCCTTGTAGGACATTTTGTCGGCCTGCTGACTCCCATTCAGGTTTTTGATGCCTTGGGCATTTCCCATGGCGCAAAGCAGATTCTGGCCATAACCGCAGGAGGGATTGCCGGCTTCTTTTGCCTGATAGGTCTATGCATGTTGCTACACCGTCGGCTGTTCGATGCGAGAATCCGCAATAATTCTTCTTTTGCGGACATTGCTGTCCTTGTGCTCTTACTGGCTCAACTTCTTCTCGGACTCTTTACTATTCCTGCTTCGCTGAACCATTTGGATGGCCATGAAATGGTAAAGTTCATGAACTGGGCACAACATATTGTGACATTCCGTGGCGGTGCCTACGAATACATTGCCGATGTTGCGATTGTGTTCAAGCTTCATATATCTCTGGGTTTATTCCTGCTTCTTGTTTTTCCTTTCACCCGTCTGGTACACGCCTTGAGTGCTCCTGTAGGATACATTCTTCGTCCCTACCAGATCGTTCGTAAACGCGCGATGTAGAGCCATGAAAACACTTGCCCCCGGTATCGAGGTTAATGGTATCAAGATTTCTATAGAAGAAATCAACGCCGAAGTTCAATACCACCCTGCAGAAAGCCTTTTCTCTGCGAAATACAATGCCATGAAGGCACTTGTTATTCGAGAAGTCCTCATTCAAAGAGCCGCTGAAATGGGCCTGTGTAACCGGGACAGTGCAATAAAAAATCCGGATACAGTAATAGATGATCTTCTTGCTCAGGATATCAATGTTCCCGAAGCGGATGAAGAGACTTGTAAAAGATATTATGACGGCAATAAGGAAAAATTCTTCACTTCTCCTCTCTTTGAAGTTTCACATATTCTATATATGGCCCCACCAGATGACGAAAAGGCCCTTTCGGAAGCCCTTCACCGCGCACAATCGGTACTTGCTAAAATTAAAGCCGCCCCGGACCTTTTTGAGTCTATTGCAAAGGAAGAATCAGCCTGTTCCTCTGCCAAGGATGCTGGAAGGCTCGGCCAGATTAGCCGTGGCCAAACCATGCCAGCCTTTGAAACCGCCCTCTTTCAGATGAAAGAAGGTGATCTCAGCTCTGAACCAGTACATACGGAAGTTGGTTATCACATTATAAAGGTGCATAAACGCGTTGAAGGGAAACAGCTCCCTTTTGAAAATGTCAAAGACTGGATTGCTCAGGATTTACAGGAAAAAAGCTGGGACCGTGCCTTTAACCAATATATTCAGATCTTGATCGGGCGCAGCCGTATCAGCGGATTCCGCATGGAAGGCGCGCAGACCCCGTTAGTTCAATAATTGCGCCTCACTTGATCTGCATCAAGGGGTTTAATATAATCATGATTATTATCTTATGACATGATCCCCGAGGAAACATTAAGACTGATTGAAAAATATGGCGGCGCGGTTCCTAGATATACCAGCTACCCAACAGCCGTACAATTCCATGACAGTTTTTCCCATGACCATGTCCGCACATGTCTAGAAAATCTGGACAAAACAAAACGAGTCTCCCTTTATATACACATTCCATTCTGTCACAGCCTTTGTCATTATTGCGGTTGCCATACCAAAATCGTTAATCATACAGGTGTTATCTCTGCTTACGTAGATACGCTTTGCCGCGAGATCCTTCTGGCCGCCTCATATGCTGATAAATCAATTTCTGTTTCGCGCGTTCATTTCGGTGGCGGATCACCCAATTATGCCCCGGCAGAAGACATACAAAAGATTTTCGATACGATACAAACCGCCTTTCCGGCCAGCGATAACATACAGATTGATATGGAATGCGATCCACGTCTCCTGACAGCTGCCAAGATCGAGCAGCTTTCACGTACCGGGTTGCGCCGGGTCAGTTTGGGCATTCAGGATTTTGATGAAAAAGTTCAAAAGGCCGTCAACCGTATTCAGACCCTTGAACATATCCAAAATCAGGTAGAAGCTCTTCGCAAAAATGATATTCATGATATCAATTTTGACCTGATCGTGGGGTTGCCCGAACAAACGATCGATAGCGTCAAAGCCACAGCCAACGAAACCATAAAGATCCGCCCATCCCGTATTGCGGTCTTTGCATACGCCCATGTTCCTTGGATGAAAAAGCATCAAAAACTTCTGGAAAAATATCGCTTTCCAACTCCTTCCGAACGTTTTTTGATGCAGGAAACCATTCGCAAGATGCTCTGCGATGCAGGGTACATAGCGATTGGAATAGACCATTATGCCTTGCCGGAGGACAGTTTATCGCGAGCACAAGAGTCTGGCTCCATGCAAAGAAACTTCCAAGGGTACACGGACGACCCCGCAACAGTTATCTTGGGGTTCGGGTTGTCGGCGATTAGCCAGTTTGAAAACACCTATACACAAAATACCCTTGACGCCCAAACCTACCGGAAATCTATAGAAACGGGGACGTTGCCTATCGCAAAGGGATATAGGCTTACCAATGATGATATCGTCGCAAGAAAGTCTATCATGGAGATAATGTGTCGTTTCAAGCTGGATTTGCAAAGAAATTCAATCGTTCCATCGGCCACTGCGCATTTCGATTCTTTGGAAAGAGACGGTATTGTTCTTCGTCAAAACAACAATTCCTTTGTTATAACCGACAAAGGAAAAGCCTTCACCCGCGTTGTCGCTTCCTGCTTTGACCCCTATTACCAGAACAATCTTCTCAACAAGGAAGGACGGCATGCCAAAGCCATCTGAAAGCCTTTTTATGTCACCCTTCTGGGGACGTGGATTTCGTCCCTTTTTCTTTTTGGGTTCCATTTACGCAGTTGTCAGTGTCGGTATATGGGGGGCTTTTTATGCCGGACATGGAATTACACCGCCAACATTTCTTGTCGATGTTATCTCGTGGCATGCACATGAAATGATTTATGGGTTTACTATGGCAATCGTTGCAGGTTTCTTACTAACTGCGGTTGCGAACTGGACTGGCGGTGCACCTGCCCGGCAAATCCATCTGGCGGCTCTCTGTGCTTTGTGGCTTCTCGGCCGCGTGGTCATGGCAGTTGATCTGGGCTTGCCCGCATGGTGCGTTATCCTTCTGGAAATCATATTCGTACCCTCCCTGGCGATGTCTCTTGCGGTCCCGCTCTTGCGGAGCTGGAATAAACGCAATTTTATATTCTTATCGCTTCTGTCAGTCCTCTTCGCCTGCGATTTATGGTTTTTTCTCGGTCAAAGCATTACAGCCTTACATGTTGCCATGATGATGATTCTTATTATGGTCTCGTTAATCGGAGGAAGAATTATTCCTGCGTTTACAGTAGCGGCTATTCGACGAAAAGGAATAAAGGCCTTTCAAACAGACCAACCCAAAATGGACATGGCCGCACTGGCCTCTCTGGTGGTCGTTACATTCTGTCTTGTTTTTGCAAAGGAGACCATCGTTCTTGGGCTAGCGGCCGGTATTTCATGTATTATTCACGCGCTGCGTATGCGGCATTATCATACTGTCAAGGCACTGGAAGACCCATTGCTATGGATTCTTCATGCAGGGTACGGCTGGCTGGTTGTAGGCTTGGCGCTTTTATCCCTGACTGGTTTTGATCAACTTGAAACGAGGGCTGTTCTGCACGCTCTTACGGCCGGATGCATGGGATCCATGATCCTTGGAATGATTTGCAGAGTGACGCTTGGCCATACCGGCCGTGAATTAAAGGTGGGAGTGATAACAACCCTGTCTTTCTACGCGATTCAAGCTGTGGCGATGATGCGCGTATTCGGCCCCATGTTTGTGCCGAAACACACCACAGAATGGATTGTATATTCTGCCCTGATATGGGTACTTTGCTTTAGCGGATATATTCTGGTCTATACAAAGATGCTCTTTTCTTCCCGTCCTGATGGGCTGGAGGCATGAAGATTCTCTAGCATGGTATTTCCTGCTGCGATAAATCGCAAAATTCCGCGAGCTGTGCCATGTCCGAGATAATAATATTCCGTCCTGTGACCGTCACCCCGTAAGGTTCCAGTTTTGCAAGCGCCCGGGAGAAAGTTTCCGCTTTGATATTAAGGCGCGTGGATATGATTGATTTGTCATACGGCAGATCAACAAGCCACCCCCTCTCCCCCTGTTTTTCCTTGCGGCAAAAGCGGATCAGAAAGGCGCCTATTCGCTGCGGCGCCGTACGGGTTGTTACCTGTTCCAGCTGCTGAACCAGATAATGCTGGCGCGCGGCTATCGCCCCGAGCATACGTATGGCAAAACGACTGTCTTCTTCGATCTTTTGCACAAAAAAGCTTCTGGGAATTTCAACAACCATGGCATCTTCGATTGCCTGCGCGTTGACAGGATATGCCCGGCTATCATTAAACACTGCGGCCTCAGCAAAGGCCTCTCCGGGCCCAAACACATGAATGATAACTTCGTCGCCATCCTTTGAAGGCCGATAGAGTTTTATCCATCCCTGCAGGATAATAAAAAAAGCATCTGCCTGATCCCCCATGGCAAAAAGATCACGACCTTTCGAATAGCTTTTCTGATGGCACTGTTTCGCAAGTTTTTCCAAGGCCTCCATATCGATGCTATGGAACAATGTGGTTTTTTTAATCGTGTGCGCCAGACTCATATGCAACCTTTACAATCATAATAGTCCCTACAAGGGAGGTTCTGGGTTAATACCAAAAAACGTCGAATGCAGGGTATAAAAAACCGCATACAGGCTCAAACCCAGGACTATACCGATTACATCCTGTTTTGTCAGGCGAAATTGCCCAGACCACAATGCCTTGGAACAGAAAATGATGCTGTGCGTCTGTTTCGACATAGTACGCCATTTCTCTACCCCCATATCACGTTTTCTTCTGCGATCCATTAAAGGAATGCCCGTCAAAGAAAAAACAAGGAAGACGAAAAACATAAAGGCCAGTGGAAATTCCCCGTTTATGGCCAGATGTGATAGAGACCAGAAACAAAACGCCCATAACACCGGATGGCGCGAAAGCGCGACAATCAAACCCGGTTTTTCCGGATCAAAACCACCCTCTTTGGGCGCAATGGATAGAGGGTTTTGGACAACGAATCCCGACACCAAAAGTATGAAGACAAACGGCATCATGATATTCGGCACCCAGTACAAGCGGTGATCCCAAGGCCAGAGCTGTATTCTTGGCGCTGTGATGGCCGCATCGATTAGCCACCAAAGGAGAAGAACACTCAACAGAGAATACAAAACATGATATGTCCCAGAGCCTATCCGTAAAACAAGCCATGGCTTGATTCCTGACCGGGAAACCAACATATGGGATCCCAAAAAAGTCGTTAGCGCCAGCCAAAAATCAAGCATTTTCAAAACCTTCCCAACTTGATTCAGATCAAGTCATATTCAAATCCAATCCATCATACTCAAAGGAACAAGATTTGCCATGCCCGAAAAATCATGGCAGCTCCGAGCTTTTCAGACCTAAGTTTTGTAGCAGTGCAGAATATGGACGGAAAGCCGGGGTCGTGATGGAAACGTCGCGGCCTCCCGTTTTGGAAAGGAGAACAAGATGAATGAAAAACCGCAAATTGCGGATAATTTTGGTCGGCGCTTCCCCTACCTGCGTCTGTCTATTACAGACGTGTGTAATTTTCGCTGCTCTTATTGCCTGCCCGATGGCTATAAAAAATCAGGCTGTGAAAGTTACCTTTCCCGGCAAGAAATTGTACGGCTCGTGAAAGCTTTCGCCCAGCTTGGCGTTTGGAAGATAAGACTGACCGGTGGGGAGCCTACTGTTAGACCCGATTTCACCGATATAGCCAAAGACGTTTCAAACGTTCCCGGCATTCGAAAGCTGGCCTTTACAACGAATGGTTATAAACTACCCGAACGGGCACAAAGCTATTTTGATGCGGGATTACGCGCTATCAACATCAGTATTGACTCCCTAAAACCGGAACAATTTCACGATATCACCGGACACGATCGACTGGCAGAAATCTTAGAGGGTATAGAAGAATGCTTCCGCGCAGGATTCGAAACCGTCAAGATTAACACTGTTCTTCTCAACGGTATGAATGACCAGGAAATTGATAATTTTATAGATTTCGTTATAGATAAACCGGTATCTCTTCGATTTATCGAGTTAATGAGGACAGGCGAGAACGGGAACTATTTTGCTTCACATCATCTTCCCGGGACATTTGTTACAGAGCGCCTGCTCGCGAGAGGATGGGCTTTAAAACCAAGAATCGATGGTGCGGGTCCTGCGCTGGAATTTGGCCATAGGGACAGCTTGGGCACGATTGGTCTGATTGCACCTTATTCCAAAGATTTTTGCAAGACCTGTAACCGTTTGCGCGTATCGGCCAAGGGAAATCTTCATCTTTGTCTTTTTGGAGAAGGGGGACATACACTCCGCCCCTTGTTGCAAGCAGATGCACAAGCCGAGGATCTACAAGATATGATCATGTCACTTATGAACTTCAAGAAATCCAGCCACTTCCTGCAAGATGGAGATACAGGTGCCACACCTCATCTGGCGTCCATAGGCGGTTAAAAAGAAAGACCAAGATAAAAATGAAGCAAGCAAAAGACATTATAGATTTTTCAGTCAGCAATATTCCGAACTTTAAAATGATTGATGTAGGACGAAAACGCCCTACAAGGCGCAGGGCTGTAGCTTGCGGCACTATCCACATGAACAAAGAAGCCTTTCAGGCCGTACGTGATGGTACACTGCCAAAAGGAAACGTACTGGCACTTGCTGAAGCAGCCGGAATTATGGGCGCAAAGAAAACGCCGGAATTGATTCCGATGTGCCATACACTACCTTTGGATCAGGTCACGATTCATTGTGATCTTGACGCAACGGATTGCAGCATAACAGTTTACGCTCAGGTTGCTGCCTACGCTAAGACCGGAGTGGAAATGGAAGCCTTGGCCGGCATAAATGCGGCGCTATTGACGATATGGGATTTAACCAAAGGTACAGACCCTAACCTTTGTATTGATAGGGTACGTCTTCTCATAAAAACAGGTGGAAAAAGCGGCAATTGGGTGAATGAGGACGGTGCACCTCAATGGCTTGAAAGCCAGTTACCTGATCCCACCTTCCTGAGCAATAAAAAGGCTGCCGTTCTCGTCATGAGCGATCGCGCATCAAAGGGGGAGTATGCCGATCAGTCAGGCTCTTTACTGAAAAATCTTCTTACCAATGCCGGAGCCAAGGTTACAGCCTATGAGGTTATTCCAGATCAGGAAGAAGACATACAAAAAGCCATTTTATCTCTTTGCGCGACACACCAGCCAGATCTTCTTATAGCAAGCGGGGGGACCGGCCCCGGCCCACGCGATGTAACACCGGACGTTTTGGCAAGTATAAGCGATCGAATGCTGGATGGCTTGGGCGACGTTCTACGCTCTGAAAGCTTGCATTATACTGATACAGCCTGGTTGTCACGCATGACGGCAGGGATGGTCGGGTCAACCCTGGTTATCGCATTTCCCGGCTCTCCCAAAGCGGTTTACGAATGTTGGGAAATTTTGATGCCATTTCTCGGCGATGCTCTCGACAAAATAAGTAAACAAGGTTTTGAGGTTAAATCATGAAAATTACCATCCTGCATTATGGCTGCTTCAGGAAATTTGGTAACAGCACATTGCTGGGTTTTTCTGCCCAGGCTAATGCAAATGAGATTAGAAGCGCCTTGATCGTTAAGCTTGGTGAAGAAAACCGGCTTATGATTGAAGATTCGGTTTTGGGCAATGATACAGATATACTGCCTGACGAATTTATTATCGATAGTGACTGCACTCTCTCGATCTTACCTCCTGTATGCGGTGGCTGATATGACGATATATGTTGAAGTAACGGACGAAAAAATTGATATCAGCAAAGCGGCGGAGAAGGTCTGCTCTGCCAATCACGGCGCCATCGATCTTTTTATCGGAACGGTTCGCGACAATCATAACGGAAAAATTGTTACAGGAATTTCCTACGATGCCCATAAGGCGTTAGCAGAAAAAACCTTCAAGACAATTTGCGAGGAAGCCATAGGAATCTGGCCCGACACACACTATGCCATCATACATTATAAAGGGGATCTACCCGTAGAAGGTATCAGCATCGTCATCGCCGTCAGTTCTGCCCATAGAGCAGAGAGCTTTGAAGCTTGTCGATACGTTATTGAATCTATAAAAACACAAGCTCCCATCTGGAAACAGGAACATTATCTAGACGCAAAAAGTGACTGGCTTCCCGGCCATTCCTTACGACAGGATGCAGAATATGCACAAACTTGCTGCGGCAAGTGTGGTAAGGAAAAACATGGATAGCGTACCTACGATAGCCGGGGTTCTTCTAGCAGGCGGAAGATCAAGTCGTATGGGTGTAAATAAGGCATTTCTTGATTTTAAAGGACGCCCTCTTATTGAACATATGCTGGACACGCTCATTAGAGCAGGTCTAACACATCTTTATATCAGTGGGAATGTCGAGGGATTTGATTGTATAGCCGATGAGCATCCTTTTACTGGTCCAGCGCAGGCAATATGTAGCGTTCTGCAAAAAATACCCGATTATAAATCCTACCTTTTTATTCCGGTGGATATGCCTTTTCTTACTCCTGATTCACTTAAGATATTGATATCGGGTGACGAGGGAACATATTTTTCCGGCTGGCCTTTGCCTTTATACCTCAAACACCCCATAACATCGACGAGCTATCTATCAGTAAAAAGCCTGATTGAAGAGAATGATCTTCATCCAATTGAAATTCCAACTTTTATAAAACCGGATTTTGTGAACGTCAACACACCCCAAGAATGGCAAGATGCTTTGTTATCATTATGAATGTAAAAATTTCTGAAAATGCCATTAACTTCAAGATTACTGAGGAAGAATTATATTCTCTTTTAACAGGAACCGTACTGGAGAGAAAAATACGAATTGGAAAGGCTCATTTTGTCATGATTATTGATCCGCATTTTCATGAGAATCATAAGAACTTCGAAGAGAATTCTCCTGCCCTTGTTCCAGATCTGACTGAATCATGTTTAAGGCTTTATACAACGATAGAAAAAATAAAAGAATTATCGGATATGGGGAAAAGCCGCGAGGGTCTTTGCACACATATTGAAGGCCTCTCTGTTTCCTTACAGGTTGACATTCGTAAGGACAGCCGCCCCCGGATTCAGAAATCATAAATGTTCTTTCTAGGTCTGACTTTCCTGATAACAGCTTTTCTTTATGCTTGCATCGGCTTTGGTGGCGGATCGACTTATAACGCCCTTCTGGTTCTTGGAAATACAGATTATCAGATAATTCCCGTGATAGCACTTGCGTGCAATATCATTGTAGTAAGCGGCGGCGCCTGGCACTTTTCACGCGCAAAACGCGTACAAATGGGCAGAATTTTTCCATGGATTGCTTTTTCAATCCCCTCATCCTTTGTTGGCGGGCTGGTTGCCATACCGGAGATCTACTTTATTTCTATCCTCGGAATTGCGCTGTTACTATCCGGTCTTAAACTTTTATGGCCGGAGGGAGAATGCCAAACAGCGATAGCATCTAATCAGGTCAGGTTTGCGCCTCCGATTCTTGGAACTTTTCTGGGTCTTTTAGCGGGCATCACAGGTATAGGCGGCGGCATTCTTCTAGCTCCTGTACTGCATTTTTTAAACTGGGGTAGCTCAAAGCAAATTGCGGCGGCCTGTACAATATTTATTCTTTTTAATTCCCTATCCGGAATTGCAGGACAATTGATGAAGCTACATGATTACGGCCTTTTAAGCCTGATTGTTCCACACTGGGTGTTATTTCCGGCCGTCATTATTGGAGGACAAATCGGGTCATGGCTGGGATCTTCCAAAGTAAATGAGATTGTAGTCAAAAAGATGACAGCCATATTGATATTATATGTGGCAGTGAGACTGTTACTTAGATCTGTTAGTATGATTTAAACCATATGGCCCAAGCGGTATTGCACACTCACCAATGGTTGTTTTATCAAGTTCATTCAAGAACGCCTTTTCCGCCGCATATAGATTATGTTTAAAACGACATGATGCAGTTAGGGTACAAGCCCCACCGTCGGCACGAAAACATTCAACAACAGCTCTGTCCGGTTCCAGCCAGCGTACAACCTTTCCAACGGGTATGTCTTCTACTCCATCAGCAAGGCGAAATCCTCCCCCCTTACCCCTGAAAGTTTCTATATACCCACCTTTGGAAAGAGCTTGAACAACCTTCGTCAGATGGTGCGCTGATACCCTTAGTTTTTCCGACACTTCATCAATCGTAAACAAACGTTGCGGCTGCCCCGCCAGCAGCATCAATGTTCTCATTCCATAGTCTGTAAAAGACGTTAGTTGCATCGTTACCACATACCAAAATTTTTATCGTGACCACAAGAAAGTACTTTACAAGACTACTCCTTGCCGCTTAAACAAGTATTTAAAATACCACTTTAAAAAGGCAAAGGGAAAATAAATATGTCCGCTACAAAAAGCAAACTAGATAGCATGGCAATAGGCGAGATCGCTGCCAACATACCTGGAGCTACGGCCTTGTTTCGACAGCACGAATTGGATTTTTGCTGTGGCGGAAATCGACCACTCGGGGAAGCCATTGAAGAGAAAAGGCTTAACCGCCAAGAAGTAATTGCAGGTTTGGAAAAGCTTCTACTTGAGGAAAAATCACCGGATTATGCCATCCCTCGCAATACGTTAGACTATCAGACTCTGGTAAGGTTTATCATCGAGCGCTACCACGAAACCCATCGGCGTCAATTCCCCGAACTTATCATGTTGTCCGAACGCGTGGAACGCGTCCACGGCAAAAATCCACACTGCCCCCGTGGGCTGGCGTCTCATCTGAGTACGATGTTTGAAGACCTGCTGGATCATATGGAGAAAGAGGAAACGATTTTGTTTCCCCTGCTATGCCGCGGTGAACGCTCAATGGCCTCAGGCGCTATCACAATGCTGGAGAGCGAGCACGAAGACCATGGCCGCGCGCTCGAAGCCATCAAGGCATTCACCAATAGCCACACCCTGCCTGAACGGGCCTGTAATACGTGGCGAGCGCTTTATGAAGGATTGCGCTCACTGGAAGATGATCTGATCAACCATATTCATCTAGAGAATAATATTCTGTTTTCCCGCTAAATAATAATATACCTATAAGGAACAACTACCATGGCCACCTACCATAAACTTTGGCTTACCCTGATTGCAGTCGTCGGCATCACTTTTGCTCTGTTAGGGTACTACGGCAAGGAAATCTATCGTCTTGCTCCTCCCATTCCAGCACAAATAACCACATCCGATAGAAGCTTTACGATTACAAAAGAGAATATCCTGGACGGCCAGACTGCATGGCAGTCAGTAGGCGGTATGCAGCTTGGTTCGATTTGGGGGCATGGTTCGTATCAAGCGCCGGACTGGACAGCAGACTGGCTACATAGAGAGCTGCTAGAGTGGTTGGATCTGGCCGCACAGGAAACCTTCGGCAAAAACTACTCTTCGCTGAATGTCGAAGACCGGCAATCTTTACAACTTAAATTAAAACGGGAGTACCGTGAGAACACATATGATCCCAAAACCGGAACAGCTTTAATAACCACCCGGCGAGCCGAGGCGATACAACGCACGGCAGCCTATTATGACAGTCTATTTAGCGATGATACTGCTTTTTCCGCGCAGCGTGAAAGTTTCGCCATGAAAGAAAACCCTCTTCCGGATGAAGACCGACGTCAACAATTGACAAATTTTTTCTTCTGGACAGCATGGGCGGCTGCCACCAATCGGCCGGAAACAGAGGCAACCTACACAAACAACTGGCCGCATGAACCTTTGATAGACAATGTCCCGACTGCAGAAAATATCATGTGGTCCATTCTTAGCGTGGTTCTTTTGATTGCGGGCATAGGTGGCTTAATATGGGCCTGGGCCTTCCTTCACAAAGAGGACGAAAGCGAAATTTCGCCTCCCAAATCTGACCCTATAGCAGCAATAAACCTGACACCCTCACAAAAATCTCTGGCAAAATATGTTTTTCTTGTTCTTGCTCTTTTTGTCTTCCAAGTATTCATTGGCGGACTGACAGCGCACTATACCGTTGAGGGTCAACATTTCTACGGTATTGATATATCGAAATGGCTTCCATACACATTGACACGTACATGGCATATCCAATCGGCCTTGTTCTGGATTGCGACAGGATTTCTTGCCGCTGGTCTGTTCCTTGTCCCCATCATTAATGGGGGCCGTGATCCAAAATATCAAAAACTCGGTGTAGATATCCTCTTCTGGGCATTGGTCGTTGTCGTTGCCGGATCTTTTGCCGGAAACTTTTTTGCCATCGCACAAATCATGCCGCCAGAACTTAATTTCTGGCTGGGGCATCAGGGATATGAATTTGTCGATCTTGGACGCCTATGGCAGATCGGAAAGTTTATTGGGATTGTCTTCTGGTTGATACTGATGATGCGTGGCATTCTCCCCGCCTTACGTCAAAAAGGGGACAAAAACCTTCTTGCGCTTTTGACGGCATCTGTGGTTGCCATCGGACTCTTCTATGGTGCAGGATTCTTTTATGGCGAGCGGACACATCTGTCGGTCATGGAGTACTGGCGCTGGTGGATTGTACACTTGTGGGTAGAAGGGTTCTTCGAAGTGTTCGCTACCGCATCACTGGCATTCATATTTTGCAATATGGGTTTGGTATCACGCCGAATTGCGACCTCGGCAAGCCTTGCCTCTGCCTCTCTTTTCATGCTGGGCGGAATCCCAGGCACATTTCATCACTTGTATTTTTCCGGAACAACTACACCGGTTATGGCAGTCGGAGCCACTTTCAGTGCACTCGAGGTCGTCCCTTTGATCGTGCTTGGCTATGAAGCATGGGAAAACTGGAAGCTTAAACGCAGCGCCCCATGGATGGAAAATCTCAAATGGCCCCTATTGTTTTTCGTAACAGTTTCCTTCTGGAATATGTTGGGTGCCGGCGTTTTGGGATTTGCCATTAATCCACCGATATCCCTTTATTATGTTCAGGGTTTGAACACGACGGCAGTGCATGCTCACGCAGCCTTGTTTGGAGTTTATGGGTTTCTTGCACTCGGTTTCTCGTTGCTGGTTCTGCGCTATATCCGCCCACAAATGATATTCAACGAAAGATTGATGAAAACGGCCTTTTACTGGTTGAATGCAGGCCTTGTCCTTATGCTCGCGACAAGCCTTCTGCCAATAGGAATACTCCAATTCCATGCCAGTATTTCAGAAGGATTCTGGTATGCGCGCAGTGAGGTTTTCATGCAACAGGATATCATGGAAACCCTTCGATGGGTCCGTACTTTTGGAGATGTTGTCTTCATCGTGGGTGCTGTTGCTCTGGCACTACAAGTTACTCTTGGGGTTTTCAACATCCACAGCAACATTCCATACCGGTTTAAAAGGACGTCATAAACATGGGCATCAAAAAGTTATTCATTAAACATGACCTACGCTCTACATCGGGCAAAACAGCCAAACGTGCCTTTGTGCTCTGGATACTTTATCAGAGTGTCAAAGGCACACTGACAACCATCTTTATCTGGGCACCTTTGGTGGGTTGGTATACATTTGGATGACAGGCAATAAATAACATTAGATTATGTTCATATGCGCTCTGTCGGATAAACGCATAAAGATGTAAAATTTAAAACTTCGCTATAAAAGCGCCTTTCTACGTTCTTGATCCAAATCAAAGCGAATAGCATCGCGACAGGTCAGGATTGAGGCTTATGCGTTATGTGGAGTCTCTATGTTGTCAAAAGGCAAAAAAATTCCCCCCAGCGGAATTGAAAGATTTTTCGATGAAGATGAGGTTATTGTAAGCAAGACCGACCTGAAGGGTAGACTGTCTTACGTGAACCGTGTTTTTATAAATATATCCGGGTATGAAGAATGCGAACTTTTAGGTCGGCCTCACAGTGTAATCCGCCACCCCGACATGCCGCGCAGCGTTTTTAAGCTTCTTTGGGATACTATTGCTTCGGGACAAGAAATTTTTGCCTATGTATTAAATATGTCCAAGAATGGAGATCATTATTGGGTTCTAGCGCACGTTACTCCCTCTTTTGATTCAAACGGAAAAATCGTCGGTTATCATTCCAACCGGCGTGTGCCGGATCGCGACATCCTGAACTCTACAATTATTCCCTTATATAAAAATATCCTTTATGAGGAAAACCTCCATAGCAATGCCAAAGAGGGAATGCGTAGAGGATTCGAAATGTTGCAAGATATTATACGCCAGAAAGGCATGAATTATGATGAACTTATCTTCTCTCTCCTTCGCAAAAATCCTTAATGGACTAGCCTTCGCTTCCTGTTTGGTACTAGGAATTTTTATCCTCCTGGCCGAATCGATTAACGCGGAGGTCGCCTATGCGGGAATTGCCCTTATTGCAGGATGTCAACTTACTGGCCTGATTAAAATTAGGAAGGTACAATCAGAAATAGGGAGAATGAACACCACAGTTCTTTCTTTATCCAAAGGAAATTTTGAAGCAAGACTTACAGGTATTACCGAAAAGGGACAAATCGGCGAATTTCAATGGTCCCTGAATCATATGATTGATGCGGTGGACTCATTTATCCGCGAGTCAACGGCTGCTATGGAGTATGTAAGCAGAAACCAATATTTCCGGCGCATCCTTGAACCTGGAATGCATGGAAATTTGCTAATCGGAGCAAGAATCATTAATCAGGCAGCCCAGAATGTCGAAGATAAGATGAATGAATTTCAATCTATCGCTGATGATTTGAACGAATCCCTGACTCTAGTTGTACAACAGATTAATACCACAGCAGCAACTTTGGAAAGTAGCACAGAAACAATGAAAGATGCAGTGGCACTAACTACCAAAGGCTCAGGTTCTGCCATGAAAAACTCTGATAATGCTTCAATGAGCGTGCAAACGATCTCGGCAGCTGCAGAAGAAATGTCCAGCTGCATTGCTGAAATCACCCAACAAATGAGTAAAACATCCTTAATTTCAAAAAATGCAGTTGAGGAATCCACCACTGCTAGCGAGACGATTAGGGAGCTGTCCCATATGGCCGACCAGATCAGCATTGTAATCAGGATGATTCAAGACATTGCCGATCAAACCAACCTTCTGGCGCTCAATGCGACGATCGAGGCTGCCAGGGCGGGTGAGTCTGGGAAGGGGTTTGCAGTGGTTGCCAGTGAAGTCAAAAATCTTGCGGGGCAAACTGGAAAAGCCACGGAAGAAATTTCAAATCTGGTCAGCAGTATTCAAGCAGCCACAGGTAGGGTTGTAATCGTGTTCAAATCTATTGGCTCAGTAATCGCTGAAGTCGATCAAGCAGCAACCACAGTAGCCGCAGCTATTGAGGAGCAAAGTGCAGCTTCGAAAGAAATCGCCTCCAGCGCAGAGCGTGCGTCTGGGGGGACAAATAGTGTCGCTGAGAATATCCGCGACATAAATAAGAGTATGATGGATCTGGAATATGTGACGGACAAAGTAGTGAGTGTTACCGGAGATCTTTCACAAAACGTAGTAGCTAATGTCCGCACTCTTTTGCAAAGAATGGATACTTTTATGGTAGAGTTGAAAAAAATTGCTTAATTAGTGATCAGGCCGTGTAAAAACATAGATTAAACCAACAGATACAAGGCCTCCAACAAAAAAGACATACGGCCATGGCAGATTGGTTGTGTGAATAAATACAAGGAACCCTCCTACACTTCCTGTTAGAGCCATCCATTTTGCCGGCAGGGGAATAGCACCTCTCTCTCTCCAAAGGCGCAACATACGACCAAACCTAGGATGCTCTAGAAGCCATTTTTCGAGTTTCCGGGAAGATTTGGCAAAACAGCCAGCCGCAAGAATCAGAAAAGGCGTTGTTGGCAAAATAGGCAGAAATATCCCGACAATTCCTAATCCAAGTAATAGGATACCGCAGAGTAGCAGAAGACATCTGATAGGTCCGGGAATCTCGAAGCTAAATATTCTTGACATATGACAGCCATGCTTCATAGCCACCGGATAAACTCGCTATATCACTAAACCCGTATGCTCTCATTCTTCGTGCTGCCTCTAGACTACGCATACCTTTTTGGCAATAGAGAATAATCTTATCCCCCGCCTTTTCTTTGGGCATATATCCAGCCATAATTTTTGATAGAGGCCATAATACAGCTCCCTCAATATGTCCCTGTTCCCACTCCGCTATCTCCCGCACATCAATAAGAATATGGCCGGATTCTTTTTCCAACTGACTCACAGCGATCTCTGGAACATAATCACAGACAGGCGATGTGTATCGCAAGTGGATTTCCTCGCTTTTCTTGGAACAGGCTGGGCACGTCTTCTTTTTTGGGAAGGCGAGCGTCTTTGCATGCATTGAGTGCATATCCAATATCCACAATTTCCCGATCAAAGGCTCAAAACTTTCATGCCCCACAATTAATTGTATGGCTTGCAAGGCCTGAGTGATCCCGATCACGCCTGCCACAGCGCCAATAACACCCGCCTCCGCGCAGTTCATAACACGCCCTCTGGGTTTGTCGGAATGCAGGCAACGATAACATGGGCCGTCTTTGTAATTAAATACACTGACTTGCCCTTCAAAGCCTTGAATTCCACCATAAATCCAAGGTTTTCTATATTTAACCGCAGAGTCGTTAATCAAGAACTTCGTTTCGAAATTATCCGTTCCATCGAGAATAATATCGTAGTCTGGTATCAGGCGGGCCGCGCTGTCTGTATTGAGTTCTTCATTATAGAACTCTATCTTAATCAAAGGATTAAGCGATTTTATCTTTAGAGAGGCCTCTTCGGCTTTTGGGTGTCCTACAGCGTTTGTCGAAAAGAGAACCTGGCGTTGTAAATTGCTTTCATCAACCCGATCATGATCGATAATGCCTATTCGGCCTATACCGGCTGCGGCCATGTATAAAAGCGCCGGAGATCCGAGACCCCCGGCGCCTACGCAAAGAACAGAAGAATTTTTTAATTTCTTCTGCCCTTCTTCTCCTATTTCCGATAGACATATTTGCCTACTATACCGTTTATTGTGTTCACTCATTAGAATTATTTCTTTGTAGGAGACCTAGCCACGGAACCCTGTAAATTATCATTCATAATATCCATGGAACGTGTAAAAATCATTTTACCAAATTCCATTTGGTTATCAACCATCGATACCAAAAGGGTATATTGCTTCTTCTGAATATCAAGACTTTCATCCAGAATCTGGGACGCAAATCGGGCTTGTATCCTTTGCATTTCTTCAAATTTTTTCCCGGCATTCTCGAAATTCTCTAGAGACATGATAGACTTTTCCATGATTTTTTCCTTTATCTTTTTTTGTTACGCTCCTGTCCCCAGATACAGGAAGTTGTACAGAGGATTTTAAGGCATAGTCCGCAAGAGAATACTTGTTCAACGTATCAGTGAAGGATTTAAACGCCTCTGCCAAATTATGTTCGAGGTAAAATCCTTTTATGGTAGGGTGCATGCTATTCGAGAGGCCAGCAGATTTTACCCAAATCATATTGGGCTCCAACGCACATATCAAATCACCTATGCCTGTTTTATCTGCTTCTTGGGAAAGCCTTATACCACCTCCTTTCCCTTTTATGCTGTCTACATAGCCAAGCTGGGACAATCTGTGGGCAACCTTGACCAAATGATTGTAAGAAATCCCGAAGTAAGACGAAATTTCACGTATACTGCACAATCTGGTTGAGTTGGCCGATAAATATACCAAGCAGCGCAATCCATAATCTGTAAAAATCGTCAGCTGCATAATTTTATTTTGTGCTTGATTTCAATCATTTTAAGAGCAGCTTTTGCGGCCGCTCCTCCCTTGTCTTTCTTCAGAGGATCTGCCCTCTCCATGGCTTGTTCTTCGTTCTCCACTGTAAGGATTCCGTTTCCCAAGGCGAGAGTGTATTTATAAACCGTATCATAGATTCCTCTGGCACTTTCGCTGCAGACAATTTCATAGTGCGATGTTTCTCCGCGTATGACACATCCCAGAACAACATAGCAGTCATATAAATTTAGTTTCTTATTCGCAGAAAATAACAAAGCCGCGGGTATTTCCAATGCCCCCGGTACTGTAATTATATCGAAATCGACCCCGCTGCTCTTAAACACGGATGCTGCCCCATTTCTTAATTTATCAGATATATTCTGATAAAAGTTGGCTTCAATAATAAGTGCCTTTGTCATGCCACTTCCCTGTCGCTTTCTAAAATGAACGATCTTAAGTTCTCAATGCTTGCTATCTTTATACCATGCACTTTTGCAAAATCTATCAATCGGGGGAGCCGCATCATGCTCCCATCATCATCAATAATTTCACAGATAACAGCACTCTCTCCCTTACCTGCAAGCGATGCCAATTCTACCGAGGCCTCGGTATGCCCCTGCCTCACAGATACCCCCCCCTTTCTAGCTTGCAGAGGAAAAATATGGCCTGGTGAAGAAAAATCCTGGATCGTGCTGGTCGAAGACGCGGCAAGCCTAATTGTATATGCTCTGTCATATGCCGAAATCCCTGTCTCTATGCCTTTTTTTGCATCTATTGATATCATAAAGGCCCGTTCCATGAGGACATTGGTTCTGCTGAACCATCGGTGAAAGGCCGAGTCTTATAGTCTCGGCCTCACTCATAGACAGGCATATCAGCCCACGGCCAAACATAGCCATGAAATTGATCTGCTCAGGCGTAATAGTTGATGCGCAGGCAACCAAATCACCTTCATTTTCCCTATCCTCACTGTCGACGATGATACACATACGTCCATAAGAGAGATCTTTAATAATTTCATCTATAGTTGCGAGTTCCATAGTCATTTCTCCATATGGTCACCATAAGCTTTGAATACCTTGATCTTGATCAATTTTCAGAAATTTCTGAAAAGCACATGAAAACCTGACGGCTTATAAAGCCTGTCTATATCCAGTATCCGTGATTGAGCCTTCATGAATCCCAAAGTCGGGCGATCATCACTATGGGTAAAATTTTGGATTGCGTGTGTCCCGCTATATCTGCGCTCTTCCAAATCGCGAATAATATCGGAAACGTCTTCCTCACTCATCAGATCCGTGTGAACCGTTGTGCGCACTTCAAATTCAACAACGTTTTGGGAACACAGAAGATCAAGCGTTTGGGAAAAAAGGTCGTATTTATCAGTGCCGGTGACAAGCCGGAATTTTTCAGGCGGGGACTTATAATCTAATGCCACATAGTCAAGAAAGCCGGAATCAAGATGCGATTTGATGATATCGGGGCGCAAGCCGTTTGTATCCAGCTTTATGGCATAGCCCAGCGCTTTCAGATCGCGGATAAAGTCAGGCAGTCCCGGATAGGCCGAGGCCTCGCCGCCAGATAACACCACCCCGTCCAAAAGGCCCTGCCGCTTTTTCAGGAACGTCATAACCTGGTCGATATCGCCGCGTCCTTTTCCTTTGACAATTTCAGGGTTGTGGCAGTACGGGCACCGCATATTACATCCTGTAAACCAGATGATGCAGGCTGTACGCTCCGGAAAATCCAACATGGTGAAAGGGGTTACAGAGTAGATGGGAAGGACGCCCGGTTTTTCAACCGGTCGCTCTTCCCGATGGCTTTTATATACGGGTACGGCATGTTCCATCCACTCACGCGACTGTAAACAGATTGCCAGTGTCGACCCAGTCTTCTACAAAATGTTTGCGCTGGCGGTGTTCTCCTTTTTTGCCTTTGTTAAAGCTGTCGACAGGGCGGAAGTACCCCATCACGCGCGTCCATACTTTTGTTTTGGCTTGACAATGCGGACATTCGGGCTGCTCACCATTCAGATAGCCATGTGTGTCACAGACGGAAAAGACCGGAGTTACTGTCACATAAGGCAACTGATAGGTTCCCAAGACTTTGCGGATGAACCGTTTGCAAGCCTCCGCACTCGACAATTTTTCGTTCATATACAGGTGAAGGACCGTTCCACCGGTATATTTGCACTGCAGTCGGTTTTGCAATTCCAATGCTTCGAACGGATCTTCTGTATGATCGACAGGAATTTGGGAAGAGTTGGTATAATAAATATTCTCTCCGCAACCTGCCTGAATGATTTCCGGGAACCGTTTTTTATCTTCCTTGGCAAATCGATAAGTCGTACCTTCCGCAGGAGTTGCTTCGAGGTTATAGAGATTTCCCGTTTCTTCCTGGAAGGTAACCAGACGACCCCGCATGTGATCGAGAATGGAAAGGCACATTTCAACCCCCCGTTCATCTGTTATGTCGTATGCATCATCCGTAAAATTCCGGACCATTTCGTTCATACCGTTCACGCCGATTGTAGAAAAATGGTTGCGGAAGAATGGAAGATATCGGGCTGTATATGGATACAGGCCACGGTCATACATTTTCTGGGCAAAGATTCTTTTCTTTTCCAAAGTCGATTTGGAAATGTTCATCAAACGGTCAACCTCCTGCATAAGACCATTTATATCATTCTTGAAACGATAGCCTAACCGAGCCATGTTTAATGTAACGACGCCAATAGAACCTGTCATTTCAGCCGATCCGAACAAGCCGTTACCACGCTTCAGCAACTCCCTAAGGTCAAGCTGAAGCCGGCAGCACATGGATCTGACGGCGCCGGGGGAATAGGCTTCCGGATTGGGGTGCCGTTCTTTTGTTTTTGGATCAACAATAAACTGGCTTCCGACGAAATTCTGGAAGTATGAAGACCCAACCTTGGCTGTGTTTTCAAAAATTGCATTGGCGACCTTGCTATCCCAGTCAAAATCCTCGGTGATATTGACCGTCGGAATCGGAAAGGTAAAAGGTTGCCCCGTCGAATCGCCTTCTGTCATCACCTCGTAATAGGCGATGTTGATCATTTCCATTTCTGGGGTGAAATGTTTGAAGGTCAGATCTTCCAGCGTACGGATGCTCATGTCCCGATTCTGCGCCTTAGAAAGTAGTTCATCCTTTTCAAGGCCTTTGAACAGATGCAGGTTATTGTATGTCGGAATCTGGTTTTGCAGATCTTCGGGCACAGTGATGTCGAGCGTAATGTTCGTGAATGGTGACTGCCCCCAGCGTGCAGGCACGTTTAGATTATAAACGAATTGTCTGATCGCTTTCTTAACTTCTTTAAACGAAAGTTGATCGTAGAAAACATACGGCGCAAGGTAGGTATCAAAACTAGAGAAAGCTTGAGCTCCGGCCCATTCTGATTGTAAAATTCCAAGGAAATTGCTCATCTGTCCCAGTGCTTCCCTGAAATGGCGTGGTGGACGGGAGGACACGCGGCCACCGACCCCGTTAAACCCATCGTTAAGCAACGCGCGTAAAGACCAGCCCGCACAATAGCCGGTCAAGCAATCCAGATCATGGATATGAACATCACCCTGACGGTGCGCCTGTCCCTCTTCGGGACTGTATATTTCATCGAGCCAGAAATTCGCAATAATTTTGCCAGCCACATTGTTGATCATTCCGGCATTCGAATAACCCGTATTGGCATTCGCATTGATACGCCAATCGGAACCGGAAATATATTCGCTGACAGCCTCCGAACAATCCACATGGGTTCCCCCGAAGAGAGTGACGATCTGATCCACACTCGGATCTGCCGGATGAGAATAACCTTCAGAAATATTACGGTCTTGGGAGTGGATTAAAGTCAGGGCAGCTTCAGGCATGTTTATCTCCTTAATTGATGTTGGGTCATAACTGGTCTTTAAACCGTGAATAATAGGAGCGGGCTAAATCAACCCCTTGAAAATTCACGGATTCGAGAATTATTAATGGAAGAAACACAAGATCTTGTATCTCTATGTTTAAACGTACCCCATAGAGTGATCGATAGATTTGACCTAGATCAAAATGCACAGGTTTTTGAAATTCCCCAATAACGGCGGAAAAGAGGGGGTGCACGACTGCGCCCCCATTATTACGGATATAAAAACCCGCTGGCAGCCCTTAATATTTCTAAAAATAAATAGACTAAAATGCAGGACCAGAATCAACAATGGCCGGATCGCTCCGGCCATTGTCTAACTCTTTATTGATTTACTTGCGATGCCTGCTCGCTTTCCAGACATATCTGGCACGGTTTTTCACCAGGCGAAGTATCCCCTTCATTTTCCGCGCGGCATTGGCCTTCTTTGCAATGCTCACAATCTCCCGTCATACAATGTTCGCAATGATGCTTACATTTTAGGCAAGGTGATGCTGTCTGAACGCCTGTCGCGCCAGCACAAGCCGACAATAAAAAAGCGATCGCTATCGGCAGAAAAAGTTTTACCATGTTTATTAACTCCTTATCTGATTGGTATTATGTCTCTTGCAATAAAAACTTCAGGAAACTTTCGGAGGTTTAAACGGCGGCTTTAAATCATTGCTATAAAACAGTGACATGCTCGCCTGAATTTGCCCATACTTCATGTAGAGGGAATGCTCTGCTTTTGCCGGTGGCAAAAAAAGTCCTGTTATACAAAGCGTACAATCCCAAGAACATAACTGTTCTTGTTGCGCCTCCGGCTTTGAATTTTCATGACAAGGGACTGCCTCACGATGGATTTCATGGCGGGAGTCATTGCAGCAAGAAACTGCCGAAAACGCATTGACCGGCATTACGATTATCATCAGGAAGAATAAGGAAGCCCTAACCATGACTCCAGCTATGTCCTTCTCTACCATGGTAAAACCCATTGCTAAAAGGCGCATTCAATCCCGCCTCAGCAATAAGCTTCTCTGCTTCTTCCGCTTCCATACGCCCACATAAAACATCATGAAAATAATTTGAAACTACAACCATATCGCAATCGTGAGGCGAAAGACGAAAAAATTTAATTCCCATGTCAAGCATATCAGCCATTTCATGAACAAGATTGACGCAAGTATAAGACAAGGTCTGAACCCCGTTTACGCATAGAAAATTTTGCCCTCCGAGTGTTCTTAAAAGCATGCCGTCTGGGTCTTCCTCACACACGAATTGGCAATTATCTTTTACTCTTCCATGCGCACGTGCATGATAACACCGGGCAGACAGCGCCAGCCCTACCCTGCCATATACCTGCACTTCCAAACTAATATCATATTGCCCTGCAGCCTCTCCCAGAATATCCAATGACACGCGGGGTAATTCGGCAGGAAGTGTGATGTGCGTTGCACCGCCCTCATGTAAATGTCGCAAGGTTTCTTCATTATAGGTATTGAAATATTGACCAATACGATGAGGTTTACCACGCAAATAGTAAAGTGCCGAAGCATCATTGGCTTCAACTTCGAAATCTTCCACCTCGCATAACCCCGCCATTTTTTTCCTTTCGCGGGGAATCATGACTTCTGCTAGAGATGAGAATACAACATTCTTTCCGCAATTGATAAGACGTTCTGTTACATCTGTGTAATATTGTTCGAAGAAGGGTTCTCGTTTCGAGCAAACGACTTCGCCTAAATAAACCGTATTCACAGGCGATTCATCTGCAATCCGGAAGTAGAAATCTCGCTTCTTCTCTGCGGGCCAATGAAATAAGACAGGCCCTAATGTCAGTTTACCATCCATATTGCTATCTCCATCGTTTGCTTTCATAGGCCCCTGTTGTTTGCTTATGCCCCTCGGTCAATGAAAGGAGATGTGGCATATCGATCTCTTTTCCTGCCAATACAGAATCGATCGCTTGCCGCCAGGAAGAAACCACGCTTTGCGTGTAGGCTCTGGAACGCTGCCGCCCTTCGATCTTAAAGGCATCCACGCCAGCTTTGATGAGTTCTGGCAAGAGATCGGCAAGATTAAGACTAATCGGCTCTTCGAATGCGTAATAAGCTTCGTCTTTATGTGCTGCCCGATAGCGCCCCTTACATATGGTAGGATACCCAGGCTTCTGCATACAAGAGAAGCAATCGATTGTGAAACCATTGAGTTTTGCCGTTAGATTACGGCTTTTATCTTCTTCATAAGCGACATGATGCGCGGGAGAACAAACCCCGTCCATATTGGTCGACAGCCCGGTGGCGTAATTCGTCAAACTGCAACGACCCTCGGCCATCAATCCGTGGTTTCCAAAGATAAAACATTCTATTTCACAGGGGATTTCCTGCTTTAGCGATTTAATTTCAGGAATAGTCAGAATACGAGGAAGAACAACACGTTTTACACCAAACTCTTCACAATAATATTTTATGGCCTCGACCGATGGGGCGCCCGCCTGAACAGATAAATGCAGACGTACGTCAGGATGCATACGACGGGCATATTCAGCCACACCAATATCCGCAACAATGATCGCATCTATACCCAAACCGGAAGCATCGTCCACAGCCTTCTTCCAGAGATCAAACTTACCGGCGGGCGGAAAGGTATTTGTAGCCAAAAGCACCTTTGTTCCATGTGCATGGGCATATTCTACTGCCAACCTTAACTCGTCTGGGGAAAAATTTAATCCCGGAAAATTACGTGCATTGGTAGCATTCTTAAACCCGCAGTACACGGCATCTGCACCGGAATCCACCGCGGTTCTAAGTGAAGCCGGCGTTCCGGCAGGACAAACAAGTTCTGGCTTATCTTTTATGGACATAGGTGCTTACCCGCCTGACAATCTTTAATATTCTGTGGCCCGGCGCACCGAAGAAATCTGCGACATCGTCTGCAATACTTCCATCGACGTCATCAAGGGCGTTCCTTAGACATACAACGGCTTCGGTGTCTCCACCGACGTGTATATCCCTTGTAAAAAACAGGGCATCACCATCATAACGGCCATCAATCATTCCGAGCAGAGTCAGGAATGACCCTGCAATTTCCCCCTCCGTCTCGGGAATATCGTATTTTCGGTAGGCTCTTAGCTCTGGATGGATTGGATCGGGACGCAAACAAAGCGCAAATGGAAGGTTTACGGGGTCGATGAGGAACCATTTGTGATGATGGCCTTCCAGCCTGTCGAACATTTCAGGTCTTTTATCCCTGATATGTTTGACTAGCTTTTCGAGAAAGGCATTAATGAACGGGAGCGGTATAAACAGGAATGCATAATATAAATTCTTTCCGAATCCCTGCGTGCGTGAGAAAGGGCGATTTTTGCAATCAGAGAGAATATTCATACGGGAGTTTTATCCCGAGAAGTCGTCATTTTATTTGATCTGGATCAAATAAGCTGCCTAGGATTAATGTTTGTGCATTAGCCGCGTCATGTAGCTAAATCTTTGACATGAAATGAATTTATTTTTTTGTAAAAAAATGAAGGCTAAAAATACAAAAATAAGAGACGCTGCTGCTAGTAAGATATTAAGAAAGCTGGTCCGGGCAGACCTAAAAGATTTCATACCTTACAGCGAAAACGCTCGCAATCATACCGACCAGAAAATCGAGGCAATCTGCCATTCGTACAAACGGCATGGAGTGATCAATCCCATTGTCGTTGACGAGAACAACATAATTCTGGCGGGACACGGACGATATTTGGCTGCCCAAAAGCTAAATCTAAAAAGGATCCCGGCTATACGGATTGTAAGACTTACAAACACCAAAAAGAAGAGCTACCGCCTCGCAGATAACAAGCTTGCTCTAATGTCTTCCTGGGATAAGCAGAAGTTAACTGAACTTGAGCAGCTGATTGTTCTGGATGATTTATCTGCGCACGAGCTTGAACAGACAATTGGCAAAGCCCTACGCAAAGATGTTCTTGATATTCTGGATCTGGATCCCTCGGAAGAATACCGCGTGATCGATCACATCAAAAACAATTCGCCGGAAGGTGATGAGCTGGCAAAATCCTGCGTGCAGAAAATAATCGTTGGACAGGAAATTCTGACCATCGAAATATCGCCGGAACACCTTCGGGATTTTCTGGAAGAAAAATTGAAGCTTGCTATTCCGTCCAGGCCGGAACGGCCGCTGTATATCCTTCCTGCTCCCTTTTCGACCACGCGCGCGAACAAAGGTTCAATTATTATGTCTACCAAGAATAGTGGTCATGATCCGCTTGATCTTCCCCCGTACCAGCTCCGTAATCTGGTTCGCGGCATTGTGTGGCGGGACGAGCATTTCGACGGAATGTCGATCGAGGATATTGCCGCCCGCGAGGGGCTTTCCAAATCAGGCGTCAGAAAGATCATCATGGGCAGTTTTGAGACCCTTATGGCTCTCTAGAACCGGCCCGCATAAATTTTCAAATTCCCTGTTATTTTCCCTGTTAGCAGGGAATTTTCGTTTGCCCGACGCACTCGAAAAAGTGGCACAGAGAAAAAGGGACATTTGGGGAGAGAATCCGGCATTCTCCAAGTGCGTCGGGAAGCCCCATAAGCAAAAACCCCGCGGAACCGCGGGGTTTTGAGCTGCAAATTCTCTTAGTGTCCGAAACCGGAGACTAAATGGTGGATGGGGCTGGATTCGAACCAGCGTACGCTCGCGCGGGCAGATTTACAGTCTGCTGCCATTAACCACTCGGCCACCCATCCACGGGGGTGTGATTTGCAGACCCGGATAAAAAAGAATTTGGCGGCTCCTGTCAAGTGTGCGATGACGTTATTTATGGCGAAACCACCTAAAAAGAGCGGCACCTCTTCAAAAAAGCCTGGAAGCGGCGCGGGCAAGGGCCCTGGCAAAACATCTCGTTACAATCCGGCGCACGACAAAGGCCTTAGAAAATTTGGCAAACCTGGGGATTCCCGGGATACGCGCGATCAAGCCCGCGCCAAACCCGCCAGACAGGACGCGCGTTCCACGCCACGTCCTACCAAAAGCCACAGCCCAACAAAGCCTGCCGCCATTAAAGCCGACTTATTCGGCATGCATGCTGTGCGCGAGGCATGGGCAAACCCGAAACGATATGTCCACGCGCTGTTCATCACCGAAGCGGCGCTGCGTGAGTTCGGGCCCTATCTTGCAACCGATGCCAAGCGTCCGGAACCAACCGTGGTTGATAAGGACGCACTGGACCGCGCCTTTCCACCCGGCACGGTACATCAGGGAATCGCCCTGTCCGCGCAAGCCTTGCCAGAGCTGTCCGCCACAGATCTTATTATCAAAGCGAAAGGCAAACCCAAATCTGTCATTGTGATGCTGGATCAGGTTACGGACCCGCACAATGTTGGCGCGATTTTGCGGTCCGCCTGCGCGTTCGGCGCGGATGGGGTTGTCATGCAGACCCGTCATACGCCGGATATGGCCGGAATTCTTGCAAAGACCGCCTGCGGCGCAGTCGATCATATTCCGGTCGCCTATGAAACCAACCTTTCCCGCGCGCTGGAAACCCTGAAAGAACATCATTATACCGTGATCGGCATGGACGAACACGCAGAGCAGAATTTCACGGATCTTCCCTCCTATGAACGTGCCGTGATCGTGCTGGGCGCGGAGGGGCCGGGCATGCGCCGTCTGATCCGGGACCATTGCGATGTGCTGGTGACCCTGCCGACCAAAAAGCCGATTAATTCCTTAAATGTCTCGAACGCGGCCGCCGTGGCGCTTTACGCGCTGTGCGGGGTTTGAAATTTTCTTTGACTTATTGCCATAATATTGTATAACCCGCCCATAATCAAAGGGTGAGTTCATGACACAAGCAGTCGATATTGTCGGTGATTTTGGCGGGACGAACGCGCGGCTTGCCGTTTCGACATCCGATGCGCTCGATATAAGCACCATACGTGAGTATCGTTGCCGCGACTTCCCAAACCCCGCATCAATCATTAGCGCCTATATGGATGACGTGTCTATTCGCGAGGCGCACAAAGGTGTGTTCGCCGTTGCCGGCGGTTCTGCGGACCCCAAAAAAGTTGTTTTCACAAACGGACCGTGGAAACAGCGCGCGGTCGATTTTACCGATGTTAAAATTCAAGACGTCCATACCATGAATGACTTTGCCGCTGTTTGTTACTCGGTGGCCTCGCTACAGCCAAACGATTGCTCCGTCATCCTCGAAAGCGGACAAGACCCGTTTTACCCTTCCTCTCTCCTTGCGGATGCGAAAAGCACACATATTAATAAAACCCAGCTGCTGACCAGTGACCCTGCCAAACGGTTTGTCACGATCGGCCCGGGTACAGGTCTGGGCGTAAGCAGCGGCCTTGTGACCGACAACGGACAGTTTCTCGTGCTCGGCGGTGAAGGCGGCCATACAACTTTCGCGCCCGATACAACCGAAGAAATGGAATTGATGAAGCACCTTATGGACATGGACAAAATTGTCACCAAGGAAACAATTGCTTCTGGTACTGGCCTTGCCATCACGTTCAATGCGTTTTGTCACATCCGCCGTATCGACCACAGCATCAAGGATGCATCCGAACTGCCCGAGCAGTTGTCCATGAACAAACCCAAAGAGATTAGAGACGCCGCCCTAGCAACCTATATTCTTTTTGCCGAAACTCTGGGACGCAGCGCTGCTTCGGCCGCCCTGACCAACAATGCCCAAACCGTCTTTCTGGCGGGGGGCGTTATTCCGAAAATGGGTGAACTTTTCCGCAAAAACGCGTTCTCCCGTGCGTTCAGGGACAATGACCTTGGCTCCAACAACATGCTGCAAAAGGTTCCTGTGGTTCAAATCACACACCCGCAGCCAGGGCTTCTGGGCTGCCACTCCTTCCTGCAATTGCAGAAATAGCGGCCCTGCCTCTGGACAAGAATGGCCCGCTCCGCCATGGTAGCGGGATGAGCGAGCATTCAGACGAAATCTTCCTGATCGATGTATCGGGCTATATCTTCCGGGCCTATTATGCCCTGCCCCAGAATCTGACCAATCCCGCCGGGCAACCAGTGGGTGCCGTTCTTGGCTTTACCAATATGATTTTAAAGCTGCTTACGGATCTGAAGGCACCCTACATCGCCGCAATATTCGACGCCGCACGCAAGAATTTCCGTTACGATATTTACGATCAGTACAAGGCGAACCGTGAGGAAGCCCCGGCGGATCTGATCCCGCAATTTCCCCTCTTTCGTGATGCCGCCATTGCTTTTGGTGTACCGGCGATCGAGTTGGAGGGGTACGAGGCCGATGATCTGATCGCAACCTATGCCAAGCTCGCCAAGGCACAGGGGCGTAAGGTTACCATCGTCGGCACGGATAAAGATCTTATGCAGCTCGTCGATGACAACGTGCGCCTTTATGATCCAATTAAAAATAAATATCTCGGCGCCGAAGACGTCATGGAAAAATTCGGCGTCATGCCGGATAAGGTTGTCGATGTGCAGGCCTTGTGCGGCGATAGCGTCGATAACGTGCCGGGCGTACCGGGCATAGGGGTCAAGACGGCGGCGCAATTGATCAATGAATATGGCAGTCTTGAAAACCTGTTAGAAAAAGCGCCTGAGATTAAACAGAACAAGCGCCGCGAATCCCTGATTGAACATGCCGAAGCCGCGCGGATGAGCAAACGCCTCGTCAAACTCGATACCGACGCGCCGGTGCCGATGGCGATTGAAGAATTTAAGGCACACGATCCACAGACACCAGAGCTCGTAGCCTTTCTACGCGCACAGGGATTTAAAAATATTCTGGCGCGGCTTGGCGAAAAAACCGATGACCTTCCGGCCCCAAGGCCAAGACCCGAAGAGATGATGGAGGATGTGCGCGGCAATACCGGAGACGATCCCGAATTACCACCAATCAATAAGAATATTTACACTCTGATCAATAGCGTGGACGAACTCAAACGCTGGATCGATCAAGCCTATGAGAACGGCTATCTGGCCATCGATACCGAAACCACGCATCTGACGCCCGCCCTTGCAACCCTTGTCGGTATTTCCCTCTGCGTGAAGCCGGGTCAATCGGGATATATTCCGCTGACACATGCGCAGCCGCAAGCAGATCTTCTTGGCGGCGGCGGTGAGGATATTAAACAAATTCCGTTGTCCGAAGTCATCGCCCTTTTGAAACCGGTCCTTGAAGACAGGTCGGTTTTGAAGATCGGCCATAACATCAAATATGACTGGCAGATGCTCTATAAACACGGCATCGAAATGTCTCCGTGCGATGATACGATGTTGATGTCCTATGTTCTGGATGGGACCAGCGCCTCAAATAGCATGGACGAGCTCTGCAAAAAACTCTTCGATCATCAAACAATCAAATATGACGATGTAACGGGCAAGGGAAAGAACCGCATTACGTTTGACCTCGTCCCACCCGATAAAGCCTGTGACTATGCCGCTGAAGATGCGGATATCACCCGCCGTTTTTATCACATCTTCAAACAGCGCCTTACAGCAGAACGTATGACTTCCGTCTATGAGGATATAGAACGTCCGCTGGCCGAAGTCATCGCGCGAATGGAATGGGACGGCATCAAGGTAGATCCCGCAATTCTACGTGATATGTCCGTGGAATTCGGACAAAAACTGGCGGTCCTTGAAAAAGATATCCATGTGATGGCAGGCGGAGAATTCAATGTCGGATCACCAAAACAAATAGGCGAAATATTATTCGGCCGCATGGGACTCGAAGGCGGTAGCAAGACGAAGACGGGGCAATGGTCCACCGATGTCGATGTTCTTGAAAAACTTTCGGCGCAGGGGCATGAGATTGTCACGAAGATTTTGGAATGGCGCGGCCTCTCGAAATTAAAATCAACCTATACCGATGCCCTGCAGGAACAGATCAATCCGGCAACGGGCCGTGTGCATACATCCTTTTCCATGGCGGGGACTAGCACGGGCCGCCTTTCTTCATCGGACCCCAATTTGCAAAATATTCCGATCAGGACAGAAGAAGGGCGCCGAATCCGTGAAGCGTTTGTCGCAGAAAAAGGTCATGTGCTTCTTTCCGTCGATTATTCCCAGGTCGAACTACGGCTGGCCGCCGAAATGGCTGGCGTAAAGGCCCTGAAACAGGCCTTCCGCGACGATGTCGATATTCACGCGCTTACGGCGTCTCAGGTCTTTGGTATTCCGCTCGATCAGGTCACACCCGATATCCGCCGCAATGCCAAGGCCGTCAATTTCGGAATCATCTATGGCATATCGGGGTGGGGACTGTCTAAACAGCTCGGCATTTCTCCTGGCGAAGCGAACGACTTCATCAAACGTTATCTCACCACCTTCTCCGAAATTCAGGATTATATGGAACGGACAAAAGATGAAGCGCGTAAATATGGCTATGTCAAAACGCTGCTGGGCCGTAAATGTTATATCCTCAATATCAACGCCGGAAATCCCGGCTGGCGCGCGGGCGCGGAGCGTCAGGCGATCAACGCGCCTTTGCAAGGCACCGCCGCCGACATCATGAAAAAGGCGATGATCCGGATGAATCCGGCGCTTCGCGCTGCGAACCTCAAGGCTAAAATGCTTTTGCAGGTGCATGACGAACTGATTTTCGAAGTCCCCGAAAGTGAAATCGATGAAACAACCGCCCTCGTCAAATCCGTCATGGAGAATGTTGTAAAACTGGATGTACCCTTGGTCGCCGAGGCGGGCCACGGCCACAGCTGGGGCGAGGCGCATTGATCGACCCCGATTATAAAATTATTCTCGGAACAATCGCCGTCGGCATGACAGTCTGGGCCCATGTTCCCTACTTTCTCGAAACACTCAAAGGCATTAGCAAGCCACATGTTTTTACGTGGATTATCTGGTCCGCGCTTACATGCATTGCCGCAGCAGCACAATTTTCCGGTGGCGCTGGAATGGGTGCATGGGTGACAGCGGTAACAAGTGCGATTTGCGTCGCTATTACTATTGCCGCATTCCGGGTGGGCGATAAGGATATCACGCGCAGCGACTGGGTTATGTTTCTGGCGGGCCTATCCGCCATTCCAGTCTGGATGATGATGGATGATCCGCTGCTGGCCGTGTTGATTATCACTGGGATCGATGTCGCAGCAGTCTATCCGACCTTCCGCAAATCATGGAGGAAACCGTTTGAAGAAAACACATTCATGTACGGGTTCAATGTTCCGCGCCATTTGCTGGCCATCTCATCTATTCAATCCTATTCGATTGTCACAACGCTCTATCCGGCAGGATTGCTGCTCATGAATATTGTAATGTATGTGATGCTGAAATACCGCCGCGCCCGCCTGACTAACGTTTGACGCTACCAGCACCGATGATTTTTCCAGTGGCCATGTTTTGCGCGATCAGGGCAACGCCTTCATTCGCGGGAGTAAAGGGGACATTCACCGCGCGGACCATGGCGGACCCATCCCACGCGCCGAGATCCTGCAGGCGGCTCACGACATTGTAATAGGTAACCTTCTTGCCGAAATTGCCGCCTTCGGTCATCGTCATGTTGTGCGGTTTATCATAGATCGCGAGCCAAAGCTTGATCGGCGCGCCATTGACGGATGCCGCGGGCATCGTAAAACTATAGGCACCCCCGCCCGCAGGTGTCATGGGAATGGCAAATATTTTTTCTCCGCGCGCTTTTAAAATCCCCGCGCTAATTTTACCGCCCTCATAGCCGATCATATCCATATGGCCATTGATAACAAGTTGCGGCGTATAGCGCGGGCCCGTGCCGATCAGTCGGTTATAATCGTTCTGGCGCTTCGTGCAGAAACCTTGGCCCAGAGAATTTTGACGCACGTTGAAATAATCGACATGGCACGACAGTGCGATCACACCTTGTTGTGCGGCCATTTGCCCCAAAAGCGCATCGGCGGGCGGACAAAAGCTGCATCCTTGCGACGTAAAAAGTTCGAGCACCACCGGCGGCGGCGTGGATGGCGCAGGGGGCGGCACCTGTTGCGCGGTGATCAGCGGCGGGGCGGCGGTTTGAGCCATGGCTGCACCCGACAAAATAAGAGCAGCCATAAAAAATACAGGGAATCGGATCATCCCCGGATATTAAAGCCCCTTCCCTTTTTTGGAAAGGCGCGATAACGATAAGACAGAATTAAAACCTAAGGAATGTCGAATGGCCGACCATAATACATATCGTAAGGATTTCCCCGTTTCTTGGGATGAAATGCACCGCAATTCCAAGGCGCTGGCCTGGCGCCTGCTGGGCAAAGGGCCGCTTCCCGAGGGCAAATGGAAAGGCGTGATCGCTATCACCCGCGGCGGCCTTGTCCCTGCCTGTATCATGGCGCGGGAGCTGGAAGTCCTCACGGTCGAAACCTTCTGTATTTCCACTTACGATGTTAAGGATATGGGCGAAAAATCCAACATCCTGAAAATGCCTGCCGCCGTGGACGGCGATGGCGAAGGCTGGCTGGTTGTGGACGACCTTGTTGATACAGGCGGCACATTCCGCCTGATCCGCCAACATTACCCGAAGGCCCATTACGCCTGCCTTTATGCAAAACCAAAAGGCGAGGATACGGTCGACACCTATATTACGGAAGTCAGCCAGGACACCTGGATTCATTTTCCCTGGGATCTAGAAATCCAATATGCCACCCCGCTCGCCCGTCAGGACGGCCCCAAGGCGTAAAAAACGCTTGATTTGTGCGGGTTTGGCACGCTATAACCCACCCAATCCATATGGTCTGGCTTAGTGTATCGGCTGCCTCGACCATATTTTATTTAACTCTTTCAAGGAGATAGAAATGCCGAAGATGAAAACGAAAAGCAGCGCCAAAAAGCGCTTCTCTCTGACTGCCTCTGGCAAAGTCAAGTTCAAGCAAGCCTGTAAAGGCCACCGCCTGATGCAAAAACCCAAAAGCATGAAATCCAAAGCCAAGGGTACCGACACAATGGAACGTGGCGATGCAGAAAAAGTGATCCGTCACTACCTGCCATACGGCCGCGCCAAGCGTCACACAACAAAACCGGCCGCATCGGCCGCTGCAGCAGAATAAGGGAGGCCGTAAACCATGGCACGCACCAAAGGGGGCCCACGCGCCCACGCAAGACACCGTAAGGTTATCAAGGCCGCCAAAGGTCACTTCGGCCGCCGCAAGAACTGTTTCCGCACAGCGGTCCAGTCTGTTGAAGCCGCCCGTCAATATGCCTATATCGGCCGTAAGCAAAAGAAACGCAATTTCCGCGCACTGTGGATTCAGCGTATCAATGCTGCTGCCCGTATCAACGGCATGACATACTCTACATTCATGAACGGCCTGACAAAGGCGAATATCGGTCTGGACCGCAAGGTCCTGTCCGAAATGGCGATCCACAATCCGGAAGCCTTCGCAGCGCTCGCCAAAGTTGCTCTGGCCAATGCGACAAATTCGCAGGCCAAAGCCGCCTAAGACCGTTTCAAAGCAAAAATTCAAACAGCCCCTTACCGGGGCTGTTTTTTTATGCGATAGAAAGACATGACCTATCTTGCCGTATTCGATTGGAACGGGACATTGTTCGATGACACGCCCGCGACCCTGAAAGCCACAAATGCCTGCCTTCGGTCTTTCAACCTGCCCGAAATCGACATGCATACGATGCAGGAAACTTTCTCCTTTCCCTTAATTCACTTTTACGAGCGGATGGGTGTCAATGTCGCGGACTATCTGGAACGCGCGGAAGAGGAAAGCGAAGTTTATCTAGGCTGTTATGAAGTGGCAAAGCATGAATGCGGCGTGATGGAAGGCGCAGTTGAGTTGCTTGAATGGCTCACGGGAAAGAATGTCCACTGCATGATACTGAGCAATCACCTCCAGACCCATCTGGATAAGGATGTCGAAATGCTCGGTCTCACCAGTTATATGAAACATATTTCCGGCAACGAAACCAAGGCAACCATCACACAAGGCCTTTCCAAGCAGATCCGGCTGGAGGCCTATATGGAACAGCACGGCTTTGCGCCCGAAAAGACCTTTATCATCGGCGATAGCCATGAGGAACCGGAACTGGCCAAGCGTTTGGGCATCCTCGGCATTTCCATCGCGGGTGGCCTGCTTTCAGCGGCAAGGCTCGAAAAATACAAGGCGGACTACATCGTCCACCGGCTACACGAAGTCCGCCCGATCCTCGAAAATCGCTGGAAATTATAGGAAATTTTGGGCTATAGTCGCGCCCATGATACAGAATTTAGCCCTTTTAAAAGATGAACTGACGGCCCAGATTTCAGCCGCAAACGACCTACAGTCCCTTGAAGAGGCGCGCCTTGCCGCGATCGGTAAAAAGGGCCGCATCACCGACCTGATGAAAAGCCTCGGCGCGATGGAACCGGAAGAGCGCAAAAATTTCGGCGCCGCCGTCAATGAACTGAAAAATGAAGTGACGGCCCTGATCGAAAAACAGGAAGCGGCTTTGAAGAAACAGGCGATGGCCGAAAAACTGGCCGCGGAAACGATCGATGTCACGCTCCCTATTCGTCCTGAGCGCAAAGGCTCCATCCACCCGATCACGCAGACGCAGGAAGAGCTTCTCTCCATCTTTGCTTCGATGGGTTTCGAGCTGGATGAAGGTCCCGATATCGAAGATGATTTCCACAATTTTACAGCGCTGAACTTTCCGCCGGGGCATCCCGCGCGTGAAATGCATGATACATTTTACCTGCCGAATGATCCCGATGAAAAAGGTGAGGCGCAAAAGAAGTTACTGCGCACACACACATCCACCGTCCAGATCCGCCACATGCTTGGCAAAAAACCACCCTTCAAGATGGTTTGCATGGGCCGTGTGTATCGCTCCGATTACGACATGACCCACACGCCGGTCTTCCACCAGATGGAGGGCCTTGTGATCGACAAGAACATCCACATGGGCCACCTTAAAGGTTGCCTGATGGATTTCTGCCGCGCCTATTTTGAAATAGACGATCTGCCCGTTCGTTTCCGCCCCTCCTTCTTCCCCTTCACAGAACCGAGCGCGGAAGTGGATATTGGCTGCTCCCGCAAAGGCGGTGAACTGAAAATAGGCGGCGGTGATAGCTGGCTGGAAATTCTCGGCTGCGGCATGGTCCATCCCAATGTCCTCAAGAACTGTGGCGTTGACCCAGACGAATATCAGGGGTTTGCCTTTGGTATGGGCGTTGAGCGTCTGGCGATGTTGAAATACGGCATTCCAGATCTGCGCAGTATGTTCGAAAGCGATGTCCGCTGGCTGTCCCATTACGGATTTGATCCGTTGAACCGCCCCAACCGTGCGACTTCAGGCCGGTAAAACGACTTAACCATCAAAACGCCCCGATAGGGCGTTTTTTGTTGCAAAAAACGCATCTTCCGATTATTAAATTATGCAAAATAATGGGTGTATGATGAGACTAAACCGTTTACTGGCCAGCGCGTTTTTATCTGCAGGATTGGGTTCTGTTTCTCTGGCGGAAGAAGTACAACCTTTCCCAGCGGACAATTCTTTCGAACTCCACGGTTCCGATCAGGCAATCTCGCCTCTGCAAAATTTTAAAAATGTTTTTTTAAACCTCGCGCAGAATGACGTTCTTGTCATTTCTCGCCAAGACCTGCTCGATCCACAAACAATTTCAGCCATGCGCAGCGCGCAATATCTGGGCACCGACCCTGTCGATCTCATAAATCTTGATGAAACGACAGAAAAGCTCAGAGACATTTTAAAAGACTACGAAGAATATATACCCACCGCCGAAATGCTGACCGCGTTGTCAGGCATCTTCGCGACAACCGATGGCATGGCCATGCGCCCCGGAGGATTATTGCCCCTTGATGGTCCATGCATCATTCGTGCGGCAGATACAGATAGCCGCAGTCAGGAGCTTTTGACCTTGCTGGCGGGTTTGCCCATGAGTCACAGCCCTATGGTAAGAACACAAGCAACATCGGATGAAATATACGAGCTGATTATGCTGCACGAAGCTCATCATTGCGCACAACCCACCGAAGTTCATGAAAACGCAGTTGACTATGCCCTGTATAGATTGGGCGATGAAATCGGGGCCGATCAAGTGGCCTTTGCGAGTTTTCGTACCATGCATGCCGATAACCTTGATCGGGCGAATGCCATTATAGCAGAATTCCGCAATGCCAGATCCATTTCAAATATCAGGAATAGCAATAGCCTTGCGGACCTTGATGGATATTATCTCGATCACGGCGCAGCACTTTATGGCACACCGCTAACGCATGATCACACGGCTGCCTTCACGGAAGCCGAATTGATATTTGCCGCTCAATTCGTCAATTTCATCCTCGATATACAGGCAGTTACCCACTATCTATTGCCTTTGAAAGATACGGCATTGAATTCCGAAGCTGTTCTTGCTGATGAAACAGACGCCGGACAAACCATATGGAGCAAGGTAAAGGAATTAAGGCGGGAGAACCCCTTACTCGAATATGCGATGCTTAGCGAGTTTCATGCGTTTTTATCGCAGGGGGAAAATTATGCACAGCGCATAACGGAATATCCCACTTTGGCCGCCATCGACAGTCTGATGAATGATTATATGAACGCCATGCAATCCCTTGTGCCGGATATAGAAACATTCGCAGAGATAAAAACTCACCGCGAGTTTTTGGCGGGAATCTATGCTGAGTTGAAGGCGCAACCTCAAATCAATCCGGACGAGGTCCCCCCGGAAGCAGCCGACAAGACCACGCCCGAAAATAATGCATGTGGCATAATCGGCCCGACTATCGACAAATCTGCCTATGAAATTCTTGTCCTGCAAGAAGACCTAAGGCGCTGTCTGCTTACCTTAAATCCGGTCCCATAAGTACTATCGCCGTATGGAGATATTGTTTTTCTGATGCGGAACTTCATGCATTATAGAAAATATAATTATTTTATACTGAAAAATAACAATTTGATTTTGCGGCGCAGTAATGCATAAAATGCATAGCAAGCATGTTGATTCGTTAGGGGTAAATTATGGACCTTCCAAAAGACAGAACAACCAGACCCCTTTCCGGTGAAGCAACACGGCGTTGGATCGCCGCCCAGAATAAAGGCTGTCCATCCTTCCTTATTACAGGCAATCTGGGCAGCGACCCCAAAAACGGGGCCACATCGTCCACCCCCCAAACATCCACCGCACCGACCGCGCCCGCCCTCGCTTAAAACACTTGGAATCATTACTGTTTTCACGTTAGATAAGCCTTCAAATTTTAAAGGCTTATAAGGACTGAGATGAAATTCACACTGGGCTGGCTGAAAGACCATCTGGACACAACCGCGTCATTGGAAGACATCACGCTCGCGCTCACCCGCGTGGGTCTTGAGCTGGAAAGCGTGGAAGACCCTGCCGCTGCGTTTAAAGATTTCAAAGTCGCCTATGTCGAAAAGGCCGACAAGCATCCCGATGCCGACCGATTGAAAGTTCTGGTCGTCGATACCGGAAAAGAAAAACTGCAAGTTGTTTGCGGCGCGCCGAATGCGCGGGCCGGCATGAAAGGTATTTTTGCGCCAGACGGTAGTTTTATTCCGGGCACAGGTGCCATTCTCAAAAAGGGCATGATCCGCGGACAGGAATCAAACGGTATGATGGTGTCCGAACGCGAAATGGGTTTATCTGACGAACATAACGGCATCATTGAAGTCGATGGTAAATATGAGATCGGAACCCCGTTTGCTGAAGTCTATAATCTCAACGATCCTGTCATCGATGTATCGGTAACCCCAAATCGCGCCGACTGCGCGGGCGTACGCGGCATTGCCCGCGATCTTGCCGCCGCAGGCCTTGGAACACTGAAGCCAATAGCTCGCAGCAGCGAAGTCAAAGGCGCATTCAAATCACCGATCTCAGTGACAACGAGCGATCCGCAAGGATGCCCGATGTTCGTCGGCCGTATGTTTAAGGGTGTAAGGAACGGCCCATCACCGGAGTGGATGCAGGCACGCCTGAAAGCCATTGGTCTTCGCCCCATTTCCGCACTCGTTGACATCACCAACTATGTGACGATGGATCTTTGCCGCCCCTTGCACGTCTTTGATGCCGACAAGGTTCATGGCAACATCGATGTCCGTAGCGCCAAAAAGGGCGAGACGATTGAGGCGCTCAACGAGAAAACCTACACGCTCGATGATTTCATGGTTGTCGTTTGCGATGACAACGGTCCCGAAGCGATCGGCGGCATCATGGGCGGTATGGCAAGCAGCGTTCAGGATGATACAACGAATGTCTTTTTGGAGTGCGCATATTTTGATCCCTACCGGGTTGCCAAGACAGGCCGTGCGCTAGACATCATTTCGGATGCGCGCTACCGCCTTGAACGCGGTGTTGATCCGGCCTTCCTTGTACAGGCGGTAGAAATTGCCACGAACCTTATCCTCGAACTTTGCGGTGGCGAAGCTTCCGATATCGTGGTTGCGGGCGCAGAACCGCAATGGAAACGCACAATTGCATTCGACCCCGCCTACACGAAACAACTCGGCGGAATAGAGATCGAAGAATCCAGACAAATCGAAATCCTCAAAAGCCTCGGCTTTACAGTGGATGGCGCAAAAGCCCCCTATTCCGTGCAGCCACCATCGTGGCGCGCCGATATCGAAGGCAAGCCCGACCTTGTCGAAGAAGTCGCCCGCATTTACGGATACGATCATATTCCACCTGCCGAAGTGCGCAGCGCGGCAGCCGTTTCGGGCGGCGCGGAAACAGACAATTTCATGCGTACCCGCAAAGCACGCACTGTTCTGGCTGCACGCGGCCTCAATGAATGCGTCACATGGTCGTTCATGAAACAGGAAACGGCGGCGTTATTCGGATCGAACGACAATCCGGCGCTCGCCCTCACAAACCCGATTTCATCTGAACTAACCCAGATGCGCCCCAGTATTATCCCGAACCTGATCGACGCCGCCCAGCGCAACGCCGATAAAGGATATGGCAATGCGGCCCTGTTTGAAGTAGGACCGACGTTCCAATCGGTCAAACCGGATGGGCAAAAGACAGTTGCCGCCGGAATCCGTTTCGGCGCCAAAGGCGCACGCCATTGGGAAGGCGCGATTGCCCACCGTGCCGTTGATGCGCTGGATGCCAAGGCCGATGCCCTGGCCGCGCTGGAGGCCGCAGGCGCACCGGTGGCCAATCTACAAGTATCCAGAGATGCGCCGGATTACTACCACCCCGGCCGATCCGGTTCCCTGCGCCTTGGTGCAAATGTTCTTGCCTATTTCGGGGAAATCCATCCCGCCATACTCGACGAAATGGATGTCAAAGTCCCGGTTGCCGCGTTTGAGGCCTTCCTCAACAACGCGCCCGCTCAGAAGAAAAAAGGCACAGCCCGTACATTGCTGCAATTATCAGCGTTCCAACCGATCCAGCGCGATTTTGCTTTCATCGTCGATGATGGTCTCGATGCGGATAATATCATTCGCGCCGCCCGCAGCGCCGACAAGATGATCGACCGCATCGAAATCTTCGATATCTACAAAGGCAAGGGTGTCGAAGACGGCAAAAAATCCATCGCCATCAACGTTGTTATTCAGCCGAATGATAAGACGTTGAGCGATACTGAAATCGAGGCGATCACGAAAAAGATCATTGATGCCGTTGTGTCTAAATGCAGCGCGACGTTGCGCGGTTAAGACGGCAAGGTGAGTATAATGAGTTTAAGATTATCTTTTAAGCAGACACAAATTGCGCTCTATACAGGTGCGGCCCTGTCTTTCGGCCTGGGCCTTGCCGCAGCGCCATCGATTGTTCCAAACGCGCGGGCCGAATTCAACGCGATTGACCGGCAACAAATCCGCACCCAATGCCGATCAGGACTGGCCGAGCAAGAACGCAATCTATTACATACCATCGATTATGAATACAGCCCGCGAATTTCGCCGCAGATGGTTGAAAGCTGCGTTTCTGCCGAAACAGACAAAGCCTGGAAGATGGCCTTAATAAAGAACGGAGCGCTTCCTTTGGGCGCATTGTTGCTTGCGTCGGGTTTGGTCAGGGCTGCAAATCATAACAGCAAACGCCGTGAAAATCAGGCACCGGTAATCTGACACTATAATCAGGCGGACCTTTTCGCCATTTCTTCTGCGAGAATATCCTTACGCGACAGCTTGCCAATCATGGTCTTGGGCAGCGGTGTATCGCGGAATTCGATATGACGGGGCATTTCCATCGGCGACAATTTGTCGTTCAGGAATGTCTTCATCTGTTCGATGGTCAGGCTCTCGCCTGCCTTCAGTTTGATCCACGCCTTGACGACTTCGCCGCGATTGGCGTCGGGAAGCCCTGCCACGATACATTCTTCCACGGCATCATGAAGATAGATCGCCTCTTCCACATTACGCGGATAGACGTTATAGCCGTTTGTTATGATCAAATCTTTAATCCGGTCGACGATGAAGACATAACCATCCGCATCGATCATCGCAACGTCGCCCGTGTAAAGAAGCCCGTCTTTCAAAACATTCGCTGTTTCTTCCGGCTTGTTGTAATAACCCTTCATAACCTGCGGACCGCGCACGCAAAGCTCTCCGCGCTCACCGATATTCTTGCGTATTGTTTTGTTGTCCGGATCAATAATTTCGACAGTCGTCCCGGGGAACGGCAGGCCAATCGAACCGGCTTTGTTCAAGCCCACGCAGGGATTTGCACAAACGACCGGTGACGATTCCGTTAAGCCGTATCCCTCGATCACCACGCAGCCCGTGTTGGCTTCGAATTTCTTTTTAACCTCGACTGGAAGCGGCGCACCGCCGGAAATACAGGACCGCAGCGAGCGCAAATTATAGGATTTCAGTTTCTTGTGATTGTTGATCGCATTGTAGATTGCCGGAACAGCCGGGAAAAAATTCGGTTTCTTTTTATGAATGAGCTTCAAAGTCGCATCCAGTTCAAACCGCGGCAAAGCCACAATTTCCAGCGCATTGCGTACGGAGAAATTCATTACGGTCGTCATGGCAAAGACATGAAAGAAAGGCAGGACACCGAGCATCTTGTCCTGTCCCGGCCGCACATCGCAAAGCCACAGGCAGCATTGTTCGGTATTGGCCACGATATTGGCATGGGTCAACATCGCCCCTTTGGGCGTGCCTGTTGTACCACCCGTATATTGAAGCAGTGCAACATCTTCGATCGGATCGATGTCGACATCGTGCGGTGATTTATCATGCTCAATCAAAGTGTGATACCACTCTACCGTGCTATCCGCTTGCACCTGCGCCATATCCTTCTTTTTCAGGATCGGGAACAGGATATTCTTCGGAAAGGGAAGGATATCCGTGAATTTGCAAACGATCAGGCGCTCCAGACAAGTGGTGCCGGACATCTTCTTCATTTTACCATAAAGCAAGTCTAGATCGGCCGTGATCATGGTATCGGTGCCGGAGTCGTTGATCTGATGGATCAGTTCCTTCTCGGAATAAAGCGGGTTGTAATTGACCACGGTGGCGCCGGTTCGAACAACCGCATAAAAAGCGATGATAAAATAAGGGCAATTCGGCAGGAAAATACCGACCTTGCGGCCCTTGCCGATGCCGCGGTCCTGCAGCGAACGGGCAAGCCGGAGCGAAGCCTCATACACTTCCCCCCAGGTCATCTTGAAATTTAGAAAATCAAAGGCAGGACTGTCTCCATGGTCCTTTGCCGTGCGTTCCAGCATGTCGAACACGGGATAAATCGGCACCTCCGCATCCCATCGCAGTCCTTCAGGATAGGATTTCTGGTACAGTTCGGGGGTAATATCGCATGAAGTCATCTGGACGTATTCCTTTCTCAAGACACTCGAAGTTCATAGCCAAACTACTGAATTTATTATTCTAATTTTACCAGCTTTATATCCGTATCATCAAATTAAAATAACCGCCGCGTGCCATCTTTCTATACTGCGCTACAGCAAATATTTATTCTCTCTGGAAGCACATAATAAATGATGCTATAACTTGGTTACACGCTCGTTACTTTTGTGTACCTATGTATTTCTCTTGTCTGATTTGCCGATTTGTTGCCCTGTCAGAATATCTTTATTGTGTGACCTATGAAACCGCTCGCAACCACAACCGAAACCGAACTTTTATCGGTTAAATCGAAGTTAAAATGGTTCAACAGCACGAAGGGGTTTGGCTTCGTGGTGCCGATCGATGACCCTTGCGATGCGTTCATCCACATCACAACTTTGCAAGATGCGGGAATTCATGAGTTAGGCGAAGAAGCCATCATCCAGTGCAGTGTGGTCAAAGGCCCGAAGGGTGCCCTTGTCACCCACGTCGACCAGTTGATTGAACCAGGCATAAATCCCGCGCCTATTTCCCACCGTCTGGAAGGGGAAGAAGGTGAACAGTTGCACGTCATGGAAGGCACCGTGAAATGGTACAAGCCGGATAAGGGGTTCGGTTTCATTATTCCCGAGGATGGTCAGAAGGACGTTTTTGTTCATAAGACATGCCTCGATAAACATGACCTTGCCATCCTGATTCCTGGCCAAAAAGTCCGCATGACAATCCGCACCGTAGCAAAGGGCCGCGAAGTTGCGGATTTCGACCTGATTGACCAGTCTGGCGTCTGATTTCTTCCCAAATATAGGTTATGACACAAAAAAACCGCCCCGAAGGGCGGTTTGAAGTTTGGATACGTTACCGCTAAAGGAGGACGGAACGTATCGTCAGCAAATTTCTAGCCATTAGAGACCGCTTTGATATCGAAATCGGCGGGCGATCCGGCTTGCGTTTCGAAATCCTCGGCCTGCAATGTACGGCTGCGGGTTGGCACCTGATAGGCCACGCGGGCATGCTCGGGGCAATAGGACAGGCCTGGCACAACATCACAACCGCAAAAATTGAAATTCTCTTCCTGTGGATCGCCATTCGGCCAGCGGCAGGCCCGGGAATCCAAATCAACCATTTTCACGCCTTTGCCTTTGAATTCCGGCAACTTAACAGCAGGACGCGGCGCACGGGGCACAGAGGATTCTGTTTTGACCTTCTTGCTGGTGTTCTGCTGAATGGGCGACAAACGGGAGGATAGTTTCAGGCGGTGAGCCTTACCAATAACGGCGTTGCGGGTGATACCATCGCCAAGAACTTTGGCAATCTCCGCTGCCGTCTTACCTTCCCCCCACAATTGCTTCAGAAGCGATACTCTTTCGTCGGTCCAGCTCATAAAAAATCTCCCAATATGACTTTGCCTTAGCTTAAAAACTACCCCACGGCGCGGCCATCAATGTTTCCTGAAGTATCCTGACGATATCAACGGAAAGAATCACTGACCAGAAAAACGGAGAATCATACCTTCTTTATCCACATAAATCCGAAAATGAGTCTTGACGCGCCGCTTTAACGGCTTTGTGGAGAGATTCTTTTTTAGGAAGGGGGCAAGGCCTGAAAACGGGCAATATATAGTTGCCATTACGCAACTATCAGGCTTTGGGATCAAGGCCCCATAATTCGTAATGTTCCCTGTCGGCGGCCCAGTTTTCACGAAGTTTGACAAAGAGCTTTAGGTGAACACGGCAGCCCATAATCTCTTCCAGTTCCACCCGCGCTTGCTCGCCGATCTTGCCGAGCATGGAACCGCCTTTTCCGATCACGATTTTCTTCTGGCCTTCGCGGGCGATAAAAATGACTTGGTCGATCTTGACGCTGCCATCTTCAAACTCTTCCCAGCTTTCCGTTTCCACAGTGATATCATAGGGAATTTCATCGTGAATGGAGCGAAAAAGCTTCTCCCGCGTAACTTCCGCGGCCATCATCCGCATTGGCATGTCGCTCATCTGGTCTTCAGGATAGTGCCACGGGGATTCCGGCATCTGCTTGGCAACATATTTCAGAAGATCGGCAACACCGTCATTCTTTCGTGCCGAAATCATGAAGGTGGCATCAAACGGAAACGCCTCGTTCATCTGAACGGTCAGTTCAAGGAGTTTGGGCCGGTGCACCTCGTCGATCTTGTTGAGAATGAGGGCGACCTTCTTTCCAGCGCTATCTTTTTTCAATTGGTCGATAATCGGGCGCACAGGACGCGATAATCCCTTGGTTGCATCGACAACCAGAAGAATAAGATCGGCATCCTCAACGCCGTCCCACGCGGCGGCAACAATCGCGCGCTCCATCCGGTTGTTCTGCGATGGTTTGAAAATCCCCGGTGTATCGACAAAAATAATTTGCGCATTGCCTTCCACCATAATGCCAAGAACGCGCGTACGCGTCGTCTGCACCTTGCTGGACACAATTGAGACCTTGCCGCCGACAATCGAATTGATGAGGGTCGATTTCCCTGCGTTCGGTGCCCCAATGATCGCCGCAAAGCCACAGCGTTGTCCGTTTTGTTCGCTCATGATTTATCTTTCAGTTCTTCCAGCATCCGGCGCGCTGCTTCCTTCTCTGCGGCGCGGCGCGATGGCCCCGTGGCCGTCAACGGGGCCTGCCCGCGCACTTTCAGCGTGATTTCAAAGGTTGGGGCGTGATCCGGTCCGCTTCGTCCTGAAATTTCATAATCCGGCAGAGGCCACCCCTTGGCCTGTACATATTCCTGAAGCTCTGTTTTAGAATCCGCGTGGGTTGCGTTGATCATGCGGATGCGCTCGCCCCATAGCCGCAAGACCAGTTCCTGCGCCGGGTCATGTCCACCATCAAGATAAATGGCTCCCAATATGGCCTCGACCGCATCGGAAAGAATGTTTTCATTAAGCGCACCGCCCGTTGCCCGCTCGGACTCAGAGAGAATCAAAAAATCGCCCAGCGATATATCCTGCGCGATCTGCACCAACATTTTAGCCTGCACAAGCCCTGCATGGCGTTTGGCCAATGCGCCTTCGGCCTCCTTGGGAAAGGCTTCATAAAGCGCATGGGCAATCACAAGGTTTAAAACGCGGTCACCCAGAAATTCCAGCCGCTCATTGTTGTTGCCGGAATGGGAGGAATGGGTCAGGGCCTGTTCCAGCAATACGCGATTGGTAAAATCGTATCCGATGCGCGCCTGAAGCGCCTGCAGGTTCAAACCAGCCATTATTGGGCGCCTTCGGCCGGACGCACAGGTCCTAGGGTCTTCAAAAGCCGGCTGTAACGTATGGCGGTAGGCCATGTCCACGGACGGGCCAGAGAAGCGGTATCGTCGATCGAGAAGAAAAGTATTTCAGCACGGCCTACCAGATTGTCTTGGGGTACAAAGCCGACAAGCCCGTCTACGCGGCTATCTTGAGAATTGTCACGGTTGTCGCCCATCATAAAGTAATGACCTTCCGGCACGATATATTCCGGCGTATCGTCAAGCGGCTCTGCATCGGATTCTTCCCAGATGCGGTGCATGGCCCCGTCAGGCAAGGTTTCAATATATTCCATGACATTCTCATGGCCGCCGTTCGGATTGGGCACACGGCGGATCCCCACTTCCTCGCGCTCCACCATTACGTCATTAATATAAAGCCTGCCGCGCCGCACCTGAACCCGGTCACCCGGCATGCCGACAAGACGCTTGATATAATCGACAGACGGATCGGTCGGCAATTTAAAGACGATGACATCGCCACGTTTGGGCGCATCTTCAAAAAGACGACCTTTGAAATCGGCAATAGCAAAGGGAAATGAATAGCGGCTATAGCCGTAGGCGGGTTTGCTGACGAACAGGTAATCGCCAACCTCCAGCGTCGGGTACATCGATCCGGAAGGAATATTGAACGGCTCGTAGAAAAAGGTACGAATAAATAACGCGAGTAAAATAGCAAAAAGCGCGGTTTTCAAAAATTCACCGACGCCCTCTTCTTTCTCGGGTAGCATAGTATCGTTCTGTGGGTCGGTCATGCCGCGTTTGAGGCTTTCAGGCGTATCGCTCACTTTGCATCAATCCTTTGATGTTATGAGATAGTTTTAGCCAATCTGGCAAAAGATTACCATACGTAAAAGCGGGTAAATCCCATCAAACGGCCTCGATAATCACCTGCGCCTGCACGATTGGCGGCTCGTCGGTCAGTGTCAGATGGATCGCCGGGGTTTTGCCTTCCGGTACCATCGACAAAAGCCGCTTTAGGGCCCCGCCGGTCAGAACGAGCATCGGCTGACCCGACGGCGCATTGACGACGCCGATATCCTTCATGAACACGCCCTGGGCAAATCCGGTGCCGAGCGCCTTTGAACATGCCTCTTTCGCGGCAAATCGTTTGGCGTAAGTATCGATATGGGTACCGGCGCCGCGGCGGCGTTCGGCCTTTGCCCTTTCGACATCCGTAAAGCACCGATTGATGAAGCGTTCGCCAAAGCGATCCAGAACTTTTGCGAGCCTGCGTGAATCCAGCGTATCCGATCCGATCCCCAATATCATATCAGCTTTCCTGCCCGGTTATGGTTTCGGCCTCTTTGTGAATCTTATGTTCGATCACTTTCTGACGGGCGGCCTTGGCCCCCTTGATCATATAATAGAATGGATAGTAAAAGAACGGGAAGCTAAGGACAGCCATCATATACCCCCCGAGCAGGGTCGGCAGGAATAATTTCCACCCATGCTGCGCAAAAAGAGCCTTCACATCTTCCCAGTCAAGATCGACGAAAAGATTGAGCACCATCGCGCCCATATTATCGGCGATAAGGCGGTCGGCGCCAAATATATCGAGGGTGAAGTGACCTACCTGATAGGACGCGAACATCAGGAATGGTGTTGTCCAGAAATTGCCAAAGGCGGAGCCGATAAAGGCCGCAAAGAAATTCGCACGGAAGAGCCAGCAAAAGAAAAGACATTGCAACAAATGCGTGCCGAACGTCGGAGTCCATGAAACAGCGCAACCAAGATATAATCCCATGGCGATGGCGTATTCACCGGCAGGAATGCGGATGGTCCTGTGCTTCCAGTAATAATAGACGCGCCGCCATCCCATACGGGGCCAAAGCAGATTGCGGGTCTTGTTCCAGAATAATTCTTTGTCACGGCGTTGAAATAACATGGTGAGGATATAGCTGTTCCCGCCGCTTCCGGCAACTGTTAGCGGCCCCTTGCCCGGTCAACTGTGGCGATTTGCGGCGTCGCCCGCAGGGCCGCGATAATGTTGCTTAAGTGCCGGGTATCGTTGACGTAAACATCAAGAAGCATGTCCCAGAAATCCAGGCTTCGGTTGGTGATTTTCAGGTTTGTGATATTCCCGCCGTTTTTACCGATAACGGTCGTCAGGGCGGCCAGCGCACCGGGTTCGTTGCTGATGGTGACTTCCAATCGTCCTACATGGGCCTCTGGTGAATCCGGCCCTTCGCCCCATGATACATCGATCCAGCGTTCGGGCGTGTCGGCAAAGGTTTCCAGCGTTTCACAATCGATCGTGTGAATGGTCACACCCTTGCCGGTTGTTACAATCCCCACAATCCGGTCGCCAGGCAGCGGATGGCAACAACGGGCGAAATGTACGGCCATGCCGGGGATAAGCCCCTTGATCGGCATCGGCTTACCGCTCTCATCGCGTTTGGCGAAGGATACTTTTTCAGGATCATTTTGCAGATTGGCCGATGCAGCCTCTGTCTTATGCGCCGGAAAGATCATCCGGAACACTTCTTTCGCGACAAAATGACCGGAGCCGACATTGGCAAAAATATCGTCAATACTCTCGACCCGCATTTGTGGAACGATCCCAGCCACGGCTTTGTCTGTGTAATCGTATCCTTCCTGCTGAAATATTTTTTTCAGCATCGCCTGACCGAGCGTGATGTATTCGGTGCGCTGCTGCATCTTGATATAGCGGCGGATGTGTGAGCGCGCCTTGCCGGTTACAACAAACCGTTCCCATGTCGGCGAAGGCGTCTGCGTTTTCGAGGTGATGATCTCTACCTGATCACCATTCGCAAGCTTGGTGTTCAAAGGCGCAATGCGGCCGTTTATCTTTGCACCCACGCATTTATCGCCGACATCAGAGTGAACAGCATAGGCAAAGTCAACAGGTGTCGATCCTTGCGGCAATTCCATGAGATCGCCTTTTGGCGAGAACACATAGACCTGATCCTGAAACAATTCCAGCTTGGTGTTTTCAAGGAAATCTTCCGGGCGCGAATCCTGTTCCATGATTTCCAGCAGTTCACGAAGCCAGCGGAATTTGGTCGCATCCTTGATATCGGCCTTGGTCTGTCCGGCCTTGTAAGACCAATGCGCAGCCACCCCTAGATCGGCTTCCTGATGCATCTCTTCCGTGCGTATCTGAATTTCAATACGCTGATTTTCTGGGCCTATGACGGTCGTATGGATAGAGCGGTATCCGTTCGGTTTGGGCGTGGAAATAAAATCCTTGAACCGTCCCGGCACCACGGAAAATTCGGAATGGATGATACCCAGTGCGTGATAACATTCTGCCACATCGTCAACAACAATCCGAAATGCCATGATATCGGAAAGCTGTTCAAACGCCACGTTCTTGCGCTGCATCTTTTTCCAGATGGAATAACGGGTCTTTTCCCGTCCGGTTACTTCGGCATTGATGCCGGCCTTCTTCATCAGGTCTTCCAGCGAAGAGATAATCTTTTTAACGACATCACCGCCTTCCTTGCGCAGGAATTGCAAGCGGGCCATGATCGAATCCCGTGCTTCGGGATTGAGGTAGGAGAAAGACAAATCTTCCAGCTCCTCCTTCACCTTGTGCATACCGATGCGCTCGGCAAGCGGGGCATAGATTTCCAGTGTTTCACGCGCGATGCGGCGTTGCTTGTCGGGGCGGTCAAACGCCCCCAGAGTCCTCATATTGTGCAACCTGTCTGCCAACTTGACCAGAAGTACACGGATGTCCTCGGACATCGCCAGAACCAGTTTGCGGAAATTTTCCGCCTGCTTGCCCTCGACCGTCTGGGATTCGATCTTTGTCAGTTTGGATACGCCGTTGACAAGGTCTGCAACCTCCTTGCCGAATTTAGATGACAGTTCCTTCATCGTGGCGGGCGTGTCTTCCAGCGTATCATGCAAGATGGCAGTGATGATGGTCGCGGGGTCCATCTTCATATCGGCCAGAATATTGGCGACTTCCACGGGGTGGGTATAATATGGCTCTCCGCTTGCGCGGGTTTGCCCTTCATGCATGGCTTTCGCGAATTCAATCGCACCCTCGATAGGGGCGGGATCATAATCGGGATTATAGGTTTTCACCTGCGATAAAAGCTGTTCGGATACGCTCATGCTACTTCAAGAAATTTGTTCGCCGCGACAATAATGCCAGAAGGGTTAACGTATCATGAAGAGCCTGAAAAAGCATGCTAATTTCATGAAACGGCATAGAAAAGGCCGCTTCTTAGCGGCCTTTGAACTTTATGCGGAAGGAATTATTCCTCGATCTCTTCACCGGCATCTCCGCCGGCCATATCTTCCAGACCCGGCTCCATATCGTCATCGTCATCGGAATCTGCACTGAAATCACCGGCACCGGCCGTCATGGATTTCCATTCTTCTTCACCTTCCATGGAATCAACAACATCTTCGCCGTCGTCATCCATAGCAATGATACGTTGTTTGCCCCGGATGATTTCTTCCTTAAGGTCTTCTATATCGACAGTCTTTTCGGCAATCTCGCGAAGCGCGACTACAGGGTTTTTGTCATTGTCGCGGTCCAGCGTCAGGGCGGCGCCAGAGCCGATTTTGCGGGCGCGCTGTGCGGCCACCATCACCAGCTCGAAACGGTTCGGCAATTGTTCAACGCAGTCTTCAACGGTCACGCGGGCCATGGGATATCCTCGTCTATCTTGAATTTATGTGGGCTAGGTATAAGTAAATTCACGCGGGGATGCAACTTTTTTAACAGGTGGTGGAACTTTTAGGTCTAGGCCCACTTGGTTGTACTAGACAGACAATATAAAGATATATAAGACTGATCTAATGTTAGAGAGCTCCAATACAAACAACAGAACGGGAGCGAATAAAAAATATTATGAAAACAAAAAGACATTCTGACGAATTATTCTTCTATCCGGAAGACAAGGTAGCGGTTTTTATAGACGGTTCCAATCTTTACGCAGCAGCGCGCAGCTTGGACTTTGACATTGACTATCGCAAGCTTCTTGGCTGGTCCGCATCCGCAGGACGCCTTGTGCGCGCCTTCTATTACACCGCGATGGTGGAAGACGCCGATTATTCACCGATACGTCCATTGGTCGACTGGCTGGATTACAACGGCTACACGATGGTGACAAAACCGACCAAGGAGTTTGTCGATGCGCAGGGCCGTCGCAAGATCAAAGGCAATATGGACATTGAAATCGCCGTCGACATGATGGAAATGTCAGATCGTGTCGACCACATCATCCTGTTTTCCGGGGATGGGGATTTTCGCCGCCTGATAGAGGCCGTGCAGCGCAAAGGGGTGCGCGTGACCGTTGTCAGTTCCATCCAGACCAACCCACCGATGGTCGCAGATGAATTGCGCCGTCAGGCCGATTACTTTCTCGATCTCGACAATCTCCGCGACCAGATAGGACGCGACAATGGCGGGGCTATTGCTTCAGCACCAGGTGAAGGCGGCAGCGCCGAACGTGTCAATTAAAACAAAAAGCCGGCAAACTGCCGGCTTTTTATTCTCCATGTGCCATGAACGTTAGTTCTTGCGCGGCAGACGGATTTCTTCCTTGAAATTTTTGCCCTCGGCCTTCGGTGCGTCTATGTCACCGCCTGCAGCTGGTTCAATGTTGGCCACATCGGCAGGCTCTTCCTTGGCGGTTTCAAAGCTTTGCCCGGTTTTGGATTTTGCGGCCTGATAGGATTTTGTCCCTTTTGTCACACGTTCGGCTGCGATGGCGGGAAACGCCAGCGTCAGGGCCAAAGCAGAAAACAGGACAGCTTTCGTCATGGATGTCATGGTCTTTCACCTTTCTTGGAAACGGTATGGAGGAATATATACGCCAAAATCCCCACAAACCGCAAATAATATTATGGGAATGATTTGGATATGGAGACAATCACACGGCTGTCGCAGTTATCCGCACATTCCGACGGTTCATCCAGATTGGTATCGACGTATTTCAGGGATACGTCAAAGCCTTCCACATTGGCAGTCAACCCGATCCCGTAGTCGATATAGGAATCTTCCGTGATGCCGAAACGGGCCTCGTCCTCGATCGTCTGGTGTCCGATATTGGCGCTTAGTGTTGTATCGAACGGCAGGAAAGACAGCGGCACATCAAGATAAGCCGCTGTATAGAACGCGTGGCCGCTGTTGGCGAAATAATCGGGAGAATAGTTAACGGAAGCGGAAAGCGCCGCCACATCGAAATCATAGCCAAGAGCAAAGGCCGCTTCGACAAAATCATAGTCATAGCGGTTGTCGGCACCGGGATAGAGATAGTAAATCGCGCCGATATCATAGGTCAGGCCATTCGCCAATTCACCGGCATAACCGCCATAAATGTCCGTCTCTATCGAGGCATCGGTGAATTCGACGCTGGAAGCCCATACGCCTGCGTAAAATCCGCTCTCATGGCTCCAATCGATCCCACCCTGAACGGCTGGCCCTTCATCGCTTTGGGAGATACCACGGAAAGCATATTCGCTCGTCAACGCAACGTTGGCAGAAAATTCCCCGGGGATAAGGTCTTGCGCCTGCGCGGCGCCCGAAAACATGGTCACTGCCATGCAGAGGGTCATAATTTTTTTCATCGAAAAAGCCTTTAAGTAATATTGATCGCTGGGGGAATCGTACAGGAAGCACCCGCAGCGCAATAGATGGCGCGGCAAGCACGATTCAAATTATCAACAGCTCTTTAAAGATCAGGCCGTATTTTCTTCAGGTCTTGTTTTTGCACGCTTGGTAAGCAGCTTGTTTAAGGCATGTACATAAGCACGCGCTGATGCAACCAGTGTATCTGCATCTGCCCCTTGCCCATTCACGGTCTTGCCGTTTTCTTCCAAACGGACGGTCACTTCGGCCTGTGCATCGGTGCCACCTGTGATGGCATGGACTTGGTATAATTGCAGATGCGCGTCCGGATGCGGGACAATTTCGCGAATTGCCTTGAAGATTGCATCAACAGGGCCATTCCCCTCGACCTTCGCAGATCTGGTTTCGCCGCCGACAGTGAGCTCAAGGTCTGCGGTTTGCGGGCCCTTCGATCCGGCCACGACCTGCAACGCTTGAAAGCGGATATCATCGCCCTCGGCGCCGACTTCATCTTCAATCAGCGCGATGATATCGTCATCGAACACTTGCTTCTTTTTGTCAGCAAGATCTTTAAAGCGTTTGAAAAGATCGTTGAGCGCATTGTCGCCCAACTCGTAGCCCAACTCTATCACACGGGATTTCAGCGCGTGGCGGCCCGAATGTTTACCAAGGACGAGTTCGGAGCGCGTCAGGCCCACCGATTCCGGCGTCATGATTTCATAGGTGGAGGCATTTTTTAAAACCCCGTCCTGATGAATGCCGCTTTCATGCGCAAACGCATTGGCCCCGACGATCGCCTTGTTCGGTTGCACGTTAAAGCCGATGGTGGCGGCCAGCGTGCGGGAGGCCTTCATGATCATCGTTGTATCGACATTGCTGTCGAACGGCATGCGGTCAGAGCGGGTGTGAAGCGCCATGACAACTTCTTCCAATGCCGCATTCCCCGCCCGCTCGCCAATGCCGTTGATGGTACATTCGATCTGGCGGGCACCGGCGGATACACCAGCGAGGGAATTTGCAACCGCCAGTCCCAGATCATTGTGACAATGAACGGACAAAACGGCCTTGTCGATATTTGGCACCTTGTTCTGGATATAGCGGATCAAATCACCAAATTCATCCGGCACAGCATATCCCACAGTATCCGGAATATTGATGGTGGTCGCGCCGGACTTGATCGCGGTTTCCACGGCCTTACAGAGGAAGTCCCAGTCGGAGCGCGTGGCATCCATCGCCGACCATTCGATGTTGTCGGTATATTTGCCGGCGCGGGTGACGGATTTCACGATAGAGTCCAGAACCTGTTCTTCATCCATCTGAAGCTGATACCGCATATGCTGCGGCGAGGTGGAAATGAAAGTATGAATGCGACGGTTGGCGGCGGGTTTCAACGCCGCACCCGCCACATCGATATCACGCTCTATGGCCCGAGACAGACCACACACCGTTGCGCGCTTGATCACCTTTGCAATTTCATTCACCGCTTCGAAATCGCCTTGAGAGGCAATTGGGAACCCCGCCTCGATCACATCGACGCCCATGTCATCAAGAAGGCGCGCCATACGCAGTTTTTCTTCCAGATTCATAGAGCAGCCCGGCGATTGTTCTCCATCGCGCAAGGTCGTATCGAAAATAATGATGCGGTCTTTTTCTATTTCTGTGGTTTGGCTCATTTCTATATCCTAATTGAAATGTCATTCTGAGCGCATACGAAGAATCTCTTCTTTTGGAGATCCTTCGGGCTGCGCCCTCAGGATGACAGAATTTAATTTTGATTTCTTGATTTCCCCTGAACGCAGGTGCATTTTCGCACCTCATGCCCGGTCAGGGGGACATTAGGAGCAGGGCCAGTAGAAGCAGCGATTGGCTTTGGGGCGACATGACTTTAGTAAAGGCAAAAACCGCTTAAGTGTCAAATACTTTTAAGATTCAAGCTTGCGCGCCTCATCAACCAGCATGATCGGAATACCGTCACGGATGGGATAGGCCAAGCCTGCCTGATCGGAAATCAGCTCCTCGCGCGCAGCGTCATAACGCAACGGCACCTTGGTCAGGGGGCAGACGAGAATTTCGAGCAGTTTTGGGTCAAGCTGATTGGCCATGAAAGTTTTATAGCGCTTAATGTCTACAACCGCAATCGCCTTTGGCCATTTCAAGAAGGGTCATGAATAGTTTCGCCCGCTCGCGGCAGCATGGCGCCTCCAAAAGCGCTTGTTTCTCATGGGATTCAAACGGACAGATCATGGCTAGACAGGTCATCAGTTTTTCATCCGATGCGCCCTCGACGGCCTCCCAACTACAGGTCAGGCCGTTATGTTCGAAGTAATCCTTTAACAGGGCATTGAGTTTGGGACGGTCCATGTCAAGGCAGCCAATCAGCTCCAGATCGTCCTTATAATCATCCCAGATCGCATGGACACGGCGATATCCATTCACCTGCGGCAATTCATCGCTCATCAAAAACCGGCAAACACCGGTGAGCACAATTTCATACCGGCCATCCGATGTCTCATGATAGGAACTGATCCGCCCTGCGCAACCGACTTTGTAAAGCGTTCCATCCTCGCGCGGCTGAATCATACCGATCAGACGATCGGTCCGCATGGCCTGATCGACCATCGCGATGTAGCGGGGCTCAAATATATTCAAGGGCAAAACCCCGCGCGGTAGAAGAAGCACACCGCCCAGCGGAAAGATCGGCAACTGTTCCGGCAGGGTTTCAAAACTGTTTATAAAAGGTGATGTGCTCATAAAACTAATATAGGCATAATTTTCTAAGAAAACAGGATGCGGGAGAGCTTCTTACGGCCCAGCACCGCAAGCGGATCGGCAAAGCCCAGCGCCTCGAAATAACGTAGCAGTTCCTTGCGGGCTGCCTCGTCATTCCAGCCGCGGTCTTTGGCAATAATTTCAAGAAGGTTGTCAATGGCCGCGTCCTTATCCCCGGCGCCGAACTGTGCTTGCGCCAGTTCAAACCGTGCCTGATGATCCGCAGGATCGGCTTCCACTTTTCTGGCGAGAGGAGCCAGTGCCCCAGACATTTTTTGCGCATTGAGCGCCAGTTCCAAAGCGGTCTTGGCAGACGCAAAGGACGGATGCTTTGCAATGATTTCCGGGGCGGCCTGCACATAATGCTGCGCCTCTTCCACCGCGCCAAGAGCAATGTAAGACCGAATTAAACCGTTATAGGCCTCCACATTTGCGGGATCCTGTTCCAGCACCTGCACGAAAATCGCCTGCGCTGTTTGCGCATCGTTCTCTGATAACAACTGCGCCGCCTGTGTAAGCGCCGCCGGAATATCCAAAGCCTCAGGCTTTGCAGACCGTGCCAGCTTTACAAGCTGTGCAATCAATTTCCGGATCTCGCTGGCGGGGCGCGCACCGGCAAAGCCTGTCACCGCCTGCCCCTGAAAGAACGCCATCACTGTTGGCACGGATTGAATTTGCAAGGCCTGCGCCAGCCCCGGCTGCTCATCTATATTCACCTTGGCCAGAAGAACTTCGCCTTGCGCTGCCATCACCTCTTCTTCCAGAACCGGCATTAATTGTTTGCAGGGGCCGCACCACGGCGCCCAGAAATCCACCAGCACAGGCTGCGCCATCGACGCTTCGAGAACACGGGCCTGAAAGTCATTAACGGTTACGTTGAAAATAAAATCGTTCGCCTGCGCCTGTACGCCCTTCGCGGGTGCTGCGGTTTTAGGGACGGGTTGTGTGAATCCAAATAATGCCATGGGGATGATGTAGCGCGGCTTGGCGCAGATTTCCACGATAATCCTTGATTTACAATAATATTTTTTCTAATCTGCCGCCTGTTTTTATAATGTAATTATATCAAGGGTGTCTTATGGGGAACAAAAATAAAGAAGAACGCAGAGTCGGCCATGCCAACTTCGAAAACAGATTGAGAATAAAAGATTCCAATAAACCTGCCGAACTGTCGGATGACCATTTCCGCCTCGCCGCCCTCTTCGCCGCCGAAAACCCCGAACACACCGCCAAGCATTGCGATCTTCCGGCCAAGGTCCTTAGTAACATTGCCATGGGGCGTTTCAATCCGACCATTCCGCAACGCCGTGAAATTTCGGCCGCGGCGATTGCTATGGGGTGGACCCCGCCAGAAGCCTAGGGCTTTGCTGCCGTAAAGTCCACGATATGGGCCGCGTGTCCGCAATGTTCGATGAACCGGACCAAATCCGCTGGTTTCACACCAATCGTCATCGTATTGAGCAGAGGGTGATAATTCACGATGTCTGTTTCCATCATGGATTGATCGAGACAGATTTTCACCTGATTGCCTTTGTCATTGATAATCGAATAAGGACAAACCGACCCAGAACGTACGCCTAGATACTCCCATAAGCGGTCTGCCGACCCAAACGACAAGCGGTCCGAACCAATCAAATCCGGCAGTTTCTTAATATCCACTTCCGTTGCGTTTTGCAGGACGACAAGGAAGTTCTTTTTCTTCTTATCTCGCAGGAACAGGTTGCGGCAATGCGTACCGGGGATATTTGCATCTACCGCCTCGCTTTCGGCCACCGTAAAGACGGCGCGGTGATGGTGAAGGCTGTAGGCAATGCCCAGCCGGTCCAGCACGGATAAAAGCTCTTGCGGGCTGGTCGGCATGTCTTGCGTCGAATCACTTAAATCGGGAGCAGGGTCGTTCATTCTCTAGCTATGGCCAAAATTTTGAATGGTTGCAATAGGTTAATATTTTACAAAGCACATGTTTGAAAAATCGCCAAAATTGTGGCACTATGGGTCCATAAACAATAATAAAAAAATGTACAGGGATTAGATTATGGGCAAACACACAATACCATTGGCGGGGATCAGTGTAACTGACCTCTGCATTTTACGGGATGGTCCGCCGCCCGTCGATTTCGCGCAACTAGGCTTTGCAGAGCCGGAAATTGCCTTGCCGTCGGCCCCGACACCTCCGGAGCATGACAACACCTACTGGCACCCTTATGGTTGGCAGCCATGATCAGGCTTGGACAGGCGGATGACGGGCGATTGGTCCTTGGCAGCAGCGAGGACTTCCCCGCCGACATCAAATATGTCGAATATTACCGCGATCAGCGCCTTTTTAATCTTGTTTTCGATACGGCAGATGAAGATAGCGACCTGATGCCCCTCGAACTCTGCGATAAAACCGCTGCCGTGGTACAGGCCAGCCCTAATATTATGATCATCGCGATGGCAGGACGCCCCAAAGGGCCCGACGGGCAGGCCTATGGCTATATGGTGCCCCTGATCCAGGTGGGGGTCTAGGGCCCGCGGAGGGCCGGAATTCCGCCATTCAAGAAAGTGAAAATTCCCACTTGATTTTCATGTTCTATCCCTTATAACTGCCCCATTCGATTTTGGGGCGCGGGTGTAGCTCAGTGGTAGAGCATTACCTTGCCAAGGTAAGGGTCGCGAGTTCGAACCTCGTCACCCGCTCCATTTCGAAGCAAAAAAGCCGCCCATCAGGGCGGCTTTTTGTTTGGGAGCTTATCCCCCCCTTATTCCACGCTGGTGTTCGACATCTCCCCGCTAAGCAGGCGGTCATGCACGGTTTTATCGTTCGTGATGAATTGCGGCATAAGCGAACCAACAAGCATCCCGACAAAACTGGCCATCAGGCCAGCAAGCTGTGCGGGGATGTATGGCTCTTCCGGACCCAGCACCATGGTGCCTATCCAGACAGCCGCACCACAGAAGATGGCGGCAATGGCGCCCTGATTGGTGGAACCCTTCCAGAAAATACCAAACACCAGTGGAATAAAGGCTGTGACCAACGTGACCTGATAGGCATTTTCGACCATTTCAAAAATGCTGGCATCGGAATTGATGGCGTAGAACGTTACCAGCAATGTGAAAATGATGGTCACCATACGCATCGAGAGCAGTAGCTTTTTATCCGACATATCCGGCTTTAGCGGGCGCAGGATGTTTTCGGTGAAGGACACGGACGGGGCGAGCAGCGTTGCCGAAGCGCAGGATTTGATCGCCGAGAGCAGGGCGCCAAAGAAAATAATCTGCGCCACCAGCGGTGCGTGGTTCATGATCAGTTCCGGTAAGATCATCTGATAATCGCCGTCTTCTGACATATGCGTTTCCACAATGCCGGGCGCAATAAAGATGGCCGAATACGCAAGGAACATCGGGATAAAGGCAAAGAGGAAATAGAGCGACCCGCCGAGGACAGAGCCCCAGACAGCGATGTTTTCACTCTTGGCCGATTGCGCCCGCTGGAACACGTCCTGCTGCGGCATGGACCCGAACATCATCGTGACAAGGGCGGCGATGAAGGCAAATACGCCCATCATGTTCAGGCCGATATCGGCGGCGCTATCCCAGTTCGGCCAGAAATTGCTGAACTTGCCGGTTTCAGAGGCATGATTGACCACCGTCATCACGCCCTCGGGCAACTGGCCCGCGATCTCCCCGCCGATATACAGCATGCCAAGAACGATGATGACCATCTGCAACAGGTCTGTAATGGCGACCGCCCACATCCCACCGACAAAGGTGTAGATCAAGATAGTAATGGAGCCGATCCACATACCGGCATAAACAGAAATCGCCCCGCCCGACACGACATTAAAAACAAGACCCAGCGCCGAAATCTGTGCCCCCACCCAGCCTAGATAGGAGACAACGATCGCAAGCGTTGTAAGAACTTCGACACTGCGGCCATAGCGTTTCTTGTAGAAGTCCCCGATGGTCAGCAGATTCATGCGATAGAGGGGGCGGGCCAGGAACAGGCCGAAAAGGATAAGACAAAGGGACGCGCCAAACGGATCCGCGATAATGCCGCCCAGCCCCTCTTCCATAAAGGTGGCCGGAATACCGAGCACGGCCTCTGACCCGAACCATGTCGCAAAGACCGTGGCGACAACCATATAGAATGGGAGATGGCGCCCCGCGATGGCGAAGTCTTTTGCATTATGGACCTTTGTCCCCGCCCAGACCCCTATCAAGACCGAAATGACCCAGTACCCGATAACAAACCAGAAAAGTGTTCCCATGACATGCCCCTTGCAAGAATGGCTGATCAGCCGTGCAAATATGATAATTCTGATTTGGGGGTCCGGCAATAGGGATTAGGGACCGGCATCTTAAATCCGGATAATGTCCTCGTCTCCGAACGACTGGCCTGTCTGGATTTCGATGACCTCGAGCGGCCCGTCACCAGCGTTCTCCAACGCATGGACGATGCCATAGGGCAGATAGACGGACTCGTTCTCCTTCACGGTCAGGACCTCATCGCCCCGTGTTACTCTGGCAAGGCCCTTGACCACCACCCAGTGCTCGGCACGACGTTCGTGCTTTTGCGTTGAAATTTTCTTGCCCGGATGAACGGTAATGCGCTTCACCGAATCCCGCTCTCCGGATGAAATGGCATCGTAATATCCCCATGGACGGTAGACGGTGCGATGGTGCACGGCCTCTTTCCGACCCTTTTCTTTCAGAGCAGCCACAACATTCTTCAGATCCTCGACCTTGTGGCGATTGGCGATCAAAAGCGCGTCCTTGGTATCGACAACGACAAGGTCCCTGACGCCCAGCGTGGAGACCAGCTTATCTTCGGCGTAGATATAATTATCGTGTGAACCCTCGGTCAAAACATCGCCGCGTGTGACGTTCCCGCTTTCATCCTTTGGCAGGACGTCCCACAAGGAATTCCACGATCCGACATCGCACCACCGCGCATCCATCATCACAACGACACCGTCTTGGGTTTTTTCCATCACGGCATAATCGATAGAGATATCGCGGCATTGTTTAAAATCATCGGCGTTGAGGCGATGAAAATCCAGATCCGTCTGCGCATTTTTCAGGGCGGCACGTGCATGTTTTACAATCGATTCATCTGTCCGCGACAATTCGGCAAGATACGCGGAGGCTTTGAAAACGAACATCCCGCTATTCCAGAAGTAATTGCCTGCCTTTAAAAAACCTTCGGCAGTGGCCAGATCGGGTTTTTCCTTGAAGGCGGCGATGGCATAGGACTCCTCTCCCGCTGAATCGCCCGCCTGAATATAACCGTATCCTGTATGCGCCATCGATGGCTTGATGCCGAAAGTGACAAGATGCCCTGCCTTCGCCAATTCTTCCGCGCGCCGCGCCGCCTTGCGAAAGGCCTCGATATCCTGAATGACGTGGTCGGCGGGCAGAACGAACAATATGGGATCATCGCCAAGTTCCAGAGCACTGAGCGCGGCAACCGCAATCGCGGGCGCGGTGTTGCGGCCCATAGGTTCCAGCAGAATGCGGCTTGCCTTAACATCGATGGCGCGAAGGTTTTCAGCCACGATAAAACGATGTTCATCATTCGACACAATGATCGGCGGATCAAGGTCGATAGCATCGAGCCGCAGGAGCGTTTCCTGAAATAACGTATGATTTGAATGCAATGCCAAAAATTGTTTTGGATAAAGCGGGCGTGAAAGCGGCCAAAGCCGCGTTCCAGACCCGCCGGAAAGGATGACTGGGATCATGGTCTGTCCTCCTTTCAGGGAGATGGTTTAGGCGACGTTCTTCAAATCGGCCTTGTTCAAAATCACAGACGGCATTTCGGGGGCGAATTGACGCAGTGTCTCGGCGGCCTTTTTCAGATTTTTGCGCGATGTGCGGGCATAGGCCACAACCATAATCACCATGTCCACAACCCGTGCCGCGGTTTCGGCATCGCTTGATGCCAGAACCGGTGCGGAGTCGAGCAGAATGTAATCATAGCTCTCCTTCAAACCATCGATCAGACCACGCAAACGTTCGGCGGTCAGAAGATCGACTTGGCCCTCCACATCATGCCCCGCTGGCAGGATAGATATACCCCGTTCATCGCGGCGGATCGCGCTTGATGCAATCATCTTGCCGGACAGGACATCGGACAGGCCCGGCGTCTCATCGACATTAGCAAGACGGGCAATATCGGGTGTGCGTAAATCCGCATCGATTACAAGAACGCGGTGGCCCAGCGACACCAAATATGTGGCCAGAGCAAGCGCCATAGAACTTTTTCCTTCACCGGCAGAAGCGGCAGTCAGCAAAACCGTTTTAACCTGCGGCTTACCAGACAGATGCAGATAGATGCGTTTGATTTCCTCGAAATAGGTGGAGCGGTTGCCACTGAGGATTTCTGCAACGGGGTTGCGCACGTCGGGCAGAACACCAAGAAAGCGAAGCTGCAGCAGCTTGCGGACATCGTCTACCGACTTCACTCCCCGGTCGGCGAGACTGATCAGGAAGACGATCCCGCAGGCAAAAACAGTAGAAACAAAAAGGATAACCACCATTTTCATCGCCTTATTACCACCCATCGGTGCCATAGGGACTTCGGCAGCGGTCAGTTCACGCACATGAGGGCGTGCGAAATCTAGCTGCGACGAGATTTCCTCATAACGCGCGATAAAGCTGTCGAGCAATTTCGTGCTGGCCGCGGCCTCCAGTTCCAGCCCTTCCAGCTCGATTTGTTTCTGGCGCTGAGTGTCGGCCTCGGCCTTAAGATCTTCAAGTTGCTGGTTCAGAAGCTCTTCCTGCGCGGTGACGGTCTCGAGTTCGTTTACTGTGGTCTCCCGGATAGATGCTGTTTCGCGCGCCAGATCGCTTTCCGCCTGTGCGGCGCGGCGCTGTGCTTCAACATAAAGCGGGTGGTTCTTACCGTATGTCGCGCTGAGTGCACGCAGCTCCTGACGCGCCGCGGCGGCTTGTCCTTTCAACCCTTGGATCACCGAAGAATCCTGGATCATCGAAAGCGATACCTTACCGCCAGCGGCTTCTATAGCATCGACCTGCGCCTGCAAATCGGCTTTTCTCGCCTGAACGGGAATGAGTTGCGCGGCGATGTCGGAAACCTGCTGGTAAATCAGGTCGCTTTCGGCACGCCCCTTGACCATGTTGTTCTCTGTGCGGAATTTCTGCACAGCCAGCGATTTTTCAGCGCTTTGTTTTTTCAGAATTTCAACCTGTTGCGCGATCCATTCATTCAGTTGGCTGGCCTGATTCTTCTGCACCTCAATCTGGGATTGCACGTAGTGTTTCATATGCCCATTCGCAACTTCGGCCGCAAGATAGGGATTACCGGCAGAAAAGGTAATGTTGATAACGCGCGTATTCTTGACGGGCGCTATATTCAAACCTTGCGAATATTTCGCAAGGGTCGCGTATTCTTCTGGCGAGTCTTTTTCAGGCGCGGCCGTAACGTCCTTTGAATCCTTGGCCAACGAGGCCGATGTAAGATCACCAGATTCATCAATCCGCAAACCAAGTCCCCGGATAACTGAGCGCATCAATTCCGGCGATTGCAGAATTCGGGCCTGGGTTTGCGATGTCACCTCGTCAAATTGCATGCCAGGAAAGGCCTCTTCGACATCGGCAATCTTTACCCCACTGTCTTCCAGCAGGACAACTGCTGTCGATTGATAGATGTCGGGACGGGTCACTAGATACAGGAAGCCCGCAAGCGAGGGAATTGCGATCAAAACGAGCGTCAAAAATTTACGCTTCCATATTTGCTGGGCAATATCCCGTACATCCAGAACCGGCGCCTCGAATGGCTGGTTGGTGTTGCGGTTGATCCGTCTGCGTTCCATGATCATATCCTTTAACAGGTTTTCAGGGCTTGACCCCCGTTTTATAAAATTCATTCATATTATGCGCTGTGCCGCACAAACTATACAATCCGCCCTTTAGCGTCCAGAAATATCCGCGGGGGAAGGCCCGCTTTCTCTGATTTGGCTGGCCTTTTGGGCCTCCATGGCGCGCACGATCAGATAACCATACAGGAACCACAGAAGCGCCATGCTCTTGATGGTTAATATCGCAGCAGACAGCAGAAAGCCGAACCCCAGAAAAAGACTAATCCCGAAAAGATAGATTTTCGGCTCTTCGGGTAATCTGCGCATAAACAGGATCGGCGACAGCCAGAAAAGCAGAAAGCCGATCACCCCTTGAAACTGCAGGATTTTAAGCAAACCAGAATCTTCGGCGTGGTGGGTTCTAAGCGATGTACCCAAAAGAAGATCGAGGTCGATGACGGATAGTTTTTGCATTGTATCCTGAATCCGCCAGCCAATTCCCTCGCCTGTTTGTCCAAAGGCTCCGCTTAGATACATCGTCAGGCCAATAGTTAACAATGCCGGAAAAATCAAAATCGCAAACCGGTGATCGGTCCGCGCCAGAAGGGGACGCAGCAGCAAAATCAATGTCAGAGAGCCAAATGCCATTCGTCCATCGGAAATAAGGATGATGGTATAGGCGCAAACCAGACCGGCGATATAGACGGCAAGGGACAAATGTTTCTTCACGGACACAAAGAAAAGGCCGATAATAAAACCCACAAAGCCCATGGATACAGGTTCCAGAAAGACCGATGACAGACGGTGGAACGGCAAATCAACCAAAAACCGTTCATTAGGCCTTATACCGCTTATCCCCAGATCATGCGGCACAAAAACATCTTCCCCCAAAACACCTTTCTCAACGTAATACCTACGGATATTGAAGTATTCGGTAAAGGTGCTCAGGAAAAAGCCTTCAAACATCGCAAAGAAAATGATGATCCCACTAAGCCAGAACAGAAGCGGAATCACATTCAGGCGCAGTGAAGACAGCCCAAGAACGGCAAAGATAGGGATGATGATCATGTCCCTTAGCGGCTTCATCAGAAATTCCTGCCTATAGACCGATAAGATAAGAATAAGCGCAATCTGCAGAAGCAGAATACCCAGCCAGTACAGCTTTAGTTTGTCGATACGGAAAAAACCATAAACCGCACTCAGAGCAACCAGAACAACCTCGCAAGCGATCACCATAGGGATGGTCACAGTGAACAGGCGAGTATTGATATAGCACAGGATGAAGTTGAAGATGACGCATCCCGGGATGATTAGATAGGGAAGATATTCGACCGGCGTAATGCGCCGCCGTCCACCCATCCCCAAAAAATCATTGGCGGTAATCATTATTCAAGTGCATCCTTGTAATGGACGAGTGATGAGGCGACCAGCGTATCCCAGGAATAGCGCGCGGAAAATTTCTGCGCAGCATCCCTTTGCGATGTCGAGACAGCCTGCATGCGCCCGGCAATATCCCGTGCGGCGGTTGCCGGATCGGCAAAATCAATGCAGGCGCCGAGATTTGCAAGACCAATCAGCTCCTTGAACGCCTCGTTGGGCTGGACAAAGGGAATCAATCCCACGCTCATTGCCTCCAGCATTGACATGCCAAACCCTTCATAGGTAGATGCGGATACGAAATAGCCGCATTGACGCAGGACATCAGGCATGGCAGCAGGCGCTAGACACCCGTGAAAAACCACATGATCTTCGATATCGAGGCCTTTTGCCAGCGCGGATAAATCAGCCAAGGTGACATCCCATTCGGGGCCTATCACATGCAATCTGGCATTAACGCCGTGATCTTTGACCAAAGCGGCGTGGGTTTTGATCAATTGATCAACCTTCTTGTGTTTGGCCAACCGTCCCAGATAAACAAAATCTTTTCCCTCGCTGATAAAATCGCCAAGGGATTCTACTGCATTCGGCTGGAACACGATATTCCTGTTCAACCCCTGAAAATTGTTGAGGTCGTTCTGGCTGATGGCAAACAAGGTATGATACTGAGCCGACGAAAACCGCGTGATGGTGTTGAAATAAATTTTTTTGATCAGCGAAAAGTTCTCGGTGTGAAAAAAGCCGCCATGCGTGGTCGCAAAGATGGGCTTCTTCAGGAACAGGTTCAGGCATGCGATGTAATCATAAAAAACATCGGTATTGTGAACATGGATGATGTCGAAACCTCTAAAATAGTCGGGCCCGACAAACGGCAGGAAATAACGGCGAAAACCGATAAAGGGTACGCGGCGGACCGAAATTCTGTCTATCGTTTCGCGCTCGGGCAAAGCGCCCAGAGTCGAATGGAATATCTTGTTAAGCGTCAGCACCTCGCAATCATGGCCAAGGGCCTGTTGCCGGGAGACCATGCTTTTGACGTAGGATTCAAGGCCGCCGACGGCTGGCGCGAACTGCCTGACGACATGGAGAATTTTCAAAAAAGGCCTCACATTCGGTTATATTGCATGACAGCATGATTTTATTGAAGAAAAACAAATATTTGTCAAGAATAACCCTCTAAGCGGCAGAAAGCCCTTCCTCATAAAAGTTCCCTTAGCCAGAAAAAAGTTATCCCAAGGCTGACCTGAATGACCCTTTGTGTGACAGTAGGATCACAGTCTCCATAAGTCATTGATTCATTTCTAAATATATTTATCTCGAAAAGATAGCTTTCAAAGCGGGTGAAACTATTGCGCCCGTTTCTGTTGCAATGCGTCAACGAATTTGTGCACGGCGTCATGCATTTTGGCGCAATTTGCATGAGAGTATTCTTATAAAGGCAGGAGAGACACCATGATTGCAATGTCATTAGCCGTTTATCTGTGTATTTCTGGGTTGGTGCTTATACCGTTTGTTCTGCGTTACGCATTCGTCGTGCGCCACGAGAAGCATGAACCGCGTAATAATATCCTGGGGTTGCACCACTCTATGGCCAAGCAGGCAGAGGATATGTTCCTGTCTAAATTCATGCGCCACTGGTAAGAAAAGCGCGCCACCTTTATTCCCTTGCGGTCATTCGGGCTTTTATGCTTAGCCTATGATCCGATGTTAAGACGCCTGTACCGATTTGCCAGAGCCTCTTTTTTGCATTCCCTGATACCGGAAAGCAAGGCCTTGCCGTTCGAAAACGGCAGGAACGGAATTGAAATCGTCGGCCTCTTCCACAATCCCTCCGGTCTTGGAGAGTCTGCGCGCCTTTGTGCAAGACAATTGCATAGCAATGGCTACAAAATCCGCTGCATCAGCGCGGAAAGTTTTTTCTACAAAAAGCGGGAGCTTGACTGGTCCTTCGAGAACACGGCGGAAGCGCACGAGATTGGCCTGCGGATTATTCATCTCAACCCTCCGATGCTGCCACCCTATGCGCTTTTGGGTGGCGTACGGTCTTATACATCAACCTACAATGTGGGTTACTGGGCCTGGGAACTTGAACATTTGCCGCCAGAGTGGGTAAAGGCCCTGTCCTACATCAACGCCGTCATGGGGCCATCGAACTTCACGGTGAATACTTTCCGGCGTTACACCGACAAACCCGTTCTAAAAGTTCCGCATCCGGTTCAGGTTAACACGGTGACATCCGGTATTCGGGATCGCCTCGGCATCGCGCCCGATTGCTTTCTGGTATCTTGCATTTTCGCCACGCAATCTTCGCTGGAACGAAAAAACCCCGAAAGTTTGATCCGCGCTTTTCTTCAAGCGTTCGGCACAGACAACAAAGCCTGCCTTGTTTTTAAAATTAGCAATATCGGCCCCGACAAAGACCGTCTTGAACAAATGACCCGCGGACATGACAATATTTTGTTCATCGACGATGTCTGGCCGCATGAAGATATTCTGGGTCTGATCGCGGAATCGAATGTTTACGCCTCGCTCCACCGCTCCGAAGGTTTTGGCCTGAGCCTTGCCGAGGCAATGCTACTCGGCACGCCCGTGATCGCCACCAACTGGTCCGGCAATGTTGATTTCTGCAACACGGAAAACAGCTTCCCCGTCGGTTATTCAAAAATCAATGTGCGCTCGTCCCATTCCGAATTTTTGAAAGCGGGGGCAAGCGTGTGGGCAGAACCCGATATCGTCCAGGCCGCCCGCCTGCTTAGGCAAATCCGCCAAAATCCGCTTGAGGCCACCGCAAAGGCGGAACGCGCACGGGTAACGGCGCGGGATTATTTCACTACGTCCCATTACCGGGATGCGGTGGAATATTTAAGAACCCTTAATCCTGCGAACCGTTGAGACAAACGCTGCGCCGCCTTGCCACCGCCTTGCTTTTGCTTTACTGCAAAAAAGACAGGCAAGGAAATTAGCCCCCATGAAAGTCGTATTGATCACCGGACATGATTGTGTGTCCCTGCGCAAAACCGGATTCCATTTCTGGGCCGACATTGCCTCTTCACAGGGTCACAGGGTCGCCTGGATTACACTGGGGCAAAGTTATCTGACCGCCCTGCGTCACCGCAACGGAATGCCCGCCGGACCTGTCAATCAATGGGTCGATCATACCCCGAACATCAAATTCTGGCGCTGGTGCCCCCCCGTTCATCCGGTCAAGGCCGGACCGTTCACACAGCTTCTTGCACCGTTTTTTTCGGCGCTCTGCCCTGCCCTTGTTCCAACGGGTATGATGCGCGAAATAAAAGATGCCGATATTATCATTGTCGAGACAGGCATGGGCCTGATGCTTGTGCCGCGTCTTGCCAGCGCCTGTCCCAAGGCGCGGCTGATCTATTATTGCAGCGATCGTCTGGATACGTTGCGCGCCCATCCATCAATCATGACGGCGGAGAAAACCGCACTCCCTTACTTTTCGTTGGTCCGCACTAACTCTCCTGCCCGCAACGCTGATTTTCCCTCACATCCGAATGTACGCTACATCCCGCAAGGCATCGACAAGGCGCAATTTGACCGCGACTATCCCAACCCCTATCAGGGCTCGAAGAATATTATTGGCGTTGGCGATATGCTTTTCGATGCACAGGCAGTGGCGACCATGGCGCGGGCGCTGCCGGATTGGCAGTTTCATCTGTTCGGGCGCGGCTGCGCATTAGGTGAAAGATTGCCCAACGTCACGGAATATGGTGAACGTGCTTACAACGATATTATTCCTTATCTGAAACATGCCGATATCGGTCTTGCACCGTACCGGTATGATAACCACGCCGCCTATCTGGGCCAATCGAGTCTTAAAATTGCCCAATATACTTATTGCCGCCTGCCGGTGGTCGCCCCGTCCTTCATTCCGGCGGCGGCGCATATAAAATCTTATCGGCCCGCTGATAGTCAAAGCATGGTTGACGCCGTTTCCGATGCTGCCGCTTGCAACCGCGAAGCGATAGACCGCCGGAACATTCCGGACTGGACCTATGTTTACAAGGATATGCTGGAGGGCATTCAATGAAATTTCTGATCGCAACGCTTATTCTGTTTCTATCGGCCCCCGCCGCCGCGCAGGACCAAACTTTGCCCCGTCTACAGGTGAATGGAAACACGCTGCAAACAGTGGATGGCACGCCCGTTACTTTGCGCGGGGTAAGTCTGTGCTCGCTTGATTGGCACAAACCGCATGACCTGATGAGAAAAATTTCCACCGGACCCGAGGCATGGAAGGCAAACGTTCTACGCTTGCCCGTTCAACCCAAGGAATGGCGCAAGAAAGAACCGATCAAATATTTGCGGCAGAATATCGATCCGGCTGTCAAACTGTGCAAGGAAAACGGCCTTTATTGCATCATCGACTGGCACGAGATAAACGACTGGACGAAACCGGAAGTGTCACGGGAACTGGAAGAATTCTGGAAGATTGTCGCGATCCGTTATGCCGGAACGCCAAATATTCTTTATGAGGTTTTCAACGAACCGACTGAGCCGAAAAAAAGGGACGCGGCGAACTGGGCCTTGTGGCGAACACAGATGCAAAAATGGGTGGATATGATCCGCAAGGATGCGCCAGATACGGTTTTGCTTATCGGGTCCCCGCACTGGAGCCAGATGCCGTCCTTTGCGGTCGATGCGCCGCTGGAGGGGAAAAACCTCGCCTATGTTGTGCATGTTTATCCGAATTACAAGCCCAAGCAATGGGACGCGCTCTTCGGTGATGCGGCGGAGCACATTCCGATCTTCATGACCGAGTGGGGTTGGACGGATGATAAGGATGCGTTCTGGGTGATCCGCGGCAATCAGGAAACATTCGGCCAGCCCCTGAAGGACTATCTGGATGCCCGCCCGCAGATCAGCTGGACCGCATGGAGTTACGACCCGAAATGCGGCCCTGCCATGCTGGGCAAGGATACGGACATGGGCGCCTTCGTTAAAGACTGGCTCGCCGAATCGAACTAGAACTGCTTGCTAAAAGAAAGAATGACGCGGTTGTCGGTATAGTTCTCCGTCGCAACCGATGAATCCCTTTGTCTGTAATCATAGCTCAAATTCACGCTCGCGCCATTGAACGGGATATATTCAAGACCAACCCCGGCGCCGTATGTCTTGTCGTCACGCGGGGTTGTCTGTGCCGAAAAATCATTCTCGCTGAAAGATGTATCGCCCGTCAGGAAGAAATTGTCACGAAGCATATGCTCTATGCGGAGTGAATACGTCGTTGCAATATTGGCCGAGGCATCACCGTAAATCGTTTCGTTCACGCCGCGATCGACAGAACCGATCAGACTGGTCAGGCCAGTGACGTTCCAGATCAGGGATCCACCGTAATTTAACTCTCCTATATCGGAAAAATTGCCGCTATAGGTCCGGCGCAGATAACCGGCATAAACATCGGCCTTTAATTTTCCGGTCAGGTAGATGTCCGTACCAACCCGCGTGTTGAACCCTTCTGAATCACGGGCAGCGGACGCCGCGCTGTCATACCGCCGCCAGTCATAGGTGATGTCCGCGTATATGTTATAGCCCGGGAAATATTCATAGGCGAGACGGGCATTCGCAGAATAAATATCGCGGTCACGGCCGCTATTGTCGATGCGCACGCTGCCAATTTGCGAATCATCATAGGTAAAACTGTTATATAGCCCTTCGACATACAATTTGATCAAACCCAGCGCGCGCACGAAATTCGCCTTATGGGTCGTCAGGAAATAGGTCACCGGCTCATCGCCATTCCGGTCGTTTTCCGATTCCCGGCTTTCATGTGTTTTGCGATAAGATGCGCTGTATTTCAGATAAGTCTCGTAATCGAGGTCTAACCTCAAACCGCCATTGACGGTAAAATCATCGAAGTTCTCGCTGTCATTGTCGGCATAACGCCCCAGCGCCCCAGATGCGCCAAAACTCACTTCGTGTAGGTCGAAATCGCTAATGGCACCGAACGATGGCCGGATGACCGTGATGAAATCGGATTGTTCATTCGCATTGGTCCGAAAGACATTGTCGTCATATGTCTCGGTGAGACCAATTCCGGGACTGAAGATCAAGGAACCGGAACGAATGCCATAAGGCGCGAATTGATACCGCGCCTGATCCAGAATACTGACGGGCTGCTCTCCCGGCGCGGACAACGCCGAAGGTGCCCACGCGCCGCCCGCCGCCATAATCAGGGCGGCAGTACAGGCCATGCGGCGATATATGCGGTTGCGGTTTGGCATCGGCCCTATGTGTAACTTATGTAAAGATAAAGACAAGAATTTTATCGATTAGAATTTTGTAGCATCCACCCCCGTAAAAATCTAAACCTATTCGCATGAACGATCCCTTAATCGCATTGACACAGACATTAACCATCATCCCGGATGCGGCATCAAAGCAGAGGTTCATAGACAAACTCACGCCGGGCCGTTTGACCGGGCCGACCCGTATCGCCTTTGTCAACGCGCACGCGGCCAATTTGTGCCATCGCGATGCGGCGTTTCTGGATAATATTGTGGCTTGTGACCATGTGCTGCGCGACGGATCGGGCATGAAAATCCTCTACCGCCTTTTGGGGCAAGAGGCCGGCCTCAATCTGAACGGGACGGATTTCATCCCGGAATTGATCGCGCTTTATCGTGGACAGAATATAGCCCTGCTTGGCACGACAGAACCCTATTTAAGCAATTCTGCGGAGATTATCGAGGGCAAAGGCCTGAACATTGTCCTGAAAGCGGATGGATTTAAGGGTGCGGACCAGTATCTGGCGGAGGTACGGGCCTGCCGCCCATCCCTTATCATCCTTGCCATGGGGATGCCCAAACAGGAAAATGTGGCGGCACATCTGGCACAGGGCCTTGATTACCCATGCTTGATCGTCTGCGGCGGGGCCATTCTTGATTTTATAGGCGGCAAGGTCGTGCGCGCGCCGCGCATCTTCCGGCAGATCGGGATGGAATGGCTTTACCGCCTGATGCTGGAACCAAAACGCCTGTTCGGGCGTTACGTACTGGGTAACGTCATATTCCTGTGGCGGGCTTTATGTACCTCAATCAAGGCAAAAAAGGGTTAAGGACAACGATCTGATCGAATTTAGCGGGAAAAGCTTGGTATTTGGCATCATAATCCGCTATAGATCACTCGTTTTGTCGAATATTTTCAGAGAGATCGTACGATAAAGGAAAAAGCCGTTATGCCAGCCCTGACCATGTTTGCCCGTTTTTTTAGTCTTTTCGCCGTTCTATCCATTCTTGCCGCCTGTCAATACACCCCGCCGGTTACACCGGCGGACCAGATACCGCAAAACGATGCGCTCCTACGGCTTGCTCCGGGTGATAAGATCAACCTGACCGTCTATGGAGAAGAAACGCTAACCGGCATATACATGCTCGATGAAGACGGCAATATTAACATACCTCTGGCCGGTGTCGTAAAGGCCGGCGGCTTAACGAAAAAGGGCCTGCAGGACAAAATAGCGGATATCCTCGTCAGCGAAGGATATCAGCAACAACCCTATGTTACGGTTGGCATAGAGGCGCTACGCCCGTTCTATATCAACGGGGAAATCGGTAATCCGGGCAGTTACGCCTATCAGCCGACCCTCGACATTTTTCAAGCAGTGGCGACAGCAGGCGGTTTTACGCCGCGGGCCGACCAAGGAAAGATTTTGGTCACACGCATGAAGGATGGCCAGAAATTCCGTTTTTACGCCACACAGGATACGCCGGTATGGCCGGGCGATTCCATTATGGTGTATCAGCGTCTGTTTTAACCCCCCGGGCTTGAGGCTTATGCTGCATTGCGGTATATTGATGCAAAGTCCTGACCATGAAGAATGAGCAAGGCATGTCGATCATCAGCCAAAACCTTGAACAGATTACCAGTTTCACCCCCCCTTATGCAGTCAAGCACCGCCCCTGCGTCCCCTTCCGCAGCTTCGCCCTGCGTGCAGGGCTGGATAGTATCGCGCTAATCCTTTCTTTCTTCATCTCGATTAAGGCGGCAGGACTTGTCTCCGCGGCGATGGAGACAACGCCGATTACAATCGAATATGCCGTCGGCGCGGGCAGAGCCCAGATCTATGCACTTCTCGCAAGCCTTGCGGTCTTTTTGTTTTTCAGCAAGGGGCACTATACCAACCGCTTCCCTTGGTGGTCACAGGTTCAATTTATAACCAGTGTTTCAGCCCTGATGGTGGTGATAGACGGGTTTTTGAGTTTTGCACTAGAACTTTATTTCTCCCGGCTTATGATTTTGTCGAACTGGGGCTTCGCGTTCCTCTTTTTGCTGGCAAGCCGCCAGATGGCCTATTACATCCAGAAAGATGCAGCTTATTGGCGTGTACCGACTATCGTGGCGGGCGATGCGTCCACCGTATCGGATGTTCTTTATGCCCTGAATGGCGACCCGTCTACGGGTTACATTCCCCATACGGTTTGCTTGCGCGGGCCAAATAACGACGAGTTTTCGCCCGATGCCATTCCAGCGCACTTCCGTAATATAAATATCCACATCGATAACAATGATTTTGACCATTATATTCTAGCCAATCCGGACAACTACTACATTATTTCGCTGGAATCCTTCCGCGGTGAAAAACGCGATGACGTTCTGCGGGCGCTCGACAAGGCAGAAAGTCGGTATGCCATCATCCCTTCGATCGCGGGCGTTAGCATGTATGACATGGAACCACGTTATTTCTTCGGACAAGATGTGATGTTCCTTCATGTCAAGCCCGTCTCTTCACCTTTGGGACGCGCCGCAAAACGTGCCATGGATATCTTTGTCTCGGGCCTTGCCCTGTTCATGTTGCTGCCCGTGATCGGTGCAGTTGCCCTTATGTTGAAACTTGAAGGGCAACGCGGCACTATTTTTTATGGGGGGCAACGGCTCGGCCGGAACGGGGAGCTTTTCCAATGCTGGAAATTTCGCAGCATGGAGCCGGATTCTGATCACCTTCTGGAAGAGTATCTAAACGCCAACCCGGACATGCGCGAGGCGTGGGAAACTTATCATAAATTGCCCGATGACCCGCGCATCAAAACCCGCACGGCACGGTTTATCAGAAAATCATCGATTGATGAAATTCCCCAGCTCTGGAATGTTCTGAAAGGGGATATGAGCCTTGTGGGCCCCCGCCCCATTCTGCCGAGCGAGGAAACAGAATACGGCAACAACATTGACGCCTATATCAAAGTCAAGCCGGGCATTACGGGCCTATGGCAGGTATCGGGCCGAAATTCCGTCAGTTTTCAACGCCGCATCTATTGGGACAACTGGTATGTGCGCAACTGGTCGCTATGGGGAGATATCGTGATTATCCTGAAAACGATTCCGGTTGTGATTTTCCGATCCGATACATCGTGATTGGCTATGCTATCGATATGCCCGATAAGAAAAGGCCCCTTCGCGGGGCCTTTTTTATGATTGGTCTATCCGTGCCTAGAGCGTACCGTTGTTACAGCTCGCGGCAGAGGCCAAGGCATCGTCAAGCGATCCGCCATACACCACGTTCACAGCCTGACCCGTCTGGGCCACGTTCAACGCATCACCCCAGCATGGGGCATTGGTATCGCCGCCCGCAGCAGGTTCGATGTCCGCAGGATCGGTGCCCTGTTGGCCTTGCTGGCCCTGTTCCCCCGCTGCCGTTTCAATCCGGTTCAAGTCTTCGGGGCTGGTGCCGCCCGCGAATGGAACGATGTTATTGAGCGCGCCCGCAAGACCGCCCGGCGCAGGACCGCCAAAGCCGGTGCTCGGCAGTCCGAGGATACGGATGTTCAGGCCCGTTACATCCCCGTTGAACGCGTCAAACGTCCGGAAGAACTGGCTTTCATCGATATCGGGAGAGCCTGGCAGGGAACCGAAGAAGAAGATACCAACATCACGCCCGTCGGGGAAATGCAGAAGCTTGTCTTCAAGAAGCGCGTATGTCACCGGATCAAGGATCGCACCCGGGAAATCGATCGGGCGGATACCGTCATAGGTGGCGGACCGCGCATCGATCCAGAACGGCACGCCATTCACGGAATCCCAGAAAGCGAAATTGTCGAGCTCGACATACTGGCCTGTAATATTGTTAAAGATGGTGTCACCCAGCGTACCGGCATAATCGGTCGGCTCAACGCCCGGAACGAACGGCGTGGATGTTCCGATCGCGTCATTCTCGACAAGGCTCAGCGGCGCATAGGAGCCACCGCCAAGGTCATAGCGTGAGAACAACATGCCGGTGTTGCCGTCTTCAATTGTGTTCGCCGCGCCGGTCAGGTCGATTGTACCGCTTTCAAACTTCATACCGATATCGAACAGGCGGATCGTATTATCGGCAATCGTGAATTGGCCGTTGGCACCGCGCGATGCCAAAATACCGACCGCGCCGGAATTGATGATCCGGTTGCCGGTAATCAGGGAATCGCCCGCGTTACGCATTTCGATGCCATGCTGTGCACTGCGGCGGATGACGTTATCTGTAATCATCACGGCATAGGGGCCTGCGCCGACCGCTGTACCGGAAATGATAATCCCGTCATTGGCATCGAAGATACGGTTGTTGTCGATTTCAATATTGCTGCCGTTGGTCACATGAACGCCCCACTGGCCAATATTGCCCGCGCCGCCATTCGTGCCGATACGGTTAGACAAGATCGATGAATTGGTGGTGCCGTAGACGAAAATCCCATCGCGGCCAACATTGTCAATCTCGTTGCGGTCATAGACAACGTTGTTGCTGTATTCGGCATAAGATCCGGTGCGGACAATGTTTTCAATATCGTTGCGGCGAACCGTAATGTTCGAAACGTTCTCCAGACGGATACCGTCCCAGTCCGTATCATGTATGAAATTGCGGGCGATTGTCGCGCCATTAACGCGATATAGCTGGATACCACTGCCGATATCATTGAACGGACTATCGGTATTGGCGATTTCGTTGCGGCTAATGATCAGGTTGTTCGAAAACTCCCCATAAATGCCATCGCCATTGATGTTGTCGGCATTGCCGAGCAAACCGATTTCATTCAGGCGAACGACAGAGTTATCCGATTCCTGCAAACGGATACCATCGCCGCCGCCTTTCGAATTCCCTGTGTTATTGATGATGTTTGAAAGCGCATCAACCTCGGAGTTAACAACCAGAACGCCGTTCAGGCCTGTATTGCGAACAAAGTTTTCACGGACCAGCGCGCGCCCTTCTCCGGCAACGCCCGCACTGTCTTTCAGGTTGATGATGCGGATGCCGTTGTCACCGGAACGGCGAATAGTGTTGTCCACGATGCGGATGGCATATGTATCGCCAATCGCCGTGCGAACACCGCTTGCCAGGATACCATCGAAAACCGTGTCGTGAATAATGTTACCCAAAACGCGGACATCCTTGCCGTTCGTAACATGGACGCCCCATTGGCCGATATTGCCTGCGCCGCCATTCGTGCCAATGCGGTTGTTCGTGATACGGGCATCGCTCATGCCATAGATAAAGATTCCATCCCGTCCTGCATTGTCGATATCGTTATTGTTGGCCAGGAATCCGTCGGCGCTCTCGGCGTAAATACCGGTTCTTGTGACGTTGTCTATATCATTATTGCGCAGCTGTACATTATTGCTTGCTGAAAGGCGTATACCATCCCATTGCGCATTGGTGATGATGTTTTCATCCGCGCCCGCGCCGCCGATCACGGCGTTGTGGCTGGTTTTCAAATGGACACCGGACCCGATATTGGTACCCGTAGAGGCGGTCTGGGTGATCTTGTTGCCTTTGATTGCAGCATCGTTTGATTGGAACAGGTAGACCCCGTCGCCATTGATGTTGCCGGCGGCGCCTTCTGTCACGCCTGCATCCGTAAAACCGATATAGTTTGAAAGAATCTGGATCAGATCGCTGTCATTCACATGGATTGCATTGCCATCAAGGATATCGTTGATGATAACGCCCTGTACGGTGACATTGTCGCTGTTGTTCACAAGGATACCGGTGTCGAAATTGGAAACCGACCCGCCGGAAACAACCGTGCCGTTCGAACCATCGACCGTGATACCAACCGTGGAATTACCGGCTATGGTGTTGCCGAGAAGCTGTGTATTTCCACTGTTCTTGACGATAATGCCGTTATGCACGCCATCGATGACGTTGTTTTCGTATACACCATTTTTCGACCCGGTGATTTCGATACCGTTATCGGTATCGGCAATCGTGTTAGACTCTCCGGGATTGGCGCCGCCCGCTGTCACTTTCGCGCCCGCGATCACGTAAAGACCTGTCTGGTTCACCCCTACATTGTCTTTGTCACCCGTGATTTCATTACCCTTCAGTGTGGCATCAAGCCTGAAATTGGCCAGCGCGATACCGAATGACTGGAACCCGTCGATCACGTTGTTCAAAATGTTGAGGACGGATGTCGCACCCTCATCGTCCGTGGCGAGAAGGCCAAAGCCGGATCGTGTGTTATTGCCCGCCGTAATGATATTCGTAATACGGTTGTTTTCGAACGTGCCGCCCGCGTTTTGATAAATAACGCCGATGAAGCGGTTATTGTTGTTATATCCACCCGCCTGCGCATTGGTGGAACCGTCGATGGTCAGGTTGGAAATATTCACATTCGCATCATGCGCCCAGATAACGCCGTAATTTCTGGCGCCATGCGGGCTGGTGTTCGTCTGTGCCAGTTGCGCGGGCGATTGGATGATTGTCGTGTCGCGGTCCTCGCCGATCAGGCTCATATCCCGGTCAATAATAATCTGTTCCTGATATGTATCGGCAGAAATGTTGACTGTGCCGCCCGTTTGAACGAAGGCGATACCTTGATTGATCAAAGCATCATTCGAGAGAACATTCACTGTTTCGGCTTGGCCGGAAATCTGGCCAACGCTGAGATTGGCGGTGCTTGCCGCTCCACCGACTGTGTCTCTCGCCCGAATTTTGGCGTCAAGATTCACGGTTTCAAGATTGATGTCGGAAGGCGGCGTCACAAGGCCGAAACCGAACACGCTGTCCGTTGTCAGGGCATCGCGCAGGATCAAATCACCAAGGCCGAGTGTAATGTTGTGGTTGATATCTATCGTCTTCGCACTGAGCGTCAGGTCATTGGATGTCAGCCCCTTGTTCGAAGGAATAAGCCCTTTCCACGTGCTGATATCGAACGCCGCGGATGTATAGATCTTGTTCGTTGCCCAAAGATGGACGTTGGTGAATCTCAATGTGTTGGCCAGAGACTGCGCATCCACCTTCAACGTGGTAATCAGGCTACCGATATCCCAGAAGGCGAAATTACCCAGATTGATGTTTTGCGGGTCGATCAGGAATGTTCCTGTTTGACCGTTTTCCGCCGATGTATCGACAAGACCGGAAAATCCGACAGCGTCCTTGGCAGATACTTCGATGAAACCGCCATTACCGCCGAAACGCCCGCCGCGTGCCGAAGCAGAACCTCCCATGATGGCGTAGGAATGACCCCATATGCCGATATCGCCGCCATTTCCGTTGTCGGTTGCATCGGCGCTCAGGATAGAATCCGGCGTCAGTGTAACGGACCCGCCTGTAATTCTGATACTGCCGCCTTCCGTGCCATCGGCCTTCATCTTGCCGGATACTTTCACGGCGCCTTTGGAATCGCCACCCAGAATAATCTTGCCGCCCTTGACGGTAACGGAGGATACATCGATCACACCGTCCATGTTGATGATATTGTCAACGGCGTCTTTTGCGGCATTTGCAGTCATCTGCACCGTGCCGCCTTCGGCTTTGATAATGCCGGAGTTATCGAGAATGGCATTACCAAGCTTATCTTCGACAACCAGATTGACGAGATCATCGCCATAAAGGTCGACGGTGACTTTCTCACCGGCTGCAAATTCAACACGGCCCAGCTTTGCATCGATTATACCGTTATTTATTACGCTTGGCGCAACGAAAGCCGCAAGACCGCCTTCCGCAACAGTAATAGAACCATTTAACTCAATCGAACCATCTGTATCCTTGGATTTAATCGTGAATTTTTTGTCACCCAGATCATCTTCGGCGATCTGGCCAGTTGTCGCGATGATAGATCCGACATTCACAACAGAATTGCGTCCGAAGAACACGCCGTTCTGGTCAATCACCAAAACCTGGCCATTGGCATTAAGGCGCCCCAGAATGTAAGTCGGATCGCCTTCGATGTCGTAAGCCGCGAACAGCGATGTCGAGCCTGGTTGAAGAATGTTGACTGTGTGGTTTTCTGTGATATCGAGATCGCCGCGCGCCTTGACGACATCCAGATGCTGCGTGATGTTCGTTGTATCGGGAACGGTGATGTCGGTCGAGAAACCATCGCCCTGCAAATTGGTCCAGTTATTCGCCATCGCCGGAGACGATGCGAGAGCCACAAGGCCGGTGGCGGTCAGGGCGGTGCTCAAAAGAAGGCGCGTTGTGGACGACATCATAACAATCTCCGTTTATAAAAATTCTGCACACAGGCCGGCAGCTGGCATTTATGCTTTCAAAATTCGCGCCAGAAAAAGCGCCGCATAGTTGTCGATTATAGAAACTCGTTATCGCAGTTTTTAAGTGCGCCTTCAATAGGATTTTAACGAAATCTTAACGATTCGGAATGGAAAAAGTTCTTATATAAGAATACTTTAATTAACAGCCTATCAAGCGGCTTTGCGGGGGGCCGTCTCCTCCGCTACGGTGAAATCATGCGCGATCATACGGCCAAGACCGTCTTCCAGCGTGTGTTCAGGGACAAAACCCGAAGAGAGGGCCTTGCCGGAATCCGACAACGTATCGGCACAGAATTTCTGGATACGCACAACGCTGATGGGGAATTTACGGCCGGTCAGACGGGCAAGTAGGTCAAAACCAAATCCGCCTGCCAGACCAATTCCATAAGGAATAGCGAACCTGGGTGGTTCTTTCCCCAGCTTTGCGTGAATCATGGCGATCAGCTGGTTCATATCGAGGTCCGGCTTGTCGGCGTAATTGTAAACCTGCCAGTGATCTTTCTGCGGCAGAAGATAGAGAAGGAAAGAGATAACATTTCCGACATAGGCAATCGATTTTTTGTTTTTGCCGCTGCCTACCATCATGAATTTACCACGCGAGACCTGATCGATCAGGTTATAGACATTCCCGCGGTTTCCCTCACCGAACACCACGACGGGGCGGACAATTGTAATGGCGGCCTCCGGCCTTTGGTCCGCCCATTCCTGCAAGACCTGCTCGGCCTCCCACTTGCTCTTGCCGTAATCGTTGAAAGGTCTTGCGGGAGCGTCCTCATCGGGTTCGCCGGTATTAAGGCCATAAATTGCAAAGGAACTCGTGAATATAATCCGGCCGATGCCGTTCGCATCCGCAGCCGCCAGCAGGTTTTTCATCCCCCCCACATTCACATCGTAATAGAGGGATATCGGCGTGACGTTGTCGGCGTGTTCCGCCGCCAGGTGATAAATAGCATCACATCCATTAAGGGCGGCAGTAAGCGCGGGCAGATCACGCACATCCACGGGATCTGGGTGGGTCTTATCAATGACCACACACTCATGCCCCTGTGACTGTAAAAGCCGGACCAGACGCTTCCCTATAAAGCCTTCTCCGCCCGTGATTGCTATTTTCATGTCCGTCTTGTCCTTTGGTAACTAAGGATTATCTTGGTTTGTATAAGGCATAGCCAATTTGCTAGACTATGTCCATGAATGAAGGTTTGGGTCTATGAATATTGATTTGTTTCTGACACAGCATAACGAGGCTGGCCTTGTCTGCGCGGGATCTTTCACGCATCCGGTGGCAGGCATTATCCTCGATGCGCAAACCCATGAACTGACCCTGGAATTCACCGACGCGGAAACCTTCCACCTCAATATCCCGATGGAAGAAACACATAGGGAAAAACTTCTGTTCTCGCATCGCATGTTTGTGGGGTTTCTGGAAGGGGCCCTTCTGGCGAACGCCTATGAGGTGCCGCTGCTTTATCTGAATGATCCCTATGGCAGCGATTTCGGGCAGAGCTCGCCGCTCTCAAAACCCAAGCGCTCTGTGACGGCGTTCGAACAATTCATGAAACGCTGCGCCTTCGCGCAGGCGCTTCATCGCGACAATCTCGGTGATGAAGATGCGGCGCGTTCCGTGCTACGCGGCGCAAACCCGAACAAATTCGACTATACCCCCGCCCTGCTGCGCGAACGCCAGATGGCCGCCGTCGCGGTGCCAAGTGTCGATAATGCCCCGCAAATGGGACTTGGCGGGGCCGCAACCAGACAAACCCGCCGCACCCGCCCGCCGGCCAAACGCGAAGACGAAGAATAATCTTATTGCTATAAGGCCGTTAGACAGACGCAGCAATTCCTGCAGTTTGCGCTGATCGATTTTTCTAATTGTTCTGTTCCCTGCGTATTTTGCGCCACTTTGCGACGTTCGAATTATGCTCGGCCAATGTGCGGGCAAATGCATGGCCGCCGCTGCCATCGGCCACGAAATAAATGAAATCATGGCTTTCCGGATGCAATACCGCCTCGATCGAATCGCGGCCCGGATTGGCGATCGGACCCGGTGGCAAACCCACATTCTTATAAGTGTTATACGGCGTTTCCTCCTGCAAATCACGGGTCAGAAGGCGGCGCCCAATCGGCCCTTGCCCGTCATTTTGCACCTGTCCCATGGTCATACCATAGATCACGGTGGGATCGCTTTGAAGCGGCATACCAAGACGCAGGCGATTGATAAAGACACCGGCGACCTTTTTGCGCTCCGATGCCACGCCTGTTTCCTTTTCGACAATAGAGGCGAGCGTTACGGCCTCCTCCGGTGTATTGAACGGCAACCCCTCGCTGCGCGTGGGCCATAATTCTTCAATGGCCTTCGTCATTGCCGCGCTCATCTGCTCAATCACCTTCTGGCGCGTATCGGCGCGGGTATAGTGATAGGTTTCGGGCAACAGCGTGCCTTCTTTCGGGATCTCCAGAACGGGATCTCCGCTCAGATCCGCGGCCGCATTCAGGTTGGCAATTATCTGATGGGATGTAAGCCCTTCGGGGAAGGTAATCTTGCGGTCATAGACGCGGCCTTCACGTAGCATGGCAAGCACATCATTTACGGACATCGCTGGGGTGAATTCATATTCACCGGCCTTTAGGCTGCCCTGCCCCTTTTGAAAGGCCGCATTGATCTTGAAGGTAAGGGAGGAGTCGATAATCTGCTCACCCTCCAATGCCTGCGCAATTGCCGCAATACCTTGGCCGCGTTCGATCAGGATGATTTTGGTATCGGATAAAGGGCCAGGTGCCTTGGCGGTCTGTAGAATATAGGCGATTGTCACGCCTGCCATAATCACGCCCAGCAAAGCCAGACTTCCCAGAATCGCAATAGATTTTTTCATTGTCAGAATGGTCCTCCCCGTCAAAGCGCTTGATTAAAATGGGAAAATTTGCCGCTAAAAACAAGCCAAAATAATTTTAAAATAAAGCGGAACCACCCGCCGCTTGTTGGGATTGGTTAAGTGACTGCGCCGCTCGTATTGCACAAACGCATGCCAGGCGTGCGCTTATCAACCCCAATAATGGAGATTACGTTTATGAACAACGATCAGAATATGAATCAGGAATCACGCCAACACAAAAACGCAGGTAATTTCGCCAATGACCGCAAACGCGCCGCCGAAGCAGGCCGCAAAGGTGGTCAGGCATCCCGTGGCGGTGGCCGCCGCCCGAACAACAGCTCGATGGAGGAGTAAGGGCAAAAGTAATTACAGAATTAAAAAGGGCGGTTCGATGACCGCCCTTTTCTTTTTTGTACCGCGACCTACACCTTCTTCATAACCACGGAGGCATTGGTGCCACCGAATCCGAAGGAATTGGAAAGCGCAACATTCACTTTCTTTTCCTTGGCAACCTTCGGAACGAGATCAAGGCCCTTGCATGGCTCTGACACATTCTCGAGGTTTAAAGTGGGCGGTAGGATTCCGGTCTCGATCGCCTTAATGGAATAGATGGCCTCCACGGCACCGGCGGCGCCCAACAGGTGACCGATTGCGGATTTGGTCGATGACATCGACATGGTGCCAAGTGCATTGGCGAAAAGGTTTTTAACGGCCGTGCATTCCAGTCCATCGCCCACCGGCGTCGATGTCCCGTGCGCGTTCACATAGTCAACATCTTCCGGATTGAGGCCTGCGTTTTTCAGGGCTGCCTTCATCGCGCGGTAACCGCCATCGCCATTTTCGGCAGGGGATGTGATGTGATACGCATCGCCCGACATGCCATAGCCGACAATTTCGGCATAGATTTTAGCACCGCGTTTTTTTGCGTGTTCATATTCCTCCAGAACGACAATCCCCGCCCCCTCGCCGATGACGAAACCATCGCGCCCCTCATCGAACGGGCGGGAGCCTGCGGACGGATTATCGTTATAGGAGGTGGACAGCGCGCGCGCAGCGGCAAAACCGGCAACGCCCAGCGGCGTCACGGCGGCTTCCGCGCCGCCCGCCACCATAACGTCGGCATCGCCCAGCGCGATAATACGCGCAGAATCACCGATCGCATGCGTACCGGTGGCACAGGCAGTGACCACCGAATGGTTCGGTCCTTTGAAACCATATTTGATAGACACATGGCCAGAAGCCAGATTGATCAGCATCGCCGGAATACAAAATGGTGATAAACGGCGCGGACCACGCTCATGCAACGTGATCGATGATTCATACATGGTACCAAGGCCGCCGATGCCCGATCCGATCAGGACGCCCGTGCGGTATTGGTCTTCCTCGTTTGCGGGAACCCAGCCGGAATCTTCGATTGCTTCCTGCGCGGCTGCAATCCCATAGCAGATAAACTGGTCTATCTTCTTCTGTTCTTTCTTTTCGACGAACAGATCGACATTGAACGCGCCATCGGACGGGCTCTCGTCCGTACTTTTCGGTACAAGGCCCGCAATTTGCGATGCCATTTCGGAGGCATCCCATTCATCGATCTTGCGGATACCGCTCTTGCCCGAGGTGATGGAATCCCAGTTGCGTTTTACGCCCACGCCGAGCGGGGAAACCATTCCCATGCCTGTTACAACAACGCGTCTCATGCTTTTTCTCCTAAAAGTAACGGCGGCAACTATACTGAAATAGTCACGCCGCCGTTAGATCAAATTATAGTGCAGTGCGATTACTCGCCGGAGTTTGCCGTGATGAAGTTAACGGCATCGCCAACTGTCTGGATTTTCTCGGCAGCATCGTCCGGAATTTCAACTTTGAATTCTTCTTCGAAAGCCATGACCAGCTCAACTGTGTCGAGGGAGTCTGCGCCCAGATCATCAATGAAGCTTGCGCCCTCTGTCACTTTTGCGGCGTCAACACCTAGGTGCTCGACGACAATCTTTTTCACGCGGTCTGCAATATCGCTCATTGCTTCTCTACCTTTTCTTTAATCAGTTAATTTGTGAATTCGGAAGGGACTTTACCAAAGGAAAACGCCTTTGCAAGCCCTTTCATGGTGCATAGCACCCCAAATATCAAAAATCTATAATATTCAAAGACCTAGCCGTTCCTTTATGTGGATAAGACTATGAAAAACCTCATGTGCTCCGGCCTCTTTCAGGGCCTGCACGTCTTTTTCGGTCTTGTGTCCGGCATCGGCAAAACCGAAAACAGTCATGCCTGCTGCAACCCCTGCGCGAACCCCCGCCATGCTATCTTCGATCACAAGGCATTTTTCTGGCGCCACGCCCATTTTATCGGCGGCGAATAAAAACAGGTCTGGATACGGCTTCGGGTTCTTTACCTGAATTTTGGTGAAAACAGTTTCTTCGGTGAAATATTGCATCAGGTCTGTGATCTTAAGGGATTCAAGAACGTTCCGGCGCTCGCCGTTCGATGCCACGCAGATTTTGTATTTGTCTTTACTGGCGGCAACAAGCTCAGGAGCATGTTCAATCGGCTGCAATCCTGTCAGCTGTAGCTCCGCCACGCGGGTCATATATTTCTGCACCGTATCTTCGGGCGGCGTCTTGCCTGTTTCCATCTGGATTTTAAGCAGGATATTGGAAACCGTTGTCCCGACCCAATTGGACAGCGCGTATTCCAGTGTGAACTGCGTGAACCCCGCCTCGTGCAAAACTTCCAAAAGCGCGCGATTGTTGATGTTCTCGCTATCGGTCAGCGTGCCGTCGCAGTCATAGATGATGAGATCGAAGTTTGTTTCCATTTTGTCATTCTGAGCGTAGCGAAGAATCTCTTCGAAAATGTTAGGAGATCCTTCGGGGCAAAGCCCCTCAGGATGACAGACGGCAGACTAAATCATCGCCATTCCACCGTTAACATGGATAGTGGATCCTGTAACATATCCCGCCTCTTCGGATGCCAGATAGGCAACCGCTGCCGCGATATCTTCACTTGATCCCATTTTGCCTGCCGGAATAGTGGAATTGATTTTGGATTTCTGGTCGTCCGTCAAAACTTCGGTCATTGCGGTGGCGATAAAGCCGGGTGCCACGCAATTGACCGTGATGTTGCGGGATGCAATTTCCGCTGCCATCGCCTTGGACCAGCCGATCATACCGGCCTTGGACGCCACATAGTTACATTGGCCCGGATTGCCTGTCACGCCAACAACGGAGGCAATGTTGATGATGCGACCCCAGCGGCGTTTCATCATGCCGCGCTGCACGGCCTGCGCCAGTTTGAACGTTGCCGTCATGTTCACGTCGATCACCTGTTGCCAGTCTTCATCCTTCATACGCATGGAAAGACCATCGCGTGTCAGGCCCGCGTTGTTCACGAGGATATCAACCGCACCAAATTTTTCTTCGGCATCTTTGAGCAGAATATCGATTGCATCCGAAGAAGACAGATCGGCCACAACAGCATGCGCTTTGTCGCCGATTTCATTCTTCAGTTCACTAAGCTTGGCTTCGTTGCGGCCTGTGATAACGACATTCGCGCCTTGCGCGGCGAGGGCTTTTGCAATAGCGCCGCCAATTCCGCCTGTCGCGCCTGTCACCAGCGCGGTTTTACCTGTTAGGTTGAACATTTGACTATCCTTTCAATTTCGTGATGAGGGCTTCGATACCCTCAGGTGTGCCGACGCTCTCGACAGCGATATCTTTTTCGATGCGTTTGACAAGGCCCGCGAGGACTTTGCCCGCGCCGAGCTCGACCATTTCGCTCACACCCTCATTCTTCATAAAGGTCACAGATTCACGCCATCTGACACGGCCCGTAATCTGGTCGACCAGCAGGCGGCGAATCTCCGATGGCTCGCTCACCGCTTTCGCCGTGACGTTGGAAACAACCGGAACAAAAGGCGGGCGAATATTCGTGTCGGCCAGAGCATATGCCATCTCTTGGGCCGCCGGCGCCATCAACGAACAATGGAATGGCGCAGAGACAGGCAGCATTACAGCGCGCTTCGCGCCCGCTTCCGAAGCAAGCGCAACGGCTGCCTCCACAGCGGCCATATGACCGGAGACCACAACCTGTCCATCGGAGTTGTCATTTGCCACCTGACAGACAATCTGCTTGCCGCCTTCGGTGGCTTTTTTGGTAACATTGTCGACCGCTTCCAGATCAAGCCCCAGAATGGCCGCCATAGCGCCGATACCAACAGGAACCGCTTTTTGCATCGCCTTACCGCGTGTGCGTAACAGCTTTGCCGTCACGGCCAGATCGAGCGAGCCTGCGGCGGTCAGTGCGGAATATTCGCCAAGGGAGTGACCCGCAACAAAGGATGTATATTGATCGAGACGAATGCCGCCCTGTTTCTTCAGGATGCGCATCACCGCTTGGGAGACTGCCATCAACGCGGGCTGGGTGTTTTCGGTGAGGTTCAGCTGGTCTTCCGGCCCTTCGAACATCAACTTGGATAGTTTTTGCGACAGGGCATCATCGACCTGTTCGAACACCTCGCGGGCCTCGGTGAACGCCTCGGCAAGGTCCTTCCCCATCCCGACGAATTGCGATCCCTGACCGGGAAAGATAAAAGCGCGGCTCATTTTATAACTCTCTTATGTTGGACTGACGTGGGGAGAATGCGAATTTAGCAAGCCCACGTCAAGACTTTGCTAGGACTTGCAAAGCCCAAACTTATCCACAACCATACCGCGCTGCGCAATACAATATTATAGCCATAAGATGTTTTTTGTTATATTAATACAAAATATTCGGACAATGAGGGGCATTGGTTGCGCAAGGTTCAGGAAAAGAACCCGCCCGTGCCATATTCTTGTCCAGAAGTTGGACCAGACTATTCGCATACTGATTCGAAGGGGATGAAAAGCGGGATACAACCCGCCTTAGACACAGCGGAAACCAGAGGAACTTGTGGCCGAACGGCTAAAACCCATTACCTACCAGGAGGTATGACCATGAGCTCTTTTACAACTGATACAAAAAAAGTAATCCACCGTGTACTCGAAGACACCAGACTGGCCTACAACATATCCTGCGACTGGGAACACCCCAATGCCGATTATGCGGAATACGCCTCGACACAGGCGTTGGCCGAATTCCGGCACGCGCTCGCTTGTGAGGATTTAACCCATGACCAGCTCTGCATGATGCTCCGCCGCGCGGCCGCGAAGGAACGCCGCCGCCAGTGCAAAACGCCATGGGCAATGTTCATGACCAATTATCTGGAACGCAACGATGTGGCCAACAGCTAGGAAAGATTAATATTGAGTATGCTGCGGGCCTTTCAACAGGCCCGTTTTTTTATGAAAAAAACAGATGTGTACTCTTGAAATCGCCGTTTTTGCTTGCCTTTACGGCCCAAAACCCCCTATAACGCCCATACCTCGCCGGAACACAGGCATAAATGTCCGGCTTTTCCATCCACGGTGGATGGTACTTTTAACAACCCATGAGGAGAAAACTATGCCCTTCTACGAAACCGTGTTTATCGCACGGCAGGACCTCAGTGACGCTCAGGTAAAAGAGATCACGGAAGCCTGCGAACAAATCATCAAAGACGGCAAAGGCAAAATTGTTAAGACCGAAAACTGGGGTCTGCGCACACTCGCCTACCGCATCAACAAAAACCGTAAAGGACACTATGTCCTGATCGAGACAGACACACCTGCTCCGGCCCTGCTGGAAATGGAACGTACGCTGCGCCTGAATGAAAACATTCTGCGCTATATGTCGATCAAGCTGGATACGCTGTCCAAAGGCCCGTCCAAGATTATCGATAAGAATACATCCGATGACGATATCACAGGCAAGGAGGCCGCATAATCATGTCCGAACGCGAACAACGTACTGATCGCAGCGAAGGTGCCGGCCCGAAGAAAAGCTTCTTCCGTCGCCGCAAGACCTGCCCGTTCTCCGGTCCCCGTGCCATCACGATCGACTGGAAAGATGTCCGTATGCTGGGCCGCTATGTGTCCGAGCGCGGTAAGATTGTCCCGGCCCGTATCACGGCCGCTTCGCAAAAGAAGCAGCGTGAACTGGCACAGGCGATCAAGCGCGCCCGTTACATGGCCCTGATGCCATACGTCCGCAACGAAGCAGATAGCAGCGGTTCTCACAGCTCCGCTGGCCGCTTCTAAGAAGGAAAGGTAAATAGAAATGTCTACACAAGTCATTCTTCTGGAACGCGTGGAAAATCTTGGTGCCATGGGTGATGTTGTCACCGTGAAGCCGGGTTATGCCCGCAACTTCCTGATCCCGCAGAGCAAAGCGCTCCGCGCGACCAAGGAGAACATTGCTTACTTCGAAGCGCAAAAAGCGCATCTGACGAAGCTGAACGCCGATAAGAAAGCCGATGCCGAAAAAGCATCGAAGGCAATCGAAGGCACGAAAGTTGTCATCATTCGCCAAGCCTCCGAAGGGGGTCAGCTCTACGGATCTGTCGCCGCACGCGATATCGCCGAAGAACTGTCCGCAGCGACAAAACAATCGATTGCCCGCGGCCAGGTTCACCTGAACCAGGCGTTCAAGACAATCGGCCTGTTCAATGTCGATGTCGCCCTGCACCCGGAAGTTAAGGTCAAAATTACGGTCAACGTTGCCCGTACACCGGCCGAAGCGGAGATTCAGGAAAAGACAGGCAAGGCCGTTATCGTTGATAACCGCGCCAACGCAAAGGCTGACGATGCCGATGCAAAGGCAGCCTTCCTTGAAGACAGCGCCCTCGCAGCGGAAGCCGCCGATGCGGAAGCCGCAGCAGCCGATGAAGCCGCAGCAGCCGAAAAGGCCGCAAAGAAAGCAGCCAAAAAGGCCGCTAAGCCTGAAAGCGAAGAAGAAGCCGCCTAAGCAGGCTTTGCATAAGCATTTGAAAGTCCCGCATATTTTGCGGGACTTTTTACTTGGACGATATCATCCCCGCTATTCACAGACATAAAAAATTCGTTTGTGGAACCGGCGGTCAATTGGATATATCGTTCAACCATGTCAGATACCCCGCAATTGAAAGTCGTTCCCGGCGAACAAAGTCTTTTCCACCGCACGCCGCCCCATAATCTGGAGGCGGAACAAGGCCTGCTCGGCATGTTGCTCGTGGACAACCGCCACATAGAAAAGATCAATGACTTCCTGCGTCCTGAGCATTTCAGCCATCCCGCCCATGGCCGCATCTACGACACGATGGTCAAAATGATCGAACGCGGGCTGGAAGCCAAGGCCACGACGCTGAAGGATTATTTCGAAAAAGACGAAGGGCTGAAAGAGGTTGGCGGCGTACGATACCTCGTCGAACTTGCGACCGAAGTGCCGCTTCTCAACGACATAAAGGATTACGGCCAGACAGTCTATGACCGCTATTTGCGCCGCGAGATCATCCGCCTCAACCAAGATGTGGCGAACATGGCCTATAGTTTTGAGCTGGATCAGGACGCAACCGGCATCATCGGCGAAGCCGAGAGCCGCCTGTTCAAACTCGCCGAAAGCGGCACGGGAGGTGGCAGCGGGTTCGTCACACTCCGGGAATCGATCAAGACCGCCATCGATATCGCCAAAAAGGCCTATGAATCCGATACACACGTAACGGGGATTACGACGGGTCTTAAAGACCTTGATGAAAAGCTCGGCGGCCTGCACCCATCGGACCTTCTCATCCTCGCTGCCCGTCCATCGATGGGGAAAACCTCTTTGGCCGTGAACATCGCCTTCAACGCCGCGAAGAAGTATGCGCAAACTGGAGGCAAGGAGGGCGGACGCGTTGCGTTCTTCTCGCTTGAAATGTCTTCGGACCAGCTTGCAACCCGTATCCTTGCCGACGAAGCCAACATCTCTGGCGATGCCATCCGTAAGGGCAATATCAAAGAACAGGATTTCATTGCCTTCGTTCAGGCGGCACAAACACTTTCATCAGTTCCGCTTTACATTGACGATACACCCGCCCTTACAATCGGTGCCGTACGAACCCGCGCCCGTCGTTTGAAACGGCAGCACGGCCTCGACGTTTTGATCGTCGACTATTTGCAGCTATTGCAAGGCTCCGGCTCGCGCCAGTCCGAAGGCAACCGCGTTCTCGAAATCTCGGAAATCACCCGCGGGTTGAAGGCCATCGCCAAAGAATTGCAAATTCCGGTGATCGCACTGTCACAGCTTTCCAGGGGTGTGGAATCGCGTGACGACAAACGCCCAATGCTGTCCGATCTTCGTGAATCCGGATCGATTGAACAGGATGCGGACTGCGTTATGTTCATCTTCCGCCGCGAGTATTATCTTTCCCGCGAAGAGCCGATGAAGCGCAGCGGCGAGGATGATGGCAAATTCAACGAACGCTATGCCCAGTGGCAAAACGATTTGTCCGAATGCGCGAACACCGCGGAAGTTATCGTGGCAAAACAGCGTCACGGCCCAATCGGCACGGTCCGCCTCTACTTCGATTCCAACGTCACGCGCTTCGCAGATCTGGAAACGCGCTATTCATGATTCCATCCTCTCTCGCGCCGTCCCGCCTAATTATCAATCTATCGGCTCTTGTCGCCAACTACAGGCTCTTTCAGGGGATGGGATCGGCGGCTGTGGCGGGTGTCATCAAGGCCGATGGATACGGCACCGGTGCCGTGCAGGCCTATCAGGCCTTGCATAAGGCCGGTGCGCGCGAGTTCTTTGTCGCAACGCCCGCTGAAGGCATCGCCCTCAAAGCCGATAGCGATTCATCCGTTTATATTCTCGGCGGGGTGTACCATGGGGCGGAAGCCGATTATGTGGCATCGGGAATCATTCCTGTGCTTAACTCCCTTGAACAGATCGAGCGATGGAGCGGTCTGGCAAGAAAGACTGAACGCCGCCTCCCCGCCATCGTCCATTTCGATACAGGCATGAACCGTCTCGGCCTTGAACGAATGGATCTGCAAACCCTGATCGGCAGGCCGGAATTGCTGGAAGCGCTCGACCTACGCGCCATTATGTCGCATTTCGCCTGTAGCGATGAAAAAGACCGTGCGATGAATGAGCGTCAGGCCGAACTATTCGGTTTTATCGCGCGGCACTTCCCAACCTCGCGGAAATCCTTGTGTAATTCGTCTGGCGCATTCCGCAACGAAACGTGGCATTACGATTTGCTGCGCCCCGGCTATGCCCTTTATGGCGGCAATCCCACACCGGAAGATTCTAATCCGATGCGGCGCGTCGTGGACTGGTCTGTGCAAATCCTGCAGACAAGGCTGGGGAAAAAGGGGGAAAGCACAGGGTACAATGCCACCCGTATCCTTGATAAAGACACAAGGCTGGCAACGGTCAGTCTCGGCTATGCCGATGGATTTCTGCGTTCCGGAAGCAACAAGGCCGCGTTGTACTGGAACGGGCAACCGTGCCCCATCATGGGCCGCGTCTCGATGGATTTAATTATTGTCGATATCGGGAGTGTTCAGGGGCCGCCGCCGCAGGCCGGAGACTGGCTGGAAATCCTTGGCCCCCACCAATCGGTCGATACGCTGGCAGCAAGTTGTGGCACCATCGGTTATGAAATTCTGACCTCGCTGGGCGACCGCGCACACCGCACTTATATGCCGGATGAATAAAAGCCCTTTCCATGGGCCGCCAAAAAAGTTAAAAATCTGATCGGATTGGATTTATCGGAAGGTTTCCATATGGCGGATCAGCATCAAAGCATCGACATGGAAGACAAGGCATCTGTCCTGTCGCTCATCCTGACCGTTTGCCAGACCATCGGCGCCAGCATTCTGGGGTTCTTCCAGTCTATCGGCGCGTTATCCTTCTTTGTCGCAAAGGCGGTATCAAGCTGTTTTACACCGCCGTGGTATCCGCGCCTGATCATCCGCCAGTTCATCGATATCGGTTATTACTCGCTGCCCGTTGTCGGTATGACCGCGATTTTTACCGGGATGGTTCTGGCATTGCAGTCCTACACGGGCTTTGCCCGCTTCAACGCCGAAAGCGCGATTGCCGGCGTTGTCGTCCTCTCTATCACACGCGAACTGGCCCCTGTGCTTGCCGGCCTCATGGTCGCGGGGCGTATCGGCGCGAGCATCGCCGCTGAAATCGGCACGATGCGCGTTACCGAACAAATCGATGCACTCACCACATTGTCCGTCAATCCGTACAACTATCTGATCGCGCCGCGCATTATCGCAGGTACGCTCATGCTCCCTGCCCTCGTACTGATTGCCGATATCATTGGCGTTTATGGCGGCTACCTCGTCAGCATCTACACACTCGGCTTTTCCGAAGGCAGTTATCTAACGCAAACATGGAAGATACTAGAGACGATGGATGTGGTCTCGGGTCTCGTCAAGGCTGCTGTTTTTGGCTTTATTGTTACGATGATGGGCTGCTATCACGGATTTAATTCCGGTCGCGGCGCACAGGGCGTTGGCACCGCAACAACCTATGCCGTCGTATCGGCCTCTATCCTGATCCTGATTTTCAACTTCCTGATCACCAAGGTTTTCTTTTCATGAATGCCACAGAGAACAAAATGGCGATCACGCCGAAAATCGCCATGCGCGATGTTAAAAAGTCCTTCGGCGACAAACGGGTTCTCGATGGCATTAACCTGACCGTCGATCCTGGCGAGTCCCTTGTTATTATCGGCGGATCCGGCACAGGAAAATCCGTCATGCTGAAGTGCATTCTGGGCCTGATCCAGCCTGACAGCGGAAAGATCGAAATTGATGGACAGGACACCATCCGTCTTCGCGGGAATGATCGTGACGAATTGATGGGAAAGTTCGGCATGTTGTTTCAGGGAGCGGCCCTGTTTGACTCTCTGCGCGTATGGGAAAATGTCGCCTTCGGCCTTATTCAGGGCAAAAAAATGAACAAGGACGAAGCCCGCGAAATCGCCACCAAAAAACTGGCGCAGGTCGGGCTTAACGCCAAGGTCGGCGACCTTTATCCGGCGGAACTCTCTGGCGGCATGCAAAAGCGTGTCGGCCTTGCCCGGGCGATTGCCGCCAATCCGGAAATTATCTTTTTCGATGAGCCGACAACGGGACTAGACCCCATTATGGCCGATGTGATCAACGACCTGATCGTCGATTGCGTGAAAGACCTTGGTGCCACAGCCCTTTCCATCACCCATGATATGCATTCCGCCCGCAAGATCGCGGATCATGTCGCGATGATTTATGACGGCAAGATTATCTGGCATGGCAAGGTCGGCGATCTGGATCATTCCGGCAACCCCTACGTCGACCAGTTCATTCATGGCCGTGCGGATGGGCCCATTACCAAGAATGCCGCTTTTAAAGTATGATCAGGCGTCATTCACGCCTTTAAACAGCCGCAATATTATGCGATAAATTGGCCCATGCGCTGGCTCGGACAAGCTTTTCTGGCAATGTTATCAATCGGGTTTCTGGGGGCAATTGCCGCCATCGGACTCGTCTTCGCGATTTTCGCCCATTACGGCAAGGATTTGCCCGACTATACCCAGCTTAAAAACTATCAGCCGCCGATCATTACACGCATTTATGCCGGGGACGGGCGCCTGCTGGCCGAGTATGCGCAGGAACGCCGCGTGTTCGTTCCGGTTGAGGTCATTCCGAAGCAAGTGAAGGACGCCTTCATCGCCGCCGAGGACCAGAATTTCTATACCCATTCCGGCGTTGATCCCATGGCGATTGCCCGGGCCGTTGTCACGAACCTGAAAGGCGGACGCATGGTCGGCGCGTCGACCATCACACAACAGGTTGCAAAAAACTTTCTTCTAACCAATGAACGATCCATTGAACGCAAGATCAAGGAGGCGATCCTCGCCACCCGCATGGAAGAAGCGATGAGCAAGGACCAGATTCTGGAACTTTATCTCAATGAGATTTATCTGGGTCAACGATCATATGGGGTTGCCGCCGCCGCACAGACATACTTCAACAAGAAACTGGATGATTTGAACATAGCAGAGGCGGCCTATCTTGCCGCCCTTCCAAAAGCGCCGAACAATTACCATCCGATCAGGAAACACGATGCGGCCGTTGCGCGCCGCAACTGGGTTATCGACCGGATGCTGGATGAGGGATTTATAACGGCAAGTCAGGCAGACCTTTCCAAAAATATGGCCCTTGCCATGACTTTGAAGGATGAGTCCGATGTCGTGTCGGCTCCTTTTTTCGCCGAGGAGGTACGCCGCGAACTACAGGCAAAATATGGGAAGGACTCCCTTTATGAAGGCGGCCTGGCCGTGCGCACATCGCTTGATCCGCGACTGCAGGATATTGCGTTAAAAGCTTTGCGCAACGGTTTGATCGAATACGACAAGCGCCATGGCTGGCGTGGCCCTGTATCGCATCTTGATAATCTTGATGACTGGACGGCGCAACTTGCCAATATTGATGAACCGGGCGATATGCCGGACGAATGGCGCCTTGGCGTCGTCCTTAGCGTTAACGAAACGAAGGCCGAAGTGGGATTGGCCGAAAACAAGACGCTCGACCTCGCCCTTCAATCGGTTTCATGGGCGCGCGAATGCGTAAATGAATGTTACGGCCTTGGTCCTGAAATCACCGCTGTTTCACAGGTTCTTAAAAAGGGCGATGTCATTCTTGTCGAACAAACCGGCAAGACATGGACCTTGCGTCAGATTCCCGCCGTGCAAGGCGCGCTTGTGGCACTCGACCCGCATACAGGCCGCGTTCTCGCTATGCAGGGCGGTTGGAAATTCAGTGTCTTCAACCAGTATAATCGTGTTACCCAAGCGCAAAGACAGCCCGGCTCTGCCTTCAAACCTTTTATTTATCTTGCCGCGCTTGATAAGGGTTTCACGCCCGCAACACGCGTTCTGGATGCACCTTTCACCTTTGAACAATCACCCGGTAATTTCTGGAGTCCGACCAATTATTCCGGCCAGTTCTATGGCCCCACACCAATCCGTGTTGGCGTAGAGAAATCCAGAAATCTGATGACCGTGCGTCTCGCCGACCATCTTGGGATGCCGACTGTTATCGATTACGCCAAGCGCTTTGGCATCGCCGATGAAATGAAACCATATCTCTCCTATGCTCTGGGCGCGGGCGAGACAACGCTGATGAAACTGACAACGGCCTACGGCATGCTGGTCAATGGCGGGAAGAAAATCACACCGACCATGATCGACCGCATTCAGGACCGCCGCGGCAAAACCATCTTTTCCTATGACAACCGTCCTTGCCCCAATTGCGGCGACCTTATCCGTTGGGACGGGCAAAATGCACCCCTGATCCCTGATGATCGCGAACAAATCGCCGATGAGCGCACCGCGTATCAGATGGTTTCGATTTTGGAAGGTGTGGTCCAGCGCGGTACCGCCGCAAAGCTGGCAAGTCTTGGCAGGCCGCTCGCCGGTAAGACAGGCACGACCAACAAATCCAAGGACACTTGGTTTGTCGGGTTTTCTCCTGACCTGGTTGTCGGCGTGTTTGTCGGCTTCGATGATCCGAAATCGCTCGGCAAGCGCGAAACTGGCAGTTCTACCGCCGCGCCGATTTTCGGTGACTTCATGGCAGAGGCCTTAAAGGACACCCCTCCCATGCCATTCCGCGTGCCCGCCGGCGTCAAGAATGTCCGCATCAATGCCGACACTGGCCGTGCGGCACAGGCCGGTGACAAGCATATTATCTGGGAAGCCTTTGTCACAGGCACCGAACCAAACCTCGATGATTATGTTCTGGACACGAACATCATTGGCGGCGGCGCGGCAACACAAGACCCCTATGCCGCCGATGTTTATGACGAGACCTACGGCGAAGCAGGCGACCAGCCTGCCTATGTAGACCCCTATGGCCAGCCGCAGGCAGAGGGGGCTGTTACAACCTATCCGCTTGATGATTCCATGACGAGTTTTAGCCGGGGCGGAACACCGGCACCGGCGGGACAAACTCCTGCTTATCCACCGCAGGATTATCCGGTTCAGCCACAGCCAGTTCCCGCAGAGAATAGCGGATTTACAGGCACTGGCGGGTTGTATTAGCGATATTTCTTGATTTTCCGTAATTTATAAATTACAAGGGGCCCATGTCCGATGAACCCAGAAAACCACGTGCTTATAATACTGCTGACGCCTTGCCGCAGGGGGAAGGCAGCTTTGTCGGCAAGCTTGGCTTTTTCACCGGACTTGGGGACAAGAAACGCTATGAAGATTTGAACCATAAGCTTGTATTGTTCCACAGCGAGGAGCCCGCCGACAACAAGGATGAACGGGACATTGTCATGGGTTATACAATCAACAACCCATCCAGCAAACGCCTGAGAGACCTGTTTAACAATCCTGCAAACAATATACTTCGTTCGGCCTTCGTCTTTCCGCATATCCTGGATAGCACTGTGGCAAGACTGAGCCCTGAAGAAGATAGTCTGATCGATCTTGTAACATTTCTGACAATTCACGATCCACAAAAAGCATTTTTAAGTTCTACGGGGATTCGCGCAAACCACTTCGCTGGTTTCAGCGCCTATTCATGCGACCATTTGAGCCAGTTGCATGAAGTGGCACCATACATCAATCAGCACAGCAAAGCGCTGATGATCTTTAATCAATTCGCGTTAGAGAAAATTGTGCTCGAAAGAATGATTGAACGTGGCAATCTAAAAATACGTCCTGCGAGCCCGGACGTCATTTTTTACCCCACACCAACCCTGCGCGCAGGCATCGCCTTTCCTGACGATGTGCCGCACTTCATGCTTTAGAATGTGATGTTCTTTTCAATTGCTTTGTCTTTATGGATGAGCATCACATTAATGGTTTTACCGAAAAGCTCCTGCGTTAAATCTGCCCCGTCCGGTCCACTGACCTTCAACACATAGTCACCGCCTTCGCTTACGGGCGCAATGATCTCCGGCGGACGGGTTAAAATGCCATGCTGTGTTTCCACGATCATGTCCGTATGTTCATCCAGCGGCTCATCGCTTTTAACGGTGACCGCAACGGCCTCACTGGCGAGAATGGCCGTTCCTATCGAAAGTTGGTCACTCCCGTCCCTGACCGGCAAAGCGTCGATTGAAGCACGAATAAGCGTGGCATCGTCACTGGGTATGGCGGGGCCTGCCCGGAACAATCTTTCTATCGTCATTGTCTGCGGGATACAGATATCATGACATATCATCAGATCGAGTTTCAGTTGAACAAGGATATCCTGCCCTGTTTTTTCCGGCGTTATGCGCAGCGGAAAAAGAACGGTGCCGTCATAACCGAAGCTATGCATATCCGCAGTTGTGAACCGTTTCGGCGTCGGCCAGAAAACCTCAACCTCTTTGACATTCTTCGAACCAGACCAATCAAATACTGGCGCAACGCCAGTATCACCCGGCATGCGCCAATACGTATACCATTGATCCTTCATGGCAATTTCCAGGCCCATATCTATAGCCACCAGATCAGCTGTTCCCTGTGTAGAAGAAACGATCCTTGCTTTTGAATAGTCCTCCGCCTGTGCGGAAGAATATCCCCCCGAAACGAGAAGCAGAAAGAGGAGGAGGGAAAGTTGTTTTTTCATGCGGCGCTTTCCTTGCAATGGGCAGAGCTTTGTATGATGATAGAGATCATGACCACGAAAAACAATTCTTCTCTATCTCTGAAAGGCCACCTTCTTCTCGCCATGCCGCGCATGGGCGATCCGCGTTTTCATCATGCGGTTATTTTTATGTGCGTCCATGACGAAAAAGGCGCTATGGGGATCACGATCAACCAGAAACTGCCGGCACCTGATTTTCCGGGACTTTTAACTCAACTTGGCATCGTCCCGGATGGCCCGCTCAATCCCCGTTTTGCTGCCATGGGCGTTATGAGCGGCGGACCGGTGGAATCCGTGCGCGGTTTCCTGCTTCATTCCGGCGACTTCCGCCAGAAAGACACAATTGTGATTGACGATCAGTTCGGTGTCAGCGGCACGCTCGATGCCTTGCGCGAGGCCGTGTCAGGCACACCGCCGCAGCATATGGTTTTCACGCTCGGCTATGCTGGATGGGGCGCAGGGCAACTAGAGGCAGAATTACAGGATAACGCATGGCTAACCATACCGGCGACTCATGAGATCGTCTTCAACACCGCACCGGAAGAAATGTGGGAGAAGGCGTTTGCAGCGCTCGGCATCAAACCCGAGATGCTATCGGTGGGTTTCGGCACTGCCTGAATAATCATCCCTGTTCAGGCCGAAGAGAATATGATCTTCGCGGCGGCCATTAATTTGCAAGTATTTCCTTGCATATCCTTCTTCTGAGAAACCGAGCGTCAGAATCAGATTTTTGCTGCGCAGATTATGGGGCATACAGGCGGCATTCAATCTCTGTAGCAATAGTTTATCAAAGGCAAATCTTAATATTTCCTGCCCCGCCTGATGCATAAGCCCCCTACCCTGATAGTCCCGGTCGATCCAGTATCCAAGGCTCGCGAATTGCGCCGCGCCGCGCGTGACATTGTTGATGTTGATCCCACCTATCATCGCATCGGATTGCTTGTCAAAAAGCAAGAACGAATACCCTTTATCCTGCTGCCAGTCTTTTGCCAGTCTCGCCGCACGCCGGGCAAAGAAATCAGGGGTCAGCGCATCTGAAGGCCATGCGGGCTCATAGGGCTTTAGATGGGATTGATTACGGGCACGAACATCCAGCCATTCGTTACAATCAGATGGTATACATGGCCGCAAGTAAACATCCGCCGCCACCAATATCACATCCTCGATGGAGTTCAGCGGCGGTTTGCGGCGAGACCAAAGCATGGTTCAGGCCGCCAGGCGCTTGCGGATCGTCTCATAATCCTCCAGGTCCTTGACAGGGCCCAGTGCGGCAAAAGTCGGTTTACCCGTGAAAATACGCTGCGCTATCTTTTGCACACTATAAACTGTGACCGCATCAACCTTGGCGATGATATGTGCAACATCCGGCGCAGAATCGAAATTGATCAGATATTTTGCCTGACGGTTGGCCCGGGAAAGCATCGATTCGCGGCTCATCAGAATACCGGCCTTGATCTGCGCCTTGGCGCGGTTCAATTCCGCCTCGCTGATCGGATCCTGCATGACCTTAACGATTTCATCGCAAACAACGGGAACGAGCTTGTTCAGGCTTTCGGGGCCCGTTCCGGCATATATTTCAAACTGCCCGTCATCGTGATAGGCAGAATGGCTGGAATAAATGGAATAAACGAGGCCGCGTTTTTCGCGTACTTCCTGAAACAGGCGGGATGACATGCCCCCGCCCAGAACCGTACCCAGAATGACCGCCGAATAATATTCGGAGTCTTCACGGTCTATCCCTTGGAATCCCATAACGATATGGCTTTGTTCCAGATCTTTTTCGATGCGTTTGTCACCGCCGCGATAATCGGCGGATGTATAGGTCTGGTTTGTGTCAGGCGGCAGATCGGCAAACATGGTCTGCGCCGTTGCGACAAACGCCTCGTGATCGACATTGCCGGCGGCAGATATCACGAGTTTCTTAGGCGTATAGAAACGGTGGACGTAATCATAGAGCGTTTCTTTTTTCATGCCCGCGATAATTTCGGCACGGCCCAGAATTGGCGCCCCCAATGCCTGCCCCGGATAGGCAGTTTCCTGATAATGATCGAACACCACATCATCCGGCGTATCGTTTGTCATTCCGATTTCTTGAATGATAACATCGCGCTCTTTTTCCAGTTCCGCATCCGGAAAAGTCGGACGTTGCAGGATATCGGATAGAATATCCATCGCCATAGGCATATCGTCTTTCAACAAATGGATATAATAGGCCGTGATTTCACGGCTGGTATAGGCGTTGATCTGGCCGCCGACATCTTCGACCGCTTCGGCGATTTGACGGCTGGTCCGCGTGGGCGTGCCGTTGAACATCATATGTTCAACCATATGGGCAACGCCGTTGTGCTCCAGATCCTCATGCCGTGTGCCGACATCGGCCCAAACGCCAAGCGCCACCGTTTCCATTTCGGGGACCGTATCCGTGATGATGCGAAGGCCGCTTGGCAGCCGTGTGATTTTAATGCTCATTCGACATAAATATCCCGAATAGAACCTGTTTTCAATCGATTACGGTTATCTGCGGCCGTTAGAGCGCACAAAATCCTGTAATTTTCCAAGGTCATTCGGCAGAATGGTATAGATTTCCCTGCGTTCATAAAGATCCGCCAGATGCGGCGGAAGGGGCGGGCGAATGCCTGTTGCCTGTTCTACGGCGTCCGGAAATTTTGCGGGATGGGCGCAGGCCAATGCGACGAGCGGGACCGCAGGATCACGTTCCACTTGCCATGCGGCGTAAAGGCCGACTGCTGTGTGCGGATCAATCAGATATCCGGTGGCCGCATAACATTCGGCGATCATCACGCTTGTCTCCTCGTCACCGCATCGGGCCGACTGGAACTCGGCGCGGGCCTTTTTCATGAGCTTGTCATCGAGCGTAAAGGAGCCATTTTCCTTGAACCCGTTCATTAGGGCCGTCAGTTTTTTACTATCGCGCCCAAAAAGGTCAAACAGATAGCGTTCAAAATTGCTCGATACCTGAATATCCATGCTGGGGGACAAAGACGGCTCGACCCCGTTGACCTGCATGGTGCCGGTCTCGAAAAAGCGGGTCAGGATATCATTGCGGTTCGAACCGATAATCAACTGATCAATCGGCAAGCCGATATTCTTGGCGCACCATGCCGCATAAACATTGCCGAAGTTCCCTGTCGGCACGGCAAAGGAAACCTTCCGGTTCGGTGCGCCAAGGGCAAGACCTGCACTCACATAATAAACAATTTGTGCAACAATCCGTGCCCAGTTGATTGAATTGACAGCCGACAGGTTCATCTCGCTACGGAATTTGACATCACCGAACATTGCCTTGACTGCGTTCTGGCAGTCATCGAAATTCCCCTCAAGCGCAATGTTGAATACATTCGGGGAATCGATTGTTGTCATCTGGCGGCGCTGCACTTCCGAAGTGCGCCCTTTGGGATGCAAAATAAAAATATCGATGTTTTCACAATTGCGGCAGGCCTCGATGGCGGCGGATCCGGTATCACCGGATGTTGCGCCAACAATCGTGACCCGCTCTCCACGCTTGGCAAGGACATGATCAAACAAACGTCCCAGAACCTGCAATGCATAATCCTTGAACGCCAATGTAGGGCCATGGAACAATTCCATGATGAAGGTCGAAGGGCCGATCTGAACAAGCGGGGCAACCGCGGAATGCGCAAAATTATTTTCGTATGTGTCTATGATGATTTCTTTGAGTGCATCATCATCGATCTCGTCGCCGATGAATGGCTTGACAATGTGATAGGCGATATCGGTGTAGGCATATCCCGCAAGCGGCGCTAGTTTGACCTTGGGCCATTTCTTCGGCACATAAAGCCCGCCATCCGGCGCGAGCCCGGATAAAAGAACTTCTGTAAAGGAACGGGGCCCATCGCCGCGGGTGGATATATATTGGGTCATATCCATTTTTACGATGCGGCTGCGGGTGGGTCAAGAACAGCCGGAATACCTATAATATGAATAGTGTTTAGAAAGGTCTTTTTTGCTTTTTCCGTGCTATAATTTACTGGTAAAACAGATTATTAGGGCTAGGGAACCACTCATGAAATATCTTCTACCCCTGTTATTGGGATCATTTTTTTACAGCGCTTACGCCATGGCTGACCAGCCGCAAAAGCTGGAGGAAAAATATAGCAAGCAAAGAGCGACCTTCGATAGCCACGACCACAATAAGGACGGGCTAGTTGCCGACTTCGAATATATGAAGGACATGAAAGACCGTTTCACTGCGCGCGATACCAATAAAAGCGGAACATTGACCCGCAAGGAGAATTTCCGCTCTCTTTATGAGCAATACAAAGAGAGTGTGAAGGATTTGGACGAGAAAGATCAGTTGCCGGCATCTGCCTTGGTCGTAGGATACGAAGCCCTTTTTTCTATTGAGGATATGAACGGTGACGATATTGTAACCGAATATGAGAACATGCTGAGTTATAAGGACTTGTTTAGAAGGGTTGACGAAAACGGGAATGGTTTTGTCACCTGGGATGAATATATTTCGTTCCTGGAATCAGACGAGTCTCAATCCTTGCTGGAATTATCAAAGAAAAAGAAAGCCAATAACCAAGTCGACAATTCTAAGAGATAAAACAATAAATAAAAAACCCCGATAATCCTGGGGTTTTTTCCTCTGATCTTTTTTCTAAGCCTTCTGCAAATCCATATCGGCATGAACCTTCTGCCAGTTCTGCTCGGGCGCGAAGATACCGATCACGAAGCAAAGCGGTTCCATGATCATGCGGATCACCTTGCCCTTGTAATTCGGGCGCTCGCGCAGGCCCATCTGGTAGCCGATTTCTTCCGCGCGGTTCTTGGCAAGGAACCAGAAGGAGCTTTCCGTCGATGGATACTTGCGCATCAGTTCGACCGATTTAATCCCCCAGACGTGGTAACCACGCACTGTCGTGGGCGACAACTGGCTGCCCGTAAATTCTAGGTCAGCCCGCCATAAATCGCCAGGCAGGCGCTTACGGCGATAGAAATGCGTGCATATGACCGACATTGTGCTACTGCCGCTGCTTGGACTTGAAGACGAAGATGAAGAGCTGGAAGAAGATCCAGACGGCGCTATACCAATTCGTCCATTGGAATTGCCTGTGTGGTTACCTGTTGATTCTATAACAGTCCCCCCGTTCATGGCCTTGCTGATGGTTCCGGTTGAATGACCATCCATACTTCCACCCCTGTTAGAGGATGTCCGGCCACTGAAATTTTCCCCTGTTTCCCGAACATAATCTTCAACGCTCGTATCCCCTCTACCATCGCCATCCGTATCGACATAACCTCTTCCGGTGGGCTCATCATGACCATCATAACCACCACTACTACTGCTACTGGATGACTCGTGGCACTCCGGTATATAACCTGGACATCTATTGGCGGCTGGTTGGGCCGGTCTAGGTCCTGCCGCAGCGAAGGCCATGCACTGGTTATCGGGCATGGTTTCATTGGAGCCGCCATAACGCCGCTCGCAACCAACACTCCCCGGCTGACCTACATATCCTTCATTCGAACAATTGCACGATACAGCCGGTGCCGGTGAGGTTACCCAGCAGAACGCCGCGCAAGACTGGCTTGCCGCCGGCTGATCCATCCCGATACAGTTGGAATCATTGACCTGCGCACCGCTGGTGTTGACACAGCGCACACCATCAACGGGCCCGAAACCTCCATTCTCGCCCGGAAACGGATTGCGCGATTGCGTTGGGCTTGCCCCGCAATTACAGCCGCCCCATCCATTGGCTTCCCATCTATAGGCCTGTTGCCCCGTGGCGTATTTGACATTGGCGGTAAAGG